>NZ_JAGGPN010000009.1 GCF_018613795.1 Arthrobacter sp. ISL-65
ACAGGCCTGCCAATCCCGGGCCACCAAAACCCTCCCTCACATCCCGTAGCCTTTTCACCGACCCTCCCTCACCTCCTGCAGCTTTTCCCCCAACGCTTCCGCAGTCTCCCGCCAACGGTGAGGAAGCGTCCGGGTTGAGGCGGCGGGATGTGAGGAAGCGTCCGGGTTGAGGCGGCGGGATGTGAGGAAGCGTCGGGGTTGGGGCGACGGGATGTGAGGAAGCGTCGGGTTGGGGAGCCGGTAGAGTTGGTAGCCATGGAAAATCTCTTCAGCCACGCCGCAGGCAACGAAGCGCCTGAGCCCGCAGTTAGCCCGGACCCCGTCATCTGCACCGCTGTTGTCCCCGGGCCTGTGTCCCGCGCTTTCATGGGGTTTACAGACCACACGCATCTCTGGTGGCCCATGGAGTCGAACAGTGTGTATGGGCCGGGCTCGCACGTGGAGTTCGAGGAGAACCTGATCCTGGAGACCGCCGATGACGGCCGGAGCACCATCTGGGGCACCATTGACGACTGGCAGCCTCCGCTGTCCTTCCACGCGTCGTGGTACCCGGGCAGCACCGCTTTGTGGTCCACTGAGCTTCGTGTTGTGTTCCGGGGCGTGGAGGAAGGCACCGAACTGCGCGTCGTCCATGACGGCTGGGAAGGTGCCGAGGATCCGGCCGGCACCCGTGCCGCCTGGGCGAAGGACTGGCCGGAAGTTCTTCAACGGTACGTGAGGTTCATGGGCGGCGCTTCAGAGTAAGCCGGCCGGTTCTAGGAATAGCGTCTCAGGACGGGGGTACCGCGGTGCTCCGCCGAACCACTAGCCGCGTCGGGTATTCGTCGTTCACAACGGGCCGGTCCGTTCCGCCGTCGAACCCGTCCAGCAGCAGGCGCACAGCCAAGGCTCCCTGGCCGCCCGGATCCTGATCGATCGTGGTCAGGCCGAACAGTTCGCCCAGTTCATGCCCGTCCAGGCCGATGACGGACAAGTCCTCAGGTACCCTGAGTCCAAAGTCCCTGGCCGCCAGGATGGCTCCGATCGCCATTTCGTCTGAGGCTGCAAAGACTGCGGTTGGCCGTTCCGAAGTTCCACCCAGCAGGTCCCGTGCCACGGCGTAGGCACCCTCGATGGTGAAGTCCGCCGTGACCACCCATGACGGCCGCACGGGTAGTCCTGCAGTCGTCATCGCCTTCTCATAGCCTGCACGCCGCGTGCGCGGGATCTTGAAGTCCTGCTCGTACACCGAGTCGCCCGTGATGTGCGCGATCCGGCTGTGGCCGAGACGGATCAGGTGGTTGACTGCCGACTCCGCCAGGCCATGGTCGTCTATGCGGATGGTGGAGGCTCCGGGCAAGGGTCCGCCGATGCCCACGAGCGGCCGCTGGATGGCCAGCATCTGGCCGATCTCGTCCTCCGTCAGCGCCAGTGCTACCGCGATGACCGCATCCACGCGTTTCCGTAGCAGGAAGTCCTGGAGAATGCTCCGGCGCCGGACCGCCCCCTCCGTGATGTTGTAGAGCGTCAGGTCATAGCCGGCGTCGAGGAGAGCTGCTGATACGCCCTCCACCACTGCGGCGAAGTACCAGCGGCGGACCGTGGGGACCACGAGGCCGATGTTGCGGGTACGGCCGGAGGCGAGGCTGGATGCCTGGTAGGAGGGCACGAAGGCGAGCTCGGCCGCGGCGGCCTGGGCACGCTCGCGGCTCGCCGGCGACACATGGCCCCTGCCGCTCAAGGCACGTGAAACGGTGGCTATGGAAAGCCCGGCCCGTTCCGCAACGTCCTTGATGCCAGCCATGTCTCAGCTCGCCGTTGCCCCTGCAGAAATCCGCAGCCACACGGTTTCCCCCGAGCCCAGGCCAAACCGCTGGTCCTCGTCGCCAGGGGCCGAGCCCGACGAACTGCGGAGCACAACCTCGCCGGCGGGCAGTTCCAGAGGATCAGGACCCAAGTTCATGACCACCAGAACGTCCCCGTTGAGGAATGCCAGGGACGACCCGGTGCACCATTCCTCCGCCCAGGCGAGGGAACCGCGCCCAAGGTCCAGTTCTCGGCGGACAGTCAGCATGCGGCGGTACAGGTTCAAGTGCGACGACGGGTCCCCGGCTTGGGCGTCCCGCGCCAGTTTGGCGAAGCTCTCCGGCTGCGGGAGCCAGGGCGCGTCGCCGTCGCCGAAGCCGCTGTGCAGCTCGGAAGCCTTCCACGGCAGCGGGACCCGGCATCCGTCGCGTCCCAGCCGGGCGCCGCCGGTGCGCGCAAAGGTCGGGTCCTGCCGCTGGTGGTCCGGGATATCGATGCCGTCAGGCAGTCCAAGCTCTTCGCCCTGGTACAGGTAGGCGCCGCCGGGGAGCCCCAGCATGAATAGGGACGCCGCCGCGGCCCGGGTCCTGCCCAGCTCCTCGTCCGGCTGGGGGTCGCGAGGGCCGATGCCGTCGCCGTCCCGCGGCCCGGACCAGTCGTACCCGAAGCGGGTGGCGTGCCGGACGACGTCGTGGTTGGACAGCACCCAGGTGCTGGGGGCACCCACGGCATCCAGGGACGTCAAGGACTCAGTGACGATGTGGCGCAGGCGATGGAGGTCCAGCCCCGCATGGAGGTAGGGAAAGTTGAAGGCCTGGTGCATTTCGTCGGGCCGGACCCAGTGGGCCAGCCGCGGCAGGGGGTCCACGTTGGCTTCCGCGCAGAGAATGCGGTCGGGACCGTACTCCTCAAGAATCCCGCGCCATGCACGGTAGATGTCGTGCAGGGCCGGCTGGCCGAACATCGGTGCCTCGTGTCCGGGGAAATTGTCGGAGCTGCTGCCGTCCGCGCGCCCGCTCCAGGCGGGAAGGCCCGGGGCCTTGACCAGGGCATGGGCCACGTCAACGCGGAAGCCGGAGACGCCCCGGTCCAGCCAGAAGCGCAGGATGCGTTCGAACTCGTCATGCACGGCCTGGTTGTCCCAGTTGAAGTCCGGCTGCGATGAATCGAAGAGGTGCAGGTACCACTGGCCCGGGGCGCCGTCAGGTTCGGTGATACGGGTCCAGGCCGAGCCACCGAAGTGCGACTCCCAGTTGTTGGGTGGCTCATTACCCTCGGCACCCTGGCCGTCGCGGAAGATGAACATGTCCCGTTCAGGGCTGTCCGGGCCGGCAGCCAGCGCCGTCTGGAAATCGTTGTGCTGGTCGGAGCAGTGGTTAGGGACCAAGTCCACGATGACGCGCAAGCCCAAGCGGTTCGCCTCAGCCACCATGCCGTCGAAGTCCCCGAGCGTGCCGAAGATTGGATCGACGTCGCAGTAGTCGCTGACGTCGTACCCGGCATCGCGCTGCGGTGAGCGGTAGAAGGGCGAAAGCCAGACAGCGTCCACGTTGAGCTCGGCAAGCTGCGGCATCTCGGCAGTGATCCCCGCGAGGTCACCGATTCCATCGCCGTTCATGTCCCGGAAGGAGCGCGGGTACACCTGGTAAATGACAGCTGATCGCCACCAGCCGTGCGCGTTGTCGGGGGCGTGGATGGGCGTCAGGGCGCCAGCCAGCGGTGACGCCGAGTGCAGAAACGAGTCAACAGACATTGCGCCATCCTATGGGTGGCCAAGCATAAATGAAAGCGCTTACACAGTTCAAGCGATTGACAATTGAGGTCATGGAGTGCAGCAATGTGGTCACGCCAAGAGACGGGATTGGAAACGCTTCCAGAATCGGTCGCTGTAGTTCCTCCTGCGACTGAGCCAAAGGGGCAGGTGTGTGGCCCAGGTGACATCTAGACTGAAGCAAAGTGACTGAACGGGAGACCCATGGGCAGCATCGCCGACGAACTGACATCAATCCTGGGGCCGCGGAAGGTACTCCGGGACGACGCCGCACTCGCTGTTTATGCGGTGGACCAGGCCCCCGTGGTGGACTACAGGCTGCCGGCCGCCGTGGTTCTGGCGGAGTCCGTCGATGACGTCCAGGCGACGGTCAGAGCCTGTGCTGCCCGGAACGTGCCGCTGGTGCCCCGCGGCGCCGGGACTGGAGTCTCGGGAGGCGCCCACGCCAGCGAGGGTTGCGTTGTCCTTGGCCTGGAACGGATGAACCGCATTCTGGAGGTCAACGCGGACGACGAGACCGCCGTCGTCGAACCCGGCGTTATCAACGCCGACCTGAACGACGCCGCCGCGGCGCACGGGCTCATGTTCGCTCCGGACCCCGCTAGCTTCAGGATCTCCACCGTCGGCGGCAACGTGGCCACCAACGCCGGCGGGCTGCGGTGCGCCAAGTACGGCGTGACCCGTGATTCCGTGCTGGCCCTTGACGTGGTTCTCGCGGACGGCTCGCTCCTGCATACCGGGCACCAGACCTTCAAAGGCGTGGCCGGCTACGACCTGACCGGACTGTTCGTGGGGTCGGAGGGCACGCTGGGAATCGTGGTCGGCGCGACGGTCCGGCTGAAGTACCTGCCCCGCAAGGTGCACACCATCGCCGCGTTCTACCCTGACTTCCGGCAGGCGGCGGCCGGTGTGCTCGCCGTCGGCAGGGCCCGCGTGCAGCCGGCCATTATGGAACTGCTCGACGGCGGATCGCTGGCCCAGCTGGACGAGCTGCACGGCTCGGACCTCGCGTCGCGGGGAGCCTCGCTGCTCCTGGTCCAGACGGACGGCTTCGGGGCGGCGGCGGAGGCCGACGTCGTGCGTGAAGTGCTGGCGGGCGGCGGTGCCGTGGTCACCACCGAGGCCAGTGCGGAGGCGGAACAGCTGGTGGAATTGCGGCGCAACAGCAGGGGCGTCGAAGTGGATGACGAGTACCGCGTGGGCGAGGACATTGCCGTGCCGCGGTCCAGGCTGGTGGACTACGTGGCGGCACTCGAGGCCCTGGCCGAGGTGCACGGGGTCAGTCTCAAGGTGGTGGCCCACGCCGGAGACGGCAACCTGCATCCGACATTCTGGATTGACCGTGTGAACGATGAGGTGGACGCCGGCGCCATGCTTCGCCTGAATAAGGCACTCGACGCGTCCATCGTTGCAGCCCTGGAGATGGGCGGGACCATCACGGGCGAGCACGGTGTGGGGCAGTACAAGCTGCGCTGGCTGGGCCTCGAGCAGCCGGAGCCGCTCCGCGAGCTGCAGCGCCGGGTCAAGAACCTCTTCGATCCCGCCGGTATCCTGAACCCGGGCAAGGCTATCTAACGGAGGGCGGCTAAAGCCCCCCGCAGACCTAGACCAGCTCCAGGCCTTCGGCGACAACCCTGCCGCGGTGGATCACGGTGCGGTCGGTGCCCCGGTCCATGACCGCGGAGGCCACCGTCTCGCCGTCGAGCAGCAGCAGCTCGGCAGGATCGCCCGCCTCAAGGCCGGGGCGGTGCGCCGTGCCATTGAGCCGTGTCGCTGACGGCTCCAGGACGCTGGCGCCGCCGACCGTGGCGATGGCAAGGCAGTGCCCGATCAGTTCGTCCCTGCGGAAGCCGTGCGTGAAGGCCAGCTGCCAGGTGCGGTCCAGCATGTCCGTGTTTCCATACGGGGACCAGTAGTCACGCTGGCCGTCCTCGCCAAGGCCCACCCGGACGCCGGCCTCGGCAAGCATCGGGAGGGGGAGCTGGCCGGCTGCTGCCGGTGCCACCGATGCCATGGAGACGTCCAGTTCGGCGAACTCTTCGATCAGCCGGCGCGTGGTGGCCTCGGAGACGCTGCCCAGTTGGTAGGCGTGGGACATGGTCACCTTGCCCTGCATGCCCAGGGCGCGGGTGCGTTCAAGCACCAGGTCGGTGCTGAAGACACCCAGTTCGCCGGGCTCGTGCAGGTGGATGTCGATGGGTACCTGGTACTTCTCAGCCAGCCCGAAAACGACGTCGAGGTGCCGGGCGGGGTCGCGGTCCAGACCGCACGGATCGATGCCGCCCATGACGTTTGAGCCCGCCTTCAGCGCCTCTTCCATCAGCGGGATGGTGCCCTCCTCCCGCAGAAGGCCGGCCTGCGGGAAGGCGATGATCTCGACGTCGGCCCGGTCCCTGAACTGATCCTTAGCCGCCGCGACGGCGTCGAAACGCTCCAAGCGGCAGTCCACATCGACCTGGGCGTAGGACCGGACCCGGGTGGTGCCCCGAGCGATCATTCGGCCGAGGGTATTGTTGATGCGTTCCTGCAGCGGGACTTCGGCGTTGCGCCAGTTCAGCCGGTCGTTCATCATCATGGTCCACACGCCCGGCCCGCCCGTGTGCTCGCGGAACGGCAGCCCGATGCGGGTGGAGTCCAGATGGACGTGGACGTCGGAGAAGGACGGCACCAGCAGCCTGCCGCGGCCTTCGACGACGGTCGACGCCTGGGCGTCTGTTGCGGAGCCCGCAGGCCCCGCACCTGTGGCGGAGGCTGCCGCCGGTCTCGCCGGGTCATGCGGTTCGATGACCGCAATCTTGCCGTCCGTAATGAGGACATCGCTCAGCGACTGTCCCCACGGCCGGACGGCACGGATTAGGGTAGTCAACGCAGCGCCTCAGTCGTCGACGTCGGGATACTCGTCCTCGGTCTCATCGGCCCCGTACCGCGACTCCTCGGTCTCCACGGCAAGGATCTTCAGCAGCTCCGTGTCCGGGTTCAGCATGATGGCGGCCTCGTCGCGGCGGTGGCGCAGGATCGAGTCGATGTAGGACTGGACGGCCTCGGCCAGCGGGATGTGCCGTTCCTGCTTTTCGGACATGTACCAGCGGTGCTCCAGCACCTCGTGCACGGCTTCGGCGGGTTCGAGCTTTCCGGAGAGGTCGCGGGGGATGGAACGGACGATCGGCTCGAAGATCTGGCTGACCCAGAGGTGCGCGCTGTATTCCTCGTCCATCTCCGGGTTGTTGTCGGCCCGGAAGGTGTCCATGTCGTTGAGCAGGCGGCGGGCCTGGTTCTCCTGGGCGTCGAGGCCGGTCAGGCGCAGCAGACGCCGCATGTGGTGGCCGGCGTCGACGACCTTGGGCTGCAGCTGGATGGTGGAGCCGTTCTGGGTGGTCTTGATGGCGTACTCTTCGACGTCGAAGCCGAGCTCGTTGAGCCGGCGGATGCGGGCGCCGACGCGCCAGCGCTCGCCCAGTTCGAAGGATTCCTTGGCGGTCAGCTCCGTCCACAGGCGCCGGTAGCTTTCCATGATGAGTTCGCTGGTGGCCACGGGGTCCACCTTCTCCTCGATCAGCCCTCCGTCGAGGAGGTCCATGAGTTCGCCGGCGATGTTGACGCGGGCGATCTCCAGGTCGTACTCGCGCTGGCCGGTGGAGAGGTCCGGGTACAGTTCGCCGGTTTCGGCGTCCACCAGGTAGGCGGCGAAGGCGCCGGCGTCCCGGCGGAAGAGGGTGTTGGAGAGCGAGACGTCGCCCCAGTAGAAGCCGATGAGGTGCAGGCGGACCATCAGCAGCGCCTGGGCGTCGATGAGCCGGGTGAGCGTGTCCTTGCGCAGCATCTGCGAGAAGAGCGCGCGGTACGGCATGGAGAACTTCAGGTGGCGGGTCACGAGGACCGGGTTCAGGGGACGGCCGTCGGGGGTGGTGCGGCCGGTGATGACAGCGACGGGCTCCACGCAGGGCACATCCAGCCGGGCGAGCTTGCGGAGCATGTGGTACTCGTGGCGGGCCACGTGCTCGGACGTTTCCTTGATGGCGATGACGGAGCCGCCGAGGTGCGCAAAGCGCACAATGTGCCGGGAGATACCGCGGGGGAGCGCGGCCAGGTTTTCCGCCGGCCAGTCTTCGAGCGCTATGTGCCAGGGCAGGTCGAGGAGTTCCGGGTCGGCGGCAGCGGCCGTGATGTTCAGGTTGCTTGCGACCGAGGCTGCCTTGTCGTCGTTCGCGCTGGCCGCTTCGAACCGCGGCAGTTTGCCGATCTGCCCGTAGTCGGTGGGTTCATCGTGCCACTGCGCGTTGTGTTCCTCGGTCATGGCTCAATTCTTCCGTATTTTGCAGGGGGTGCCTAAAAAGGGACAGCGGTTAAAGCCCGACGGCGGCCCTCCCGGTTTAGGGGAGGACCGCCGTCGGGTTTTGGCTGGGACAGTCGCTCCGGTGGTTTCGACAAGCTCAACCACCGGGACTGGACTGCTAGTCGCCCAGGCGCTCGCCGGTCTTGGTGTCGAACAGGTGCACGTGGCCGGACTGCGGACGGACCCAGAGGGACTCGCCCTTCATCGGGGGGCGGCGGCCGTCGACGCGGGCCACGATGTCGTGGCTTTTCCCGTCCAGCGTGGTGTGGCCGTAGACGTAAGCGTCGGCGCCGAGTTCTTCGACGACGTCGACCTCAACCTGGATGCCTTCGCCCTGGGGTGCGGTCTCGAGGTCTTCGGGGCGGCTGCCCAGGGTGACAGTGGCACCGTGTGCCTCTTCGAGGATGTTGCGCGGTACCGGGTAAACGGTGCCGCCGAACTGGACGCCGCCGTCGACCACGGGAAGTTCGAGGAGGTTCATGGCGGGGGAGCCAATGAAGCCTGCAACGAAGACGTTCTTGGGGCGGTCGTACAGGTTGCGCGGGGTGTCCACCTGCATGAGGAGACCGTCCTTGAGCACCGCAACGCGGTCGCCCATGGTCATGGCCTCAACCTGGTCGTGGGTCACGTAAACGGTGGTGACGCCCAGGCGGCGGGTGAGGGAAGCAATCTGGGTACGGGTCTGCACGCGGAGCTTGGCGTCCAGGTTGGAGAGCGGCTCGTCCATGAGGAAGACCTGCGGGTTACGCACGATTGCGCGGCCCATTGCAACACGCTGGCGCTGACCGCCGGAGAGTGCCTTCGGCTTGCGGTCCAGGTACTGCTCAAGGTCCAGGAGCTTTGCGGCTTCGCGGACCCGCTCGGCGCGCTCTTCCTTGCTGACGCCGGCGATCTTGAGGGCGAAGCCCATGTTGTCCGCAACGGTCATGTGCGGGTACAGGGCGTAGTTCTGGAAAACCATCGCGATGTCGCGGTCCTTCGGCGGAACGTCGGTGACGTCGCGGTCGCCAATGAGGATCCGGCCGGCGTTGACGTCCTCGAGGCCTGCGAGCATGCGCAGGGAGGTGGACTTACCGCAACCGGAGGGTCCAACGAGGACCAGGAATTCGCCGTCGGCGATTTCGATGTTGAGCTTGTCAACAGCGGGCTTATCTGTGCCCGGGTACAGACGAGTAGCGTTGTCAAAAGTAACTGTTGCCACAGTTATCAATCCCTTCACCGGCAGGTACGTGCCGGACGATCCGTAGTGAATGGTTCATGTAATTCAGTTGTGCCCTACATGATGACTCCCCGGCCGAGGCCGAGGAGCATCTAGTGACGCCGCACGGTTCCTGTGCGCCACATCACAAGAAGAGTATGTCAGATTTATCGCGAATCGGACAAAATGTTACGGACGTCACAGATGAGATGCCTCACAGGGGCTTCCGCGGCCTATCCGGGGGTGACGGCCTGCCGGCGTTCGCGCAGCAGCGCCTCGAGGAGTTCTGCGATGTGCACCGGCGCCTCCACCCGGAACTGTGCCTGGGTGAAGTCGAGGCCCACCTTCACGCCGACGTCGTGCTCCCCGAGGCGGGCCAGGGCGTCCTCGTCGGTGGTGTCATCGCCCGCGAAAAGCACGCCGGTGGCGCCGGTGGCCTGGCGCAGGAAGTCGACGCCCTCGCCCTTGGACGCGTGCACCACGGATGTCTCAAGGACCCGTTTTCCGTTCTTGAGGTAGACGCCCGGGCGGTCCTGGAGTGCGGCGCGGGCAGCCGCGACGGCATCCTCTGCAACGTCGTCCGCCGCCAGGCGCGTATGCAGCACAACGCCGGCAGGCTTTTCTTCCAGGACTGTGCCGGGGGCAAGCGCCACGATCTCCGTCACGACCCCCCTGACCTCGTCGAGGAGCGACAGCTGCGCGGGGTCGAGGGTCAGCGGTGCAGAGCCCGGACCTAGCCACGCCTCGGCGCCGTGGCTGCCGATCAGCAGGGTCTCCTCCGGCGGGGAGGCGACCGCGCGCAGACTGTCCAGCGCCCTCCCGGAGATGAGTGCCGTCGACGTACGCGGTAAAGAGCTCAGCTCGGCGAAGGCGGCAGCCGAGCGGGGGAGCGGGCGCGCGTCCCCGGCGTGGTCCACGATGGGGGAGATGGTGCCGTCGAAGTCCATGGCCACCAGCAGGTGCTCCGTGCCGGCGATGCGGTGTACGGCCTCCAGCAGTTCGGGGGACAGCGTCAGCCGGGTGCGGCCGGCCTCTCCGGTGTGCTCTGCCTCAGGAGTCATCGCGGATCACTTTCTCGTTGAGGGCGTTCAGGAAGTCAGCCGACCAGTGGTCGACGTCATGGTCCAGGATCTGCTTGCGCATGGCACGCATGCGGCGGGCTGATTCCCTGGGGGACATTTTGACCGCTCGCATCACGGCATCCTTGAGGCCGTCGATGTCGTGCGGGTTCATCAACAGCGCCTGCTTGAGCTGGTCCGCGGCGCCGGCGAATTCGCTGAGCACCAGAGCGCCGTCGTTGTTGGTGCGGGCCGTGACGTACTCCTTGGCCACCAGGTTCATGCCGTCGCGCAGTGCGGTGACCAGCATGACGTCGGCCGCCAGGTAGAGCGCGACCATTTCCTCCACCGGATAGCTGTGGTGCAGGTAGCGCACCGCCGTGTTTTCGATCGTGTCGTACGTGCCGTTGATGTGGCCCACAGTGCCTTCAACCTCTTCACGCAGGAGCCGGTACTGCTCCACGCGCTCGCGGCTGGGGCTGGCAACCTGGATCAGGGTCGCGTCGCCCACCCTGAGCTTGCCCTCGTTCAAGAGCTCTTCGTAAGCCTTGAGGCGGTGGCCTATGCCCTTCGTGTAGTCCAGCCGGTCCACGCCCAGCAGGATGGTTTTGGGGTTGCCGAGATCCTGCCGGATCTGGCGGGCGCGTTCAATAATTTCGGGCTTCTGCGCCAGTTCACTGATGTGCTGGACGTCGATGGAAATGGGGAAGGCCTGGGCGCGGGCGATGTGGGTGAGGTCGCCGACGGTGTCCTTGACGTGGACCTGCTGCTGTTTGACGCTGGCGCCGAGGAAGCGCCGGGCGGAACGCATGAAGTTACCGGCGTCGCTGGGGCGCTGGAAGCCCACCAGGTCCGCTCCCAGCAACCCGTCGATGATGGCTTGGCGCCAGGGGAGCTGGGCAAAGATCTCCGGCGGCGGGAAGGGGATGTGGTTGAAGAACCCGATCTTCAGATCTGGGCGTGCCTGGCGCAGCATCCGCGGCACCAGCTGGAGCTGGTAGTCCTGCACCCACACGGTTGCGCCGTGATCGGCAGTACGGACGACGGCGTCGGCGAACCTCTTGTTCACCGTGCGGTAGGCGTCCCACCAGGTTCTGTGAAACTCGGGCGGGGCGATGACGTCGTGGTAGAGGGGCCACAGTGTGGCGTTGGAGAAGCCTTCGTAATACAGCTCAACGTCAGCGCCGCTGAGCTGGACCGGCACAAGGTCCATGCCGCCGTGGCTGAACGGCTCGACTGTTTCGTCCGCGGCGCCGTGCCATCCCACCCAGGCGCCGTCCGTCCTGGTCATCATGGGAGCAAGAGCGGTGACCAGGCCGCCGGGGGAGCGCCGCCAGCCGGAGCCGTCATCGCCGGGCTCGCCGGGCGCGCAGCGGTCCACCGGCAGACGGTTGGAGACCACCATGAAGTCGTACTTGGTGGCATCCTTCGGACCGTCCTTGGTGGCGTCCGAGCTGCTGCCGGGCACGGCCGCGCTTTCCGTTTTTGTGTCGGATTTCTCGCTTACAGCTCCGTGCATTGGGGCTCCCTGAGGTTGCTTGTGACTCTCATCAACCCTATCGGGCCGGAATCTTCCGGGCCATTCGTCCGTTGGCCAGGTGAAGGAAATACTTGAAAGCGCAAGCTCCGGGTTCTCCCCTAAACTGGGGGAGTTGCCCCCGGGTGGTCCGCACCTGTCCGTACGACACGAGGAACTAATGAGCCCCGCAAACGAATCCCGCCAGTCCAAAGCAGAACGCACGGCCGAGGCCCGCGAGAAAGCCCGCGAAATCCGGGAAGCGCAGCTTAAGAAGGACAAGCGGAACAAACTGCTCATTGGCTGGGGCATCGTCGTCGCCGTCGTAGCCATCCTTGCCGTCGTCGCGCTTGTGGTGACCACCAGCCTCAAGAACAATGCCTCGGTGGCGGACCAGGGGCCCACCCCTGCCAACGGAAACGTCCACGGCGGGATCACGCTGCTCAAGGGCACGGAAGTTGCCAAGTCCAGCGCCGCAAACGTGAACGTTGCAGACATCCCGTCGCCGGCGGCCTCAGCGCCTGCAACTGTCACGGCGCCCGGTGCGGAAGCCGAGGCCGGCAAGCCGGTGAAGGTGGTCCTCTACATCGACTTCATCTGCCCCGTCTGCAAGAACTTCGAGGTGACGTACAACGAGACCCTGACGAAGCTCCGCGACGAAGGCAAGATCACCGTGGAGTACCGGGCCCTGGGCTTCCTTGACAGCCGCTCCACCACCAACTACTCCTCCCGTGCAGCCAACGCCGCTGCCTGCGTGGTGAACGAATCCCCGGAGAAGTACTCGGCATTCGTGGACACGCTGTTCGCCAACCAGCCGGCCGAAGGCAGCGCCGGGCTCTCCGACGACGAACTGAAGAAGTTGGCCACGGACGCCGGCGCCAAGAGCATCGACTCCTGCGTCGAGAACAAGACGTACCGTCCCTGGGTCAAGTACACCACCCAGGAAGCCGCAGCCATTGGCGTGACCGGTACGCCGACTGTCCTCGTGGACGGCAAGCAGTGGGGCAAGGGCGACAGCGCCCAGACCGAATTCCCTGCCTTCGTCGAGGCGGCCATTAAGGCCAAGGCCTAGACGTTCTTCATGGGCAGTGGCCCGCCTCCGGATTTTCCGGGCGCCGGGCCACTGTTCGTTTAACCTTTAGTTTGCCGGCCGTCGTTTTTACGGGTGGGCAGTCCTTGGGCTAACCTTATCTAGCGCCATCGCGGCGCTTGCCCTGACGGGCGCGCCTCCTTAGCTCAGTTGGCCAGAGCACCGCTCTTGTAAAGCGGGGGTCGTCGGTTCGAATCCGACAGGGGGCTCTTATCTTGGCTTTGTTCTGCACGTTTAGTCCCCGCTCTCACGCCCCGGCGACCTGATGGGTTGCGCCCCCCGGGGCGCACACGTTTCATATAGGGCAGCCCGGATTCTGTTGGTCGAAGCAACACTCGTTTAGGGAGTGCCTTCAATGTATCGACAGTTCGATTCGCCTGCAGGACGGCGGTTTCTCTACTCGAGCCACACTCGACTCCCCAGGCGCCGAGCCCCGCCTCTCACCAGCCGGCGAACCCGCCAGAGAATAAGCCGGATCGGTGCAGGTACCGTCCGGCCTTACCTCGGGCGGAGTTTGTGTCCACGTATCACAACTTCCGGGCGGTTTAGAGCCCATTATCTGTACTAAAACTTGGGAGAGGGCTAAGTAAAGTCCGACGTCGGCCGGTCACCTTGTGAGGTGGCCGGCCGGCGTCGTTTTGGTGAGATCAGCCAACATGCGCTGGTGGGTCATCCCGTCTGGTCTTCCGTAGCACTTTTGCGCGCCCGCATAAACCGTTGACAAGGCTGAAAGAGGGCTGCTTAGCTTGCCGCCAGAAGACACCGCGGTCGAAGGAGTGATACGTGACCTCCGCTTTGCAGGCCGGGCGAGACATCCGCCCCCTTTCCGAGTCCGACGCCGAAGTGTATGTGGCCTCTGTGTGCTTTAAGACCGGACCGCCGGGTGCTGCCGGGGTGGAGGTCGAACGGCTGGTCCACGACGTCGTTCATCCACGGACCCCGGTGACGGTTGCACGTGTACGTCAGGCCATGGAGGCCTCGGCGGGGGCGCTGCCCGGCGGGGGAGTGATCACTTTCGAACCTGGCGGCCAGTTGGAGGTGAGCTCCGCCTGCGCACCCGGTCTTCCCGCTCTCCTCGCCGCGACACGGAAAGACCTCGCAGCCGTTGAGACCCGACTTTGGAACGCCGGACTGTTCTTCGGTCCGCTCGCTTTGGATGCTGGACGCCCGGCTGTGCGGTCATTGGAGCATCCCCGGTACGCCTCCATGGAGCGGCACTTCGACGGCTTCGGTCCCGCCGGACGAACCATGATGTGCTCCACCGCTTCACTTCAGATTTCATTGGAAGCCGGATTCGACAGTCCCGCATCCACCGGCGCGGCGCAACGCTGGGCACGATTGCACAATCTCCTGCCGGTCCTCATCGCCATGTTTGCCAACTCGCCCTTCCTTCATGGCATCCCCAACGGATGGCACAGCAACCGTCAGCGCACCTGGCTGGGCATTGACCCGAGCCGGACCGCCGCGGTCCCCTGTTCGGAGGACCCCCGGTGGGCGTGGGCGCGCTACGCGCTCGACGCGCTGGTCCTCTGCATCCCTTCACAGGGGCACCGCTGGGATCCGCCGCAGGGGCTGACGATGCGGGACTGGTTGCGCGGGAGCGGGCCTAGGCCTGCAACACTGAGCGATCTGAAATACCACCTCACAACTCTTTTCCCGCCTGTCCGTCCACGCGGATTCATGGAACTCCGGGTGATCGATACACAGGCGGGCCATGACTGGGAGCCCGTCACGGCGATAGTCACTGCGCTCATGGACGACGAACACGCTTCCGACCTCGTCGCAGACGCCTGCGCGCCCCTTGCTTCGCTGCCCGACCCGATGAGAACTGCCGCCCGCGAGGGGTTGACGAATTCTGTTCTCGCCTTGGCCGCCCAGTTTTGCGCCGAGGCGGCGCTAAACGCGCTGCCTCGGTTAGGGGCGGACGTCACCACCCGGAGCCGGGCCGAGGACTTCATCGAACGCAATACGGCGAGGGGCCGGTGCCCAGCCCAGGAGCGGCTGGATCTGTGGCGAAGAACCGGCAGTTGGTTTGCCGAACCAGAGCCGACGGAGGCTTACGCTGATGCGCAGTGACCTTCCCGGGGCCCCTGCCGACCCCGAAACTCTCAGGACCTTCATCGCCGAAGGGCTGGAACGTGCCCGGAACCGCACCCATGCGCTGACCAACTGCGACGACGAAGATCTTCTAAGGCAGCACTCGCCGCTTATGTCACCGCTGGTGTGGGACCTGGCGCATGTTGGCAGCCAGGAGGAACTCTGGCTGGTACGCGATGTGGGCAAAATGGAACCGCTGCGGTGCGATATCGACCAGATGTACGACGCGTTCCAGCATTCCCGCAGCAGCCGGATTTCGCTGCCGTTGCTCTCACCGGAGGAGTCACGCAGATACATCGCCCAGGTCCGTGACAAGGCCCTCGACATTCTGGAGCGGACGCCCTTGGAGGGCGCACCGCTTGTGCATCGGGGCTTCGCGTTCGGAATGATCATCCAGCACGAACAGCAGCATGACGAAACGATGCTTGCCACGCACCAGCTCCGGGCCGGCGCGCCTGTCCTCCACGGCCAGCCCTTGGACGCCGGCATCCGGCCCCCGGACCTGCGTGCTTTGGCTAAGGAGGTGCTGGTCCCTTCAGGGCAGTTCACCATGGGGACGTCGGTGGAACCATGGGCGCTGGATAATGAACGCCCGGCACATACCGTGGAGGTGCCAGGCTACTGGATTGATACCGTTCCGGTGACCAACGGCGCTTACCGGCACTTTATGGAGGACGGTGGCTACCGGAACCCCCGCTGGTGGAGCGAGGAAGGCTGGAAGCATTGCGTTGAAGCCGGTTTAGTGGCTCCCAAGTACTGGGAACCCGACGGCGATGCGTGGTGCAGGACCAGATTCGGCGTCGTGGAACGCGTTCCGGACGATGAGCCGGTGCAGCACGTGAGCTGGTTCGAAGCGGATGCGTACGCACGCTGGGCCGGGCGCCGGCTCCCGACCGAAGCAGAATGGGAAAAAGCCGCGCGTTACGATCCCCGATCAGGGCGATCCCGGCGCTACCCCTGGGGAGACGAAGATCCCGAACCCCATCACGCCAACCTTGGCGGGGCAGCGCTCCGCCCGGCCCCGGCCGGTTCCTTTCCCGCGGGAGCCTCGCCGCTGGGAGTACGACAGCTCATTGGCGACGTCTGGGAATGGGTTTCCAGTGACTTCCGCCCGTATCCAGGATTCACCGCGTTCCCTTATCCGGAGTACAGCGAGGTGTTCTTCGGGTCCGACTACAAGGTGCTGCGGGGTGGGTCCTGGGCGGCGGATCCTGCCGCCTGCAGGGGCACGTTCCGGAACTGGGACTACCCGGTCCGCAGGCAGATCTTTACCGGATTCCGCACGGCGCGCGACGCGTCACCGGTGGAGGATTTCTAGCCCATGTGCCGCCATCTCGCCTACATCGGGACGCCGATGCCGCTGGCCGAGCTGCTGATCGTCCCCGACCACGGGCTTTTGGCGCAGTCGTGGGCGCCGCGCCGCCAGCGGTACGGGACGATAAACGCCGACGGTTTTGGCGTCGGATGGTACGCCCCGGGCGATCCCGTGCCCGCCCGCTACCGCCGTGCGGTCCCGATCTGGGCGGACAGGTCCTTTGCCGACGTCGCCCGGGTCACCTCCAGCCCGGCGGTTCTGGCCGCGGTGAGGTCAGCAACGCCGGGGATGCCCCCGGACGAGTCAGCGGCTGCGCCGTATGCGTCCGGACGCTGGCTCTTTAGTCACAACGGCCGTGTGGAGGATTGGCCGCATGCGCTGGAAGGACTGGCCGCTTCACTCCCGCCCTCACGCCTGCTGGCCCTGGAGGCACAGGTCGATTCAGCGTTGCTCTGGGCCCTCGTGCAGGAGCGACTTGCCGCGGGGGTGGCCGCCGGCGAGGCGCTGATCCAGGTGGTCAACGTTGTCTCCTCAGTCGCTGATGGCAGATTCAACTTTCTACTCACCGACGGCACTGCCATCGCGGCTACAGCCGCCGGTGACAGCCTCTTTTGGCGGACCGGCCCCGGGGGCGTGGTCGTCGCCAGCGAGCCATCCGATGAGGGCCCAGGCTGGCAGGAGGTCCCGGACAATTCCCTCCTGACCGCGGCCCCGGGCCACGTCGAAGTACGTCCCATTCCCACTCTCACGAAGGAGCACGCAGCCACATGAGCCTCTCTGCCGACCGTAGCGACATCGTTCACCACCTGCCCCCGGACCATCTGGAGCGAAGTCTGCGCGCCGATGTGCGCGCCGGGCTCAGCTCGTCACCCAAAACGCTGCCGCCCAAGTGGTTCTATGACAAAGTTGGCAGCGCATTATTCGAGCGCATTACGGACCTGCCGGAGTACTATCCGACGCGAGCCGAACGTGAAGTGCTGGAGCTCTTCTCCGCTGAGATGGCGGCCGCGAGCCCGGCAGAAACGTTGATCGAACTCGGGTCCGGATCGTCCAGGAAAACCCCGCTGCTGTTGGATGCCCTACGGACGGTGGGACCTCTTCGCCGCTACGTTGCGGTGGACGTTAGCGACAGCGCACTGCTGGAGGCACGCAACGAGCTGGCTCCCGCCTTCCCCGACCTTCAACTGGAGGCAGTGGCAGCGGACTTCGAAACCCAGCTGCACCTGCTCCCTCAAAACGGACGCCGCATGGTGGCGTTTCTCGGCGGCACCATCGGCAATTTCGAGCCGGCGGCCAGGGCACGCTTTCTCGCGGGGATCCGCGAGCTGCTCGGCGGAGACGGTGGTTCGCTTCTTCTTGGTACGGATCTGGTGAAGTCACCGCACATCCTTGTTCCGGCATACGCCGACGCCGAGGGGGTCACCGCCGAATTCAATCGGAACGTGCTCCGCGTCCTCAATGCCCAGCTGGGTGCCGATTTTGAGGTAATGGCGTTTGACCATGTCGCTGTGTGGATGCCCGAGGAAGAGTGGATCGAAATGCGGCTGCGGGCGACGAAACCGATGCTGGTGCGCCTGCCGGGTGTGGGCCTGGACGTCAGGTTCGACGAAGGCGAGGAACTTCGCACCGAGATTTCCGCGAAGTTCCGGCTCGAGGGAGTGGCCGCCGAGCTCGAAGCGGCCGGTTTCTCCATCGCAGGGCAATGGACTGACAGGCAGAACCGCTTCGCCATGACGCTCGCGGAAGCCGTCTAGGCTGTCCCGCTGCACGCACACCATCAGGCGGAGCGGGCCCGATCACCGCGGGAGGAGGCCCACCAGCCGCAGTATCTCGTCCTCAGTGTTGTAGTAGTGCACTGAGGCGCGCACCACCATTTCCGCCACGTGTGAGCTCCCGGTGAGGATGGATTGGACCTCTCCTGAAGGCCGCGGAGCCACCGAGACATTAATCCGGTGGTCCGCCAACCGGGCCCTGATGTTCCCCGCCTCGCTTCCCTTCACGGAGAACGTCACGATGCCGCACCGGGTGATGCCTTGGTCGTGGACAGAAACCGCGGGAACCGTCGCCAACTCCTTCCGCAGTTTCTCCGCAAGCGAGCTCACGCGCTCCTGCACAGCGTCCAGACCTAGGGCCAGGGCATAATCGACGGCCCTGCCGAGGCCCAGCCTTCCGGCGATGCTGGCCTCCCAGCTCTCAAAGCGCCGTGCATCGCCGCGAACTTCAAAACCTTCGGCACCGGAGGAAACGGCGGACAGCCCGTCCAGGATGAGCGGGTCAAACCGCCCCAGAACGGAGGCACGCACATACAGGAACGCAGTGCCGCGCGGGCCCCGGAGGAACTTCCGCCCTGTTCCAGCCAGTACATCACAGCCCAGAGACTCCACGTCCAGCGGCATCTGGCCCACAGACTGGCACGCGTCGAGCACAAACAACACCCCGGCAGCACGGCAGCGCCTACCCACCTCCGCGGCCGGGTTGACCAAGCCGTCCGCCATGGGCACATGCGTCAAAGCGACCATGGCCACATTTCCGCGCTCGAGCTCGCTCTGCAGATGTTCCACATCGACCTGCCCGTAAGGATCGTCGTCGAGAACCACAATTTGCAGGTCATTTCGACGCGCAAGTTGCCGCAACGCGAAGACGTTGCCTGCATACTCCGTGCGGCCTATCAGCAGCCGTGAGCCGGAGACAAAGGGAAAGCTGTGCATCGCAACAGCCCACGCGCGGCTGCCGCTCTCAGCCAGGGCGATCTCGTTCGGCCCTGCCCCGATCAGCCGCGCCACGGAGGAATACACATTTTGCAGCCGGCCAGCCGCCTCCTCCGCCGCTTCATAACCGCCGATATCCTCCTCCCGGCGCAAATGCCCCACCACGGTCTCCGCAACGGGGCGGGGGACGAGCGCGCTTCCCGCGTTGTTCAGATGGGCCACGTTCAGGACTCCGCGGGTCTGCTGGCGCACCGCGCGTACATCTATCGACATGAGTCACATCCTGCCCTAAACGGGGTCCATGTAGTGGGGTTCGGGCGTTCGGCGGAGTTTTTGTCCACGTATCGCGACTTCCGGGCGGTTTAGAGCCCATTATCTGTACAAAAATTCGGGAGAGATAGGAAAGGACGACGTCGGCCGGTCACCTTGTGAGGTGGCTGGCCGGCGCCGTTGTGGTGAGGCAGCCTTACATGCCTGGGTGGTGGCCCGTCTGGTTCTCGGTAGCACTTCTGCAGGTACGCGAAAAGCTATTGCATTAATCATACAATGATGTATCTTTAATTTGTGACTAGGGGCACACCCCGCTCCAAAGACGCACTTGCCACCTACGGCTACAACAACCGGCCAACCCCCTGCGCTGCCAAAGAAGGAAGCGTTCAGGCGCTCGCCTCCACATACGTTCCGCTCCACCACCGGATGCCCGGGCTGACAGCCCGGCACCCTGGATTCCCCGAGTAAGAAAGTTCAAAATCATGAAAGATGCAGTCATCGTCGGCGCTGGACTCGCTGGCCTGTCAGCAGCATGGCGGCTGCGGCACTGGGACACAGTGGTGCTGGAGTCGGAGAACCGCGTCGGCGGGCGGATCCGCTCGGAGCGCCGGGGTGCCTACTGGCTGAACTGGGGCGGCCACGTCTTCGCCGGCCCAGGATCCTCCACCGATGCCTTGCTCAACGAGGTCGGCGTGACTTCTGTCAACATTCCGGGCTCGCTCCAGGCCTTGTCGATGAACGGAAAGTTCATCCGCAAGGGGCACATCGCCACGTACCCGTTCCGCATCCCGATGTCCCTTTCGTCCCGAATCGACACGTTGCGGGCCGGCATGAAGGTTGTTAGCGGCGTCGCCACGTACACGGGCGTTGTCCGGAAGCGCGCGGGGGAGTCCGGTGCAATGCGGCAGCAGCGCATCTACGACTTCGAGAACGGCGGCTCGTTCCAGGACTTCATCGGAAACCTTTCTGAGGATGCTGCTGCACTCTTTAAGACCACTGTCACCCGCTCGGCCGGTAACATGAACGAGATCTCCGCCGGCGCCGGCATCGGATACTTCAGCCTGGTGCTGGGTATCGGCCAGGGCCTCAGCCAGGGCATCGTCGGTGGCCCGTCCACCCTGACCGAATCGGTCGCAGCCTCGCTGGGCGACCGCATCCAGCTCGGCGCCTCCGTGCAGGAGGTAGTGCACAAGAAGGATTCCGTCGTCGTCCGCTACAGCCAGGGCGGCGTCGACCACGAAGTTGAGGCCCGCACCGTCGTCCTCGCGACCACCGCTGACGTGACGCACAGGATCGGCGTGGACCTTCCGGAGGACCTGCGCGGCGCGCTCGGCCAGATCAAGTACGGCCCCCACGTCAGCACGGCCTTCCTGACCAACGAGACCTCGGCTCGGCCCTGGGACGACATCTATGCCATCGCGGCGCCGAAGCGCTCGTTCGCGATCGCACTGAACCAGGCGAGCATCGTCCGCGGCACCGAGTCCGTACGCAAACCCGGCGGCAGCTTCATGACTTTCTCACCGGCCAGCCTCGGGAAGGCCCTGCTGGAGAAGAGCGACGAGGAAGTCATCAAGACCCACCTCACCGATCTCGACCAGGTCCTCGGCCACGGGTTCGCCGACAGCGTCGTCGAGGCCAAGACCGACCGCTGGAAGGTAGCTTCCCCCTACTGCTTCCCCGGCCGGGCCAAGCTCCAGTCCACGCTCATGCGCGGGACCGACCGCGTATTCCTGGCGGGCGACTACCTCGGAACCCTCTACACCGAAAGCTCCATCACCACCGGGTTCTCGGCAGCGCAGGAGGCCGCAAGCCTGCTGGCCACTCACCGCCAGGCCCCGCCCCACTCGGGCCTCTCCATCGTCGCGTAAAAACGATCGTCGCCTAAACCACCCATCGTTCCCCACACCCGTAAATACTGAAGAAGAGGAATTAGTTATGTCCAACGACCTCCACGGTGTTCTGACCGCACTGTCCACCCCCTTCAAACACGACGGCGCCCTCGACGTCGCCACCCTGCGGCTCATCGTTGACCGCTCCATCGACGCCGGAGTCGACGGCGTCGTCGCCGCCGGATCAACCGGTGAGGTCGGCGCCCTGTCCTCCGAGGAGCGGCTGCTCCTCATCAACACCGTCATCGAACAGGCGAACGGCCGCGTGCCCGTCATCGCCAACACCGGCGCCACCTCCACCATCGAGGCCATCCGGCTGTCGCAGGCGGCCGAAAAGGCCGGTGCGGACGTGCTCATGCTCATCACGCCGTACTACGAGCCGCTGTCCCTGGAAGAGACGGTCACGTACATCAAGGACGTGGCCCGGTCCGTCAGCATTCCGGTGATGCTCTACAACATCCCGGCCGTCACCGGCGTCAACTTGGACCCGGCCACGGTCCGTGCGCTGGCTGAAGAAGTGGACAACATCAAGTACATCAAGGACTCCAGCGCGAACTGGGAACAGGCGCTGCAGCTGATCCACCACCACTCGGATGTCATCGGCACCTTCATCGGCTGGGACGTTTACCTCTATAGCGCACTGGCTGAGGGCGCAGCGGGCGTGATGGCCGGAACGGCCAACGTCGTCCCCGCCGAAATCGTCGCCGTCAGCCGCCTCATCGCGGAGGGCGACCTCAGCGGCGCCCTCGAACTGTGGAAGCAGCTGTACCCGGTCATCGACGCCCTCCTCTCCGTGCCGTTCATCCCGGCCGTCAAGGCCGGCCTTACCCTGCAGGGGCTTCCGGCCGGCTCGCCCCGGCGCCCCACTGCCGACCTCACCGCCGAGGACCTCGCACGCATTGAGCAGGCACTCTCCTCCCTCAAGCAGAAAGTGGGATAGCAATGACCACGACAGAAACAGCAGTGTTCACCGTCCGCCGAACGGGAGAGGCACCCACGCCGTCCCTCCCGCCTTTCGGCCAGTTCATCGGCGGGAAATTCGTCGCCCCGGTTTCGGATGCAACCGCCGATGTGGTGAATCCGGCCACCGAGGAGACCATCATGCAGGTCCCCTCCGGTTCCGTTGAGGACGTCGACGCCGCCGTCGCGGCTGCCGTCGCAGCGAAGGCAGGCTGGGCGGCGAAGACCCCCAAGGACCGTTCCTCGGTCCTGCTTCGCATCGCGGACATCATTGAGGACAACCGCGAGCTGCTCGAGACCCTCGAAGCTGTCAACACCGGCAAGCCCGCGGCCGTGGCCGAGGACGACATCTCGAGTGCAGTCGACACCTTCCGGTTCTCAGCGGGCGCTGCCCGTGCCTTCACCACGCTCGGCGCTGACGACTACGCAGAGAACCACACCTCGGTGGTCTTCCGTGAGCCTGTTGGCGTGGTTGGCGTGATCACCCCGTGGAACTACCCGCTGCTGATGGCCGCCTGGAAAATTGCCCCGATCCTGGCCGCCGGCAACACCTTGGTGCTGAAGCCGTCTGAGCAGACTCCGCTGACCACGCTCAAGCTGGCCGAACTCATCGCCTCCGAGGTTCCTGCCGGCGTCCTGAACATCGTCACCGGCTCCGGCCGAGTGGTGGGTAACCGGATTTCGGAGCACCCGGACGTTGACCTCGTCGCCATCACCGGAAGCGTTGGCAGCGGCCAGAAGGTTGCCGAAAGCGCGGCCGCCACCGTCAAGCGCGTGCACCTGGAACTGGGAGGCAAGGCACCCGTCGTCGTCTTCGACGACGCCGACCTGGAGGCCGCCGCCAAGGGCGTACGCGAGGCCGGGTTCTGGAACGGCGGGCAGGAATGCGGCGCGGCGTGCCGTGTGCTGGTCCATGAGTCGGTCGCAGAGAAGTTCACTGAGCTGCTGATACGCGAAGTGAGCGAGATCTCTGTCGGCGCCCCCGGTGCAGGTGACGACGTCGAAATCGGTTCCATGATCTCAAAGGCCCACTATGAGAGGGTCCTGGCCGCACTGGAGGACATCCGCAAAGACGGGCTGACGATCGCCGTCGGCGGCAACGCCTTGGAGGGGCCGGGCTACTTCATCGAACCCACCGTCGTCACGGATGTGCCTGCCGGTGCCGCGATTGCGAGTAACGAGATCTTCGGCCCGGTCGTGTCGGTGGAGACCTTCAGCACCGATGAGGAGGCCATCACCCGGGCGAACGAAACCGTCTACGGGCTGGCCGCCTCGGTGTGGACCACGAACTCCGCGCGCTCGCTTTCCGCTCCCCGCCGGCTCGATTTCGGCACTGTCTGGGTCAACTCGCACCTGGTCATTGCCAACGAAATGCCCTGGGGCGGCTTCAAGGGCTCCGGTTACGGCCGGGACCTCTCCGTCTACGCTCTGGAGGACTTCTCCCGCACCAAGCACGTCATGTACAACCGCGGCTGAGGCTAGCCCCGGTCCTTAAGTCAGTCCTGCTGAACCTGCCCGGACCTCATGGTCAGGGCCGGTGGCGCGGGTAGTCCGCCCTCAGACAGGGCGGACCCCGGAGCCACTTCCCCCACCGCCACCCAGCCTTACGCACGCAGTGCCCCCTCATTGACCGGGAGGTCAAAATTGCGCGAATGCCAGCTTCTCAATGTCGCGAACACGGCAAAAGCCGCCTCGTCCAGCCCAACCTGCCAGGAGTGACCATGTCATCCAGGAAGAACCCAACCGCCCATCGGAGTACAGACTCAGCGGCGAGCAAACGACGCTTCCTGATCAGAATGGTCACAGTCCTGATCGGCGGCATGGTCTTGGACGGCTACGTCCTGGGCATCATCGGACCGGTGTCGGGGAGGATGGCCGAGGACCTGCAGCTCACTGCGTTTTGGCAGGGCCTGATCGCCGCGTCTGCTCTGATCGGCATTCTGATCGGCTCACCGATCGGTGGCTGGGCCTCCGACAAGTGGGGCCGTAAGCCAATTTTCATGTTCGACATCGGCCTGTTCGCTATCGCGTCGGGAATGCAGTTTTTCGTAGACTCGCCGACGTTGCTCATTGTGGTGCGGTTGCTGATGGGCATCGCGATCGGCGCCGAGTACGCGGTCGGCTGGCCCCTGATGGCTGAGTTCTCGCCAACGCACCTGCGGGGTCGGCTCATGGCTGCAATGGGTATCGCCTGGTATGGCGGCTTCATGATCGCGTTCCTGATCGGCCATCTGTTGAACGAGTACACGGATCTCAGCTGGCACTTCATCCTGGGGACCAGCACGTTCATCGCGGTGGCCCTGTTCCTGGGCCGGCTCGGCATGCCGGAGTCACCACGGTGGCTGTGGAGCGTGGGCCGCAAGGACGAAGCGCGCGCCCTCGCCTACAAGTACATGCCGGACGACGCGCTTGACGACGTCCAGCACGAGGACGTCCGCAAGGGCAGCTTCGGGATGCTGTTCTCCAAGGAGTACTGGCGCTCCACGCTCTTCATCTCCGGATTCTGGTTCTGCGCGGTGACGCCGTACTTCGCAATCGCCACCTTCGCAGACAGCGTCCTGGAACAGTACGGCCTCGCCGGGGGACTCGCCGGCGGAGTCGGGCTCTCCGCCGTCGCACTGGCCGGCGTCGTGATCACGTTCTTGCTGATCGAAAAGGCCGGCCGCCGCACTCTGACCGTCCCGCCGCAGTGGCTGTGCGCCGTCGTCCTCGGAATCATCGGACTGTGGGCCGGAGCGCCGGCACCCGTCGTGCTCGTCCTGTTCCTGGTCTTCTCGTTCTTCAACGCGGGGTACAACACATTGACGAACGTCTACCCGGGCGAGGTCCTCCCGACGGAGATCCGAGGGATTGGAACAGGTTTCGCGGCCGCCGTCAGCCGGGTCGGGGCAGGCATCGGCATCTTCCTCTTCCCGATGTCTATGGAGTCCCTCGGGTCCGGCCCGACCATGCTGATTGCCGCCGGCGTGGCACTCGCCGGTGCCGCGCTATCACAGTGGCTGGCTCCGGAGACCAAGGGTAAAACGCTCACCGAAGCCGCCGCCGGGTACGCACACTAACGACGGCGTTGCCCACTGCGGGTCATATCGGCTCGCGCCGCAACAGTCGGGCATTACACACGAAGGGGAAATGCAGGTTGAATAGCAGCCGCATGGCGAAGTGCCCGCCGCCTGGTCCACTCGCAGGACGAATACGACTTCGCAGTCACCGGCAACGTCTGTTTGGGACGCGAGGCGCGCGCCAGCGAAGCCCTGACCTGCTGAGCCGCAGGGCTGCAAACCCCTCCCTTCCGGCGCAACGCCGGAAGGGAGGGGTTCCTTCGTGCAGGCACCGCTGGAAACTTCGCCGGGCGCTGAAGACCGGCTAGTGGCGGCCAAGTAATCCAGCGGTGACGGGGCTAGTCCGCGTCAATCTCCTCGAGCAGATCCTTTGCGGCCTTGCGGATGTCGTCGTGGTCGTGCTGTGCCGCCCGGCTCTCCAGCGAAATAATGGCGCAGCGGTGGACTTTCTTGAGATCCCCAAAAGGAAAGCTCACGCTGCCCTTGGTGCCCTCGGATTTCTCGTTATCAATGCCGAGGTGCCAATTCGAGAACTCGTCGAAGCCGTGCTTGTCAATAAAGGAGTTCTCGTCGTCCGCTGAGGGGGAATGTTCACTCCAGTCATCACGGACATCCCGCTCCACCTTCCCCTTCTTTACTAGGCTGCGTGCATGCTCCAGTGCTTTGCGGTTCAGTTTCGTCGCCATGTGGTGCCTCCGCCTGCTGGTGGTCAGATCCGGGAACAGCTCAAGGCTAAGACCGACGACGGCGCCCCGCCAGTCCGCTCCGCTGTGGGGCTTATCTGCCCGGAGACTTAACAGCCAGGAGACTGCGCGGAAACGTGCCCACAACACAGGCCGCATAGCTTGGCGCCATGACCATGTCAGAGATGCTCACCCGGATGCGTGCGGCGCTCGCGGAAGCCCTGCTCTTCCCGCCGGTTCCTGCCACTGCCGAGCAGGCCAACGATGCCCTTCAGGAGGTGACGCGCTGGGCCTGGCTGCCTCCGCTCAGCGGGGTTGCCGTCGCGGCAGACCACGCGCCCGGAACCCACCCAAATGCCGCCGGCAAGGCCGCGGAACAGGCGGAAAAGACCAATTAATGTAGCGTTGGCCACACTATTCTTGACGTTGCCGCTTTATGACCTAAACTGCTTCACTGAGGTGCCTGAATGGCGCTGTGCAGCAACGAAAGTGAACAAGGCTATGGCTACCGATTACGACGCCCCACGCAAGACAGAAGAAGAGACTCCCTCCGAGTCTCTGGAAGCCCTCCAGGCGTCCCGCGGCGGTGGTGCCCAGACCGCCGTCATCGATCTCGACGAGAACGACACCGCCGAGGGCATCGACCTTCCGGGCGCCGATCTTTCCAACGAGGAACTGACGGTCATCGTCGTTCCCGAGCAGTCCGACGAGTTCACCTGCGGCTCCTGCTTCCTGGTCCGTCACCGGTCCCAGGTAGCCAAGGAAAAGAACGGCCTGAAGTACTGCCACGACTGCGAAGGCTAAATAGCCCTCCGCGCATGTCCTGCTTTGCGGCAAGGCAGCCTTCATAGCCAGGCAGCGTTCAGAGCAAAGCCACGCGAGGCGCCGGCTCCCAATGGGGAGGCCGGCGCCTCGCTTTTTCCCCTCCAACGCCGTTATGCGCGGTAACGGAAGCGTGGAGGAAGGGCAACGAACGCCTCTCGATGCCCCTAAAAGGAGGCCGGGCATCACAGTCCTGTGACCCGTATTTTGCGAGACTAACGGTTGCGCCCCGAACCGGCTACATCCCTCGTTTAGGGCTTTTGGCACTCCTATTCTGGAGGTATCCAATCACTCACCCGAAAGGGGTGGCCAAATGAGAAAAATCCCCGCCTGGCTCACAGTCATCTTCATGGCTGTTGGACTGGGCCTGCTGGCTCCGGGTTCCGCCTCGGCAGCCTCCTACTGCGGGCAGGTGTGGGGCTCGCTGGCGAAGGCAAACCAGACCATGAGCACCGCAGCCGTCACCAATGTCCGCACCGGGCAGCATTACTGCTTCGACCGCCTCGTGATCGATCTCAAGGGCAAAGCCAAAGGCTACAACGTCCGCTACGTATCAAAGGTGGCCCAGGAAGGCTCTGGCCAGCCGCTCAAGCTCCGTGGCAACGCATTCCTGCAGCTCACCATCAACTCGCCGGCATATGACAATGCCACCGGCAAGGCCACCTTCATCCCGGCCAACCGGTCCGAGGTGACCAACGTGTCCGGGTACCACACGTTCCGGCAGGTGGCGTGGGCCGGCAGCTTCGAGGGCTACACCACCCTTGGCCTGGGCGTCCGTGCCCGGCTGCCGTTCAAGGTGTACACGCTGGACGGTCCCGGCTCCGGCTCACGGCTCGTCGTCGACGTCGCCCACTACTGGTGAGATGTCTGCCGTAGGGGAGCAGCCCGGCTAAGGGGACAAGGGGGTCCCTGAACCGGTGGTACGTCCAGTAGAGCAGCGATGCCCCGCCTCCCTGACCGGGAGGCGGGGCATCGCTGCTGTTGCATGGGTGAACGGATTGCTATTCGGGCACCACCAGGGCGGGGGTGTCCTGGCGGATGGTGTCGCCGCGGAAGTAGCCGGGCCGCAGCCGAGCCATCACCAGCATGAAGACGATCCCGAGGGCCAGGATCCCCACGCCGAGCACGAACACGAGCCCCACCCCGAAGATCTCCGAACCGCTGCCGAACTCCGGGGCCCAGCTGTCCGCGGCCGTCTGGATGAAGACGACGGTGAGGACCAGTCCGCCCAGCATGGGGAACAGCAGCCGCATGAAGAAGTTGCGGACGCTGGAGAACAGGCTGTGCCGGAAGTACCACGTGCAGGCGAAGGCCGTGAGGCCGTAGTAGAAGCAGATCATCAGGCCCAGCGCCAGGATGGTGTCGTTGAGGACGTTTTCGCTGACCACCTTCATGACGGCGTAGAAGCCGCCGGAGATCCCGCCCGCGATCACCGTGGCGAAGCCGGGGGACCCAAAACGCTTGCTGACCGACGCGAAACGTGACGGCAGGGCGCCGTAGTGACCCATTGCCAGCAGGCTACGTGCCGGGGAGGCCATGGTGGACTGCAGGGACGAGGCGGTGCCGGCGAGCACTGCGAGCGACATCAGGATGGCCAGCGGACCCATGACCGGCGAGGCCAGCGCGGCGAAGACATTCGACTGGTTGTCCGGGTTGTTCAGGCCAATGCCGTCGGCGCCGGTGCCTGCCACCATCATGGTGGCCACGATGACGGCGAGGTAGAGGGCCAGGACGGCGATCGCCGTCGTGGTTCCTGCCTTGCCCGCGGTGCCCTTGCCGCCCTTGGTTTCCTCATTCACGGTCAGGCACACGTCCCAGCCCCAGTAGACGAAAACGGCGAGTGACATGCCGGCGGTGAACTGCTCGAAGCTCTCGATCTTGGCGGGGTTGAACCAGTCCCAACTGAACGCGAGGGAGGAACCGGCGTCACCGGATGCTGCGTGCGTGAGCGCCATGATGATGAAGACGCCCAGGACCAGGACCTGGAAACCGACCAGGCTGTACTGCACGAGCTTGGTGGCGTGCAACCCGCGGTAGCTGACCCAGACGGCGAGAGCCACGAACGTGAGGCAGGTGGCAATATTGAGTGCCGTGTTGGAGGTCAGGTCCGCGAGTTCGGGGTTATTGAACACCTGGGCCAGGAAGAGGTAGAAGAAGTCCACCGCGACGCCTGCCAGGTTGGACAAAACAATGATGTTGGCGGCGAGCAGGCCCCAGCCGCCCATCCAGCCGACGAACGGGCCGAACGCCTTTGTCGTCCAGGTGAACGTGGTGCCGCTGTCCGGGGAGTCGGCGTTGAGCTCGCGGTAGGCGAACGCAACAAGGATCATCGGGATGAACGCGACGATAAAGATCGCCGGCAGCTGCACGCCCACCGTCCCGACTGCGGGTCCCAGTGAACTGGTGAGGCTGTAGGCCGGAGCCACCGAGGAAATACCCAGGACGACGACGGCCAGGAGGCCCAACTGACCGCCCTTCAGGCCCTTCCCGGTGATGCCGTGCGTTGCTTCGCCGGCCTGGGAATTCCCGCCGGGCTGGATGCTCTCACGCGTGGTTTGGCTCATGACTGGCCCTTTCTAGATGGCAGCGGGCTGCTGCTGGGTGATGCAGTGGATGCCCCCGCCGCGGGCGAAGAGTTCGCGGGCATCGATGCCCACAACCTTGCGTCCGGGATATGCATCCGCGAGGATGCGGAGTGCCTTCTCGTCGTTGGGGTCGGAGAACGTGCAGGCGATGACTCCGCCGTTGACCACCACATGGTTGATGTAGCTGTAGTCCACGAAGCCCTCCGGATCCGTCAGGGCAACGGGCGCCGGGACTTCGATGATGGACCATTCCCGGCCGGCAGCGTCCCTGGTGGAGGACAGGAAGCTGATGATTTCGCGGCTCACCTCGTAGTCCGGGTGAGCGGGGTTCTGCTGGGCATGGACCAGCAGGGTGCCCGGGGACGGGATGGCGGCCACGATGTCGACGTGCCCGCGCGTTCCGAACCGCTGGGAGTCACGGGTGAGCCCGCGCGGCAGCCAGATCACGTGTGTGGCACCAATGGTCCTGGCCAGCTCGGCTTCGACGTCGGCCCTGCTGAGTCCGGGATTGCGGCCCGGATCCAGCTGCACCGTTTCGGTGACCAGCACCGTGCCCTCGCCGTCCACCTGGATTCCGCCGCCCTCGTTGACCAGCTCGGACACGAGGTGCCGGGCGCTCGAGCGGCCGGCCACCTCGGCGGCAACCAGCGAGTCCTTGTCCCACTGCGCCCAGTCCTGGGCACCCCAGCCGTTGAAGACCCAGTCCACGGCGCCCAGGGCGCCGTTTCCGTCCAGGACAAACGTGGGGCCGATGTCGCGCATCCAGGCGTCGTTGAGTTCCGCCGTCAGTACCTCGACGGCAGGCGACAGGTAGCGGGCGGCGGTACCGACGTCGGACGGGTCCACCACCATGGTGACCGGTTCAAACTCGACAGCGGCGTTCGCGACGGCGGCCCAGACGGAGCGGGCGGCGTGCGCCGCCTCCGCGGTGTCCCCGAGGGTGTAGCCGCCCGTGGGGAAGGCCATCCAGAGCCGCTCCTGGCGCGCCGTCTCGGCCGGCATGCGCCACGTGCTCATGCGCCCACCCCGCTGGTTGAGCCTGCCGAAACCCCGGTCTCGCTCCCCAACCGCTCCCTAACCTCGCTAGCTCGGCCAGGGAACCCGGCGGTCGTGGCCCCAAGCTCGACCAGCGGATGGCTCCCGAACGGCTCCTCTGGGCGGACCGGCTCGGTGAGCCGGGCATACGTGTCCGGGCGGCGGGTGGTCAGGAACGGAAACAGCGTCAGCCAGTCCTTGCGCTGGTCCAGGTCAAGGTCGGCCACGAGGACGGCCGACTCGTCGCGCGGGGCCTGGACCAGGATGCGGCCGTAGGGGTCCGAGATGAAGGAGGAACCGTAGAAGTCCAGGCTGCCCTCCTGGCCCCAGCGGTTCGGCACCACCATGAACAGGCCGTTGGCGATGCCGTTGCCCACAATGACCTGCTGCCAAAGCGGCTGGGTGTCAAAGTCCGGGAACAGCGGCTCGGAACCGATCGCCGTCGGGTACACCAGCAGTTCTGCACCGCCCAGGGAGTACATGCGGGCCAGTTCGGGGAACCACTCGTCCCAGCAGGTGGGCATGCCCAGCCGGGCGCCGCCGAGTTCAGCTGGGGCGTGGACCTGGTAGGCGTCCTCCGCGGAGGGACCCTGGCGGAAGAACTTGTCCTCGTAGTATCCGGCGGTCACCGGGATGTGGAGCTTGTGGGTGCGGGCCAGGAGCTCCCCGGACGGGGACACGAGGATGGAGGTGTTCAGGCCCAGGCCGTCATCCGAGCCGTCCGGGTTGCCGGCGCGCTGGTAAAGCGAGGCATGGACGGTGATGCCGTTGCGGCGGGCGGCCTCGGCAGCGAAGCGGAAGGTGGGGCCGGTCAGCAGGTCCTCGGCTGCGTCGGACGGGCGCGGCCGGTCCTGGCCCTGCCGCGCAAGCTCATTCTCCGGAACCTGGTCTGCGGGATAGCGGGAAAGGGTGAGCTCGGGCAGGAACACCACGGTGGCGCCCAGCCGGGCGGCCCTGTCGATGCCGTCGTTGAGTTCCGCGCGAAGTGCGGCGGTGCTGCTGTGCCAGCGGTGCTGGACGACGCCCACCCTCAAGGCAGGGCGTCCGGACGGCGCTGTCCGTGCGAGCGAAGCAGGCGCGTTGAGGCAGGTTATTTCAATCATGATGATGATTTCTCCAGTGAGACGACCGTCACTAAATGAATGACGTTCATTTAGTATGCACGTGTGGCGGGGGCGTGGCAAGGGCATATTGAATGCGGATCATTTATGACCCCGCTCAGGCAGGGGCCCGCAAAGTAGTAAGTAAGCTGATCGTGAAATTCGCTTTCCGGTGCTCCCGGCGCCGGAGCACCTGCGGTAGCGTCGAAACCACTGGACCAATCGAGGAGGATTCATGAAGGCTTCACCGACACTGACCAACAACATGCAGGCCGTTCTGGCGGACCTGATCGAACTGCACGTGCAGGGCAAGCAGGCGCACTGGAACATCGTTGGGGCCAACTTCAGGGATCTGCACCTCCAGCTCGACGAGATCGTCGACGCCGCCCGGGCCTTTGCCGACGACATCGCCGAGCGCATGCGTGCCCTGCATGCCCTGCCGGACGGGCGCAGCGTAACCGTGGCGAAGTCCACCAACCTTCCCCAGTTCCCGGAAGGACTCATCAGCACCAAGGATGCGATCGACCGCATTGTGGCAGCCCTTGAAGCGGCCGTCGGCACTATGCGCAAGGTCCACGACGAGGTGGATGAGGAAGACCCCACCACCGCAGATCTGCTGCACACCTTCATTGAAAAGCTTGAGCAGTTCGCGTGGATGGTGGGCGCCGAGAACATGAAGGCGTCGGCCAGCGCCACGAAGCCTGACAGTAAGTAACCGGCCGGCGGGATGCCCCTGCCGCTCGCCAACGGGCAGCCCTGGAATTTCTCCGGGGCTGCCCGTTTCTGTGGGCGGCTGCCGCGCGTGCGGCAGCCGGTTACTGCGTCCCGGCTACTTTGCCCGCGGGACGCGGCGAAGTACGACGGCGGCGAGCACCGAGGCTCCCGCCATCAGTACCAGCGCAATCGCCGCGGTGATGTGGACACCCGAATCAAACGCTGCCCGGGCGGCCGCCGTGAGCCCCTCGGCCACCGGGGCCGGCAGTGACCCCGCCAGCTCCACGGCGCCGGCCAGCGTTTCCCTGGCCTGATCCGCAGACGCCGCCGGGACCGTCTCGGCAACAGCCTCGGGCAGGGCGAGGTGCTGCTGGTATGACGCGGTCAGGATTGACCCCAGGACGGCTGTCCCGAGGAGTGAGCCCACTTCGTAGCCCGTCTCCGAGATGGCCGCGGCCGCTCCGGACTTTTCCGCGGGCACCGCTCCCAGAATCAGGTCGTTCGAGATGGTCTCGGCAGAGCCCACACCCAGCGCCAGAATGAGGAGGGCGGCCAGCAGCGCGGCGGGACCGGCGTCGTGATCCCCGAACGCCACGAGGGCGTAACCGGCGGCGCTCAGCGCCAGTCCCGCGGCAACCACAAATCCTGGCCGCACCTTCCGGACCAGCGGAACCACCAGCAGTCCCGCCATCACCATGGCGGTCAGGGCGGGCAGCATTGCCGTGCCGGATTCCGACGGCGACATTCCTTCAAGCAGCTGCAGGTGCTGGGCCAAAAACAGGATGAAGCCGTTGTAGGAGAACAGCGCCAGGACATTAGCCGTGATCGCCGTGCTGAACACGCGGTTCCTGAACAGCGACAAGTCCAGCAGCGGGGATGCAAGGGCCTGCTGCCGGCGGACGAACACGAGGCCCATGGCGAGGCCAAAGGCCAGGATTCCGAGGGACTGCAGGCCGGGGCCGTGGGTGGCCAGTTCCTTGATGCCGTAGACCACCGGCACCATGGTCAGCATCGACAGTGCAATGCTGGGCCCGTCCACCCGACCCGGGCTGGGGTCCTTGGATTCCGGAATGAGGAAGCGGCCGAAGACGAGGGGCGGCAGCATGATTGGCACTGCCACCAGGAGGATGGCGCCCCACCAGAAGTGCTCCACCAGCCAGCCGCCAAAGATCGGCCCCAGCGCGGCGCCGCCGGAGAAGCCTGCGGCCCAGATCGCCACCGCCAGCCTCCGCCTGCCGGGCTCCCGGAAGATGTTGCGGATCAGGGACAGCGTGGACGGCATGAGCATGGCGCCGAAGAATCCCATGGCCGCGCGGCCGGCAATCAGCCATTCGGCGCTCGGGGCGAAAGCCGACGCCGCGGAGACCGCCGCAAAACCCGAAATGCCGACCAGAAGCAGCCGGCGGCGTCCGATCCTGTCGCCGAGGCTGCCCATGGCCACCAGGAGTCCGGCCAGGACCAAGGCGTACGCATCGACTATCCAGAGCAGCTGCACGCCCGAGGGGTCCAGGCTGCGGGCGATCGCGGGAAGAGCGAACGTCAGCGCGGTGTTGTCCACGGCCACCAGGAGGACCGGGAACATGAGCAGGGCCAGGGCTAACCAGTCGCCCGCGCCGCCGGCGCTGGAAGCCTGGTTGGCAGAAGTGCGCTCCGGGTGAAGGGCTGAGTTCGTGGTCATGACATAACTATACCGTCCAGACGGTACAGTTATGAATCTTTTGTTTGGAACGGGGCATGATGGAAGCCATGCCCAGAAAACCGGTCGCCCGCGGCGCAGTGCTCGATGCGTTTGAATCCCTGCTGATCGAGGTGGGGGAGCGTGCCGCCACCCTTGACGCCGTGGCTGCCCGCGCCGGTGTGTCCAAGGGCGGGCTCCTGTACCACTTCCCAAACAAGGAAGCGCTCATAAGTGTCCTGCTGGACCGCCTCGACGAGTTCGCGGAGGCGGACGCCCAAGCCATGGCCGGGGCTCCCGAGGGTGCTGCCGCTTACTTCATCAAATCGTCCGTCTGGGCGGACACCCCGCTGGACCGCGCAATCGTGGCTGCGACGAGGCTGGCCGAGGTGGCGCACGAGGAGACCCGGCGCCGGTTCGCCCACATCCAGCAGCGGTGGCTCGACGAGATCGCCCGCGATGTCGGACCGGGCCTCGCCAAGGCCGTCCTGTACATGGGTGACGGGCTCTACTTCAACGCCATGCTGTCGATCGGCCCGGCGGCTACGCCGTCCGAGACCGCGGCCGACGTCGAGAGCCTCCTTGCGGCCCTTGACAGGCTGCGGGGGTAGGCCGGCTGCGGGGGTAGGTGTGCGCCGGGCTGCCCGCCGCCGGGGGTAGCCGGCGCAGCCACAGTTTGCAGACGCGATCCCGGCGTAGGACAATAGCCTCTGTGACAGCTGTCACCGCTCAATTAAATATGCCTTTGATCTGCGGCGGGAGAGTCCTGCAAGTAGGTACAAGCAGGCGCCGTAGGAGCAAAACCTCCCCAGGAATCTCTCAGGCCCATGTACCGCCGCGGCAAGGCAACTCTGGAAAGCAGCAGGCTGCCCGCATTGAATGTTCCGCCTCCGCGCGGACGGTTCAGGGCATGCTGTGCTCACCGACGGTGCAAGCGGAGTTGTGCGTAGGCGCAGCAACGCGGAAACTCTCAGGTCCAATACAGAGCGGGGAGGAACCCGAATCACTGTGGCGTACCCTGCGCCGCCTTAGTTATGGAGTTCCTTTTGACCGTACATTCAGCCTCCGCCACGTTCGTCGACCGGCATATTGGTGCCCGCCGGCAGGCCGACGTCGAAGCCATGCTCAAGGCCGTCGGCTACGAGACTGTCGATGCACTGGTTGACACGGCAGTGCCGAAAGACATCCGGCAGGACTCCCCGCTGGAGCTCTCCCCGGCCCTGAGTGAAGTCGAAGCCCTCGCTGAGCTCCGGGAGCTCGCGGCCAAGAACAAGACCGCCGTGCAGATGATCGGCCAGGGTTACTACGACACCGTCACGCCGCCGGTGATCCGCCGCAACATCCTTGAAGCCCCCGCCTGGTACACCGCGTACACCCCGTACCAGCCGGAGATCTCGCAGGGCCGGCTGGAGGCCCTGCTGAATTTCCAGACCATGGTCCAGGACCTGGTTGGCCTGCCGATCGCCAACGCGTCCCTGCTGGATGAAGCGACGGCGGTGGCTGAGGCTGTGCTGCTGATGCGCAGGGCCAACAAGAACAAAGACGCCAAGGACGGCAAGACCGTCCTGGATGCGGACTCCCTGCCGCAGACCATTGCCATCGTCAAGGGCCGCGCCGAGGCGCTTGGCTTCGAGGTTGAGGTTGCTGACCTGTCCAAGGGACTTCCCGACGGCGACATCAACGGCGTCGTGCTCCAGCAGCCCGGCGTCTCCGGCCGCGTCTTCGACCACACCGAGGTCATCGCCGCCGCCAAGGAACGCGGCGCCCTGGTCACGGTGGCCGCTGACCTGCTGGCGCTGACACTCATCACCCCTCCGGGTGAGCAGGGCGCGGACATCGCCGTCGGCTCCGCCCAGCGCCTGGGTGTCCCGCTGTTCTACGGCGGACCGCACGCCGCGTACATGGCCGTGCAGAAGGGCCTGGAACGCTCCCTTCCTGGCCGCCTCGTGGGTGTCTCCAAGGACAACGCCGGCACTCCCGCCTACCGCCTCGCGCTGCAGACCCGCGAGCAGCACATCCGCCGCGAGAAGGCCACGTCCAACATCTGCACCGCCCAGGCACTGCTGGCCATCGTGTCCTCCTTTTACGCGGTCTACCACGGACCGGAAGGCCTGAAGGCGATCGCCGAAACTGCCCACGGCCACGCCAAGACCCTGGCCGCCTCGCTTAAGGCCGCCGGGCTGGACGTCCTGCACACCAGCTTCTTCGACACCGTGACGGTTTCCGTCCCGGGCAAGGCCGCCGGCATCATCGCCGCCGCCGAAGAGAAGGGCATCAACCTCCGCAGCATCGACGCCGACTCCGTCGGCATCTCCACTGATGAAACCACGACGCCGGCCATCGTCGCTGACGTTCTTGCTGTCTTTGGTGCGAAGTCAGTGGGGTCCACGGGCAGTTTCGCCCTGGACGCCGCCGTCGAGCGTTCCTCCGCATTCCTGCAGCACCCGGTGTTCAACACGCACCGCTCCGAGACCCAGCTGCTGCGCTACATCCGCAAGCTATCCGACCGTGACCTGGCGCTGGACCGCACCATGATCCCGCTGGGTTCGTGCACCATGAAGCTGAACGCCACGGCGGAGATGGAAGCCATTTCCTGGCCGGAGTTCGCCTCGATCCACCCGTTCGCCCCGGATTCCCAGACCGAAGGCTGGCGCGAACTGATCGATGGTTTGGAAGCCGACCTCGCCGAGATCACCGGCTACGACCAGGTGTCCATCCAGCCCAACGCCGGCTCGCAGGGCGAGCTCGCCGGGCTGCTGGCCATCCGCGGCTACCACCTGTCCCGCGGCGACGACCAGCGCAACATCTGCCTGATCCCGGCGTCGGCACACGGCACCAACGCGGCCTCGGCCGTGCTGGCCGGCATGAAGGTAGTGGTGGTGGCCACCGCTGCCGACGGCACCATCGACCACACCGACCTGTACGCCAAGATCGAGGCCAACAAGGACGCCCTGTCCTGCATCATGATCACCTACCCGTCCACGCACGGCGTATACGACGCCGACGTCCGTGAGGTCTGCGACGCCATCCACGCGGCCGGCGGCCAGGTCTACATCGACGGCGCCAACCTCAACGCCCTCGTCGGGCTCGCGCAGCCGGGCAAGTTCGGCGGCGACGTGTCCCACCTGAACCTGCACAAGACCTTCTGCATCCCGCACGGCGGCGGCGGACCCGGCGTCGGCCCTGTTGCGGCGAAGGCGCACCTGGCACCGTTCATGCCGGGCGATGCGGCCACCTGGACCGAAGGCAAGGACGTTCCGATCTCCGCCTCGCGCTTCGGCTCTGCCGGTGTGCTTCCCATCTCCTGGGCGTACGTGAAGCTCATGGGCGCCAGCGGCCTGACAGAGGCCACCAAGTCCGCGCTGCTCGCCGCGAACTATGTTGCAGCCAGCCTCAACGACTTCTTCCCCGTGCTCTACACGGGCGAAGGCGGCCTGGTGGCACACGAGTGCATCCTTGACCTGCGCGAACTCACGGCCAAGACCGGCGTCACCGCCGAGGACGTGGCCAAGCGCCTGATCGACTATGGCTTCCACGCGCCCACCCTGGCGTTCCCGGTGGCCGGAACCCTGATGGTGGAGCCCACCGAGTCCGAGGACCTGGGCGAGATCGACCGGTTCATCAAGGCCATGATCGCCATCCGGGCCGAAATCGACCAGGTGGCCAACGGCGACTTCACCGTGGAGAACAGCCCGCTGCGCAACGCACCGCACACCGCGGCCGCTGCTATCAGCTCCGACTGGGACCGCTCCTACCCGCGCGAGCAGGCCGTCTTCCCCGTTCACACGCTCAAGCAGGACAAGTATTTCCCGCCGGTCGGCCGCATCGACGGTGCCGCCGGCGACCGGAACCTGGTCTGCTCCTGCCCTCCCATCGAAGCTTTCGAGAACTGAGGATTCCGCTCAATGACTGAGAACTACACTGCCCTTTACGAGGAGCACAAGAAGCTGGGCGCCTCGTTCACCGACTTCGGCGGCTGGCAGATGCCGCTCAAGTACGGCTCCGAGCTGGCCGAGCACCACGCCGTCCGCCACTCGGCCGGCATCTTCGACCTCTCCCACATGGGCGAAGTCTGGGTCACCGGCCCGGACTCATCCGCGTTCCTCGACTACGCACTGGCTGGCAAGATCTCCGCCATGGCCGTCGGCAAGGCCAAATACTCCCTGATCTGCAACGAGGACGGCGGCATCATCGACGACCTCATCGTGTACCGCCGCCCCTCCGAGGGGACTGGCACCGACCGGTTCCTGGTGGTCCCGAACGCCGGCAACGCCAAGGTGGTGGCCGAGGCCCTGGTGCAGCGGGCAGCGAACTTCGACGTCGCCGTCGAAGACGCATCCGCCGAGACGTCGCTGATCGCAGTGCAGGGTCCCAAGGCCGAGGAGATCCTCCTGCGCCTGGTCCCGGCAGCCCAGCACGAGCTGGTGACCGGGCTGAAGTACTACGCCGCCGTCGAGGTTTCCTTCCTGGTGGGCGGGACCAGCCAGAACCTGCTGCTGGCCCGCACCGGGTACACCGGTGAGGACGGCTTCGAGATTTTCGTGGAGAACGACGACGCCGCCGCCCTCTGGCAGTCCATCGTCGCCATCGCGGACGAGGGGGAGCTGACGCCGTCCGGCCTTGCCTCCCGCGATTCGCTCCGCCTCGAGGCCGGCATGCCGCTGTACGGCAACGAGCTCTCGCTCGACGGTGACCCGTTCGCCGCCGGCCTGGGCCCCGTCGTCGCGCTGTCCAAGGAAGGCGACTTCGTGGGCAAGGGCGCGCTGGCAGCCAAGAAGGAAGCCGGAGCCGGCTCCACCACGGGCCGCAAGCTCGTGGGCCTCAAGGGCCTCGGCCGCCGCGCCGGCCGCGGGCACTACCCGGTCCTCAAGGACGGCGACGTCGTCGGCGAAGTCACCTCCGGCCAGCCCAGCCCGACCCTCGGCTACCCGATCGCCATGGCCTACGTCGACGTCGCCTACGCCGAACCCGACACCGCGCTGGACGTTGACCTGCGCGGCAAGGCGGAGCCGTTCGAAGTCGTCGCACTGCCTTTCTACAAGCGCTCCAAGTAGCCCGGCGAACCGCTGGTTGAGCCTGTCGAAACCGGCCCGTCGGACCCGCCCCGGGTCCGGGGCCGGCTGGCCCCAGTTTTCACGCGTGCTGCTCCTTCGTCGCTTTGACGCACGCTTTCGAAAACCGCGGCCAGCCAGCCCCTCGAGGGCAGCTCACCTTCGGTGCCAATCAGGACAGAACAACCGCCGGACGAGCGCCCTCGAAAGCCAAAGGTGCTGGGGGAGGGGCCGCGAACCGCTGGTTGAGCCTGTCGAAACCCGGCTTACGCCTGGAAGTCGACAGGCTCGACCATAGAGGCACAGCAAGCTCGATCATTGGGGGTTGAGCTTGCCGAACCCTCGAGGCCCAGAAGTAGCCAGGACCCCCGGTCACCCGCCTCCCAACCCGACCACAGAAGTAACGAGATTAAGGAACACAATGGCAAAAGTTGCCTCTGAACTGCAGTACTCCGACGAACACGAGTGGGTCTCCCGCGAGGACGGCAATGTGGTGTCCATTGGCATCTCCGCCGTGGCCACTGACGCGCTCGGCGACATTGTTTACGTGGACCTGCCCGAGGTCGGCTCGGCCGTGACTGCAGGGGAGACCTGCGGCGAGGTGGAGTCCACCAAGTCGGTCTCCGACCTGTACTCCCCGGTGACGGGAGAGGTCACGGAGATCAACCCGACCGTCGTCGAGGACCCGGCCCTGATCAACAGCGATCCGTACGGCGCCGGCTGGCTGTTCAAGGTGGCCGCAGACTCCGAGGGCCCGCTGCTGTCGGCCGAAGAGTACGCTTCCAAGAACGGCGGCGAGCTGTGAGCGCCGCTCAGGCCGCAACAGCGGCGTTCGAGCAGGTAGTGTCCCCGAGCCTGAACGCGGACCTCGCGGACCTCGACCCGGAGATCGCGGCAAAGATCGACGACGAGCTCAGCCGCCAGCGCGGCGGCCTGGAGATGATCGCGTCGGAGAACCACACCGCCGCGGCCGTGATGCAGGCGCAGGGTTCGGTACTGACCAACAAGTACGCCGAGGGTTACCCGGGCAAGCGCTACTACGGCGGCTGCGAGCACGTGGACGTGATCGAACAGCTCGCGATCGACCGGGTCAAGGCCCTGTTCGGTGCAGAGTTCGCGAACGTCCAGCCGCACTCCGGCGCCCAGGCGAACGCCTCGGTGATGCACGCCCTGATCAAGCCGGGCGACACCATCATGGGTCTGAACCTGGCCCACGGCGGGCACCTGACCCACGGCATGCGGATCAACTTCTCCGGCCGCCTCTACAACGTGATCCCGTACCAGGTCCGCGAGGAGGACCACCGGATCGACATGGCCGAGGTGGAGCGCCTGGCCCAGGAGCACAAGCCGCAGCTGATCGTGGCCGGCTGGTCCGCGTACGCCCGGCAGCTCGACTTCGCCGAGTTCCGCCGGATCGCCGATTCCGTGGGCGCCTACCTGATGGTGGACATGGCGCACTTCGCCGGGCTGGTTGCCGCCGGCCTGCACCCGTCCCCGGTCCCGCACGCGCACGTCACGACGTCGACGACGCATAAGACCCTCGCCGGTCCGCGTGGCGGCATCATCCTGAGCAACGACGCCGACGTCGCCAAGAAGATCAACTCGGCGGTGTTCCCAGGCCAGCAGGGCGGCCCGCTGGAGCACGTGATCGCGGGCAAGGCCGTGGCCTTCAAGATCGCCGCGTCCGAGGAGTTCAAGGAACGCCAGGAGCGCGTGCTCGCCGGCGCGCGGATCCTGGCCGAGCGCCTGGTCCAGCCCGACGTCACGGCCAAGGGCATCTCCGTGGTGTCCGGCGGCACCGACGTGCACCTGGTGCTGGTGGACCTGCGCAACTGCGAGCTCGACGGGCAGCAGGCCGAGGACCGCCTCGCCGCGATCGACATCACCGTGAACCGCAACGCCGTGCCGTTCGACCCGCGTCCGCCGATGGTCACCTCAGGGCTGCGCATCGGTACCCCGGCGCTGGCCACCCGCGGCTTCGGCGAAGCAGCGTTCGCCGAGGTGGCGGACATCATCGCCGAGGCCCTGACAGCCGACGCCGGCGCGGACCTGTCAGGCCTCCGCAACCGCGTGGAGGCACTAGCCGCCGCGCACCCGCTCTACCCGTCAGTCGCCCCGCTCAGCTGATTCCTCCGGCTGGCTCCGGGGCCGACAAGCCCCAGTTTTCACGCGTGCTGCTCCTTCGTCGCTTTGACGCACGCTTTCGAAAACCGCGGCTTGTCGGCCCCTCGGAGGGGGCCGGGCATCCGGCAGCATGCTCCCCGCCGTCCCCCTAGCCTCGCAAGCTCGGCCAGGGAACCCGGACGGCGTGGGCCCCTCGGGAGCGTCACGTCCGCGCAGCGGGCGTCTTCGCGACCGAGCATGCAGAGGATGGCCGGCTTCCTCCGCCACTGACCTCATGTCTAGTTAGGATTGATTATGGCCGTTGGAGTCTTTGATCTCTTTTCCATCGGGATCGGGCCCTCGAGTTCGCACACCGTGGGGCCGATGCGTGCCGCTGCCGTCTTTGCCGGGGAGCTCAAATCCTCCGGGAAGCTGGAGGGCGTGGCGTCGCTGCGGGTGGACCTGTACGGCTCGCTCGCCGCAACCGGGCACGGGCACGGCACCATGACGGCGATCCTGCTGGGCCTGGAGGGGTACCACCCTGAGCTGATCCTTCCCGATGAGGTCGAGGACCGGCTGGCGGCTATCGCCGAGTCCGGGACACTGCGGCTGGCCGGGGCCGTTCCGTTGCCGTACGGGGTCAAAGACATGGTTCTGCGGCCACTAACGATCCTGCCGCGGCACACCAACGGCATGACCTTCACCGTCTCGGACGCCGAGGGCGAAATCCTGCACAGGGCAACGTTCTTCTCCGTCGGCGGCGGGTTCATCGTCCGCGAGGGCGAGGAGGATGCGGCCCTGAAGGAGCTCGCCGAGTCCAAGAAGGAGCTGCCGCTGCCATTCCGCACCGCCGCGGAACTGCTGGGCCGCTGCCAGTCCAAGGGGCTGTCCATCGGCGACATCATGTTCGTCAACGAGCGCGCCTCCCGGTCCGAGGAGGAGATCCGCGAAGGTTTGCTGCACATCTACTCCGTGATGGAGAGCTGCGTGGAAACCAGCCTCAAACGCGAGGGGCTGCTGCCCGGCGGACTGAAGGTCCGCCGTCGTGCCCCCGACTGGCACGAGCGGCTCCTGAAGGAAAGCCGGGACCACGATCCAGGCTACCGGGACCCCAAATACTGGCAGGAATGGGTGAACCTGATCGCCCTGGCCGTCAACGAGGAGAACGCCTCCGGCGGGCGCGTGGTCACCGCGCCGACGAACGGCGCCGCCGGCATCATCCCTGCCGTGCTTTACTACGCCCTGCATTTCGCTCCGGGCATGGACCAGGCGACCCAGGAAGACCGCGACGACGTGGTGGTGAAGTTCCTGCTGACCGCCGGTGCCATCGGAGTGCTGTATAAGGAACAGGCGTCCATCTCCGGCGCCGAGGTGGGCTGTCAGGGCGAGGTGGGATCGGCGTCGTCGATGGCCGCCGCCGGGCTCGCGGAAGTCATGGGCGGCACGCCCGCGCAGGTGGAGAACGCCGCCGAAATCGCCATGGAACACAACCTTGGGCTCACGTGCGATCCGATCGGCGGCCTGGTTCAGGTGCCGTGCATCGAACGCAACGCGATCGCCGCCGCGAAGGCCATCAACGCGGCCAAGATGGCCCTCTGGGGCGACGGCTCGCACCGGGTCTCGCTCGACGAGGTCATCATTACCATGCGCGAGACCGGCAAGGACATGAGCTCGAAGTACAAGGAAACCGCGATGGGTGGGCTGGCGGTCAACGTCGTCGAGTGCTGACCCCCGGCCGGCGGCTCAGTTGTTGGCGGCCGCCCAGAGGTTCAGGCTCGACGCGAAGACGACCCACGAGAGGTAGGGCAGCATGAGCAGGCCAGCGGCGCGGCGGATCGGCCCAAACAGGAGCACGGTGGCTGCGACAGCCAGTGCCAGCGCAATGATGATGCCCAGGGCCAGCCAGAGCGCGGCCGAACCCCACATCGGGTACATCCCGAAGAACGCGGGCGTCCACGCCAGGTTCAGAGCAAGCTGCACGCCGTAGACGGTGAGCGCCGCCCCGCGCTCCGGGCTGCGGCTCCGCCACACGAGCCAGGCCGCCACTGCCATAGCCGCGTACAGTACCGTCCAGACCGGCCCGAACACCCAGTTGGGCGGGGACCACGGCGCCTTGTCCGCCGTCGCGTACCAGCCGGTGACGTTGCTGATGGTTGCCTGCGAACCCAGCCAGGCCACCAGGGCGCTGGCCGCCAGGAAACCCAGGAGTGCGGCAAGTTCGACGGCGGTGCGCTGTGGCTCGGGCTGCGCCCCGTCACCGCTGGTGTTGGCGTCTCTCCCGGATCCCGCGACCGGCATGCGGTCCCTGCTTCTCATTTCATTACAGTTGCCAAGGCCGCAGCCAGAGTCAAGGCAGTCATCAGGCCGGACGGATAGACTTGAGGCTGCTTCTCCGGCACCTGCACGAAACGTAAGCGAAGATTGGATACGGCACACTTGCGAGAATTCACTGCCCGCTTTGCCACCTCCGAAGAGGTCGCAAACTGGGACTCCCACGTCACCGCGAATCCGAACGGCGGAAACCTGCTGCAGTCGGAAGCCTTCGCCGAGGTCAAGCAGCACTTCGGCTGGAAGACCCTGCACCTCGTTTACGAAACAGCCGACTACACGAGCTACAACCTGGTGCTGGAAAAGAGCTTCCCGCTGCTCGGCAAGCTCTGGTACCTCATCAAGGGACCGGACGTGGCCGGCGTCGAGGACATCCCCGGCATTGCCGCGGCAAACGCAGAGTTGGTCAAGCGCGCACGGCTGGGCGTCTTCGCCATCAAGATCGAGCCGGACATCGTCCTCAGCGACGCCGCCCGCGGGGTCATCGAGGGGGCGGGGCTGGTCAAGACGCACAATCTGCAGCCCAACGACTCCACGGCCCTGCTGGATATTTCCCCCGAGGAGAACCAACTGCTCCGCAACCTCCACTCGCGGGGACGGAACGCCGTCCGCCGCGCCATCCGCGAGGGCGTCGAGGTGCACAACGTGCAGCCCAGCGAGGAAAACTTCAAGGCCATGTACGGCCTGATGACCGACACGGTCCAGGCGAAGTCGCAGGTCCGCGTCCGCGAATACGACTACTACCGCCAGTTCTGGACGAACTTCATCAAGCGCGGCCAGGGCAGGCTCATGTTTGTGTACGAAAACGGGGTTCCCTCGGTGGGCGCCTTCGTGATCAACTACGGCCGCAAGGGCACGTACAAGGACGGCGGGTCCCTGCAGAAGCGTAACCAGTACGGCGATTCGCACCTGGTGCAGTGGACCGCGATCAACCAGCTCAAGGAGCTGGGCTGCACCGAATACGACTTCTGCGGAACGCCGCCGAGCGACAAGCTCAAGGACACGTCGAATCCCTTCCACGGGCTGGGGCTGTTCAAGACGAGCTTCAGCAAGACGGTCACGGATTTTGTTGGCTGCTACGACCAGGTCATCAGCCCGCTGAAGTACAAGGCATGGATGGCAGCGGGTGAACGGGTGGCCCGGCAGCTGTACACCCGCCGTACCGGGCAGCAGTTCTACTGAGCTATTGAGCTGAGCCAACGAACAGAGGGGAGCCCTGATGACCAAACAACCCCGCGGCGCCAACCGGCCGCCCACGGACGGGCTGCCCAAGACGGAGCCGCTCACCGCCTCGCAGCTGCACCAGAACGCGGCGGCCAAGCGCATGCTGCGCCGACTGGTGCAGGGGGAAAGTCCGCCGACGGCGCCACTGAGCATCGTGGACCGGCTCGCCGGGAGCCCCTACGCCAATCCCATGATCCAGGTAAGCGGGATCGATGAGTCCGCGCGCAAGACGATGGACTTTGCGCTGCATCTTGCCGAGTCCATGTTCCGGTACGGTGCCGGCGCCCTCGAGGTCGAAACAAGCATCATTGCCGTGACGGCTGCGCTGGGGCTGAAAAACATCGAGGTGGATATCACCAACCAGTCCGTGGGCATCAATTACGCAGCCAAGGACCAGACGCCCATCACCCTCCTGCGGGTGGTCCGTTCCTGGACGAACAATTATGCGGGGCTTGCCCAGGTCCACCAGCTGGTCACCGATATCGTGGCCGGAGGCGTCGGCAGGGACGAGGCCGTCCGCCGGCTCGACGAGATCGTCCGGCGCCCCAAGCCGTTCCCGCGCTGGATGGTGACGGTGGCGTTCGCGGTGTTCGCAGCCGTGTTTGTCGCCGTCATAGGCGGCGGTCCCGGCGCCTCGGCCGTCGCGTTCGCCTCCAACCTGCTCATCAGCCTGGTGGCCAGGAAGCTGGGCCGTTGGCGGACGCCTGACTTCTTCATCACGGCGGCCTGTTCCTTTGTGGTGACGGTCATCGCGCTGCTGATGTGGAGGTTCGGCAGTCCGGTGGGGATCCGGCTGGCGCCCGCCATTGTGGTGGTGGGCGGCATCCTGCTGCTGCTTCCCACCGGGCGGCTCGTGTCCTCGGTCCAGGATGCCATCAACGGCTTCCCAGTGACGGCGGCCGGGAGGTTCCTGTCCACCCTGCTGACGTTTGGCGCGGTGGTGGCCGGGATCGCCGTCGCGTTCGTGGTGGGGGACAGGATCGGCATGGAGCCGATCAGCGTCACGGAAACCTTCCCGCCCGCGTACCCGCTGTGGGCGCAGGTGATCCTGGTTGCCGTCGCGGTCGTGGCGATCGGCATTACGGAACAGACGGACTGGAAGCTGCTGCTTCCGACGGCGGCAGTGGGCGTGGTGGGGCACCTGGCCCTCATCGGCGGCGAGGCGCTCGGCATTGGCCCGCGGTTCTCGCCGGCGCTGGCCGCCGTCGTGATCGGCCTGCTGGCCCGCGTGGTGGCGCTGAAGATGGGCGCCCCGCAGCTGGTGGTCGCCGTGCCTGCCGGCCTGATTCTCCTGCCCGGCCTCACCATTTTCCGGTCGATGTATGTCCTGACCATCGAGGAATCCGAGATACTGCTCGGGGCCGGCGGGATGCTCAGCGCCGGGGCGATCGTCTTCGGCGTGGCCGGCGGCATTGTGCTTGGCGACACGCTGGCCCGGCCGCTCACCCGCAGCCTCGCCAGCAACGAGCGGCGGCGGTCCCGCCGCCGCTAGGGGCCGGCTAGATCTTTCCGATCGGGAGCTTCTTCTCGGCCTGGAAGTCGTCCTCGACCCGTCCCCTGGCCCAGTAGCCGGACAGTGAGACCTGGCTGCGGTCCAGGCCGCGCTCGCGGAACAGCACCTCCCGCAGGCCCTTCATGTAGCCGCGCTCGCCGTGCGCAAAAACGTTCACCCGGCCGTCGGGCCAGGCGGCGTTGCGCACGGCCTCCACCAGCCGGTCACCCTCGCCGGCGGGAACGCCGCCGCGCTGCAGCCAGACCAGCTCAAGCCCGGCCGGGGAGGCAATCTCCTGGACGTCCGCGTCCGAACCGACTTCGAGAAAGGCCAGGCCCCTGGCATGCGCCGGCAGGGACTCGATGACTGCGGCCACGGCCGGCAGTGCGGCCTCGTCAGCCGCCAGCAGGTACCAGTCCGCCGCCGGATCGGGGTTGTAGCCGCCTCCGGGGCCCGTGAAGATGAGGCTGTCGCCCGGTTCGGCCGCGTCAGCCCAGGGGCCGGCCAGGCCTTCGTCACCGTGGACGACGAAATCAATGGCCAGTTCGCCGGCTGCCACATCCACCCAGCGGACCGTGTAGGTCCGGGTGTGCGGCCACAGCTCCCGGGGCATCGTTTCCCGGACGGCCCAGAGGTCCAGGGGCTGGGGGTAGTCCACCCCGGGCTGCGGAAAGACGATCTTGACGTACCGGTCCACGAAGTCGTTGTTCACGTAATCAGCGAACCCCGGGCCGCCGGCGACGATCCGCACCATGTGCGCGGAAAGCTGCTCCCGCCTTAGGACAGTCAGGGTGACCTGCGGGCGGGATTTTTTCGTGGCGCTGGTGGTGGCCGGAAGGGAAGTCATGCAGGTAAGCCTAGCCTAAGCTCCTTGGCGGGACGGCCGGGAGTTCCCAGTCCACAGGCCAGCCGCCCTGCTCCGTCAGGAGGGCGTTGGCGCGGCTGAACGGCCGCGAGCCGAAGAACCCGCGCGAGGCGGACAGCGGGCTGGGGTGGGCGCTGGCCACCACGGGGGTGCTGCCCAAGAGAGGGCGGACGCTCTCGGCGTCCTTGCCCCAAAGCACGGCCACGAGCGGCGCGGTGGTTCCCTCCGCTGTCCGGCGTCCGACGACGGCGGTCACTGCCGCCGTCGTGATCGTTTCCCATCCCTTGCCGCGGTGGGACCCGGCAGCGCCCTCACGCACGCTGAGCACCCGGTTCAGCAGCAGTACGCCCTGGTCCGCCCAGGCGCCGAGGTCACCGTGGACCCGCGGCGGCAAGCTTAGATCCGCTGCAAGCTCCTTGTAGATGTTGGCCAGGCTGCGCGGGATGGGCCGGGTGCCGGCGTCCACGGAAAACGCGAGCCCCACAGCGTGTCCGGGGGTGGGGTAGGGATCCTGGCCCACGATCAGGACCCGCACCCCGTTCAGCGGTTGCCGGAACGCCCGGAGGACGTTCGACGCCGACGGCAGCACCTGCTGCCCGGCCGCCTTCTCGGCCGCGAGGAAAGTCAGCACGGACCTCAACTCGGCCTCCACTCCCGCCAGGGCGTCGGCCCAGTCGGGTGCCATCAGCTCGCCGAACGGGAGCCTGGCAAGGTCCGCAAAGTCCGGGCCGCCCGCTGCTGCAGGTTCGAGGTCGAAGAGCGGTTCAGGTTCCGTCACGGTGTCCATTCTCCCGCACTGCTGTCCGAAGCCCGCTGCCCCTGTCCGTGAAACGAGCCGCCGGTGCCGCCGCGCCGCAAATGACAAGGCTGTTATTCCTCCGTAACATAGGGGAGGTACTTTGACCGGATTCAGCTAAGGAGAGCGCAGTGGCCGAGCCGTTGCAGGACCATCTCGCGGAGCCGGATTCAGGGCAGGATTCAGCGCTGGAGCGCGGGCTGCGGAGCGGCTCGCTGCTGGACGACTTCAAGCTCAAGGACTCGCCACTGAGCGGGCGGGAGCAGCAGATCCTCGCCCTGGAACGGCAGTGGTGGAAGTACGCCGGCGCCAAGGAACAGGTCATCCGGGAGCTCTTTGACCTGTCCGCGACGCACTACTACCAGATCCTCAACGCACTGATTGATACAGAGCACGCGCTGGCCCACGACCCCATGCTCGTGAAGAGATTGCGTAGACTACGTACGTCACGTCAGCGGGCCCGCACTGCACGCCGCCTTGGATCTGACGCGTAACTGCTAGTGCCGGACTGCCGGCGAAAACCAACAAGGACGCCTCTTCACCATGACTAATTTTGCTCGGGACGAATTCGACAGGGTGCCTGAGGTCTCCTCCCGGCAGGGCGTACACCGCGCGGTCTCCGCGCCGTCGCGCCCGAAGTTGTGGCCGATCCTTTCCGTGGGAATCGCGGCGCTCGCCGTCGGCCTGGTTGCTTTCCTCCTGCTGCCGCAGCTGGGGCTCCAGCCCGGCATCACGCCGCCGCCCGCCGCAGCGGCCGACACTTCAACGGCGTCGGCCAGCCCCACGGCGACGCCCTCTGCAAGTGCGGCGCCCAGCGCCACCCCCTCGGCCTCGGCGTCCGCCTCCGAACCGGCTTCGCCCTCCGCGCTGGAGCCCGCCACCTCGGAAACCATTGCCCCTGCAGCGGTGGACAAGTCGCAGCCGGTCGCCATTTTCAACGGAACGCTGACCTCCGGACTGGCCGGACGGGTAGGTGCCACGGTTAAGTCCGATGGCTGGGTGCTCGGTGAGGTGGCCAACTGGCAGGGCGCCCCCCAGCAGCAGTCGGTGATCTTCTACTCGGACGCTGCCCACCGTGCCAACGCCGAGGCGCTCAGCGAGTTGCTGAACATCCCCACGCTGGTGGAGAGTGCGGACTTCCCCACGCCCGTTGCCGTGGTGCTGGGCCCCGGCTACCAGTAGCCATCCCGGTTACGCCTGAATAACTATTGCCTCCGCTCCGGGCCGCTGGCCTGCGCCTCCACGGGCCTGACTCGATAGAGTGATGGCAGGCTTCAAGGCGTAATTCACGGCACACATCGACGTGGGCCTTACGGAAGCAACCTGAAAGTGTGGGGATCATGGCATTGGGCACCGTGAAGTGGTTCAACGCGGAAAAGGGCTACGGCTTCATCACCGTTGACGATTCAGGCGACGACGTTTTCGTGCACTGGTCGGCCATCCAGACAGACGGGTTCCGGGCGCTGGATGAGGGCCAGCGCGTGGAACTGGAAGTGGGCGAAGGCGAAAAAGGTCCGCAGGCAGAACAGGTCCGGCCCGTCTAGTGGCACGCCGCTTAGGTCTCAGGGTTTCTGCCGCCTGGGGCGCCGCCGTCGTGCTGACGCTGGGTGCCTGCTCCGGGTCCGGGGACAACGCCCGGACGGCTACGGTTGAAGCCAGCGGCGACGGGACCCTGCCGATCGGGCTGATCCTCGACAACACCGGACCGCAGTCCTTCTTGAACGCCGCCCAACTGGCCGCCGCCAAGCTCGCCGTCCAGGAGATCAACGCGGCGGGCGGGCACAAGGGCCGGCCCGTGGAGCTGCTGCCCGTAACCACCGGGGGCGACACCGCTGCGCAGGCCCGGGAACTCGTCGATGCCAGGGCGGACGTCGTGATTGGTCCCACCGATTCCAGCAGGGCGCCCGCCGCCATTGACGTGCTGTCCAAAGCCAGGACCACGCTCATCTCTCCCGCCAACACGGCCCCGGAACTCAGCAGCTACAAGAGCGGTGGCTACTACTTCCGCACGGCGGCGCCTGACATCGCACAGGCTCCCGTCATGGTGAAACTCGCCAAGGATGCCGGAGCAAAAAGCCTCGCGGTGGTCTATGAGGACGGCACCTACGGCCAGGCTGTGTCTGCAGCAGTGTCCGCCTCCGCCAAGGCCGGCGGGCTGGACCCGGTCACCGTCTCCGGCTTCAAGGCGGGCGAGGCACAGAAGTCTGCTGCCGCCGCCCGCGACGCGGCGCCGGACGCCGTCGTCGTTCTGGCCCGGGATGGTGCGCAGGGCGCCATCGCCGAGCTCACCAACGCCGGACTGCCGGGCAACAAACTCATCCTGGGCGACGCCGCCTTCAGGCAGTACGGGTCCGCCCTCGGATCAAAATCGCTGGAGGGAGCGCGCGCCCTCGTGCCCGGAGTCTTCCCCTCGGCGCACTTCCAGGCTGAACTCGTGGCCATCGATGCGGGCCTCAAGGACACGACGTTCGCGGCCGAGACGTATGATGCCGTGAATCTCGCGGCCCTGGCCGCCGCTGCGGCGGCGGACGACGCCGGTGCCTCCATCGCCGGCACGCTCATCTCCGTCTCCGGCGGCACTTCCGGCAGCCGGGTGTCCGCCTCGCCGTCCGGCCAGCCGGCCGGCTGCTCGACATACAAGGACTGCCTCGCCGCCATGCGGGACGGGAAGTCCATTGACTACGACGGCGAGTCTGGGCCCGTCCGCTTCGATGCGAACGGAGACATCACGGCCGCCAAGTACATGGTGTTCACCTACGGAGCTGACAACAAAGCCAAGCTCACGGGAAGCGAGGCCGCCGGCAGGTCTGCCGGCTGACCGCTGGCTGATCGCTGGCAGCGAATACTCCACCCGTTCGCGGGATTAACAAGTATATCTGCTTGCACTCTCCCCGGGGGAGTGCTAATTATTGATTAGCACTCCTGCGTATCGACTGCTAACTCGTCGCCCGGTTTAGGCCGCCAGCGAGGTCAGTGGCCGTGCATGGAGCGAAAGAAACACCTGGTTGGGGTGAGATCGGGACTGCCGGCGTACAGAGGCTGTCAGGAACGATCGTCCGTCGCGGGCACCGCAACGAGGTTCATTCTTAACGACTGTCCCGAAAGGACTACTGCCGTTATGGCCAAGATCATTGCATTTGATGAAGAGGCACGCCGCGGTCTTGAGCGGGGCCTGAATATCCTCGCCGACGCCGTCAAGGTCACCCTCGGCCCGCGTGGACGCAACGTCGTCCTCGAAAAGAAGTGGGGCGCCCCCACGATCACCAACGATGGTGTATCCATCGCCAAGGAGATCGAGCTGGACGATCCCTACGAGAAGATCGGCGCCGAGCTGGTCAAGGAAGTTGCCAAGAAGACGGATGACGTCGCAGGCGACGGCACCACCACGGCCACCGTTCTGGCCCAGGCACTGGTCAAGGAAGGCCTGCGCAACGTCGCGGCCGGCGCTGACCCGCTGTCCCTCAAGCGCGGCATCGAGAAGGCCGTTGAAGCCGTCACCGCCGAACTGCTGAACTCCGCCAAGGAAATCGAAACCAAGGAAGAGATCGCAGCCACGGCTTCCATCTCCGCCGGTGACGACGAAATCGGCGCCCTGATCGCCGAAGCCCTGGACAAGGTGGGCAAGGAAGGCGTCATCACGGTCGAGGAGTCCAACACCTTCGGCCTCGAGCTGGAGCTCACCGAAGGCATGCGCTTCGACAAGGGCTACATCTCCGCTTACTTCGTCACGGACACCGAGCGCCAGGAAACGGTCCTCGAAGACCCGTACATCCTGATCGTCAACTCCAAGATCTCCAACGTCAAGGAACTGGTTGCTGTCCTGGAAAAGGTCATGCAGTCCAGCAAGCCGCTGCTGATCATTGCCGAGGACATCGAGGGCGAGGCCCTGGCCACCCTCATCGTCAACAAGATCCGCGGCACCTTCAAGTCTGTTGCCGTCAAGGCTCCGGGCTTCGGCGACCGCCGCAAGGCCCAGCTGGCCGACATCGCCATCCTCACCGGTGGCCAGGTCATCGCCGAGGAAGTCGGCCTGAAGCTGGAGACCGCCGGTCTCGAACTGCTGGGACGCGCCCGCAAGGTTGTTGTCACCAAGGATGAGACCACCATCGTTGAAGGTGCCGGCGACGCCGACCAGATCGCTGGCCGCGTTTCCCAGATCCGTGCCGAGATCGAGAACTCCGATTCGGACTACGACCGCGAGAAGCTGCAGGAACGCCTGGCCAAGCTGGCCGGCGGCGTTGCAGTCATCAAGGCCGGTGCCGCCACGGAGGTTGAGCTCAAGGAGCGCAAGCACCGCATTGAGGACGCTGTCCGCAACGCCAAGGCTGCTGTTGAAGAGGGCATCGTCGCCGGTGGTGGCGTTGCACTGATTCAGGCAGGTCTCAAGGCATTCGCCAACCTCAACCTGACCGGCGACGAAGCAACCGGCGCGAACATCGTCCGCGTTGCCATCGACGCTCCGCTGAAGCAGATCGCCTTCAACGCAGGCCTCGAGCCTGGCGTTGTCGTCGACAAGGTCCGCGGCCTGCCCGCAGGCCACGGCCTGAACGCTGCGACCGGCGAGTACGTCGATCTGCTGGCTGCCGGCATCAACGACCCCGTCAAGGTAACCCGCTCTGCCCTGCAGAACGCTGCTTCCATTGCCGGTCTGTTCCTCACGACCGAGGCCGTCGTAGCCGACAAGCCGGAGAAGAACGCTCCCGCCATGGGCGGCGGCGACGAGATGGGCGGCATGGGCGGCTTCTAGCCTCCCGCTGCTCCCAGCTGGCTCACGAGTGCGGCCCCCTCCAACGAGGGGGCCGCACTTTTTTGTCTGCGCATTTTTGTCCGTGCAGTCTGGCAGGATGGTTCGGTGACGATTACTGCAGCAGCCGACGGTTCGGCATTGGGAAACCCGGGTCCCGCGGGGTGGGCCTGGTACGTGAACGACGACTGCTGGCGGGCCGGCGGCTGGCCGCACGGCACCAACAACCAGGGTGAGCTGATGGCCGTCCTGGACCTCTTCCGCTCCACGGCACACCTCCCGGACGAGGACCTGCACATACTTTGCGACAGCCAGTACGTGATCAACTCCGTGACGAAGTGGATGCCGGGATGGAAGCGCAAAGGGTGGCGCAAGGCGGATGGCAAACCCGTGCTGAACGTGGACATCCTCAAGGACATCGACCGGGAGCTCGCCGGGCGGAAGTACAGGTTCGAATGGGTCAAGGGCCACGCGGGGCACGAGCTGAACGAAGCCGCCGACGAGCGCGCCAGGGCCGTGGCAATCGCCTACCAGCAGGGCGTTGCCGCCCGCTCGGGTCCAGGGTTCCCCGACGCCGAACCGGCAGCGGGCCGGCGGGCCGTCAAGGAGGGCCGGGGCGAGGGCGGTATCCCTTCGCTGTTTGAATCCGAAACACCGGCCCGCCGCGCAGAGGCCGGCACTCCCGCCCGCGCAGAAGCCGGCACCAGGGTTCGCCCCGAGTCCGAAACCCCGGCTCTCTTCGGCTCCGAAGAGCCTGATCTCTTCAGCGAACTGGGCGCCGATGTGTTTGCGGAAGCACCGGAAGGCGCCACGCCCGAAGAAACGGTCGAAGCCCTGGAACGCGAGCTCCTCCGCCCGGATGTCCGCAGCGACATCGGGCGGACGGGCCAGCTCCTGCACCCTGACTTCACGGAAATCGGGACAGCCGGACGCCTCTGGACCCGCGACGCCATGATGATGTCCCTCGAGGAAAGCCCGGCCGGTCCTGTCGATCTGGACGTGCTCAGCGCCGACCGGATCGGCGCGGACACGGTCCTGCTGACGTACCGCAGCTACTCCCGCGCCGGCTCAGCCCTGCGGAGTTCCCTGTGGGTCCTCGACGGCGAACAATGGCGCCTGCGGTTCCACCAGGGCACGCCTGAAGCCTGAGCTGCCGCCGAAGCCTGAGCTGCCTCCGAAGCCTGGGCTCGGCTGCCGGTGACCGGGCGCCGGCGTCAGCTGAAGCGATGCGCGTTGCCCTGTTCCGCCTGCGCATAGGTGTCGGCAGCCGACGACAAGGCCAGGTTGATGGAGGCGAGGGAGGCCTCGACCTTGCCCTGCGTCAGCGTCCACTCGGCAACGAGCGCCTGGAAGTTGGTGGCAGCCGCACCGCGCCACGTGGCCTGCAGTTCATCCAGCCCATGCTTCATGGCCTGGACGTCGGCGCTGATCCGGTCAACGGTCGCCTTGACGTTGGCTGATTTCACCTGCAGTAGCTCGGTATCGACGGAAATGATGCTCATGACGGGCCTCTCGACAACTTGAGGGACTGCCCCGGCGGGACAGTCGCAATGGCTGGCGGACCGGCCATTCCGGTCCGCTACGTCGAGCCTATTAACCCGCCGGCAGGCGGTGCCACAGCGGGTTCCGCTATGTGGATAACCGGTTCCCGTCGGCAGCCCGGTCCCCGCTGGCATTGCTATCTCCCGCAACGCTGTCCGAGAACGTCCCGATGCTGTCCGCTTCGATGCTGTCCGCGTCTGGGGAGTCCTCCCGGAAGGGAAGGCTGACCACGAGTGTTGCGCCGCCGCCGTCCGTACCTTCCACCCGGACGGAGCCACCGTGCGAGCCGACAATGGCGGCCACGATGGCAAGGCCCAGCCCGCTGCCGCCCGTCTCCCGGGTGCGTGACGTGTCGGCCCGGTAGAAGCGCTCAAAGACCTTGGGCGCCTCCGTGTCGGAGATTCCGGGGCCGTGGTCCCGGACCTCCAGGACAGACTGGGCGGAACCGTTGTCGGCCCGCCGGACGCCGACGGCGAGTTCGATGGGTGTTCCTCCGGGCGTGTAGCGCAGCGCATTGCCCACCAGGTTGCCGATAACCTGGCGCAGCTTCGCCTCGTCGCCGAGCACCGGCGCCGGTTCGGCGCTGCCGTTGTGCAGGCCGGTCAGGGTGATGGTGCGCCTCCGTTCGCTGGCCTGGGTGTCCACCACGGCGTCGTGGGCGAGGAGCTGCAGGTCGATGGGCTTGCGCTGCAGCGGCCGCTGCTCGTCGAGCCGTGCCAGCAGCAGCAGGTCCTCCACCATGGAGCCCATCCGTTTGGCCTCACTCTCGATCCGGCCCATGGCGCTGGCCACATCCTCCGGGGACTGCAGCGCGCCGTGCCGGTAGAGCTCTGAGTAACCCCGGATCGTCACCAGCGGGGTGCGCAGCTCGTGGGAGGCATCCGCGGCAAACCGGCGCATCCGGTCTTCGGAGGCCATCCGGGCTGCGAAGGCCGCCTCGATGTGCGCGAGCATGGCGTTCAGCGATCTGCCCAGGCGGCCCACTTCCGTGGACGGGTTCTCCACATCGACGCGGCGCGACAGGTCGCCGGCCGCAATGGCGGCGGCGGTCTTCTCCACCCTGGCAAGCGGGCGGAAGGACCTGGTCACAGTCCAGTTGGCGATGAAGAAGGCAAGGATGAGCGTCAGCAGCCCAACACCCACCACCACCAGGGTGGCGTGGCGCAGTACCTCATCCACCGGGGACAGCGGCAGCCCGATGACCACCACTGCGCGCTGCTGTTCGCTGCCAACAACAACGGGAACAGCCACCACGCGCCAGTTCTTACCGTCGGTGCCCCGAACCTGATAGGGCCGGACATCACTCTCACGGGCCTCGTTGACGGAGACGGACGCGATGTCGGGGCGGTCATCCTTGTCGTCGATGGGCGTTGGTCCGGCTCCCGGATAGTAGAGGGTCACCGTGTAATCCGAAGGCACTACCGGGTTGGCAATGGGGGAGATGGAGCGCTGCCTCCCGGCGGCGTCGACGGCGGCCCGCAGTTTGTCGTCCACCTGGCCCTCAAGGTAGCCGCGCAGCAGCGTCAGCGCGCCCGTCCCGGTCACGGCCAGGGCCACCAGCAAGAGGGCCATCATGATGGCCACGAGCTGGGACCGGAGGTTGGCGGACTTCCAGCGCTCCAGCGCGGCCTTCCATCGCTCGAGCAAGGTCAGCGCTTTTCTGCTGTCCGCAGCACGTAGCCGACGCCGCGCTTGGTCTGGATGAGGGCCGGAGCGTCGGGATCGATGTCCACCTTGCGCCGCAGGTAGGAGATGTAGGACTCGACGATGGAGGCGTCACCGTTGAAGTCGTATTCCCAGACGTGGTCCAGGATCTGTGCCTTGGACAAGACCCGGTTCGGATTGAGCATCAGGTACCGCAGCAGCTTGAACTCGGTGGGGGACAGCTCGATCACCTTGCCGCCGCGGCGCACCTCGTGGGCGTCGTCGTCGAGCTCCAGGTCGTCCACCCGGATGACGGCCTCGTCATCCTCCAGCAGCGGCTGCGTCCTGCGGAGCACGGCACGGATGCGGGCCACCACCTCATCAAGGCTGAAGGGCTTGGTGACGTAGTCGTCCCCGCCTACCGTCAGCCCGGTGACCTTGTCCTCGGTGTCGTCCTTTGCAGTCAGGAAGAGGACAGGGAAATGCTTGCCTGCCGCACGCAGCCGGCGGGTGACGGTGAAGCCGTCCATGTCCGGAAGCATGACGTCCAGCACCGCGAGGTCGGGTGCGTGCGCCTCAACGGCAGCCAGCGCCTCCCGCCCGTTCCCCGCGGACACCACTTCAAAGCCGGCAAAGCGCAATGACGTGGAGAGCAGCTCGCGGATGTTCGGTTCGTCATCAACCACGAGGAGCTTCGCTTCGGCGCTGTTCTTTTTCATACTCCCATGATGCTCCCAGAATCTGGGAGTTTTCTGGATGAATGTTGTGTGTTGCTTGGGTCAGCAGGATTCGACGTCCTTGGCGTCCATGATGCGGTAGGCGTAGCCCTGCTCGGCCAGGAAACGCTGGCGCTTGGCAGCGAAATCCTGGTCCAGGGTGTCGCGGGCAACGAGGGAGTAGAACCGTGCCGCGCGCCCGTCCTGCTTGGGCCGCAGCAGACGCCCGAGCCGCTGGGCCTCCTCCTGGCGCGAACCGAAGGAGCCGGAGACCTGGATGGCCACCGAGGCCTCGGGCAGGTCGATGGAAAAATTGGCCACCTTGGACACCACAAGGGTCTGGACTTCCCCGGCGCGGAAGGCGTCAAAGAGCTTCTGGCGGGCCTTGACCGAGGTTTCGCCCTTGATGACCGGGGCATCCAGCCGCTCGCCGAGCTCGTCGAGCTGGTCGATGTACTGCCCGATCACCAGGACCTGCTCGCCGCGGTGGTGCGCCACCAGCTGTTCGGCCACGAGGGTCTTCGTCTCGGATGTGGCGCACAGCCGGTACTTGTCCGCATCCTCGGCCATGGCATACGCCACGCGCTCATCCTTGGGAAGATCCACGCGTACCTCCACGCAGTCCGCAGGGGCGATGTAGCCCTGGGCCTCGATGTCCTTCCATGGCGCGTCGTAGCGCTTGGGGCCGATGAGGCTGAAAACCTCCCCCTCCCGGCCGTCTTCACGCACCAGCGTCGCCGTCAGGCCGAGCCGTCGCCGCGCCTGCAGGTCCGCCGTCATCCGGAAGATCGGCGCGGGCAGCAGGTGGACCTCGTCATAGATGATCAGGCCCCAGTCGTGGCCGTCTACGAGCTCAAGGTGCGGGTACAGGCCGCCGCGCTTGGTGGTGAGGACCTGGTACGTTGCGATGGTCACCGGGCGGACTTCCTTGACGGCTCCCGAATACTCGCCGATCTCGTCCTCGGTCAGCGAGGTCCGCCTGAGCAGTTCGTCCTTCCACTGCCGCGCCGAGACCGTGTTGGTGACGAGGATCAGCGTTGTGGTGGAGCTCGTGGCCATCGCCGCGGCGCCCACAAGCGTCTTTCCGGCGCCGCAGGGAAGCACGACGACGCCGCTGCCGCCGGCCCAGAAGTTCTCGGTGGCCAGCCGCTGGTACGGCCGCAGCTTCCAGTCCGACTCGTCGAGCATGATGGGGTGCGGCGTCCCGTCGACATAGCCCGCGAGGTCCTCCGCGGGCCAGCCGATCTTCAGCAGCAGCTGCTTCAGCTGGCCGCGCTGGGAGGAATGGACCACCACTGTCTCGGCGTCGATGCGCGGGCCCAGCAGCGGCTGGATCTTCTTGGCCCTGCTGACCTCCTCGAGCACCGGGTAGTCGCTGGTGCGCATGACCAGCCCGTGCTGGGGGTCCTTCTCCAGCCGCAACCGGCCGTACCGGGACATGGTTTCTTCGATGTCGATCAGCAGCGAGTGCGGCACGGGGAACCGGGAATAGGTGAGCAGCGTATCCAGCACCTTTTCGGCGTCGAGCCCTGCGGCCCGGGCGTTCCAAAGCCCCAGCGGCGTGAGCCGGTAGCTGTGCATGTGCTCGGGTGCGCGCTCCAGTTCGGCGAAGGCCGCGATGGCGTGCCGGGCCGCCGTCGCCTGCTCGTGGTCCACTTCGAGGAGGATGGTTTTGTCGCTCTGGACAATCAGGGGGCCGTCATTCACGCAGGTAGAACCTTCACTGCTGCATTTCCTCTGCTGCCTCGATATCGATGATCCGGTGGATGGAGAGCACCCGTTCCGTGTCCTTCGCGGGGTCGAAGACGCGGACGCGTCCGCCCGCCACGGAGACCGGAACAACCGTTTCCAGTCTCGCATTCCCCAGGCTGTCAACGACGTTCATCACCACTTTTTGCCGGAGCCGGATGGCTTTGTGCAGGGTCTCCAGGCCCAGCTGGGTTGCCTCCTCGCCGCCGGCGGCAGCCGGATGGGAACCGTTGGCGCCGGAGCCGGCCGCAGCATGGCTGCGAAGCACGGCGAGCTGGGCGGTGACGTCGGCGTCGGGAAGGGCCGTTCGCGGCGCGCTGTAGACGGGGCGCCCGCTGCCTGGAAGGGGCGCGGTCCGGTTAAGGCGGACGACGGCGGAGCCGGCCTCTTCGACGGCAGGTGACAGTCCCAGCCCGCGCAGCACGAGGGCCGTCTGCCGGGGTGAGGCCATGGAGACCAGGACGGTGGGGGCGATCCGGACCAGGCCCAGGGACGAAGCCGCAGCCTCCCGGCAGAGCTCACTGAGCGCGGCTTCGTCATCGCTCTGGATGAAGCTGGCGGCCGCTCCGACCCGCAGCTTGCCGTGCCTGGCGGCTGTGTCCTCCACGAGGTACTGCAGCGGCTGCGGCACGGCGGTGGCGGAGTACCGGCGGAGAAAATCGAGGATGGCTGCAGCGTCCTGGCCCGAGTCCAGGGCGCGCCGGATGGTCTCCGCGGAGAACCGGTACGTCGTGGCCGGGCCCTGCCCTTCGGCGTCGGCCATCCGCTGGAGCTGCTCGGCCAGGTCGGGGGCCAGGTAGCCGGGCGCGACCGCGGTCAGGTCGGCCTGCAGGAGCACATGGTTGAGGGCTGCAGGGAGGTGTTCGCCGAGGAGGTTCATGGCGTCGTCAGGCGCGTCCGCGGCGATGGCGGCACCCAGCTGGCTGAGCGCGCCGGACCCGATCAGCCCTAGCAGCTCCGCCTCGGCAAGGACGCCGCTGATCAAGGAACTGAACCGCCGCGCCATGCGGGGCTGCGACCACTCGGCACGCTGCAGCACTGCCTCCGCATTGAGCACGGGCGCCGCCCCGTCCGGCATCTCCGCCTCGAGCGTCAGCTCCCGCAGTATCTCCAGGATCCTCTTGCGGACGACGGGCGCGTCGGACCGCTGGGCCTCGGCGGATAGGGCGTTGACGGTGGCCGCCGGGGCGGGCCGATGGTTGGCGGGCCCAGCGGGCTGGCCATTCATGGGCTGCCCCACGAGTGACGGGGCGCGCTCGCTGGCCAGCCAGGCGTTGACGAGCCACAGCCACTGTTCCTGCCGCGGCAGCCCGAGCCATTCCAGCTGGGGCGGCTGCACCCAGCACGAGCTGTCCACGTCCAGCCGGATCAGGCCCGCAAGGGCGCAGAGCTCCAGCAGCACCGCGGTGGTGTGATGGTCCACGCGGAGAGTCTCGGCGAGCCTGCGCATCTCGCGGATGCCCACGCCGCCGCTCCGCAGGGTGGCCAGGGGCTGGTCCCTGACCGTATGCAGCAGTTCACCGGTGAGGCGCAGGGTCTCGGCGATGGCCCCGAGCGCGGCATTGCGGCGGAGTGCGGCAGTGGTGACGCCAAGCATCGGGGCAGGGGGAATCAGGGAGAAGTTGTCGATGATGGCGCCGCCGCGCAGGGAAACGCCCACGCTGTGCGGCAGTTCCACATGTGCGGCGTCCAGCGGCACCAGCAGGCCCCGGGCCAGCAGCCAGTCGACGGGCCCGACGTCGTGACCTTCAGTGGTGACGGAGGCCTTCCGCTGGGCCTGGGGTACGGCACCCATCGCCCAGTTGCTGAACCGGGCCAGCAGCGCCGTGGTCCTTTCCGGGGCGCCGGCGAGGAGCGCTTGCAGTCCCTCGGGGGAAGAGGTCCAGTGCTGCAGCGCCAGCGCTGCGTCCATCGGAGTGGTGGCCGCCTGCACGGCGGCGCCGCCGCGGTGCAGCTCCGCTACAAGTTGGACAACGCGCTGGGCGAAGGCCGGCTGCAGCCTGACCAGCTCGGTGTAGCTGCGCCCCAGCCCGGCCGGATAGATCCCGACGACGTCCTTCAGGCTGCTCACCGGAAGATAGAAACGCTGCCTCTGGGCGCCGGCGCCCGCCCCGTGCGGCGGCTCCGCCCGCTGCACTAGGGCGAGATCATGCAGCGACTGCAGGAGCTGCTCGATGGCCGCCACAGTTGAGCCTGCGATGGCCTTCTTCAGCACCGCGGCCGATGCGCTGTGACCGGTGTCCGTGTTGGTGCACAGGTGCAGGGTCTCCAGGACCTGCATTTGCGGACGGTTCAGGCGTTCCAGGGCCCGCTGCACGCTCACCCGGGCGCTGGCGCGGGCGGCCAGGGCGGGGAAGTCGGGAACGCCGGGGGAGATCAGGTCCGGCCGCGCAGCGAACAAAGCCCGCAGCGACTCGTCGCTGCGTGCCTCCAGTTCCTTGCTGAGCGCTCGAATGAGGGACATCAGTCCAACGTTACCGCTCGGCGGGGTTTCCTGCCCGGCGGCGGGCGGCAACGCCGTCGACCACCAGCACGAGCATCAACAGGAAGGACGCCGGAAGGCCATAGAGTGCCGTTGACGTGATCCACTGCGGCGCCGCCTGGCCGGCAGCGGCCAGGGCTATGACCGCCCCGACCGCTGCGAGGGACAAAACTGCAAGGAGCACTGCGGCGGCCATCAGTGGCCGCCGGATACGCGCGGATGTCATGGACGTAACGCTAACAGCAGTGCCGCGGCCGCGCCTCAAAGCGGGATTAGCCTGCCAGTCAGGATAACCTTGAAGGAACAGACCAACATGGACCAGGCAGTCATACCCTGAACCCGCACATCAGTGCGGATGCGGTGACGGCCGGCCATGTCCCAGAACGTCAGAACGAAGAAGGTTGATTAGGTGCCTACCGGCAAGGTCAAGTGGTACGACAAGGACAAAGGTTTCGGATTCCTCGCGGGCGAGGACGGACAGGAAGTGTTCCTTCCCAAGTCGGCGCTGCCCGCCGGAGTTACGGAACTGAAGGCCGGCACCCGGGTTGAGTTCGGCGTCGCAGACGGACGCAAGGGCGCCCAGGCCCTCGGCCTCCGCGTCCTCGAAAAAACGCCGTCCATCGCAAAGGCCAAGCGCCCCAGCGCGAGGGATCTTGCCCCGCTGGTGCAAGACCTGGTGACGGTCCTGGACAACCTGTCCGGCACGCTGTCGTCCGGAAAGTACCCGGACAGCAACAAGGGCAAGGCCATTGCCGCTGCCCTGCGTAAGGTTGCCGACGAGCTGGACGCCTAGGCCTCCGATGAACCCGGAACCTGAACAGGCCGAATCCAAGGTGGAACCCAAGGCACCCAAGCGCCGCACCGGTGTCCCGGTGTGGCGAACGGGGAAGCCTGACGCCGTGCTGGCCGCTGCCGTAGACGCGGCCCGGACCGCCATCGAAGGCATCGCGCAGGCATCCGAAATAGGGGACCACCTGGCCGCCCGGACCGAGGGCGACCGCGTGGTGACGCACCTTTTCGAATCGAGGCTGCCGGGATACCTCGGCTGGCAGTGGTATGCCGTCCTGACCCGCAACTCCCGCTCCAAGGTGATCACGGTCAACGAGCTTGGCCTGCTCCCGTCCGAAGACTCCATCCTCGCCCCGGAGTGGGTGCCGTGGGCCGAGCGCGTACGCCCTGAGGACGCCCAGGAGCAGGAAGCTCCGGCCGAGGCCTCCGCTGGTTCCGAAACAGAGCCCGACGCCGCAACAGGGGCTGACGCTGAAGCAGGGCCCCACGCTGAAGCAGAGCCCGGCGCCGAAACAGAGCCCAGCGTCCAAACAGAGCCCGACGCTCAAGAACGCGACTAACCACAACGACGGACGGCGCCGGCCGGACGCAAGCCCGGACGACGCCGTCGAACGCTGACCCTTGAATGAGTTTTTGTACAGATAATGCGGCCAAAAGGCCCACGAACCGCGATTATCTGTACAAATACTCCAAGCTGGCTGGCTACTTCTTCAGCTCGCCCACCACGTAGTCGATGCACTCCAGCAGGGCGGAGACATCGGAAGGCTCGATGGCCACGAAGGTGGCGATGCGCAGCTGGTTGCGTCCCAGCTTCCGGTAGGGCTCGGTGTCCACGATCCCGTTGGCGCGGAGCACCTTGGCAATGGCGGCGGCATCGATCGAGTCATCGAAGTCGATGGTGGCGATGACGTTGGAACGCTCGGCCGCATTGGCAACGAACGGCGTGGCGAATTCGGAGGCTTCCGCCCACTTGTAGATGCGTCCGGCCGAGTCGGCCGTGCGTCCGGCGGCGAAGTCCAGGCCGCCGTTGGCGTTCAGCCACTGCACCTGGGCATCCAGCGTGACGAGCGTGGACAGCGACGGGGTGTTGTACGTCTGGTTGAGCTTCGAGTTGTCGATGGCGGTCTTCAGGTCCAGGAAGTCCGGAATCCAGCGCCCGCTGGCCTTGACGCGCTCAGCCCGCTCCAGCGCAGCCGGGGAGAAGAGGCCCAGCCACAGCCCGCCGTCGGAGGCGAAGTTCTTCTGCGGTGCGAAGTAGTAGACATCCGTCTGGGCCACGTCGACGTCGAGGCCTCCGGCAGCCGAGGTTGCGTCCACCAGCACCAGCGCGCCCTCGTCGGCGCCGTTTACCCGCTGGACGGGCGCAGCAACACCCGTTGAGGTCTCGTTCTGCGGCCAGGCGTACACGTCAACGCCGGCCTCGGCCTTGGCGACGGGGCAGGTGCCGGGCTCGGACTTGATGATGGAGGACTCCGCAAGGAACGGCGCCTTGTTCGTGGCCGCGGCGAACTTGGACCCGAACTCGCCGAAGGACAGGTGCTGTGCCTTCTGTTCCACGAGGCCGAAGCTGGCGACGTCCCAGAATGCGGTGGAACCGCCGACGCCGAGGACAACCTCGTAGCCGTCGGGGGCACGGAAGAAGGTGCTCAGGCCTTCGCGGACGGATCCCACGAGGTTCTTCACGGGGGCCTGGCGGTGGGACGTGCCCAGGAGTGTCGTGGCGGCCGCGGAGAGCGCCTCAATCTGCTCCGGCCTGACCTTGGAGGGACCGGCGCCGAACCGTCCGTCCTTGGGCAGGAGGTTTGCGGGAATAGTGATGCTCGTGTCGCTCACAATGGCTCCAATTTTCGGCATGGAAGTGCGGTTCGGCTGGGTCGGGGCGGTGGCCGGCAGGCAACCATGACCGCCACGAAGACCCTCCTTATTCTGCCCGAAGCACGGATACCGCGGGAACACGCCCCCGTCATAGTCCAGTCACTGAGACGGGGCCCGCCGCCCGCCGTGCGGATTATTCGGACTAATTCAAAATAGGCTAAGCTTGCACTGGACGTACGGGCAGACAGCCGGTGCTGCGCCGCCGTCGAACATGCGACCGCCGCTGCAGCTTGCCGGATCCCGGTGCGGCGGGCCCGCGGTACGGTGGGACGGACGCAATTACTGTGCTCGAGGAGCTGAGCTGAATGACGGATCTGATCGACACCACGGAGATGTACCTTCGCACCATTCTGGAGCTGGAGGAAGAGAACATCGTGGCGCTTCGGGCACGCATCGCCGAACGTCTCCGCCACTCAGGGCCCACCGTTTCGCAGACCATCGGCAGGATGGAGCGGGACGGCCTCGTCGTCGTCTCCGGCGACCGCCACCTTGAGCTGACCGAGGTGGGCCGCAAGCGCGCCACCGAGGTCATGCGCAAGCACCGCCTCGCCGAGCGCCTCCTCGCGGACGTGATCGGCCTGGACTGGGCCTACGTCCATGACGAGGCCTGCCGGTGGGAACACGTCATGAGTGAACGGGTGGAGCGCAGGATCTACGAACTGCTCGACTACCCCACCGAGTCCCCTTATGGCAATCCGATTCCCGGCCTGGCCGCACTCGGCGGGCAGCCCGCCCGCCCGTTCTCGGACGGGGTGGTGAACCTGCTGGACGCCATGACCAGCTACGGCCCGGAATCCAAGGTCACCGTCAGCCGCCTCGCGGAACCCATCCAGGTGGAGCCGGAACTGCTCCTCCAGCTCGATGAGGGCGGGATCCGGCCGGGCGCCGCCGTCTCGCTCGAACGTGTGGGGGAGTACATTTCTGTCCGCGTGCCGGGGTTTGAGGGCGCCCTTGAGCTGCCGCCGGAAGTCGCTGCGCACGTGTTCGTGCGCGTGGACTAGCTCCGAAGGCGCCCGCGGGCCGGATGCCGCGTCCTGTCTGACATCTGCAGGCAGGATGACCTACCACCTTTGCACAGTGAATATAACGGAATTATTACTGTGCTCCTTAATCGCCTATAGTTAAACGGCAACGCCGATGCACAAGCGTTACCTGATCTGGAGCCGAACCTTGCCAGCAGATCAGTAGCACGAGTCACCTACTGGCAGGGGCGGGGGAACCACAATCGGCTGTTTTTACAGCCTTGGGGTGAAGTCCGCAGCAGCAAGTCTCTTCCGCAGAAGGAATCCTCCCGGGATACCCCTGTGCCGGAATGGCTTGTTATGACGGGCCGGGTCCGAACTCTCTGACCCGAATCCGACAGCTAACTTCGCAGGCTATCCAGAGAGGAAGCAGTACTTGTCCATGCAGAATGCCCGGGGCCGCCGCCGCGCGACCGGTCCCGCTCCTGAGCCGCGCCTCGCGGAGGCCATTGCCGCTGACCGTCCCCGGGACGCCCAGCGTGAAGCCCGCCGCCGTCGGGGTCCGTTCCGGCAGGTTACGGACTTCGCCTCGGCCAGTGGTGTCGGGCAAAAGGCTGGAGTGGCCCTTGCCGCCACCGGCCTGCTGCTGACCGTTACTGTCCCCGCGACCAGCCCCGTCCTGGCTGCCGGAGAGCAGCAGGGAGGGGCGTCCGCGTCCGCCGCCTCACCGGCCCAGCCGAAGGTCTCGGCGGAAGCGGCAGCAAAGATCGACTTCAGCCGCACGTCCGTCTCCACCACCGGTGACCCGGACGGAAAGCTCAAGCAGCTCCTGAGTGCCCAGTCGGCCGGCAGTATCAAGCGTGCGGCTTCGGTGGGCACCCTGGGCGGGCCGCTGACCACGCTGGTCAAGTCCTCTCCGTTCGGTTACCGGGTCAGCCCGATCACCGGCGGCGCCGGCGAGTTCCACCGCGGCCAGGACTTCGCCGCCCAGTGCGGCACGCAAGTGCTTGCTGCGGCCAGCGGCAAGGTCACCTTCTCGGGCTGGCATCCGTACGGGGGAGGCAACCGCGTGGTCATCGACCACGGCAACGGCTTGGAGACCACGTACAACCACCTGTCGTCCTCCAGCGTCGAGGTTGGCCAGAAGGTCACCCGCGGTGAAGCTATCGCCCTCAGCGGGACCACCGGCGCGTCCACCGGCTGCCACCTCCACTTCGAGGTGATGGTCAACGGGGATGTCGTTGATCCCACCGGCTGGCTCTGAGCCAAATCGAGTGAGTACTCTCGTTCCCGTGACATGCCGTGACCTGAATGTGACATTAGCTCCGAACTGCTGTACCGTCTAAACCGCGTCAACTTTTCCGAAGTTGACGCTCTTGAGTGGATTGCCTAGCTCTGCCACCGCTCAAGGTCCGTTCGCATTACATCGTCTGGCAGGGGCGGGGGAACCAATTTTGGTCTTCGCAAGAAGGCCTTGGGGTTAAGTCGCAAAGCTTCCCAGGAAGCGGAGCGGCCGGGTGCACTCCCATCCGAATCCGACAGCTCACCTCGCAGGCATTGGGAGAGGCTACCTTCGTGTCTTCACGCCACAATGCCGCGCGCCACCGCGCGCAAACGGTTCGTATGAACCCATTGGACTCCGTGTCCAAGGCGGTTAGCGCCAATGCCGGCACAGTAGGTCGCCAGGCAGCTGTTATTGCAGCTGCTTCAGGTCTCATCCTGAGCGTTGGCATGCCTGCCAACGCAGCCGACGCCAACATTGGTGTTTCCGCCTCCTCGGAGACCGGATCCCAGGCCGCGCAGCTCGCTGTGACCGCCGCGCCAACCGCCACTGTCACCTTCGAGCGTCCTGCCGTCACCACGGTGGCAGCCCCGGTCGCCGAAACCATTGCTCCGCAGTCGAGCGATGAGGGCCAGGCGGGCGACGCAGGCCAGATCAGTGACGAGAGCGCTGGTGCGGCCCAGGCCGTCACCGCCAAGTCCACCGATGGTGCGGCCTCCGCCGCAGCGTCCGGGCTGGCCGCGATCGCGTACACCGGCATCGGCAACCCGTACGTCTGGGGCGGCACCACCCCCAGCGGCTGGGACTGCTCCGGCTTCACCCAGTGGGTTTACGCTCAGGCAGGCATCAGCATTCCCCGCGTCAACGCGTGGAACGCCATGAAGCCCACCTCGACGCCTGTTCCCGGCGACCTGGTCATGCAGAACGGCGGCGCCCATGTGGGCATCTACGTCGGTAACGGCATGATGATCAGCGCGCTGAACCCCTCGGACGGAACGCTCCTGCACGCGGTGTCCGCCACGGGCACGTCCTCCTTCTTCACCCTTCGCTAAAAATCCGATTCGAGACGGGCCGGCTTACCCCCAAGATGCCGGCGCGTCGATAACCCACGCCTGCTACCGCGGTTCGTGGAACACGAAAGAGAGAAATTAATGACTACACGTGCGACCATTGCACGCCACCGCGCCGAGGTCACCAAGACCAACTCGCTGGCCGTCATTGCCAAGGCCGTCGGCGACAACGCCGGTGGCATGGGCCGCCAGGCCGCAGTTATCGCTGCTGCTTCCGGTCTTGTCCTGACCAGCGGCATCGCCGCCAACGCTGCTGAGACCAACGTTCAGCGCGAATCCGCCGCAGCTTCCACCCTGGAAGTCCAGTCCGCTGCACCGGCCACCATCTCCGCTGCGTCCAGCATCGCGATCTCCTACGAGAAGCCTGCTGTCTCCACCGCCCCGGCTCCCGTCGTCGAGGCCCCCAAGCCTGTCGTCAAGGTTCAGGAAGCTGCCCCCGCCGTTGAGGCTGCTCCCGTTGCTGAAGCCGCACCCGCAGTCCAGGCCACGGCCGCCGTCGAAACCGCTGCCCCGGCAGCGCCGAAGACCACTGCCGCCAGCGGCAAGGGCGCTGCAATCGCTGCTGCCGCCTATGCGCAGCTGGGCGTCTCCCAGGACTGCACCGCCCTGGCCACCAACGCACTCGCAGCTGTGGGCATCCACTACCACGGCTGGCCGGCAGGCTACCTGTCCCTCGGCCGCACTGTCAGCGCTGCTGAGGCTCGGCCGGGCGACCTCGCCTACTACCAGAACGGCGGCATGGGCCTGGCCCACATCGCTGTGTACGTCGGCAACGGCCAGGCCGTCCACGGCGGCTGGAACGGCGGAACCACCGCACTGTTCAGCGTGAACGTCGGCTCCGGCCCGGTCTTCATCCGCGTCGGCGGCTAAGACATCCCCTAGCGTTACGGAAGGACCCCCGCCAGTATGGCGGGGGTCCTTTTTTGCCTCGCGCCCGCATGAATTTTTGGTGACACGCCACGGCGATGCTTGTGTTCGATTCGCTCATCTGCCTAGTGAGTGTTTACTCTTATGGTGTCGATCCATAGCCCGGACATGCAGAGGGCAGCCGGCCCTCGCGCCTCTGCCGGGTGCGGCCGTGAAGAGGTATGTGCATGCGCACTCTCGTTCTGAATGCTGGATATGAACCGCTGGCGGTTGTGACATTCCGCCGGGCGCTGGTCCTTGTGCTCACCGGAAAGGCAAGCGTGGTGGCCGAAGGCGACGATCCTGTCGTCGGGCCGCAGGACATCATGGGCCGTCCGTCCGTGATTCTCCTTAACCGCTACATCCGCCCCCGGTACAACATGATCACCGCGGTGAGCAGGCGCGGTGTGCTTCGCCGCGACGGCCACCGGTGCGCCTACTGCGGCAAGGCAGCCCACACCATAGACCACGTCCAGCCGAAATCGCGGGGCGGTGCGGACTCCTGGGAGAACCTCGTCGCAGCCTGCCTTCGCTGCAACAACGTCAAGGGTGACCACACGCCCAGCGAAATGGGCTGGAAGCTCCGGTTCGATCCGGCGCCACCGGTGGGCACCATGTGGCAGATCAAGGAGCTGGAGAAGCCCACACCGGCGTGGGATCCGTTCCTGCTTCCGGAAAGAGCAGCCTGACTCTCGCCTGGGCCTTCCAGGCTTACGCTGGGTGGGTGGACTTTGACGCAATAATCCTGGCCGGCGGCCGCTCATCGCGACTGGGCGGCTCACCCAAGTCTGCCCTGATGTACGACGGCGCCACCCTCCTTGAGCGCTCCCTCGCGGCTGCCGCGGGTGCCCGGCACACTGTGGTAGTGGGACCTGAGGCGGCTGGCCTTCCCGGTGAAGTTCTCACCTCCCGTGAGGACCCGCCTTTTGCGGGTCCTGCGGCGGCAATCGCCGCGGGTGTGGCCGCGCTGCGGAGTGCAGACCCCGCGGACATGGTCCTGGTTCTCGCCTGCGACATGCCGCGGGTGGGCGATGCTGTACGCGCCCTCCTGGACGCTCTCCCCGGCGCGGGTGCTGACGGTGTCATGGCCGCATCGGCCGAAGGGCGGCTGCAGCCGCTGGCGGGTTTTTATGGCACACCTGCGCTAGAACGCGCCGTGCAGGCTGCCGCCGCACGCAACGCCCTGGTGCACGGGTCAGTGTTCGCCCTCCTTGCTAGTCTTGATGTGCAGGCTGTGGTTGTCCCTGCAGGCTCCACCGACGACGTGGACACCTGGGACGATGCGGCCGCGTTGGGAGTAGCTGTCCGGGAGCAATGACCCGCATTCCGGACCGCCGTGAATTTGGAGGCAGGCATGAAAAGCCAGGACGAGACGCTTGAGGAGTGGTGCCGTCTGCTGCTGCGGGCCTTCGAGCTCGAGGATGTGGACGTGGACATCAACGAGGTGTTGGCCGTCGCGGGAGTTGCCGCGCACTCCGTGGTGCGTCCCGCGGCACCCCTGACCACCTTCATAGCAGGGGTCGCCGCCGGCTTGGGATGTGCTTCGGGCCAGGCTCCGGACGTCCACGCCATGCAGGGCGCGATGGACGTGGCCCGTGCCGTTGCCAAGGCCTACGCCGCCGATGAGGCGCAGGCTGCTGCGGGTACCGCGGCCGCAGGTACCGCCGGAACTTCGGCGCCCACCGGGACCCCGGGGGAATGACAGCCGCGCCCGAGCACCGCTCTACCGGCCCATACCCCTCCGGGGACGCAACCGCTGCCGACGACGCCACCGCTGCCGCCTCCCAAGCCGAGCCTGCTTCCGCCTCCGAAGCCGAGCCTGCGTCCGACGCCGAACCCGGTGCCGACGCCGAACCCGCCGCGGTCGAACCCGCCGCGGGGGAGCCGGACGCGCCGGGGGAGCCGGACGCGCCGGCGAAGCACCTGGCGCACACCTGGGCGGAGGCCCGCCAGGCCGCCTTCGACTGTGCTGCCCCGATACCCGCGGCACCTGTGCCCTTGCGTGACGCCGTGGGCCGGACTCTGGCCGAGGACATCACCGCCCGCCAGGACATGCCGCACTATGCGTCGTCGGCGATGGACGGCTGGGCCGTTAACGGTACAGGTCCATGGATCCTGGCCGAGCCGGGGCAGCGTCTCGCACCGCACGAGGCGAGTGTGATTGTGACGGGCGGACTGATTCCCCCGGGCGCCAAGGCGGTGCTGCGCACCGAGAGCGGTGTGATGTCCACGGACGACGACGGCCTGCCTGTCCTGACGCTGGGAGGCGCCGCCCGACCCGGCGAACCGAGGAACGGCCAGCACATCCGGAAGGCCGCAGAGGAAGCAACTGCCGGGGACGTGCTGGTCAAGGCCGGCGCCGTGCTGAATCCCGCCCATGTGGCCCTCGCCGCCCTGGCCGGGTATGACGAGGTGGAGGTTCTCGGCAAGCCGGTGGTGAAGCTGGTGCTGACAGGCTCCGAGGTGGTGGAGCAGGGACTGCCCGAGCCCGGGCGGGTGCGTGACACGTTCGGGCCACAGCTGGCCTCGGTCGTGGAGATGCTGGGCGGCCTGTGCCGTGAACAGGTCCGCATCGGGGACAGCTACGCGGAATGGCTGGAGGGCCTCGAGGATTCAGGCCTCCCCGAGGCCCGGAACCTGCCGGCCGACGTCGTCATCACCACCGGGGGCACCGGCCGTTCCGGGACCGATCACTTCAGGCGTGCCGTGGCTGAACTGGGCGGACGGCTGATCATTGACGGCGTGGCAATGCGGCCCGGACACCCCGCCGTCCTCGCAGAACTCCCGGACGGGCGCTTCGTGCTGGGGCTGCCGGGCAACCCGCTGGCGGCCATGATGGCATTGTCCACGGTGGGCGCGCCGCTCCTGGCTGCCCTCGGGCATGGCCAGCTGCCGCCGGTCCGGGAAGTCCCCTCCGGCACCATGCTCGAGCCCGAACCCGGCCGCACGCGGCTGATGCCCTTCCGCCTCCTCTACGGCATGGCCTCGCCCGCGCAGCACACCGGCCCGGGCATGATGCGCGGACTGGCGTCGGCCGACGGCGTCCTGGTGGTGCCGCCGCACGGGGTGCAGCTGGGCGAGATGGTGCCGGCTTTCGCGCTGCCCTGGGGTCCCGCCATCCCGGAGCCCAAGACCGCCGAACCCAAACCCAAGAGCCCGGCACGGAAGTCCGCGTCCCGGGCGTCCGCCAAGCAGGGAGCCCAGAACGGGCCGGTGGACTGGAGTGCCCTGCTCGACTGAGGTGCAATGATGGAGGCATGAACAGCCACTCAGCGCGGAGTCTCGCATGGGCCGTGTAACGCAACGACGCAAGGTGTACCGCTACGTCCTGGACGGCTCGGCCGCGGCATTGGAGTTCCCGGTCCGGCACCGCGAGGACGTGCTCGCCGTGGAGGAACCGCTCGAGATCCGGCTGGGCAACCTTTCATACTCGGTCACCATGCGGACGCCCGGCGACGACTTCGACCTGGTGGCAGGTTTCCTCGTCTCCGAGGGCGTCATCTGGGACGCCGATCAGCTGATCTCGCTCAGGTTCTGTGCCGGTGAAGACGAAAACGGGATCCAGACATTTAACGTGGTCGAAGCCCAGCTGCGGCCAGATGTGCCACTGCCGGACACCGGGCGGCACGTCTACACGTCCAGCTCGTGCGGGATCTGCGGCACGGACTCCATTGAATCGGTCACCAAGTCCTCGCACTTCAACCCCGCCGCCGACCGGCTCACCGTTCCGGTCGAAACGCTTGCCTCCCTGCCGGACCGGCTGCGGGAGGCGCAGGCCGTCTTCGAAGTGACCGGGGGAGTGCACGCTGCCGGACTGTTCAGGGTTGACGACGAGGGCGGTGCAGAGCTGCTGTGCCTCCGGGAGGATGTGGGCAGGCACAACGCGGTGGACAAGGTGGTTGGCTGGGCCCTGCGCGAACGGCGGCTACCGCTCACGAACACCGTGCTCCAGGTGTCGGGGCGGGCCTCTTTTGAGCTGGTCCAGAAGGCTGCATTGGCCGGCATCCCGGTGCTCGCCGCGGTCAGCGCTCCGTCCAGCCTTGCCGTGGAGCTGGCCGAGTCCACCGGCGTCACGCTTGCAGGGTTCAGCCGGGGAACCAGCCTGAACGTCTACGCAGGTGCCGGCCGCATCTCCACGCCGTCGCCGGTGCCGCAGTAGGCGCGTGGCCCCTTGGCGGCCGGACGCCCACGCAGTAAATTTTATCCATCGAATGGAACCGTTGATCCGCTCATAAGGCAGCTGGACTGCCCGGACCCCAAGCTGACCGCGACGCCCATGCCCGCACGAAAGCCAGCACAGCCCGCTTCAGCTTTCACGTACTAAAGAGGTACACATTGCACGACGACCGCCGGATCACGGAAGTCCGTCTGGACCGCTTTCTCCGCGAACGGATCACCCCTGCCATTTATGGGCGCAGCGTGCCCCTGGAGCTGACCAGCTGGGACGTTCCGGATGAACCCGTCCCGGTTCTGGAGGCCCTGCGCCAGGACTTCGTGCCACAGGAACACGGTGCCGCCTGGGGGCGCCCGTGGAGCACAAAGTGGCTGCGGCTTCAGGGAGAGGTGCCGGACGCCTGGGGAACCGCGCCGGATACCGAGGTGGAGATTGTCGTGGACCTCGGGTTCACCACGGAGATCCCCGGCTTCCAGTGCGAGGGGATCGCGTGGCGCCCGGACGGCAGTGTCATGAAGGCTATCTCGCCCCGCAACCAGCACATCCCGCTGAAGCTGCTGGGCAGCGGGCTCGCTGTGGACTTCTATGTGGAGGCAGCAGCCAATCCTGATGTTGCCCAGGGCTGGAGCTTCGCGCCGACTCCGTACGGGGACAAGGCTACCGCGGGCAACCAACCGCAGTACCGCCTGGGCAGCATCGCCATCGCGGAGCTGAACCGAGCAGTGTGGGAGCTCCAGCAGGACGTGCTGACACTCAGTGGCCTCATGCATGAGCTGCCCACCGAACTGCCGCGGCGGCACGAGATCCTCCGTGCCCTGGAACGCATGATGGACATCATGGACCCGGACGACGTCGCCGGCACAGCGTCCGCCGGGCGTGCAGCGCTGGCGGAGGTGCTGGCCAGGCCTGCCTACGCCTCGGCCCACCACTTGCTGGCCACCGGGCATGCGCACATCGATTCGGCCTGGCTGTGGCCTGTCCGGGAAACCATGCGCAAGTGCGCCCGGACCTTTTCCAACGTGGTTGCCCTCATGGACGAGGACCCGGACTTCGTGTTCTCCTGCTCCTCCGCGCAGCAGCTCGCCTGGATCAAGGAATACTACCCGGAGCTCTTCGCCCGCATCAGGGAAAAGGTGAAGTCCGGCCAGTTCATTCCCGTGGGCGGCATGTGGGTGGAGTCCGACACCAATATGCCTGGCGGTGAGGCCATGGCCCGGCAGTTCGTCGAAGGCAAGAGCTTCTTCCTCAAGGAATTCGACGTCGAGTGCATGGAAGCCTGGCTTCCGGACTCCTTCGGGTACTCCGCAGCCCTGCCGCAGATCGTCAAGGCCGCGGGCAGCCGCTGGTTCCTGACCCAGAAGATCTCCTGGAACCAGATCAACCGGATGCCGCACCACACCTTCAACTGGGAAGGCATTGACGGCACGCGCGTCTTCACGCACTTCCCGCCGGTGGACACGTACAACTCCGAACTCAGCGGCCGGGATCTGGCGCACGCCGAGCGCAACTACCGGGACCACGGACACGGCACCATCTCGCTCGTCCCCTTCGGCTATGGCGACGGCGGTGGGGGACCGACGCGGGAGATGGTCGCTGCCGCGCACCGCGCGGCCGACCTGGAAGGCTCGCCGAAAGTCCGGATCGGAACGCCGCACAGCTTCTTTAAGCAGGCCGAGGCAGAGTACAAAGCGCTGCCGGTCTGGGTGGGGGAGATGTACCTGGAGCTGCACCGCGGCACCTACACCAGCCAAGCCAGGACCAAGCAGGGCAATCGCCGGTCCGAGCACCTCCTCCGCGAGGCGGAGCTGTGGTGCGCCACTGCCGCCGTCCGCTCCGGCGGGGAGTACACGTACCCCGCGGCCGAGCTGAAGCGGCTGTGGCAACTGGTCCTGCTGCAGCAGTTCCACGACATCCTGCCCGGCAGCGCCATCGCCTGGGTGCACCAGGACGCCGAACGCAACTACGCAGCCGTCGCCAAGGGGCTGGAAGCCATCATCAGCGAGGCGGCCGCGGCCCTCCTGGGCGAAGGCACGCAGGAGTTCCTGCTCAACGCCAGCCCGCATGCCCGCCTGGGAGTCCCGGCGCTCGCGGCCGCTGTGTCTGAGCCAGCCCACGATGCAGTGCCGGGCCGGGAGGCAGTGCCAACCGTGGATGAGGTTCAGGCCACGCCGCTGGACGGCGGCTTTGTCCTGGACAACGGCGTTATCCGTGCCGTACTGGATGACAACGGGCTCCTGACGTCGCTGCGGGACCACGGGACCGGCCGCGAGGCCGTCGCCCCCGGCCAGTTCGGAAACCACCTGGAACTGCACCGGGACACCCCCAACGAATGGGACGCCTGGGACATCGATGAGTTCTACCGGCGGAACGTCACCAGCCTTACCGACGCCGCGGAGGTGAGGCTGGAGCGGAACGGCGGGGACGCCGTCGTCGTGGTGGAACGGCTCACCGGCTCCTCCCGCATCACCCAGCGCATCACGCTGGCGGCGGGCAGCCCGTCCCTGGGCATCTCCACTGAAGTCGATTGGCAGGAGCGGGAGAAACTGCTCAAGTTGGGATTCCCGCTGGACTTGAGGGCGGACCGTTCCGCCGCGGAGACGCAATTCGGCCATGTTTTCCGCCCCACCCACGTGAACACATCCTGGGAGGCGGCGAAGTTCGAGATCTGTGCCCACCGCTGGATCCACGTTTCAGAACCTGGGTACGGCGTGGCCATCGCCAACGCCTCCACGTACGGGCACGATGTCGCCCGGTCTGTCCGGGACGACGGCGGGACCACCACTACCGTCCGGCTCTCGCTGCTGCGCGCGGCCAAGTTCCCCGACCCCCAGGCCGACCGCGGCAGGCACGTGCTGGACGTCTGGGTCCGGCCGGCAGCGGGAATCGCCGAGGCCGTGGAGGAGGGCTACCGCGCCAACCTCGCGCCGAGGACGGTGCTGGGCGCGCACCCGGCCGAGGCGCTGGTTACGGTGGACAACGCGGCACTGGTGGTCGAAGCCGTGAAGCTGGCCGAAGACGGCTCGGGGGACGTCATCGTCCGGCTGTACGAATCACTGGGCCAGCGCTCGGCCGGACGCCTGACCGCCAACTTCCCGGCCACAGGAATCCAGGCCGTGGACCTGCTCGAGCGGCCGGTCGACGCGACGGGTGTGGTGGCCGGGGCGGACTCGGCCGAACTCACGCTGCGGCCGTTCCAGCTGGTGACCCTGAGGTTTGCCCGCTGACCTGTTTTGCTCGCTGAGCTGGGTTGCCGGCAGCGCCCGAGCCATAGGGCGGGCGCTGCCGGCATTACCGGTGCCTAGAAATCGTGCAGCTCAGCATTCCTGCAGCTCAGAACTCGTGCAGCAGCCGCCGGACGAACTGCCGGGTTCGCTCCTGCCGAGGGGCACGTAGAACCTCGGCCGCCGGTCCGCGCTCCACCACCACGCCGCCGTCCATGAAGATGACCTCGTCTGCCACCTGCCGGGCGAAGGCAAGCTCGTGGGTGACGATGACCATGGTCCACCCCTCGTCGGCAAGTTCCTGGATGACGCCCAGGACGTCACCCACGAGTTCCGGGTCCAAAGCCGACGTGGGCTCATCGAACAGCAGCAGCTGGGGTTTCAGGGCCAGGGCACGCACTATGCCCACGCGCTGCTGCTGGCCGCCGGAGAGCTCGAACGGGTAAGCGTCGCGCTTGTCCGCCAGCCCCACCCTGGCTAGGAGCTTTTCGGCCTCGGCCACCGCCTCGGCCCGCTTGCGCTTCTGGACCTGGACCGGTCCTTCGATGACGTTCTGCAGGACGGTCATGTGCGGGAACAGGTTGTAGTGCTGGAACACCATGGCGCTGCGGTCCCGCAGGTCCGAAATCTCTTTCTTGGAGACCTTGGCGGAGAAATCCAGCGCGAGCTCGGTTCCGGGACCCGCAACGGTGACTGTCCCGGCGTCGGGCGTTTCCAGTCCGTTCAGCGATCGCAGCACGGTGGTCTTGCCCGAACCTGACGGCCCGATCAGGGCCACGACGTTGCCGCGGCGGACGTCGAGGTCGATGTCCCGCAGCACCACGTTGCTGCCAAACGCCTTCGCGAGGTTGCGGACCGACAGCACCGGCCTGCCCTGAGATGCAGCGGCCTGGGGTGCGGCGTGTGCTGCTCCGTCAGTGGGCGACATAGCGGTCCAGTCTCCTTTCAAGCACGGACTGCCCGGAGGAGAGCGCCAGGCAAATGATCCAGTAGACCAGGGCAGCCTCGAGATACAGCACCATGAACTCCTGGCTGAAGGCCGCGATCTGCTGGGCGTTGCGGAACAGCTCCGTGACCAGGATGAGTGAGGCCAGCGACGTGTCCTTCACCAGCGAAATGAAGGTGTTGGACAGCGGCGGGACGGACACCCTCGCGGCCTGCGGCAGGATGATGCGGCGCAGCGACTGGGCCCGGGACATGCCGATGGTGTGGCCGGCTTCCCACTGGCCCTTGGGCACCGACAGGATGGCAGCCCTGATGACCTCGGCGGCATAGCCGCCGATGTTCAGTGAAAAGGCGATGATGGCGCTGGGCCATGGATCGAGCTTCACGCCCAGGCTCGGCAGGCCGTAGAAGATCACAAAAAGCTGCACCAGAAGCGGGGTTCCGCGGATCACCGAAACGTAGAACCGCGCCAGACCGGACACCACGGCGTTCCGGCTTAGCCGCATCAGCGCCACCAGCAGCGCCAGCGCGAGGCCGATGGCGAATGAAGCGAGCGTCAGCGGGATGGTGCCGGTGACTGCGCCCGTGACAATAGGGCCGAAGGAGCTCCAGATGAGATCCCAGTTCAACGGCATCTACTTGGTGACGTCCGTGCCGAAGTACTTGTCCGAGATCTTGGCCAGCGTCCCGTCAGCGCGGAGATCGTCCAGCGCCTTGTCCACCGCGGCTGTGAGCTCCGTAGAGCCCTTGCGGAACACGAAGGCGCTTTCGGACTTCTCAGTGGTTTCGGCGGCGATCTTCAGCCCGGCATCCGGAGTGGTCTTCGCGTAGTCGAGATAGGTGAGCTTGTCATTGACGATGGCGTCCACGCGTCCCTGCCGGACCAGCGTCACGCCTTGGGCCCAGCCCTCCACGGACTGCACATTGGCGCCCGCGTCTACGGCCAACTTGTAGAAGTTGCTGGTGAGCGACTGGGCTGCGGTCTTGCCCTTGAGGCTCTCAAAGCTGGTAATGCTGCTGTTGTCCGCCTTCGTCACGATCACGCCCGTGGAGACGGTGTACGGCTTGGAGAAGTCGTACTTGGCCTTGCGTTCCGCGTTGATGGAAATCTGGTTGGCGATGGTGTCGAACCGCTTGGCGTCGAGGCCGGCGAATATCCCGTCGAACTGGGTCTCCTGGAAGGTGGCCTTCACTCCGAGCTTGTCAGCCACGGCGCGGGCGATCTCGACGTCGTAGCCGGTCAGGTCGCCGGCTCCCTTCGCATGGAAGCTGAAGGGCTTGTAGGTGCCCTCGGTGGCGACGACGATCTCGCCCTTGGATTTCACATCGCTGAGTGACGTGTCCGAGCTGCTGGCAGCCGGAGTCTGGGAACCTCCGCCGCCGCAGGCGGTCAGAGCCAGTGTCAGTCCGGCAAGGGTGGCCGCAAGAGCGGAGCGGCGGGAATGGACACGGTTCATGGCGGGTACCCTTCTTCAGGCTGCGGCGGTAGGCATCGCGGCGGCCGGGTCCGGCTTCCGTCGATGCCACTGCCTGCAACGCATTGGCAAAGACCTTTTATTTCGCCATCATACGGGGGCTGCGGGTTCTGAAAGGCGGGCCCTTAAAAAGGCTGAGTGGGGGCGGTCCCCAACGGCCGCCACCACTCATCCCCCCAATGTGCGATCCGGCAGGCGCCACGGCTTGTGAGCCAGGCAGCAACTGCTTTCACACATTCATGATTCTCTCACGGTCTAATGATTTTGTGAATACCGGTCAGCTACCTTTGGGTAGATGACGTTCCGTGACTCCCGGGCCTGGCAACCTTGACGCGTGCCAGCCAGACCAGAATAAGGCCGGATATGTAGAAAACCACCGCCCCGTTGTTCACCGCCGGCGCGATGACGAGGAACTGGGGAGGCGCAAATTCAAGGCAGAGACCGGCCACAGTGGCCACCGCTCCGGCCGCCATCAGGGCCGCCCCGGTCCTGACGAGCGGGGGCAGGCTTTCCTTGACGCTGCGGAGCAAGGCAGGCAGCAGTGCCAGGGAGACGTATGCCAGGTAGCCCCGCGCGGCCGCCCAGTAGTACGGCAGCAGGGCCTCATTCCGGGCGCTGATGGCGCTGGCATCCCTGAAACGCACTGACGAGGCGGCCGGTTCCATCATAAGGAAGACCGTCACGAGGGCAGCTGAGAAAATCGCGCGCATGGCCAGCCCCGGACGCCCGGCGATCATGCGGTGGGCGTCAGGGGCGCCAAACCCCTTCGTGACGCGGACTGCGATGAGGTAGATCGTGGCGAAAACAATCAGGCGCAGCAGGACGTGAGCAATGTTGATTCCGCCGATGGCTCCGTCGATGGCCATGTAGAACTGTTCGATGCTCAGTACCGCGGCGGCCGTCGCCAGCAGGAAGATGAAGAACACGGTTGGGTTCAGTCCGCGCAGTGCGCTCGGAATCCGGGCCAGGGCGGCACCGGCGCACACAACCAGTGTTATCCACGGGAGAACCTCGCTCATACCAGGTTCTCCCAGATTCTTTCAGTCTGTTCCTGGTCCTGCTCCTGCCTTCGCAGGGTCTTGCCCAGCGCTTGGAGGCGTTCGCCGGACAGGGCGGCCAGGTCGCCGTCGCTAAGCCGGTCCAGGGCCGCCTGCCGTGCGCCCGGCGGCCAGCCGGCTTCCGCTTCGGTCACCAGCCCCGTAGCCACCAGTCCGCCGGCCAGTCCGACGCCGGCAGCCCGGGAGGTGGCGAGGGCAAGTTCCGGGGCGAGCCGGTTGGCGGTCAGTTGAGCGGAGTAGTTCTGCGGGGCGACGCCGGTGGCGGCGGAGACGCGGTGCCGGAGTTCGCCGTCGTCGATTGCGTCCACCCAGTTCTTCACCGAGGTGGCATGCGGCGGCGGGCTGAGTTCCGGCTGGCCCGTACCCGTACCCGTGCAGCCTGTGCCGGTGGAGCCCTTGGGTGCGGTGCGGACAATGACGGCCCGCAGCAGGTCGACGGTGGCGATTTGGCTTACCAGTTCCTTGTCGGAAGGAGGGAGGGAGGAACTGGCGAGGTCGCTGTACGTGTCAAAGGTGGCCAGTGCGGCGACCGGATTGATGTTGTAGGCCCGGCTGATGCTCACGACAGTAGTCTCGGCAACCTTTCCCCGCACCAGCTGCTGGGCGAGGGTGGTGCGCTTGACGCCGGAGACCCTGCAGATATCGGCCGTGCTGGTGTCCGGTGCCACGCCATTTAGCCAGCGCTGGAATGCTTTGGCGGGGAGGGGCATGAAACGCTCTCTGCTGACGAATGATTGGAACGATACTAACGGCGTTCGGCGGACAGCGGCCGGTGCTTCCGGCCGGCCCGGCCGCTGGCCACCCAGATGAGTGCCAGGCCGACGACGAAGCACAGGATGGCTGTGTAGTTGACGACGAAGCGCAGGAACCCCAGCCCCGGCGGGACGACGGGGAACAACAACGAAAGGGGGATCGCGATGCTGCCCACGGCCAGAAGCGCCGCGCTCATCCTGAGCAGCGCGGGCAGCGGGCTCCGGATGGCCCGCAGCATCCCCGGCAGGATCGCGAGACACACATACGCCGGGTAGGCACGCCCGGCGGCGCCGTAGTACTCCACGAGGAGGGCGTTCTGCTGATTCTTGGCCGCCACGTCTACGAGCCCCGCCGACGATCCCGACGTGTCCATCAGGACAAAGCAGACCACCAGCACGGCAGAAATCAGTCCCAGGGCAAGCATGCCGGTGCGGCCCCGTATCAGCTGGATTCCGCGGTTGTCCCCGAACCCGGCAGCAATCCGAAGGGCAAGGAAGAAGATGGCCCCGAAGATGATGAAGCGCAGCAGCAGGTTGGCCACGTTGGCACTGCCGAGCAGGGCATCGATCGCCAGATAGGGACCGTTGATGCTGAGCAGGGTGGCCAGTGTCAGTAGCGCCAGAGCGTAGAAGATGGACCTGTTCTTCCGGCGGACCAGGTTCGGGATTCTGCTCAGCGTGGCCGCGCCGGACGCGATCAGGGTGGTCCACTGCAGGATTTCAATCATCCGAGGTTCTCCCAGATCGTTTCGGTTTGTAGTTGGTCGTGTTCTTGCCGCCGCAAGGTCTTGCCGAGCGCCTGGAGGCGTTCGCCGGCCAGAACGGCCAGGTCGCCGTAGGTCATGCTATCCAGGGCAGCTTGCCGGGCACCGGGCGGCCAGCCGGCTTCGGCTTCGGTCACCAGCCCCGTTGCCACCAGTCCGCCGGTCAGTCCGACGCCGGCAGCCCGGGAGGTGGCGACGGCCAGTTCCGGGGCCAGCCGGTTGGCGGTCAGTTGAGCGGAGTAGTTCTGAGGGGCGACGCCGGTAGCGGCGGAGACGCGGTGGCGGAGTTCGCCGTCGTCGATTGCGTCCACCCAGTTTTTCACTGAGGTGGCATGCGGCGGCGGGCTGAGTCCGGGCGGCCCTGTGCCTTTTCCTGTGCCGGCGTCTAGCTCGGTGCGGGCGATGATGGCGTGCAGGAGGTCCGCGGTGGCGATCTGGCTGACCAGTTCCTGCAGCGTGGGCGGGATCGGCGGTTTTCCCAAATCCCGGTAAGGCTCAAAGGAGCCCAGCGCTGCCACCGGATTAATATTGAAGGCCCGGCTGATCCCCACCACGGTTATCTCGGCCACCTTGCCGCGGACCAACTGCTGGGCCAGAGTGGTGCGCTTGACCCCTGACGCCCTGGCCACATCAGCAACGCTGGCATCCGGCGCGACGCCGTGCAGCCAGCGCTGGAAGACCTTGGCGGGTAGGGGCATGGAACGCTCTCTGCTGACGGGCGGGGTGGTGCGAAGTGGCGGCCCGCCGGCTTGGATTTTACGTAGCGCGCCGCTTCAACTATGCTAGGTGGTCGAACCCGCTGGTCCGTACACCCCCCAAGTCCGGACCAGCGGGTTCTTTCATGCCCGCCTGATTGTTCGGGTGAAAACGGGCAGCGGTGAGAGGATGGATTGATGACTGCAACCCTAGTTGCGAAGGACCTTTCGGGCGGTCATAATCACCGCACCCTCTTCTCCGGGCTGTCCCTCACAGTGGCTCCCGGGGACGTTATTGGCGTGGTCGGCGCCAATGGCGCAGGCAAGTCCACACTGCTGCGGCTCCTTGCCGGCGTGGACCAGGCGCAGGATGGCACAGTGAGCCTCGCACCGGCCGACGCCTTTGTGGGCTGGCTGCCGCAGGAACATGAACGGCTCGCAGGCGAAACCGTCGCCGCCTACATCGCCCGCCGCACCGGCTGCGCCAAAGCCACCGCCGAAATGGAATCCACGGCCGAGGCCCTCGGCTCGGGAGCGCCCGGAGCGGACGATGCCTACTCGATGGCCTTTGACCGGTGGATGGCCTCCGGCGCCGCGGACTTGGACGAACGGATAGCCCCCGTCCTGGCGGACCTGGGCCTGGACGTCGGCCCCGGCGCCGAAATGACCGGGCTGTCCGGTGGCCAGGCTGCGCGCGTGGCGCTCGCCGCCCTGCTGCTGAGCCGCTTCGACGTCGTGCTCCTGGACGAGCCCACCAACGATCTTGACCTGGACGGCCTGGCCAAGCTGGAAGCCTTCGTGCAGGGGCTTCGCGGCGGCGCGGTGCTGGTCTCCCACGACCGCGAGTTCCTGGCACGCTGCGTGACCTCCATCGTGGAGCTGGACCTCGCCCAGAACTCGGTGGCCGTGTACGACGGCGGCTATGAGGCCTTCCTGGAGGAACGCGCCGTGGCCCGTCGGCACGCCCGGGAACGGTTCGAGGAATTTGCCACGACCAAGGCGGACCTGGTGTCCCGGGCGAGGACCCAGCGTGAGTGGAGCTCCCAGGGCGTCCGGAACGCGATGAAGAAAAACCCGGACAACGACAAGATCCGCCGGGCTGCCAGCTCCGAATCGTCGGAGAAGCAGGCGCAGAAGGTCCGGCAGATGGAATCGCGCATCGCCCGCCTGGACGTGGTGGAAGAACCGCGCAAGGAGTGGCAGCTGCAGTTCAGCATCGGCCAGGCGCCCCGCTCCAGCTCTGTGGTGGCCACGCTGCGCGACGCCGTCGCCCGGCAGGGCAGCTTCACCCTGGGGCCGGTCAACCTGCAGCTCAACGCCGGTGAGCGGATAGGCATCACCGGGCCCAACGGCGCGGGAAAGTCGACGCTGCTCCGGCTGCTGCTGGGAACCCAGGAACCGGACTCCGGCGACGCTTCCCGCGGGGTGTCCGTGGCTGTCGGCGAGATCGACCAGGCCCGCGGGCTGCTGGCCGGTCACTTGAAACTGGCGGACGCCGTCGAAGCCGTCCTGACCGACTACACACCCGCCGAAGTCCGCACACTGCTGGCCAAATTCGGCCTCAAGGCGGACCACACCCCGCGCACCGTGGACTCGCTGTCGCCGGGGGAGCGGACCCGCGCCGCCCTGGCCCTGCTGCAGGCCCGCGGCGTGAACCTGCTGGTCCTGGACGAGCCCACCAACCACCTGGACCTCCCGGCGATCGAGCAGCTTGAAGAAGCACTGGAAAGCTACGACGGCGCCCTGCTGCTCGTCACCCACGACCGGCGGCTGCTGGAAAACGTCCGTCTTGACGCACGCTGGAACGTCGAGAACGGCGTCGTCACCGAGCTGCACGCCGATGCCACGAAAGGCAGCACCACATGAGCATGGACCGGGTCGCCTGGAGTTCCCTCTACAACATCACCCGCGCCTCGAGCGGGTCCAAACCGTTCTCGAAGGCGACGCTGAAAAGGGTCTTCAGCTTTGCCCGCCCCCACCGCGGCAAGCTGATCGCCTTCGTGCTGCTGTCCATCGTGATGGCCGTCCTGGCGGTGGCCACCCCGGTCCTCGCCGGGCAGGTGGTCGACGAGATCATCGCCCACGCGGATGCCGGAACCGTGATCGGGCTCGCCGTCCTGATCGCCATCGTGGCCGTGGCGGAGGCCGGGCTAGGCCTGCTGACACGCTGGTTGTCGTCCACGATCGGTGAAGGCGTGATCCTGGATCTGCGGACCAAAGTCTTCGACCACGTCCAGAAGATGCCGATTGCCTTCTTCACCAGGACCCGCACGGGAGCCCTCGTGAGCCGGCTGAACAACGATGTCATCGGAGCGCAGTCAGCCTTCGCAGGCACGCTCTCCGGCGTGGTCAGCAATGCCGTGGCCCTCGCGCTGACCCTGGCGGTCATGCTCAACAAGTCGTGGCTCGTGACAGTGCTCGCCATGGTCCTGCTGCCGATCTTCCTGATCCCTGCCCGACGGATGGGCTCCAGGCTGGCCGACCTGCGGCGCGAGGCGGCAGAACACAACGCCACCATGGGCACCCAGATGACCGAGCGCTTCTCCGCGCCCGGCGCCACCCTGGTCAAGCTCTTCGGCCGCCCCGATGAGGAGTCCCACGAGTTCGCACTCCGTGCCGGCCGGGTCCGGGACATCGGCGTCCGCACCGCCATGCTGCAGTTCACCTTCGTCACGGCGCTGACCCTCGTCTCGGCCCTGGCCCTCGCCCTGGTCTACGGCCTGGGCGGCTGGCTCGCGCTCGCAGGGCAGTTGGCCGCGGGCGACGTCGTTGTGCTCGCACTGCTGCTCACCCGCCTCTACGCGCCGCTCACGGCGCTCTCGAACGCCCGCGTAGAAATCATGAGCGCCCTGGTTAGCTTCGAGCGCGTTTTCGAAATCCTGGACCTCAAACCGCTCATCCAGCAGAAGCCCGACGCCGTCGCCTCCCCGCGCGGTCCGCTCTCGGTGGAGTTCGACAATGTCCGCTTCGCCTACCCCTCGGCGGACAAGGTCTCGCTGGCCTCCTTGGAGGACGTGCGGACCCTGGACACCCGCGGCGGCGAAGACGTGCTGCACGGCATCAGCTTCCGGGTGGAACCTGGGCAGACGGTGGCCCTCGTCGGCTCATCCGGAGCCGGGAAATCCACCATCGCGCAACTCCTTTCGCGCCTGTACGACGTCGACTCGGGCGCCGTCCGCTTCGGCGGTACGACGCCCGGCACCGGCGTGGACGTCCGCGACCTCACCTTCGATTCGATGCGCCAGACCCTCGGCATGGTGACGCAGGACGGCCATCTGTTCCATGAGAGCATCGCCTCCAACCTGCGCCTGGCCCGCCCGGAGGCCACCGACGAGCAGATGTGGGATGTGCTGCGCCGCGCCCGGCTGGAGGAAATGATCAGGTCCCTGCCCGATGGCCTGGACACTGTGGTGGGGGAGCGCGGCTACCGGCTCTCCGGCGGGGAACGCCAGCGGCTCACCATCGCCCGGCTGCTGATCGCCCAGCCCCGGGTGGTCATCCTCGATGAAGCCACCGCCGCGCTGGACTCCACGAACGAAGCTGCCGTGCAGGCGGCGCTGGGTGCGGCGCTCGAGGGGCGCACCGCCGTCGTCATTGCCCACCGGCTCTCCACGATCCGCGCTGCTGACGCCATCCTGGTGGTGGAGGACGGACAGATTGTGGAACGCGGAACCCACACCGAGCTGCTGGCCGCGGACGGCCGCTACGCAGAGCTGTACCGGACCCAGTTCGCCGAGGCCACGGCCGTGGTGGAGGAAGCGGTCCCGGAGTACTGACCTTTTCAGGCCTCGGGGCCGGATTCCGCCAGCGCCGGCAGTATGTGGTCTGTGAGCAGCGGTGCGAGGTCACGGGGCCATTCCGCCGCGAGGTCCAGCCACCGGATCTCGGCGATCTCAGCGGAGGGGTGGGCCACCCAGGTGCCCGGCGCGGTGAAGACGGTGGCTTCGATTTCCGTGGCTGCCTCGTTGGCGGCATCGGCCAGCCACACGCCCATGAGGGTCAGTTCCCGCGGATCGACAATGATCCCGACTTCCTCCTGCAGCTCCCGGGCGGCGGCCTGCACCGCGGTCTCGCCGGGCTCGGGCTTGCCGCCTGGATGCATGAACTTGTCCGTGCCGCGCTTGCGGACGGTCAGGAGCCGGCCCGCGGCGTCATAGACACATACTGCGGAAACGATGATGCGCGGATTCACGGCTTCGAGCCTAGCCCGTCCACTGCCGCCACCGTTCCGGGCAGCCGCCGCAGCACTGACTCCAGCAGGAGGTCCTTGCGGGGGCCAGTGACATCCCAGACGTAACTGAACTCGTCCTCGCCGTGGACCAGGTAGGTGACGCGGTAGGTGTCCGGATCGCACCAGTGCCGGTCCTGGCTAGCCTCCGGGGAGAAGCTCATCCGGTGGAACGGCCGGCCGTCGGGAAACAGCATGTCCATGGCATCCGGGGTGTCCGCGGGCCTGAGCAGGTAATCGCGGGTGGCCGGGCCGGAGAAGGTGTCGGCGTCGGCAGCAGGCCAGACCACGGTCCCTTCCTCGTGGAAGCGGAGCCCGCCGTCGCCGTCCGGGGAAAAGATCACGACGCCGGTAAAGGTTCCGCGGGTGCCCGCGGCCCGGTCCAGCATGGTCCGCTCCACGGACCACCGGCCTGCGGCCGGAAGGTCGGAGGATGAAGGGTCCGCCGGCGTTGTGCCCAGCAGATAGTCGCGGAGCCCGGACGGGTGCTGCAGATTCAAGTGCCCTCGATTGGAATCGAACCAACGACACCGGCTTTAGGAGAGCCGTGCTCTATCCACTGAGCTACGAGGGCGGGTGCCCGCCGCAGCCGGGTTTTGGACCGGCCCGTTCGGGCACGCTTACAAGCATACAAGGTGAGCGCGCGTACTACGCTCTTGGCATGGCCGCCGCAGCTGAAGTCCCCACCGCCCGCGCAACGTTCCTGCCGGACACCGCCTCCACACGGCAGTACATCGGGGCGTGGGCGGTGCTCAGCGTCGTCCAGTATTTCATGGCGGAGGCCGCCGTCATCGGGGCCTGGGCCGGGCCCGACCCCTACAGCCGGCGGACCGGCCTCATCAGCGACCTGGGTGCCGTCACCTGTGGGCTCTACGGCGGCCGCAGCATCTGTTCGCCGCTGCACTTGCTGATGAACGTCTCCTTCGTGGTTCAGGGGCTGGGGATGCTGCTGGGCGCGCTGCTGCTGAGCTCGGCGCTGCTGCGGGTGGCCGCCCGGGCCGGCGTGCGGGTCACGGCCAGCCATTCCGGGGAAGTGCCGTGGTACTCAGCCGTGGCGGCGCGGATCCTGACCGGGACCGCAGGCGCCGGCACGGTCGTCGTGGGGCTGGTCCCTGAAGACTTGGACTCCGGCTGGCATTACGCGGGCGCCGTCATGTACTTCATCGCCGGTTCCCTGGCGCTGCTGCTGCTGGGCGCCCTGTGGCTCCGGCAAACGCCGCTGGGCTGGTTTATCCTGGCCGCCGGCGGAGTGTCCGCGGCCGCACTCCTCACGGCCGCCGTCACCGGCCTGGACGTTCCCGAGCCCGGAACCCTGGAACGGCTGATGGGCTACCCCATCACGATTGGCCTCGCGGCCGCCGGCCTGGTCATCGCCCAGCGTGTCCGGCAGGAACGGCAGGTGCGCAGGGCCTTCGCCCGGGCCCGGGCCGCCCGGAGCGCCTAGGCTTCCTGCTGCGGGGCGGCTAGACGGCCGGAGGCCCGGCGTCTTTTTTCGAGGACCGGCGCCCCAGGAACACGGCGGCGCCGCCGGCGAGAAGGCTGGCCACGAACAGTACCCAGCCGGCCACGGTGAGGCCCGACGCCAAGGCGACCTGGCCGGCGTCGAGATTAACCGCCGCGACCATGGAATCAATGGTGACGTTGCCCCACAGCCGTACCACCACAAACAGCAACGGCAGCGCCCAGAGCGCCCAGCGCAGCGCCTTTTTGGCCACGTTGGTGCCGATCAGAAGCAGCCAGGTGAAGGCGAAGATCAGCGGAAACAGGGTGCCCGCCGTCTTGTGGACGTAGTTGAGCTGGCCCCGGGCGTCGGCGTCCAGGGCACGGCGCAGCTGCTCGGCGTAGCCGGTGTCGAAGCCGCCGCTCAGGGAATCGGGCATGGCCAGCCCGCCGGACAGCTGGGTGAGCTGGTTCAGCGTGAGCAGGTGAACGTACCAGAACAGGAACAGGCTGGCCACGACGCCGGCGATCACAATCAGGTTGGCGTTGTTCTGGGCCTTCGCCGGAGAGCGGTCCGTGCCGGGATTGATCACCGGCGGCAGGTGGTGCTGGGGTACTGCGGCCTTCGCGCCGTGCTTCTTGATCCGCTGTGCAGGTGTCTTGGCCATGCGTCCATTATCGCCCGCCGTCCTCCGCCTCTGCTGTGCAGGCATGCCCGGCGCCGATAGGGTGGGAACCGTGACGGAACTGGGCAGACACAAACTGGGCAAACACAGCGCTACCAACCTGAGCCCCGAGCTCGACGACTATGAGCTGGCGGCCGAGCTGGTCCGCGAGGCCGGGCAGCTGGCGCTGCTGATGCGGCAGGGCGGCCTCGACGCCCAGCGCAAGACCTCCATCTCCGACGTCGTCACAGCGGCGGACCACGCGGCCGAAGCCTATGTGCTGGAGCAGCTTCAGCGCTGCCGCCCGGACGACGGCGTCCTGGGCGAGGAAGGCGCCGCGGTGCGCGGCAGCAGCGGGCGGACCTGGGTCATCGACCCGGTGGACGGCACCTACAACTTCCTGCAGGGCTCCACCTACTGGTGCTCAGCCATCGCGCTCAAGGACGAATCGGATGTGCTGCTCGGAGCCATTTTCCAGCCCGAGGAGGACAAACTCTGGATCGGCGGCAGGCAGCGCGCCACCACCCTCAACGGCGATCCCGTCACCACCTTCAAGGAGGACGGAACCAACCGCAACGCCGCCGACCTCTCCCACCTCGGCGCCGCCACCTACATCCACCCGCGCTGGCTCTCCGACCCGATGTGCGCCATGCCGTGGCACGCCGCCGCAACGTCGGCCGCGACGCTGCGGATGCTCGGGTCCGGCTCGTGCGACCTCGGGCGCGTCGCTGACGGGCAGCTTGGCTGCTGGTTCCAGCACAGCTGCCCCGAATGGGACTGGCTGCCCGGAAAGGCGATCGTGACGGCCGCCGGCGGCGTCGCCGGCAGCGTTCACGTCAACGGCCTGGAATGGTTCATGGCGGGAGGAACGACGGCGGTGCACCAGTTGCGCGCCGCGCTTGAGTCAGGCTCTGTCGACTAGATTTCCGGCCGGCTGGATTTCCGCCGCCGGGGTTATCCACAGGGCGGAATCCAGTGTCAGTCCCACCGCCTAGACTTGTAGTCACCATGGATATGTTGTTTGACCCCTACGCTGACGGTCCGTTCAAGGCTGGTTCCCACGCCGGTGCCATCACCAAGTCGCGCCCCGAAACGGGGCTGATGACGCCCGCGTTCGGCGGCGGTCCGGGCGAATCCGCCGGCCGCCCCGCAGCTGGCCCGGGGGCAGGTGGCCAAGGCGGCATGCAGGGTGGCCCGGCAGAGGATCACGCCCGGCACCATCTCCCGGACGCCGGGGCGCTGCTGGCGGGCCTGAATCCGCAGCAGGAGGAAGCGGTCAAGCACTCCGGCAGCGCACTGCTGATCGTGGCCGGAGCCGGCTCGGGAAAAACCCGCGTCCTCAGTAACCGGATCGCGTACCTGATTGCCACCAAGCGTGCCCACCACGGCGAGATCCTGGCCATCACGTTCACCAACAAGGCCGCCGCGGAAATGCGTGAACGCATCGAGGCCCTCGTGGGCAACAGGGCCAAGGCCATGTGGATCTCCACGTTCCACTCGTCCTGTGTCCGGATCCTGCGGCGCGAGGCCGCCAACGTCGGCCTGAACTCCAACTTCTCCATCTACGACTCCGCCGACTCCCTGCGGCTGATCACGCTGGTGGCCAAGAACCTGGACCTGGACCCCAAAAAGTTCGCGCCCAAGGCTATCCAGCACAAGATCTCCGCGCTCAAGAACGAACTGATCGACGCCGACTCCTTCGCGTCCGCCGCGAACCACAGTGACGCGTTCGAGAGCGCCGTGGCAGACGTCTTCAAGGGCTACACCCAGCGGCTGCGCCAGGCCAACGCCATGGACTTCGACGACCTCATCGCTGAGACCGTCTACATGTTCCGGGCCTTCCCGGCGCTGGCGGATTCCTACCGGCGGCGGTTCCGGCACGTCCTGGTGGACGAATACCAGGACACCAACCACGCGCAGTACGCCCTGGTCCGGGAAATCGTCGGCGAGGGCGCGGGAGCGGCCGAACTGACCGTCGTCGGCGACTCGGACCAGTCCATCTACGCGTTCCGCGGCGCAGACATCCGGAACATTGTGGAGTTCGAGAAGGACTACCCCAACGCGCGCACCATCAAGCTGGAACAGAACTACCGCTCCACCCAGAACATCCTGAGCGCGGCCAACTCCGTCATCTCCCGCAACCCCAACCGCCCAGAGAAGCGGCTCTGGACCGCGGAGGGCGAAGGCCACAAGATCATCGGCTACGTGGGCGAGAACGAGCACGACGAAGCCCAGTTCATCGCCAAGGAGATCGACCGGCTGCAGGACGAGGACAACCTCCGCCCCGGTGACGTCGCCATCTTCTACCGCACCAACGCCCAGTCCCGTTCCATCGAGGACGTCCTGGTGCGCGTGGGCCTGCCGTACAAAGTGGTGGGCGGCACCAGGTTCTACGAGCGCAAGGAAATCAAGGACGCGCTGGCCTACCTCCGGGTCCTGGTCAACCCGGACGACGACGTCAACCTCCGCCGCGTCCTCAACGAGCCCAAGCGCGGGATCGGGGACCGGGCCGAGGGGGCCGTCGCGGCCCTCGCCGAGCGGGACCGCACGTCCTTCATCGCCGCCGCCCGCCGCGCCGACCAGGCGCCGGGCATGGCCACCCGCTCGGTCAACGCGGTGCTTGGCTTCGTGAAGCTCCTGGACGACCTCGCCGAGGTCGCCGCAGGCTCTGGCGCCGCGGCCGCACTCGAGGCCGTGCTGGAACAGACCGGCTACCTCGCCACGCTGCGCTCCAGCAACGATCCGCAGGACGAGTCCCGGGTGGAGAACCTCGCCGAGCTTGTCGCCGTCGTCCGTGAATACGAGCGGGACAATCCCGAAGGATCCCTGGGCGCCTTCCTGGAGCAGGTGTCGCTGGTGGCCGACGCCGACCAGATCCCGGACGCCCCGGGGGCGGACATCGACGGCGCCGTGGCGGAAGCCAAGCGGCTGGGCGTGGTCACGCTCATGACGCTACACACGGCCAAGGGTCTCGAATTCCCCGTGGTGTTCCTGACCGGCATGGAGCACGGGCTCTTCCCGCACCAGCGTTCCGCCACTGACCCGAAGGAACTGGCGGAGGAACGCCGGCTCGCCTACGTGGGGCTGACGCGTGCCCGGAAGCGCCTCTACGTCACGCGTTCCGAGGTCCGCAGCATGTGGGGTCAAAGCCAGTACAACCCGGCCAGCCAGTTCCTGGAGGAAATCCCTTCCGAGCTCGTCGAATGGAAGCGCGAGGGGACCAGCCGGCAGTCCGGCGGGTGGGGGAGCGGCGCCGACATCGGGTCGAGCCGGTACGGCGGATCCTTCTGGGGCGCCGGAACGGCCCGCGGCACCCGTGCCGACTCCTCGGCCGGCTTCAACGCCGACGTCCCGGCCGCCGTCGCGAAAAACCGCGTGCAGCCGCAGAAGGAAGTCATCGCGGTCAGCGTGGGGGACAAGGTCAACCACACGAGCTTTGGCAACGGCACTGTGCTCGCCGTCGAAGGCGCCGGGGACAAGACCGTGGCGAAGGTGAAGTTCGACGTCGGCGAGAAGCGGCTGCTTCTGCGGTACGCGCCGCTGACCAAGATCGACGCCTGAGCGTGCCGGTGCGGCGCCTGGATCGCGTTGCTGCAGGCCTCGCGCTGCTGTTCTCGGCGGCCCTGTTTTCAACTACCCTGGCCGGCTGTTCCGTAACCGTCGCGGATCCGGAGTACACCCCGCCGCCACCGCTGCCGGCCCTCGAACAGCTGAAAGAGGCTCCGCTCACTGACCCCGCGGGGTTTGCGGCAGGGGAGGACGTGCTGGCGTTCGTCACTGCGGACCGGAACGTGGTGTGCGCGCTGACCTCAGCCCGCGGGCCGCACCTGGACCTGCCGTACGAAACCAACAACTTCAGCGATTCCGACAACCAAAAACTGGCAACCGTGCCCGTGGCGCACTGCGAGCTCGCGGTGTATCCCGCGCCGGCAGCACCGGACGTCGGTGACGACTGCTCGGGGACCGGACTGGGCTATCTGGGCGGCGCGGCACTCCTGACGCCCAGCCGGGCCCGGTACGGTGAATGCCGGTCCGGCGTCACGCAGATGGAGGCCGAGTACGGGCCCAAGGGCACGGCCAACGGGCCCGTCTCCAAGCTTCCCGTCCTGCCCGACGGCGGCAACCTCGAACGGAACGGTTTGCGGTGCTCCGCCTACCGCTCGGGGGTGGCCTGCGGAAGCGTCTCTGGCGGCGTCGGTTTCTTTATCAGCCGGGATCATTACGAACTCATCTCCGCGAAGGGCAAAAACGTCCAGACGGCGCCCGCCAACGCCCCAAAAACCGCGTAATCACGGGGTTTTTCTACGGTCCATAGAATAGTGTCCTTACTCACAGAACAGGTAGTCTGGAACGGGCCGGTCCCTCCAAAGGACTAGAGTTCCCAAAGGAGCATTGCGCCGCGTGGCTCGTTTCCGGACCTGCCGCAGGGCGCGTGAATTCCGCAGCCCGGTCCGCACCTTGGGTGCAGTCCGGCTGTACAGAAACTACTTCGACGTAGAAGGACACTAAACCGTGGACCTGTTTGAATATCAGGCGCGCGATATGTTCGAAGCGCACGGTGTACCCGTGCTCGCCGGCATCGTGGCGCACACTCCTGAAGAAGCAAAGGCAGCTGCCGAGAAGATCGGCGGCGTAACTGTCGTCAAGGCACAGGTTAAGGTCGGTGGCCGCGGCAAGGCCGGCGGCGTCAAGGTTGCCAAGTCCGCCGACGAGGCACTTGAGCACTCCACTAACATCCTGGGCATGGACATCAAGGGCCACACCGTCAACAAGGTGATGATCGCCCAGGGTGCGGACATCGCCGAGGAATACTACTTCTCCGTCCTTCTGGACCGGGCCAACCGCAACTACCTGGCCATGTGCTCGGTGGAAGGCGGCATGGAGATCGAGCAGCTCGCCGTTGAGCGGCCCGAGGCCCTGGCAAAGGTAGCCATTGACCCCGCCGTGGGCATCGACCAGGCCAAGGCCGACGAGATCGTCGCTGCTGCCGGCTTCGCTGAAGAACTGCGCGGCAAAGTCGCCGGCGTCATTCTGAAGCTCTGGGACGTCTTCAAGAAGGAAGACGCCACCCTCGTGGAGGTCAACCCGCTGGTCAAGACCGGCGCGGGCGAGATCGTCGCCCTCGACGGCAAGGTCACGCTCGACGAGAACGCCGAATTCCGCCACCCCAAGCACGCCCAGCTTGAGGACAAGGAATCCGCCGACCCGCTCGAGGCCAAGGCCAAGGCGCAGGACCTGAACTACGTCAAGTTGGACGGCGAAGTCGGCATCATCGGTAACGGTGCAGGCCTCGTCATGTCCACCCTGGACGTCGTCGCTTACGCTGGCGAGAACCACGGCAACGTCAAGCCCGCCAACTTCCTGGACATCGGCGGCGGAGCCTCCGCCGAGGTCATGGCCGCAGGCCTCGACGTCATCCTGGGCGACGAGCAGGTCAAGTCCGTATTCGTCAACGTCTTCGGCGGCATCACCGCCTGTGACGCTGTCGCCAAGGGCATCGTGGGCGCCCTGGCCGAGCTGGGCCACTCCGCCAACAAGCCGCTGGTCGTCCGCCTCGACGGCAACAACGTCGAAGAAGGCCGCCGCATCCTCGAAGAGGCCAACCACCCGCTGGTTACCCTCGCCGCCACCATGGACGAGGGCGCCGACAAGGCCGCCGAGCTCGCCAACGCCCGCTGATCGAGCCTGTCGAGATCTAGGAAAGAAAACATGTCTATTTATCTGAACAAGGACTCCAAGGTCATCGTCCAGGGCATCACGGGCGGCGAAGGCACCAAGCACACCGCCCTCATGCTCAAGGCCGGCACCAACATCGTGGGCGGCGTCAACGCCCGCAAGGCCGGCACCACCGTCCTGCACGGCGAAAACGAGATCAACGTTTTCGGCACCGTCAAGGAAGCCATCGCAGAGACCGGCGCCGACGTCTCCATCGTCTTCGTTCCGCCGGCATTCACCAAGAACGCCGTTGTTGAAGCCATCGAGGCCGGCATCGGCCTCGTCGTCGTCATCACCGAAGGCGTCCCGGTTCAGGACTCCGCCGAGTTCTGGGCACTGGCACAGTCCAAGGTCGACGCCGACGGCAACCAGGTCACCCGCATCATCGGACCGAACTGCCCCGGCATCATCACCCCGGGCGAGGCCCTCGTGGGCATCACCCCGGCGAACATCACCGGCAAGGGCCCCATCGGCCTGGTCTCCAAGTCCGGCACGCTGACTTACCAGATGATGTACGAACTGCGCGACCTCGGTTTCTCCACGGCCATCGGCATCGGCGGTGACCCCGTCATCGGCACCACCCACATCGACGCCCTGGCCGCGTTCGAGGCTGACCCGGAGACCAAGGCCATCGTGATGATCGGCGAAATCGGCGGCGACGCCGAAGAGCGTGCCGCCGACTTTATCAAGGCCAACGTCACCAAGCCGGTCGTCGGCTACGTGGCCGGCTTCACCGCGCCGGAAGGCAAGACCATGGGCCACGCGGGCGCCATCGTTTCCGGTTCCGCCGGTACCGCCCAGGCCAAGAAGGAAGCCCTCGAGGCTGCAGGCGTGAAGGTCGGCAAGACGCCGTCCGAGACCGCCAAGCTGCTGCGCGAAGTCTTCGCAACGCTCTAAGCTTCATCCCAGGTAACGCGGGGTCACTCCCAGCCCAATCCACCCCCCCGGATTGGGCGCAGAGTGACCCCGCGTTTCTTTGTTTAAGGGCAGGCGGACTGACCCTTGCCTCTGCCCCGCAGTGAGGTCTATGTTGGCGGTCTCTAAGCACTGCAGCAGTGACAAGGACCGATCATGAGCAATGCACTTAAACTCACCATCCCCGACGGCGTCCCGTTCATCGACTTTGAGCGGGAGTTCGATTTTCCGGTCGCGGACGTGTTCCGCGCGCACAAGGAGCCTGAGCTGATCACGCAGTGGCTGGGGCCGCGCGGCACCAACGTCGATATCGACCACTACGACTTCCGTTCCGGAGGCACCTACCTGTACAACCACACCGGCCCGGACGGGGTGACGTACGCCTTCAGCGGCATCTTCCATACCGTCCGTGAAAACGACTTCGCCATCCAGACCTTCGAATTCAGCGGTTACCCGGACATCGTCAGCATCGAATTCATGAGCTTCGAGGACCTGGGCGGCGGCAGGTGCCGGCTGCGGGCCCATTCCGTCTATCCCAGCATGGAAGCCCGCGACGGGATGGCCCAATCAGGCATGGAAAGCGGCGTGTCCGACGGCTACGAGCGGCTCGAGGAGCTGCTCGCCAAGTAGGGCCCGCACCACAAGATAATCGTCCGACGGCGGCCGGTGACCTTTACCTCGAAGGCCACCGGCCGCCGTCCGCGGTTTAAAGACCCAAGTAGGTAGCAGCAGATGGCGTTCCCAGCGCTGAGAAGGCCATCTGCTGCTACCTACTTGGGGGCGCGGGGCAGCATCTTGCACGATGTCAACAGTTTGATAGTATGTCAGGACAAACTATCAAAGGAGAGCCATGCCGCTCGTACGAATCGACGTCAACTCGGGGCGCAGCCAGGATGAACTCAGCCGCCTCAGCCGGGGTATCCATGATGCCATCCTGGCCGAGTATGGCATCCCGGAACGCGACTACTTCCACATCGTCACGGAGCATGCCCCAGGCCAGATCGTTGCGCAGGACGCAGGCCTCGGCTTCGAACGCACACGGGACGTCGTTATGATCCAGATCTTCACTCAGGGCGGGCGTAGCCAAGAGGCAAAGCAGAGCCTGTTTGCCGCAGTGGCAGACAAGCTGGGGGCCTTAGGGGTCGCTGGCGAGGACGTTTTCATCGGCTACGTCGAGAACGCGGCGGGGGACTGGTCCTTCGGGTTTGGCCGCGCGCAGTACGTCACCGGAGAGCTTGCCGTACCTAAGAAATAGAGACGGAAATACTGGCCCCGGCCAGTCCCCGTCAGCAGCTCCGCGCTGCTGCTTTTTGATGCAGTTCTGCTTGTTGTAAGTATGTCAGTACAAACCTTTGACAGGACATAAATTCTAGGGCACAGTAGTTCTTGTGGTCCCGCTCACGGGGCCGCGGAACGCCGGAGCCTTGGCCGTTCGGCTGCTTAGAGGTTGAGATCCAAAAGAAAGGTCCACGATTACCGTGACCCACGAACTGCTCACGATCGGGCGAATCAGCGTTGATATCTACCCGAACGACATCGGGGTGGGGCTGGAGGATGTTACGTCCTTCGGCAAGTACCTCGGCGGCTCGCCGTCCAATGTCGCTGTTGCCGCTGCCCGCCATGGCCGCCGGACCGGCGTCATCACCCGCACCGGCGATGACCCTTTCGGTACGTACCTGCACCGCGAACTGGCAAAGTTCGGCGTTGACGATTCCTTCGTCAGCCCGGTCCAGGGGCTGCAGACGCCGGCCACGTTCTGCGCCATCCAGCCGCCGCATGATTTCCCGCTGTACTTCTACGGCCGGTTCCCCACGGCACCGGACCTGCAGATCAAGGCCGACGAGATCGATACGGACGCCATCCGCGATGCGCAGATCTTCTGGTCCACCGTGACCGGCCTGTGCCAGGAGCCGAGCCGTGAGGCGCACATCAGGGCCCACGAGGCGCGGCCCCGCACCGCCTTGAAGGACGGCCAGTACACCATCCTGGACCTTGACTACCGCCCCATGTTCTGGGCCTCCGAGGAGGAAGCCCGGGAGCAGGTGGCCCGCATCCTGCCGCAGGTCACCGTCGCGATCGGCAACGACCAGGAATGCTCCGTGGCCGTGGGCCCGGGCACTCCGGATGAGCAGGCGGACCGCCTGCTGGACGCCGGCGTGGAAATCGCCGTAGTGAAGCTCGGCCCGGAAGGCGTGATGGCCAAGACCCGCACCGAGCGCGTGGTTTCCGCCCCGGTTCCGGTTGAGACCGTCAACGGCCTGGGTGCCGGCGACTCCTTCGGCGGCGCGTTTGTGCACGGATTGCTCTCCGGCTGGCCGCTGGCACAGGTCCTGGACTACGCGAACGCTGCCGGTGCCATTGTTGCCTCCCGGCTGTCCTGCGCGGATGCCATGCCTACCCCGGCTGAGGTCACCTCCCTGCTCGCCGAGCGCGGACGCCTCGTTCCCGATGCTGTTCCTGATGCTGCTGTTCCCGGTCGGGATGGCAGCCAACTCACCCCCGAAGGAGCGGCCCTGTGAGCCTCAACCCCGGCACTGCGACCCTGGCGGTGGATGACAACCCCCGCCGCTACGAGCACCTGAGCACCATCCGCCTCGAAGACCCGGACGCTGTGGCCCGGGCCGCCAAGGCCCGCCGCCGCCACCCCGGCCTGAAGCACGGCCGGCAGAACTTCATCGTCGCCGCCGACCACCCGGCCCGCGGCGCCCTCTCCGTCGGCAACGACCCGCTGGCCATGGCGGACCGCCGCCAGCTCCTGGACCGGCTGCAGATTGCGCTGGCCAACCCGGCGGTGGACGGCATTCTGGCTTCCCCGGACATCATGGATGACCTGCTGCTCCTGGGGGCGCTGGAGGGCAAGCTCGTCTTCGGTTCGATGAACCGCGGCGGCCTCGCCGGCCTGGTCAACGAATTCGACGACCGCTTCACTGGCCACACGGCCGCGGCGCTGGAGGAACTGGGTGCAGACGGCGGCAAGATGCTGACCCGCATCTGCCTGGGTGACCCGGACACCGTCGCGCTGCTCGAAGCCACGGCGAAGGCGATTGACTCGCTCGCCGAGCGCAAGCTGATCGCCATGGTGGAGCCCTTCCTGTCCGTCCGGGAGAACGGCCGGGTCCGCAACGACCTGAGCCCGGATGCCGTGATCAAGTCCATCGCCATCGCGGAGGGCCTCGGGTCCACCAGCGCCTACACCTGGATGAAGCTGCCGGTCGTTGCCGAGATGGAACGCGTCATGGCCGCCACCACCATGCCCACCGTGCTGCTGGGCGGGGACCCGGCAGGCACCCAGGACGAGGTGTTTGCCACCTGGGGAGCCGCCCTCGCCCTCCCCGGCGTGCAGGGACTCACCGTTGGACGGACCCTGCTGTACCCGCAGGACGGCGATGTTGCCGGAGCTGTCGCCGCGGCCGCATCACTGCTTCACCACACCACAGAAGAAGTATCGGAGTAAACGATGGGAACTGGAACCCGCCGGATGACCGTGGCGCAGGCCGTGGTCGAATACCTTTCCAAGCAGTACACCGTTGATTCCGTGGGTGGGGTCGATTTCCGCGGACGCCTGATTCCGGGCACGTTCGGCATTTTCGGGCACGGCAACGTGGCCGGTGTGGGCCAGGCCCTCAGGCAGTACCAGCAGCTCGATCCGACGATCATGCCGTACTACCAGGGCCGCAACGAGCAGGCCCAGTCCCACCAGGCCGTGGGCTACGCCCGCCACACCCGCCGCCGGCAGACCTTCGCGATCAGCACCTCCATCGGCCCGGGCTCGTCCAACCTGCTGACCGGTGCTGCGCTGGCCACCACCAACCGGCTGCCGGTCCTGCTGCTGCCGTCCGACACGTTCGCGACGCGTGCTGCGGACCCTGTGCTGCAGCAGCTGGAACAGCCCTACGCCTACGACCTCACGGTGAACGACGCGTTCCGCCCGCTGTCCAAGTTCTTCGACCGGGTCACCCGCCCGGAGCAGCTGTTCTCCGCGTTCCACCACGGCCTGCGCGTCCTCACCGACCCGGCCGAGACCGGCGCGGTGACCATCTCGCTGCCCCAGGACGTCCAGGCCGAGGCCTTCGACGTTCCCGAAGAATTCCTCGCGGAGCGTGAGTGGCGGATCCGCCGCCCCGAAGCGGACGACGACGACATCGCCCGCGCCGCCGAAGCCATCCGGGGCGCGAAGCGGCCGCTGATCATCGCCGGCGGCGGCGTCCTTTACGCGTACGCCAACGAGGAACTGGCCAGGTTCGCCGAACTGACCGGCATCCCGGTGGGCAACACGCAGGCCGGCGTCGGCGTCCTGCCCTGGGACCACAAGTACTCCCTCGGCGCCATCGGCTCCACGGGCACGACGGCGGCCAACGCCCTGGCCGCCGAAGCGGACCTGATCATCGGCATCGGCACCCGCTACGAGGACTTCACCACCGCGTCCCGGACCGCGTTCCAGCACCCGGACCTGAAGTTCATCAACATCAACGTCGCACCGATCGACGCGTACAAGCACGGGACCTCGCTGCCGATCGTGGCCGATGCGCGCAAGGCGCTGGTCAAGCTCAACCGGGCCCTGGGCGGCTACCGCGTGGGCGCCGACCTCGAGCAGCAGATCGCCGCCGAGAAGCAGCGCTGGAACACCACCGTGGACGAAGCCTTCGACACGAGGTTCAGCCCGCTGCCGGCGCAGAACGAGATCATCGGTGCCACCAACCGGGCCATGGACGCGGCGGACGTGGTCATCTGCGCCGCCGGTTCGCTGCCGGGGGACCTGCACAAGATGTGGCGGGTCCGCGACCCGTTCGGTTACCACGTCGAATACGCATACTCCTGCATGGGCTACGAGATCCCCGGCGGGCTCGGCGTCAAGCGCGCAGCGCTTGCAGAGGCCGCGAACGGCGGCGCCCAGCGCGACGTCGTCGTGATGGTGGGGGACGGCTCCTACCTGATGATGCACACCGAACTGGTCACCGCCGTCGCCGAACGGATCAAGTTGATCGTGGTCCTGATCCAGAACCACGGCTACGCCTCCATCGGCTCGCTGTCCGAATCGCTCGGCTCGCAGCGTTTCGGCACCCAGTACCGCGTTCTGGACGAGGAACAGCACAGCTTCGACGAGGGCGAGACCCTCCCGGTGGATCTGGCACTGAACGCCGAAAGCCTCGGCGTGAAGGTGATCCGGATCGAGCCGGGGGAGAAGGCCATCGCCGAACTCGAGCAGGCCATCCTCGATGCCAAGGCCGCCCCGGAGCGCGGCGGCCCGATCGTGATCCACGTCGAGTCCGACCCGCTGCTGGACGCTCCGAGCTCCGAATCCTGGTGGGACGTGCCCGTCTCCCAGGTGTCCGACCTCGACTCCACCCAGCAGGCCTACCAGACCTACACCGACCACAAGAACCGCCAGCGCAAACTGCTCGGCTGACCCCAGCGACAGCCGCAGTTCACGACCAGCCACAGACCAAGGAAGTCATCTCTATGTCAACGACGACCGTCACCACCACCATCAACCACTTCATCAACGGCGCCGAAACCGCCGGCGAAGGTACCCGCACCCAGCCCGTCTACAACCCGGCCACCGGCCAGGTGTCCGCTGAGCTGCGCCTGGCCAACCGTGCCGACCTGGACAACACCGTCGCCGCCGCCCGCAAGGCTGCCGATTCCTGGGGCGATATTTCCCTGGCCAAGCGCACCGCCGTGCTGTTCAAGTTCCGTGAACTCGTTGCCGAGCACGTGAACGAACTCGCCGAGCTGATCACCGCCGAGCACGGCAAGGTCATCTCCGACGCCAAGGGTGAGATCGGCCGCGGCCTGGAAGTCATCGAGTTCGCCTGCGGCATCCCGTCGCTGCTCAAGGGCGACTACTCGGATCAGGTCTCCACCGGCATCGACGTCTTCTCCTTCCGCGAGCCGCTCGGCGTCGTCGCCGGTATCACCCCGTTCAACTTCCCCGTCATGGTGCCGCTGTGGATGGCCCCGATGGCGATCGCCACCGGTAACGCCTTCATCCTCAAGCCCTCCGAACGCGACCCCTCCGCCTCGATGCTGCTGGCCAGGCTCTGGAAGGACGCCGGGCTGCCCGACGGCGTGTTCCAGGTCCTGCACGGCGACAAGGAAACCGTCGACGGCCTCCTGACCCACCCGGACGTGGACGGCATCTCCTTCGTCGGCTCCACCCCGATTGCCCAGTACGTCCACGAGACGGCCACCAAGCACGGCAAGCGCGTCCAGGCCCTCGGCGGCGCGAAGAACCACGCCATCATCCTGCCCGACGCCGACCTGGACAACGCCGCAGACCACCTCGCCGCCGCCGCCTTCGGCTCCGCCGGTGAGCGCTGCATGGCCATCTCCGTCGCCGTCGCCGTCGGCGACGCCGCGGACCTGCTGGTCAAGAAGGTCGAAGAACGCGCCACCGCCGTCAAGGTCAACAACGGCACCGTGCCCGGCGCCGAAATGGGCCCGGTCATCACCCCCGCCTCCAAGGAACGGATCGTGAAGATCGTCACCGAGGCCGAAGCAGCCGGCGCCGCGATGGTGGTCGATGGCCGCGACCTCGTCGTCCCCGGCCACGAAGGCGGCTTCTGGGTGGGCCCCACCGTGATCGACCACGTCAAGGCCGAGATGACCGCCTACACCGAGGAGATCTTCGGACCCGTCCTCGTCGTCGTCCGCGTAGATACCCTGGAAGACGGCATCAAGCTGATCAACTCCAACCCCTACGGCAACGGCACCGCGATCTTCACCTCCTCCGGCGCCGCGGCCCGCAAGTTCCAGCGCTCCGTGACCGTCGGCATGATCGGCATCAACGTGCCCCTCCCGGTCCCGGTGGCCTACCACTCCTTCGGCGGCTGGAAGGCATCCCTCTTCGGCGACAAGCACATCTACGGCCCCGAAGGCGTCTCCTTCTACACCCGCGGCAAGGTGGTCACCTCACGCTGGCCCGAGCCCACCCACGCCTCCGGCGCCTCCTACAACTTCCCCTCCAACTAACCCTCCGCTGGTTGAGCTTGTCGAAACCCCGCAGGCTGGTTTCGCTCCCCACCCGCCCCCTAGCCCCGCAAGCTCGGCTAGGGAACCCGGCGGTCGTGGGCCCAAGCTCAACCACCGGGCGCCAACCAAGAAAGACAATGCAGTCATGACAGAGAACAAGCTGATCATCGGCACCGCGCCCGACTCCTGGGGCGTGTGGTTTGCGGATGACCCCAAGCAGACCCCGTGGGAGCGTTTCCTGGACGAGGTGGCCGAGTCCGGTTACAAGTGGATCGAGCTGGGCCCCTACGGCTACCTGCCCAACGACCCCGTCCGGCTCGCAGAAGAGCTCAAGCAGCGCGACCTGAAGGTCTGCGCCGGAACGGTCTTCACCGCGTTCCACCGCGGCCTGGACCAGTGGGAGTCGGCCTGGGAGCCGGCCCGCAAGGTCGCCGAACTCACCGCAGCCATGGGCGGCGAGCACATCGTGGTCATCCCGGCCATGTGGCGCGACGACGTCACCGGCGAGGCCGTGGAGAGCGGCACGCTCAGCGACAAGGCCTGGAGCGACCTGTTCGCCGGCCACAACCGGCTCGGAAAGACGCTGCTCGAGGACTTCGGACTCAAGCAGCAGTTCCACTCCCACGCTGACTCGCATGTGGGAGCCCAGGAGGACATCGAAACGCTGCTGGGCGCGACGGACCCGCAGTACCTCAACCTGTGCCTGGACACCGGCCACGCGGAATACTGCGGCGCCTCCAGCCTGGAGCTCATCAAGAACTACCCGGACCGGATCGGCTACCTGCACCTGAAGCAGATCAACCCGGACGTTCTGAAGAAGGTCAATGAGGAAAACATGACCTGGGCCGCGGCAAACCTGGCCGGCGTCATGACGGAACCGCCGAACGGCCTGCCGGACCTGCGCGCGGTCATCGAGGCCGTCGAGGCCCTGGACCGGCCGATCTTCGGCATCGTCGAGCAGGACATGTACCCGGTGGCCTTCGACGTTCCCATGCCCATCGCCAAGCGCACCCGCAACTACCTGCTGTCCTGCGGCTCCCGCACCGCGGTCAACTAGCCTCCGCCCCGGCATCCCAAACGTAAGGAAAGAACAATGACTGAAACCCTTCGCGTCGCCGTTATCGGCGCCGGCCGCATGGGCGCGGACCACATCCAGCGCCTCAGCAAGCGCATCCACGGCGCTGAGGTTGCCGCCGTCGTCGACGTCGACCTTGCCCGCGCCCAGGCCGCCATCGAAGGTATCCCCGGCGCCGTTGCCCTGACCGACGCCGAGGAGGCGCTGAACAACGGCGACGTCAACGCCGTCCTCATCGCCACGCCCGGCTTCCTGCACGAGGAGATCCTGCTGAAGGCCATCGCCAAGGACATCCCCATCCTGTGCGAGAAGCCGCTCACCCCGGATGCAGGGTCGTCCTGGAAGATCGTCCAGGCCGAGGAGAAGCTGGGCCGCAAGCGCATCCAGGTGGGCTTCATGCGCCGCTTCGACGCCGAATACGCAGCCCTCGGCTCGGTCATCCGCGACCGCGAACTCGGCGAACTGCTCATGCTGCACCACCAGCACCGCAATCCCACCACGCCCGCGGGCTTCACCAACGAAATGCTCATCAACGACTCCGTGGTCCACGAGTTCGATGCCATCCGCTTCTTCACGGGCGAAGAGATCACGTCCGTCCAGGTCCGCCTCGGCAAGGCCACGAAGAACGCCCCGGCCGGCCAGCACGACCCCCAGCACGTCCTGATCGAAACCGAGTCCGGTGTCCTGGCCGACGTCGAAATCTACGTGAACGCCAAGTTCGGCTACGAAGTTGCCACCCAGGCCTCCTTCGAGGACGGCATCGTTAGCATCGGCGGCGACAGCGGCCCGTACCTCCGCAGCAACGGCCGCTGGGGTGGCAAGGTCACGCCCGGCTTCGAAGAGCGCTTCGGCGCCGCGTACGACGTCGAAATCCAGGCCTGGGTTGACGCCGCACTCCGCGGCGAAATCGGCGGACCCAGCGCCTGGGACGGCTACGCCACGGCCGCATGCTGCGAAGCTGGCGTGGAAGCCCAAAAGAACGGCGAGAAGGTGGCCGTGAAGCTGAACGCCAAGCCTGCGCTGTACAGCTAGGCCCACCCTTAAAGTTTTTGTCCAGATAATGCGCCTTGGAGGCCCTCAAGGTTGCATTATCTGGACAAAAACCCCGTTCGTTTACCCGACTCTTTCCACCATGGAGTGCTCTTCGTGAAAATCGCCCTTGATCCCACCCCCTTCCACCACAGCCACAGCCTGCTGGAGTTTCCCAAGGTGGTGGCCGACCTCGGCTACAAGTACATGCAGATGACGCCGCACCCGGATTTCATCCCCTTCTACAACCACCCGAAGGCCGACGATGAACTGGTGGGCCAGTTGAAGAAGGCGTGCGCCGACGCCGGAATTGAAATCGCGTCCATCCTGCCTGTGCTGCGCTGGTCCGGCCCGGACGAGGACGCACGTGAAGCAGCAGTGCGCTACTGGAAGCGCGCCATCCAGATCGCCGTGGACCTGGGCGTGAGCACCATGAACACCGAGTTCAGCGGCCGGCCGGAGCTGGCCGAGGAATCCGAGCGTGCGTTCTACCGCTCCATGGAGGAACTGCTCCCCATCATCGAGCGCGAAGGCATCGACCTGCTCATCGACCCGCACCCGGACGACTTCGTGGAGGAGGGCCTGGCCGCGATCCGCGTCATCCGCGGCCTGAACTCCAAGAACGTCGGCATGGTCTACGTGGCGTCCCACAGCTTCCACATGAAGAACTCGCCGCTGGACATCATGCGCGCGGCGGGGGACAGACTCCGCCTGGTCCACGTTGCCGACACCATGGACCACCACGCCTCGCACGGACTGCGCTACATCACCAACCCGCCGGGCAACGCCGTCCGGGTGCACCAGCACCTGAAGATCGGCGACGGCGACGTGAACTGGGACGAGTTCTTCGGCGGCCTGAAGGAAATCGGGTTCTTGGACCGCGATGACACCGTGATGGTGTCCAGCGTCTTCGCCGAAGACGACAATGCCCAGGACGTTTCCCGCTACCAGTTGGACACCATGAAGCAGTACGTGCAGAAGGTCAGCGTATGACAGCCGCGCCTTCTGGCAAGGCCGACTTAAAACACCAGCGGGCGCTCCGCACGGTCACCATCATTTCCACCTTCGGCGGCCTGCTCTTCGGCTACGACACAGGCGTCATCAACGGTGCCCTGCCCTACATGCAGGAGGACCTGGGCCTGACCCCGCTGGCCGAGGGCATGGTGACGTCGTCACTGCTGTTCGGCGCCGCCTTCGGTGCCCTCTTCGGCGGGCGGCTGGCGGACCGGAACGGCCGCCGCAAGATGATCATGGTCCTTGCCGTCGTCTTCCTGATCGGCACGCTCTCCTGCACCCTGGCTCCGAGCACTGAGTTCATGGTGGCGGCCCGGTTCATCCTGGGCCTGGCCGTAGGCGGCGCGTCCGTGACGGTGCCGGTGTACCTCGCGGAGGTGTCGCCGTCGGCCCGGCGCGGGCGGATCGTGACGCAGAACGAGCTCATGATCGTCACCGGGCAACTGCTCGCCTTCATCTTCAACGCCTACCTCGGCAACACCTTCGGCGAGGCCGGGGGCATCTGGCGCTGGATGCTGGTGATCGCCACGCTGCCGGCCATCGCCCTGTGGATCGGCATGGCCTTCATGCCCGAAAGCCCCCGCTGGCTAGCCTCCATGGGCAGCTTCGGCGAGGCGCTCGGCGTGCTCCAGCGCATCCGCTCCAAGGCCGAGGCCACGGCGGAGTTCGACGAGGTCAAGGCCATGGCCGTGGAGGACTACAAGTCCAAGATGGGCTCCTGGAAGGACCTGCAGGTTCCCTGGCTGCGGCGGATCTTCTTCGTCGGCGTCGGCCTTGCTGTGATCCAGCAGATCACCGGCGTGAACTCCATCATGTACTACGGCACGCAGATCCTGGCGGATGCCGGCTTCGGCCGCGAAGCGGCACTGAGCGCCAACATCGCCAACGGTGTCGTCTCCGTGCTGGCCACCTTCGCGGGCATCTGGCTCCTCGGCAAGGTGGGGCGCCGCCGAATGCTCATCACCGGCCAGGTCGGAACCACCTCGGCATTGCTGCTGATCGGCTTGTTCTCGCTGATCCTGCCCGAGGGCACCGGTCGCGGCTACGTGATCCTGGCGCTGACCGTCACGTTCCTCGCATTCCAGCAGGGGGCCATTTCACCGGTCACCTGGCTTATGCTCTCGGAGATCTTCCCGTTGAAGCTGCGCGGCCTGGGCATGGGCGCGTCGGCCTTCGTGCTTTGGACCGTGAACTTCATGATCGGCTTCGGCTTCCCCCAACTGCTCGCCGCCGTCGGCATCTCCAACACGTTCTTCGTGTTCGCCCTCCTGGGCGTCGGGGCGATTCTCTTTGCCGCGAAGTACATTCCCGAGACCAAGGACAAGAGCCTTGAGGACGTGGAACACTACTTCAAGCACCAGGCAGGCGTCTCCGCCGCAGCTGAAACCGCCGTCGGAGCGAACACCCCGGTCCACTAAACAGTCCGGGTCCAAAACCGTCCCGGACCATAACCGCTCCCGAGTTTTTGTACAGATAANNTATCTGTACAAAAACTCCAGCGCCGGAGGCAGTTTTTCACCCAGGCGTTTGACGGCGGGAGGCGTTCGACGACGGCCGGCCAGTTGCCGGGGCGGCTCCGTCCGGCGGCTCCGGAGGGCGGTTACACGCTGTCGGCTTCCGGACGAACCTAGACGCCGGCGTGGAGGCGGGGGAGGGCGTCTACCAGCGGTGCCAGTTCCGGAATCTGCTGCGCTTCGGCCAGGGTCCGCTCCAGTGTTGCGTCGTGGACCGGCCGTGCTTCTGCCAGCAGCTTGCTCCCGCTGTCCGTGAGTTCGGTGTAGATGCCGCGGCGGTCGTCCGCGCACAGAATGCGGGTCAGCAGGCCGCGGTCCTCTAGCCGATTCACCAGGCGGGTGGTCGCGCTGGCACTAAGGGCGGTGGCCCGGGCCAACTGCTGCATGCGCATGTGCCACCCATCCTGCCGGCTGAGCGCGTCCAGCACCGTGTATTCGACGACAGAAAGCTGCGCCTGCTCCTGCAACGACCGTTCCAGCTCCGCCTCGATCAGCCCGTGCAGGGCCGCCAGGGTGCGCCAACCCTGGGCACGCACCTCCACGGCGTCGTCCTTGATGCCCATGGGCCCTCCTCCTTCGGTTCTCCGGCTCTACGGAAAGAGCACGGCAGTGAAATAGTTGCTTGCGCGGCATATTTGCTTGTGCAACAATTGCTTGCGTAGCAATAAATAGCGCGCCTGCAACTATTAGCTTACGTCGCACTCCCCAATCAGAACAGTTCCGAAGGAGCGCATCCATGCCTGTTGGCCTGATAGCCCTAGCCCTCGGCGGGTTCGGCATCGGACTCACCGAATTCGTCATCATGGGCCTACTCCCCGAAGTGGCCGCGGACTTCCAGGTGAGCGAAGCCTCGGCCGGCTGGTTCATCTCCGGCTATGCCCTCGCCGTCGTGGTGGGAGCGCTGGGACTCACCGCCGCGGTGTCCCGCTTCCAGCGCAAGCCCGTGCTGGCCGTTCTGCTGGTGCTTTTCGTCGCCGGCAACCTGCTGTCCGCCATCGCCCCTGACTACTGGGCGATGATGGCGGGCCGGGTGGTCGCCGCCCTCGCACACGGCGCCTTCTTCGGCATCGGGGCGGTGGTGGCAGCCGGCATGGTCGCACCGACCAAGAAGGCCGCCGCCATTGCCATCATGTTCACCGGGCTCACGGCCGCCAATGTCCTCGGAGTTCCGTTCGGGACCCTGCTGGGGCAGGCGGCAGGCTGGCGTTCCACCTTTTGGGCGATCACGGGCATCGGCGTGCTGGCACTGGCCGGCATTTTGACCCTGGTGCCCAAGGCCGGGAACGGTGACGCCGCAAGCGGCGGACTGCGCAGTGAGCTGCGCGCCTTCCGCTCCGGCCAGGTGTGGCTGTCGATCCTGGTGACCATCCTTGGCTATGGCGGAATGTTCGGCGCCTTCACCTACATCGCCTTCACCCTCACCGAGGTTTCCGGATTCGCCGCCTCCACGGTGCCATGGCTGCTGATTGTCTTCGGCGTCGGCCTGTTTATCGGCAACACCCTCGGAGGCAGGGCGGCCGACCGCGACGTCGACCGCACCCTGCTGGCCGTACTCTCGGTCCTCGTCGCCGTGCTGGTGGTTTTCGCCCTGAGCGCGGGCAACCAGGTGCTCACCATCGCCTCGTTGCTGCTCCTGGGTGGTTTCGGGTTCGCCACGGTGCCCGGCCTGCAGATGCGCGTCATGAAGTACGCGGCCAACGCGCCCACGCTGGCGTCCGGAGCCAACATCGGCGCGTTCAATGTGGGCAACGCCCTCGGCGCCTGGCTCGGCGGCGTGACCATCACCGCCGGCCTGGGCTACACCTCGCCCATTTGGGCAGGGGCCGGGATTACCCTGCTGGGCCTTCTGGTGATGGCCGGCGCCGCCGCCCGGGCAAAGGCAAGCGCCCGGCGCGTTCCCGTTCCGGCCGAAACATCGGAGGCAGCTGTCGAGTCCCAAACTCGCGTGGAGACGGAAGCGGCCGGTTCAGTCCAGGCTGAACCGGCCGACGTCGGACACGTTTCCGTCCGTTAGCCCCGCGCTCCGCGCCCCTGCGCTCCGCGGAGGCAAGGCGCGGCAGCCCCGCGTTATGCCCCGAACGGCAGCCGGGGGTCCAGGTTCTGGCTGTCCCAGGTCTGGCGCACCCAGCCGTGGTGCGGGTCATCGCTGATGAGCCAGTCGCGGACGCGGCCGGGGCCGGCCATGACGTTGAGGTAGTACATGTCGTAGCCGGGTGCGGCCATGGCGGGACCGTGCCAGCCGTAGGGGACCAGCACTACGTCGCCGGTGCGGACCTCGGCCGCGACGTCGATGGGCCGGTGGTCGGAGGCGTAGACCCGCTGGTAGCCGATGGCGTCCGCATTCTCGCCCGGGCCGTTTGAACCCGGGACGTCGGCCACCCGCGTTTCGAAGTAGTAGATCTCCTCGAGCCGGGTCTCGCCCTCCTTCTCCTCGTCATGCTTGTGGGGAGGGTAGGAGGACCAGTTGCCGGCCGGCGTGAGGACTTCGCACACGATGAAGCGGTCGGCTTCCAGTGCGGCGGGGGTTCCGAAGTTGTGGACCTGCCGGGAGCAGTTTCCGGCCCCGCGCAGTTCCACCGGCGTCTCCGCCGCGGTGATCAGGCGCGTCGGGTACTCGACCTTGGCGGGCGCCGTCGCGATGGCCACCCGGCCGCCGTCGGACGACGTAACCGTCACCGCCTTGTCCGTCCCGGAGTACAGCACATCGGTGGGGCCGCTGAAGACGCTGGCCCGCCCGGCAAGGGGGTAGTCCAGCCCGTCAACTGTCGCCGTAAACGCCCCGCTCAGCGGGATGACAATCCGTTCCTCCGCCGCAGGGGAAAGTTCGACGACGGCGCCCGGCGCCAGCGTGGCCACCTTGAGTCCCGTGTGTTTCCAGCCTTCCACGGCAAGTTTCGAGTCGGACGTACCCAGCGAAATGTCCCAGCAGCCTTCGGCTGCGCTGCCCAGGGGGTATACCCAGTCGGCCATAAGTTCGTGTCCCTTTCGGATGTGTCGTGGTAGGTCCGGCGCGCGGTGGCCCGGGGCCAGGGCAGGCCAACGACTGCCCCTACGCTGCAGGCGCCATGTACTGGCCCGCGGTTGTAGTGGCCTAGCGCTGAACCAGTGTCATTTCGAAGCTGTAGGAGTCACCGCGGTAGACGTGGTGTCCGGTCTCCACGTTCCGCCCCGTGTCGTCGACGGCGGTGCGTTCCATGGTTACCAGGGCTGAGCCCGGTTCGGTCTCCAGCAGGGGAGCCTGGTAGTCGTTGGCCACCATGGCGCCGATGCGTTGCGTGGCCAGCCGGAAGTTGACGCCGCCGCTGCGCAGGATGCCGTAGAGGCCCTGCGTCTTCAGCAGGTCCTCATCGATGTGCGTAATGTCGTCGCGCACCCAGTTCTCCATGAGGGCCAGCGGTTTGCCGCCCACTTTCCGGAGCCGGGTGAAGTGATAGACCTTGGCCCCGGCGGCGAGGTGCAGGGCCTCCCGGGTGGCGGGGTCGGCCTCGATGTGCGCAAAGGTGAGTACTTCGGTGGTGGGCTTGCTGCCGTTGTTCGTCAGGTCGTCGTACAGGCTGGACAGCTCAAGCGGGCGGCGGACCTGGCTGGACACCACCTGCGTGCCGACACCCCGCTTGCGGACGAGCAGCCCCGAGCGGACCAGTTCGTCCATCGCCTTGCGCATGGTGGGCCGCGAGAGATTCAGCTGGGCGGCGAGATCGATCTCGTTCTCCAACCGGCTGCCGGGTTCCAGCAGGCCGGTATGGATGGCAGCTTCAATGCCCTGGACAACCTGGTGGTACAGCGGCACCGGCGACGAGCGGTCGATGCTGAGGCGTAGTTGGTTCGCCATTGAGTGCTCCCTTTGTGCTGCAGGTCCCCGCGTCCAGGAAGCCTGTATGTCAGTGCATGTCCGTTTGTTAGGACATACTCCGATTTTGATCATAGCAGGGAGCCGTCGGCAGTCAAGGAGCCCGGCAGTCAGGGAGTGCGGCAGGCCTCCACGAACACGCGGAACGGGGCAAGCCTCTGCTCTTCGGTCAGTTCCAGGGCCTCCGGATGCCACTGCACCGACGCGACCCACCGCTCGGGATCCTCCAGCGCCTCCACCGTGCCGTCATCCGCCACGGCGGTCACCAGCAGCCCCGGCGCCACCCGGTCGACAGCCTGATGGTGGCCGGAAGCGATCTTGACCTCCATTGCGCGTACGGCGTCCCCGTCTGTTTCACCGGCTGTGTCACCGGCGGCTGCACCAGCGTCGGCAGAGGCCGTCCCGCCGGCCTCAGGATTTTCGGCGGCGGCGTACATCTTCGCCACCTTGGATCCCGGGGTGATCGTCACCTCGTGCCAGACCCATGGCCTGTTGGCCGCTGCCGGGATCTGGCGGTGCGGCACGGTACCCGGTGTCATGTCCTGGACCAGCGTTCCGCCGTAGAGGACATTGAGCAGCTGGTGCCCGCGGCAGATTCCCAGAACCGGCGTGCCGGCATCGAGCGCGCGCCGCGCCACCGCGATGTCCAACCGGTCCTGCTCCGCATTGACGTCATAGAGCGCGGGCCCCGGCTCCTCGCCGTAGAGGCGCGGGTCAACGTCGCCGCCGCCGGGAAGTACGACGCCGTCAAGCGCCTCGGGCGCGTTCGGCGCCTTATCGCCGTCGGAAGTTCCGCCGTCGGCCGTTCCACTGTTGGGTGCGCCGCTTAGTCCGCCCTCCAGTGACTCGGCGGTGAGCAGCACCGGCTCCCCGCCGACATCGCGGATGAGGCTGACGATACAGCCGAAAAGGTTGTTGGCCTTTGCCACCCGCGGGTCCGGATCCGCCGAGCTGCTCAGCCGGACCGGGATGCCGATCCGCGGCCGGCGCTCATCGCGCGGCGCCGCGCTCTGTGCCGCGTCTGCATCCGGCGCTGCGTCAGGGTTCTGCGCTGCGTCTGGGGTCTGCACTGTTCCTGAATTCCGCATTGAATTCTGCATCCTCAAATTCTGCCCCATATCCGGCCGGTTAGGCTGGCCGAATGAACAACCGCTATCTGGTGTCCCGGGACCGTTTCATCGCCGCGGCGCCGGACGTGGTCTTCGAGGTCCTGGCCACTCCCGCGCTGCACAGCGAAATCGACGGATCAGGCACCGTCAAGGGTGCCCAGCCGCGGGGTCCGTTGCGCCTTGGACCGGGGGCCAAATTCGGCATGGAAATGAAGATCAGGGTTGATTACCGGATCCTCAACACCGTCACTGAGTTCGAGGAGGGCCGGCGGATCGGCTGGCGCCACTTCTACGGGCATGTGTGGCGTTACCTGCTGGAACCGGCCACGGACAGCAGCGGCGTGTCCGGAACGCTCGTGACAGAACAGTGGGATGCGCGCCATGTCCGCGGCAAGTTCCTGCTCCGGCTTGCCGGTTATCTGGGCCGCCATCCGGCGAATATTGACAGGACGCTTGCCAGGCTGGACGCATACGTTACGGGCGCGCAAGCCGCGAGCTGACGCACTTCGTGCCGTTTTTTATTGGGACTGCGCGGGTTTCGGTAGTGTTGGGAGCAACAGGCAAGGCGAAAGTAGGGCAGTCGATGGGGCGCAGGACACTTGTTGACGACCTGGTTGATGGTCTGCTGAACGACATTCTTGACGGCAGGCTCAAGCCGCATGATGCGCTACCGCCGGAAGCCGACATTGCCAAGGCCTACGACGTCAGCCGGCTGACCGCCCGCGAGGCGCTGAAGGCACTCCGGGCGCAGAACATCCTTTACGTCAAAGCCGGCCGCGGAACATTTGTGAATCCTGCAGACAGCTGGACCGGCCTCGACGCGATCATCAAGGCGGCGTCGCACGGGAACGCGGACGATCAGGTTTCCCGCGGCCTGATCGAGGTGCGACGCATGGTGGAGACCGGCGCCGCCGCGCTCGCCGCCAGGCGCCACACTCCGGAGCACGCCGAGGAGATGCGGGCGTCCATCGCGGACATGAAGCGGTTTCACCAGGCCGGAGACCTTGACGGGTTCGTGGCGGCGGACATCGCCTTCCACGACACCGTCCTGAAGGCCTCCGGCAACCCGTTTGTCCGGGCCCTCCTGGCCCAGCTGGGCCAGTCACTCTACCGCGCCCGCCGCGAGACCTCGGCCATTGAGGAGATCCAGCGCCACGCCATCGCCTTCCATCAGCGCGTGCTCGAGAGCATCCTCACCGGCGACTCCGAGTTGGCCCGCAAGGCCATGGACGAGCACATGGACCAGACCTTCGAGGACTACGAGCGCTACGTTCACGGCAACCGCGCTTAGGCTCTGTGTCCCTAGGCGCTGATGTTCCTAGGCGCGGGCGTTCCTGGGCCCTGGTTTTTCTCGTCTCCTGCTTTCTTACGGGCCCCACGTCTTTCTGGGCCAACCTTTTTGCAGGGGCCACCCCTTTCATCTTGACGTAATGCTCGTCACTCTCCTATGCTTTTGGTCATGTTCTTCCGTCAGATGTCTGACATCAGATTGAGTGCAGACATTCCCCTCTGAAGCGGACAGAACCCCCATCAGAAAAAGCATCGGGTTCCCCGGGCGAAGCCGCCGGACCGGAAACCGACAGACAGAAGGTCGATGATGACTTCATTCACTACAAAGTCCTCCGGACTTGGCGAGCTTGGAGACCGCACGCTCCGCAAGGTCCGCCGCCGCGTAATGCCCCTGATTGTGCTGCTCTACTTCATCGCGTATCTGGACCGGAACAACGTCGGCTTCGCCAAGCTGACCATGAGCGAGGACATCGGCCTGAGCGCCGCAGCCTACGGTCTGGGCGCCGGTATCTTCTTCCTCGGCTACGCCGTGCTCGAAATCCCCAGCAACGCCGGCATGTACAAGTTCGGCGCCCGCAAGTGGCTGGCCCGCATCCTCATCACCTGGGGCATCTTCGCAGCGGCCATGGCCCTGGTGAACGGCGAATCCACGTACTACGTCATCCGCTTCCTGCTGGGCGCGGCCGAGGCCGGCTTCTTCCCCGCCATCCTCTTCTACCTGACGCTGTGGTTCCCGGCCGCACAGCGGGTCACCGTACTGGGCATCTTCATCCTGGCCCAGCCCGTCTCCAACGCACTGGGTGCCCCGGTGTCCGGCCTGCTCCTCCAGATGGACGGCGTCATGGGCCTGCAAGGCTGGCAGTGGCTCTACATTATTGAAGGCATCCCCGCCATCCTGCTGGGCGTGCTGACCCCCTTCCTGATGACGGACCGCCCGCGGGACGCCAAGTGGCTCAACGCCGACGAGCGCGAATGGCTCGCCACCACCATGGACGCCGAACTGGCAGCCAAGTCCAAGGGCAGCAGCCACAACTTCCTGGCCGGTCTCAAGGACAAGCGCACCATCGTCTACTCGGCGCTCTACTTCGGCCTGGTCTGCGGCATCTACGGCCTGGGCCTCTGGATGCCCACCATCGTCGCCGCCCTGGGCAAGTTCTCCACCGCCGAGGTCGGATTCATCGTCCTCATCCCGTACGCCATCGCCGCGGTCTTCGTCTACTTCTGGAGCAAGCGCGCTGACAAGACCGGCAAGCGTGCCTGGCACAGCGCTGTCAGCATGGTCCTCGCCGGCTTGGGCTTGCTCGCCGCCGGTTTCCTGCTTCCGGTCAACCCTGTCCTGGCACTCATTGCCCTGACCGCCTCGGCCATGGGGATCTACGGGGCCATTGCCCCGTTCCTGTCGATGCCGTCCGCAGCGCTCACCGGAGCAGCCGCCGCCTCCGGCCTGGCCATGGTCAACTCGCTGGGCAACTTGGGCGGATTCGTCGCCCCCTACGCAGTGGGCATCCTGAAGGACGCCACCGGCAACAACCAGAGCGGCCTGCTCTTCCTCGCCTTCTGCCTGTGCGTCACGGCCGTGGCCACCTACCTCTATGCCCGCAAGCGCCCCGAAGGCGATGCGGCGCTGGATCCGGCAGTCAAGGCCGCCGCAGACCTTCCGGCCAGCCGCTAAAGACCCATCCGAGAACCACCCGAAGGAATACCCGCAATGAGCTCAATCACCCCTTTCCCCGCAGAACGCACCGTTGTGCTGACCGGCGCGGCTTCTGCCCGCGGCATCGGCCGCGCAGCAGCTGACCGCATGGCCAGCGAAGGCTGGTCCATCGCGATCCTAGACATCAATGCCGAGGACGCGAAGGCCGCGGCCGCGGAGATCGGATCCAACCGTGCAGTGAAGGCGATCGGCGTCGGCGCCGACGTCTCCGACGAGGCGTCCGTGGACCGGGCTATCACGGAGATCGAAGAGTCGTTGCCGCCGATCGTGGCCCTTGCCAACCTGGCGGGCATCAGCTCGCCGACCCCCTTCATGGAAACCACGGTTGCCGAGTGGGACAAGGTCTTTGCCATCAACATGCGCGGCACCTTCGTGGTGTCACAGCGGGTCCTCAAGGGAATGATCGAACGCAAGCTCGGCCGCATCGTGAGCATTTCCTCCATCTCCGCCCAGCGCGGCGGAGGGACCTACTCCAAGGTTGCCTACAGCGCCTCCAAGGCCGGCATTGTCGGCTTCACCCGTGCCCTGGCCCGCGAGGTCGGCGAGTTCGGTGTGACCGTGAACGCCATCGCCCCGGGCCCGATCGACACCGACATCATGGGCGGCACGTTGAGCGAGGAGCGCAAGGCACAGATGTCCGAGGGCATCATGATGGGCCGCGTGGGTACCCGCGAGGAAGTGGCTGCGCTGATCTCCTTCCTGCTGGGTGCGGACTCGGGCTACATCACGGCCGCGACTTACGACATCAATGGCGGTCTGCAGGTTTCCTGACCCGTTCCAGAATTATCCGAAGTGCCCCGCCGGGATTCCGGCGGGGCACTTCTACATTCGACTGGGTAGCAGCTCAGGGCGTTCCCAGCGCTGGCAACGCCCACAACTGCTACCCAGTTGGGTTCGTTCGGCTCCGGCGTCCCGGCTGAACACGGCACTAGGCTGGGCACCATGAACCCCTCCGGCAGCCTGAACCCCAGCCCGCGGACCCTTGAGGTGAACAGCGTCGCCAGCTTCGACCGGCTGGTGAGTGCAGGGGCCCGGGCGATGCACGGCTGGCACGCTCAGTCGCTTGACCTCCGCGGACGGGGCACCGCCCTGGCAGGCATGGATGCCGAGGGTGCGATTTTCCTGGGCTGCACCTTCGACCCGGGCGTGGAGGCAACACTTCGCAGCCGGGGCGCACTGATTTTTCCGCGGCTTACCGGCGTTCCTTTCAATCCGTACCGGGCGGGGCTCTACACCCCGCAGGAGCTGTACGCCGGCATCGTCGATGAGCCGTACGAGAAAACCCCTGACGCTTTGGTCTACCAATGGAGCATGCGGCCGGGCCAGCGGAACCGCCTCGATTCCACCCTCGCGGCAGCCCTGCACGATCACGCCGTCGGCGATGCCCTGGAGGAGTTCGTCCGTAGCCTCAACAGCGGGGGCCGTTCCATAGTCGGGGTCATGGGCGGTCATGCCCTGCAGCGGGGGACCGGCGGCTTCGCCGCTGCTGCCACGCTGGGCCGGCTCCTGGCCCGCCGTGGCCACCTGGTGGCCACCGGCGGCGGGCCCGGGGCCATGGAGGCCGCGAACCTTGGCGCCTACCTCAGCGCGGCCAATGACGACGATTTCCAGGATGTGCTCCGCGAGCTGGCGGCCGTCCCCGGCTTCCGCCCCTCGGTGTCTGCATGGGCACGTGCTGCGGCAGCCGCCGTCGAACGCTTTCCGGGCGGAACCCCGTCCCTCGGCATTCCCACGTGGTTCTACGGCCACGAGCCGCCCAACTATTTCGCCACCCACATCGCCAAGTACTTTGCCAACGCCGTCCGCGAGGCCATTCTCCTGGAGGTCTGCAACGGAGGGATCGTGTTCCTGCCCGGTGCCGCGGGCACCGTGCAGGAGATCTTCCAGGATGCCTGCGAGAACTACTACGGCGCCCAGGAGACCATGACGCCCATGGTGCTGGTGGGCAGGGAACACTGGGAGGAGCGGTTTCCGGCCTGGCCCATGCTGCAAAGCCTCGCTGCCGGCCGGGCCATGGAGCAGCGCATCTTCCTGGTGGACAGCGTTGACGAGGCGCTCGCGGTCCTCGGCGGGTGAAGGCGCCCCCGCTGGAATAAGAGGGCGGCCTACAGGTCCTTGCGGCAGGGTGCCCTGCCCAGCTGATACAGGCCGTTCAGGTCGCCGGCCGCGAGGCCGTCAGGGGCGCCGATCTCCGGATACATGAGCTGCACGGGGTCGTCGACGTGCTCCAGCCCCATCACGTGGCCCAGTTCATGAAGGATGACGGCGGTGGCGTAGGCGGTGCCGTCGGGGCGTTCCAGTTCCATAGCCATCTGCGGGGCATCGAGTTCCAGGCTGCCGGTGACGTAGCTCTTGGGCCCGTTCCCATAGCTGTAGTGGGTGCTGCCGCCGGTGCCGATGACCTTGCCGCCCAGTTTTTGCGCCGCGTCAGGCGTGGTCCAGCTGATGAGCAGGGGTGCCCAGCGGTCGCCGTAGGCCCCGGGCTGGTAGGGGGTGCGCTGGTCCGAGGGCTCCTCGTCGGTGGCTCCGTCGTCGACAAACTGGATGCCGGTGGCGCGGGAGATAGTCTGGATCGCCAGCGGAACCAGGCCCGCTGCACCCTCCGGCGCGAGACGCGCATTCACCACGTAATGCAGCGGACGGCACGGAGAGTAGCCCACGGGGGAGCCGTCGCTGTTCACCGCCAGAAACTTGTAGGAGTCGCTGGGCTTCGGAGGCGGCTCCGGCGCGCCCAGGGGAGTGGCTGCCTCCTCGAAGCCTGACGGCGGTGCGCCCCCGGTACGGCCAAAGCCTCCGGCCACGCCGGTCTCCGCTCCGGCGGACTGTGTCCTCTGCCCGGGTTGCCCCGCCTGTCCGGCCGGATCCCGGCCGGACTGATCCTGGCCAGAATCGACCCCGCCGGAATCATCCTGCCGGGACGCGGCGGGTGGGTCCCCGGAACCGATGCGGAAGTTCAACACGCCCGCAAAACGGGGGTCCCCATACGCCATTCCGGCCGCGAGGAACGCTGCACAACCGAGGGCAGCGAGCACGATCAGGCGGCGGATAAACCTCGCCGCCGCGGTGGCCGGACCCGAGTGGCGCGGCCGGTGCCGGCGTTCGCCGTTACCGGGGTCGTGACCCTCCACTGCACCCCTTTCACGGTATTCCTCGGCGGCGTCGCCTTCACAACGGAATCAGGCACCAGGCAGGCAAGGCGCTAGTCAAACTAGTACCGGGCAACAAGGCGCCTAACATTCAAGTACGAGGCAAACAGGCCCACTTTACAGTTCCCCTCGCCAGGCCAGGAATCCAGCTGAGCGATCCGGGAAGATCAGGCAATCCTCGTCAATCAGGTGATGACAGCGCCAAACGCCATGCCCAGGAGGTAGGTGACGCCGGCCGCTCCCAGCCCGATGGCGAGCTGCCGCAGTCCGCGGGTCAGCGGCGAGGTGCCGGACAGCAGGCCGACAGTGCCGCCGGTGGCCAGCAGCGCGATGCCCACGAGGACTGCCGCAACGATCAGGGCGCCGATCCCGGTCATGCCAAAAAGGAAGGGAATGATGGGCACGATGGCGCCCGAGGCGAAGAAGCAGAAGCTGGAGAGCGCGGCGCCCCAGGCGGTGCCCACGGCTTCGTGTTCGTCCTCGGTCTCGGGCAGTTCGGGGTGGAGCGAGAGGCTCGGATCGCAGTCGCACGTGAAGAGGCCCATGCGCTCGGCCACGCGGTGTTCGGCGGCCTCGCGCGACATGCCGCGGGCAAGGTAGACCAGCAGGAGTTCGTTGTGTTCGATGTCCAGCTGGGGTGCCGCCACCAGCGTCACCTGGGTGGGCCGGGTGGCGGCCAGGAGCTCGCGTTGGGAGCGGACGGACACGAATTCGCCGGCGCCCATGGAGAAAGCGCCGGCCAGGAGTCCGGAGATGCCGCTGAGCAGGACCACGCCGCTGCCAACGCCCGTGGCGGCCATGCCCATGACGAGCGAGAGGTTGCTGACCAGGCCGTCGTTGGCGCCGAAGACGGCGGCGCGGAAGGTGCCGGCCAGCCGGTTGCGGCCGCGCGTGGCCAGGCCGCGGACCACTTCCTCGTGGATCTGTTCGTCCGCCGCCATGGCCGGAGTCGCGGACGGTTCCCTGGTATAGGGGGAGCGGCCCTCGGCTCGCTGCGCCAGCGCGAGCACAAACACGGACCCGAAGTGCCGGGCCAGGAAGCCCAGGAGGCGGCTGCGGAAGGAGGCGTGCCGGGGCTTGCCCGCGTGCTCGCCCAGCAGCTTCAGCCAGTGCGCCTCGTGGCGGCCTTCGGCTTCGGCGAGGGCCAAAAGGATGGCGCGCTCTTCGCCGGAGCGGTTCTGGGCTAGGTCGCGGTAGACGGCAGCCTCGGCGCGCTCGTCCGCGAGGTACTGGCGCCAGCGCTTGATGTCCGCGGCGGTGGGCTCTGTACGAGGTGCGGCGGTGCCGTTGGGTGCCGCGCCGTTGCTTGAATCAGACGGGGCGGACGCGTTGCCGGTGGTGTGAGGGTCAGATTTTGCGTGCTGAGACACGGGAACTCCTGGATAGATGGGACCTAATGCGGCCCCATTGCATCGCCCACTTTACCGCGTAATTTCGCGGCTTTTCGGCCGGTAACCCTTAGTCAAAAGTTTAGGGAAACCTCAATAACTAGGGCTGCCGGAGGCAAAGCCGCCAGCCCACGCGCACGCCCTTGACCGCCTGCACCCGCAGTGATCTGATGAAAATGTGCCCCTGCGACGCCGGGTACGGAAGTCCAACCATACGGAGGTCTGCCTGATGAACACCAACGGATCGCGCCCCGAGCCGGACACCCGCCACACCATCGAGTCCGATCCCGCCTACGACTTTGCTGAGGACGCGCCGGTGGACGAAGACTGGGACACGGAGGACGAATTCCTCGATTCCGAGGAACGGGTCGTTCCCGCCAACTCCGAGGCAGCCGACGACGACGAACGGGTAGTTCCGCGCGATGCGGACGACGAGTTCCGTGCGGACGAAGGCTTCGAATCCTAAAGCGTCAGTTCAACACTGGCGTCCGTTTCCAATTACTGACGTCCGTTTCGTCCGTGGACCGTTCCCTCCTGCTTTAGCCCAACTCGTTAAACCACGACGGCGGTGCCTCCTGACGCTGGGAGGCACCGCCGTCGTCGTGCGCTATTGCTAAACCTGCCGGCAGCAGGTCACCGGGCGACGGCCGAAACAGGCACTTCCTCGGTGTCCCTGCCGGCCACCCTGCGGTACCAGCGGCTCATGACCGCGGGATCCGTGGGCTTGGTCAGCAGCGACACTGCCACGTAGACCACCGCGGAGGCGAGCAGGCCGTAGTAGATCGGCTCGTTGGCGAAGACGCCGTCCAGCGGTGCCTTGGCATTGATCTCCAGGACGATCATGGTGCCGAGCGTCACCACGGAGCCGACCGCCATGGACGCCGCCGCCGCGATGCCGGTGCCGCGCTTCCATATGAGTCCGCCGAGGATGGCCACCAGGAGACCGCCCACCAGGATGTCGTAGGCGATGGTGAGGGCCGCGACGACGTCCTTGGTGATGATGGCGATGAGGATGGCCACGATGCCCAGCCCGAGGACCCACATGCGGTTGGCCTTGACGTCGTGCTCGGGGTTGTCGGAGTCGTCAGTGTCGACGGTCTTGCCGAACCAGCCGGCAACGAACGGCAGCACATCCGCACGGGCCACGGTGGCCGCGGCGATCAGGGCGCCTGACGCGGTGGACATCATGGCCGCGACCGCGGCGGCGAGCACCAGGCCGCCGATGCCGATGGGCAGCAGGTTCTGGGCGACCTCGGCGTAGACCACGTCCTTGCCTTCGGCGGCGACGTCGATGGTGGGCAGCGCCACCCTCGCGCCGAGGCCGATCAGTGCGCCGGCCGCGCCGTAGAGGATGCAGTAGATGCCGGCGGTGGCGCCTCCCCAGCGGGCAACCCGGGGCGTCTTGGCGGTGAACACGCGCTGCCAGATGTCCTGGCCGATCAGCAGGCCGAGGGTGTAGACGACGAAGTAGGTGATGATCGTCTGGACGCCGATGCCGTCGATCTGGAAGAAGCTGGCCTCCACGCGGCTGCGGATGCCGTCCAGGCCCCCGGCTGCGTTGAGCGTGAAGGGCAGCATGAGGAAGAAGATGCCTACTGTCTTGATGACGAACTGGACCTGGTCGGCCAGGGTGATGGACCACATGCCGCCGATGGTCGAGTACACCAGCACGATGGCGCCGCCGATGGCGATGGCGAGTGCCCGGTCCCAGCCGAACAGGACCACGAAGATGGTTGCGTACGCGCTCGTGGAGGTGGCGCAGAGCATCAGGGTGTAGGCGAGCATGATGATGCCGGATGTCCGGGTGGCCTGGCTGCCGTAGCGCAGGGACAGCATCTGCGAGACGGTGTAGATCTTCAGCTTCTGGATGGTGCCGGCGAAGAGAAGGCTCAGCAGCAGCACACCGGCGCCGATCGCCACCACGAGCCACATGCCCGAGATGCCGAATTTGTAGCCCAAGCCGACGCCGCCAACGGTGGAGGCGCCGCCCAGGACGACGGCGGCCATGGTTCCGGTGTAGAGGAACGGCCCCAGGCGGCGGCCGGCCACGAGGAAGTCGCTGTTGTTCTTGGTGCGGGACTTGCCCCACCAGCCGAAGGCCAGCATGGCGGCCAGGTAGATCGCCACGATGGCGATATTGACGAAACTTGCGTCCATGATTTGGGGATCCTTGGAGCTTTGGCAGCTTGCGGGCCGAGCGGGGAAACGGGCTGGCCGGATGGCGTGCACTGAACGGAAATCTGGGGGAACGCTGGGTTCCGTGCTGTGCGTCTCCTCGTGGGAGTTGTTTCACAAGCAACGGTTGTTGCGTTAGAGCGTAGGCTGTGAGGCGAGTAACAGTCAAGACGCAAAGCTCCGCGGTGCGGTTTGCCCCGCGTCACGGAAGGGCCGGGCCGCTAATATGACTGCAACGATGGGGCCGGGCTGCCGGCCGTGAAAGGTTCGTAAATGAAGGCACTACCAGTTGAGCCGAGCAATGTTCCGGTTGCCATCGGTTCAAGAATCCGTGCCGCGCGCCAGTCCCAGCGGCTCACCATCGAGCAGGTGGCCGACGCCACCGGATTGACCAAAGGTTTCCTGAGCCGCGTGGAGCGGGACCTGACCTCGCCGTCCGTGGCGTCCCTCGTGACTCTGTGCCAGGTGCTGTCCATCTCCATTGGCGACCTGTTCGCCGCGCCGGAAACCCATCTGACCAAGCGAGGCGCGGGTCCCCGGATCTCCCTCGGCGGTGAGGGGATCGTCGAGCGGCTGCTGACCGCCCGGTCCGAGCGGCGCGTGCAGATCATCCAGGCCGTCATCGATCCGCGGGGACGCGGCGAATCGGAGCTGTATGCCGTTGACTGCGACGTCGACGTCCTGCACGTGATCAAGGGAACCATCAATCTCATTCTCACGAACGAGGAGTACGAGCTGACCACCGGCGATACCGTCACCTTCCCGGGTCGGGAACCGCATACCTGGGTCAACCCCACCGATGAGCCCGTCGAGGTTCTCTGGGTGCTGGTGCCGGCCGCCAGCCGGTAGCGCTCATGGCCTTTGGACCCGGGCCGCCACCTTTGGTGGCCCGGGTCTTTTTCGGCCCAGTTTTCACGATTCCTGGTAAACAGCCGATGCACAATGGACAACTTCGAGTGTATGATGGCTGTCACAACCCACCGTCGACAATTCATCCTCGAAGGAGAGGCGTTCCTTTGGAAGAGCTGCGCATCGAAGCCAACGGCAACCTTGGCCCCATCGATTCATCCCGTATTCCCCGCTACGCCGGAGCGGCAACCTATGCCCGCCTGCCGCGCCTGGACCAGGTGGCCAAGCCGGACATCACCGTGGTGGGCGTCCCCTTTGATTCCGGTGTTTCCTACCGCCCGGGTGCCCGCTTCGGTGCCAACCACGTCCGCGAGGCAAGCCGGCTGCTCCGCCCGTACAACCCCGCCTGGGATGTCAGCCCGTTCGAGAACTGCCAGGTGGCCGACGCCGGCGACATGGCCGTGAACCCGTTCAACATCAACGAGGCCATCGAGACTATCCAGCAGAACGCCCTGGACCTGACGGCGGCCGGCAGCAAGCTGCTCACCCTGGGCGGTGACCACACCATTGCGCTGCCGCTCCTGCGCGCCGCGGCCGAGCGCGCCGGCGGCCCCATTGCCATGCTGCACTTCGACGCCCACCTGGACACCTGGGACACCTATTTCGGCGCGGAGTACACCCACGGCACGCCGTTCCGCCGTGCTGTGGAGGAGGGCATCCTGGACACGGAGGCCATCAGCCACATCGGCACCCGCGGCCCGCTGTACGGGAAGAAGGATCTCGACGACGACCACCGGTTTGGGTTCGGCATCGTCACCTCCGCAGACGTTTACTACCAGGGTGTCCTTGAGACTGTGGCCAAGGTGCGGGACCGGATCGGGGACCGTCCCCTTTACATTTCCGTGGATATCGACGTTCTGGATCCCGCTCATGCGCCGGGAACCGGCACGCCGGAAGCCGGCGGCATAACCAGCCGGGAGCTGCTGGAGATCATCCGAGGCTTCCGCGGCATGAACCTGGTTGGCGCTGACGTCGTTGAAGTGGCCCCGGCCTACGACCACGCCGAGATCACCGGCGTGGCCGCCAGCCATGTTGCCTACGAGCTCGTTACCCTCATGGCGGACAACACCGTCGCGGGCGACCGCTTCGGTGCCGAGAGCGGCTACGCCGCCCAGGCTCTGGGCCTGGAAGCCCGCCGTCCGGCAGGGTTCGCGGCGGCCTCGCCTGCGCCGGCGGGCAATGGCGCTGTCCGTGCCGCTGTGGGGGAGTACCCCCAGTGACCGCAGTCGAGCCCGGCCCGGCGTCTGCTCCGGCAGGATCAGACGCCGGTCCTTCCGGGGCAGGCGCCGGTCCTTCCGGCGCCGGGACCGGTGTCCGCAACGGCGGGGACCTCGTCGTCGAGACCCTCGAGGCGCTGGGCGCGAAGACGGTTTTCGGCATCCCCGGCCAGCACGCGCTGGGCCTCTTCGACGCGATGGGCCGGGGCAACCTGAAGTTCGTGTCCTCCCGCGTGGAGAACAATTCTGCGTTTGCGGCGGACGGCTACTCACGTACCACGGGGGAGGTGGGCGTGCTGTTCCTGTCCACCGGGCCGGGCGCTCTGACGTCGCTCGCCGGGCTGCAGGAAGCGTACGCCACGGGTGTGCCCATGGTGGTGGTTGCCAGCCAGATCCCGCTTGAGGGTCTGGGTGCCCGCCGGAAAGGCATGCTGCACCAGCTGGATGACCAGAAGGCCTCGGCCGCCAACGTCACCAAGAGCCAACGCCTGATCCAGCACGCCTCGGGCATTCCGTCCGCCATCCAGGATGCCTGGACCGAGGCGATCTCGTCGCCGCAGGGCCCGGTGTGGCTGGAAGTCCCGCAGAATGTGCTGCTGGACCCCATCATGGTGCCGCCCGTGGAGGATGCGCTGGCCGAAGCGGCGGACAACCCGCCGCGCGTCGAGCTTGTCCGGGAAGCCGTGAAATGGCTGTCGACGGCGGAGCGTCCGGCCATCATTGCAGGCGGCGGAACCCGGCGGGGCCGGGCGGAAAAGTCGCTGCTCTCGATCGCGGAAAAGCTCCGGGCTCCCGTCATCTGCACGCCCGGCGGCAACGGAGCCTTCCCGTGGAACCATGAACTGTCGCTGCAGTCGTGGATTGAGGACCGGCATATGACGGACCTTCTGGAGGACGCGGACGTCCTGATGGTCATCGGCTCCTCGCTCGGCGAGGTCACATCCAACTACTTCACCTTCGAACCGCGCGGCAGGATCATCCAGATCGACGCCGAACCGCGCGTCCTGGAATCCAACCGGCCCGGCCTGGGCATCCGTGCCGACGCCGGCCAGGCGCTCGCGGCCCTCGATGCTTCACTGGTGGTGCCCGCCGACGCCCGGCCCGACTGGCACGGAACCACGCCCGAGGACCTTGTGCGGGAGTCACTGCGAAAGGTGAAGGAACGGCTGGAATCGCAGGACCTGGCCAAGGAACTGAAGTTCATGGCCGACATCCGCGAGGCAGTTCCGGCGGACATGCAGACTTTCTGGGACATGACCATCTCGGCGTACTGGGGCTGGAGCTGCTGGGACGCCCGCGAAGGGCAGTTCCACTCGGCCCAGGGCGCCGGCGGCCTGGGCTACGGCTTCCCGGCGGCGATCGGCGGGGCCGTGGGCCTGGAAACCGTGGGCAGGTCCGCGGCTTCGGCGCGCGTTCTCGCGGTCTCCGGCGACGGCTCGGCCATGTACTCCATCGCCGAACTCGCCACCGCCAAGCAGCACAACGTGCCCGTCACCTGGCTGATCGTGGACGACGGCGGCTACGGCATCCTCCGCGAATACATGGTGGGTGCCTTCGGCAAGGCCACCGCCACCGAACTCGCCCGGCCGGACTTCGTGAAGCTTGCGGAATCCTTCGGTGTGCCTGCCACCCGGGTGGCCCCGGAAAACGTGGGGGACGCGCTCAAGGCAGGCTTCGCCGCGGACGGCCCGAACGTCGTCGTCGTCGAAACACTGCTCAAGATGTTCGCCCCCACCCATTTGGACGCCTGACCCGCACCCTTCCGCCGCTCCTCCAGCGCGAACGGACTTGAGCACCCTCTCTCAGCGCGAACGGACATTTGCGGCCCCTTTTCCAACCGGATTCGGGGCCTTAAATGTCCGTTCGCGCTGCTGCCTTTTAAGCGCACGGGGTGCCTGGCGCGGATTGCTTAGTTCCCTAAAGCAACCATTTCTTGCTATAGTTGCCTAAGGCAAGCAATAAGGGGCAATTCATCATGGCAGTTGAGCCAAACACCGCGGCCGAACTCGTGCGTCAGATCTTTGACCTCCAGCGCGCCGTCCGGTGCGCGGCCGTCTCGAACTCGCGCGGTCTGGAGGCGGGGGTCGCGCTGCAGGGCGTCCTTCGCTTCGTGGGGGAGAAGGAGTCCCGCGCCACGCACCTGGCCGCACGGCTGGGCGTCAGCGCTCCGGTCCTCAGCCGGCACATCGCAGAGCTTGAGGAACTCGGGCTGGTCCACCGCCGGCCCGACCCCGACGACGGCCGGGCGCAACTGGTCGCCCTCACCGACGCCGGCCGCGCGAAGCTCGTCGAGATCGAGGAACACCGCGTGGCCACGCTGCAGGAATACCTCCAGGACTGGAGCCAGCAGGACGCCGCGGAGACGGCGAAAGTACTCTCCAAACTTGCGGAATCCCTGCGGGAATCCGCCCGGGCAACGGCGGCCGGCCCCATCACAACCACTACCAAACGCAAGGAGCAGTTCATTGGCTAGCCACGCTGCCGTCTCCGGGACGGCCACGTCACGCCCTTCGGCCCACCCGCCCCAGGCCCCCATGACGCACCGGCAGATCATGGAGGCCCTGACCGGGCTCCTGGCGGCCTTCTTCACCGCGATCCTCAGCAGCACCATCGTGGCCAACGCGCTGCCCACCATCATGTCCGAGCTCAAGGGCACGCAGACGGACTTCGCGTGGGTCATCACCGCCGCGCTGCTGGCCAACGCGGCCACCACCCCGGTCTGGGGCAAGCTCGCTGACCTGTTCGACAAGAAGGTCCTGGTCCAGCTCAGCATCGTGATCTTCGTGGCGGGATCGGTGATGGCCGGCCTGTCCCAGACCATCCCGCTGCTGCTGACGGCCCGCGTTGTACAGGGCATCGCCATGGGCGGCCTGACCGCGCTGGCCCAGGCGATCATCGGTTCCATGATCCCGCCACGGGACCGCGGAAAGTACTCCGGATACATGGGTGCGGTCATGGCCGTCGGCACGGCCGGCGGACCGCTGCTTGGCGGCTTCATCGTTGACAGCCCGCTGGGCTGGCGCTGGACGTTCTTCGTCTGCGTGCCGCTCGCCGTCGTCGCCCTGATCCTGCTGCAGATCACCCTCAAGATCCAGCACGTCAAGCGCCCTGCCAAGATCGACTGGCTCGGCTCCATCCTCCTGACCACCGGCGTCAGCCTGCTCCTCATCTGGGTGTCGTTCGCCGGCAACCCCGACTACTACGACTGGTGGTCCTGGCAGTCGGCACTGATGGTGGGCGGCGGCGTTGTGCTGCTGGCGCTGCTCGTGGTGGTCGAATCCAAGGTTGAGCAGCCGATCATCCCGCTGAAGATCATCTCCGAGCGCACCACCGCCCTGGCGATCTGGGCCTCCGTGGCCGTGGGCGTGGCGATGTTCGGGTCCTCGACCTTCCTGGGCCAGTATTTCCAGGTGGCACGCGGCGCAACGCCCACCGAGGCCGGCCTCCTGACCCTGCCCATGATCGCCGGCAACCTGATCGGCTCCGTGGTTTCAGGGCAGATGATCAGCCGCACCGGCAAGTGGAAGCGCTACCTGGTCGCCGGGTCCGTGCTGCTGATCGGCGGGCTGGGCCTTGCAGGCACCATGGACCACACCACGGAACTGTGGCAGTCCGGCGTCTTCACGGCGATCCTGGGCCTTGGTCTCGGCATGCTCATGCAGAACCTCGTCCTCGCCGTACAGAACACTGTTAGCGCCAGCGACATCGGCACGGCTAGTGCTTCTGTGGCGTTCTTCCGCTCCGTGGGCGGCGCGATCGGCGTGTCCGTGCTGGGCGCAATCATGGGCAACCGGGTCAAGGAACTGGCCACCCAGGGCCTTGCCGACGCCGGGATCAAGGCAGGCTCCGGCTCGTCCGGCGCCACCCTAGACCTGGCCGACATGCCTGCCCCGATCCGGGACATCATGCGGGCGGCCTACGGCGACGCCACCGCCGAGATCTTCCTGATCGCCGGCGCCATCGCGGTTGTCGCTCTCATCGCCGTGCTCCTGATCAAGGAGCAGCCGCTGCGCCGGACCGTTGACATCCGTCCGGAGGCTACTGCTGACGCTGAACCGGATGCCGAGCTGGGTTCCGGCTTGCCCGCCGCTGAGTATTCCGACGACGACCTCGAGCGTGAGTTCGCCGAAGTGCTGACCCGGCAGCTGGCCGGCGACGCCAAGGCGCCAAGCTACCAGCCCTGCCGGCAGCCGGCGGCGGAAGCCGTCCTGCCGATGAACGAACCGCCGGTGCGGGCCCGGACCATGCTGGCTGAGATGCACAACAAGCCTGCGGACCTGGTGCCGCTCATCCAGGAAACGCAGGGCCTCCTCGCGGAGCAGCAGCTTCAGCTGGCCGCGGCCCTGAGCGCCGTGGCCCGGCAGGCTGAGCAGCAGCGAACCATCGCACAGGAGCAGGCACGGGTCGGCGCCGAACTGAAGGCGCTGAACCGGCGGCTGGCCAAGGAGCGGAAGCTCCAGAGCGCCGCCGCGCACTACATCGCCTCGCACGGCAAGCACCGCGGCGAATAGCGATCGCGGGAACGGAGTTTTTGTACAGATAATGGCCGCAAAGCCCCGGCGAGAGGCCGATATCTGTACAAAAACTCTGGTTAGGCGGGCAGGGCGTACGACGGCGGGGACCGGCGTGGGGTGCCAAAGTGTCCGTTCGCGCTCGGACTTGGGGCGCCAAATGTCCGTTCGCGCTCGGGGAGTGAGTCGGCGTCGTCCGTTGGGATGATCTTCGCCCGCGACGTTTCGCACGGGCAACAGATTTCGTAGAGTTGGAAGGCTTGGGCTGTCAGACCCGTCTGCTATTACTTCTCTTAACTCATTCGCGCTCTCCCGAAGGATCCGTGAGCATGCTCGTATCCCTTATACGGCGTTACTCCAAACCGTATTTGCCTTACATCCTGGCTGTCATCGCATTCCAGCTGGCATCCACCATTGCGGCGCTCTACCTGCCCAGCCTCAACGCCCAGATCATTGACGAGGGCGTCTCCCGCGGCGACACCGACTTCATCTGGCACACCGGGGCCGTCATGCTCCTCGTGGCCTTCCTCCAGGTGGGCACCGCCATTGCCGGCGTCTACTTCGGGTCGAAGACCGCCATGGCGATGGGCCGCGATCTTCGCCGCGGGGTTTTCCGCACGGTGACCAGCTTCTCGGCCAAGGACGTGAACGCGTTTGGCGCGCCCACCCTGATCACCCGCGGCACAAATGATGTCCAGCAGGTCCAGATGCTGGTGCTGATGGGCCTGAACTTCATGGTGTCCACGCCCATCATGTGCGTCGGCGGCATCATCATGGCCCTGCGCGAGGACATCAACCTTTCCTGGCTGGTCTGGGTCTCGGTCCCCATCCTCATTGTGGTGGTCGGCTACATCGTGGTGCGCCTCATGCCCCTGTTCCGTTCCATGCAGACGAAGATCGACCGCATCAACGAGGTCCTGCGCGAACAGATCATCGGCATCCGCGTGGTCCGTGCTTTCGTCCGGGAACCGTATGAGACGGAGCGCTTCGGCCAGGCCAACAAGGAACTGACGGACGTGTCGCTCAAGATCGGTGCACTGTTCGTCCTGATGTTCCCTGCCATCGGCATGATCCTGCACCTGTCCACCGCCGCCGTGCTCTGGTTCGGCGGCCAGCGGGTGGACGCCGGCGACATGCAGGTCGGCTCCCTGACAGCGTTCCTGCAGTACCTGCTCCAGATCCTCATGGCGGTCATGATGGGCACCTTCATGGCCATGATGATTCCGCGCGCGTCTGTCTGCGCGGACCGCATCGGCGAGGTGCTCGACGTCGAACCGTCAATCCACGACCCCCAGCAGCCGGTCACGCCCCGACAGTTGGAGGGCGTGGTGGAGTACCGCAACGTCACGTTCGCCTACCCCGGGGCCGAAGCCCAGGTCCTGAGCAACATCAGCTTCACCGCCCGGCCAGGGGAGACGGTGGCCATCATCGGCTCCACCGGGGCCGGGAAGACCTCCCTGCTGTCACTGCTGCCGCGACTCTACGACGTGGCCGACGGCGAGGTGCTCCTCGACGGCGTCCCGGTCAGCCAGTTGGACCGGGCGGAAATCACCAAGCGGGTGGCCCTCGTTCCGCAGCGGCCCTACCTGTTTTCCGGAACCATCGAACACAACCTCCGCTTCGGCAAGCCTGAGGCTACCGACGACGAACTCTGGGATGCGCTGCATGTGGCCCAGGGCGACGGTTTCGTGAGGGAAAAGAACAGCGGGCTTGCGTCCCGCATCGCCCAGGGCGGCACCAACGTGTCCGGCGGCCAGCGCCAGCGCCTGTGCATCGCGCGCGCCCTGGTCACCAAGCCCAAGGTGTACCTCTTCGACGACTCGTTCTCAGCACTGGACGTCGCCACCGACGCCCGGCTGCGTGCCGCCCTCAAGCGCACCACCACCGACGCCACGGTCATCATCGTCGCGCAGCGCATTTCCACCATCACGGAAGCGGACCAGATCCTGGTGCTGGACAACGGCAGGATCGTGGACCGTGGAACGCACGAGGAACTCCTCGAAACGTCGCCCACCTACCAGGAAATTGTTGAGTCCCAGCTGAGCGTGGAGGAAGTGGCATGAGCGCCGACAAGAAGGGCACCAGCCAGATCCCAGGCACCAGCCAGGACCGCGGCACCAGCATGGATGAAGCGAAGCTTCAGGGCCAGGCTGCCACGGAAGCTCCGGCCCTCGAAGACGACGACTTCGTCGAGGAGGAGTACAAGCCGGGCGAGGCCGACGGCGGCATGTTCGGCGCGATGCCCGCCAAGAAGGCCCAGCATTTCTGGCCGTCCGCCAAGCGCCTCATGGGCCTGCTGAAACCGGAAGCCGCCGGTATCTACGTCGTGGTGGGCATGGTGATCGTCTCCGTGATCCTCAACGTCATCGCGCCCAAGGTGCTGGGCCAGGCCATGGACGTCATCTTCGGCGGCGTGGTGGGCAAGCAACTGCCCGCCGGCGTCAGCAAGGACCAGTTCGTCGAGGGGCTGCGGGCCCAGGGCCAGAACAACTTCGCGGACATGGTCTCCCGGATGGAGCTCGTGCCCGGAACCGGCGTCGACTTCCAAAAGCTGACCGTCCTGATTTCGGCCGTGCTGCTGATGTACTTCGTGGCCAACATTTTCCTGTGGCTCCAGGGCTATGTCCTCAACAGGATCGTCATGAAGGTGATCCGACAGCTCCGCGACGACACGGAAAAGAAGCTCAACCGGCTGCCGCTGAACTACTTCGACACCCGCCAGCGCGGTGACGTGCTCTCCCGGGTAACCAACGACGTCGACAACGTCCAGCAGGCGCTGCAGCAGGCGTTCGCCCAGCTCATCAGCTCAGTGCTGACCGTGGTCGGCATCGTCATCATGATGTTCATCGTCTCTTGGCAGCTGGCCCTGATCGCCCTCATTGCGCTGCCGCTTTCCGGTGCCGCGGCCGGCGTGATCGGCGCCCGCAGCCAGAAGCTGTTCGCAGCGCAGTGGAAGAACACCGGTGAGCTGAACGGCCAGATCGAGGAATCCTTCTCCGGGCATGACCTGGTGCGGGTCTTCGGCCGCGACACCGACATGCTGGAACGTTTCGAGGAGCGCAACGAGGCCCTGTACAAGGCCAGCTTCGGCGCGCAGTTCGTGTCCGGCATCATCTTCCCCGTGATGCAGTTCGTCTCCTACCTCAGCTACGTCGGCATCGCCGTCGTGGGCGGCCTGCGGGTCGCCTCGGGCAGCATGAGCCTGGGCGACGCCACGGCCTTCATCCAGTACTCGCGCGAGTTCACCCAGCCGCTGGGGCAGATGGCGGGCATGGCCAATATGCTGCAGTCCGGTGTTGCATCCGCCGAGCGCGTGTTCGAGTTCCTGGACGCGGATGAGCAGGACGCCGAGACCGCCACGCGGCACCTGCCGGCCAAGACAGACGGCCACGTGGAGTTCCAAGACGTCACGTTCAGCTACACGCCGGACAAGCCGCTGATCGAAAACCTGTCCTTCACCGCGGAGCCGGGCCACACCGTGGCCATCGTCGGACCCACCGGTGCGGGCAAGACCACCCTCGTTAACCTGGTCATGCGCTTCTATGAGCTCAACGGCGGTTCCATCACGCTCGACGGCGTGGACGTCACCCAGCTGAGCCGGGCGGAGCTGCGCTCCAAGGTGGGCATGGTGCTGCAGGACGCCTGGCTGTTCGGCGGCTCCATCTACGACAACATCCGGTACGGCAAGCTGGACGCCACCGAGGACCAGGTCATGGCGGCGGCCAAGGCCACGTTCGTGGACCGCTTCGTCCGGGCGCTGCCCGACGGTTACGACACCGTCATTGACGAGGAGGGCAACAACGTCAGCGCCGGTGAAAAGCAGCTCATCACCATCGCCCGCGCCTTCGTGGCCAACCCGTCGCTGCTCATCCTGGACGAGGCAACCAGTTCGGTGGACACCCGCACGGAACTCCTGGTGCAGAAGGCCATGGCCGCGCTGCGCACGGACCGGACCAGCTTCGTCATCGCGCACCGCCTGTCGACGATCCGCGACGCCGACACCATCCTGGTCATGGAGAACGGCAAGATCGTGGAGCAGGGCAACCACCAGACCCTCCTCGCCGCAGAAGGCGCCTACTACCGGCTGTACATGTCGCAGTTCGCCGGCACGGATGCCGAGGAGACGCCCGTGGACGATTCGACGGCGGTGCGCAGCTGACCGCCGCGAACCCCGGAGGCGGCCACGCGGACTCCCAGCGCATTGAGGTACTCGTGCCCATGCGCTGGGGGGACATGGACGCCTACGGGCACATCAACAACGTGCAGATCGTCCGCATGCTGGAGGAGGCGCGCATCGCTGCCTTCGGCCCGCCCGCCGGTGCCGGGCTGCCCGGGATAGATCCCCACGTGTCGCTGTTCAACGAGGTTCCCAAGGGGACCATGGCGCTCGTGGTGGACCACCGGATCCGGTACGTGAAGACCCTCGAGTACCGCAACGTTCCGGCGGCGGTCCAGGTATGGGTCGGGGCCGTCAAGGGCGCGAGTTTCGACATTCACTACCTTGTGCAGGACCCGGTAACTGGCGACGATTGTGTGAAGGCCTCAAGCCACTTGGCCTTTGTCGATGAAGCCACCGGAAGGGTACTGCGGCTGACTCCGGAGCAGAAGCAGCTGCTGGAGCCCTTCATTGAGCGCAAGGAGCATTGACTGTGAAAACGAAGCGCGCGGGAACGTGGGACCTGGGAACGAAAAAAGCAGGTTGGAAGAAGAACAAGTCCTGGAAGGAACTTCCGCCTGCTGCCCGCGCCGGCACCATCGTGATTGGAGCCGCGCAGCTCGCTTTCCTCGCGGCGGCCCAGCGCGACCTTTCGCGCCGGCCCGCCGAGCAGATCCGCGGCTCCAAGATGTTCTGGCGGCTGGCCACGCTGATCAACTTCATCGGCCCGGGCTGCTATTTCGCCTTCGGCCGGAAGCGGCTGCCGGCTGTTACCGGGAAGTAGCTTTCGGGGCGACCATGGTGCTCGCGCTCAGGTTAACCCTGTAAATTTGAACGCATGACCCCCGCCCCAAAGCCTGCCATGCACCGCGCCCTCGGAATCTCCAAAGAGATCGAAGACGCCGCGTGGTTCGTGCTTGGCGCGGGGCTGCAGGGCAGGCCGTCGGCGCTGGACGGCCGCACACAGACGTGGACGGCAGAGGCCGCGGCGGAACTGCTGGAACGGCTTGAGCGGGGAGTCGCGGACGCCAAGGCCCCGATGATGACCAACCTGCGGCACAACCTGGCGGACGCGTCCCCTTCCGCGAAGCAGCTGGCCGTGGAGCTCCTGTTCCTGCAGTCCCTGCCGCTGGCGCACGAGGTCAAGTCGCTCAAGGTCAAGCGGGCCCGCGTCGCCGAGGCGGCGTCCTGGCTCGAGCCGCCCCTGCAGCTCCCGGAGGAGCTGTACCAGGGCATGACCGACCACGGCGTCATCCGCGACCGGACTGCCGAGTTCAACTGGACAATATGGGACCACCTGAAATGGCTCTGCCGGTTCGTCCAGAACGTCGACCGGCAGTCCGCCGCCGTCATCAATAAGGCGCTGAAGGATCCGCTGGCGTTCCACCTGCTGGCGGCCGGCACTCCCGAGGACCAGCCGGCCATCCGGCGCAGCATCGAATACCTCGCCTGGCCCAGCTACTTCGAGCCGGTGGTGGCCGACATCGAACGCCAGGAGATCAGGGACGCCTTCGCCTCCCTCGTCGGCGGGGCCAAGGGGGACAGCGAGGAGGAAATCACCGCCGACATCCGCCGCATCCGCCTGCACCTGGATGAGCAGGCCGGCCAGCGCATCGACTGGTACGCCCGGCAGCTGGTGAGCCAGTGGCGGAAGGTCGGGGATCCCGGCCGCCGCGCCTGGCTGCTGCGCACCCACCACGACAACGCCGACCTCCTGGCTACTTGGCAGGCAGAGGAGAAGGTGACGCTCGACGTCGAACACCTCCGCCTGCTCGACGCCGGCGTTACCGCCGGGCTGGTCCAGCACGCCGTGGACGAGGACTACAAGCACCTCGGCTATGTGGAGCGGGAGGACACCAAAACCGCCGTCTTCGCCTTCCTGACCGTGATGAAGCCGGGCGACTTCGCCCTGTACCAGAACGCCGGAGCCGTCCGGATCGGCGTCGTGCTCGGGGAACCGGACCATAACGGGGACAACCGGCGGATGCGCCGCAAGGTGCGCTGGTTCGACGAAGCCCACGCCGTGACCGACCTGCCGCGGCACATTCAGCGCCAGCTGGCCACCCCGGGCATCGTCGTCGACGTCACCCGGGTGGTGCAGGCACTGCAGGCGCTGCTGCCCGCCGAGGCGGAAACCGAGCCCGACGCCGATGAGTCACCGGCCACCGTCGCCCTCCCCGTGCTGGGCGGCTTCCGTCCGGTGACGCGGGAGTTCGCGGACTCCCTCCATATGGAGGTGGAGCCGCTGCAGGAGATCGCCGATCTGCTGGAGGAGAACCGGCAGTTGGTGCTGTACGGCCCGCCGGGAACCGGCAAAACCTACCTCGCCAAGCACCTCGCCGCCGAGCTGGCGCAGGACAGCACCGACGAGCGGGTGAAGCTCGTTCAGTTCCATCCGTCCTACGCCTACGAGGACTTCTTCGAGGGGTACCGGCCGGACAAGACCGACGAAGGCCAGGTTTCGTTCAAGCTTGTGGCCGGGCCGCTGCGCCGGCTCGCGGAGGAGGCGGCGAAACCGGGCAACGAGTCGAAGCCGTACTTCCTGATCATCGACGAGATGAACCGCGCCAACCTGGCCAAGGTGTTCGGCGAGCTGTACTTCCTGCTGGAATACCGGGATGACCGGATCTACCTGCAGTACAGCCCCAACGAGCCGTTCACGCTCCCGGACAACCTGTACATCATCGGCACCATGAACACCGCGGACCGCTCCATCGCGATGATGGACGCCGCGATCCGCCGCCGCTTCGCGTTCATCGAACTGCACCCGCAGACCGAGCCGGTGAAGGGGTCGCTGCTGCGGTTCCTGGAGGCCCGGCAGCTGGACACGACGCCGGCGCTGCTGCTCGACGCGCTCAACCAGGCCATCGACGAGTGGGACCGGGACCTCATGATCGGGCCGTCCTACTTCATGAAGAAGGCCGCGCAGACCCCAGCCGGTCTGCGCCGGATCTGGAAGTACGAGCTCATGCCGCTGCTGGAGGAGCACTACCACGGGCAGCTGAACCGGGCCCAGCTGGAAGAGCGCTTCGGGCTGGACCAGCTGCTGGGGCGCCTTGCGGCTCGCTAGCCCCGCCGGCTTCGGTGTGTCTGCCGGCTCCGCGCGGCCCGGAACCGGCGGCGGCCGCGGCTCTGCCCAAGCACTGCGGCACATCGTCCTGGACGAACTCTCCGGCGGCACCGTGGAGAAGCTCGACGCCGAAAGCGCCGCCTTCCTGAACTCCAGCGGCCTGGCCAAGGCAACGCCGATGGGCATGGGACTGTTCCGGATCGAGCCCGTCGGCATGGTGGGGTCCGTGCGCACCCCGCGGGTGCAGCTTGATGTGCGTCCCAAGGACCGGCTCGGGCTGAGCCGGCTGCTCTTTCTGCTGAGCCACGCCGGGGACCAGGGCTTCCGCGACGACACCGTGGCGGCCGACGAGGACGCCGAGCTGTGGAGCGCGTTGGCGGCATCGCTGGTGCAGCTCGCCGAGCGTGCCCTGCAGCGAGGCGTCCTGCAGGGCTACGTCACCGTCGACGAGTCGCTCCGCACCGTCAAGGGCCGCATCCGCATCTCGGACCAGATATCGCGCCGGCCCGGAATGCTCGTGCCGCTGGAAGTGTCCTACGACGAGTTCACCGAGGACATCCCGGAGAACCGCATCCTGCGTGCCGCACTCGAGCGCATGTCCCGTGTCCCGGGCGTTCGCCCCGATGTGCTGAGCCGCCTGCGGCAGCTGAAGGGAAAGCTCGACGGCGTCACCCGCCTCCACTCCGGTGCTCCGCTTCCGCCGTGGCGGGCCAGCCGGATGAACCTCCGCTATCACTCGGCGCTGAGGCTCTCCGAGGTGATCCTGCGCAATGCTTCCGCGGAGGCGGGGGAGGGCAAGCAGCAGACGGCGTCCTTCGTCGTCGACATGGGCAAGGTCTTCGAGGATTTCGTCGGCGCGGCGCTGCGCCGGGCCATGGCGGCCTTTCCCGGCGAGATGAGGCTGCAGTACAACGCGCTGCTGAACGAGGCGGTCCGGGACTCGGACCGGCTGACCGTGCGCCCGGATGCCGTGCACCTGCTGGGCGGCCGGCCGGTGGTGGTATACGACGCCCAGTACCGCGCGGGCACTGACCGTGGCGCATCCCTGTCGGCGGACCATTTCCAGATGCTGGCCTACTGCACTGCCTTGCGCGTGCCCACCGCCTGGCTGGTCTACGCGGGGGCCGGTGAGGTGAAGCTGAGGCGGATACTCAACACCGACATCGACATCGTCGAGTTTCCCCTCGATCTTTCCCGGCCGCCGTCGGAGATCCTGGCAGCGGTCGCCGACCTTGCCGAGCAGTCCTGGGGAGAAGTGGTGCGCCAGGCGAGCCTCGGCCGCTAGTCCTGGGGATCCCCCGGCTCGCCGTGCAGCTCCGAACCGTGCAGGGAGAGCAAATGCTCGAGGAGGGCCTTCTCCGGAGATCCGGCATTGTGCGCCAGGCAATGCCGAAGGTGGCTTCTGGCGTCGGCGCCGTCCGGGTCACTGTCGTCGAGCACATCCGAGATGATGCCCAGGACCTGCCGCCGGAGTGGATCGGATGTGGGGTCAGTAATGGTGTCCTGCCGCGCGTCAGAGTCCCGCGCGTCAGAGTGCGGAACGTCGGGTGGGAGAAAGCTGTGGGCATCCAACTGCAGGTAATCCGTCATCATGATCACTCATTACTTCGACTTTCCGGTTCAACCTTGAGCTCTGAACGGGCCAAGGCTGCTGCGCGAACATTGCACTGACCTGGATGAACAATATCCCAAGACAGACAGGTCTGTCTCGCATTTTGGGTTAGACTGTTTGTAATGGCAGAGGTACCCAGCTCCGAGCCGTGGAGCACCGGGAGAATTCCTTCCGCAGGGCTTCAGACTGGACCGCAGCCGGCCGCCACGCCGGGTGTCCCGCTCACACCGGGAGGCCGGACGTATGGCGAGGAGATTGCGGCGTCCGGTGCTACCAGCATGCATGAACGAATCGTCAACGCGGCCTACGACCTCTTTGCCCGCCGTGGCGTCCGGGACGTCGGCATCAATGAACTCATCCGCAGCTCCGGCGTCGCAAAGGCCACCTTCTACCGCCACTTCGCGTCCAAGGACGAGCTGGTACTGGCGTTCCTCGAGAAACGCGACCAGGTGTGGACCGTCAACGCCATCGTGGGGGAGGCCCGGCGCAGGGCGGACACCCCCGAGCAACAGCTGCTTGCCATCTTCGATGTCTTCTCCGACTGGTTCCACCGCACCGACTTTGAAGCCTGTTCCTTCATCAACGTGCTGCTGGAGATGGGCGCCTCGCATCCGCTAGGACGCGCCAGCATCGACTACCTCGCCAAGATCCGCGGTCACGTGAAGCAGCTGGCGGACGAGGCCGGGCTGCAGCGGACCGACGACTTCTCCCGGTCCTGGCACATCCTCATGAAGGGCTCGATCATCTCCGCGGCGGAGGGCGACCTTGACGCCGCCCGGCGCGCCCGCCGGCTGGCCGGCTGGCTAATCGAGGACCACCGGGCGTAACCCGCAGAGGACGCAGCCACCCGCCAAACGCCGCGGTCAAGAACTCAGTTCTGCACCGGCACCGCAAACGTAAACGTGGTGCCTTTCCCGACTTCGCTTCGCAGCGAGACCCTGCCCCCGTGGGCTTCCACGATGGCCTTGCTGATGGACAGCCCCAGCCCGACGCCGGGAATCGCCGAATTGCGGACGGCTGCGGACCGGAAGAACTTGGCGAAGACCTCCTCCTGGTCCTGCTGGCTCATCCCCATGCCTGTATCGCTCACGCTGCACGTTATGTGGCCGGCCTCAGCGCGCAGCGACACCACCACGTCGCCGCCGTCGGGAGAGTATTTGATGGCGTTCGATACGAGGTTATCCAACACCTGCGAGATACGAGCGGCATCGACGTGGGCCTCCAGCCTCTCCGGGGCGTCGGCGCGCAGGTGGATGCCGGATTCCGCGGCGCGCGGCAGGGCGGCGGTGACGCTGGTGCGCACCAGCTCGGCCACGTTCACGGCCTTCGGGGTGACCAGCAGTTGGCCGTTGCGGCTGGAGAGCAGGTCCGAGACCAGCGTGAGCAGCCGCTCCGAGTTCCGCCGGATGATTTCCAGGGGGCCGCGCTGGGAGTCGGTGAGGTCGTCGTCGTCGTCCAACAGAAGCTCGACGTAACCAAGAATCGAGGTGAGCGGGGTCCGGAATTCGTGGGAGACGTTGGAGACGAAATCGTCCTTGGCAGCCAGGGCATTCACCAGTTCGGTGACGTCGCTGAACACAATGACGGAGCCGGCGAAGTTCCCGTCCTGGTCCTTCATGGGCCTCGCACTGGTGGAGATGGCACGCTGTTCGGCGCCCGCTCCGAGCCACACCAGGTAGTCGGTAAATTGCTCGCCGAGGACAGCGCGCCGGACGGGCCGCTGGTGGACGGGGACCAGGGTTGTCCGGTCGGCGGAGAACACCAGCAGCTGTGACTCATTCGGGTCGTCGATGGTAGGCGGCGTTGCCAGCAGGTGGTGCTTGCGCTGCTTGCGGTTCATCAGGATGTCATGGCCCTGCGCATCGACGGCGAGGACGCCCAGGTGCACCGTGTCCAGGACCGTGTTCAGCAGCCGTTCCTGGCGCTTGCTTCTGGACAGCACGCCGCGGAGCTGCGAGTCCTTTTCTTCCAGGTCGCGCTGCTGCTCCTCCAGGTCCCGCTGCTGCCGGACCATGCTGAGCGTCATGACGGACACGGTCACGCCGATGCCCAGCATCATCACCGGCAGCAGGAAGGAGCGCGCCAGGTCCTGGCCGGAGACGGCGCCGTGGAGAAACAGCGGCACCCAGATGATTCCCAACGGACCGAAGAAGGATAGTGCCACCGCGGCTTTGGGGAACAGCCCGGAGGCGCACAGCCAGATGACCGGAAAAACGGCCATGAGGCTGAGTCCCGTCAGGCTGTCCTGGCCGCCTTCCCTGCCCAGGCAGATCGACACCAGGTCCAGGAGAGGTATTGCCAGGAAAGACGGATACGGCAGCCGGTGCCAGGGCACGGCGTAGCAAAGGATCAGTATTACTGCCTGTGACAGCAGAAAACTGATGAAAAGGGGATGGAGCAGCGTTTCAGGGAAGAACGCCAGAATAAGAAAAGCTGTGATTCCTGCCGTCACGGAGAGCGGCATGTGGCTCAGCATCACCCTGACCCGCAGGGAATACTCGTGGAAGGGCCGGCGGAAGAGCAGGATCCTGCCGGAGGAATCCTTCCAGGCGATACTGCTCATGGGCGCGGGTCCATCCGGACGGGGCGTGAGAAACGCATAGGAGCAGGATATCCGCCGGGAGCTATACTGCAGACGGGATGTAGCGGGCTGAGGGGGCTGCGATGGGTGATACACGCGTGGGACTGGTCATCGAGGATGACCATGACATTCGCGAACTGGTACGCGTTGTTCTGACGCAGGCCGGTTTTGAGGTGCGCGCGGCAAGCAGCGGAGCCGAGGGCGTACTTGCCGCCAGGGAACTGGACCCGGCGGTCATCACGCTCGACCTCGGACTGCCGGACATCGACGGTTTTGAAGTCGCCCGGCAGATCCGCCAATTCTCCGACGCCTACATCGTCATGCTCACAGCCCGCGCAGAGGAGCTGGACACCCTGATCGGCCTTGAGTCGGGCGCGGACGACTACCTCACCAAGCCGTTCCGTCCGCGCGAGCTGCGTGCCCGCGTTGCGGCCATGATGCGGCGTCCGCGTTCGACGCCGGATCTCGCCGAAGAGGCCGGCTCACCTTCCGCCGCCGCGAACGAGGGGCGGAAGTACACGCACAACGGCCTGGACCTGAGCTACGAATCCAGGACCGTCGCCGTCGACGGCCAGGAGCTGAGTCTGACCCGCACTGAGTTCGACCTGCTGCATGCCCTGCTCGAGGCGGGCCGCATGGTCCGTACCAAAGCGGATCTGGTGCGCCGCCTGCGGGACGAACCGTACGACGTCGGAAGCTACATCAGCGAGGCAGACGAGCGGTCCGTTGAGGTTCACATGGGCAACCTGCGCAAGAAACTCGGCGACTCCGCACAAAATCCGCGCTGGCTGCAGACCGTCCGCGGCGTGGGCTACCGGCTGGCTCCGGCTGAGCACTGAGCTGAGCCTCGCTTAAGTTGGGTCAACCGGCCGCGAGGAACAGCTCCAGCTGTTTCTCGACGGCGGACAGGTCCCTGAGTTCGCACTCCCAGACGGTGAGCACCTCCCAACCGTCGTTTTCGAGCTGACGGCGCTGGCTGGCGTCACGGTCCCGCGTGCGGGTGCGTTTCGTTTCCCAAAATTCGGCGTTGGCCTTGGGGGCGTGCTGGCCCACTTTGCAGTCGTGGAAGTGCCAGAAGCAGCCGTTGACGAAGATGACCTTGCGCCGGCCGGCGAAAACGAGATCGGGGTTGCCGGGCAGCTTGATGCCGCGCGAGGCGCCGTGCAGGCGGTACCGGTAGCCCTTGGCGTGCAGGAGGCTGCGCACCAGTAGTTCGGGCTTCGTGTTCTTGCCCCGGATCCGGGACATGTTCCAGCTGCGCTGCTCAGGTGTCAGCCGGTCCGCCATATTTCCAGTCTAGGCCGGCAGCCCTGCTAGAAATCGCGCTCCGGTTGCTCGCCAAACTTGAAGTGCCGGCCGCTCACGGAGCCGGGATCGATCTCGACGTAGAAGTCCTTCAACGTGGGTACCCAGGATGCGAGCCCCAACTCTTCGGCCTCGGCAATCTCAGCTGACTTGCTCAGGACACGGGCCGTGCCGCGGAGCACCACGGACCACGCCTGGTCCGACATGATGCCGTCCGTCTCGAACAGGACCTTGTTGTTGATGGTTACCTGGGCGAGCTTGTTGCCCGGCGCGGTACGGAAGAACAGCTTCCTCCGGCTGGTCACGTAGTTGACAGGGAAGATATCGGGCTCACCCGCCACAGTGACCACCAGGCGGCCGTGCTTGGTGCCCTCCAGAAGCTGCCAGCACTGCTCTTCGTCGAGGACCAGGATGGGATCGCCGTCGGTGTGGTTGAACATCATGCGCTCCATTCTTCTACAGCTTGTAGAAAAACGATAGTGGTATGGACGGATTTTCCCAGTAACCGCCGTGGTGCGCTACGGGGCGAGCTGTGGCTTGACGGTCTTGTTGGTTCTTTACATCGCTGTAATACGGCCGGAACCGTGCTGTCGCACGGCGTGACTAGCGTCGGCGAAGACAAACCGGTGACGAAAGCGGATGCCTCATGACGAATGACCTGAAGGACAGCGAACTGTTGGAGAACCCGGGCGGCGGTTCCGCCGTCGGACGTGCCGGCGTCGGGCTGGAGACCAAGCGGCCCCGCGCGGCCGGCAAAATAGCGGCCGGCAACACGGACGCCATGACCGCCACGAAGGAGAGCCTGGAGGATTACACGCTCCGGTTCGCGCCGCGTTCCTACCGCAAGTGGAGCGCCGGCGTGGTGGCGACGAGTGCGCTGGGAGGAATTGCCTACCTGGCTGATTTCTCGATTGGGGCGAATATCGGGATTGCCTACGGCACGGTGAATGCGATTCTCGGGATTGTCGTGGCCGCCATAATTATCTTTGCCACGGGATTTCCGCTCGCCTATTACGCGGCCCGCTACAACATTGATCTGGATCTGATTACCCGCGGTTCCGGCTTCGGCTATTACGGTTCCGTGGTGACGAACGTGATTTTTGCGACCTTCACGTTTATCTTCTTCGCGCTGGAAGGATCGATCATGGCGCAGGGCCTCGAACTGGGGCTCGGAATTCCGCAATGGCTGGGCTACGCCGCGTCGACGATCATCATCATTCCGCTCGTCATTTACGGGATGAACACTTTGGCCAAACTGCAAGTGTGGACCACCCCGCTGTGGCTGCTCCTCATGGTGGTTCCGGTTGGCTACCTGCTGGTGTCCCACCCCGGCAGTATCGATGACTTCTTCGCTTACACCGGAAGTTCCGGTGCTGCGGGCACCAACCTGGCATCGGTCATGCTTGCGGCCGGCGTCTGCCTGTCGCTGATGGCGCAGATCGCGGAGCAGATCGACTACCTGCGGTTCATGCCGCCCAAGACCGCCGAGAACAAGGGTGCGTGGTGGCGTGCCGTGATCCTCGCCGGGCCTGGCTGGGTTCTCTTCGGTGCGGTCAAGCAGATCGTGGGCATGTTCATTGCCGTTTACCTGATCGCCAAGCTGGATCCGGCGGCCTCGGCCACAGCGAATGAGCCGGTGCACCAGTTCCTCGGCGTCTACGAGGAGATGATGCCGGCGTGGCTCGCGATGAGCCTCGCCGTGGTGCTGGTGGTCATTTCCCAGATCAAGATCAACGTCACCAACGCCTACTCCGGCTCGCTGGCGTGGACCAACAGCTTCACCCGCGTGACCAAGACCTACCCCGGACGCATGGTGTTCGTGGCGGTTAACCTGCTGATTGCGCTGGTCCTGATGGAAGCCAACATGTTCGACTTCCTCAATACGATCCTGGGCTTCTATGCCAACTGCGCCATGGCCTGGGTGGTGACGGTGGCCGCGGACATCGCCATCAACAAGTACGTCCTGAAGATCTCACCGAAGACCCCCGAATTCCGGCGCGGCATGCTGCATGCCGTGAACCCGGTGGGATTTGTGTCCATGCTGGTTTCTGCGGGGGTGTCCATCGCAGTGTTCTTCGGCGCCTTTGGTTCCGGCATCCAGCCGTACTCGCCGATTTTCGCGGTGGGGCTGGCGCTGGTCCTGCCGCCGGTTCTGGCGGTCCTGACCAAGGGCAAGTACTACCTGCGCCGTTCGGATGACGGTATTGACCTGCCAATGTTCGACGCCGACGGGAACCCCAGCGACGCCAAACTGCTCTGCCACGTTACCGGGATTGAGTTCGAACGTCCTGACATGGTGCGCTCTGCCCAGGACGGGCCCGACGGCGAACCCCAGTATGTTTCATCGCTCGCCTTGTCCACGGATAAGACGGGGGAGTTGATCCTGCCGGCGCAGCCGCGGGGGTAGGGCCATGTAGGGCACCATGATGGTGGCGCCATTATTGGGACAGAAGCGGGTCCGGTGAGAATCTCACCGGACCCGCTTTGAGTTGCGCCCTGGGTGTTTCACGCGGCGCTTATGGGGCTGTGGATAACTTTGAGCCGAAAAGTGTGACCTCAGTTACCCTTTAACCATTGTTCGGACACAGACGTCTTGAAACCTATCCGGGGGGATTAGCGCATGACTTCTCGTACCTGCATTTCTGAACGCCTCCGTCTGCCATTAATCTCCGCCGTCGCTGTGTCCGTCATTGCGCTCAGCGGCTGTAGCGGGGGTGCGGGCCCCCAGGCTGGTCCTACCGCCACGGCCGTGGTGTCGCCAGCCCAGTCCGCTTCCGGTTCGGCATCTGCCACGCCTAGTGCCACTCCCACGCCCAAGCCGACGCCGGTGTACAAGCCTGCCGACGCCAAGGGAAGAGCGCAGAACGTCCCCGTGCCGGTCAAACCAGCCTTGGCGGACAAGAATACGAAAGAGGGACTGGAGGCGTTTGCCAAGTACTGGTTTGCCTTGTTGAATTACGGCTTCGAGACGGGCGACTTATCGTCTTGGGAGGGGCTAACCTCAGGTTCCTGCGAGTTCTGCAACGTTCTCAAAAGGAGCGTTGCGGTCGGGTACAAAGAGGGACGCTGGCAGGTCGGTGGTCGGCTTTCGACTCCGTCCGTAGAGCCGAACTTTAAGTCCGGAGCGGCGAGTCAGCAGGTTGTGGTGCAAGTCATTCAGGAGGAAACGCAATACTACAAAGCGGATAAGAGCGTAGGCAGGAGTCCTGCCGCTGGATCAAATACAGCTTCGGTAGTTATTGCGACATACTCAGGCGGACACTGGGCTGTTTCCGATCTTCATCCGATTCGCTAGGCGGCGAAGAAATGGGCCGGAGAACGACTGCTTCAGTGACTCTTGCCGTACTGCTGTCGTTTAGCCTGCAGCAGCAAGCTCAAGCAATTGACGACGACTACGGCGGTTCGGCCACCTACGGTGAAGCGCACATCATTGCCGACGGTTGGGTCCGAGATGCAGCGGCGGATGAATTTCTTCCTGCCCCGCCGGGCCACATCAATAACGACCCGAACCAATACAACGCTTTTCCTCAGTGCCAAGTGGACGACGGCAACTTAGCTATTGATTGCTTGGCAAAGCAGCGCGTGTGTCCACCGAGAGCCGATGGGAAGCCAGGCGTTCCGGTGATCTGGAAGGTCGCACCTAGGTCGGTAGAGAATCCTACTTGGACGGACTGGAAAGGAAATGGCGGCGGCCCCACGTGTCTCTACGACAGGAACGCCGAAGACCTTCTACCCAGAATCGCGGCTCGCATTCAGAAGGAATTCGATAGGCTGCCCGTCATCCCGGGAACGTTGACCGCGCAGCCCAGCCCGCATACTCTCCGTGGCGCCGAGACCAACTTCTACGCCAAAGCCACAGAGCAGTTATTCGACATCACCATCCTGGCCCAAAAAATTCACATCATCGCCAAACCTGTCCAATACCGCTGGGACTACGGTGACGGGACATCGCTTGGCCCCACGACCACGATGGGCGGCCCGCTCCCACAGGACCGCTGGGGTGAGAAGACCCGGACCAGCCACGCCTACGCAGCCACCGGCGACTTTAGCGTCGTCCTCGCCACCTACTTCCAGGGAACCTACTCCGTAAATGGCAGGCCGGATCTTCCCATCCCGAATCAGGGCCAGTTCAGCTCTCCGGCCCAGACAGTGAGCGTTTGGCGCTCGGTAACGCGCAATTATGCGGACGACTGTCTGACCAATCCGCGGGGTGAGGGCTGCCCGGGTTCGGCTGGATGAAAGGCCGGTGACATAACTGATTTCGCGTCGCCCACTCAAAGTGACATTCTGGCGACCCGTATGACTCGGGCGAGACCGTGACCAGCAACGTCGACGGGCGTCACGCCCGCCGAATCGACTGATTTCGTATGCGTCAGCGCCAGAACTCGGTGAGCTCTTCGGCAAGGGCTCTGCCTTGGTTGTAACCGGCTCGAGCAGCGGGCGGCCGCAGCGACAGATCCATCGCATTGGCGCCGAACATGTGCTCAGAGTTGCTATCCGGGAAGATCGTTTCGACTCTGCTGCCGCGTGCGCGTAGCTCGTCGATCTGTGTTGCGAGATGCATGCCCCAGTCCACCGGCGTCCGTGTTCTGCCGCCGAAGGGCGAGAGCACCAGCACCCGCGCGTATCCGGCTGCCAGATCGGCATTCTCGGCGTTGGATCGGTAGCCGCCGTCGATGTATCGGCGGTCGCCGATCCTGTAGGCGAAGCCACTGGCACAGCTTGCGGCGACGGCGTCCACCAAGTCGACGCCGCTATGGCGGTCGAACACGACCGGTTCACCGGTAGAGGCATCGACGGCCGTGACGAGCGTCCGCCGTTGCGGCCAAAGCTGACTGGGAAGCCGGGCGGCGACGGTAGCGCGCCACCGCGTTTGCCCGGAACCGTCTGACGCCGCATCCATTTCCAGTGCCGCCGCGCCCATTCTGCGGCGCATGTCGGCCGCATCCTCAGCGGCGGCGATGATTGCGCCCGTTCTCTCCATATGGTCCGCCGCGGCCCTGATCGGAACGCGTCCACCGTCGGATCCGACCGGACCGGTCCGTTGCTGGGGTACCGCGGCAAGGATCGCGGCAAGCAGCTCGCCCGGGGGTGCGCCAGCTATCTGGGCGGCGGCCGTCGATCCGGCCGACGTCCCGATGACCAGATCAGCGTCGGTCACATCGAGCCCGGCCTCGAACAGGCCGGCGATGACGCCAATCAACCACGCGTTGCCTGTCGATCCGCCGCCACCAAGGACTAAAGCCCGCTGGCCCGCGGCCCGCACCCGCTTTGTGGCGTCGACTTGCGGCTGATCCTGGTAGGACTTCGGCCGGTCGGAGGCCGTCGTCGAGGTGGAGTGAAGAATTGAAGAAGGTGTTGTGTTCATGGGAGTCGCCTTTCGCGAATTGCCTGTTAGGCGCTCCCGGTGGCGACTAGCTCAGTCGCGCGATCGTGGACTGCAGGGGAGCACCCGGTGCGGATACTGCGTTCATGGGTCTCACCTCCTGCCGATAGTTCACGATCACGGGAATGATCGCACACCAGTGTCGCGGTGCGCAATGGCATTAAGCCGGCTGCCGCATCGCTGTCGAATGCACCATGGCTCGCTGCTTGGGCTGGTGAACTCCGCCACACCCGGAATTGTTGCACACGCTAGGCAGTTACAGCTGGTGAACCTAATGCATTCTGAAAGGAACTCCGCATGCTGTTTTCCCCGCTGACTCTCGGCGAGCTCGAACTTCCCAACCGCCTCGTCATGGCACCGCTGACCCGTGTCCGTACCGGCCAGGAGGGCGTCCCCGGGCCGCTCGTGGCGGAGCACTACCGCCAGCGTGCGTCGCTCGGCCTGATCGTCAGCGAGGGAATCTACCCCAGCCCGGCCGGCCGCTCCTACCCGGGTCAGCCCGGGCTGGCGACCCCCGAGCAGATAGCCGGCTGGAAGAAAGTCACCGACGCAGTCCACGCCGAGGGTGGCCGGATTTTTGCCCAGATCATGCACGGCGGACGCGTCTCGCACGAGGACATCAACGGCGGCCACCGCGTCGTGGCCCCCAGTGCGATCGCCGTCGAAGGTGAGACGCGGACCTACAACGGCAAGCAGCCGCACCCGGTCCCGCACGAGCTTTCCACTGACGAGCTGCCCGTCGTCCGCGAGGAAATCGTCACGGCGTCGCGCAACGCCATTGAGGCCGGGTTCGACGGCGTTGAGCTGCACTCCGCCAACGGTTACCTTCTCCATGAGTTCCTGGCGCCGAACACCAACGTCCGCACCGACAGCTACGGCGGCTCGCCCGAAAACCGCGCCCGCTTCGTAATCGAGACGGTGAACGCCGTCGTGGAGGCGCTGGGTGCCAACCGCGTCGGCATCCGGATCTCGCCCGAACACAACGTCCAGGGCATCGAAGAGACCGATGCCGCCGACGTCCGGGCAACCTACGAAGTGCTGGTCAACTCCATCGCCCCGCTGGACCTGGCCTACCTGAGCATCCTGCACGCCGAGCCGACCGGCGACCTGGTCCAGGACCTGCGGTCACGCTTCAACGGCACGTTCCTGGTCAACACCGGCTTCGGCGTCATCACCACTCGCGAGGAAGCACTGTCGCTCGTGGCCGACGGCCACGCGGACGCCGTCGTGGTGGGCCGGCCCGCCATCGCCAACCCGGACCTCGCCCGCCGCTGGCGCGAGGGCCTGCCGCTGAACGAGCCGGACCAGTCCACGTTCTACGGCGAGGGCGCCAAGGGCTACACCGACTACCCGGTGTACCAGCCGGCCTAGCCCTGGCACTGCTCCGTCCCGAGCCTCGTAAGTAACCACTGGAACCGCCCGTTCGCCGGGCGGTTCCAGTGGTTTGGCTGGGTGAGACGCAGCCGGGTGTGTCATTCGCGGGACTACCTCGCGGCGTTCCCTGAGGCGTCCCTATAGGATCTGATCATGCAAAAAGCGTCCAACGGCACCCGCGCCGGGAACCGGCCCGAGGATCAGACCGGGCTCAAGGGAGGCAGGACCGTCAGCCGCCAGGTCCTGGCCGACCACGTCTACGAGGAGTTGCTGGCCTCGCTCATGGACGGCAGGCTGGAACCCGGTGCCGCCGTCAGCATTGACGGAACTGCCCGCGAACTGGACGTTTCCCCGACCCCTGTCCGCGAGGCACTGGCTCGCCTGGAACACACCGGCATGGTCCGGAGGGTGGCGCTCAAGGGTTACCGTGTGGCGCCGGTGTTCACCCGCGAGGACTTCGCGGATCTCATGGAGGCCCGCCTCGCGATCGAGCCGGTCAACGCCCGCCTTGCCTGCACGCGCCTGAACCCGCACCGCCTCGGCGAGCTTGAACAGACAGTCGCCGACCTGAAGTCCGCGCCGCGCGGCCCGTCCTTTGCCGAGTACAAGGACTACCTCGAGGCCGACGAGCGCTTCCACCAGCTGATTGCCCAGCAGACTGACAACCAGTTCCTCCTAGGTGCGTACGCTGCGCTAGGCGGACAGGTTCAGCGCTTCCGGCTTTTCGGCGGCGTAGGCATCACAGACGCTGAGTACGCCATCGCCGAGCATCAGTCCGTCCTGGACGCACTGTCCAGCGGCGATCCTGAGAAGGCCGAAGCCGCCATGGCGGTCCACATTCAGAAGGTCCGCGAACGCGCCATGGCGGACGCCCCGGAGGAGTAGCAGCGGCCGCCGTGCTGAGCGGCAGCAACCCGCGCTTCAGGCCCGCGCACCCCAAAGTAGGTAGCAGCAGAGGGCGTTC
>NZ_JAGGPN010000010.1 GCF_018613795.1 Arthrobacter sp. ISL-65
CAACGGCGGCAGCCACGGCGGGAATCCAGACCGGGACCCCGGACACCAGAGCCGGCAGCAGCAAAGCCAGCACGAGGGCGGTGCCCCCAAGGAGGACCCGGTCCGTCGCCGCAGGCGTCGATCCTCCCCCGTTTTCCTGATCCGGCCTGATCCGCCCGACCGGGATCCGCGAATAGCGTTTGCGAAGATCGCGGCGGAAGACGATGCCGACGAACACCAACGGCACGAGAATGGCAGCAAGGGACGGCCCCCACATGAGAGCCGCAAAACCGGCAGGACTGATACCGCCCAGGCTGTGCTGCGCCAGCAGGTTTGTCAGATTGGAAATCGGCAGCAGCAGGCTCGCGGTGTTGGCCAGCCAAACAGTAGTCAGGGCATAAGGGAGCGGCGGCAGACCGGCCTGCCTGGTCACGCTGACCACCACCGGGGTCAACAGCACCGCCGTGGTGTCCAGCGACAGGAAGACGGTGCTCAACGTTGCGAACACCGCGAGAAACAACCACAAGAGGACGCTGTGTCCCCGGCCCCAGTGCCGGAGCCGGCGCGCTGTCCAAAGGAAGACACCGGCTTCGCTCGCCAGCTCCGTCACCACGGTCATCGCAACGACAAACAGCAGGATCGGCGCCACCCGGTCAACCAGCGCCGCCAACTCAGCCAAAGGCAGGGCCCCGGTGACCACGGACACGGCGCCGGCCGCAAGCAGAACCGTACCAATGATCGCCAACCGCATGAACGGAGTCTATTTGCCCAACATGAAGGGTCGGATCAGAGTCCATCCGCGGCCGTGGGCGCGGGTCACTTCGACATGGGGTGGTTTCCCGCGAAGCGGTCGATGCTGGCCGGACCGTTCTAGTCTTCAGAGCCGGTGTACTTAAGCCGCAGATCCCAAACGCAGGAGATGTCCACGGTGCGGTGCCCAGGGACTCTTGATCGGAACCTGCGGCCAGAGTGTCCGCTTCTTGAGTTGCCTGCTGGATCATCCCTTTCAGTACAGGATCGGTGCGAACAAGAGTGGGCCAGGTCCATAAGCGATCCCGGTGCCCCGGGCAGGTCGCTGGTCTTACCGAAGCCAGTCACGATCATCGGCACCTGAACCCGGAACCAATCGTGGGTGTCGGGGACGATCCACACCGCACCGACGCGGTCATCTGCGTAACGCTGTGACCGGCGGATGTACTCGTCTTCGTTCTGCGGCGACAGCTGTACCTCGAACGCGAGTCGCTTGCCGCTGGCATGGATGGCCATGACGTCAGCGATCCATGCCCGCTCCGGATGCGCGTGCTCCACCTCGGCGAGCCAGCCAGGGACGGCGTTGATCGTTGGATACTCGAACGCGCGGATTGTCGAGACCACTAGTGTTGACCGGGCAGCCTTGTTTCAGCGGCAACTTCCCGACTTGTTGAACGCCGCTCGGCTCCGCGATCCAATCAGCTGAAAATGGTCAAGCAATACTCAGCGGATGCCGCCAAACGGAGGAGAAAAACCAAGGTCCGCACTGCTGCAAGCACTGAGCCTTTCGGCCCTACTTATCGATGAGTGCCTCCGAGAGACTTGGCGACAGTCGCGGCTTCGGGGAATCAACAACCCTAGGTATGCCAACCACCTCATCACGAGAGTTCTGGTGACTTCGTCTTAGGCGCGGGACCTGCCGCGGACGAAGTGGAAGATCAGGACGATGACGGCGACAACCAGGAGTATGTGAATAAGGCCGCCGCCGATGTTGGCGAGAAGGCCGAGGAGCCAGAGAACTGCGATAGCGATGGCTATCCAAAGCAACATGAGAGTCTCCCTTGTCTATGTGGCGCGGACGAAAAGCCTTTTCGCTCTCAACATAGCCACAGGAACTGAACAAAAGGCAAGCACGCTTAGTAATCTTTTTCCACTCGTGTCGTGTTTCCCAACTCGGGCAGGAGTGCCGGGGACGGTGGAGGCCCGCTGTGTCGGAAGGTGGGGACAGTGCTTTCAACCGGGCGGATGAGCGACACCACGGTCGATGCCTCGTGCTCGTAGGATTCCAAGACCCAGCCCGTGCTTGGTACTGGGCGTCTGGTCAGGGAGCCTGAGAAGTGATCCACTGCCGGGCGTCGAGTTCGCCCATGCGCCGGTACAGGGTCGCCCGGGACATGCCCAGGTCCCTGGCCACGTGGGTGGCCGGTTGGCCGGCGTCGATCAGGCGGCGAGCGTTCTCGACCTGGCTGTCGGTGAACCGTTCCCGGCGCCCGCCCAGGTCGCTACCGGCGGCCCGGCGCTTGGCTACCGAATCGGTGATCCGTTCCCGTTTGATCTTGGGTTTCGAGACGATTTGCGGTGAAGCGTTCAGGGCACTTTCGTTTGGTGGTTTCGGGAGAGCGCGCACAAGTGTTGGTGTCGAACCGCAGGGGATCGGCTTACGGCCTGCCGTTGACGTTGCTTCGCGTCGCGTGTGAGTTGTCCGCGGTGATGGGGTCGCTGAGGAGTGTGTGGAGCTGCATCGTCGTGAGTGCTTTCACGGGCAGTGGTGCAGTGTCGTCGCGTTGAGGGATCAGGCCATCGAGCATGACCCAGAGATAGCGGCGGTATAGGTCACGGGCATCGTTGCGTTCTTCGATTTCGGGGCCGTCCTGCACGACGTTGCTGATACCTATGCAAGCTATTTGGAGGAAGATCAAGTCGGTGCCGGTAGCGTCTGCGCGTATGACTCCGGCGTCTCGTGCACGGTCCGCGACGCGATTCACGAGAGGCGCGAGCCGGCTGCGGCTCTGATCGTGCATTTCCGGCCTCACACGTCTTCCAGTGAGGAGTTCGGCCATACCGCGATCCCTCACATGCAGAGCGAGCGATTTCTCCAAGTAGTGCACGAGTGCGTCCCAAGGGTCATCCATCGCCAGGGATTCATTCAGGATTGCCTCGAGTTCACTGTCCTGCTGGCATCGAATCGCGTCGATGAGGTCTTCCTTGTTCGCGAATCGTCGGTACGCGGTGCCCACGCCCACGCCCGCGTAGTGGGCGACATCGTTCAGGGTCGCATCCAGGCCCCGCTGGGCGAAAACCTCGCGCCCTGCTTCCAAGAGTCGTGCGCGATTGAGGGCGGCATCCTTCCGCAGCTTTACGTCCGTCATGTGCAAGAGCCTATCAAAGCGGTTGCGGCGTATCCGCTTTTCTGATAAATTTTTTGGTATCCGGATGCAAAGTATCCATTTGCGAAGATCAAGTTTGCTGCCGTCAGGCACAGTGCATCCAAACGCCGAAGTTCCACACACACCAAACACCGCACCTCCAGCAGGGCTCCGAAGTCCCCTCTGAACTCGGGTACTCCAGGTTGGTAGCAGTCAACGCTCCGGCGCCCAGCGCGAACAGGGCAGTGGTACTGCCGATTAGAAGTGAAGGAAAACATGCTGACATCTGACCAGCGCCGCGATGCCGAATCGGCGATCACACGCTTGATCTACACCTACTGCCATCGTCTGGATGGTGCTGATTTGGCCGGCGCCGCCGCGTTGTTCGAGAACGCGCGCTGGCAACTATCGCCCGAGGTGGTCTGCCACGGCGCCGAGGAGCATCTCGCTGCCCTCCAGGTCATCCGTGTCTACGGTGACAGGCTTGGTACCCGGCATGTGGTGAGCAACTTGATCATCGACGTCGCGGAGGACGGCGCAACCGCTCAAAGCGTTTCGTACGTCGACTCGATCCAGGTAACCCAGGACTTTCCCCTGCAGCTGATTTTCCAAGGGCGTTACCTCGACACGTTCGTATTCGAAGAGGGATCTTGGCGTTTTAGCGAGCGGGTTGTCGATGCTGACGGCGTCGGCGACATGAGCGCCCACCACAAGCCCGCCCAAGGGGCGGCGGCGGAGGCTTCCTAAACACGCTGCAAGCCATCCTGCAGCGCACTCTTCACGCGGCAGCCTCTCTCGGGCGTGCGCCCAAACTTCACCATTGAACCGACAGACGAAAGAGAAGAAATGTCCTCGACAGTAACGTTCAACAATGGCGTGACCATGCCCGCGATCGGATTGGGCGTGTTCCAGACAGCTCCGGAGGAGACAGTCACGGCCGTGCAGACGGCGTTGGAACTCGGGTACCGACACATCGACACCGCCGCCGCCTACTTGAACGAGCGGGAGGTTGGAGAGGGCCTGCGCCGCTCGGGTGTGCCGCGGGAAGAGGTGTTCATCGAAACCAAGGTGTGGATCACCGACTACGGGTACGAAGAGACGCTGCACGCCTTCGAGAAAAGTGCGAAGAAGCTCGGCGTGGAGCAGCTGGATTTGCTGCTTCTGCACCAGCCGTTGACCGCGAAGTTCGAGCGGACGATCAAGGCCTACAAGGCGCTGGAGAAGCTCCTGGCCGATGGGGCTGTCCGCGCCATCGGCGTGAGCAATCTCGTGCCGGTCCGTCTCGACGCACTACTCGCGGAAACCGACGTCGTGCCGGCAGTCAACCAGATTGAACTGCACCCGTACAACGTTCATGCCGAGATTCAGGCCAAAAACACCAAACACGGCATCCTAACCCAGGCGTGGTCCCCGATCGGTGGTATCCGCAGCTACAACGGGGCGCCCACCAACCCGCTGAACGACACCACGATCCGCGCCATCGGCGAGGTCTACGGCAAGACGAACGCGCAGGTCATGCTCCGCTGGCACATCCAGCAGGGCCGCTCCGCCATCCCGAAGTCCATCAACGCCGAACGTATCGCCCAGAACTTCGACGTCTTCGACTTCGAGCTGACCACCGATGAGCTGGCACGGATCGATGCCCTGGACACCGGGGACACCCTCGACATCGACAGCCTCGACCTCGAGTCCTCCGGCATCGTCATCGACGAAGCCTGAGCACCGCTCCACACCCCAGGCGGGCCGCATCTGTTCGGCGGCCCGCCCGGTTCTGTTTCATCGATCGACGCCCCGGGTGCGGCGTCAGGAAGAAGGCATCATGGCTACCAGGCTCAAAGACAGGGTAGCGACTGTCACCGGCACCACCAGTGGCATGACCCGCAGTCGGACCATCATCTTCGCGATCGCCGGCGGCCTCGCCGTCGGAAACCTCTACTGGGCGCAGCCCCTCATCGAGGAGATCGCCGGCTCGCTTGAGGTCTCCTCCGCTGCCGCCGCGTCCCTGGTAACCGTCACCCAGATCGGTTACGCGCTCGGAATCTTCCTGATCGTCCCCCTTGGCGATGTCCTGAACCGCAGGAAGATGATCCCCCTCGTCCTCGGACTGTCAGCCCTCGCCCTCATCTGCGCGGCCGCCGCCCCCACTTTCTCGCTACTGCTCGCCGCGCTCGGCGGAGTGGGGCTCACCACCGTTTCCGCGCAGTTGCTGACCCCGCTCGCCAGCGAGCTGGCGGCTCCCGATCAGCGCGGCCGCGTGCTGGGCACCATCGCCTCCGGAGCCCTCATCGGCGTACTTCTGTCACGCACCATCAGCGGAGCCATTGCGGAATTCGTCGGCTGGCGCGCCATCTACGTCCTCGCCGCCATCCTCGCCGTCGCTCTGGCTGTCGTGCTGTCATTTATGATCCCCCGGCTGGAACAGCGCCCGGCCACGAACTACTTCCGTCTGCTAAGGTCCGTGTTCACCACCGTCGCCCAGCACCGCGCGGCCGGGCCCACGATCCTCATCAGTGCCGCGGTGTTCTCCGTGTTCTCCCTGTTTTGGACCTCCCTGACCTACTTACTGTCGGCGCCCCCGTACTCCTTCACTGTCGGCCAGATTGGCCTGTTCGGTCTCGCTGGCCTCGTGGGTGCAGTCGCCGCACGGCGGGCGGGCATGTTCCACGACCGTGGCTGGTCAGTGCCAGCCTCCGGAGTCGCGCTCGGCCTCCTGGCAGTCTCCCTTGTCGGCGCATGGCTGGCACAGTCCTCCGTGATCGCCATGATCGTGGTCGTGATCGTGTTGGATCTCGCAGCCCAAGCCACCCTCGTGCTCGGCCAGACCCGGCTGCTGTCCCTGCCCGGTCAGAACCGGAGCCGCCTGAACACCGCGTTCGTCGTCAGCAACTTCCTCGGCGGCGCGATCGGTTCCGCCCTCGCCGGACCGCTCTGGGCTACCGGCGGGTGGACCACCATCACCGGCACCGCCCTGGCCATCGTTATCGGCGCGCTCCTCGTCTGGGTCTTCACCCGCCGCGGTGCTCTCGCCGACCAGAACTGACACCACCGAACACCAGGAAAGAGATCCTTAAATGTCCTGCATCTTCATCACTGGATCCTCCGAAGGACTTGGCCGGAATGCCGCCCTGGACCTCCTCGAGAATGGGCATGAGCTCGTCCTCCACGCCCGCAATTCGCACCGGGCCGACGCACTGAACGATCTGACCGAACGCGGTGTCCGAATCGTCGTCGGAGATCTCGCCCGAGCCGACGGCGTTCGCGCTGTCGCAGAGCAAGTGAACAGCATCGGGCGGATGGACGCCATCATCCATAACGCCGGCGTCGTCGACGGAGCCGCCCTCCTGCCGGTGAACGTCATCGCCCCCTACCTGCTCACGGCACTGATTGAACGCCCGGACCGGCTGGTGTACCTCAGCAGCGGCATGCACCGCGGCGGGCGGGCCGACCTGACCGGCGCGGACTGGTCCGGGATCCGGGCCACCAAGACATACTCGGACTCGAAACTGTTCATCACCGCGTTCACGATGTTCCTCGCCCGCATCTGGCCCGAGGTCCACACCAATGCCGTCGACCCCGGCTGGGTGCCGACCCGCATGGGCGGGCCCGCGGCGTCGGATGATCTCCGCGAAGGCCACCTCACCCAGGCATGGCTGGCCGGAAGCAACGACCCCGGAGCCGAAGTCACCGGCGGATACTGGCACCACATGCACCAGCAGAAACCCCACCCAGCCACCCTGAACCAAGATTTCCAGGACGAACTGATCGCACAGATCGCCGACCACACCGGCGTCGCCCTCCCGACACCCGCTGACAGGCTCAGAGGCGAATCGTGAGAACAGGTGATCCTCGGGACGGGCAGAAAGTCAGCCGGGCCCTCACCAGGTCCCGCCGCTCATGGCCACTCGGTCGTGCTCGGTGCCCGAGACATTGACCAGAAAGCGTGCGCACCACCAGCAGCGCCGACGGTAGCCTCCTCATCTCTTAACGAACCCAAGACCTTCCTAACCGGCTGACCCTCGAAAATAGGAGAACCATGACCACCGATTCCATCACCGCCAAGCGCACCTGGCTCATCACCGGTGTATCCAGCGGCTTCGGCCGGGTGCTCACCGAGCAGCTGCTCACGCGCGGCGACCATGTCGTCGGCACCGTGCGCAAGCCCGAAACCGTCGCGGACCTGCAGGAGCAGTACGGCGACGCCTTCCGCGTTGAGCTGCTCGACGTTACCGACGCCGCCGCCGTTCGCTCGACCGTCGACCGCGCCTTCGGCGACGTTGAGCGCATCGACGTCGTGGTCAGCAACGCCGGCTACGGGCTCTTCGGCGCGGCCGAAGAGCTCTCCGACAAGCAGATCCAGCACATCATTGACACCAACCTCTCCGGCTCGATCCAGCTGATCCGCGCTGTGCTTCCACACCTCCGTGCACAGGGCGGGGGACGGATCATCCAGATCTCCAGCTACGGCGGGCAAGTCACCTTCCCCGGCTCGTCGATGTATCACGCCACCAAGTGGGGCATCGAAGGCTTTGCGGAGTCCGTCTCGCAGGAAGTTGCCCCGTTCGGCGTCGGTGTGACGATCGTCGAGCCCGGTGCAGCGCGCACCGAATTCCTCGGAGGCAGCGTGCAGATCGCCGACGAGCTCGCCGCCTATGAAGGCAACCCGGCTCACGCGTTCCGCGGGCTGATCGGTGTTGAGGCGCTCGGTGACACGGGCAAGATGGTCGCCGCGATGATCGACAGCGTCGATGTCGAGCCCGCGCCGCTGCGACTGCTGCTCGGCTCTGACGCCTACGGCACAACCCATCAGGTGCTGCAGGATCGCCTCACGGCGCTCGAGGCCCAGAAGCAGCTCGCGTCCTCCACTGACGCGGACTGACCGGCCGGAGCAGCGCCACGAACCGCGGCTCCAGGCATCAGATGAACGACGGTGGCGGACCAGAGTGCCGCTACAACCGTAGAACCCACCACCAACGCACCCAAATGAAAGAAGGATCCTCATGACTGACCAGCCCAAGCAGGTAGGCGGCGGACGCAACCTGTTCGAAGACTTCGCCCCCAAGCTCGCCGCCCTCACCGACGACGTGCTCTTCGAGGACGTCTGGAACCGCCCCGAGCTTGCGGCCCGCGACCGCAGCCTCATCACCGTCGCGCTGCTCGCGGCCGGCGGTCATTACCCGCAGCTCGAGTTCCATCTTGGCCGTGCGGTCGAGAACGGCGTGACCCAGGAAGAGCTCATCGAAGCCCTGACCCACGTCGCCTTCTACGCCGGTTGGCCCTACGGGATGGCCGCGATGGGGATTGCGAAGAAGGTGTTTACCGACTAGCGGCGAAGGCCGAAGACGAGCTCCGAAGTTCCTTCTCTTCGCTCCACGCGAAGAGAAGGAACTTCTCCTCGCGTCCGGCGATGACGGACGCCGGTTCCTCAGGCCCGGGACTTCTACGACCGCAACCGAATGGGTCGCGTCCGGGAGGACATCGACGGCGTCCGCGCGCCTAGGGGTTGCCGCTGATAAAGGATGGGGAAGACCTGCGGATCATGGGCGAAGCGGGCCGACCGACCACGTGAAAGGCAATAATCGTGCTTGGACTTGAACTGGTCGTGATCCTGGGCGTGGTGGTGCTGGTGTGCAACATCGCAGCGCGCCACGTCCGGGTCGCCGCCCCTGTACTGCTGCTCGCCAGCGGCGCCCTGTTGGGTTTCATTCCCGCACTGCGTGAGGTCCATCTGCCTCCGGAAACCGTGCTGTTCCTGTTCCTGCCGGCCTTGCTGTACTGGGAAAGTCTGACCACGTCCCTGCGGGAGATCCGGAACAACCTGCGCGGCATCGTGTTGATGAGTACCGCGCTGGTAATCGCTACTGCCGGGGGCGTGGCCCTGGTCGCGCACGCACTCGGCCTGCCCTGGGGGCCTGCCTGGGTTCTCGGCGCCGCCGTCGCCCCCACCGATGCAACCGCCGTCGGGGTTCTCGCCCGGGCGCTGCCCCGCCGCAACGTCACGGCGCTGCGTGCCGAGAGCCTTATCAATGACGGAACCGCCCTGGTGATTTACGGTCTGGCCGTGGGCATCACCGTCGGCGAGCAGCACTTCGACGTCCCCCGCATCTCTGGGCTGTTCCTGCTCGCTTACGGCGCCGGGGCACTGGCCGGGGCTGTGACAGCGTGGGTCGGAATGCAGATCCACCGCCGCCTGGAGGACCCTCTGCTGGCCAACGTCCTCTCCATCCTGACCCCCTTTACCGCCTTCCTGCTCGCCGAGACCGTCCACGCCTCAGGGGTCCTGGCCGTGGTCGTCGCCGGGCTGTTCATGAGCCAGATCGGTCCCCGGGTGGTCCGGGCCGGAGCCCGCCGGCAGGGACAAGCGTTCTGGTCCCTCACGGCGTTCCTGCTCAACGCCGCCCTGTTTGTCTTGGTTGGCCTGGAGCTGCAGTCCGCTGTCCGGGGGCTGAGCAGTGTGGGCCTCGCGGCCGGGCTGCTGGCTGTGGCAGCAGTCTCGGCAGTGGTGGTCGGCATCCGCTTCCTCTTCCTGTTCGTCACCACCTATGCGATCCGGCTCATCGACAGGAGGCCCGAGCAGCGCCTGCGCCGCGTCAGCAACCGTGCCCGGGTAGTCAGCGGAGTCGCAGGGTTCCGCGGGGCCGTGTCGCTTCGCTTGGTGCAGCACTGGCGGTCCCTGAGACGCTGGCTTCTGGAGCCCCGTTCCCCGGACGGGACATGATCATTTTTGTGACCTCAGGTGTCATCGTCGTAACTCTCGTTGTCCAGGGTCCGCTGCTGCCGGCAGTGGTCCGCTGGGCCCGTCTGCCCCACGACAAGTCTGTCGACGAGGAACGCCAGCTCGCCGAAATCACCGCTACCGAAGAAGCCCTGACAGCACTTCCAGGACTCGCCGACGACCTTGGCACCGACCAGAAAGTCATCAACCGGCTCCGCCGTGAATACGAGGAACGCCTGCGCGTCCTGCACGCCAGCAACGACCAGGCCGGAGACGACCCAGCGCTCCGGCACGACCATCACGACACTGCGCTGCGCCTGGCACTACTCGCCCGCAAACGCGCCGCTGTCGTCAGACTCCGGGACGAAAGCCGCATCGATGACACAGTGCTCCGCCAAGTGCAGACCAGGCTCGACATAGAAGAAGTAAGGCTGGCACGCCACGACAGCACTGAATAAGTTCCCTTTACGATCCACCCGTTGGCAGCCGTGCTCATCTTCATCCTTCAGGCCGAGGCTTGGACGGTTCAAGGATCCTTACAGGCAGCTGAACCCATCGCCGTGCCAAGGCGAGGTCTCATAACCCAGGTGTGGCGAGTTCAGGTGGTGAGTGCAACACCCTGAATTCTGTGGGGTGTCGTCGATGGGCAGACCGTGGTCGCCGTTGAGTGTTCGTTTGGCGTTCTGGGAAGGGCTGGATGCCGGGCTGTCGGTAGCCGTAGCGGCGCGGGCCGCCGGGGTGTCGCGTCCGACCGCGTACCGGTGGTTGAGCGACCATCAGAAGGTGTTGCCATCGCCGGTTTCGGATTTCAGTGTGCCCCGTGCAGGGCTTTTGTCGTTGCGTGAGCGGGAAGAGATCGGCTTCCGGCTCGCCCAGGGCCAGGGAGTGCGTCGTATCGCCGCCATCCTGGGACGGGCTCCCTCGACGATCAGCCGGGAGGTCGCGCGGAACCGGGTCAGTGACCGATATTCGCCATCGCTCGCGCAGGAGCAAACCTGGGCTCGTGCCCGCAGGCCGAAGCCGCGGAAGTTGGACGGGTTAGCGTTACGGGAACAGGTCACCACGATGCTCACCGACCGGTTCAGTCCGGAACAGGTCGCTGGCCGACTGAAGGTGGAGCATCCGGAGAATCCGGAGATGCAGGTGTCACACGAAACGATCTACCAGGCCCTCTACGTCCAGGGCCGCGGATCCTTGCGCCTGGAAGTCACGGCGGCGCTGCGGTCCGGACGGGTGAGTCGGCGCCCGCAAAGGCCGGAGGGTCCTCGCCCGCAGCGGTTCCAAGAGATGGTGATGATCTCTGACCGGCCGGCCGAGGTCGAGGACCGTGCCGTTCCCGGCCATTGGGAATCTCAATGTTTCTGTCAAGCCGCCTGAGCGCTGATTCTTGGCATTGGTTCCTGGTAGGGGGTGTGGTCGCGAAGCATGGCCCAGAGGACATTGATGCGGCGGCGGGCGAGGGCGATGAGTGCCTGTTTATGTGACTTTCCTTCGCCGCGCTTCCGGTCGTAGTAGATCCGCGAGGCCGGGCTGTTCTTCAGGCTGGAGAGGGCGGCGAGGTAACAGGTTCGCAGGAGTCTGCGGTTGAAGCGACGCGGGCGGTGCAGATTCCCGCTGATACGTCCGGAATCACGTGGGACTGGCGCCAGGCCCGCGACGCTGGCGAGCCGATCGGCAGAGTCGAACGCGTGCAGGTTGCCGCCGATGTTCGCGAGGAAAGTCGCTGCGAGTACGGGGCCGAAACCGGGCATGCTCAGCAGAACATCGGCGCTTTCGTGCTGCCGGAACAGGTCGGTGATCTGGGCATCGACGTCGTCGATCTCTGCGTCGAGAGTGTTGATCTGCGCGGCCAGCCGAACGACCAGGGCAGAGCCTGTGGTCTGCGTTGGCAGGACGGTGTGCTGGGCATTCGCGGCTATGAGGGCCTTCTCGGCCATCTTGGCACTGTTCCGGCAGCCGTGTTTCTTCAGCCAGCTGCTGAGCCGGGTTAGACCTGTCCGCCGGATACTCTCAGGGGTCTGGTAGCGACCGAGAAGGATCAGGGGCGCCTTCTTCGAGTAATCGAACGCCCGCACGAGCGCCGGGAAGTACTCCAACAAGGTGGCACGGAGCCGGTTAATTGCCCTGACACGGTCGCAGATCAGATCGGTGCGACGGGCGGTCAAGAGCCGCAGGTCCACGCTGATCTGGTCTCCACCACGGACGGGCTGCAGATCGGTGCGCATCCGCGCCTGGTCCGCGATTATCCTGGCGTCCTTCGCGTCGGTCTTGCCATCGCCGCGGTACGTTGCTGCGGCGTGGTGCACGATCCGTCCCGGGATATAAAGCAACTTCTGTGCATGCGCGCCTAACAGTTCAATCAACAGCGCGGCGCCGCCGGCGTTCAGGTCCGTCGCCCAACAGACATCGCCACCGGCCGCGATCTCGACGACCTTTGCGATTAGCTCGAGGAGCACGCCCTCGTCGTTTTCAACCCGCATCGAGAGCAGGACCATCCCGGCCTGATCAATCACCACGCAATGATGAGCCCGCTTGCCCGAGTCGATTCCCACCCAAACCGCCGGCATGCTTTATCCCCCTTCGATCAGCTTCCATTTTTCGTAGCCCTGTCGATAACTACGCCGGCACGTCCTTACCCAACGATCAATGTCGTAAGTCTCAATCAGCGGTCGAGTCATCGGCGGGCAGCGGGCGGCCATTCCCAGTGAGCCGTCCAAGCGGCAGGGCGATTTGTGCCATACCCGCCACCCGAGGGTGGTCGAAACACTACGACAGCTCCGAAATCACCCACAACAAAAACGTAAGGAAGGGGACTTAATCATCGGTTCGACGGCATCGAAGT
>NZ_JAGGPN010000011.1 GCF_018613795.1 Arthrobacter sp. ISL-65
AGGCGTCTGGCTCTACGCCGAGACCGTCCGCAAGATCCACGAACTGAACCCCGGCACCGGCGTCGAACTCCTCATCCCGGACTTCTCCGGCAAACCCGAGCACATCGCCGCGATCTGCGACGCCAAACCCGAAGTCTTCGCCCACAACGTCGAAACCGTGCCCCGGATCTTCAAGCGGATCCGCCCCGCGTTCCGCTACGAACGCTCCCTGGACGTCATCACCCAGGGCCGGAACCTGGGCATGGTCACCAAGTCCAACCTGATCCTGGGCATGGGCGAAACCCGCGAGGAAATCTCCGAGGCCCTCCGCGACCTTCACCAGGCAGGCTGCGACCTGATCACCATCACCCAGTACCTGCGCCCCTCCGAACGCCACCTCCCCGTGGACCGCTGGGTCAAGCCGCAGGAATTCGTCGACCTGCAGCAGGAAGCCGAGGAGATCGGGTTCCTCGGCGTCATGTCCGGCCCCCTGGTCCGGTCCTCCTACCGCGCCGGCCGGCTCTGGGCCACCGCCATGCGCAAAAAGGGCTGGGAGATCCCCGCCGAACTCGCCCACATCGAATCCTCCGGATCCACCCGCCAGGAAGCCAGCTCCCTGCTCGCGAGGCCGGCCTGACCGGCGTCCTGACCGGGGTATAGCGTTATTGCATGACGGCAACCTACCGGTACGACGTGGACGTCCTGCATCTGCTCGTCTCGCCGGCGCACGCCTACTTCGGCCGCGCGCGTGACGGGGCCGCTGACGTGCCGACGGCGGATGCCGACCGGGTGGAGATCGTGGCAGGTAAAGGCATCGTCGGGGACAGGTTCTTCGGCAAGGCGGCCCACATGGACGCCGCCGTCACCCTGTTCGCGGTTGAGGCCCTCGAGGCCATGGCCGCAGAACTGGACGCTGGCCCCTTCGACCCGCTGCTGACCCGGCGCAACGTAATCCTCAGGGGTGCGCATCTTGCCCCGCTGCTGGGCCAGGACTTCGCGCTGGAATCCCAGGGCGACGAGGTACGGTTTAAGGGCGGGCGGCCCGCCCACCCCTGCGCGTGGATGGACCGGATGCTCGCGCCCGGCGCGCATGCCGCCATGCGCGGGCGCGGAGGCATGCGCTGCCGGGCACTTTCCGACGGCGTGCTGCACCGCGGGCCTGCTGTGCTGGTCAGCCCGGTGCTACTTGAGCCCGGACAGGCGGGCATTCCGAACGTGCTGCGGCCGAGCCGGCTGCCGTAAGGCAGCCAGTGCCTTGGGTTAGCGGCTTACAGGCCCGGGGCCCGGCCCAGCTCGGCGCGCAGCTGGGAGAGCCGGGCGTAGGCGCTGTCCCGGTAGGCAACAAGGCTTTCCCTGCTGGCCGGGTCCACGTCCAAGAACCCGTGGCCGGATTTCAGGCCCAGGTTGCCATCCTTGACCGTGGCCATCAGCGCGGCGGGCGGGGCGAACCGTTCACCGTAGGCCTTTTCCAGGGTCCGGAACGACGACTCGTAGACATCCAGGCCAGCCATGTCTCCGATGGCGAACGGGCCGAACAGCGCAAGGCGGAACCCGAAGGTGTTGCTGACGACGTCGTCGATCTGGGAGGGGTTTGCCACGCCCTCTTCAACGATCCGGGCAGCCTCCTTGTACAGCGCAAACTGTAGCCTGTTGGCGACGAATCCCGGCGTGTCGGCAACCCTCGCGGGCGTCTTGCCGAGGGCCCGGATGAGCTCCTCGGCAAGGTCCACGACGGAAGGCAAGGTCTCCGGCCCCGGGATGAGTTCGACGCCGGGGATGAAGGGCGCCGGGTTCATCCAGTGGACGCCGAGGAACCGCTCGGGGCCGGTGACGGATGCGGCCAACTCCCCGATCGGTATGGCCGAGGTGTTCGTGCCGATGACTGCATCCGCCGGCGCGGCTGCCGAAATGCGGCGGAGGATGTCCGCCTTAATCACCGGGTCCTCCGGGACCGCCTCGGCGACGTAGTCCGACGTCGCAACAGCATCCTCGATGCTGGCGGCAGCGGTGAGGTTGTCCGCGATGGTGTCCGCTGCGCCGGCAGGCAGCAGCCCCTGGGCCTCGAAGGCCTTGGCCTGGTCCACGAGGCGGACGCGGGCACGCTCGGCAATTCGGCCGTCGACATCGCCGAGCGCTACCTGGTAACCGTGCAGCGCCAGCACCTGGGCTATGCCGCCACCCATATAGCCGGCGCCGACCACTGCCGTCTTCGAGATGGTCTGCGTGATTTTCATGTTGCTGCTCCTAGGAATGGGCCGCTTCAGACGGATGGGACCGTTCAGCGGATGGTGTAGCCACCGTCGACGGCGAGCGTGTGGCCGGTGATGAGCGACGCCGCGTCGCTAAGCAGGAACGCCACCGCCCCGGCGATGTCATCGGGTTCGCCGAAGCGGCCGATCGGGATGCGGGACAGCAGTTCTGCTGCCCAGTCCGGCCTGCTGAGGGTCGACGCCGTCAGTTCCGTCCGCACGAAGGTCGGGGCAACGGCGTTGACCCGGATCCGCGCGGCAGCCCATTCCAGGGCCAGGACCTTGGTGAGGTGGATCATTCCGGCCTTGCTGGTGCCGTAGGCCGCCCGTTCCTCAATTGCAACGATCCCCGCCTGGGAGGCGATGTTGACGATGGCACCAGGGGTACCGGTGGCTACCCAGTGCCGGGCCAGGGCCGTAGTCAGGAAGAAGGTGCCCTTGAGGTTGGTGTCGAAGACCGTGTCCCAGTCGTCCTCCGTGAGCTCCAAGGCAGGCTTGGGCACGTTGACGCCGGCATTGTTGACGAGCAGGTCAATGCCGCCGCTGGCCTGCTGGAGTGATTCGGCGAACCTGCTGATGTTGCCGGTGCTGCTCAGGTCCACGGCCAGGGGCGGTGTCCCGTACCGTTCACTGATCTGCTGGGCGGTTGCGGCGTCGCGGCTGGTTCCGTAGACGGTGGCACCGGACTCGGCAAGGTCATCTGCGATGGCCTTGCCGAGTCCCCGGCCCGCCCCTGTGACCAGTGCTTTCTTGCCGTCGAGGCGGAAGTTCGGCACGTTCCGGACCTCTTAGCTGTCGAAGGTGTGGTCCGACCAGGGCAAGGACGTGCCGCGGTACTTCGCTGCGCGAACGTCTCCGGACCGTGCGTGGCCCTCAAACCGCTCCACTCTCGACGCGCGGCCGCAGAGTTCGCCGAAGAAGGCGCTGGATTCGGTGTTGGTCACCTCCTGGTAGGTGACGGTGCGAAGGTACTTGCCCACCCAGAGGCCGCCGGTGTAGCGCGCCGCGCCGCGGGTGGGCAGGACGTGGTTGGTGCCGATTACCTTGTCGCCGTAGGAGACACAGGTTCCCTCACCCAGGAAAAGGGCGCCGTAGTCGTGCATCTTGTCGAGTGCCTCGCGCGGGTTCTGGGTCAGGATCTGGACGTGCTCGTAAGCGTATTCATCGGCCAGGGCGTAGGCGTCGTCCAGGGTATCAACCACGTGAACGGCACCCCAGTCGCGCCAGGCGGCACCGGCATAATCGCGGGTCGGCATGTCCACGAGGATCGTGTCAATGTGTTCGATGACCTTGCGGCCCAGTTCCTCGCTGGTAGTGATCAGGACGGCGGGTGAATCAGGGCCGTGCTCCGCCTGGGAGAGGAGGTCGACGGCGACGATGAACGGGTCAGCGTGCTCGTCGGCCACAATGAGGACTTCGGTGGGCCCGGCGAAGAGGTCGATGCCGACCTCGCCGAAGAGCTGGCGCTTCGCCTCGGCAACGAAGGCGTTGCCGGGGCCGGCCAGCATATTGACGGGCTTGATGGTCTCGGTGCCGATGGCGAGGGCGGCCACCGCCTGGATGCCGCCGAGGAGGTAGATCTCATCGGCGCCTGCCAGATACATGGCTGCGACGGTGGCGTCCGGAACCTCGCCCTGGATGAGTGGGGTGCAGGCCGCCACGCGCTCCACGCCGGCAACCTTCGCGGTCACAATGGTCATGTGGGCGCTGGCCAGGAGCGGGTACTTTCCGCCGGGGATGTAGGCGCCGGCGGCCTGGACCGGAACGTTCTTCTGTCCCAGGAAGACGCCGGGCATAGTTTCGATTTCAAAGTCCGACAGCGATTCAAGCTGCTTCTGCGCCATGGTGCGGACCTGCTCCTGGACGAACTTGATGTCCTCAATGACCTGCTCAGGTACGCGGGCCATGATCTCGTCCAGCTGCTCCTGGCTGAGCAGGAACGATTCCGGGGCGTACTTATCGAACTTCTGTGAGTATTCGCGAACGGCCTCGTCGCCGCGTTCGCGGATGTCCGCTATGACGGTTTCCACCGTGGTGCGGACTTCGGGGGTGCTGCCGCGGGCCACGCTGTTGCGGGCGGGCTCCTTGAGTACGGTGGAGTTCACGGCGGAGCTGACTGCAGTTGTAACGGTCATCAGGTTTACCTTTCCATCTTCGTTGATGGGCGACCTCTGGAACGCCCTGAGCCAGGCCCGTAGGCCTGCTTGGAAATCGAGTGTATACGTATACATTTTTTGCCGCAAGACCTTGTTTTTGGGTTTTGCATACGTATACACTCCTAAACACGAGCCAGTCAGTGTGGCTGGGCTCACTGTCCCGGACGAAGACAAAGGAGTCTCTGAATGAGCGCCCCCGCGACAATATCCACTCCCCCCGCAATAGATCCCAAGATGCGCCGCAAGGCGCTTATCTCCTCAGTACTCGGCAGCTGCATCGAGTGGTACGACTTCTACGTATACGGCGTTGCGGCGGCCATCATCCTCAACACCCAGTTCTTTCCGCAGGTGAGCCCTTTCGCCGGTATCCTGCTCTCCTTCAGCACCTATGCCATCGGCTTCGCGGCCCGACCGATCGGCGGCATCATCTTCGCCCACTTCGGCGACCGCCTCGGCCGGAAGAAGATGCTCATGATGACCCTCGGCTTGATGGGCGCCGGCACCTTCCTGATTGGCTGCCTGCCAAACTTCGCCACCATCGGCGTCGCGGCGCCCATCCTGCTGGTGGTCCTCCGCATCATCCAAGGCATCGGCGTCGGCGGTGAATGGGGCGGCGCAGCGTTGATGGCCACGGAATACGCGCCGGCCAAGCGCCGCGGATTCTTCGGCTCCTGGCCGCAGATCGGCGTTCCCGCCGGCACCCTGCTCGCCAACGGAGCGTTCTTTATCATGGGCGGCCTCATCTCCCCCGAAGACTTCATGGCCTGGGGATGGCGCATCCCGTTCCTCATTTCGATCCTGCTGGTGGTGCTCTCCTTCTACATCCGCCGCAACGTGGACGAGTCCCCCGCCTTTGAGGAGATCAAGCGCAAGGGTGAGATCGAGAAGCTGCCCGTGGTCAAGGTCATCAAGACCCGCCCGTTGACCATCCTGAAGGTCATCATGATGCGGTTCGCGGAGAACGCCAACTACTACATCTACACGACCTTCCTGCTCGCTTACGGTCCTGCCATCCTGCTGGAAAAGAACAGCATTCTGATCGCAACCATGATCATGGCCGGCCTCGGCATCTTCTCAATCCCGTTCTGGGGCTGGGTTTCGGACCGTTGGGGCCGCCGCTACACCGTGATCGCCGGTGCAGGCACCATGCTCCTGATGGCCTTCCCCTTCTTCTGGGGCGTGCAGACAGGCGACTTCCTGATGGTGCTGCTGGTGCTGGTGCTGACCTGCAATGTGGGCCGCGACCTGTGCTACTCCGTGGAACCGGCCTACTTCACCGAACTGTTCGAGCCCAAGCTGCGCTATTCCGGTGCATCGGTGGGCCCGCAGGTAGCCGCAGTCTTCGCCGGCGGCTTCGCTCCCCTGATCGCCACGGCGCTCATCGGCCCGGAATTCGACCGGTACTGGCTCGTGGCCCTATACATGGTGTTCACCTCGGTCATCACCATCGTTGGAGCGCTGTGGTCACCCGAGACCGCTCCGCGCGTCCGGCTTCGCCGCGGCCTGAGCGCCGAGCACGATCCCACAACAGGCCGGTAGCCACCTCTTCCCCTGTGCCGCCGGTGACCTGCAAACCGCAGGGACCGGCGGTGCAGGCTTGGGAGATTGGCTAGTCTGAAACTACAAACTGAAGCATCAGCAACACGCCGGCGCCAGATAGCAAGGAGAACGCCCCGATGGTTACAAGCCGCGACGTGGCAGAACTGGCGGGCGTATCGCAGGCCACGGTATCCCGGGTGATGTCCTCCCCCGCAAAGCTGTCTCCTGCCACCCGCGCCCGTGTCCAGGCGGCCATGGAAACGCTGGGCTATGTGCCCCACGCCGGCGCGCAGGCCATGAAAACAAGGCGGACCAACACCATCGGCGTGGTGGTCGCTGACCTGACCAACCCGTTCTACCCGGAGGTTCTCGATGAACTTAGCCGGGAGCTGGACACCGCGGGTTTCCGCGTCGTGATCTGGAACGCCGGCGGCGGCAGCCACCACGATGCGCTTAAAGCCATCCGGGAACACGCAGTCGACGGCGTCATCTTCACGACGGCGACGGAAGACTCCGTCGAGCTGCAGGCAGCCATCGAGAAGAAGAGCCCAATCGTTCTCATCAACCGCGTGGTGGAGGGCCTGCACTGTGACCAGGTCACCAGCAGCAACACCGAGGGGGGCGCCGCCGTCGCCGACTACCTCCTGGACAACGGCAGGACCCGGGTGGCCTTCATCGGCGGTGCAGAAAACGCCAGCACGTCACGTGAGCGCGCCAAGGGCTTCCTCGACAGAATGGCCGAGCGGGGCCACGGCGTTCCGGAACACTTCCGCTTCCATGGCGGGTTCTCCCACGACGTCAGCGCGCAGGTCATGAACCGCCTGCTTGCCCGCGCCGGCAGGCCCCAGGCCGTCTTCTGTGCCAACGATCTGATGGCCTTCGGCGCCCTCGACGCGCTGCGGGCTAACCGGATCCCGGCGCAGGATTGCTGGATCATCGGCTACGACGACGTCGACATGGCGGCTTGGGATTCGTTCAGCCTCACCACCGTGCGCCAGCCCAGTCGCGAAATGGCACGCGTGGGAGCTCGGATGCTGCTGGAGCGCATCCATGCGCCCGGGGAGCCGCCGCGCAGGGTGAATTTTCCCTGCGACCTGATCGTCCGCGGCAGCACCGGACTCGCCGAGGCGGCAGGGAAGTAAAGACCCTTCGCTAGACCGGCCCGCATGCCGTGCTGCTAAGCGGCCCTGCAGCAGGCCTCGCACGGACCGCGGAACTGCTCGCGCGAGACGCCACGGACGCGGCTGTGCGACCTCTTGATTTTGTTGGAGATTGAAGTAACGTCGACCACCGGCGTCTTGTTGTCCGTGGCGTATACCGCCAGCGGCGGTGCGAACGGGCTGACCGCCACCGTCAGCTTCCCGTCCTTCTTGATGTCTTCCGGAACCAGCGCCGCAGCCGCCTCGTCCACCGTGACGGGAGAGCGCCAGCAGGCGCGTGGCGGCAAGGGCCAGGCCCACCGCCGGCTTGAGTGCCGGTGTGAGTGCGCCTTGTCGCAGCAACTATCCGGCAGCAAAAAAGCACTGGTCAAAGCGGGAGAAACCGGAAGATACACGGCGTAACCGCGATTAATACGGCGTACGAAGGCGTCATTCGGCCTGCCCAACAACGCCGAGCGGCGCCTAGCATCGAGTATGAGCGATCAATTCACCACCGAACGTGACAGCTACGGCAGGCTTCTGGCAGACCGCGAAGTGTGGCGGCAGGCGGGCACCCTCGCCGCCGCCGGAGAGCTGACGGCCCGGTGGCTTGAGGGCACCAGCGAATACCAGCCCGGAACCCTGGCCCCGCGCTTCGACGACGAGACCCTTCCCATCGCCGGCCAGCTGGCTGAGCTCAACCGCAGCGGACTGTTCACCAAGGAATCCCAGCCCGGCCTCGGCCCCGACGCCGGGCACGCCCAGCGCGAGTACGTCACCGGCTTCTGCTCCGCGGAGTCCGCAGCCCTCCTGCTGCGGCTGTCCACCGGGACGGAACTCATTGCCATCGTCCACGCCCCGGGGGAGGTCAGCCAGGCCTCCGTTCCCGTCACACAGCACGACGGCGAAGTGGTCACTGTTTTGGGAAGCAGCGAAAATCCGGTCGAATCGGAGCAGATCCAGGACTGGGCTCGCGAGAGCAACGAAACCCTGGCCCTCCTGCTGGCCGACTCCTGGTACGTGGAACTGCTCGACCCTGTCTGGGGCCGGCAGCAGCACCTTTTGCCCGCCGTCCTGGGAACCCTGAAGTCCGCCTCGGACGAGCTGTAAGCCCCCGATTTTGACGTTCCGCGACTCCCGGTGAAGCTATACGACCGCCAGAATGAACCACTACGACGCCGGGTGAACGCCCGCGTCGACTGCCATTGTGGCCGCCGGAGGGGCCTCCGTAATCTCAATCCAACGCTCAGCGCCATCCCCTCCGCTCCACCATCCAAAAGGAAAACATCATGTCTTCTCCGAACGAGTTCCCGGGCTCCACCCGGATCGCCGCGGGCCAGCCCGCCGGCCGGAAACGCCCCAGCGGGCTCAAGATCGGCATCGCCGCCGGCATCCTTGCCGTCCTGGGTGCAGGCGCCGCCGTCGCCACCACGGCCGCCAACAGCTCCGCCCCGGATTCCGTCAACGCGGCCGGCGCCACCAGCCCCGCCACCGAGCTGAAGCTGGGCTACTTCGGGAACATCACCCACGCCACCGCGCTGGTTGGCGTCCAGAAGGGTTTCATCGCAAAGGAGCTGGGCGACACCAAGTTGAGCACGCAGGTGTTCAACGCCGGCCCGGCCGCTATCGAGGCGCTCAACGCCGGCGCGATCGATGCCACGTACATCGGCCCGAACCCGGCCATCAACTCGTTCGTCAAGAGCAAGGGCGAGTCCATCAACATCATCGCCGGGGCAGCCTCCGGCGGCGCGCAGCTGGTGGTCAAGCCGGAAATTAAGACCGCGGCGGACCTGAAGGGCAAGACCCTCGCCTCCCCGCAGCTCGGTGGCACCCAGGACGTGGCGCTGCGCGCCTGGCTGGGCAAGCAGGGCTACAAGACCAACACCGACGGCGGCGGGGACGTTGCGATCAACCCCACCGAAAACGCCCAGACCCTGAAGCTGTTCCAGAACGGCAAGCTCGACGGCGCGTGGCTGCCTGAGCCGTGGGCCTCCCGTCTGGTGCTGCAGGCCGGGGCGAAGGTCCTGGTGGACGAGAAGGACCTGTGGGACGGGTCGCTGACCGGCAAGCCGGGCGAGTTCCCCACCACCATCCTGATCGTCAACAAGAAGTTCGCTGCTGAGCACCCGCAGACGGTGGAATCCCTGCTCAAGGGTCACGTCGACGCCGTGAAGTGGCTCAACGACACCCCGGCGGCCGAGAAGTCCACGGAAGTGAACGCCGCCCTAAAGGAAGCTGCCGGCAAGGCACTCCCGCAGGAAGTCATTGACCGGTCCCTGAAGAACATCGTGTTCACGGTGGACCCGCTGGCCGGAGCGTTCAAGAAGCTGCTCCAGGACGGTGTGGACGCCGGCACCACCAAGCAGGCGGACATCAACGGCATCTTCGACCTGGCCAAGCTGAACGAAGTCACCGGTGAAAAGACCTCGGCGGCTGGGCTGGGCAAGGAGTAATCCGGCAAGACGGACAAAAAGGATCCGGCGGGAGCATTCCCGCCGGATCCTTTATGGTTTAAGTCAGTGCTTACAGCACAGACGAATAGTCCGCCGAGTACTCCGGCACCGCCGAATACTCGGGCACGGCGTTAGGGTCCTCCGCATTTTTCAAGGCGTAGTGAAAGACCATGCCGCCCGGGCTTTCCTGGCTTCCGACATATTCGGCGGCAGCCCATTCCCCGCCTGCCACCGCACCGGCCCAGGCATGGGCCTCCTCCCAGTGGACTGCGGAGGCCATCCGGCCAGGCTGCAGGCTCAGGGACACGGCAACCCGCACCGAAGGCCCGCCGCCGGAGGAACGGGGGCAGGTGAAGCCGACGATGTCCACGGAAACTCCCGGGGTGGCAAGGCACGGCCGGCGGGCCATGGTGGTGGCTGCTGCGTCCAGGCCGGAACCGATATCCTGCCGCGCCAGTGCGTGCATCTGGCTGCGGAAGGTGTTCAGTTCCGCGCTGCACTGCGTCCTGATCCTGTGAACCAAAGCTGTGATCATGTCCCCCTCGATTCGGCGTTGCGGCCGCCCCGTCGCTGATTATGGACTTACACAACCACCGGGTAACTTGCTTCACAACGCCTGTCGACGCCCGCCGTCGCGCAACGCAACAGTGCTTCATCTTCCGCAGCTGGGCGTAATAAAGAGAAGCGCCGCACGCAGGAGACGCGCCCTCGTTAGACGTGCATCCGCGCCACGAAGCGGAACCTGTCCCCCCGGAACACCGACTCGGTCCACTCCACGGGCTGCCCGTCCGGGGTGAAGCCGAGGCGGTGAACCAGCAGCATGGGGGCGCCCATTTCGACGTCGAGGAGCTGCACCTCGGCCGGTCCGGCCAGCTTCGTCTCCACGGTGTCCTCCACCTCGGCGATCCGGATTCCGTAGTCCTCGCGCAGGGCAGCGTACAGGGAGCCGCGCTCCGCCACGGTCCGCGCCAGGTCCGGCAGCGGTCCCGCAAGGAACGCAACCTCGTGCGCAAGCGGCTCGCCGTCAACCAGCCTGATGCGCTCCACCCGGTGGATGTCCGTTCCCGGCTCCACCGCCAGGCGCCGTGCCGTGGCCGGGTCGGCCGGGAGCACGCTCACGTCCACGATCCGGGCCGCAGCCGTGAGGCCCTGGCTCGCGGCGTCGTCGGTAAAGGATGTGAGCTGGCGGACGTGCGTTACCTTTGGCGGCGCCACATACGTCCCCCTCCCCTGTGTCCGGTCCAGGCGGCCCTCGGACACCAGCTCGCCGATGGCCTGCCGGACGGTGGTGCGGGACGTTCCGTACTGCTCGGCGAGTGCGCGCTCCGTGGGGATCAGCGTTCCGGGCACGGCGTCCTCGATGAGGGTGAGGATCTGCTCCTTGAGTACGTAGTACTTGGGCAGGGCAGCGGCCGCGGAGGTTTCCATGAATCTGATGGTACCTATTGACACGAAAATTGGTCTAGGCCAAAATGATGGAAATTGGTTTACACCAATTGAGCGAAGCAACAACCAATCCCCCATCCCACTTCCAAGGACCCAAAGATGTCGTTCCTGCAAGACCTGCGCCAGACGCCCCGCCTCGGCCTTCTGATCGGCGGCACCGCCGCCACCATTGGCATAATCTACGGCTACGATCTCTCGAATATCGCCGGTGCCCTGCTGTTCATCACCAAGGAGTTTCAGCTTTCCACCAGCCAACAGGAGCTGGTGACCACCGCCGTCGTCGTCGGTGAAGTCCTTGGCGCCGTCCTCGGCGGCTGGCTCGCCAACAAACTGGGCCGCAAGGTCTGCATGGTGGGTGTGGCCGGAGCGTATGCCGCGTTCGCGGTGCTCAGCGCCCTCGCGGCTGACGTGCCCATGCTGCTCGTGGCCCGCCTGCTCTTGGGCCTGACCATCGGCATTTCCGTGGTGGTGGTGCCCGTCTTCGTGGCCGAGTCAGCGCCGCCCAAGGTGCGCGGCGCCCTGCTCGTCGCCTACCAGGTGGCCACAGTCATCGGCATCATCATCGGCTACATTGCCGCCTACTTCCTGTCCGCCAGCGAAAACTGGCGGCTGATGCTCGGCCTGGCCGCCGTCCCGGCCATCGCGGTCCTGGCCGTCACCCTGCGCCTCCCGGACACCGCCCGCTGGTACATGATGCGCGGACGCACCGAGGAGGCCCGCCGTACGCTCAGCTCGATCGAGCCGGACGCCGACGTGGACGCCGAACTGGCGGACATGCGCCAGGCAATCAGCGAAGAACGCGGTGGCGGCCTGCGTGAGATGCTCCGCTCGCCATACCTGAAGGCGACCGTGTTCGTCGTCGGCCTCGGCTTCTTCATCCAGATCACCGGCATCAACGCCGTGGTCTATTACAGCCCCCGGATCTTCGAGGCCATGGGTTTCACGGGCAACGCCGCCCTCCTGCTGCTGCCCGCGCTGGTTCAGGCCGCTTCGCTGGTGGCCGTGTTCGTCTCGCTGTCCCTGGTGGACCGGGTGGGCCGCCGCCCCATCCTGCTCGGCGGCATCGGCATGATGATCGTGGCCAACGTGATCCTGGTCGGTGTCTTCATGGCGGGACGCGACTTCGGCGGCGTCCTGACCGTGGTGGGCTTCCTCGGGGTCCTGCTGTTCACCGTGGGCTTCACGTTCGGCTTCGGCGCGCTGGTCTGGGTCTACGCCGGCGAGTCGTTCCCGGCCCGGTTGCGCTCCCTGGGTGCCAGCGCAATGCTCACCTCGGACCTCGTGGCCAACGTGATCGTCGCGGCGTTCTTCCTCACCATGCTGCAGCGGCTCGGCGGTGCCGGCACGTTCGCGGTATTCGGTGCGCTGGCCGTCGCCGGCTTCGTCTTCGTCCACCGGCTGGCCCCCGAAACCAAGGGCCGGAACCTCGAGGAAATCCGCCACTACTGGGAAAACGGCGCCCGCTGGCCAGAAGCCACCGGCAACAATGACAGCAGCAGCACGCCGGCGGCCAAGTGATGCGGCACGTCCTCGGCCTGGACATCGGCGGCTCGAAGACGCACGCCATTCTGGCGGACGACGACGGCGGCGCACCGCTCGTTCAGAGCATCACTGAGTGCACGGTGGGCAGCGCGAACATCGCCTCCGTCGGGCCGGACGAAGCCGCCGCGGCGCTGGACGACCTCGCCGCGCAGCTCGGTATCGGCGATCCTGCAGACCACGGAATAAACGCCGTGTTTGCCGGCGCCGCAGGAGCGGACACGCCCGCAGCCCGGGAACGGCTGACCGGCCTGCTATCCCGCCGCTTCCCCGGAGCCCGGATCCACGTGGACCACGACACCCGCATCATCCTCGCGGCCGGCGGCCTCACGGCAGGCACCGTCCTTATCTCCGGCACCGGCTCCGCCGCGTGGGCGAAGGCCGGCGACGGCCGGGAAGCCCGGGCAGGAGGCTGGGGTTACCTGCTCGGCGACGAAGGCAGCGGCTACGCCGTGGCCCGCAGCGCGGTCCGCCACGCCCTGCAGGAATCCGACGACGGCCTGCCCGCCGGGCCATTGACTGCCGAGATGCTGGCGCAGACCGGAGCCGCGGAACCCGCTGAGCTGCTGGATCTGTTCTACCGCAGGCCGGAGCGCCGGTACTGGGCCGGGCTGGCCGGAACCGTGTTCGACCTCGCTGCCTCGGACGCTGCGAGCGCAGCCATCGCCGACGACGCCGCACGGCAGCTCGCCGGCCTGGCCCTGACGGTGAACCGGAGGCTGGGCACCATTCCGGAAGATGCGCCGGTCCTGCTGGCCGGCGGAATGCTGGTCAACCAGGCGGCGCTGGCCGGCAGGGTGCGCGGGCTGCTGGCCGCCAACGGCCTCACCGACGTCCGAGTACTGGACCGCTCCCCTGCCTGGGGCGCGGTGGAGCTGGCCTGCCAGCTTGCCCGCGAACCGCTCCGGCCAGCCACCAAAATTCCCGCCCGATCGCTTTAACCCAAATTCCCTGATCCACCCAAGGAGACCCATGACCGCCTCGCACACCACGATCGCGAACAACACCGCCCCAACCGCCATCGCCGCACCCCCACTCCCCGGCTCCCTGATGGCCGCCGAAATCCTGGAACAGCCGGAGGCGCTGGCCCGGCAGCTTGAGCTAGGGCGCCCCGCCATCACCCGGCTGGCCGCCACCCTGCGGGACGCAGACATCAAGTACGTGCTCCTGGCCGCGCGCGGCACCAGCGACCACGCGGCCCTGTACGCGAAGTACCTCATCGAGACGGTGCTGGGGCTGCCGGCCGGGCTGGCGTCGCCGTCGAGCCTTACGGTGTACGGCGCCGAACCGAAAATGGATGGGGTGCTGTGGCTGGCGGTCAGCCAGTCCGGCGGCTCCCCGGACCTGGTGGACTCCACCGCCGCTGCCGCCCGGGGCGGCGCCCTCACCGTGGCCGTCACGAACGCCCCGTCGTCACCGCTGGCGGCTGCCGCCCGGCACCACCTGGACATCCTGGCGGGGCCGGAGCGCGCCGTGGCCGCAACGAAGAGCTACACGTCGCAACTGCTGGCGCTGTGGCAGCTGATTGACGCGTGGGCCGGGGGGAACGGCGCGGAAGCGGCGGACCTGCCGCGTCTCGCCGCCGATGTCCTGGCCCGGCCGGAGATACTGGAGGTTGCAGACCGCTACCGCTTCGTGAACCACATCGTCACCACGGGACGCGGCTTCTCCTACCCCACCGCACGGGAGGCGGCACTGAAACTCATGGAAACGTCCTACCTGGCCGCGCACGCCTTCTCCGGCGCGGACCTGCTGCACGGCCCCTTCGCCATGATCGACGCCGACCGGCCGGTCATTGCCATCGCCTCGCCCGGCGCCGGCGGCCGCGCCCTGCATCCCGTTCTGGATCGTCTGGCCGAACGCGGCGCGGACGTCTGCCTGGTGGGCGACGCAGGAGCGGCCCGACCGCTGAACCACGTGGTGCCGCTGCCGGCCGTCCACGAGCAGCTCTCACCCATTCTGGAGATCATGCCCCTGCAGCGGCTGGCGCATGCGATGGCGGCAGCCCGCCACCTGGACCCTGACGCTCCCCGCGGCCTGCGCAAGATCACGGAAACCTGGTGAGTCCGACGCTCATTTCTGCTTTGCGGGTCATCCTGCCGGACGCCGTGCTGGAGCCCGGCTGGGTGGAGACCGACGGCGGCCGGATCACCGCGGCGGGTCCCGGGCTGCCCGCCCGGGAGCCCGACGCCCATTTTCCGGACGCCACCCTCGCGCCGGGCTTTGTGGACGCCCACATCCACGGCGGCGGCGGCTTCAGCTTCAACGACGCCGACCCCGCCGCCGCCGCGGTCCGGATCGCCGAGGTGCACCGCTCCCACGGCACCACCACCCTGATGGCCAGCCTGGTCACCGCCCCGCTCGCGCAGCTTGAAAAGGCGGTGGCCGCGCTGGCCGCCCTGGTGGAGGAAGGCGTTCTGGCCGGGATCCACCTGGAAGGACCGTGGCTCAGCCCCGACCACCGGGGCGCCCACGCGGAGGACCTTCTGCTCGCGCCCGAACCGGCCGCCATCGACCGGCTGATGCTGGCCGGGCGGGGCACCGTACGGATGGTCACGATCGCGCCTGAACTGGAAGGGGGCCTGGCAGCCATCCGGCAGGTCACCGGCTACGGCGCCGTCGCGGCCATCGGCCACACGGGCGCGGGCTACGACCTGGCCCGTCAGGCCATCGCGGCCGGAGCCACTGCCGGGACGCACGTCTTCAACGCGATGCGGCCGCTCCACCACCGGGAACCCGGCCCCGCGCTGGCGCTGCTGGAAGACCCTGCGGTGTTTGCCGAAGTGATAGCCGACGGCGTCCACCTCCACCCGTCGCTGGTCCGCTTCATTGCCGCCAGCCCGGCGCGTGCCGTCTTCGTCACCGACGCCATGGCGGCGGCCTGCGCGCAGGAAGGCATGTACCGGCTGGGCGGGCTGGACGTCCGGGTGTCCGACGGCGAAGCCCGTCTGGTCAGCGACGGCACCATCGCCGGGAGCATCCTCACGCTGGATGCGGCAGTACGGCACGCTGTCCACGACGCCGGTATCCCGCTCGCCGATGCCGTCCGCGCGGCGAGCCAGAACCCGGCGGACATGCTGGGGCTGTCCGACGTCGGACGCATCGAAGCCGGACGGAAGGCGGACTTGGTGGCCCTCACGCCGGATCTTGAGGTGGCCGCCGTGATGAAGGCAGGCGAATGGCTCGCTGGTTGAGCGGCGTTAGTCGCCGTCGTCCTGGCTCTGGTTCAGCACCTGGAAGTTAGAGCCGATGTTGACTTCTATTTCAGATCCGTCGCTCTTGCGGATCTCTACCTCGTAGGAGGAACCGGCGTCGTCGCCCCGTTCGACCTCAGTGACCTGTCCCGGGCCCACTTTGGCCATGGCGGCGTCGACGGCTTTGTCGCGGTCGGTCTGGTTCAGCGGCTGCTGCGTGCCCCCGTTGCCCGTTGTGTCATCATCGAAGGGGTTCACGGAAGCCGCAGCCACCGACGCGCCTCCCAAAGCCGCCGCAGCGACCGCTGCTCCGATGATCCATGCTGTTCTCTTTCGCACGGCAGACTCCTTTCACATCGTTTTCTCCAGTGTCCCCCCTGCGAAGGGAACCGGACAAGGAGCGTTCTTTAGCCGCCGTCGTCGTACGCCTGCCGTGCCAGGCGGGCAAATTCTGCGATGAGAACAGACGGATCGTCCTTCCAGTACGCGAGGAACACGGATATGGGCGGCGCGTCCCGGACAACCTTGTAGGCCACGCCGGGCCGCGGGTACTGCGCGGCTGTCGCCTCGGAGGACATCCCCATCGCCCGTCCGGTGGAGATCAGCGTCAGCCAGTCGTCCACTCCCTGGACGGGACGGAGGGATGCGGGCTGCGCCTCCGGGCTCCACAGGTCCACCGAGGTGGTTCCCGTGCGGCTGTCCACGGCGAGCGCCCGCCCGGCAAAGTCGGCCATGCGCAGGAAGCGCCGGCGGGCCAGCGGGTCCGTGGCGGCTACCGCGGCGTAGCGCCGTTCCGTTCCAATCAGCGTCTCGGCGAAGCGGGGGTCGTTAAGCTGCTTGCGGACGACGGCGACATCAACAGTTCCGTTAGCCAGGCCGGCAGCCGGCGAACCGGATTGCACCCAGACCAGCGGGACAGCAGGGTTCGAACCCTCCCAGCGCCGCTGCACGGCGAGGGTCCGGCTGCCCACCGCGGACCACGCGTATCCGACCCTGAGTTCACCGGACGCATCGCGGGCTGCATCTTCCAGCAGCCTGGCTTCGTCCAGGACCCGCCGGGCGTGCTCAATGATGCGTTTGCCCGTCGCTGTGGGCGTGACGCTGCGCGTCGTCCGCTGGAAGACGCGCACACCGAGGGCACGCTCCAGCGCAGCAACGGACCGCGAGACGCTGGCCTGCGACGTCCCCAACGCGATGGCCGCGTCGGTGAACGTCTGAACCTCGGCAACAGCCACGAGTGCCCGGAGATGGCGCAGCTCAAGATTCATACGGCTATCGTATAGAACCGGCAGCGGGGACATTTATAGGTTTGCCGGCCTGCCCGCACACTTGCTGTCTATGGAGACGTTCACAGAGCCCGGCACCGGCCGGGGACGCAGCCAGTCAGCCCCGACCCAGGGCCGGATCCTGGGCGGTGTCCTGACCATGACCGCCAGTGGAATCAGCAACCAGGTGGGCGCCGGCATTGGCGCACACGCGTTTTCGGCTGTCGGTCCCGCCGGGGTTGTCGCCGTGCGGCAGCTCGTTGCCGCCGCCGTGCTTCTGTCCGCTGCCCGGCCTCCCCTACACCGTTTCACCTGGCGCCAGTGGTGGCCGACGCTCCTGCTGGGCGCTGCCATCGCCCTGATGAACATTTGCCTGTACGTCGCCATCCAGCGGATCGGCCTGGGCCTTGCCGTGACGCTGGAGTTCCTAGGCCCGCTGGCCATTGCCCTAATGCGCTCGAGGACCCGGCTGGATATGCTGTGCGCGGCGTGCGCCGGCTGCGGGGTCTACATCCTGGTACTGCCCGGTCCCAGCAGCGATTTCGCAGGCATCGGCATCGCCGTGGCCGCGGCCGTCTGCTGGGCGGCCTACATCGTCCTGAACAGGATTGCCGGGCAGCGGCTGCCGGGCCTGCAGGCGCCCGCAGCCGCCACAGCTGTTTCCCTCGTCTTCTACCTGCCGGTGACGGCGTATCTGCTGGCCCAGGGTTCGCTGGCCGGTCCTGCGCTGGGGTACTCGGTCATCGCCGGCGTGCTGTGCTCGGTCATCCCCTATGCCGCGGACCTCATGGCGCTGCGGCACGTCCAGCCCGGCTTCTTCGGCGTATATATGAGCATCAACCCCCTGCTGGCCGCCCTCTCCGGGACACTTGTGCTGGGACAGTTCCTCGTGCTGCACGAGTGGCTGGGCATGGCGGTCATCGTCGCCACCAACGTGGCGGTCATTCTGCTCGCCGGACGCAGCAGGCGCCGCTCTTTGCCGGCATCCCGGGGGTAGCCTAGGGGCAGGAGGGCAACATGGCTGTCAGGAGTGCGGGCCTTCTGCTGTACCGGCAGAACAGGGGGGCGGAAGTGGAAGTGTGGATCGCCCACATGGGCGGCCCCTTCTGGGAGCGCAAGGATGAACGCGCCTGGTCAATTCCCAAGGGCGAGTACCTCGAAGAGGAGGATCCGCTGGCGGCGGCACAGCGTGAGTTCGCCGAGGAAATGGGAGTCCCGGCGCCGTCCGCGGACTACGTGCTGCTCGGCACCTTCCGGCAGCCCTCGGGCAAGCTCATCACGGCATTCACGGCCGAATCCGCCTTCAAGCCCGAGAAAATCCTGAGCAACACGTTTCCGCTGGAGTGGCCCAAGGGCTCCGGAACGGTTCAGCACTTTCCCGAGATTGACCGTGCCGAGTGGATCGGTGAATCCGAAGCCCGCATCAAGCTCGTCAAGGGCCAGCTGCCAATCCTCGACGCGCTGCTCGAGCACCTCGGGGCATGACGCCAATGCGATCGGCATACCTGCATCTGGCGACGGTCGCCATGACATCCGCCGGGGACGTGCAGGCACCGGATCCTGCAGCTCCGGGCGCAGCGGTTACGCGCGAGCTGTGCGGAAGCTGGGACCACCCGCCGCCCTGCCCGCTCGCGCCGCACCATACCCGGCCTGAGCAAAACGGGGACACCGTCACGCTGCGGATCATCTTCGCCACCGAACCGGCGAATGAGGCCCTGGTCCGCAGCCGCATCGACAGCGCCCTCCGCCAGGGAAGCCTCACCGGCCCGGATGGCCACACCAGCCATTGGGCGTTCCTGGGCGGCGGCCCGGGCGAACTCGACCCTTCCGAGGCCGAGCACGCCCGGCGCCTCACCGGCGACTAGCCTGCCGTTGTCCTGGCTGGCCTAAGCTGATTGGCCCAGGACCGTCCGGTAGATCCCGGTGTGGTCCAGGTCGCCGTCGCCTGTGTCCACCATGAGCTCGAAGGCGCCGCGGACGCTGGCGGAGAGCGGGAGTTTCAGCCCGCTGTCCTTGGCGATCTCGGCGATGAAGTTCAGGTCCTTCAGCTGGTTTTTCGCCGAGCCGCCGCCGTCGAAATCCCCGTCGATCCAGCGCTGCCCCTTCTGCCGGAGAACCTCCGAATTGGCCAGCCCGCCGGCCAGAATGGACTGCACCTTCTCAGGATCAAGGCCGGCGGCAGTCGCCAGGGCCATGGCCTCGGCCAGCGCCGTGACCGTGGCCGACACGACGATCTGGTTGCAGGCCTTGACCGTGGACCCCGCCCCCGCTTCGCCGAACCAAACGACCGTGGAACTGTAGAGCTCGAAGAGCGGCAGGAGGCGCCGCACAGTGTCGCGCGGCCCGCCGGCCATGGTGCTCAACCGGCCTTCCTCGGCTCCGATGATGCCGCCGCTGAGCGGCGCGTCCACCACCGTCACCCCGTGCCGGCTCCGGCAGTCCTCGGCGAACCGGGCCACGGCCACCGGGGACACTGTTCCGTGAATGACCAGGACAGGTTCCTCGATGCCGGCTGCCTTCCACCCGGCCAGCAGTCCGTCCCCGCCGGGGAGAAGGTCGGCGACCTGAGGCAGGTCCGGCAGGACTGTGAGGACGACGTCGGCCGCAGCCTCCGCCGGTGTGCCGGCCACCTGTCCCCCGCCGATGGCCCTGGCCTTTTCTGCGGTGCGGTTCCAGAGCGTGAGGGGAACACCGGCGGCCAGGATATTTCGGGCGATCGGGGCGCCCATCGGGCCGGTGCCCAGCAGGGCGACGGACATTGGAATCCCGGGCTTCAACTCATTCTGTGTGTCGGTCACTGTGCTCACGTCGTTAGAAGGGGATCAGGCCGGCCATGGCGGGCAGGAAGGTGCTGAACCACGGAACGGCGGCAAGCACCAGCAGCCCGATGAACACCGCGATGAGGTACGGCCAGAAGTGCTTGAGGCTTTTTTCCACGGTTTCGTGGCCTGTTGCGCAGGCCACGTAGAAGCCGACGCCGGCTGGCGGGGCGAACGAACCGATGCCCATGGCGATGATCAGGACCATGGCGTACTGCACCGGGTTCACGCCGAAATCCGTGGCGATCGGCAGCAGCAGGGGTGCGAAGATCAGCACGGCGGGCAGGCCCTCCAGCAACTGGCCCATGATGATCAGCAGCACGACGGTGAACAGCATGAAGAGGACAGGCGAGTCGCCCAGGCCCGACATGAGGTCGTGGATCTGCTGGGACACCCCGGCGAGTGCAAGCGTCTGGGCGAGCGGTGAGGCTGCCGCGATGATGAACAGGACCATGCCCGCCGTCGTCGTGGTTTCCCGGAGGGTATCGCCCAGCAGCTTCTTGCTGCCGCGCCGGTAGGCGGCGGCTAGCACGAAGGCGTAAGCGACGGCGACGGATGACACCTCAGTGGGGGTGGCGAAGCCGCTGAGGATGCCCACCACCATGCCTACCGGAAGCAGGAGCGTCGGGATGGCGAAGAAGGTGGCGGAGCCGCGTGCACGCCAAGTGGCCTTCGGGCTGGACACACCGCCCTGCTTGCGGGCGCGGAGGAAGACCATGGCCATGACCACGAGGGCCAGGAACGCGGCGGGAACGAAGCCGGCCAGGAACAGCGTGGTGGTGGAAATGGTGGTGATAGAGCCGAGGATGAGCAGGACGATGCTCGGCGGGATGGTTTCACCCATGATGGCCGAGGCGGACAGCACCGCCACCACCTCGCCGCGCGGGTACTTGCGTTCCTCGAGCATGCCCCGCATGGTGGTGCCCACGGCGGCGACGTCCGCAACCTTGGAGCCGGAAATGCCGGAGAAGATGTACATCGTCACGACGACCACCTGGAGCAGGCCGCCCCGCAGGTGCCCGATCAGCGCGTCCACCAGCTTGGCGAGCGGCAGCGTCAGGCCGGCGGAGTTCATGACGGTTCCGGCGAGGATGAAGAACGGGATGGCCAGCAGCACGAAGCCCTTGGCGCCCGATGCCATGCCGATCGGGATGGCGCTGACCTCCGAGATGCCGCCCAGGTAGAGGTAGATGCCCGAGGCCAGGGCCAGCACGAACGCGATCGGCAGGCCGAGGAACAGCAGGGCGAACAGGCCAACGAGAACCACGCCGAGGATCAGGTTGGGCGAGGCGTAGTAGAACAGTGGCTGGGCGAAGAGAACCGCCGCGGCCATAACCGCAGTGATGCCGGTGGCGATCAGGACCGCGCGGCGTGGCTGCCGCCAGAGCTTGAGGACGGCGAACCAGGCGATGAGCACCATGCCCAGCGCGAACGGCAGCGAGACCCAGAAGACCGGCAGCTGGAGGATCGGCGTCTTTTCCTCGAGCTGCTGGACCAGGGTAGGAATGAACAGGGCGAGGGAGCCGGCGCTCATGACGAAGACAAGGCAGTCCACGAGGGCCGCCAGGTACGGCTTCCAGCTCGCCGGCAGGCGCATGACCAGTGCCTGGACGGACATGTGGGCGCCCTTGGGGTAGGCGATGGCACCGCCGATGAAGGCGATGGTGAGCAGCGCAATCTCGGAGACTTCCTGCGTCCACAGCACGGAATCACCCGTAACCACCCGGACCATGATGTTCAGCAGGATAACCACGAGCTCGGCGAGGATGGCCGCGCCGACGGTCCATTCCAAGGCCTTGTCCAGCCAGACCGCTCCGCTCCAGCGCGGCGCGACGTGCCCGTGGTGAAGGATCTCTTCCGCATCGGACGGAAGGACCTCTTCGAGTTCCTTGGGGGCGAGTGTATGTTCCATGTTTTTCCAGACTGTCATCGTTGAAAGCGGGATGCTGAGTGCGGGGATGATGTTCGAGGGATGGTATTCGAGGACCGGGGCGCCGGACGGGCGCTCCGGCCCTCGAAAGGGGTTACTTGGCTGCGGCGATCGCTTGGTCGAAGAATTCCTTGCCGATCAGCTTCGAGAAGTCCGGGTAGAGGCTCTTGGAAACGGCCCTGAACTGCTCGAGGCCGGCGGCGGTGGGCTCGTTGGCCTTCATGCCCTTGGCGGTGAGCTCGGCCAGCTGCTTCTCCGACTGCTCCGTGTCGTATTCGGTCTTGAAGGTGGCGGTCTCAACCGAGGCGTCCGTCAGGATCTTCTTCTGGTCCTCGTTCAGCGAGTCCCACTTCTTGGAGGACAGAGCCAGGACCCAGGCATCGTTGATGTGGTGCGTCAACGAGACGTACTTCTGGACTTCCGAGAACTTGTTGGTCCAGGGCACCTCGATCGGGTTTTCCTGGCCGTCGATCGTGCCGGTCTGCAGGCCGGTGAAGACCTCGGAGAACGCCATGGTGGTGGGACTCGCGCCCAGCTTGCCGAAGAAGTCCGTCCACAGGGGGTTGCCCGGCACGCGGATCTTCAGGCCCTTCAGGTCCGACGGCTGCTCGATGGGACGTTCGGAGTTGGTGATCTGGCGTCCGGTCCGGGTGAGGAAGGACAGGGCGACGGTGTTCTTCTCCTTGAGCTTTTCCTTGAGGACCTCGCCTGGCTTGCCGGCCAGGAACGCAGCCTCTTCCTTCGTGTCATCGAAGAGGTAGGGAATGCTGATTGCGTTCATTTCGGGCACCACCGACGCGTACACCGATGTCGACAGGATCAGCGCGTCCAGCGACCCGCCCTGCAGCCTCGTGACGGCGGCGTTCTGGTCGCCGCTGAAGCTCGTACCGTTCGGCACCACCGTGACAACCACAGAGCCGTTGGAGGTCTTCTTCACCTGGTCGGCGAAGTGCTGGGCGGAGACACCCACCGAAGAGGTCAGCGGGTCCGGGATGGACAGCTGGATCTTGGCCACCGGCGAGCCGCCGCCGGGCGCCCCTGAGGCGCAGCCGGCGAGGACGGAGGCGGCGAGGGTGCATGCCAGCACTCCGGTGAGGGCGCGGGTCTTCGAGTTCATGTGATGCCTTTCTTCATTGGAAGGAGTCTTGTGAGTCGCGGGGTGAGTTAGGAGGTCAGTGCGGCTTCGGCGACGAGCGCCTCGGTTTCGCGGCGCAGCTCGAGGGCCTGGGAGAGCGACTCATCCATGATGACGTCTTCCCAGCGGACGGTGGCACCCTTGGCGACGTCGGCACGCAGCTCGACGTGGTGCGCCAGGGCTACCGGCAGGGCGCCGATTTCGACGGAGTGCTTGGCCGAGACGAGTTTGCCCCAGACGGTGAAGCCACCCTCGCCGTCGAGGAACTCGCCAACCTTCAAGTCCTTCTTGGCGGTGGCAACGACGTCACCGAAGAAGCCGACGGGCGAGCCGGTTGCAATGCCGCGGAGGGCTGCGTTGGCGATCGAGACATTCAGCTCGAGGCCCACGTAGTGGTACGGACGGTACAGCGCTGCGTACTGGCCGGTGGGGTCCGGGTGCCACGGGTATTCGTTGAAGCAGCCGGAGACGTAGCCGTTCGTGGCCTTGACGACGACGAACACGCCCTCCTGGGTGTTGTGGCTGATCCAGCTGCCGTCGCGGTTGACGCTTGACATGACGTCCACGCTTCCCTCATGCGCCAGGGCACCCCCGACGTCGGCCGGGCGGCAGATGGTGGCGATCTCCTCCACGTCGCCCGGGGTGAAGGTCAGTCCGGAGTCCGACGGCGTGAGGCCTGCACCGTTGGCGACGGCGGCCATCTCGATGGAGGCCTTGGTGCCGTCACGGAAGGAGGTGTGCATGTACGGGTTGAGCTGCCCGGAGTCGGTGAGCTCCTTGGAGAACTCCCAGTTTTCCCAGACGTTGTCCGGGTTCATCTCGTGGTAGTGCTCGAGGTACTTGGCGCCCTTGCCCGCACAGACCACGTCGAAGCCGCTGGTCCGGGCCCAGTCCACCAGTTCCATGATGAGGGCGGGCTGGTCGCCGTACGCCATCGAATACACGACGCCGGCCTCTTCCGCGCGCTTGGCGAGGGCTGGACCGGCGAGCGCGTCGGCCTCGACGGTGACCATGATGATGTGCTTCTTGGTTTCGATCGCCCGCAGCGCGTGCTTTACGCCGACGATCGGGTTGCCGGTGGCTTCAACAATGACGTCGATGTCGACGTCGAACAGCTCGTCGGCGTTTGCCACGATGGTGGTGGAGCGGTTCTCCAGCGCGGTGGCGATGTCCGGGGCGATCTGGCTCTGGGGCCAGCCGACCAGCTCGAAGGCGCCCTCAGCCCGCTTCACATTGATGTCAGCGATGGCCACAACGTGGATGCCCGGGATGTTGTTTGCCTGGGCGAGGTACATGGTGCCGTACCGTCCGGCACCGATGAGGCCCACACGAATGGGACGGCCCTGGTTCTCGCGGTCGCTAAGAAGCTTGTGAAGGTTCATGGGGATCTCTCTGATTGATGTCTGACCGAAGAGGGACAACCTCCACTGTGGGGGGTGGAGCACCTCGTCGTCGCTGCTGCTGTGATCTGGGTTACCGAGTGGAACCGGTTCCACTTTTGTACCAGTCAGTGTTAAGCTGTGTCAACAGATGTCGGTGAAACGCGCCGGCCGCAAGGAGGAGCATTGAAGAAGGCGCCCACTATCCGCGATGTGGCGGCAGCGGCGGGAGTCTCGGTGTCCGTGGTGTCGCGGGTGCTTAACCCCGAGTCTGGTCCGGTCGCGCCGGCCAAGCGCGAACAGGTCCTGAATGTCATCCGTGAACTCGGGTACCGCCCCCGCGCCGCGGCACGTGAACTCAGCGCGGGCCACGCCCTCACCGTCGGCCTGGTGGTCACGGACCTCGCCAACCCGTTCTTCGCCCAGCTGGCGGACCGCGTGGTGTGGGAGGCCCGCAGCCACGGCGTTCAGGTTGTGGTCATGACCACGCAGGAGGACCCGCACCTTGAGGCCGAATCCCTGGACACGCTCCTGGACCGCTCGGTCGGCGGCGTCATCGCCACGCCAACGGGCGGAAATGTCGAGAAATGGGATCGCCTGCGGGACCTCGGCGTAAACGTGGTTTTCGTGGACCGCGCCATTGCGGAACTCAGCGACGTCGACGTCGTCAGCATCGAAAACTCCGACTCGGCCCGGCGCGCAACCGATCACCTCATCGCCCTAGGCCACGAGCGGATCGCCCTCATCACCGGCCCCGCGAGCACGTCCACCGGGCGTTCGCGGATCGGCGGCTACCGGGCCGCCCTCGAAGGCGCTTCGATAAGTCTCGATCCCATGCTGGTCCGGCACGTTCCCTTCCGCGGAGACGGCGGGGGCGACGCCGTCGGATCCCTCCTTGCGTCCCCGGATGCCCCCACCGGACTGATCGTGGCGAACACCGCCCAGGTGCAAAGCTCGGTCCGGCGCCTCGTCCAGATGGGCGTCCGGATACCCGACGACCTCTCGGTTATCGTCTTTGACGACAACCCATGGACCGAACTGACAAGTCCCCCGCTCAGCGCGATCCGGCAGCCCATCGGCATGCTCGCGCTGCACTCCCTTGAACTCGTCCTCGGACGAATGCAGGGCCGGCTTCCCGCCGGCGCCAGGACCATCGAGGTCATGGCGGATTTCGTGCCGCGCAGCAGCTGCGCTGCCCCTGCCCGCTCCGCCACCAAGTCCGTAACCAGATAAGGAAAAGGAAAACCCATGACCGTAGTTGTCACCGCCATGTTCACGCCCAAGGAAGGCGCCTTCGACGACGTCGTGGCTGCCCTCTCCCCCGCCATCGCGGAGGTCCACGAGGAGCCGGGCTGCGAACTGTACGCCATCCACGAAGCCCCGAACGGCCAGATCGTCATGATCGAAAAGTGGGAGAGCGCCGAGCTCCTCGACGCCCATGGCGCCGGCGACGCCGTCAAACGCTTGAACGCCTCGCTTGAGGGGCTCCTGGAGGAGCCGGTGGAAGTGACACGGCTGGCCGCGATTCCCGCGGGCACCAGTGCTCAAGGCGCCCTCTGACCTGAAGAACGACGGCGCCCCCGCCTGTGTATTCAGGCGGGGGCGCCGTCGAGCCCCGGACTACCAGTTCCGGGTCCACGAGCATCGTTTGGACCGGCAGTTCCGGATCCTTCATGCGGTCCAGCAGGGCCTTCGTGTCCAGATGATCAGGGAAGCCACACCACTGCGTCTTCCGGCCGGGAGAATCAATAGTTCTATTGGCCGGTCGAGCCTGACAGCCTCAGCGCTGGAAGACGCCGGTGAGCGTGGCCGAGCCCAGCAGGTGACGGGCGATTTCGGAGCCCAGCCTGGCAGGCTTCGCCCCGGCCCCGCCCGGCAACTCCTCGACATCCAGCGCGTAGACGGTGACGATGTAACGGTGCCTGCCGTGCCCGGGCGGCGGGGCCGCCCCCAGATAGCCGCGGAAGCCGGCGTCGTTTTTCAGCTGCACCGCGCCCGGCGGGAGCTGCGGACCGCCCTCGGCCCCGGCGCCCTCCGCCAGCGACGTGACATCTGCCGGGATGTTGAGAACCGCCCAGTGCCAGAACGCGCCGGCACCCGGCGCATCCGGATCAAACACGGTCACGGCGTAGCTCCTGGCCCCGTCAGGCGCCCCGCTCCAGCTCAGCTGTGGGGACTCGTCGGCGCCGCCGGCATGCATCCTGCCGCTGCGCTGCGGCGGCGGCAGGGTCCCGCCATCCTCGAACGACCGGCTGGTGAGCCCGAACGTTGGGACGTCCGGCAGGTTGGAAAACGGGCCCGGCGATGTCATGGCTGCCTCTCAGGTGGTGGGAACTTCGGTTTCCTCTGCTGCTGCTTCGAGGTGGTTGAGCTCCGCCCGGGTGGGTGGATTGGCGCCGGCACGGGACACGGTCACTGCGGCCGCGCGGGAGGCGTGGGCCAGGAGGGCGGTGAGCCCTTCGGCCGGGAGCGCCCGCAGGTCAGCCCGGTTCTGGGCGCCGTCCAGGCCGCGGTCCACCACCCCGGAAAGCAGCGCTGCCATGAAGGAATCCCCGGCGCCCACGGTGTCCGCCACCTCCACGCGGGGGGCGGCAAACTCGGCCTCGCCCGCGGCGGTGGTCCCCCACGGCCCGGCAGCGCCGCGCGTCACCACCACCACGGCCGGCCCTTCGGCCCCGCCAAGCTGTAGCCAGCGGCGTGCGGACTCCAGCGGGTCCACGCCGGGGTAGAGCCAGGTGAGGTCCTCGTCGGAGGCCTTGACGATGTCCGCGAGGGTCACGAACTTTTCCGCCTGCCGGCGGGCGTAATCCGCGTCCGTGATGATGCTGGGGCGGCAGTTGGGGTCAAAACTGATGGTCGACGCCGGGTGGGCATGTTCGACGGCGGCCAGCACCTCCGCGGCTCCCGGCGCCAGCATGGTCGCGATGGAGCCGGTGTGCAGCAGCGTGGTCCCCTGCAGCATGAACGGCAGCCGTTCGGCCAGGCCGGGGAGCTCCCAGGCGAGGTCGAACGTGTAGGTGGCGCCGCCGTCGTCGTCCACCAGCGCGGTGGCAACGCTGGTGGGCAGCCCGTCCGGGGCCTGCGGGAGCATGACGGAACTCGCCCTCAGGTGGGCGGCCACCGACTCGCCGTAGGCGTCACGGCCGTACCGGCCGACGAACTGCACCGGGTGCCCCAGGCGGGCGAGCCCGACGGCGACGTTGAGCGGGCTGCCGCCCACATGGGCTTCGATTCCGGAGCTGCGCTGGACCACGTCAACGAGGCCCTCGCCGATAACAGTGAGCATGGTCATACTCTGCCAGAGAACGCCGCCGGGCGCCCGAGTCCTTCCATAGGAAGTTGTCCGAAGAAGGCTGCTACGCCTTCTTCCCGGGCAGGGCGAGCTTGAAGACCTTCGCCCACGAGGATCCAACCTGCTTCAGCAGCGGCCCGGTGGTGTACGGCAGGCCGTAGCGCCGGCAGATTTCCTGCACCTTCGGGGCCACTTCCCCGTACCGGTTGGACGGCAGGTCCGGGAACAGGTGGTGTTCGATCTGGTGGGACAGGTTTCCGGTCATGATGTGCATGAACTTGGAGCCGGAGATGTTGGCCGAGCCGATCATCTGCCGGACGTACCAGTCGCCGCGGGTTTCGCCCTCGACCATTTCCTCGGTGAAGGTGTCCGTCCCTTCCGGGAAGTGTCCGCAGAAGATCACGGCATGGGCCCACACGTTGCGGACGGCGTTGGCGGTGAGCGTCCCCATGAGCGCCTGCTTGCCGGAGCCGGTCAGCATGGCTACGGCCGGGGTGGCGGCGTAGTCCTTGGTGAACTGCTTGAGGGCCTTGACGCCGAGGGCCTTGAGGTCGCGGGTCATGGCCTCCTTGCTCTTCCTGCCTTCCTTGTAGTCGACGAGCTCCAGGTCGTAGACCGCGATGCCCCATTCGAAAATCGGGGCCAGGATCGCGTTGTAGAGCGGGTTGCCCAGGGCACGGGGGGTCCAGGGCTGGTCCTCGTCCATGCGCAGCAGGTTGTATCCGACGTCGTTGTCCTTGCCCACCACGTTGGTCCAGCGGTGGTGCAGGTCGTTGTGGGTGTGCTGCCACGAACGCGCCGGGGTCACGAAGTCCCATTCCCACGTGGTGGAGTGGATGTCCGGATCGCGCATCCAGTCCCACTGGCCGTGGAGGATGTTATGGCCGATCTCCATGTTTTCCAGGATCTTGGCGAGGCTGAGCAGGCTGGTTCCCGTGACCCAGGCGGCCTTGTTCCGGCTGACCAGCAGCGCGGCGCGCCCCGCGATCTCCAGCCCGCGCTGGATCTTGATCACCCGCCGGATGTAGGCGGCGTCGGAGGCTCCGCGCTTGGCGAGGATGTCATCCTTGATGGCGTCCAGTTCGCGGCCGAGCTCTGCCACCTGCTCGTCGGAAAGGTGCGCCGCGGCGGGCGGGCGCACGGTGGGCCGGCCGGTGGCGGCCAGTGCCCCCGGCCTCGGCTTCGGAACCGGCTTGTCCGTGGAGACGCTGTCGGTGGATTTCGTGCTCGCGGCTGTGCGATCGGATATTGCAGTCATTCTTGTGATGCTCCTCAGATCTCGAGGTTAACGGGTCCGGCAGCTGCCGAAACGCACGTCTGGATTAGTTGGCCCGGTTCACCGTGGACTTCGCCGGTGCGGAGGTCCCGGACCTGCCCTGCACGCAGGGGCAGCAGGCAGCTGTGGCAGATGCCCATGCGGCAGCCGCTGGGCATGAGGACGCCAGCGTCTTCGCCGACGTCGAGCAGGGGGGTGTCGCCGTCGGCCTCCACCTCACGGTCGGACGCCTCAAAGGTGACGAGTCCGCCGTCGTGCCCTTCGCCGCCGAGCAGGCTGGTGTTGAAGCGCTCGATGATGAGGTTGACGGGGTCGGCCGCGAACGGGCCGGTGGCCCCTTCTGCGCGGGCAGACTTGGAGTCCTTCGGATGGGCGGCAGCTTCGGCAGCCCACAGGGCTTCTGCGTCATCGAGGAACCCTTCCGGGCCGCAGGCGTAGGCAGCGCGGCGGCGCCAGTCGGGGCACAGGCTGTCCAGTCCGGCGGCCGAGCCGAAGTCCATCCGGCCATGCTCCCCGGTAAACCAGTGGGTGACGCGGAAGTTGGGGAACTGGTCCGCGAGCTCGGACAGTTCCTCACGGAAAATACTGTCCTCAGGCCTGCGGGCGGAATGGATCAGGACCACATCGGCGTCGGGGCGGTGCGGCACCAGCGTGCGCACCATGGACATCACGGGGGTGATGCCGCTGCCCGCGGTGAGCATCAGGAGCGGCCGCGGATGTTCGGGGAGGACGAAGTCGCCCTGCGGGGGCGCCAGGAACAGGACGTCCCCGGGCCGGGTGTTGCGGACCAGGACGCCGGACACGGCACCCATGTCGCTCACGGTGATGGCGGGATCCTCGCCCGCCGGGGCGCTTAGCGAATAGGAGCGCCAGTGCCGGACGCCGTCGAGCTCCACGCCGATCCGCGCCCACTGGCCGGCTTTATGGGCCTTCCAGCCGCGGCCGGGCCGGAAATGGATGGTGGCCGAATCCGCCGTTTCGGGCACAACCTTGGTGACCACGCCACGCAGCTGCCGGGCGGAAAACACCGGGTCAAAGAGGGCGAGGATGTCCTCCGGCGCAAGGGGGGTGGTCAAAACAGACGCGGCGCGCGCCAATTTGCGGAGCCGGATCATGCTATCCGCTTCCTGCCGGGCTCACCCATGTGTATCTCCTAGTGAAACCCATGATCGAAATATGCTGACTATCCCCCAACTACAAGAGTCCCCCATGCCGGTGCCACTAGCAACCGGCGTCCGCATCGCGGGGCGCTGGACCACGCGGGACAGGCGTGGCGCGTTGCGGGCCATGTTCAATATTCCTCCGTTATACGTCTGCCGGCTTTTGCGGTAAATGATAAGCATACTTACCGCCGGAGTGCACGCACTCCCTGAGCCCACGTCAATGCAACGAACGGACGTCGGCGTAGTTCCCGCCCCTAAAGCAGCAGCAGCTCCTGGACCAGCTCGCGGCACTTTCGGTACGACGGCGCCTTCGGGTCGATCAGCGCGAAGTGGTCGCCCGGGACCCTGACCACCTGGACCGGGGCTCCGGCTGCGCGGGCGGCCGTGGCGTAGGCCTCGGACTGGCTCACCGGCACGGTGTCGTCCTCAAGCCCGTGAACCGCATAAACCGGGATGGTGAGCGGCACGGCGCTCATCGGATCGGCGTACTTGTGGCGCTTGGGGTACCTCTCGGCGGAGCCGCCCAGAAAATTGCTGACGGCACCGTTGCTGAGGTCGTGCCACTCCGCCTGCGCCAGATTGAGCAGCCCGGACTGGCTGACGACGCCGGTCAGGTGGACGGCCTCGCCGTTGAGGTTCCTGGCGACCTGCCGGTCGGCGTCGGCCGCGCCGAGTCCCGCAAGCCGGTCCCGGCCGGCCGCCCAGACGGCCAGGTGCCCGCCGGCGGAGTGCCCCAGCGCCACCACGCGATTCAGGTCGAGGTCGTGCTCGCCGGCCACCTCACGGAGCTTGTCGATCCCGGCGAGGACATCCTCGAACGTCCGTGGCCACCCGCCGCCGTTGCCCGCCCGGCGGTACTCCAGGTTCCAGGCCACGATGCCGTGCGCCGCGAGGTCTTTGGCCAGCGGCTCGCCCAGTTCAGCGCCGTACTGCGAGCGCCAGTAGCCGCCGTGGATCACCACAACGATGCCGCGCGGCGATGGCGGCTTGCCGTTGCGTGACGCAGGTGTTTCCGGCAGGAAGAGCTCGCCCCACTGGCTGGGGTGGTCACCGTAGTGGTACTTCTGCCGCTTCACTGCATCCTCCTAGGATCCTTCGAACGGGGCGCGGGCCCCTCTTTGCCGCCTCCCGCGCGCCCGGGGTCCGGGGTTGCAGGGCACGACGGCGCACAACAGCCATGCTCCGAGCCTACATGGACGCCGCTTCCGTGGGGCGGAAGGGGCTGCAGTGGCAAGGGTGTCACCGGCCCCGCTGTCGCACCGCCTTGATAGTTTGGAACCATGGCAAGCAACTGGGATCGCCTGGACGTCACTCAGCGCGACTCCGTGCAGGAAAACGTGGAACTCTATGAGCGCGTCCGGCCTGCCCTGAAACTTGTCACCCGGGAAGTCCTGCAGATACTGCGGTCCATGCTCAAGGACACCGAGGTCACGCCGCTCTTCGTCACCGGCCGGACCAAGTCGGTCGATTCCTTCCGCGAGAAGATCTCCCGCACCGAGGAGCCGCTGGAGCCCGGCGGCCCGAGGCTCCTGAAGTTCCCGGACCCGTTCCGCACCCTCAACGACATGGTGGGCGTGCGCGTCATCACCAAGCTGCCGGCGGAGAACGCACTGGTGGCCAACCTGATCAAGCGCCAGCGGCACCTCTTCGACTGCCGCGGCGACCGCGAAAAGGACATTGGTTCGATCGAGTCCGGAACCTACGGCTACTCCAGCCGGCACCTGATCCTGCGCACCATCCAAAACGACGTCGTCAAGAACTACCAGCAGGTCTTCAACGCCGAAGCCCAGCCCAACGGCAGCTACTTCTTCGAATGCCAGATCCGCACCGTGTTCGCGCACGCGTGGAGCGAGATCGAGCACGACATCCGCTTCAAGGCCGAGGACCCCCGGGCCTGGACGCCGCACTTCGACCGCCAGTTCACCGCCACCGCCGCAATGCTGGAGACAGTGGAGACCGCCTTCGCCGACCTGCATGAACGCTACGAGGAGGTCCGCAGCTACTGGGACGTAGACGGAGAGGGCGCGGCGCAGCTCACCCCCAACCGCATCCGCGACGTCTGGCGCACCCTGCTCCCCCACGTAGACCGTAAAGTAGATGACGACTGGGGATGGGCAGCCGAACTCCTGGCGGCCCACGGACTCAAGCAGACCGTCCAGCTTGCCGGACTGCTCAGCGCCAACCGGATCACCGAGGTCCGCAAGGCCCTGGACCACCGCTACTCCCCCGGCCCGGACCGCCTGCTGGATGACCTCCTGCTGTGGCAGTACGGCACCAAACACATCGACCTCACCGCCGAGGCGCCCGACGCCGTCCCCCACCCGCGGCGCGACAGCCTCCTGCGGCGGCTGAAGCAGATCGAGCGCTACCGCCAGACCAAGAAATAGAGTTCCATGAAGCCCGAACAGCTCCAGTCCGTCCGGGCCACGCTCCGTTCCCCGCGGCGCCTCAAGACCGAGGCCCTCGCCGGACTGGTGGTGGCCCTCGCCCTCATTCCGGAAGCCATCGCATTCTCCGTGATCGCCGGAGTGGACCCCCGGATCGGGCTGTTCGCCTCCTTCACCATGGCGGTGACCATCTCCTTCATGGGCGGCCGGCCCGCCATGATCTCGGCCGCAACCGGCGCCGTCGCGCTGGTGATCGCGCCGCTGATGCGCAGCCACGGACTGGACCACCTGATCGCCGCGGTAATCCTCGCCGGGGTCTTCCAGATCCTGCTCGCAGTCCTGGGCGTCACACGACTCATGCGATTCATCCCGCGCTCAGTGATGGTGGGCTTCGTGAACGCGCTGGCCATCCTCGTGTTCATGGCCCAACTGCCGGAACTGATCGGGGTTCCCTGGCCCGTGTATCCGCTGGCCGCCGCGGGCCTGCTGATCGTCATCGGCTTCCGCCGGATTACGACGGCAGTGCCGTCGCCTTTGGTGGCCATCGTCCTCCTGACGGTCCTCGCCGTGGTCGCCGGGATCGACGTCCCCACCGTCCAGGACAAGGGCCAACTCCCGGAAAGCCTGCCCACGCTGTTCATCCCGCAGGTGCCTCTGACGTGGGAAACCTTCCAAACCATCGCGCCGTTCTCGCTGTCCATGGCGCTCGTGGGGCTGCTGGAATCCCTGATGACCGCCAAACTGGTGGACGACATCACCGATACCCGCTCCAACAAGACCCGCGAATCCTGGGGCCAAGGCGTGGCCAACATCGTCACCGGGTTCCTGGGCGGCATGGGCGGCTGCGCGGTGATCGGGCAGACAATGATCAACGTCAAGGGCTCCGGCGCCCGGAGCCGGGTTTCCACATTCCTCGCCGGCGTCTTCCTGCTGGTGCTGGTGGTCACCCTGGGCGACATCGTGGGCCTCATCCCCATGGCGGCGCTGGTGGCGGTAATGATCTTCGTCTCGGCCATCACCTTCGACTGGCACTCGGTTGCGCCCGCAACGCTGAAGCGGATGCCCAAGTCGGAGACCGCCGTCATGCTGATCACCGTGGGCACGGTGGTGGTCACTCACAACCTGGCGATCGGCGTCGGCGTCGGGGTGCTGGCGGCGATGGCGATGTTCGCCCGCCGGGTGGCCCATTTCGCCACCGTGGAGCGGACGGAAGTGGAGCTCAACGGCCGGACGGTGGCCACCTACACGGTGGACGGCGAACTGTTCTTCGCCTCTTCCAACGATCTCTACACGCAGTTCGACTACGCCCGCGACGCCGAGCCGGACATTCACGGCGTAGTGATCGACCTGCACGCCTCGCACCTGTGGGATGCCTCCACCATCGCCGTGCTGGACGCGGTCACCGAGAAGTACCGCCGGCACGGCCGTGAGGTGGAACTGATCGGCCTTAACTCGGCCAGTATCCAGATGCGGGAACGACTCGCCGGAAAACTCAACACTGAATAGTGAGCATTATCACTTCACGCAGCCCTAAGCCCCTACCTGACGCGGATCAGCATGGCACGAAACGACACGGCCCCGTTACCTTAATGTGACATTGAGGAAGGCCTCCCGTACGGTGGAAAACGTGCCTTTTTCACCGATGAGGCACTCCCGCGCTGATTGCCTAACTCTGCCGCAGCCCGAGGAACCAATCGAAAACCCATGTCCGGCAGAGACGGGGAAACCACTTTCGGCCTGCTTGAAGCGGGCCTTGGGGTGAAGCCGCGCAGTTCCTGACCACGCTCAGGACCGCGGCCGGGTGCCTCCCATCCGAATCCGACAGCTCACCTCGCAGGCATCGGGAGAGGCTTCTTCATGTCGTTCCGCTTTATTTCTGGCCGCCGTGCTGCGGCCATCCTTGCAGCATCCGGCCTGGCCTTCACCGGCAGCGTCGCGGCCAATGCCGCCAACGCTCCGGCCCAGCAGGCCCAGGCTCCCGCCGCCGCCCCCGCGACGGCTGGCCAGGCTCAGACTCCCCTCAGTGCCGCTTCCAGCGTTAAGATCGAGTTTGAACGCCCCGCCGTCAAGTCGGCCCCGGCTCCCGTGGTGGCGGCACCCGTCGTCGTCGAAAAGCCGGCCGTGAAGCCTGCGGTCAAGACGGCCACGGCACCTGCCGCCTCCGTCACTGCCGCCTCGGCTGCTGCGCCTGCCAAGGCTGCAGCCGCGCCGGCCGCGCCCGCACCGAAGGTCACCGTCAAGGCTGCGGCTCCCGCACCGAAGGCGCCCGTCAAGGCTGCTGCAGGCGTCAACGCCACCATGCTGGCGTCGGCCTACGCCCAGATCGGCATCACGCAGGACTGCACCGCCATGGTGGAGAAGGCCCTCGGCGCCGCCGGCATCCGCGTGGGTGACCTCGCGCCGATGCAGTTCCTGAGCCACGGCAGGGTCGTCTCCACGCCGCAGCCCGGTGACATGATTGTGCAGTCCGGCCACGTGGCCATCTACGCCGGCGGCGGCAAGGTGATCAGCGGCGGCATGAACGGCATCAACGCCACCCTGGCCCACCCGCTGTCCTGGCTCACGGCCACCGGTCCTGTCACGTTCGTGCGCGCGGCCTAACAGAGCTGAGAAACCGCCGTGTTCCGCTGCCTTGGGGGCGGCGGAACACGGCCCCCCAAGGTGCTCCCACTTTTCTACAAGGAGGGGGGAACACACTGGCTATGCCTGATGAAAGACCGCAGACTCCGGCTGCGAGTCAGGATCACCGGGTCCGGATTGTCCCCCATGCATTCCGGATCCGGTGCCTGCTTTAAGCGGCAGAAGGTCCGCGGCATCTCCGCTTCAGCCCCTGACCGTGCGGTTCCGCCCCTGTGATTTGGCTTCGTAAAGAGCGACGTCGGCAGCCGCGATCACCTCGTGGAGGTCAGCGGTTTTCGCGTTGTAGGTGGAAATGCCATAGCTGACGGTCGGCATCCGCAACACTTCAGGGATGTGCTGCCCTGCCAGCCTCCTGCTGATTTCACCCGCAATGATTTCCGCGCTCTTGGGGCCCGCGCCGGGAAGCAGGAGGATGAACTCCTCGCCGCCGTAGCGCCCGGCAACGTCCGTGGACCGGACCGACGCGCTGCACGCCTGGGCAAAGGCCCGCAGTGCAAGGTCGCCGGCCGCGTGGCCGAAGGTGTCGTTTACTGACTTGAAGTGGTCCAGGTCTGCGAGGATCAGCGAGCCGCCGCTGCTAGCGGCCTTGCTGCGTTCCAGTTCTTCAGCCGCCGCCTCCAGAAACGCGCCGCGGTTAAGCAGGCCAGTGAGCCCGTCCTGGGTGGCTACCGTCCGCAGCGCCCGGGTCTGCTGCTCGGTGCTCAGCCCCGCCATGCTGAAGGAAACCACCACCAGCAGCACCATGGTGACCATGGTGGTCACGGCGGATCCAAAGTATGTGACAAAAACGGGACCATCCTGCCCCTGAATGAGGAATACAACCAGCCGGCAGACGTAGAAAACCGCAACCCCGCCCGCTGCTATGGCCAGGGGGATCCGGACCCGGGAATAGCCAGGCTCCAGCCGCCACAGCTCGTGCGAAGCCAAGCCAATCAGCACGGCCATGGAGGCCAGGAACACCGCGCCCCCGGCCCAGACGTTGGACGCCGGTGCGTCCAGTGCCGCGGCGGCGCCGGCAAGGACCGGCAATGCAACCGAGATCCAAAGGTTGTATCTAAGATTCCGCAGCGAGCGCGCGCCTGCCCAAACGCTCGCCGCGCCGCACACCAGCAGGACGTTGCCCAGCGGGTTGGCCCAGATCTGCTGGGGCGTGCCGTTGAGAAGTAACGATGCCGATCCCGAGAGGAACAGGAGCAGGGCGGCACACCACCACGCGCTGTACGGCGAGCGGGTACTGCGGAACGTGGAAAAGTAGAACAGCAGGGCCAGAATCAGGGCCATCGCGGCAAAGGCGATCCGCAGTGTTGCCGTGTCTAGGATCATTCCGTCCCCTTGAGTCCCGATCCGGTGCACTCCAGTATCGCATCGACGGCGAGCCGGACCGGGTCTTTCGCTTGGGGAAATTTCTGCGGCGCGACACATTTGTCAGACATCAGTTCACGAACTGGCCACCGCTGCCCTCCGGTGCCAGCATTATTGAATGCTTGAGGCAACAAAAGACCCCGTAACCCCTCCCCCGGCCACGGAGGCCGACGCTGCACCCCTGAACCCGGCCCTCGCCGCGGAAGCCAGGATTGCCCGCGTCGCGGTGACCGTCTTCCCGCTCCTGGTGCTCGCGGCCGGCGTTGCCGGATTCCTGCTTCCCGACGCCTTCAAACCCCTCGGCCCGGCGGTCCCGTACCTGCTGGGAATCATCATGTTCTGCATGGGGCTGACGCTGACGCCGCCCGACTTCGCGGCCGTGGCCCGCAGGCCCTGGGCCGTGGTCCTGGGCATCGTGGCCCACTACGTGATCATGCCCGGGGCCGGCTGGGCGATTGCCACCCTCCTCCATCTGGAGCCCTCGCTGGCAGTTGGCCTGATCCTCGTGGGCTGCGCGCCCTCCGGCACCGCCTCCAACGTGATGGCGTTCCTGGCCAAGGGCGATGTGGCCCTTTCCGTCGCCGTCGCCAGCGTATCCACGCTCATCGCCCCGGTGGTCACGCCCGTCCTGGTGCTGTTCCTGGCCGGTTCCTTCCTGACCATCGATGCCGGCGGCATGGTGCTGGACATCGTCAAGACCGTGCTGCTGCCGGTGATCGCAGGCCTGCTGGCCCGGCTGTTCCTCAAGAAGCTCGTCGCGAAGGCGCTGCCGGCACTCCCCTGGGCATCCGCCGTCGTTATTTCCCTCATCGTGGCGGTAGTGGTGGCGGGAAGCGCCAGCAAGATCGTGGCTGCCGGCGGCATTGTGTTCCTGGCCGTGGTGCTGCACAACGGCTTCGGCCTGGGGCTCGGCTACCTTGCCGGCAAGCTCGGCCGCCTGGACGACAAGGCGCGCAGGGCACTCGCGTTCGAGGTCGGCATGCAGAACTCCGGCCTGGCGGCAACGCTGGCCACGGCCCACTTCACCCCGCTGGCCGCGCTGCCGTCCGCCGTGTTTTCCCTCTGGCACAACATCTCGGGCGCAATTGTCGCCGCCTGGCTGGCCCGGAAGCCCCTGCAGGAACAGAAGCCCCTGCAGGAACAGCGGGAAGCCTAAACAGCAGCGTTAACTGCGAGTTCCTTGTCGGCCGGTTCAGCGGAGTTAGCAGGGGCAAATCCGCTCGCGGGCCGCGGCAGCCCGTAATGCTCACGCAGCGTGTGCCCCGTGTACTGCTGGCGGAACAGTCCGCGGGACCGCAGGATCGGGATGACGTGGTCCACGAAGGCGTCCAGGCCCGAAGGCAGCACCGGCGGCATGATGTTGAAGCCGTCGGCCGCGCCGTTCTCGAACCACTCCTGGATGGCGTCCGCCACCTGTTCGGGCGTTCCGGAGAAGGTGCGGTGCCCGCGGCCGCCGCCGAGCCTGCCGATGAGCTGCCGGACGGTGAGCCGCTCGCGCCGGGCGAGCTCCACGATCAAGGCGTACCGGCTCTTGGCCCCCTCGATCGCATCCTCCGAGGGGAGGTCCTCGGGCAACTGAGCATCAAGCGGCAGGGATTCGGGCGAGACCCGGAGGACTCCGGCCAGCTGCTTCCGTGCGTGCTCAGGGTGGATGAGCTCATCGAGCTGCTTCTCCAGCCGCCGCGCCTCGTGCTGCGTGGAGCCGACAATCGGAACAATGCCGGGCAGGATCTTGATGTGTTCCGGGTTGCGGCCCACGGCGGCCGTCTTCCGCTTCAGGTCGGCATAGAAGCGCTGTGCCTCGGCCAGTGTCTGCTGCGCGGTGAACACCGCCTCGGCGTAGCGGGCGGCGAAGTCCTTGCCGTCTTCGGAAGAGCCGGCCTGCACGATCACCGGGTGGCCCTGGGGTGAACGCGGCACGTCCAGGGGACCCTGGATCCGGAAGTAGCGGCCGGTGTGGTTGACGGCGTGGACGCGTGAGCTGTCCCCCCAGACCCCGGCCGCCTTGTCCCCCACTGCGGCGTCGTCTTCCCAGCTGTCCCAGAGCTTCCTGGCGGCGACCAGGAACTCGGCGGCGCGCTCGTAACGGCGCCAGTGTGCGGGCTGGTCCTCCAGCGAGAAGTTCCGCGCCGCGGCCTCGCCGGCCGTTGTCACCACGTTCCAGCCGGCCCGGCCGCCGCTGATGTGGTCCAGCGAGGCGAACCTGCGTGCCAGGTTGTAAGGATCGTTGTAGGTGGTGGAGGCGGTGCCGATCAGCCCGATCCGTTTGGTCACGGCGGCGATGGCACTGAGCAGGACCGTGGGCTCGAGCGTCCCATAGGGGCGCTGGCGCACGTCGCCGTGCAGCACGGGCGAGTCGGCGAAGAAGATCGAGTCGAAGGTGCCGCGTTCGGCGGTACGGGCGAGCTGCTGGAAGTGTGCCACCTGCGTTCCGGCGAAGCTGTCGCTTTCAGGGAGCCGCCAGGACGCCTCGTGGTGTCCGGTGCTCATCAGGAAGGCATTGAGGTGGAGCTGGCGTGCGCCGCCGGCTTTGGCAGTGGTGCGTTCAGGCATGGTCTGGTTCCTTGGGTTGGGAGCGGGCGGTTCAGGCGGTCCGGGATCCGACGGCGGTCCGCCAGCGGGAGAAGTGGCGTTCGACGCCGACCAGCAGGTAGTTGACCAGCAGGCCGAGCAAGGACACGGTCAGGATGCCCGCGTACATGTCCGGGATGAGGAAGCTCATCTGGGAATTGACGATCAGGTAGCCCAGTCCGGCCTTGGCACCGACCATCTCGGCGGCGATCAGGACGAGGATGGAGGACGTGCCGGCCATCCGGATGCCCGTGAAGATGGTGGGCACGGCGGACGGAAGGATCACTTTCTGGAACAGCTGGACGTTGGACAGTCCCAGTGAGCGGGCTGCCCGGATCAGCAGCGGGTCAACGGTCCGGACGCCGGCGATGGTGTTCAGCAGCACCGGGAAGAATGCCGCGTAGGCCACAATGCTGATCTTCGAGGTCTCCCCGATGCCGAGCAGCAGCGTGAACACGGGGAGCAGGGCCAGCGCGGCCGTGTTCCTGAAGACTTCCAGCAGCGGGTTGAGGAAGCGGTCAAGGGCGCCGTACCAGGCCACCAGCAGGCCGAGGGCCACGGCTGTCACGACCGCGATGCCGAAGCCGCTGGCGGACCGGCTCAGGCTGGCTGCGAGGTGGTTTTGCAGCTGGCCGTTTCCGATGAGTGTGCCCAGCGCCTCGAGCACTTCGTGAAGTGGTGGAAGGAAAACTCTCGTCGATGCCGGAGCAAGGTAGGCGGGTCCCAGTTCCCAGAGCAACAGGAACAGGATGATGGCCCCGGCACCCCACACAGCTTTGCCGCCCTGCAGGGCGTACCGGCGCAGCCTGGCCGCCGGTGTCGTGCCGGGACCCGGACGCAGCGCCGGGTTTGGCTCCGTCGTTGCCTTCCCGGCTGCCGCGGGACCGGTCTGCGTTTCCGTTTCCTTGGTCAGTGTTGGCGTGCTCATCAGGCTGCCTTTCCAGTGGTGATGGTCCTGGTTTCGTCCGGCGCCGTTCCGTCGGGCTGGATCTTCGCGTGGCCGGCTTCCTGTGCACGGCGTACCTCGTCATGCAGCAGCGACCAAACCTTATGACGGTGTTCCACGAAGGCCGGGTTGGAGCGGACGTCCTCGTCACCGGAGCGGTCTCCGAGGTCGATGTCCACGATTTCCTTCAGCCGTCCCGGCCGGGAGCTGAGCACGGCCACGCGCTGGCCGAGGTACACGGCCTCGTCGATACCGTGGGTGATGAAGATGATGGTCTTGCCTGTGGTGGCCCAGATGCGGAGCAGTTCGGTCTGGAGCTGCTCGCGCGTCTGGGCGTCCAAGGCGGCGAACGGTTCGTCCATCAGCAGGATGTCCGGCTCGTAGGCCAGGCTGCGGGCGATGGCCACGCGCTGCTTCATGCCGCCGGACAGCTCGTGGGGGTAACGGTCTTCAAATCCGCCGAGGCCCACGAGCTCAAGGTATTCGCGCGCCTTCTCGGCCCGCTCCTTGCGGCTATAGCGCTTCCCGTCGCTGCCCACGCCTTCCAGTCCGAAGGACACGTTGGCAGCGGCCGTGCGCCAGGGGAACAGCGCATACTGCTGGAAAACGACGGCGCGGTCCCGGCCCGGGCCCGCCACTTCCCGGCCGTCCACCAGCACCTGGCCGGTGTCCGGCTTGGTGAGGCCGGCCAGGAGGTCCAGGAGTGTGGTCTTGCCGGAGCCGCTGGGGCCCACCAGGGTAATGAATTCCCCTGCGGAGACGTCAAGGGAGATGCCGTCCAGGGCGGTCAGGACCGCCCCTTCCGGGCTGTCCTTGCTGGGCCGCACCGTGAACTTCTTGGTGATGTTTTGAAGGCTGATTTTCGGTATCGGCCCGGTTCCGGAGGTCATGGTGTGTTTCCCTTCAGCAGGTCGTTCAAGGCGTTCGGTGTCCACCATGAGAGCAGAGTTGGACCACCGCCTGAAGGGCACGGTCACGAGGGGAAACGGGGCGTAACCTGCCGGCCGGGGCCGCCGATGGCGGCTACGGGACGCGTGGGGACTCGTAAGGAAACACGCCGTCATGGCGGGCGTCTTCCGGTGACATTTGATGACGCATGGCTGCAGAAACGGACTGCGACGGCGGCTGGTGTTGCGGCTGGGCTACGGACCATGACGTGCCGGCGGCGTCCGTCGGCTGCAAGGAGCTGCGCGGAACACGGCAGGGGCCAGGCTCGATTGTTACGCGGCTGCCGGCACTCGGTTCTGGTTCACTTGGTTCCTAGAAGATCGGGATCTGTTCCGCAAAAACACCGGCGGCGGACATCACCTCGTTCAGCAGGTGCAGCGCACCGCCACCAAACAGGGCATTTGCGCTGAGACGCTTCCACGGGGCCGTTTGCCCGGCGGCCTGGGCGTACCCCGCCATTCGGTCCATGAGCAGCGCGACGGCCTGCTCGGCGTGCACCGATTCGGAGATGACCACCTGCGCGATGCCGCGCCTGGCCAGTTCGGCGATGGCGTGGTGCTCCTCCTCAGAGGTGGGGAGGACGCCCACGATGACGCCGTCGGCCCCGCCGGCCAGCATGAACTTGCGCCACGACTGGCCGAGCAGGATCACCGGCTGGTAGCCGTGACGCGGAAGTATTGCGGCGGCGGCCGTGGCGAGCGCCCGGTCCGCCGGCCATTCCAGGTCCTCAATGGCGATGGCCACCAGATCCGTCCTGCCGCGGCGCATTCCCCGCGCCGCCTGGTTGGGTACGTAGCCAAGATCATCGGCGGCGGCCATCACGCGTTCCTGCGTGGATGGGCTGATCCGGGTGGTGCCTCCGCTCCTGCCGGACAGCACGTAGGACACCGTTGTCAGTGAGACCCCGGCCCGTTCGGCGACGTCCCGGATGGTGGGGCTGGACATGCTCCTCACTGTTTTCTCCTATCGTTCCTCGCCGCGTAGTTTCTGGTTTGGAAGTGGCGCATCACTCCGTGTGCGGATGTATTGCCTGGCCTTCGAGCTGTTCCGCCTCCCAGGGCGGTTCCGTGGCCATGTCGACGCCGGTTCCGGAGGCGGACCTGGGTCCGACGCCCACGTCGGCGGTGGGAACGTGCACCTGCCTGCTGATGCCCCCGCGGACGCTCTCGACGATGTCATCGCCGAGGAGCGGGCCTGTGTAGCTGATGCTGAGCTGCCCGCCCCGCGCCACGGTGGTGTAGTTACCAAGCGCGTCGGACACGATGCCCTCCCGGTCCACAGCGGCCGACACTGCGCCGGGGTCCGCCGCGGTAACGCTGAAGCGCAGGTCGTGCACCAGGACCGGCAGGACATAGAAGTTCTTCACGCCCAGTTTGCCGGTATCCTCCTCGGTGACCGCCCGCACAATGGTGCGTCCGTCGTCGGGAGTGGCAGTTGACGGAAGAGCCACGATGACCTCAGGGACCATCTGCTGCAGCACAGCCGGTTCAAGCACATCGGGCGAAATGGCGGACAGGGCGGTCCCCCGTGCTGCGGCGGCCGTGTCCAGCCGCTTGCGGATACCGGCGACGTCGGCGTCCAGCGCAGTGTGCACAGCGATCACCACCCTGCGCCGGACCATGAGGCCGTCGTAGCTGACGATGGGCCGCCCGTTGCCCAGGTCCTGCCCTTCCTCCGACTGCGCGAGGACCCGGTCCGCAGTATTCGCGGCGGCGTCGGGGCTGCTTGCGGGCGGGGCGGGTGCCGGGTTGGCGGCGGGGCTGGCCGCCGGACTCGCCTGGACACCGCCGGTGCAGCCGGCCAGGGAGAAGGCCAGCAGCACCGCCGGTGCGATCAGTAGCGTCCGTTTCATGTCACGTCCCTGCCGGGTAGGCCAGCTGGTACTTCGAGGCGTAGTACCCCTCAGGCCGGGTTTCCAGCACGGGCTTGTCTGCGTTGATGGGGTCGTTGTTCCGCAGGTCGCCCACGGAGAACTGGACCATCATGTCGTGGTCCTCGTGAACGAGGTTGTGGCAGTGGACCATGTACCGGCCGCCAAGGTGCTTGCCGGTGTCGAACTGCATGAGGACAGTGACCGATTCGCTCTCGCCCGCGTAGAAGACATCCTTCGGCCCGCCTTCCCAGGCGAACGGCTTGCCGCCGTTGGTGTTGCGGCCAATGATCTTGCCGTCGATCAAGTGGATGTGGACGGGATGGAACCAGCCGCCCGACTCGTTGACGATGGTCCATTGCTCCACCTGGTTGCGCTGCGGGTTGCCGAAACACCGGGTGAAGTTGGATTTTTCCACGCCGTCCCAGGTTTCACCGTTGATGGTCCATTCTCCGCCCTGCCGCTGGACCCGGAGGATCCTCTTGGCGACGGCCATGTCCGGGGTCAGGGCCATGGTGTCCAGCCCGCCGGTGGCCCGGCTAGGGTGCGGGCCGGGGTCCAGCGTGGTGGGGATGGAGCTGATCGTGCGGGACCCCGGCTGGGCGGGGGAATCGGCCACCACCTGGAACTTCATGACCTTGCCGGTGTTGGCGAAGTTCACGTTGTTCTTGTTGCTCAGGTTCCGCAGCTCCACGGACTGGCCCGGCTTGTACTTCCGGAAGTCGATCAGCACCTCGTAGCGTTCGGCTGTCCCCTGCCGCCAGGAGGACACCGCCTGCACCTTCGGGGTCATCCCGGCGTCGGTACCCACCACGTGGAACGGGTCGCCGTTGGACAGTGCGAAACGGTAGGAGCGGGTGATCGAGCCGACCAGGAACCGGAACCGGTAAATCCGGGGCTTGACCTTCATGGTGGGCCACGGCACCCCGTTGACCATGATGATGTCGCCCCACAGCCCGGCGTGGCCGTTGTCGTTGTAGCCGAGGGAACCGTCGGCGTTCAGCATCACGTCCGAGACCAGGATGGGTACGTCGAATTCTCCCTGCGGCAGCTGCGCCCGCTCACCCGCGCTGGTGATGGAGTAGATGGAGGCGAGGCCCGAGTACACGCCCTGCGCCGTCAGCATGTGGTTGTGGTCGTGGTACCAGAGCGTCCGCGCCGCCTGCCAGTTTGGATATTGGTAGTTCTTCACCCTGCCCGGCGCGGTGCGGTCATTCGCGTACCCGTCGTACTGGGGCAGCGACGCCGAGCCGTGCAGGTGAGTGACGGTATTGAAGGCGTTCGGGTACAGCAGGCCCGTCGCAGGCAGGCGGTTGCTGATCCTGAGCTCACTCCGGGTGCCCTGCTGCACCCGGACGGTGGGGCCGGGAAAAATGCCGTTGTACCCCGCCAGGGTGGTGCTGAGCCCCCGTGCGATCTGGGCCTTGCCCAGTTTCTGGTTCAGGGCATATTTCGCAAAAGGCGTGCCGTCGCGGTCCCGGCCTGTGGCGTAGGGAAGCAGTTCCGGCGGTCGCCGGAAGATGGTGGTGAACGGAACCGGCATGTTCGCCGGGGCGAGCTTGCTTGGCGTGGCAACCGTTGCCTCATTGTCGTCTGCACCCCGGCGGCCGGAGACACTTCCCGGAACACCTGCGAGGGCCGGGCCTCCGGTTGATGCCGTGACGGCGACGGCGCCGCCCAACAGGCTTAGTTTTAACACGTCCCTCCGTGTTGCTGCCATGACGTCCTCCCAGCTGGTTGTGATGGCCTCAGCGACGGCGTTGGCGCTGGCCACATGTGGAAACACAGTTATGGTGCGCCGCGGGACTCCAGAAAACCTTGGGAAGCAGCGACCGCGGGGTTCTGTCCCACCTGAATAGGTGGGAGGGCGGCCGTCGGTACCCCGTCACTTTGCCAAGGCACCCCTGTGGAAAGCAGGGCTACCCGGTGGCCCAACCCTCAAATCGGTTCCCGCAGCCACCCGAGGGGGCGGGACCCCCTAAGTATGGCCGCCGCAGGCGCCGCGAATCCGGCCGGTCCCCTGCTATTCACAACGGCCCGGCGGCAGACTGCCACCAGAAGCAAAGGAGCGTGGTCTCATGCAGGAGGAAGGTCTTCGGCGCCAGATCATGGGCGTGATCAGCCACGTCCTCAGTGACGAGGGCACGGAAATGGACGTCCGGATGGCGCTGCTGCGGCATCTTGGCGAGAACCCCGGAAGCCCGGAACGGGCCCTGCTGGCACACCTCCGTGACTGCAAGCGACCGGGCACGGGAGCTGATCAAGGATCACGGTGAACACGCACGGCAGCAGGAACGCCGCAGATCAAGCGGGTGGCAACAGCAGTTACCTCTTGCCCTTTTTCCGCGAGCCGCGGCCCCGGCCCTTGTCCGGGTTGGGTGCGTAACGCTGGGCGACTTTCGGCTTCTTGGCACCGGCCCCTGTGCCGCCGCGACGGTCCGGCTTGGGCGCCTTCTTCTCTGGCTCCTGCTGGGCGGACGGCTGCCGTGAGCTCTGCGCGGTGCGGCCGCGGACAATGCCGATGAACTCTTCAATGACCTCGTCCGTGGCGTCGCTGGGCCAGGCAAGCGCGATCTGTGTCCCCGGCGCCCCCGTAAGGCGGCGGGCCACAGTGTCCTTGATATTGAAATGCCGCGCTACGGACATGGGAAGTATCAGCAAGCCCGCGCCGGACGCCACCACCTGCAGGGCCATTTCCGGCCCGCCCAAATCATCGGCGTCGAGGAAGTTTTCCGCCGCGAGGTCCTCCAGCGCCACGTCCTCGAACACGGTGATTTCGTGTCCCTTGGGCGCCACCACCACGGGCTGCTCCTCATAAAGGGGGATAACGTTCAGCCCTTCGCGCTCCACCGGCAGGCGGACAAAGCTCAGGTCCGCCGAACCGTCACGCAGCACCGAAAGCTGCGTGCCGCCGTCGGACATGAACGACCGCAGGGGCACGTGCGGCATCCGCTCCTCCCAGCGCCGAATCCACTTCCCCGGCGTCACGCCGGGGACGTAGGCAAAGCGGAGCTCTCGCGGGGACTCTGGCAGAGCCGGGTCCAGGGTGGGTTCATCTTCAGCGGGCACACCTTCACAGTACTGCGGACATCCTTGACTGCAGGCATCCTTGGTCAGGGGAGGCGGCGCAGCCGGATACCCTTAATACATGACCTCCGCTAACTCCCAGTCCATGAAGCCGGCCACTGTTGCCAAGAAGCTTGGCATCTACCTGCCTGCGACGCCCCAGGAGTTCCAGGATTCAACCATCACGCGCGCGGAGTTCGCCGAGCTGCAGTCCAACCCGCCGGAGTGGCTGGCCGAACTGCGCCGCAACGGCCCGCACCCCCGCCCGGTGGTCGCACAGAAACTCAACATCTCCATCAGCGGCCTTGCCCGCGGCGGCGTTGAAGAGGCGCTGACGACGGCGGAAATCACCGCATTGCTGCAGGCTCCCCCCGCGTGGCTGGTTGCCGAGCGCGCCACACAGGCCGCCGTCCGCACCGAGGCGCAGCGGGTCAAGGAAGAGGCCGCCAACAAGGCAGCAAAGAAGGCCCGCCAGGGCTGAACCTGCCTGCCCTGTCCCCCTGCCGACGCCGCCCGGGGCCTGATTTCCGGCCGCGCCCTTAGGGAAAACCGGAATTCTGAGCCCCCTGCTGTGGGGGCAGGTGGGGGTCTGCACCCCTCTGCGGGGTACACATCCCGTGAATGGCTGGACGCCGGGAATGCCAGCCCTGACACGGGCAATCACCCGCTTCCCCCTCACGCGCCCCTCCATGTTGGGGGCCCAAAAGGTGCGGCCCAAACTGGTGCCGCGGGCCGTCTATACAAGCCAAAACGCACAGCGTTTCCCCAAGGGGACTTATTGATTCTGTGATTGTGCGTGAAGGTCGCGCACCTCGGATCGATGAGGTCATCATGAAATCAGCACACAGCGAGCCGGGAGCGCACACTTCTCGCCTTCCCGGCGCCCGCAGGGCCGGAGTCTTCGCCACCGTCTCGGCCGTTATCTGCTCAACCTCCATGTTCGCCATTCCCGCCGCCAATGCGGCCGTACCTGCTTTCCCGGACAACATCGTTGTCTTCCCCGACCGCGACTTCGTCTCCATTGAGGGCTACGAGGGGCATGCCGGCGAGACTGCCACCCTCGAGGTCAAGCGCGCCGGGAAGATCATTGGCTCCGCCGAGTCAACGGTCGATGCCGGCGGCGTCGCCTTTGAGGTCAACCACCCCGGCGGTGTCTGCTGGGGCGCCGGCACCGGCCTTGCCGTCACCCCCGATATCCGTCCCGGCGACGTCGTCTCCATGAGGTTCGGCGCAACCGCCGGCGGCGAAACGACGGTCCAGGACACCTATGTAACGGGCGACGCCGAACTCAGCGGCAGTACCGTCACCGTCAAGGGACACATCGGAGCGGGCGTCAACCCAGCCCAGCTGGAACAGCGCATCATTGAGCCGGCGCTGCGGGACACCACGGTGGCACGCCGTGACATCCGCGCCGTCCCCGGCCCGCTCACACCGGCCCCCAAGGGCGGCTACTCCTCGAGCCTGGTGGTCACCGGCGATACCTTCACCGCCACCTACAACTTCGACGACGCCGCCAACGCCGAAATTGCTGCGAACGCCGGGCTCGGCGAACGCGCCATGGCTTGGGAGTTCGAAGACGCCGACGCCAACCGGCAGGGCCTGACCATCGCCGAGTACGGCGAGCCGGGCGGCCCCGGCATGGGCGGCTGCCCCAACGGCCCACTGCAGTCCGGTCCTCCCGCACCGTCCGGCATCACGGCCGCCAAGGTTGCCGGAGGGCTGAAGCTGAACTGGACGCCGGCCGAAGCCATCCCCGGCACCCCGGCCATCACCGGCTACCGCGCCGTTGCAGTCGGCAAGACCGTAACCAGCAACGAGCAGGTGGAGATCGGCAAGCGCATCTCGGGCCAGGCAGCCATCGGAACCACAATCACGGGCCTCTCCGCCAGTGAGGAATACGACGTCTATGTGGTCGGCGTCAGCAGCGTCGGGGAGTCCTTCCCCGCGGCACACGCCATCCCGGTGACGGACACCACACCCCCAACGGTCTCCGCTACCCCGAACGGCGGCACCTCGGCCGTGGCCCAGACGGTCACCCTGAAGGCCAGCGAAACAGGCAGCGACATCTACTACACGACTGACGGCTCCGAGCCTGTCCTCTCGGGCGGCGTGCTCTCTGAGAGCGCGATCCGGTACACCGCACCAATGGAGATCGCGACCACTTCCACGCTGAAGTTCGTGGCATTCGACCCGTCCGGCAACGTCTCCACCACCGTTGAGACCCTGTTCACAGTCACCAACGACCCCGTACCGTCGGCTCCGACGTTCGCCAGCGCACCCGTGGTGGGCCAAGGCACGGCAACCCTGTCCTGGACCGCCCCGAACCCGGGCGCTGCAGGGCTGACGATCACCGGCTACACCGTCCAGGCCTACACCACTGACGGCACAGCCTTCGGCGCACCCAAGACGACAGCCGGCGACGTGACCACCCTGGTCTACGACGGACTCAACGGCGACACCGCCTACCAGTTCACGGTGCGGGCTACGAACGTCAACGGCACCGGCCCGGAGTCGCCGAAGACCGCCGCCGCCACCGCGCAGGGCGCCGTCGTGGCGGTCGCAGGACTGGACCAGAACGTTGTCCGGCGCACCACGGCCACCACGGTCACCCTGGACGGCACAGGCTCCACCGCCACTGGCGCCACCTACAAGTGGGAGCAGGTCCTGGCCTCGCCCACCGATCCCAACAAGGTGACGCTGACCGGTGACACCACGCTTAAGCCGACATTCAGCCTTCCGGTCTTCACGTCCCCGATGACCAACAGCCCCCTCACGTTCAAGCTGACGGTCACCGTTGGCACAACCGTCAAAACGGACGAGGTCAAGGTTGTACCGGTTACAGACCGGGTAACCATCAGCGGCGCCCAGTGGAAATCCGGCGACTTCCGGGTCAACGGCACCGGCTCCGTAGTGGGCGGCACCATCACCGTCCGCGCAGGCAGCGCCGCCGGCCGGATCCTGGGCCAGGCAGCGGTCACTGCGGCTGTGGCACCGGAAACAGGCGGCGTCTTCACCCTGCGGCTCCGCAACGCAGCGGCCGGCACCACCAATCCGGGCACCGTGTGGGTTGAATCAACCCTCGGCGGCACCGCCGGGCCCCTGACCGTAACCAACAAGTAAGTCCTTAACCACCGGGTCCGGTGGCCGGCGGCATCAGCCGCCAGCCACCGGACGTCGTTGTGTTCGGGTTGGTTTAGCAGCCGTGTGGGCCTAGCTGCTGCTGGTGGCGTCCTGTACCTCGCCCACCAGTTCCTCGATGATGTCCTCGAGGAACAGCACACCGGTGGTGTTCCCCCGCTCGTCGAAGACCCTGGCCACGTGGGCGCCGGTGCGGCGCATGGTTGCCAGGGCATCCTCCAGGTCACTGCCGCGGAAGGTCGAGGCCAGCCGACGGATCCGCTTCTCCGGCACGGGCCGGGTAAACTTCTCCGCCGTTGTCAGGTCCATGACGTCCTTCAGGTGCAGGTAACCGGAGGGGTCGCCGTCGTCGTCGGTCAGGATGTACCGGGAGTAACCGTGCTCGGCTACCCCCCGCTGGATGTCTGCCGGCGTCGCAGACGCCGGCAGCAGCACCATCTCGGCGATGGGCACCTCGACGTCGGCCACGGTCTTTTCGGTGAACTCGAAGGCCGCAGTGAGGGCACCGGTGTTGTCGGTCAGGACGCCTTCCCTGGTGGACTGCTCCACGATGTTTGCCACCTCGTCCAGGGTGTAGGCGCTGGTGGCCTCGTCCTTGGGCTCCACCCGGAACAGGCGGAGGATGGAGTTGGCGATGCCGTTCAGGGTCCAGATCACCGGCTTGAACAGGCGCGCCACCATCACCAGCGGCGGGGCCAGGATCAGCGCGGCGCGGGTGGGGACCGAGAACGAGATATTCTTGGGGACCATCTCGCCGAGGACCACGTGCAGGAAGGTCACCAGCAGCAGCGCCGCCACGAAGGCGATGATTCCGATCGCTTCCCCGGACAGGGCGGTCAGGCCCAGCGGGATCTCCAGCAGGTGGTGGATCGCCGGCTCGGAGACGTTCAGGATCACCAGCGAGCAGACCGTGATGCCCAGCTGGCTGGTGGCCAGCATGAGCGTGGCATGCTCCATCGCCCACAGGGTGGTTTTCGCGGCCTTGCTGCCCTCCTCCGCCATCGGCTCGATCTGTGACCGGCGGGCGGAGATGACGGCGAACTCGGCGCCGACAAAAAAGCCGTTCACCACCAGCAGGACGGCGAGCCAGATGATGCCCGGAAGGTACTCACTCATGGGTCAGCTCCTGTGTGAGGCTGTCGATAATCTTGTCATGCTCGCTCTTGGGTGGCTCTGCCGATTCCTCCGGCGTGAATTTCAGGCGCCCGACGTGGGTGCCGGCCACCCGCTCCACGCGGAGCATGCCGCCGTCGATGGCCACCTCGTCGCCGAGTTCCGGGATGCGGTCCAGCCGGTCCGCGACGTAACCGGCCGCGGTGTCGTAATCCTCGCCGTCGGGCACGGCAATCCCCGTCCGGTCCAGGAGCTCATCGGGGCGTAGCGAGGCATCGAAGGTGATGGACCGTCCGGTCCGGACCACGCCCACGCGGGCACGGTCGTGCTCATCCTCCAGCTCGCCGACGATCTCCTCCACCAGGTCCTCCAGGGTGACGATGCCGGCGGTTCCGCCGTGCTCGTCGGAGACGATGGCCACCTGGAGGCCCTGCTTGCGGAGCAGCACCAGGAGGGAGTCGACGCCCATGGACTCGGGGACCATGAGCGGTTCGATCATGAGGTCCGCCGCGAGGACGATGGCGCGCTCCTCGAGGGGCACGGCAAAGGCCTGCTTGACGTGGAGCACGCCGAGCACGTCGTCGCGGTCCCGGCCGATGACCGGGAACCGCGAATAGCCGGTGCCGGTGGCCAGCGCGATAATCTGCTCGGCCGTGTCATCTGTGTTCACGGCGGTCATCCGCACGCGCGGGGTCATGACATCCGCCGCGCTGTGCTCGGAGAAGCGCAGCGTCCGGTGCAGCAGGGCGGCGTGGTCCAGGTCAAGGACACCTTCCAGTGCGGAGCGGCGCACCAGCGAACTCAGTTCCTCGGCGCTGCGGGCACCGGACAATTCCTCTTTGGGCTCGATGCCGAAGGACCTGATGATGGCGTTCGCCGTGTTGTTGAACAGCAGGATGACGGGCTTGAACACCGTGGTGAACAGGGTTTGAAACGGGACCACCACCCTGGCGGTGGCCACCGGCAGGGCCAGGGCGAGGTTCTTGGGAACCAGCTCGCCGATCACCATCGAGAAGATGGTGGCGATGAAAATCGCGACGACGGCGCCCACCCCGGGCACGAGACCTTCCGGGAACCCGGCCGCCGTCAGCGGACCGCTCAGCAGCTTGCTGATGGCAGGTTCAAAGGTGTACCCGGTCAGGAGAGTGGTGAGGGTGATGCCCAGCTGCGCACCGGAAAGGTGCGTCGAGGTGATCTTTAGGGCGTTGATGGTGGGGGCAAGGCGTTTCTCGCCCCGGGCCTGGCGCGCTTCCAGGTCGTTGCGGTCAAGATTGACCAGGGCAAACTCGGATGCGACGAAGAATCCGGTGCCGGCTGTCAGGATCAGGCCGATCCCGATCATGATCCATTCATTCATTGGGGGCGCCCCTCTCCCGTGCTAACCGGCGTGCCGGTCAAATGGGTGAGGGGCCAGGGCATATGTGAAGGAGGGTCGTCCATAGTGCCCTCCACTATATCGGGTGTTTCTTAGCGGCCCGTTTCGACTGCTTCCCGTGGATGTGTTGCGGCGGGTGTGTTCCTGCTGCTCTGACGAAAAGCCGGGCATTAGTCCTTGAACTCGCTCGTAAGCACTTCGAACTCCTCGACCCCAAGGACCTGAAGATGCTGTTCGGCGCTCGTCTCAGAACGGATCCTGTCTGCGACCTGCCGGCTGTCCGCGAGGACCTTCTCGTCGTCCCAAAGCGAGATGGATAGTGACTTGCTATCGGCCCCGTACAGATAATAGAGGCCGCGGCATCCCGGCAGATCAAGCACCTGCCTGATGGTGTCGTCGGTGGGCGCACCGGTACTTTCCGGTCCAGGTCGGTACGTGCTGACTCTTGCGAACATCTTGTTACTCCGTTTCGGCGCGATGGAGACTGCTCGTCACGGCTGGCTCCTGCTCCCAAGTGGCGTGGCCTCCTCCAACAAGTAGGGATCTAATCACGCCCGGGTACAAGGGCAACCTGGAAGTGGTGTTCGATCCGTTCCCGAGGTCGAGTGCGAGGCTAGAGCTTTCCATTGGTCCTGGCCTGTTGCGCCAGGTCGGCAGCCCAGGGCCGGATGCCGTGGTGGAACAGCATGCCCTCGGGTAGTCCCTGAACGCTCGCCATGGAATCGGAGATGTCTATGGTGATCTTGGAGTTTGCCATGGGGGCGTTGGTGATATGCAGGTCGCCAAAGGATTTTGGGAGCACGGGATCCAGCCACAGGCCGCCGCGGGCAACGTCGGCATAGTAGCCCATCAGGCTTTTGACCAGTTGAATGGGGGTGGTTGCGGCCCATGCTTGCGGGGAGCATGCCGTGGGGTAGGGGATGGGTTCGTCGAATTGCTCCCGGCTGAATCCGCAGAACAATTCGGGCAACCGACCCTCGGAGTACTCCGCGGCCTCAAAAAGAGCGGTGGAGATGCGCTGCGCCTGCTCGACGAGGCCGTAACGGAGGAGCCCGGCCGCGATGATCGCGTTGTCGTGGGGCCAAACAGATCCATTGTGGTAGCTGGCTGGGTTGTAGGCGCCCATGTCGCTGGCCAAGGTTCTTACGCCCCAACCGCTGAACATCTCAGGGGACATCAGCCGGTCGGCCACGGACGCAGCCTTGTCCTTGTCAACGATGCCAAACAAAAGGCATTGCCCCATATTGGATGCGCACGCGTCGACCGGGCGCTTGTCGCCGTCCAAGGCGACGGCGTAGTAACCGCGGTCCGGCAGCCAAAACCGTTCGTTGAACTGTTTCTTCAATTGCGCCCCCAGCTCCCGGTACTCAGCCGCCAAGGCCAAGTCGCCGGCGTCGTGGGCTAACCACGACCGGGCCATATACGCGCTGTAGACGTAGGCCTGCACCTCGCACAAAGCGATTGGTGGCTCGGCCAGGCGGCCGTCGGCAAAATTGATGCCGTCCCAGGAGTCCTTCCAGCCTTGGTTGATCAGCCCTTGGTCGTTGAGCCGCTCATACTCGACAAAGCCGTCGCCGTCTTTGTCCCCGTAGTGGCGGATCCAGTCCAGCGCCCGGTCAACATGGGGCAGCAGGTTGGAGATGGTTTCTGCGGCGAATCCCCAGCGGCTAACTTCGCCGAACAAGGCCACAAACAACGGGGTGGCATCGACGCTGCCGAAGTAGGCTTGTTTTCCACCCAAGGCCACCCCGCTGGAGAGATCGAACCTGACCTCGTGGAGGATCTTCCCCGGCTCCTCCTCGCTCATTACATCCACCACCTGCCCCTGACGATCCGCCAGAGTCTGAATGGTGCCGAAAGCCAGGGACGGGTCAACAGGCAGTGCCATAAGGGACGCCCACAGCGAATCCCGGCCGAACAAAGCCATGAACCATGGGGCACCAGCCGCCACCACGATCCGGTCCGGATGGTGGGGGTCCTCAATCCGAAGCGCACCAAGGTCGTCGTAGCTGCGCCGGAGGGTCCGCTCGATCGAAGGGTTGCCCATGTTCAGCACGGGAATCTTGGCCACCCACTCCTGGCGGCGCCTGTCCCGAGGCGATATCTCGCCTTCATTCGGCCGGACGAAACGTGCGGCCGAGCCGCTTCCGCCGTCGAAAGGCACGACGCTGATGGTGGTACTCCACTGTGCGTGCGGTGGGATAGCGAAGTGGTAGGCCAACCCCTCGGGGGCGACGTCTGCGCCCTCGGCCGTTACCACTACACCTTTCCGGACGTCCTGCCAGGCAGCCCGGATGGTTAGCGAGCCGTCTTGCGCTTCACGGGACTCTTTCCAGCGGCGCTGGATGCGGGCCTCTTTCACCTCGAAGAGGTCCGCGAAGTCCGCCTCGACCCGGAGGGTAAGGACGCACTCGGCAATGGCCGCCGAGTAATTTTGGACAGTGATCCGCTCCAAGATGCCGGCGCCTACCTCACGGAGGCGTTCGACGATCAACGGGCTGTCCGCGTGTCCGTCCGGGCGCGGGACACGGCCGACGAACAGGGCACGGTAGGGTTCCTTCGTCTTCGCCCCCAGCGGCTCCAGCGGGGCGCCATTAATGAGTACCCGCCAGCAGGACAGTATTCGGGTGTCCTCGACAAAAACGCCGTGGGGATACTCGGTGTGGATATCGCCGTTCGCCGCAGAGATACAAAATGATGAGCCCTCCACCAGAGTGACCGAGCCCGGCCCCGGCGACCCTGCAGCAGTGTCAGCATTCCATCCAGCCATCCGGGCTCCTTCAGAATTGACCTGAACGCCACCTCGAAGGGCTGCCCGCGCGTGGAATCTCTCGGATGCGGTGGCCGGCCCTCGTTCAATGACGCTACGCCGGTGCGCCGCGTGATTCCAGCCCTCGCTTTCGCAGCTCAGCACCCTTCGCCAACAGATCGGGGCGTTATCACGATGGCCCGTACAATACGAGCGAAGGCACTCAGCGAGCAGGAGCAGTGATGGCCGAGGCAACAATTGATGCGGTGATGACCGAACTGGCCGCGCTCGAGGATCCAAAGGTGCGCGAGGTGAACCAGAGGCGGGGCGATGACCACGGTGTGAACCTGTCCGCGTTGCGCGCGGTCGCGAAGCGGCTGAAGACGCAGCACGACCTGGCCCGTGACTTGTGGGCCACGGATGACACCGCCGCCCGGTTACTGTCACTGCTGATCTGCCGGCCGAAGGCCTTCGACCTTGAAGAACTGGACGCCATGCTGCGCCAGGCCCGCGCACCCAAGGTGCATGACTGGCTGGTGAACTACGTGGTGAAGAAAAGCCCGCACGCTGAAGAACTGCGGGTCGCCTGGACTGACGACCCGGACCAGGTGGTCGCGAGTGCTGGCTGGGCCCTGACCACGGAGCGGGTCGCAAAGAAGCCCGAGGGCCTGGACCTGCCACGGCTGCTGGACACCATCGAGGCGGAAATGAAAGACGCCCCCGACCGGTTGCAGTGGGCCATGAACCACACGCTGGCGCAGATCGGCATCGAGCACGGAGACCACCGGGCCCGGGCCATTGACATCGGTGAACGGCTGGAAGTCCTGAAGGATTACCCGACCCCGCCGAATTGCACCTCGCCTTTCGCGCCGATCTGGATCAACGAGATGGTGAGCCGGCGCGGCAAGCCTAACGTGGCTCATGGCAGCCGGTTCACTCAGATCATCGGCCCCGGGTGCCCTGCCAAGACGGGTTATGGCAGGACCTCCCTCCACTTTTTGGAATGGACGTAGCCTGACAGGATGGACAACCGAACCGAGGCACGCGAGTTCCTGGTCTCCCGCCGTTCCCGGATCACTCCGGAGCAGGCAGGACTGGAACCGATTGGCGGCCGACGGCGTGTTCCCGGCCTTCGCCGGGAAGAAGTGGGGGGTGCTCTTGGTCCGGCTCCGGGATGTGGTGTTCGCTGCATGCAGTACCTGCTCGATGCGATAACCGGCGCCCCCGCGTTCATCGCCAACAACCGGATGGACATCGTGGCCGCGAATGACCTTGGCTACGCCATGTACTCCGACATGTACCGCGGCACAGCGCGCCCCGCCAACCACTCGAGATTCATCTTCCTGGACCCGCTCTCCCACAATTTCTACCCCGACTGGGACCGCGCAGCGAACGTCAACGTCGCGATCCTCCGCCGTGAGGCCGGCCGCAACCCGCACGACAAGCGCATCGCCGAACTCGTCGGTGAGCTCTCCATGCGCAGCGACGAATTCCGCACGCGCTGGGCCGCCCACAACGTCCGCCGCCACTACTCCGGAACCAAAACTTTCCGCCACCCCGTCGTCGGCCTTCTTGAGCTGACGTACGCGGCCATGGAACTCGAAGACGACCCAGGCCACACGCTCACGGTCTACCCCGCCGTCCCCGGCAGCCCGTCCGACGAAGCACTCCGGCTGCTCGCCTCGTGGGCCGCGACGGAGCGAATCGCGGAAACGGCACGGGCGGCCAGCCGGGCCTAATCCACCAACGCCCCTTGACCGTGATTCCCGTCACTGCTTTACTAAATGAACTTCATTCATTTATCCGGCACCACGGACCGGGACTCGGGTAAGCCCCAACGTCCCTGCACCTGCGGTGTCCATGAGCGGGCTTCTGCTTGTTCTCATGCCCTTCCCGCCGCCGGCTGCGGCGGCCTCAACGCTTAGGAATCCCATGAGCTCAGCCTCTGACACGCAGACCCCCACGGACGGTAGCCGGCCGGCAAGCGAGGCCGGAAGGGCGGGCAACGGCTGGCGCCGGGTGCTTGGCGTGCCCTCCCTGGTTCTCCTGGGCCTGGTCTACATGGTGCCCCTCACCATATTCAGCACCTACGGCATCGTCGTCGAACTGACGGGCGGGCGCCTCTCCGCGGCCTACGCCGCCGCCCTGGTGGTCATGCTCTTCACCGCCCGGTCCTACGGCCGGATGGCCCAGGCCTTTCCGTTCGCAGGATCCGCCTACACCTACGCCACAAGGTCATTCGGCGCCGGCCTTGGCTTCATGGCCGGCTGGTCCCTGCTGCTGGACTATCTGCTCCTGCCGATGATCAACTACCTGCTCATCGGCATCTACCTGAATGCCGCCTTCCCGGCCGTCCCGGCATGGCTGTTCATGGTCGTATCCATCGCAGCCGTGACCGCACTGAACATCCTCGGGATCACGGCTGTGGCCAGGGCAAACTTCGTGGTGGTGGGGCTCCAGGCTCTCTTCATTGTGCTGTTCGTCGGTCTCGCCTGGGCCTCCGTCTCGGGAGCGGGAAAGCTGGACCTCCTTGCCCCCTTCACCGGGGTCGACGGCGCCGAAGGCTTCTCACCGATCCTGGCGGGGTCCGCGATCCTGTGCCTGTCCTACCTGGGATTTGATGCCGTCTCAACCTTTGCGGAGGAGGCAAAGAACCCGCGGCGGAGCATTCCGCGGGCCATCATGCTGACCACCGTCCTGGCCGGGCTCATCTTCCTGGGGCTGGCCTATGTCAGTCACCTCCTGCTTCCCGTCGGCACCTTCACCAATACGGACGCCGCGGCTATCGAAGTGGTAGGGGCCGCCGGCGGTAACGTCCTGGTTGCGTTTTTCACCGCCGCGTACATTGCCGGAAGCCTCGGATCGGCGCTGACTTCGCAGGCCTCGGTTTCGCGAATCATCTACTCGATGGGCCGCGGCCGCGTACTGCCCGCGGTCTTCGGCCGCCTCCATCCGCGGTGGGGCACGCCTGTGGTTCCGATCATCGTCACGTCGGGAATATCGCTACTGGCCCTGATCCTCGACCTGACGACCGTGTCCTCGCTGATCAGTTTCGGGGCCCTCGTCGCCTTCTCGGTGGTCAACCTGTCCGTCATCAAGCACTACTTCATCGACGAGAAGAACCGCGGAGCCAAGGGCCTGCTGCACAACCTCCTGCTCCCGGGAGTCGGCTTCGTGCTGACACTGTGGCTCTGGACCAGCCTGAGCGGGCTCTCGTTCTCGCTTGGCCTCTCGTGGGCAGCACTGGGTCTCGTCTACCTGGCCTGCCTCACCCGCGGGTTCCGCCGCCCAACGCCACATCTGCAGCTCGAGGAGGCCTGACTGAGGGAACCCTACTTGGCGGCGACAGCCAGGAACCGGATGGGCAGGTCCAGCAGCTCCAGCGGACCGTGCGGGCCTTCGCCGTCCAGGAGCAGGGAGTCACCGGGTTCCATGGTGTATTCATATGCGCCGTGGCCGTAGATCATTTTGCCGGCGAGCATGTAGATGAACTCAGTGCCGGGGTGCTGGAACAGCGGGAAGACGTCGGACGCGTCGGTCAGTGTCACCAGCGTCGGCTCGAGGGCGTCGGTCCGGCCCTTAAGGGTCCCCAGTACCCGGTATTCATGCCCGTGCTGGGTTCCGCTGCGCACCGTCAGGCTGCCTTGGCCGTTCTTGGTGAAGGTGGCGTCCCGGTCCGTGTCCGCGCCGCGGAACAGCGCCGTGACCGGAATTTTCAGCCCGTCCGCCAGGCGCTGCAGTGTGGTCAGGGAACAGGACGTGCTGGCGGTTTCGATCTTGGAGATCATCGCCTTGGACATGCCTGTCCGTGAAGCCAGCTCCGACGCGGAGAGCCCATGAGCGGTCCGGTAATGGCGGACCTGGCCGGCGATGATCCGCTCCAGCTTGCCGGCCGCGCCGTCGTCGGTGTTCTCCGGGTGCATGTCCCTCGCTTCGCCAGCCTGATCGGTCATCAAGCCATCATAGGCGGAGCTTGCAGGTCGGATCCGAGCACCCTGGCCGCTCCCAGCAGGCCCGCGAGGGCATCAGCCAGCGCCGCCGCACCTGCCTCGGCGTCGGCATCCTCCACCAATTCCTCGGGCGAATGCGATATCCCGGTCGGGTTCCGCACGAACAGCATGGCCGTGGGAAGGTGCCCTGCCAGCACGCCAGCGTCGTGGCCCGCCCCGGTGTCCAGCACCGGCGCTTCCGGGAGCATCGCCTTGAGCCGGTCACGCAGGCCGGCGTCGAAGTGCACTGTGGCGCTGAGGGATTCGACGCCGAACGTCACGGTGCAGTTTTCCTCCGCCGCCATTACCTGGGCATTGAGGTGGATGGATTCCACCAGGGCCGCGGTGACCTCGTCACGCGGATGCCGGACGTCGATCCACATGTCGGCGCGGGAGGCGATGACGTTTGTCCCGCCGGGCACGGGCTGGAGCCGGCCCACGGTGGCCCGCGCGTCCCGGTACTTCGCGGCGGTGTCCCGGATACCGATCATGATCTTGGCCGCGGCGATCATGGGATCCCTGCGGTCCTTCATGAGGGTGGTCCCGGCGTGGTTGCCTTGGCCGTGTACCGACAGTTTCCACCTGCCGTGGCCCAGGATCGAGGAGCCGATGGCCACCGGCCGGCCGAGATCGGCCAGCCCCCTCCCCTGCTCGACGTGCAGCTCCACGAACATGCCCAATTGGCTGAGCGTTTTGTGGTCGGCACCAATGAACCGTGGGTCCTGTCCGTTCGCGGCGGCGACATCTGCGTACGTGTTGCCATCCGCGTCCTTCAGGTTGCGGGCCGTGTTCGGGTCCAAAGCGCCGGTGAGCAGCCGTGACCCCATGCAGGCGACCCCGAAGCGCGAGCCCTCCTCCTCCGGGAAGACGGCGATAGCCAGCGGGCGCCGTGGACGGAACCCGCGGTTTTTCAGGATGTCGACGGCCACGAGCGCGGACGCAACGCCCAGCGGTCCGTCGTACTCGCCGCCGCCGGGCACCGAGTCAAGGTGACTGCCGGTAACGACGGCGTCGCGGCGAGTTCCGGTCGACGTGTCCCACCACGCCCAGATGATGCCGTTCCCGTCCGTGCGGACATCCAGTCCGCGCCGTTCGGCCTGCTCCGTGAACCAGCTCCGGAGCTCGGCTTCGGCGGAGGAGAACACCGGCCTGGAGTAGCCGCCGCGGGCGGCGTCGGTGCCGACGTCGGAAATGTCCCGCAGAAGCCCGGCCACCGTGTCGGTCACGGTAACGGTTGCGGTGGATCCCGGCATTACTTCGCTCCGGGGATCCAGCTGGTGCCGGCGAGCGGAACCCGGGCCATGGCCGACGCCTCGATGGTGAGGGCCACCAGGTCCTCCGGCTCGAGGTTGCGCAGGTGCGACTTTCCGCAGGCCCGGGCGATGGTCTGGGCTTCCATGGTCAGGACGCGCAGGTAGTTGGCCAGGCGGCGGCCGCCCGCGATGGGGTCCAGCCGGGACGAGAGTTCCGGGTCCTGCGTGGTGATGCCGGCGGGATCCCGGCCGTCCTGGAAGTCGTCGTAGTAGCCGGCCGCCGATCCCATGGCCGCATATTCCGCGGCGTACCGGGGGTCGTTGTCGCCCAGCGCAATCAGCGCCGCCGTGCCGATGGCCACCGCGTCGGCACCGAGGGCCATGGCCTTGGCGACGTCGGCCCCGGTGCGGATGCCGCCGGAGACGATGAGCTGGACCTTGCGGTGCAGGCCGAGTTCCTGCAGCGCCTGGACGGCCTGCGGGATGGCCGCCAGCGTGGGGATCCCGACGTTTTCGATGAAGACCTGCTGCGTCGCGGCGGTGCCGCCCTGCATGCCATCGACGACGACGACGTCGGCTCCGGCCTTCACGGCCAGGGCGGTGTCGTAGTAAGGCCGGGACGCGCCGATCTTGACGTAGATGGGCGTCTTCCAGTCGGTGATTTCGCGAAGCTCGCCGATCTTGATCTCCAGGTCGTCCGGCCCGGTCCAGTCCGGGTGGCGGCTGGCGGAACGCTGGTCGATGCCGACCGGCAGGGTACGCATGCCGGCCACGCGTTCGGTGATCTTCTGGCCAAGCAGCATGCCGCCGCCGCCGGGCTTGGCGCCCTGGCCCAGAACCACTTCGATTGCGTCGGCTTTCCGCAGATCGTCCGGGTTCATCCCGTAGCGGGAGGGCAGGTACTGGTACACGAGGTGCTTGGACTGGCCGCGCTCCTCGGGGGTCATGCCGCCGTCGCCGGTGGTGGTGGAGGTCCCCACCTCGCTGGCGCCGCGGCCCAGGGCCTCCTTGGCGTTGGCGGACAGGGCGCCGAAGCTCATGCCGGCGATGGTCACCGGCGTCTCCAGGTGAAGCGGCTTGGAGGCGTAGCGGTCACCGAGAACGACGTCGGTATCGCACTTTTCGCGGTAGCCCTCCAGCGGGTAGCGGGACATGGAGGCGCCGAGGAACAGCAGGTCATCGAAGTGCGGGACCTTGCGCTTGGCTCCCCAGCCGCGGATATCGTAGACGCCGGTGGCGGCTGCGCGCTGGATGTCGGCGATGGTGGCGCGGTCGAACGTGGCCGATTCGCGCAGGCCCAGTTCTTCGACCTGCCGTGCGGGGAAGGCGGCCGGAGCGCCCGGGGTCAGGGAGGTGATGGTCATGGCGTTGTCCTTCTAGTAAGACGTCGAGTTGTGGACGCTGAAGTGGTAAAGGTTCCGTGCCGAGCCGTAGCGCTTGAACTCCGTGGGGTTGTCGGCGCGGCCGGCGGCGGCAAGCAGCCCGGCCAGCTCCGCCAGGTGCTCGGCCTTCGTCGGCTTCTCGATGCAGTCCGCGCCCAGGGAGGCAACGGTTCCCTTCACATAGATGCGGGCCTCGTAGATGGAGTCGCCGAGGGCATCCCCGGCGTCCCCGCAGACCACGAGCCGGCCGGCCTGAGCCATGAAGGCGGACATGTGGCCGATGTTCCCGCCCACCACAATGTCCACGCCCTTCATCGAGATCCCGCAGCGGGCTCCGGCGTTGCCGTCGATGACCACGAGTCCGCCGTGGCCGGTGGCCGCGGCCGACTGGGAGGCGTCACCTTTCACATGGACCTTGCCGGACATGATGTTCTCGGCGAGTCCGACGCCGGCATTGCCGTTGACGGTCACCTCGCCTTTTTGGTGCATCCCGGCTGCGTAGTAGCCGGCATGGCCGTTGATGGTGACAGACGCCGCGGCATTGATGCCGACGGCGAGGCTGTGCTTTCCGCCCGGGTTTTCGACGGTCCAGGACTGCCCGTCGGCCGCGCCGTGCAGAGCCTGGTTGAGGTCGCGGACCGGGCTGTCGGCGAGGTCCACGAGGGTGGAAACCTCGTCGGTGACTGTGGCGTAATCCTGTGTCTGGGTTTCGATCAGAGTGACCATGTGTAGACCTTTCCGGGTTCCGGTTCAAAGATGCGGGCTGTTTCGATGCCGGGCAGGGATGCCAGGGCGCGGTATTCCGAGGCCATGGCCACGTAGTCGTCGGTTTCGGCGATGATGGCCGGCTTGCAGGCGATGGGGTCGCGGACCACTGCCATGCTGTCTGCGGTGGTGACGACGAGCGTGTAGAAGCCGTCAAAGACCTTGCCCAGATTGGTCAGGGCCTCCTCCAGGGTGTCGCCCTGCTTCAGGCGGGAGGCGATGTAGCGGGCGCCCACCTCGGTGTCGTTGTCGGAGTCGAACACCACGCCTTCGCGCAGCAGGTCCCGCCGGATGGTGGCGTGGTTGGAGAACGAGCCGTTGTGGACCAGGCACAGGTCATCAGCAACGGAGAACGGGTGGGATCCGCCGGCGGTGACGGCCGACTCCGTGGCCATCCGGGTGTGGGACAGGCCCTGGCTGCCGGACATGGCCTCCAGCCCATGCTCTGCGGCGATGTCCATCGGATGGCCCACGCTCTTCATCACGGCAACGTGCTCACCGCGGCCGATGATGGTGGAGTCGGGGAGGGTCTCGCTGACCGCCTTCGCGAGCAGCTCGGTGTCGACGGCGGAGCTGACGAAGGTAGTATCACCCACCACTTTCACTGCCGTTCCAGCGGAGGCGGGCAGCAGGTTTTCCAGCGCCGCGGCGATTCCCGCCGTCGGCAGTCCCTGCTCCTTGCCCAGCAGGCTGAGCGTGGAGGTGTTGCCGGAAACGAGGCCCGGGGTGTCGTAGACGGCGAGGCCGGCCGAGTCCGGGCCGCGATCCACGATCTGGCACATCATCGAGGACAGGAGGCTGCCCATTTGGGAATGCAGCAGGGGGTTGCGCAGCTGCAGCGCGGCGATTCCGCACATTTCAGGGTCCTTTGCTAGGTGGGTTCTTGGTTCGGGGCCAGGTCAGATCGAGGTCAGGTAGGTACGGATCTCCCAGTCGCTCACCTGGTTGTGCCAGGTCAGGAACTCCTCTTCCTTGGCGTCGGCGTAGTAGTGGCCGATCGACTCGTCGCCACTGAGGCTGGAGAGGATGACGGGGTCCCGGCGCAGGGCTTCGACGGCGTGAAGGAGCGTTGCAGGCAGCAGGTGGGCATCGGGCCGCGCTTCGCCCGGACCGGAAGGGGCTCCCGGGTCCGTTTCCCTGCTGATGCCGTCCAACCCGGCCTCGATGGCGGTGGCGATGGCGAGGTAGGGGTTGGCCGAGCCGTCCCCCGAGCGCAGCTCGATCCGCTTTTCGTCCGGCACGCGGACCATGTGGGTGCGGTCGTTGCCTCCGAAGGAGGCCTTCCGGGGTGACCACGTTGCCCCGGAGGAACTGGTGGTGGCACCGCTGCGCTTGTAGGAGTTAACCGTCGGGGCCAGGAAAGCCTGGAGCGCCGGGGCGTGCTCGAGGAGGCCGCCGATAAAGGAGTAAGCGAGCTCTGACAACCCAAGGCCGCGATCGCCGTCGTCCCCGGGGAAGAGGGCGTCCGCGCCTGACCACAGGGACAGGTGGAAGTGCAGGCCCGTGCCGGTGCGGTCGGTGAAGGGCTTGGGCATGAAGGTGGCCGTCATGCCGCGCTGTTCGGCGAGGATGTTCAGGATGTAGCGCAGGGAGACCACACGGTCGGCTGTTGTCAGCGCGTCGGCGTAGTTGAAGTTCTGTTCGAACTGGCCGGCGGCGTCCTCGTGGTCGCTGGCGTAGTTGCCCCAGCCCAGGCTGTTCATGGCCATTGAGATCGAGGTGAGGTGCTCATACATGCGGGTGACGCCCCGCGCGTCATAGCAGGGCCGGGGCGAGTCGTCGCGGGTGTCGGCGGTGCTGAGGGTGCCGTCGGCGTTCTTGTTGACGAGGAAGTATTCCACCTCGGCGCCGATCTTGGCCTGCATCCCCTTTTCAGCCAGGCGGGCGAGGGTGTTCTTGAGGATGACGCGCGGCGCGTAAGGCCAGGGCTTGCCGCCGACATAGGGATCGCAGTGGATCAGAGCCAGGCCCTCTTTGATGAACGGCACGGGGGTGAAGGACGCCAGGTCGGGAACGGCAATGAGGTCTGAATCCTGCGGCTTCTGGCCGATGAGGCCGGCAGCGTAGCCGGCGAATCCCATGGCGCCGGCCTCGAGTTCGTCGGCGGCTTCGACCGGCACCAGCTTGGCGCACGGCTTGCCCGTCATGTCCACGAAAGTGGCCAGCAGAAAGCGGACATCGTGGGCCTTGGCGATGTCCGCCAGGGCGATCCGCCCGGCTTCCAGCAAAGCGGCGGGCTCCGTTGCTACTTCAGGTGTTGCGAGGCTTGTCATCGGAACTGTCCTGTTCGATTCGGTGTTACTGCGGTGAAAACTTGTTGAACCACAGTAGCCAAAACGATGTTACAAAAGTGCGCTCGGTTTGTTAAATCTGAAAGGCGCACGGAGGCGGCGATCGCAACGCGAAGTTAACCCCGGCGAAACCCACCGACGTTCACTGAGATGAATCATGGTTTCACGTCGGTGACCAGCCGCATTGCCGCTTCCCGCTCGGAAGCACCCACCTTCAATGGCCGCGCAGGCCACTTCCGTCCCTGATTGGAGCTTCCATGAATTCTGGAGATGTTGCCTGGATTCTCGCAGCGAGTGCCCTGGTGTGCATGATGATCCCCGCGCTTGCCCTGTTCTACGGGGGCATGGTGGGTTCCCGCCGGATCCTGAACATGATGATGATGTGCTTCGGCGGCGTGAGCGTCGTCGCTGTCCTCTGGGCAGTATTCGGCTACTCGATGGTCTTCGGCAATTCGCTCGGCGGAGCCGGACTCATCGGCGACGTCACCGAGTACCTCGGCCTGGGCCAGCTGCTGGCCGAGGATCCCGACGCCGCGATACCGCCGGCGCTTTTCGCCGCCTTCCAGCTGTTCTTCGCCGGAATCACCACCGCCATCATCGCCGGAGCCGCGGCCGGCCGGATGAAGTTCGGGGCGTGGATGACCTTCGCCGCCCTGTGGGCAACACTGGTCTACTTCCCGGTGGCCCACTGGGTTTTCGCCTTCAGCTCAGCGGACGGTTCCGTGACCGGTGGCTGGATCGTCAACAACCTCAAGGCGGTCGACTTCGCCGGCGGCACGGCCGTGCACATGAACGCCGGAATCGCAGCCCTCGCCCTCGCACTGGTCCTGGGACGCAGCGCGGGCTGGCCCAAGAGCGAGCACGTCAAGCCGCACAGCCGCCCGCTGGTGCTGGTGGGAGCAGGACTGCTGTGGGCAGGCTGGTTCGGCTTCAACGCCGGCTCCGCGCTTACCGCCGGGCACTCGGCGTCGGTGGTCTTCCTGAACACCGCCGTGGCCGGGGCCGCCGGCCTGCTCGCCTGGGCCCTCGTGGAACGCATCAGGCTGGGCAGCGCCAGCAGCATGGGCGCCGCTTCCGGACTGATTTCGGCCCTCGTGGCCATCACCCCGGCGTGCGGGGCAGTGAGTCCGCTCGGCGCACTGGCCATCGGACTCATCGCTGGGGCCGCCTGCTCGCTGGCCATCGAGCTGAAGTTCCGGCTCGGGTTCGACGACTCCCTCGACGTCGTCGGCGTGCACCTCATCGGCGGCATCATTGGAACCCTGCTGATCGGGCTCTTCGCCACGGATGCCGCCCCGAACAAGGTCAACTGGCTCTTCTACGGCGGAGGGTTTGACCTGCTCGGCATCCAGACGGTCGCAACCGTGGCCGTGCTTGCTTATTCCTTTGCCGTCACCTGGGTCATCGCCAAGGCAATCGACATCACCGTTGGCCTCCGCATCGATGAGGCCGCCGAACTCCGCGGCATCGACATCGCCGCCCACTCCGAATCCGCGTACCTGATGGATGAGGAACCCGTGGAACTCGGCTCCCCGCACCGGGTCTGAGAAGTACCGGGTCCAACGCCCACGCAGGGTCTGGCACGGACAGTGTCAGGCCCTACGTGTGCGCCGGCTTCATGCCGGGCTACCCCGCCTGCTCCGCGTACTCAACAGCCTGCTCGCCCACTTGCGCCAGGTAGGCCTCGGACTGGTTGTAGGACCAGATGGCATCGGTCCAGCCCTGATCGGTGGTGAGGTCCCGGCCGCCGGCGCACAGGTAGCCCGCCGCGCTCAGGGCGGCGTCGTCGATATTGTGCGGATCGGCCACCCCGTCACCGTTGGCGTCCCGCCCCGCCAGCTTCCACGTGGAGGGAATGAACTGCATGGGTCCGACGGCGCGATCCCAGCGGGCGTCGCCGTCGAGCACGCCGGCGTCCGTGTCGGCAATGGCGGCGAAGCCGTCGCCGTTGAGGCCGGGGCCGACGATCGGACCACCGCTCACGTCTCCCGAAGCCGTGAGACGGCCTCCGCCGAGGGCGCCGTGCGCGGATTCGACAAACCCGACGGCGGCTACCGTGTTCCAGCCGATCCCGCACGCCGGCGCATCGTCATTCGCCATGCCGGCCGCGGCAACGTACGCCCGAAGTGCCCGTGCAGGAATTCCAGTCTGCGCAGCGGTCCGGGCCAACCAGCCCGGCTCAACGGTCGTAGTGATGTTAACGGCATGCTTACTGCCACTTGCCAGCGGCACGAACTTCCCCGCCGCCTGTGGCGGAGCCGGTTGGGCCGTAGGCATTCCGATGCCCAGGAGCCAGAACGCGCCCGCGGTGATGGCGCAGAACGCGAAAAGGCTGAGAACCGCGAGGCGTTTCATACGAAGCACGGAACAGCCTAACCCGGCGGACGCCCGCGATTTGCCCACCCGGCTCACAGAGGCGTCACGATCCTGTTGCGCACATCACACTGCCCTGCTATCGTTTCTCCGCCTAATGACAAGCACTTCCCACAGAGTGGGAAACTCGGCGCCAGAAGCGCAGGCAGGAATGACATGACTGACGAACTACACATCGAGGGCAACGCCCTCCCCCTCCGCGGCATCCGCGTGCTCGAGCTGGGCAGCTTCATCGCGGCCCCGTTCGCCGCCCGCCTCTTCGGTGACTTCGGCGCGGAGGTCATCAAGATCGAAAAGCCACAGGGGGGCGACGAACTGCGCGACTGGCGCAAGACCCGCGGCACCACCTCCATGCTGTTCCGCACCATCGGCCGCAACAAGAAGTCCGTGGCCCTGGACCTCCGCTCCGAGGCGGGCCGCGAGGCGGTCAAGAAGATCGCTGCCCAGTGCGACGTGGTCATCGAGAACTTCCGCCCCGGCACCCTGGAGAAGTGGGGCCTCGGCCCGGACGTGCTGCAGGAACTCAACCCCGAGGTAGTCATGGTCCGGATCTCCGGTTACGGCCAGACCGGACCGTACAAGAACCGTGCCGGCTTTGGCAGCTCCGCTGAGTCGTTTGCCGGACTGCGCTACATCACCGGCGAACCCGACCGCCCCGCCGGCCGCGCGGCGGCCAGCATGGGCGACACCGTCGCCGGGCTGTACGGGGTCATCGGGGCCCTGATGCTCATGCTGCAGAAGGCCCGCGGACTGCAGACGGGAACTTCCCAGGTTGTCGACGTCGCTCTTTACGAAGGGGTCTTCAGCTTGCTCGAGTCCCTTGTCCCGGACTATGACGCCTACGGCATGATCCGGCAGCGCACGGGCGGTGCGTTGCCCGGCGTCGTACCTACCGGCTCCTACCTCTGCGGTGACGGGCTTGAGGTAGTGATCGGCGGCAACTCCAACTCCGTCTTCGTCCGGCTGATGAAGGCCATCGGCCGCGACGACCTCGCTGAGGACGAAAGTCTCCTGGCCACCGAGGCGCGCGGCGCCCGCGAGGAAGAGCTCAACGGCGCCATCTCCGTTTGGACCGGCAGCATGCCACTTACTGACGTTCTCGACAAGCTGGACGACGCCGGCGTGCCGGCTGGCCCCGTCTACGACGCCCCCAGCATCGCCGTCGACCGCCACTACCTGGCCCGCGACATGATCCAGACCCACGAGGTGGTCATCGAGGGCGAGCCCGAGCTGATCCGTTTCCCCGGCGTCGTGCCGAAGATCCCGGGCCACGAGGGCCGGGTCAAATGGGTCGGCCCCGATCTGGGCCAGCACACCGCCGAGGTCCTGCAGGAGCTCGCCGGTATGGACGCCGACGAGATCGCCGGCCTCGGGCTGCAGGAGGTGCGCTGAACATGAAGGTCGAAATCACTGACGTCTTCCTGCGGGACGGACTCCAGGACGAGCCTGTCATCGTCTCCACGGCACACAAGCTGGAGATCGCCGGGGCACTCGTCGACGCCGGGCTGAGGCGCATCGAGGTCGCCTCCTTCGTGAACCCCAAGCGGGTGCCGCAGATGGCCGACGCCGCCGAGGTAGTCGCGTCGCTGCCGGCAGCTCCGGGGGTCACGTACACCAGCCTGGCGCTCAACGGCCGCGGCATCCAGCGGGCTGTCGACGCCGGGGCCACCGACATCCAGGTGGTCACCTCCGCAAGCCAGGCGCACAGCAACGCCAACGCAGGCCAAGCCATCGAGGACGCACTGGCGGGCCTCGGCGCGGCCGTGGCCGAGTTCCCAAAAATCCGGTTCTTCGCCGGCATCTCCACCGCCTTCACCTGCCCCTTCGAGGGCGCAATCGACCCCACCTACCTGCTGCGGGTGGTCCGCGCCTTCAAGGACATGGGCATCACCGACGTCGGGCTCGCGGACACGCTCGGCACCACGCCCACCGAACAGGTGATGGCCAGCCTGCACCACGTCCGCGGGGCCGAGCCGGGCCTCACGTATTACCTCCACCTGCATAACGCGAACAGCCAGGCACTGGCCACCGCGAGCGCAGCGGTGGAGACCGGCGTCGTCCGTTTCGATGCCGCCCTCGGCGGGTACGGCGGCTGCCCGTTCGCCCCCGGGGCGCACGGCAACATCGCCACGGAGGAGCTTGTCCGGCACCTGCACGATGCAGGACACCAGACCGGCATCGACGAGGATCGCCTCGCCGAAGCTGTACGGCTCGCCCGCGACGTCGTCGCCCATTCCCCGGCAGCAGGCGTTCTCGACCCCGCCCGCTGACCCCCTTTTCACCGTTCAACTCCCGTCCACAGGCCGCCCTGGCGGTCTTCCCTCCAAACGTTTTGGGGACAATGATGTCTACAAATTCACGTACCACGGACCTCACCAACGAACCTACGGACCAGCGCATGAGCGAGACCGGCCCCGGCCCCGCCGGCGGCATCGAGCAGCCTGTGGCCCGCACCGCGGGTCCCCGGCCTGGCACACACTACCCCGGCCGGCTGGGGCTCAAGATCGCCAGCCTTCCGGCCCCGCTCTACCTCGTCCTCGCCGGGCTGGTCCTTGCAGCGGCGATCACGGGCAACCTCCCGGACACCATGGTGGTCGGCTTCGCCACCACCATCCTGCTCGGCGGACTCTTCATCTGGATCGGCAACCTGTTCCCGGTGGTCCGCGACTTCGGGCTACCAACAATCCTTTGTACCTTCGCTCCCGCCACGCTGGCTTTCCTCGGTCTGATGCCGGAAAACCTCGTCACGGTGGTGCAGAACTTCATCGACGGACACGGATTCCTGGACTTCTTCGTCGTCGGCATCATCGCCGGCTCCATTCTCGGCATGCCCCGTGCGCTCCTGCTGAAGGCAGGACCGCGCTTTGCGGTACCCGTCGTGGGTTGCCTCATCGCCACCTTCGTCCTGGTCGGGCTCATCGCGGCCCTCACAGGCTTCGGGTTCATCGAAGGCATCCTCTTTGTCGCCGCGCCCATCATGGCCGGCGGCCTGGGCGTCGGGGCCCTGCCCATGTCCGAGATGTACGCCTCGGCCACCGGCGGCGACTCCGCCACCTTCATGGGCGACCTGATGTCCGCCGTCGTCATGGCCAACGTTGTGTGCATCCTCATCGCCGGCATCTACAACGGCCTAGGCAAGCGCAAGAAGCAGCTCTTCGTCGGCTTCAACGGCCACGGCCAGCTCATGCGGATCAAGGGCCGCTCCGATGAGCTCACGCTGCCGCCCAAGCGGGACGCGTCCTCGTTCATCGCCCTCGGAAAGGGCCTTCTCATCGCCGGCAGCCTCTTCGTCTTCGGCAACCTGATGGCCGCCTTCCTCCCCGGCCTGCACCCCTACGCCTGGGCCATCATCGCGGCAGCCGCCGTCAAAATCTTCGGGCTGCTCCCGCAGGATGTGGAGGACTCCACAGCGGACTGGGGCGACCTGATCGGCGCCGTCCTGGTTCCCGCCCTCCTGGTGGGCGTCAGCCTGACCTACATCGACATCACCGATGTCCTCGCCTCGCTGAGCAATCCCCTGTTCATCCTCCTCACCATCTGCACCGTCGTCATCGCGACCCTGACCTCCGGCGTTCTCGGGTGGCTCGTGAAGTTCAACTTCGTCGAAGCCTCCATCACGCCCGGGCTGGTCATGGCGGACACCGGCGGCAGCGGCGACGTCTCCGTGCTGAGCGCGGCGAACCGCATGCACCTCATGCCGTTCGCGGCCCTCACCAACCGCCTCGGCGGCGCGCTCGTCCTGTTCGTGACGTCGCTGATCGTTCCCTTCCTGACCTAAGAAAGGTCCATCGTGACTGACAACATCCTGGCCGTCGACGGCCGCTCCCCCCAGATCACCGGCGACGCGTGGGTTGCGCCCACCGCCACGGTCGTCGGATCCGCCACCATCGGGGCGGGCACGGGGATCTTCTACGGCGCCGTCATCCGGGCGGACATGGAGGACATCAGCGTTGGCGAGGGCAGCAATATTCAGGACACCGCCGTAGTCCACGCCGACCCCGGCTACCCGGCACGCGTGGGCAACCACGTCAGCGTAGGGCACAGCGCGGTGCTTCATGGCTGCACGGTGGGCGACGGGGCACTCATCGGCATGAATGCCACGGTCCTGAACGGCGCCATCATCGGCGCCGGCTCCCTGGTGGCGGCCAACGCGCTGGTCCTCGAGGGCACCGAGGTGCCGCCAGGCTCACTCGTGGCTGGCGTACCGGCCAAGGTACGCCGGCCACTCACCCCGGAGGAGATCGAGCATTGCCGGCAGAACGCCGTAACGTACGCCACTCTTGCCCTGAGGCACCGGGACGCCACTACGGTGGCGCTGCCGGCCTGACCAATTCCCACCCCACGAACGCAAGGAGAGCCAATGACCACCGCTTCCACCACTTTCCGTCCAGCCAATGCACTTCCCGACGGGCAGGCCGCCGCCCTCCCCGACCTGCTCCCTGATGAGGGCCACGTCTCTGCGGCCGTCGCGGACGTCCTGGCCGAGCGCGCAGGACACCTGTTCGGGCTGATGGGCAACGGCAACGCCCACCTCATCAGCCGGCTCACCCGCCGCGGCTTCCCGTTCACGTCGGCCCGCCACGAAGCCGCGACCGTTGCCATGGCCGACGCGTACCACCGCGCCACCGGAGGCGTGGCCGCAGCCACCACTACCTACGGCGCCGGCTTCACCAACGCCTACACCGCTCTTGCCGAAGCCCGGCTGGCCCGCATCCCGCTGGTGTTCGTCGTCGGAGATGCCCCGGCCAGCTGCCGCCGGCCGTTCGACATCGACCAGGCCAAGGCGGCCGAAGCCGCCGGCGTCACCACGCTCGTGGCTCGCCCGGACAATGCCGCCGCAGTGACCCACCGAGCCTTCGATCTCGCGCTGCAGACCGTCCAGCCGGTGGTGCTCGCCATTCCTTACGACCTCGCCACCGCTCCCCTGCAGGCCCCGGTGCCGCTGGAACCCCTTCCGGCCAAGCCCGCGTGGCCGGCGGCAGCTCACGAGCTGGACAGGGTGGCGGAACTGCTCACCTCGGCGCAGCGGCCGCTCATCCTGGCCGGGCGCGGCGTGCTCCTGGCCGGTGCAACCGCACCGCTGCGGGAAGTGGGCGACCGGCTCGGCGCCCTCTTCATGACCTCGGTGATGGCCGCCAACGCCTTCGGCAGTGTGTGGGACCTTGGCATCGCCGGCGGCTTCACCCGCAGCCACCGCCTCGACGTCGCACGCCAGGCGGACCTCGTCCTGGTGGTCGGAGCAAGCCTCAACACTTTCCAGACCCGCTACGGGACGCTGTTCCCGGCAAACGCCAGGATCATCCGCCTCGATAACGAACCCGACACCGGGCAGAACGCCGGCGCCGAATACGTCCGGGCGGACATCCTGCCGTTCGCTGAGGGACTGTTGGAAAGGGTGCCGGCCTCAGCATCACCAACCTGGCGGGATGTTGTCCCCGAAGTGTCGGGAGCGGATTTCCGTTCGTCCAGCCCGGTGGAGGACCCTGTGGAGTTCGGGCCGGACGGCCGACTCAACCCGCGTGCCGTGGTCGCCGCCCTGGACCCAATCCTGCCGGCCGAACGCTCCGTGGTCATGGACGGCGGGCACTTCATCGGCTGGGCGCCGATGTACCTGTCCGTCCCGGACCCGCACGCCATGGTCCTGGTGGGGACCGCCTTCCAGTCCATCGGGCTCGGGTTCGGTTCCGCCGCGGGTGTCTCTGTTGCCCGACCGGAACGCACCACCGTCCTGGTCAGCGGCGACGGCGGCGGCCTGATGGGGCTGTCCGACTTCGAGACGTTCCTCCGGGCCACCCGCAAGGGTGTCGTCGTCGTGCTCAATGACTCGGCGTACGGTGCGGAACTGCACCAGTACGCAGCAAAGGGGCTGCACGACCAGGCGATGCTGATCGACGAAGTGGACTTTGCCGCCGTCGGACGCGCCCTGGGTGCCGACGGAATCAAGGCCCACACCCTTGCCGACCTGGGGCAGCTCGAGAGCTGGCTGGCCACGAACGACGACGGCGTGTTTGTTCTGGACGTGGCCATATCGCAGAAGGTGATTGCTGAGTTCATGGCGGAGTCCCTTGCCGCCAAGGGCTGAGCCGACGTCATAAGCTGGCCCCATGCCGCCTACTGAACAGAACGGAACCAACCGCACGCTGGAGCGTGCCGCCGCGATCCTCGACGCAGTGGGCCGGTCAGCCGTTTCAGCCAGCGAGCTGTCGCGGCGGACCGGCCTGTCGCTGTCCACTGCACACCGGCTGGCCCTGCAGATGGTCGACTTCGGTTTCCTGCGCCGCACCGAGGGCGGCATCTTCCGGCTCGGGCAGCGGTTCGTCCGTTCGGCCCTGGAGAACGCCGCCCTCCCTGTGCTCCACGAGCTCCGCGACCTCACCGGAGAGTCCGCGCAACTCTGGGTCCGGCGGGGGGACGAAAGGGTCTGCCTCCTCAGCGCGGACAGCCGGCACGAACTGCGCGCCACCCTGCCGCCGGGTTCGCGGCTCCCCCTGCCCGCCGGCTCCAGCGGCCGGCTCCTCGCCGGCGACGAAGAGGTGCTGGCGGAGCTGGCCTCGGCGGGCTGGATCGAATCGGTCGGGTCCCGCACGCCGGGCCTCGGGTCCATCAGTGCGCCCGTGCAGACAGAGGAAGGAATCATCGCCGCCGTCTGCCTCGCCATGCCCCTTGCCCGGGTCACCGGCTCGCCGGGCCAGGACCACGGCGCCGTCGTCGTGCAGGCGGCACGGCGGATCCAGGAGGCCGTGCGGGAAGGGGGCTAGGGGATCCGCATGTCTTGACAAAGTTTTGGGCTCACGGTCTACTTTTACGCAGAGCACCGACATGACGCACGCGAACCGTACGCGTGGACAGGCTTCCATCAGAGCCCGTGGGGGCGGTGCACCAGCGGCCTACAGGCCCGCATATATGGCATCCGGCCGGCACTGCGTACGCAGAGATCCCGGAGCGCCCTACCGCCTCGTGAGCGGCCCAAAAATCTGAACAGCCCGGAACTTTGAACAGCCCAAAGGACAACTATGCCCAGCACCACCAAGACCATCGATATCCATGTAAATGACCGCCAGATCCTGGACGAGAGGCTCGATGCCGCCGTCAAGAACCTGCAGGAAGAGGCCATGCTCACCGGGACCCACGGCATCATCGTCACGCGCAACAGGCCCGGAAGCTACACCGCCACGCTTTCCGACCAGGTTCCGTTCGGCACGACCCGCGAAATCATCCTCTAAACTGTGGGGACCTTAACCATCCCCGGTATCCGGGAATACCTGACGGCGCCCGCTCGTTGACCCCTGCGAATGTGCGCCGACCGGCGCTCAGCCGAAGGAGTAAAAACCATGGCAACTGACTACGACGCCCCTCGCGTGGCCCAAGAGGACCAGCCGGCCAACGAATCACTGGAGGCCATCCAGTCCCGGCAGGGCGGATCCCAGACTGCCCTGCTTGATGTCGAAGAGGCCGATACCGCCGAAGGCATCGACCTTCCCGGCGCCGACCTGTCGCACGAAGAGCTGCTGATCCAGGTTGTTCCGGTGCAGGAGGACGAGTTCACCTGTATGTCCTGCTTCCTGGTCCACCACCGCAGCCAGCTCGCGCGGGAAAAGGACGGCAAGAAATACTGCTCGGAGTGTGAGGGCTAGTACTGGAGGGCTAGTACTGGAGGCTAGTACTCCAGGGCCAGCACTGAGAAGATATCGCTGTGCTGGCCCGGCTCGGATCGTCTTGGACCGGCGTCGTTCCCGTCGTCGGCTGATCGTGCTGGCCGTGACGTGGGGAGTTTCTCCCGGGCCGGTACTGGCCACCGCCATCGCGGTGGTTCTGGTGGGAGCCGTCCTGGCGGCGGTGCATCACGCCGAAGTGGTGGCCGAGCGCGTCGGCGAGCCTTTCGGATCGCTCGTGCTTGCGGTTGCCGTTACCGTCATCGAAGTGGCGCTCATCGTTACCTTGATCGCATCCGGAGGCGAGGGGAGCCATTCGCTGGCGCGGGACACCGTCTTCGCCGCCGTCATGATCACGGCCAACGGCATCGTCGGGATCGCCCTGCTCGTGGGCGCCCGCAGGTATGGCATCCCACGGTTCAACCCGGAGGGAGCGGGTGCCGCCCTGGCCGTGGTCACCACGCTGGCTACCCTGACGCTGGTCCTGCCGACCTTCACGTCGTCGCGGCCAGGACCTGAGTTTTCTCCGCTGCAGCTGGGCTTCGCGGCCGTGGCTTCGTTGTCGCTTTACGGCGTGTTTGTGCTGACCCAGACTGTCCGCCACCGCCACTTTTTCCTTCCTGTCCTGTCCCCAGGGGACGGCGACGACAGCCTGCATGGCCCCACGCCCACCAACCGGGCCACCTACACAAGTCTGGCGTTGCTGTGCGCGGCGCTGATCGCCGTCGTCGGACTGGCCAAAACGGTATCCCCGGTGATCGAAGCGGGCGTCAGCCGTGCCGGAATCCCGGAGTCCTTCGTGGGCGTGATCATCGCGCTCCTGGTGCTGCTGCCGGAGGGCCTCGCCGCCTCCCGGGCCGCTTCCCGGAACAGGATCCAGATCAGCCTCAACCTGGCATACGGCTCCGCTATAGCCAGCATCGGCCTGACGATTCCCGCCATCGCCGTAGCCAGCATCTGGCTGCCGGGACCGCTGACGCTGGGGCTCGGCGGCACGCAGATAGTCCTGTTCCTGCTGACTGTCATCGTGGGAACGCTCACTGTTGTGCCCGGCCGCGCCACCCGACTGCAGGGAGCTATCCATCTGGTCTGTTCGCCGCGTTCCTCTTCCTCGCCATGTTCCCGTAGGCACTTCGATATCATGGCTTCATGACTTCCCCTTCAGGGAGCGACGAAGACCTCCTGCTCGAGCGGCAGCTCTGCTTCGCTCTGGCTGTCGCCTCGCGCACCGTCATCGGCGCCTACCGGCCCGTGCTGCAGGAGCTGAACCTGACCCACCCGCAGTACCTGGTGATGCTCGCACTGTGGGAGAAGAGCCCGCGTTCCGTCAAGGAAATCAGCGACGCACTCCTCCTGGTCCCGGCCACCCTGTCCCCGCTGCTCAAGCGGCTCGAAGCGTTGGGATATGTCACCCGCCGCCGCGTTCCCGGCGATGAACGGTCCCTTGCCGTCGGCCTGACCCCCGAAGGAGCGGCGCTCCGCGACAAAGCAATGGGCGTGCCCGGCACCATGCTCGCCAAGCTCGGCCTCACCCGCGCCCAGGCGGAGGACATCCACCTTGCCATGACGCAGCTCATCGAATCCGCCCAGATCGATCACACGCTGCAGGCTGACCCGATCGTGGAAGACGAAGCAACGGCCTAGGCACATTTGAGGCCTCGCTTCCCCCGCGAACCAACCTCAACGCGAACGGACACTTGAGGCCCCGCCACCACGCGCGAACGGGCACTTGCGGCCAGGACCATGGCCGCCTCTAAAATGTCGCACCCTCCGCCTAGTCTGAAAGTGTCCGGAAATGGAGAGGCCAGCACGTGTCCAGAGGAGGGAAGAACATGGAAGTCCAGGCGTTCGTCACTGATGACGAGACCTGGGTTCCGGCTGTCGCCTTCACGGACCGGGAGGATTCGCTTCTGGCCGGCTCGGTGAGCTTTCCGCTCCCCTCCTTCCTCACAGCCGCCGAGGCTCTGGGTCTGGTGGAGTCGTCCGACCGGCTCATCGCCTGGGCAACCGCCATGAAACTGCGCGCCCTGGCCCGGGTCGAAGACGCGATCGGCGAAGAATCTCCCCGGCGCCAAGAGAACCAGCCGGTACGGTTCGGCGGGGAGGAAGCCCATGCGCTGGCCGTCAGTGAAGTGTCCACCGCCTCTGCCCTCTCGGAAGGTACAGCAGCCCGCTGGTTGAATGATGCGGCGGATCTGGCGGCGTCCCATTGGGAGGTCCTCGAGGCGGTCCAGGACGGGGAGATCTCCGAAGCGCATGCCCGGATCATCCTCGACCAGGCCCGATCCATCCCCGCCGAACAGGCCGAAAAATTCTCGCGGGTTGCCCTGCGACGCACTCGGACGCGGCTAGGCCGCCTCCGCACCCCAGCCGAATTGCGGACGTGCCTGCGGCGGCTGCGCGAGCGCCTTCACCCCGAAAGCCTCGAGGCCCGCAAAGAGGCTGCCCAGCGTGAGCGCGGCGTCTGGTTCTCGGCCGAACCCGACGGCATGTGCACCCTCACCGCACGCCTGACAGCGGAAATCGGGCTCGCGATTTTCAATGGGCTCGACCACGATGCACGGCAGGCCGGCGCACGGGCTGCAGAACCCGGAGACGTTCCTGCGGCCGGCACTGCTCCCGATCACCACACTCTGTCGGAGTTGCGCGCCGATGCATTCACCTACCGTTTCTTGGGCGCATCAGATGAACCAGAGTCCGGCGCGTTCCGTGCCGAGGTTGTGGTGACCATTCCCGTCGGACAGGTCCTCGGTGACGGCGTCGATTGGTCCGAGGCGCTCTCCAGTGAACTGGAAACGGCTGAGCTCCAAGCAGGGTCACTTGGAACAGCTGAGCTCGAACTGGCTGAGCTCCAGGGCTACGGCCCAATCGATGCTGCCACGGCCCGGCGCCTGGCTGTCTTGGCGCCCACATGGCAGCGGCTCTTCACAGACTGCACCACCGGCCAGGCCCTGGGCGTGGGCCGCGCAGCCTACCGTCCACCGCAGGCGCTTCGCCGGTACCTCAATTGCCGGGACGGGACCTGCCGCTTCCCGGGATGCACCCGCCGGGCTACCACCTGCGAACCCGACCACACCATCGAATGGCAGGACGGCGGCACCACCGACGCTGGCAACCTGGCAATGCTCTGCCGAAGACACCATGCACTGAAGTCCATCGGCGCGTGGACCTACACGCACTCCGGCGCGGGTAACCTCAGCTGGCATTCACCGCTGGGACGGGCCTACGTTACCGAACCAGCACATTTCGGCATGCCCGGCCACCCAATCGAGCCACCGGAACCAACACTGAAACCACCGGATCACGCCACCGCACCCGAACCTCCGCCTTTTTAGGGGAATGGCGCCTTGTGCCGGATCGTTACGACTGGGTCCACGGCCCGGCCCTGCCCTTGCGCCAGCCCGGCGCTGACCAGCAGGCACAAGACGGCGAGGGGAAGAGGCTGCCTCCGGGCCAGACCAACGCGGATCAGCAAGTGGCCGGGCTCGCTGCTGCCACCCACTATGGGGAGGCCGAGGACCCGGAGGCGGAAAGCGACGTGAACAAGCCGTTGTGAATGACGGGGCAAATGGGCCACCACACCTGCCCCGGTCCCTTTGACGACACCGGTCGGACGCCGCCGTAGGGTGGCTCCAGCTAGTCGGCGTTGCTCAGTAGTCCACAGTTAGCCGGCGTCGACGACGTCCAGCCGGCTCGCGCCGGCGTCGTCCTTCGCCTGCACCGGCGGCGCGGTGCGCGCCAGGACCAGCTTCAACACCAGCAGCGTCACGGTGGCCACCAGCGCGGCCACGGTAAAGATGCCGAAACCCAACTCTGGTTGCCGGCGGCGAACACCCTGGTCTGCGCGCTGAAGAGGAACACCCCGGCAGCGAAGACCAGAACGCACGTGGCGATCAGCGGCAAGGTGTGCCCCAAGGGAGTAGACGGCGGCCGCGGTCAGAGCGAACCAGATGATCGCCACGCGCACGGGACCAAACCTGCGGTACCTGTACAAAAAATTTCTCAGTCAGAGTCCGACGGCGGTGCCCGGCAGAAAATTGCCTGCGAAAGGTAGAATTTGCTGGCATGAGGACAGTCGCAGACAACCTTGAAGATCCTGATGACGTCCGCACCCGTATTGTGGTCACCGCTTACAGACTGTTTGCCCACCGCGGGATCCGCGACGTCGGGGTAGACGAGCTGATCCGCGCCTCGGGCGTCGCCAAGGCGACGTTCTACCGGCATTTCCCGTCAAAGGACGATGTGGCGCTGGCCTTTCTGAAGCGCCGCGACGAGCTGTGGATGCTCGGATCGGTGGTACCGGAAGCCCGAAGCAGGGCCGATAACCCTGAAGACCAGTTGCTGGCCATCTTCGACGTTTACGACCAGTGGTTCCAGGACGATGACTTCGAAGCGTGTTCCTTCGTAAAGGTGCTGCTGGAGATGGGGCCCGGGCATCCCCTGGGACAGGCGAGCATCGGGTACCTGGGCAGGATCCGCCAACAGGTGCGGCTCCTGGCCGAGGAAGCGGGACTGGAGGACTCCGAGGCCTTCGCCCTCTCCTGGCACATCCTCATGAAGGGCTCGATCATTGCCGCCGCCGAAGGCGACAAGCTGTCCGCCCGCCGCGCCCGGCACATGGCCAGCGGACTAATTGCCGACCACCGGCCCAAGAGCTTGCCAGAATAGTTTTTTCCAGACGAGTTCGACGGCGGTTTAGCGCCTGGTTGTAGATCTTCGGGGCCGGCCGCATCCGCGGCCGGCCCCGGTGACTGGGTCAGCGCAGGTCGAAACGGTCGAGCTCCATGACCTTCACCCACGCCGCGACGAAGTCGTTGACGAACTTCTCCCTGGCGTCGTCGCTCGCGTAGACCTCAGCCACCGCCCGAAGCTGGGAGTTGGAGCCGAAGACCAGGTCGACCGGTGTGGCGGTCCACTTCAGCTCGCCCGTAGCCACATCGCTGATCTCGTAGACGTTCTCCTCCGCCTCCGAAGCCTTCCACCGGGTGCCCGGTGCGAGCAGGTTGACGAAGAAGTCGTTCGTCAGGACCTGGGGCCGGTCGGTGAGCACACCATGCGCGGAGCCGCCCACGTTGCCGCCGAGCGCACGCATGCCACCGATGAGCGCGGTCATCTCCGGTGCGGAGAGATCCAGCAGGTAAGCCTTATCGAGCAGGAGGGTCTCAGGCGGCAGCTTCTCGCCGGGGCGCACGTAGTTGCGGAACCCGTCCGCCCGCGGCTGCAGGTACTGGAATGACTCGACGTCGGTCTGGTCCTGGGAGGCGTCCACCCGGCCTGGCCGGAACGGCACAGTAATGTTGAAGCCCGCGTCGCTCGAGGCTTTCTCCACGGCCGCGCAGCCGCCGAGGACGATCAGGTCCGCAAGCGAGACCTTCCTGCCACCGTTCTGGCCGCTGTTGAACTGCTGCTGCACCGCCTCGATCGCCTGCAGCGCGGCCCCCAGCTGCCCGGGCTGGTTGACCTCCCAGCCGCGCTGGGGCTCCAAGCGGATGCGGGCGCCGTTGACGCCGCCGCGCTTGTCAGTCTTGCGGAAGGTGGAAGCCGCGGCCCACGCCGTGGTGACGAGCTGGGAAACGGAGAGGCCTGAGTCCAAGAGCTGGGCCTTGAGGGACGCGATGTCCTGTTCGCCGATCAGCTCATGGTCCGCCGCCGGGATCGGGTCCTGCCAGAGCTGCGGCTCCGGGACCCAGGGTCCGAGCAGGTGGGGGCCCACCGGACCCATGTCGCGGTGCAGCAGCTTGTACCAGGCCTTGGCGAACGCCAGCGCGAACTCGTCCGGGTTTTCCAGGAAACGCCGCCCGATTTCCTCGTAGGCCGGGTCGAAGCGCAGTGACAGGTCCGTCGTCAGCATAGTCGGCCGGTGCTTCTTCTCAGGATTGTGCGCGTCCGGGATGATCTGCGGGGCGTCCTTGGCCACCCACTGGTTGGCGCCCGCCGGGCTCTTGGTGAGCTCCCACTCGTACTCGAACAGGATCTCCAGGAAGCGGTTGCTCCACTCCGTCGGCCGGTCGGTCCAGGTGACCTCGAGCCCGGAGGTGATCGTGTCGCCTCCCCTGCCGCTGCCGTGCGTGCTGATCCAGCCCAGACCCTGTTCCTCCAGGTTCGCGGCCTCCGGCTCGGGGCCCACGTGCGCGTCGGCATCACCGGCGCCGTGGGTCTTGCCGAACGTGTGCCCGCCGGCGATCAGTGCGAAGGTCTCCTCGTCGTTCATCGCCATCCGCTTGAAGGTCTCGCGGATAAACGCCGCAGCGAGCTTGGGATCCGGGTTGCCCATCGGGCCCTCGGGGTTGACGTAGATCAGGCCCATCTCAGTGGAACCTACCTCCTCCGCCATGGCACCTTCGCCGATGTAGCGCTCGTCGCCCAGCCAGGCGTCCTCGGGTCCCCAGAAGATCTGCTCGGGTTCCCACACGTCCTCGCGGCCGAAGGCGAACCCGAAGGTCTTGAAGCCCATTGACTCCAAGGCGACGTTGCCCGCAAGGACCAGCAGGTCGGCCCACGAGATCTTCTGGCCATGCTTCTGCTTCACCGGCCACAGCAGCCGCCGGGCCTTGTCCAGGTTCGCGTTATCCGGCCAGCTGTTCAGCGGGGCGAAGCGCTGGCTGCCCTCACCCGCACCGCCGCGGCCATCGTGGACGCGGTAGGTGCCTGCAGCGTGCCAGCTCAGCCTGATCATCAGGCCGCCGTAGTGGCCGAAATCCGCCGGCCACCAGTCCTGCGAGGTGGTCAGGACCTGAATGATGTCCTGCTTCACCGCCTCGACATCGAGTTTCTGGAACTCCTCCCGGTAACTGAAGCCGGGCGCGAGCGGGTTGCCTGCAGGGTGGTTGGCGTGGAGCACCGAGAGATCAAGTTGGTTCGGCCACCAGTCCGCGTTCGTCCGGGGCCGGTGCGCCTTCGGCTGCGGCGAGTCGATCGCCGGGTTCTCGCTCTCGCTGCCGTGCGAGGTCGCGCTGTCAGGGGCAACCGGGCAGCCGCCCTCAACCTTGCTGTCCAGACCCTGGGCACTTCCTGGCGTGGGAACCGGAGGATGGTCCTGGCGATCGGTCATGTGCTTCCTTCCATATGGCCGAGGCCGCGGTCGGACTCGGGCAGCCGGTCTAACCCTCCTATTTGACCATGATCGGGTGGCGCGGTGAGAGCCCCTCTTCGCGATTCCCTACAGGTGCCGGGCCAGGTCATCGCCGAAGCGCTCCGCGCCGCCAACGCCTGGGCCGATAAGAAAGGTCCTGAGCCTCTCGGGCACAATGGAAGGCATGACCCTCACGACTTTCGCCCTCATCCGTCATGGCCAGACCGACTGGAATGCGCAGCGCCGGCTGCAGGGATCCAGCGATATTCCGCTGAACGACGTCGGCCGCGGCCAGGCGCGCGACGCCGTCGCCGTCTTGTCCGGGCAGGCGTGGGACACGGTCGTATCCTCGCCGCTGAGCCGTGCGGCGGAAACCGCAGACCTGATCGCCGCCGGCCTCGGACTCACAGTCGCCCGGCATGTGCCGGAGCTCACCGAACGCAGCTTCGGGCCCGCGGAGGGCCTGCAGGCTGGCCCGGAACTGGAGGCACTGCGCATCCCCGGCGGCTTCCGCGGGGCGGAAAGCGACGACGAAGCGGGCTCCCGGGGCCTGGCCGCCCTGGAGGCGCTGGCCGAGGAGTTCCGCGGACGCCGCGTTTTGGTCGTCGCCCACGGCACGCTCCTCCGCCTGACCCTCGGCCGTGCCATCGGCAGCACCCTGGCAAGCATCGATAACGCGGCGCTCAACCTTGCCCACCACCACGCCGTCGACGGCTGGGAGCTCGAATACTTCAACGGCGAACGGGTAGTGGAGGCCGCCCGCAGCTAGGAAAATTGCTGCGGTCCCTGTCCCCGGGGGCCCGACAGGACTACCTTTTTCCTATGGAAGGGCAAGTACAGGCGCTCCGGACCGGCAAGGAGTTTCTACTCAACGAGGAGTGGGGCCGGATATGAAGCCACGAACCATACTTTTGGGGGTCATCGTGCTGCTGCTGGCCGCTGGCGGGGCGGCATTTTTTTACTTCAATAACTTGAGAAGCAGCGCTGCCGACTACAATCCGCAGATCGCCCCGGCGGATTTCACGACGAAAATAACCAATAAGTACTTCGCCCTTCCGGTCGGCAAGAAAATGACCTATGGGACCGGTGGCGACAGGATCGAAATTGAGATCCTGCCGGAGAAGCGGGTCATTGAGGGCGTCGAAACGATCATCTACCTCGACAGGGAATTCAAGAACGGGCAGCTCGTCGAGGAGACCAAGGACTACTTGGCACAGCACAAGAACGGCGATGTGTGGTACTTCGGCGAGGACGTGGATAACTACAAGGACGGCAAACTGCAGGATCATTCCGGCAGCTTTATCCACGGGCAGGATGGGGCAAAGGCCGGCATATGGATGAAGGCCGATCAGCGCGTGGGCGACACCTACCGGCAGGAGTACTACCTGGGGCATGCGGAAGATATGCGGGACACCATCGCCACAGGCCAGACCGTTACAACGAGCATGGGCACCTACACGGACTGTGTGAAGGTGGACGACTGGACGCCGCTGGAGTTTAACTCCCGGGAGCACAAGTACTACTGCCCCGAGGTGAGCTCGCTGGTCCTGGTCGAGGAACCAAGCGGCAAACGGTCAGAACTCACGAATATTGACCTGCCGTAAGGAAGCAACGTGAAAGCCAGGGCCGGCATGCGGGCCCTGGCTTTCACGAATTCCTGCTACCGCCGGGCGTCGTCGATGCCGTCGGTTTCGATGCGTTCCTTTCGGACTTCCTCGTCGACGGTCACCTCGCCCGTCACCGTTTCCTTGTCCAGGCGGACCCGCTCAACCGGGACGGTTTCCTTCTCGATCACTGGGCGCTCCTCATGGAGGGTCACCTCGTGTTCCTCCTCGCTGATGTCCGGCCCGGACAAGGCGGCACCCCGGTTGGCGTCCGTGATGGGTTCGCGCTCGATCCGAACCTCTTCGCGCTGGACCGGAACGGTCTTGGTGACGTTCTCCGTGGTGACGTACTTGCGAAGCCTGGCACGCCCGGCGGCCTGCCTTTCCGTGCCGACGTTCAGGCGCTCCTCGGAGCGGGTCATCGCGTCATCGGTGGTGGGCCCGGAAGTGTCACGTCCAACCGTCCCGGTGGCGTCAGCCGTCCCGGTCCGGGTGTCGGCGGCATTGCCCGCACCGGCATAGTCTGCGTCCCAGCGGGTTCCCGTGTCCGTGTAGCTCTGGTGTCCGTCGAGGCCGTAGTGGCCGAAGAGCCGGTCCTCTTCCGAAGGCTCAAGGTGGCCGTCCGTTTCCACCCTTGGCGCGTCCTTGACCTGGTCCTTGGTGTAGGGAACCAGGATGTCGTTGCCTTCAAGACGGGCGCCCTGAAGCGGGACAAAGGATTCGGAGGTGCCGAACAGTCCGGTCTTGACCGTCACCCAGGTCGGGTGGCCATCGGCGTCGTCGGCGTAGACCTGGCCCACTGACCCGATCTTGTCCCCGTCTTCAGAAAGGACGTTTCCGTTGCGCTGCAGCAGGTCATCAATGTTTTCCGTGGTGAGCATGGCGTCTCCTTGGATCTCAGATGTTTGGGGGGTTCGCAGCGCCTCCCTGCAGGACGCTGCACCCGAATAAGATAAGCATGCTTAGCAACCTGTTCGCAAGCATGCTTACTAATTTTCTGCGTTATGACTGCCGGCCCTTGCGGAAGAAATACCAAGTGTGCTTACTATTTCCGGGTAATCAGGATTGCTGCCGATCCAGCACCGCTGGTTCTTCATCCTCAAGGAAAGAGAGCAACGATGACCGAGAACGCATACGGCACCGGCGTGCCCGCTCCCGGCCTGGGCACCACCGGCGCGGGCACCACCGACTACACAGGGACCACCGGCTACCGGGCGATGACACCTCGAAGAAGGACGTGGCCAAGGATGAGGCCGCGAAGGTTGCGGGCCAGGCTGCCGGCGCTGCCCAGAACGTGGCCGGGACGGCCGCGTCCGAGGCCAAGAACGTCGCCTACGAGGCGAAGAACAGCGCCAAGGATCTGCTGCACCAGGCAAAATCGGACCTCACCAGCCAGGCCGGCACGCAGCAGGCCAAGGCCGCCGAAGGCATCCGCACCATCTCCTCGCAGCTGCGCACGATGGCCGACGCGCCGGACCAGCACGGTGTGGCCTCGGACCTGATCCGGCAGGCCGCGGACCGCTCTGAGTCGGTCGCGTCATGGCTGGACAACCGGGACCCGGGCTCACTGCTGGGCGAAGTGAAGTCCTTCGCCCGCCAGCGCCCCGGCACCTTCCTGCTCCTCGCAGCAGGCGCAGGCATGCTTGCCGGACGACTGGGCCGCAGCCTGCAGGCCGGCGCCCCGGACACCCCGACCGCAACCGGCACTGCTTCGCCACGACCGGCCCGGCTCGCCGCAACGGAGAACACCGTCACGGCTGGCGTGGGCGAGCCCTTCTATGACCAGGCCAGCCTCGGCGAACCCGCCTTTGGCGAGCCGAGCATCTCGGGAACGGGACCCGCTTCCACGCAGTCGCTCCCCACCGGTTCGTCGGCCGGAGCGCTGCGGGACATTGACGATCCCTATGTTCAGGGTGGAGGTCGTCCCCTGTGAGCAGCCAGATACCCGATACACCTCCCACGGAGGCGCACGCCAAGGCGGACACCACCTCCCTCGGTGACCTCCTCGGCGAGGTCACCCGGGACCTGTCCACCCTGATCCGGCAGGAAATCGAACTCGCCAAAGCCGAACTCAA
>NZ_JAGGPN010000012.1 GCF_018613795.1 Arthrobacter sp. ISL-65
CCGGCGCGGGAGGCGATGATCCCGGCGGTGAGGGCGGCGGCGGCTTCTTCGTGTGCCGGTGGCATGGGCCGCCCAACGAGTCCGGTGCGGGGGAGGGTGGCGCCGGCGAGGGCGAGGCGGCGGCGGGCTTCGGTGGAGCTGATCCGGAGCCGGGTGCGGAGGAACTCGGCGGTGCTCCGGGCCCCGTCATCGGCCGCGGACCACGTCACCGCGCCCGCCGGGACCGCTGGTGTGGCGGCACCAGCGCCGCCTGCCGTGTTGCCGGCAGCCGCGGCCCCCTCGGATCCGGAGACGGTAGCCGCAGCGGGTTCGGGTTCCGTGCCCCAGCCGGTGGTCCAGCCTGCCGTGCGGCTGGCGGTCTCGGCGGCGTTGATGGCCTCGGTCCGCGTCCGGTCCACCGCGTCGGCGGCCTGGAGCTGGAGGTAATCGACTCTGCGGGATAGTTCCTCGGTGAGCTCTGCGAAATCGGCCGCCTGGAGGAAGTTGGCTCCGGCCAGCTCGTCCGGTGCCGCAGTGGTCGCCGTGTCCAGCAGCGCCAGGGCCGCCTTCAAGTCACGAGTGGCCGGCACTGGCGACGCCAGCTCAGTAGCTGCCACATCAGCTGATACCGGGCCGGGAGTTGCCGAGCCTAGCGTTGCGGAACCGGCGGCTGGGACGCTGCGAAGCCCGCGGCCGCGCAGCAGAGCAGCCGCGGTCAAGCCGGAGACGTCAGTCCCGGTTGAGCTGTTCGCTCCGTGCTCTCCATAGGCTTCCATAGGAAAACTATCTCAACGGGCTCTGACATTTTTAGGGGTGATCAGGGTCACTGTGGACGAATAGCTAAAAGTTTTTGAAAAAACTTTTGGCCCCCGCCTATACCGGCCGCATCTCTCCATGGGCGGTGCATTGAATCAGGGGTGGCGCACGCCCACCCCGGCCAGAATGTCACGGTAGCCCTCACGGAAGGTTGGGTACTTGAACGAATACCCTGTTTCCCGAAGCAGCGCATTGCTGCACCGCTTGTTGCCACCACGGGCATCGCCCAGGGAACCTGTCAATGGGACGTCCATCCCCAACTCGGCCGCCAGGAAACGAAGGACGTCGCCCAACTCCGCCGGATCGTTGTCCACGCCCAGATAGACCGGCGACGGCACAGCACTCATGGTGCACAGGCGCACGATGGCACCTGCGGCGTCGTCTCGGTGGATGCGGTTGGTGAAGCGTGGCTGGTCCGGGATGATGGCCGAGCCTGTTCGGACCTGGTCGATGAGCCTGGTGCGGCCGGGACCGTAGATGCCGCCAAGCCTGAGCACGATAGGTGAGGTCCTCGTTCCATCGAGCCGCTTCAGCAGGAGCTCCTCGGCCTCACGCATGATGCGACCAGAGAATCCCGCGGGTTCCGGCGTCGTGTTTTCATCGATCCATCCGCCTCCAGCGTCGCCATGCACGGCCGTGGACGAGACGAAAAGGACGCGTTCGGGCGTCACATGGTCGCGCTCAAGAGCGTCGAGCACATGCGCCACGCCGTCCAGGTACGCGCTTCGGTAGGCCTCTTCCGTAGGCGCATCCGCTGCCACAGCGATGACGACGGCGGTGGTGTCCGCCGGGACAGGCGGCAGTTTGGCGGTGCTTAGGTTGGCAGCGGCGCCCTCGATCTCAGCCGGCAGCTTGTCCGGTGAGCGCCGCCAGCCCACCACCCGCTGGCCCGCTGCGGCGAACCGCAGGCCCGCCTCAGTGCCGAGGTCGCCGCAGCCGGCGAGAAGGATAGTCATAGCCGCGGGCTAGAGGGCCGGAACGGGGAAGAAGACGCGCGGGTCCTGCAGCAGCGCCGGGTAGTCGAACTCTGACCGGTCGATGATGTCGGTGACCTGGAAATTGCGGCCGAAGCGCCCGTCGTCGAGCGTGATCGGACGGCCCACGACCATTCCGACGGCGAACTTGCTGCCGCCGTCGAACGGCACGGCCACCGGCGACTTGCCGGGAAGTGTCGAGAAAGCCGATTCCTGCCGCTGCCGCTTCCGCGACGGCTTCTTCACCAGCGGCTTGGCCGCGGCCTTGCGGGCCACCTTGGATGGGCGGCGCGACGCTTCCTCCGCGTAGACGAACTGGTAGTCGTCGTCGGATTCCCCGCCGGCACCGGATTCACCGGCAGCGCCGGAACCGTCGACGGAACCGTCGCCGAAGGCAGAAGCGGGCGCAGCAGCGGAAGCCGCCCGCCCCACAGCAGGAAGCCCAACCTTGTCCAGTTGCTCGGGGTCGCCGTGGCCGACGTGCTCGCGAAGGATCCACAGAACGTCACCCTCTGGATCCTCCGGCAGGAACTCGTGCCTTGGTTCCGGCCAGACGTACTCCAGGCCATGCTCGGTGCCCGGGAAGACCTCTTCGTAGAAGCGTGGGTCCTTGCGGATCAGGTTGGAACGGTGGCTCAGGTGGAACTCGGGGTCGCCGAGCCACGGCGGAAGCAGAATCTTGGCTGCGTAGTCAGGGTGCGCAGCCTGCGGGGCGAACTCGCGGATGTTGTCCCGGGTGTTGTCGGCGAAGCCGCGCTTGGTCCACTCGTCAACCATGGCCAGGCCGTACATGGTGAGCGCGGGAACGTGCCCCATCCACATCCGAATGGCGGGGTGTGACTGCCATCCGTATTCCGGGATGACCAGCGCGCGGAGTGTCTGCAGCGCTTCTACGCGCTGTTTGCCCAGCCGGGGTGTGTCCAGCGCGGCCGCGCTTTGCCGGAAATCGGGATAGGGAAGGAAGGTTTGCATCCCTTCAGTCTGCCGTCCTTGGCGCCATGTGCCAATTGAAGTGCCGGAGGGCACAGTCAGTCGCCAAAATGGACAGTCGGATGTTCACATTGTGGACCTATGCATACGGAAGGTTGATTAATCCACTAAGATATCCGAAACCTCACCAGCGTCTGGAAGCCAACTCATGACTCTTACCTCGCCCGCGCCCCTGTCCTCCGCCCCCGCGGAAGCGAATTCACACGCGTCACAGGAGCCTCAGCTGTTCGTTCCGAAATACGGCCAAATGCTGGGCGCCGATGCGAACGGGATCCTCGTTCTGGACGAGTTTACGCTTGATCCGTCCGCTGCGCGCAAGGACCAGCACCGTTTCCGCACTGCGCTTGCTTCCGTTGCGCTGACCCTGCGCCGGCTCGTGGCCCTGCGCGTTTTCATCGCCGTGGTGGCCGTCGCCAACCTGCCGCTCTTCCTGATGTCCACCGGCTGGTGGATCTACGCCCTCTCGCTGGCCCTGGTGATCGGCGTCCACGCTGCCGTGAACTGGCTGAACAAGCACGAGCCGCGCGTCAAGCTGCGCCACGAGCTCGAGCTGCACCTGCACCGCGAACGCAGCGACAACTACCGCAAGGTGCGCGACGCCGTGAAGTTCGTAGTCGACAGCCCCGCTCGCGTCAACGAGCACCTCTACCTCGAGCTGCTGCACGCCAAGCGGGTTGCCCTGCACCTCGCGTCGGGTACTGTCGCCCTCCTCGACACCAGCGACGACGCCGCCTGGAAGGTGCGCATCGTCCGGGAACTCCCCGCCGTGGCCTAAGGCCGAATACTGACGCTTCCAGCCGTCACGCTGTAGGCAATTAATTACGACGCCGGGCGTCCCCCATTTAGGGGGCGCCCGGCGTCGTTATTGGTGGAGCCATGCAAAACGAAACCGGACGGCCCCTCGAAAGGGACCGCCCGGCGTCGAGCTCTAATGCAGTGCCGCTAAGCGGCCTGACCAGCCAGATTAGGCAGGCAGCTGCAGGACCTGGCCCACAAACACCAGGTTCGGGTTGCTGATGGTGTCGGTATTGGCGTCAGCGAGCTGCTGCCAGCCGCCCTGGATGCCGAGCTGCTGAGCGATCTTGCTCAGGGTGTCGCCTTCCTGGACCGTGTAGGTCTGGCCGCTCACGGCGACGGCGGCAGCGTGGCGGGCCTCGGCGGGGGCCTGGACCGGAACTTCGGCGGCCACCGGGGCCTGCGCCACGGGAGCCGTCTGAACCGGAGCCTGAACCGGAGCCTGGACGGGTGCGGCCTGGACCGGCGCCTGGGCAGGTGCGGCCTGGACCGGCGCGCTCTGGGGCAGGATCTGCGGTGCAGGAGCGCCACCGCCGCCGTTCAGGCCCAGCTTGGCGGAGCATGCGGGCCATGCGCCCCAGCCCTGACTGGCCTGGACCTTTTCGGCCACGGCGATCTGCTGCGCGCGGGAGGCGCCCTGGGGGGAGCCGGTTCCGCCGAAGGCAGCCCAGGTCTGCGGGGTGAACTGCAGGCCGCCGGAGAAGCCGTTGCCGGTGTTGGTGGACCAGTTGCCGCCACTCTCGCACTGGGCGAGGGCGTCCCACGTGGAGGCGCTGGCGGTAGGCGTGGCTGCGTTGGCGGCCGTGGCGGAGAGCGCCAGAGTTGCTGCGGAAACGGCGGCCAGGGTGACTCCACGGCGCGCGGCAGTGCTAAATGTCGACTTTTTCATTATTGGGATGCTCCTGAGGCCACCCGCGCTCGGTCCGTCCCCGGACGTTGTCGCGCTACTGCCCGCCCCCTGACGAACTAGAGGTCATTTCGGTATCCGCCGGCCGGGCAGTAACTGGTGGTGGCGGCACCGGGCATTCATGGGCCCGCGTCGCGCGGGCATGTGTCTCACCCTAAAGGTGTTGCACGCCGTTATCAAATCGAGATCTTTATTGACAGTCAAGCGATTTAAGGGCAGTCCGGCACGGCGCTGTGAGACCCCGCAAGCTGCCAGACGGGGATTCGCAGGGCTGTCATTCGGCGCTAGGAATTCAGGGCGGAAGCCAGGTAAGGCGCCGTCCGGCTGTCCGGTGAACCGGCGACGGCGGCGGGCGTTCCGGCCGCGACGATCTCTCCGCCGGCGTCCCCGCCGGCCGGTCCGAGGTCGATCACCCAGTCTGCTTCCGCCACCACGTCCATTTCGTGTTCCACCACGACCACCGTGTTTCCCGCGTCCACAAGGCGCTGCAGCTGGGCCATGAGGAGCCGGACGTCCGCCGGATGCAGCCCGGTGGTGGGCTCATCCAGCAAGTACAGCGTGTGGCCGCGGCGCGCGCGCTGCAGCTCGGTGGCGAGTTTGATGCGCTGGGCCTCTCCGCCGGACAGTTCCGTGGCGGGCTGCCCGAGCCGCAGGTAGCCCAGTCCGACTTCCCGGAGCGTCTGCAGGCTGCGGGCAGCGGCTGGAACGTCCTGCAGGAATTCCGCGGCCGCGTCCACGGTCATGCCCAGGACGTCGGCCACAGTCTTGCCGCGGTAGGTGATTTCAAGGGTTTCGGGGTTGTAGCGTGAGCCGCCGCATTCCGGGCAGGGGCCGTAGCTGCCGGGCAGGAAGAGCAGTTCGACGGCGACGAATCCCTCGCCCTGGCAGGTCTCGCAGCGCCCGCCCGCCACGTTGAAGGAGAATCGCCCGGCCCCGTATCTGCGCGCCCGGGCTTCGTCAGTAGCGGCGAACTCCTTTCGCACGGCGTCGAAGAGCCCGGTGTAGGTGGCCAGGTTGGACCGGGGCGTTCGGCCGATCGGTTTCTGGTCCACAGTCACCAGCCGGTCCACGTGGTGCAGGCCGGTCACGGTACCTACGCTCAGCGGGGCGCCCGGGCCGCCGTCCGCCATGGGCTGGTCTTCGTTGGCGCCCGTTAGCTCGGTCCCCGTTAGCTCGGTGGCAGCGGCGTCTGCACCCTCGCCGTTGCCGTGCAGTTCGGATCCGACCACTCCGGCCAGGACATGGCTGACCAGCGTCGACTTACCCGAGCCGGACACTCCGGTGACCGCCGTCAGGACCTGCAACGGGAAGGCCGCATCGAGGCCGCGAAGGTTGTGGCGGGAGATGTCCTTCAGTTCCAGCCAAGCACCAGGCTCCCGACGGCGGCCGGTACGGACGCTGCTGTCAGGCTCGCCGCCGCCGGTGCGGTCACCGCCGGCGGTGGTACCGCCGTCGTCAGCACCGCCCCTGGAACCGTCCGGAACGAGGAACGGGCGGGTAACGGAAGCCTCGACGGCCGCGAGGCCGGCCACTGGCCCGCTGTACAGAACTTCGCCGCCGCCCTCTCCTGCCCTCGGACCCACGTCCACGAGCCAGTCGGCGCGGCGCACAATGTCCATGTTGTGCTCCACCACGAACACGGAATTGCCCGAAGACTTCAGTTGCTCCAGCACCGCCAGGAGGGGCTCGGCGTCCGCGGGGTGCAGCCCGGCAGAGGGCTCGTCCAGCACATACACCACCCCGAACAGCCCCGAGCGGAGCTGCGTGGCGATCCGAAGTCGCTGCATTTCGCCCGGGGACAGGGTGGGCGTCGAGCGGCCCAGAGCGAGGTAGCCAAGTCCCAGATCCAGCAGGACCATAATCCGCTGGAGGAGGTCACGCGTGATGGCCACGGCAACCTCGTGGCTTTCGCCGGAGGACAGCTTGCGGGACGCGGTTCCGGCCTCCTTCAGCTCGGCCGTCGGGCGGATGATGTCCGCCAGTTCGGCCATCGGCACTGCGTTGAGTTCGGCGATGGTCCTGCCGGCGAACGTCACGGCCAGGGCCTCCGGCGTGAGTCCGCTGCCGCTGCACCGCTGGCAGGGTCCGGTTTCCATGAAGCGGAGCACCCGTTCGCGCATTGTGTTGCTCTTCGAGTCGGCCAGCGTGTGCAGCACGTGGCTCTTGGCGCTCCAAAACTTGCCCTTGTACGGCTTGGCCACGCGGTCGCGCTGCGGCGTGATTTCCACGACCGGCTGCTCGTCGGTGAAAAGGATCCAGTCGCGGTCCTTCCTGGGCAGCTCCCGCCAGGGGGTGTCGACGTCGTATCCCAGGTGGGTGAGGATGTCGCGCAAGTTTTTGCCCTGCCATGCCGTCGGCCAGGCGGCGATCGCACCCTCCCGGATGCTCAGCGACGGGTCCGGGACCAGGGAGGCTTCGGTGACGGTGTGCGCCACACCGAGGCCGTGGCACTCGGGGCATGCCCCGGCGGCCGTGTTGGGCGAGAAGGCATCCGAGTCCAGCGGGCTGGCACCGGCCGGATAGCTGCCGGCACGCGAGAACAGCATGCGGAGCGAGTTGGACAGCGTGGTCACCGTCCCCACCGTGGAACGGCTGCTGGGAGTGCCGCGGCGCTGTTGAAGCGCGACGGCGGGAGGCAGCCCGGTGATCATTTCCACCTTGGGATTGTGGCCCTGCTGGATGAGGCGGCGGGCGTACGGCGCCACGGACTCGAAGTACCGGCGCTGGGCTTCGGCGTAGATCGTGCCGAATGCCAAAGAGGACTTGCCCGATCCCGAGACGCCGGTGAAGGCGACGATCGCGTCGCGCGGGACGGCCACGTCCACGTTGCGAAGGTTGTTCTCGCGTGCGCCGCGCACCCGGACAAAGCCGTCAGCAGAATGGTGGGCACCGGTGCCGGTATCCAGGCTCCAGTCCAGATCGGCCAGGGGGTCAGCATACTCTTCAGTCCGCATCTGTTCGACTCTACGGGCATAGCCCGTCCGGGGACTATTCTGTCGGGGTGAACACTTACGACGCCGCCGCCGAACCGATCGATCCCGCAGCTCTTTCAGGCCAAACTGGGCCTTCAGAGCAAGCTGGGCCGTCAGAGCAAACTGCGCTTTTAGATGAAGAGGAGCTGGTAGCGGCCCCGTCCCCGATGCCTTTGGCGGAGCTCCACCTGCACATCGAGGGGACGCTGGAGCCGGAACTGATCTTTGCGCTCGCTGAGCGGAACGGGATCGAGCTGCCGTACGCGGGCCTGGATGAGCTGCGAAGCCGGTATGAGTTCACGGACCTGCAGTCGTTCCTCGACCTGTACTACGCCAACATGGCCGTGCTGCGGACCGAGCAGGACTTCGCGGACATGACCCGGGCCTACCTGGAGCGGGCTGCGGCGGCCGGGGTGCGGCACGCGGAAATCATGATGGATCCGCAGGCGCACCTCTCGCGCGGTGTCGCACTGGAGACGTGCGTGAACGGCGTAGCTTCCGTCCTCGCCACCTCGGAGGAGGAGTTCGGCATCTCGACGCTTCTGATCGCCGCCTTCCTGCGCGACCTGTCCGAGGACTCGGCGCTCGAGGTCCTGGAGCGGCTTCTTGCGATAAACGCGCCGATCGCCGGCATCGGCCTGGATTCCGCAGAGGTGGGCAACCCGCCGTCGAAATTCACGCGGCTTTTTGCCCGGGCCGGCGAAGCAGGCCTGCGGAAGATTGCGCACGCCGGGGAGGAGGGCCCGCCGTCGTACATCGTGGAAGCGCTGGACGTACTGGGCGTGGAGCGGATCGACCACGGGATCCGGTGCATGGAGGACCCGGACCTCGTGGAGCGGCTGGTCGATGACCATGTGCCGCTGACGGTCTGCCCGCTGTCGAACGTCCGGCTCCGCGCGGTGGACATGCTGGCCGCCCATCCGCTGCCTGCCATGCTGGCCGCCGGGCTCAACGTCAGCGTGAATTCGGATGATCCGGCGTACTTCGGCGGTTATGTGGACAGCAACTTCGCCCAGCTGGAGTCAGTCCTGGGCCTGTCCGAATTCGACCGGGTCAGGCTCGCCGCGAACTCGATCAGGTCGTCATTCGCCAGTGAGGAGCGGAAACACGAGCTGCTGGCCGAGCTGTCGGGCTAGGGACCGGGCGGGGCACTTGGCTGTGCGGAGTCGGCCGGGGCGCCGGTTGTTGGGCCACTGGTAGTCGCTGCCGGCGCGCCCGTCCGGATGATCCACCAGCCCAGCGCCGCCATGACCAGCCCGATGGGGATCCCGTAGGGCGGCAGCCCGGCGTTGTAGCCAAGGAAGCCGGCCACCACGAATGCCACGCCGATCCACGAGGGGAACATGCCTGAGCGCCAGCCGGCGATGCCAAAAAACATCCAGCCCAAGGCGAAGAGTATGTAGCTGGACAGTGCGCCGACGGCCAGCATTCCGGACCCTCCGGCGAGGATCGCGCCGGGGGCCACGTCGGTAATCCAAGGGCCAGCGAAGCCGTCAAACCACATGTTTCCGGCCATGTCCAGGGTGCCCACCAGAGCGAAACAGAAGCCGACGGCGCCCAGTCCGCCCGCCCGGCCCGCGAGCCTGAAGTAGACGCACACCAGGGCGAGCGTGAGCGGGACGAACACCACCCAGTACAGGGCGTTCGTGACCTGGAAAGGCGCCTGCCTCATCATCTCGATCCGGTCGAGGCCCCTGTCGGCAGCGAGCAGGCGGGCCACGTCCACGGCGGCGAAGACGAGGCCGGACACCAGGGCGATGGGACCCGCGGCTCTGGCTAGCGGTGAGGACATTTTTGCCTCCTGACGTGGATGGGAATGGCGGGTCCTGATTTGGAGCACCGGCGCCGTTCGCCCGGTGCCGGCCACCCGCCGTCGTTCACATGGGACGCATTCCGAGCGGGAAACGCCCGACGGCGGTGGCCGAGCGCGGTGCCTTGCGCCAGGTCCGGCGGTCCAACACCACTGTGGCAAGCACCGCGAGCACGACGACGAGGAAGTAGATCAGCTCCGCGCGGCCCGCGCCGGCGGCGGCGAAGCCGAAGGATCCTACGGTGAAGGTGCCCTGGCTGTTGTGGAACAGAAAGGTCAGGAGGACACTGCCGCCCGTTCGGTTGAAAAGCCACACGTAGAGGAAGGTGATGGCGAACGTCGTCGGCAGACCGATGGGGTTCAAACCGCCGAAGAGGACCAGCGGCAGGTGCCACAGCGTCACGAGCACGCCGAGGGTCGCCGCGGACAATAGCGGCGGGCGCGATGCCTGGAGAAGAGGGAGGGCGTAGCCGCGGAAACCGGGCTCCTCGCCGAGTGGGCCGTCGAGCGGATTCACCAGCCGGACGGCGAACACGGCAAGCAGGCCAGTCCACGTGAGCTGTGCGAGACCCGGAGCTGCGGCGCCGAGTGCCATGGTGATGAAGCCCGTAACCAGTACGAGGACCACAGGGAGCAGAAGAGCAACGGCGTACCAGATCCACCCGACACGCCACCGGATCAGCCGTCGTCCCCAGGCGCGGAACCCAGGGCGCCCCTCCGTCAAGGCTATGACGATGATCGCCGCGGCCAGCGGACCCACCGGCAGGAACTCCATTCGCGTCACTAGCCCGGCTGCGTAGAGAGGCCACAAGGCCCAGGAAATTGCGTAGGCCAGGACAAAGAATGCCAGAAGCCTGTGGTGCTTTAGCCAGCCCATCCGTCGGCGCATGTCGGCTCCAAACAGTTCTGCAGGTGCTCCAATTGTCCGCCCCTTCCGCGCTGGCGCGCCAGCGGGCAGGACCGCCTACCCCGGCGTCAGGAGGCCAAATGCTTGCAGGGACCTTCCATAACTGCTAGTCCTGTGATGGAGGCAACACCGCGGCGATGGTGCCGCGGTCAGCAGTACCGGGACGATGGCGAGTCAAGGAGTGTGCAGCATGCCGCGCAAGAACCCAGACGTGGAAGAGACGGACGAAAAGGACCTCGAAGTAGGCAAGCCCAAGGAGTGGGCCGCCGGCATCCCTGGCGTCCTCCACTCCATGCAGCCGGCCATCAAACACATGGGCCTGAGCAGGACAGAGAAGACACTGCTGGCCCTGAACCAGAAGCACGGCTTCGACTGCATGAGCTGCGCCTGGCCGGACCCGGACCACCGCAAGACGTTTGAGTTCTGCGAAAACGGGGCCAAGGCCGTCACCTGGGAAGCCACGCCCGTGGTCATCGAATCGGAGTTCTGGGCGGAGCATCCCGTCAGCGAGCTGCGCCAGAGAACTGAGTACTGGCTCGGGATGCAGGGCCGCCTCACGGAGCCGGTCTACAAGCCAGCGGGGGAGGACCACTACCGGCCGGTGAGCTGGGACGAGGCTTTCGGGATTCTGGCGCGGAAGCTGAACGGCCTGGCAACTCCGGATGAGGCTGCTTTCTACACGAGCGGCCGGACGTCGAACGAGGCAGCCTTCATCTACCAGCTGTTCGTGCGGGCCTTCGGCACCAACAACCTGCCGGACTGTTCCAACATGTGCCACGAATCGTCCGGCTGGGCGATGGGCCAGACCATCGGCATCGGCAAGGCCACCATCACCTACGACGACTTCGCCAAATCACAGCTCATCATCATCATGGGTCAGAACCCGGGTACCAATCACCCACGCATGCTCACGGCGCTGGAGGAGGCCAAGGAGGCGGGTGCCGAGATTGTGGCCGTCAACCCGCTGCCGGAAGCCGGGCTGCTGCGGTACAAGAACCCGCAAAAGGTCAAGGGCATCATTGGCCACGGCACAGACCTCGCGGACCAGTTCCTGCAGATCCGGGTGGGCGGCGATATGGCGTTACTGCAGGCCATCTCGAAGCGGGTCCTTGACGCCGAGGCGAGAAATCCGGGGACCGTGCTGGACCATGAGTTCCTTGAGCAGCACTGCGAGGGCCTGGACGAACTCAAAGCGCATCTCGACGAGCTGGACGACGACGCGGTCCTCGCGGCCACTGGGCTCCGCAGCGACGAGATTGACGAGCTCGCTGCCCGGTATCTGAAGGCGGACCGGGTCATCATCACGTGGGCCATGGGGATCACCCAGCACAAGAAGGGTGTGGCCACCATCAAGGAGATCATCAACCTGCTCCTGCTGCGCGGAAACATCGGCAAGCCCGGCGCCGGCGCCTCGCCGATCCGCGGGCACAGTAACGTACAGGGGGACCGGACCATGGGCATCTGGGAGCAGATGCCGCCCGCCTTCCTGGACGCCCTCGGTGAGGAGTTCAGCTTTGACCCGCCGCGCGAGCACGGCGCGGACGCCGTGGAAACCATCCGAAGAATGCGCGACGGCGGGATCAAAGTTTTCGTGGCACTGGGAGGAAACCTGGTGGCCGCCATCTCGGACACGCATGCTGCCGAAGCGGCCATGGAGAACACCGACCTCACCGTTCAAATCTCCACGAAGCTGAACCGCTCGCACACGGTGACGGGCCAGGAAGCCCTCATCCTGCCGACCATGGGGCGTACGGAGATCGACCTACAGGAGTCCGGCCCGCAGTTTATCTCTGTGGAGGACACTGTTTGCGCCGTTCATCCTTCGGCGGGAAGGGTCGAGCCTGTTGCGCCGAACCTGCTGTCCGAGGTGGCGATCGTCTGCCGGATCGCGCGGGAGACGGTCGAGGGGAAATCCAGCGCGGACTGGGCGGGATTCGAGAAAAACTACGACCTCATCCGGGAGCACATTTCCCATGTGGTGGCGGGCTGCGAGGACTACAACAGCAAGATCCGGCAAGACGGCGGCTTCGTTATGCCCAACGGCCCGCGGGATTCGCGCACCTTCACCACGCCCACCGGCAAGGCCATGCTGACCGTCAACCACCTGGAGAGCATCGAGCGGCCCGCGGGCATGTTGATCCTGCAGTCCGTCCGCTCGCACGACCAGTTCAACACCACGATCTACGGGCACAATGACCGTTACCGCGGGATCAAGAAGGGCCGGGACGTGGTGTTTGTCAGCCCGGAGGACATCGCCGAGCTTGGCCTCAGCGACGGCCAGTTCGTGGATATCCACGGCGTCTACGAGGACAATGTGGAGCGGGTGATGAGGAAGCTGCGCGTCGTTTCGTATCCCACGGCCAGCGGCTGCGCTGCCACCTACTACCCGGAAGCCAACGTTTTGGTGCCCTTGGAGAGCGTCGCGGAGGGGAGCAACACGCCGGCGTCCAAGGCTGTGCTTGTGCGCCTGGAGCCCAGCGCGGAGACCGCGTAGCGCCCAGCGCTTCCTGAGGCGGCGTTCTTCCGGGGTCCGGGGGTCACTGGGCGGTGCTTGACCAGCCCTCACTGTCCGGGCCGCCTTCGGTTCCGTGCTCGCACAGCCGCAGGGCGACGTCGGCCGCCGACTGCACCGCGTCCTGTGGCGTCGCGCTGCCGCCCTTCGCCGCCAGCCCGGCGGCGTAGCCGACCAACAGGGCGGTGACGGGCCCTGCCTCTCCGTTGACCGCGCGGGAAGACTCAGCGGCGAGGCGTGCCACCAGCTGCTGGTCCACCTTGAGATCCAGGATCTGCAGCGCCTGGATGAGCCGTTGGCTCCACTGGGCGAGGTCCTGGTCTGTGGCTCCGGCGCCGCCGGCGCCCTCTGTAATGCCCGTCATTTGGACTTCCTCTCTTGCTCGTTTTTGCCTCCGCTCCCGGCGGGCGCGGAGGGGCGGGATCTAGGTATCTATCGAGGTCATGTGCGGATAGCGCGCCCCTGCGGCAGCGCCCGCGGGGGCAAGTTCGTCAAGGCGGGCAAGGTCCTCCGCTGAAAGCTCGACGGTGGCCGCGCCCAGGTTCTCGGCCAGGCGTTCGCGCTTCTTGGTGCCGGGAATGGGCACGATGTGCTCGCCCTGGGCGAGCAGCCAGGCCAGGGCGAGCTGCGCCGGACTGCACTGCTTCTCATCTGCGAGTTCCTTGACCCGGTCCACGAGCTCCAGGTTGCGGGTGAAGTTTTCGCCCTGGAAGCGGGGAGAGTGCCGCCGGAAGTCGTCCGCAGCAAAGTCGTCGGGGCTACGCAACTGGCCGGTGAGGAAGCCCCGGCCCAGGGGACTGTAGGGCACGAAACCGATTCCCAGCTCAGCCAGCACGGGGAAAACCTTCGTCTCCGGCTCCCGCTCCCAGAGTGAATACTCGGTCTGCAGCGCAGTTATCGGATGGACGGCGTGTGCCCTGCGGATGGTCTCAGCGCTCGCTTCGGACAGCCCCAGATGGCGGACTTTGCCGGCCTCGACGAGCTCCGCCATCGCTCCGACGGTGTCCTCGATCGGGACGGTCTTGTCCACCCGGTGCTGGTAGTAGAGGTCGATGTGGTCCACGCCGAGCCGCTGCAGGCTGGCGTCGCACGCGGAGCGGACGTACCCGGGGCGGCCGTTGATGCCCACCCAGGAACCGTCCTCCCGCCGCTCGTTGCCGAACTTCGTTGCCAGGACCACATCGGAGCGCCGGCCCGCGATCGCCCTGCCCACCAACAACTCGTTCGTGAACGGGCCGTACATGTCCGCGGTGTCCAGCAGGGTTCCGCCGGCGTCCAGGAAAGCGTGGATGGTGGCGATGGACTCGCTGTCGTCGCCGGTTCCGTAGAACTCGCTCATGCCCATGCAGCCGAGGCCGAGACTGGAGACGGAAAGTGAACCAAGTGTGCGGAATTCCATGGGGCTCTCCTCAGGTAGGTTGCGGGAGTGGCTCAGGGAGGTGCGGTGTAGTCGCCACTATAAGTCGACTTGCTGCATTTTTGCTCCACTTTCGTGGCGTCGAAACGCCGCCGGCCCCGGGTCTCCCGCATGCTGACGCGGCTTTCCCGGGGGCTGGCGGCGGTGTTGTTTTCTAAAGTGGTGCAGAAATGCGCGGTCCAGGCTAGCTACGGCGCCCGAAACAACAGCTACGGCGTCGGGCTGCCGCCGTTGACGTTCAGGGTCTCGCCGACCACGAAGCTCGACTCCGCCGAGGCCAGGAACACGTAGGCGGGGGCGAGTTCGGCGGGCTGTCCGGCCCGGCCCAGGGGTGTGTCCTTGCCGAACTCGGGCAGGGCTTCCTTGGGCTGGCCGCTGCTGACCTGCAGGGGTGTCCAGATCGGCCCGGGAGCCACGGCGTTCACCCGGATTCCCTTCGGCGCCAGCTGCTGCGCCAGTCCCTTGGTGAAGTTGTTGATGCTTGCCTTCGTGGTGGCGTAGTCAAGGAGGGTCGGCGACGGGTTGTAGGCCTGGATCGACGTCGTGTTGATGATTGTGGAGCCGGCGGGAAGGTGGGGTACCGCGGCCCTGGTGAGCCAGAACATGGCGTACACGTTGGTCTTCTGCGTGTGATCGAACTGTTCGTCGCTGATGTCGCCGATGTCCTCTTGCGCCACCTGCTTGCCGGCGTTGTTCACGAGGAGGTCCAGTCCGCCCAGTTCCTGCAGCGCGGTGTCCACCAGCTTCTGGCAGGTAGCGGGGTCCTTGAGGTCGCCGGGGACTTTCACGGCCTTGCGGCCGGCCTTCTCGATCAGATTCGCGATTTTCGCGGCGTCTTCCTCCTCCTCAGGAAGGTAAGACAGTACGACGTCGGCCCCTTCACGGGCGAAGGCGATCGCCGTCGCTGCGCCGATGCCGGAGTCCGCGCCCGTGACGATTGCCTTCCGGCCGTCGAGGCGACCCGTGCCGCGGTAGGTGTCCTCGCCCAGGTCGGCCTTGGGTTCAAGCTTGGCGTCCAGGCCGGGCTCGGGCTGGTGCTGCTTGGGCGGCTCGATGTGCTCGTAAGCGGTGACGGGGTTCTTGAAGGTGTACTGGTCGGTCATGGTTCTCCTCCGTGGTGGTGTTGAACGCGGACAGGAACATCAAGGTCCGGGCGGTGCTGGCATCGGGAAAATGCTAAGCATGCTTACCGTCCACCCTAGCGAGACTGCGGCGATGCTGCCAGTGGTCAGTTGGCGTGGACTGCTCAACGTGGACTGCTCAACCCGGGCTGCTCAGGGCCAGCTGCGGTGAAGGGGCGGCGTCCACCCCTTCCGCGTACTGCATCGCCTGAATAGGCTGGCAGTCTCAGCTCAGTCCGGCGCGCCGCGATTGCTAGCGGCGCTTCCGCAACGGCAATCCATGACGCGGTATCGAGGGAGTGTAGGCGATGGACAACCAGGATATTCTGCAGCGCATCCAGGCGCTGGTTGACGAAGAGCATCAGCTCCGCGCTCCTGCGGCGTCGGGCCACGCCAGCGGCTCCGGCGGGGGTGGCTCCGGAGAAGGTGCTTCCGACGAGGATGCGGACGGTCGGGATGAGCGACGTGCCCGCCTGCGGCAGGTGGAAGAAGCGTTGGACCAGTGCTGGGATTTGCTGCGCCAGCGCCGGGCAAAGTGGAAGGCGGGCGGGGACCCCAATGAGGCGGATGCCCGTCCTGTCAATGAGGTGGAAGGCTATGTGCAGTAAGAGGGGGCCTGTGCAGTAAGAGGCGTCCAGTGCAGTAAAAGGCGGCCAGTGCAGTAAGAGGCGGCGAGAAGTAAGTCCCCACCCGCACGGAAGGGCGGCCGCCGTTAGCAGCCGCCCTTCCGCATTGCTTGCGGGTTGTTACCGCCGTCCGGCTAGTGCCGGCAGCTACTGTTCCTGGCCGCTGTGCAGTCCGTCGTCGCTGCTGTCTGCGGAAGCCGAGTCGCCGGTGTCGTCGGAGAGGTCCATGTTGCCGCGGGCTTCCTCCATGGTCGGTCCGCCGGACGGGACGCTGTAGCGCTCCGGACGGATGCCGTGCGACTGCTCCTCGATGAGCGCCTGCTCCTCGCTAAAGCGGATGGCGTTGGCGTCATCACCGGCGTCGCCGGGAACGTCATCGCGGAGCTTTGAAGGGTCCGGAACGATAAAGCCGTCTGCCTTGCTGCTGTGTTCACTCACTGAACTCATCCCTTCCGTTTGGTGCCTCGGTCTACATGGTAAGCCTACTTTCTATTGCCGATGCCGGGAAATGACCCAGAAAGTGGGTCGGGTAAGTAGCCCTCGCGACCCAGCAAAAACCGAGACTTCACACTCATTTCAGGTGTTATCCCCGTCATAGTCGGTCACGACACACAATGTTTACCGGGCAAAGTCGCCAGATTCGCCCAGCTCTTGGCAAACTACATGGGGAACAATCGCTCTGTAAGGGGAACCATGCGCAAGACTGCCGCCGAAAACACCAACATCCGCCTTAAGGCCGTGCTGGACGTTCTGGCAGAGGGGGTGTTGTCCGGTGACTCGCAGAACGCCGGCGCCGTGCTGGCTGAAGCGCTCGTTCGGGTGCCGCTGAATGCCTACGAAGCTGAACTCCTCAGCGGCGGCATTCCCCGAGGCCACAAGTCACTGACCACTGCCACCGCCAAGCTGGTCAAGGCTGGCTGGCTCGTCAAGGGACGCTCCGGCTGGACCATCACTGAAGACGGGCAGCGCGCAACGGTCGCCTTCCCGGACGCGGCCAGCTTCTCGGCCGCGCTCGACGCCGGTACTCCGGTCCCTGCCGACACGCCCCTTCCGGTGGCCGCACCTGCCAAGCCGGCAGCCACGAAGGCTGCCGCGGCAGAGGATGAGAAGGCTCCGTCCAAGGCGGCGAAGATTGTCGACAAGGCGGCCAAGCTGATCGAGGACGCAGTAGCTCCCGTAGCCAAGGCCGTACGTAAGAAGGCCGACGCCGAAGCGCAGGCTCCCGCCGTCGAAAACTCCGCGGCGACCATCGACCAGCCCGCCGCCGTGGCCGTGGCCGGCGACTTCAACACCCTGCTGGGAGCCCCGGAGAACTGGGCGCCGCAGTACGACGAATCGCAAATGAAGCTGGACGAGCTGGAGCAGCTGTGGAAGATTTCGGCTGAAATCCCTGCCGGCTACTACAACTTCAAGATCGCCCTCAACCGCTCCTGGGATGAGAACTACGGCGCGTTCGGCGCATTCGATGGTCCCAACCACGAACTGCACCACTCCGGCGGCCAGCTCACCATCCGCTACGACCACCGGACGCGGGACATCACCGTCAACTGATCCCGTCCGGCCGAAGCCCCGCTGTAGCACATGCTGCAGCGGGGCTTCGCTGTTCCCGACCCGCTGGTCGAGCCCGTCGAGACCCCTGCCGCTGGTCGAGCTTGTCGAGACCAAGGTGAGCCTCTCGGTCTTCGGTGCCGGAGCCGGTTCGTTATTGATGGCAACACTTTGGACGCGGTGCCCTCCAGCGTCTTCCCCAGCCAATGGACAAAAGCCCAGAATGGGGAGCACATTCGCAACTCAAGGAGGAGTTTTGCGCTATTCAGGGACTTTGCGCTGTTCAGGGACTTTGTCCGGGGCCGCCCTCTTGGCCGCCGTCGTTGCACTCGCCGGCTGCGGGGCGCCTGCCTCGCCCGGTGGAGGAGGGTCTGCGGCACCAACAACTTCAGTCTCTTCGTCGGATGCGGCCACCGCAACGGGTAGCGGAACTGCAGCGGCAACCGACAGTCCCGCGTCTGCCACTGCCACGCCGTCCGCAACGCTGCCTGAGGACTGGAAGACGTTTACGACGTCGGACGGCAAGTTGGCCTTCGACGTTCCGTCCGTGTGGACCATCAAAGACCCTGCCGGACAGACGCCGCAGGGCGGCGGCGTGTTTGTGGAGGTCCGAAACCCTGCAGGCAAGGCGATGGCCACGCTGCGCACCAACATGGTGGTGGGCGCTGAATGCCTCAAGAAGCAGCCGTACGGCATGTACGACTCCGAACCGCTACCGGCACTGAAGCAGTCCGGCAGCACGCCGAGGTTCACGTTCGAGTCGCGGCAGGACGATACCGCCACCGACCCCGCCAAGATGACGATCCTGGCCTACGGCATCACCTCGGCGCCGGAACCGACCGAGCCCACGGCCTGCCCGATAGCCCATTTCTTCACCTGGCCGCCAAACGGGGCGATGTTCGGCGGGGTCTACAACCCGTTCGACACCACCCCGGGAAATCCGCCGAACGTGGACACGCCTGAGGCGTACATGGAAACCCCCGAATACAAGAACATCCGCGCCATGATCACCTCGCTCCGTCCGGCGGGGTAGCGCCGCTGGTCGAGCCCCTTCAGGTCGAGCCTGTCGAGACCAAGGCCGCCGGCGCTACATTGGTTCCATGACTGACTCGAACGCAGCCGACCCGGACAGCGTCCGCCTCACCGCACGGGTCACGGGCATGGTCCAGGGTGTCGGCTTCCGGTACTGGACCGCGCGCAAGGCCGATGAGCTGGGGCTGACCGGTTCGGTCAGGAACGACGACGACGGTTCGGTCGCCGTCGTCGCCGAGGGCCCGCAGCCGGACATCGTCGAATTCAGGCGCTGGCTCGGATCATCCCACGCGCCGGGGAGGGTGGCGCACGTCGACGAAGAGGTCTCCCCGGCTGAAGGCGGATTCAGGAGCTTTCAGGTTGTCGGCTGAGTCTCCCGGGGCTGAGACCGAGGAAGGCCCCGAGCTCCTCGAGCGCGAACGGTCGTGATGGCATGTAGTTCGTGAGCTCAGGGGAGCGGACGACCACCGCCCGCCATTGACCACGGGACACAGCCACGTTGATCCGGTTGCGGTTGAGCAGGAATTCGGCTCCGCGCGGTGCCTCGGCAATGGCCGAACACGCCATGGACACGAGCACCACGGGAGCCTCCTGACCCTGGAACTTGTCCACCGTGCCCACCCGCACATCGGACAGGCCCTCATGGTCCAGGGCATGGCGGATGGCCTGCACCTGGGCGTTGTACGCAGCCACCACCAGGATGTCCCTGGCTTCCAGCTGCCGGATCGGCTCATCCTTGCCGGGCGTCCACTTGAGCCCGATATGTTCGCGCGCCAGTCCGACGATCGCTGCCGCCTCTTCAGCCGAGCTTGTGGTGTTGCCGGAATGCTGCACCAGAACGGTTTCCACGCCCGGAGGTACCCCGTCGAGGTGGCGCAGGGCTGCCGCCGGCGCGGATTCCAGCCTGCCGTCGTAACTGAGCACCGACACCTTGCGGCAGAGTTCAGGATGCATCCGCCAGGAATCGGCGAGGAAATAGCCGAGCTCGGCGGGCATCGTGGCATGCCCGGCTGACAGCCACCCCAGCGCCGACTCATCGACCGGCTCGGGATGCGATCCCTGGGTGACCTGGGGAAGTTGCTGCGGGTCGCCGAGCAGCAGGAGCCGCTTCGCAGAGCGAGCCACAGCCAAGGTGTTGGCCAGCGAGTACTGGCCGGCCTCGTCGATGACCAGCAGGTCCAGCGAACCAGCGGGCACGCATTTACCCGTCATGGTCCAGGCGGTTCCGCCAACCAGGCAGCCGCCATCCGCGTCCAGGAGCCGCGCGATGTCCTCGTCGGCGACGCAGGTCCACGGAACGTCATGCGGTTGTGACAGCTTCTTGGCCACCACGGCGGGATCCACCCCGGCCTTCGCAATGGCCGTGCAGAGCATGTTCTCGACGACGGCGTGGGACTGGGCGACGACGCCCACCTTCCAGCCGGCCTGCACAAGTCGGGAGATGACGTGGGAGCCGACGAATGTCTTGCCCGTTCCCGGAGGACCCTGCACCGCGAGGTAGGAACGGTCCAGGTGTTCCAGCGCCTGGGTAATGGCAGACACGTAGTCGGCGTTGCCCTCCGCATCGTTGCCGGCTGCAGGCAGATTCGGGATGCTGGCGAGCCTGGGTGCTGTTCGGCGCAGTATGTCCACGCCGGGATGATTGGGAAGTTCTGGCAGCGAGGAGCCGACGAGCTGCGCGAGTTCTGCCAACGCGGCTTCGATGCTGACGGTGGGAATGGGGCGGTCGTCTGTCAGCGCCATGGGCAGCTGGAAGTACGGCGGCACCTTTCCCGTGGACTTCTCCGTGATGGTTATGACGGTCCGGCCGGGCTGATCGGGATGGTCCTCGACGGCTTCCACGAGCGTGCCGAAAATGCCGTCCCGCGAGGGCGGCATGGTGGCTTCATGGCGTGCTTCAGCAGCGCCTGCCGACGACTCCGTTGCGCCCGTGCCCGCGCCTGCCGACCCCGTTGCCGCACCTGCAGGCCGGCCTGCTGCCGCGCGCCGCGGGGTCCGCCCGCCGTCGACCTCCCCGAGGCCCTCAGGCAGGGGGTCCTCGAACATCCTGAACCATTTGGAACCGGGCTTGAACTCCGAGCCCTCGCTCGTGACCCCGGTGAGCCGCAGGGTGCGTGACTCCGTCCGGGCGCGGGCAGTGGGCGGCGCCCAGTCCGACACGACCTCAGCCGCTTCGACCATGAACACGTTGCGCTGGTCCCGCCACCTGTCGACCTCGGATTCGAGGCGGTCGAAGTGTTCCCACCAGAACTGCTTGCGCTCCCGTCGGTGATATCCGGTGGCCGCCGCGACCATGGCCACGGCCTGCTCGTCCGGCGTCAGCTCGCGGTGCTCCGGAATGGCGTCCAGAAAGGCGCGCAGGCTTGCTTCCTCCGGCGAAGGTTCAGCGTCCGGGAGTGCATCCGACGGCGCTTGGGAACCGGAAGCTTCCGGGGCACCGGCTTCCGCAGGAGCACCGATCTCCGCCAAAGCAGCGGGCGCGCCACCAGCACGCAGTTGCAGCAGCCAGTCCCGGAGGCGCAGCGTGGAAAGGCAGTCGTACTGGTTGTAGTCGGAAATGGACGCCAGAATCGCCGTCGCTTCCGCCTGTGTCTCGGCTCCGGCGTCGCGCGCTTCGCAGTAGGCGGCGTAGGCCACCACCGAAGCGCCGGCGTCCTTGACGTCCCCGGACCGCAGGTTGTCTCCCATGTACAGGGGCTCGAGCTTCTTGATGGAGTAAGAGGCCTCGGAGATGCGGAGTGAGTGCCGGACGGTCGCATAGAGGTCCACGAGGAGCCCGTCGCGCAGCCACGAATCCACCACGTCCTCGCCGGCTACATGGTTCAGCGAGAGGTTGCGCAGGGCCGTTTTTTCGTAGGGCGCGTAGTGGTAGACGTGCATGTCCGGATACCGGGCGCGTCGTTCCTCCACGTAGGCGAGGAAGTCCAGGAACGCCTGCCGTTCATCCGCGCGCGAGTGGGCCCAGAACGGCCGGAACACCGGTTCCTGGCCCGGCGGATCAGTGGGCCGCGGAGCCTCGATCACGCCGAAGAGGTACTCCAGGCCCCATTGGCCCGCGGGATCCTGCCAGAGGGGGTCGCCCTCGAAGTCGAAGAAGATGTCGCCCTCACTCGGGGCAGGAATCCCGCCCAGCGCGTTGTCTGCCAGCACCTTGTACGTAACGGTGTGCGGCCGGCCCTCCTTCACGAAGGTGCGCGAACCGTCCTCAACCTCACGGCCGGTTTGCATCCTGGCCTGGTCGCGCAGCCGCACCCGCGAACCTGTGGCCAAATGCAGAGACAGTTCGGCGAGGGCGTCGATGGTGGTAATACCATCCGCAACCAGCTTCTTCCGCTGGGCGGAGGTCATGCCTGCCACCATCAGCAGGTCCCGGTGCCCGGTCACCTGCTCGGCGCAGTAGTCGCACCTGCCGCAGTAGCTGACACCCGGCTGCTGCCACGCCACGGGGGCCTCCAGGCGGTGCGCAGCGGTGAGCTCACGGAACCGCGCCCGGCGCTCGCGGTACACGGGCAGCAGATCCGCCAGCGAGTGAAAGCTGCGCTCCATGTTGCCCAGCACCAGGATGACGCGCGGGGCGGGTTCGAGTCCGAGACTGATCAGTTGGTCGCCATACGCAGCAAGCTGCAGCAGGGCCCCCACCTTGGCGTGCCGCGCCAGCTTGGTGTCCCAGACCGCGTACCGCGGGGCACCACCGTCGCCGCCAGTCAGATCGGGACCAGGCGAGTCAGCTTCCTCCCGCACCAGGAAATCCGCATAGCCGAGGAACTCGCCGTCGAAGAACGTCGCCTGGAAGACAACGTCGGCGCCAGTGCGGAGGGCGGCGGCGGTTTCCCGGGCTTTGTCCGCCAAGTCGGCCCGGTCAGTGGTTCCGCGGTCTACGCAGTAGACCCCTGTGCCGCGCGCCGGATCCCAGGTGCCGTGCTCGTCGATGAGGGCAGCCAGCACCTTGTGCTCGTGGAGATCGCCGAGTTTGCCTGCCCGCGCTTGCATCTCGTCGGCGGGGAAAACGGCTTTGGGGGAGCGGCCCAGCTTCTCGTCGAGGATCCGCAGCGTGCGGTACTCGCACTCGCTCGCGGCCACGAGGTCGCTGGCTGAAAACACCAGATCAGCGGGCGCTCCCGGCGTGGTTGGGTGGAGCAGGAACATGGGGCCTCCCCATTGGCAGCCTCGCTCCGGGACGGTTCCCGGTGCGCTGATTTGAATCTAGCAAGAGGCTATGACAACCAAACCGCGCCGGGAGCTTTGCCTACCGAGGAGCTGCGCCAATGGGGGACCCTCCATGATTGGGCAGATTAGTGGGCGGCCTGCCGTCCATTGTGCGAGTAAGTGAGGCAGTCGGCGTTATCCGGGCCGGGGCCAACGTGGACTTCCGAGGCCTTGCACATCAGGTGGTCGTTATGGACGCATTCTGCCCGCTGGCATGCCCCGACGCCGGCGAGGACCTTGGGAAGGCCGCCGTGCGTGCCTGTGTCGATGAAGGTGGCGCACGAGGCGTGGTCTGTGCTGCCGCCAACCGTGATGGCCTCGGCGTTACATTCGGAGTGGTCGTTGAAGGAGCAATTGGTGACGCTGCAATCGGCTACATGCGTGCTCATGGGATTCCTCCAGGTTCCGGACGCCCGGGCTGGGCGACGCGCTGTTCCCAACGTAGGCCGGATGGGCCGGATCAAAAAGACCCAATTGTGTTGCGTAATTGCAGGAACGGCGCCGCGGGCTCCCGAGCCCCATGGACCCTTTGCGGGCACCGTTCTAGACTGGCAGGACCCTCCACCTTTCAGGCGTGACGACGCCGTCCCGCCATCCAAGGGAATGCCCCGGAGGGAGCATCAAATCGCTCATGAATCACCGCCGACCCTTCACGGGGAAGGGTCCGTGACGCCAGGAGGAAAGAGATGGAAGGGAACAAAGCCGTTGCCTACAAGGCACCCGGCAAGGTGGAAGTCATCGATATCGATTACCCCACTTTTGAACTCAAGGACGGGCCGGGGGTCAATCCGGCCAACGTGGGGCGCCAAGTTCCCCACGGTGCAATTCTCAAGACGGTGGCCACCAACATCTGCGGCTCGGACCAGCACATGGTCCGCGGGCGGACCACGGCGCCGCCGGACCTGGTGCTGGGCCACGAAATCACCGGCGAGGTGGTGGAGGTGGGGCCCGGCGTCGAATTCATCAAGGTGGGAGACGTCTGCTCCGTACCGTTCAATATCTCGTGCGGAAGGTGCCGGAACTGCAAGGAGCGCAAGACCGGGATCTGCCTCAACGTGAACCCGGACCGCCCTGGTAGCGCCTATGGCTACGTGGACATGGGCGGCTGGGTGGGCGGCCAGGCCAACTATGTTCTGGTGCCCTATGCGGACTGGAACCTGCTCAAATTCCCGGACAAGGACCAGGCCATGGAGAAGATCCTGGACCTCGCTATGCTCTCGGACATCTTTCCTACCGGCTACCACGGTGCCGTCTCGGCAGGAGTCGGCGTCGGCTCCACCGTTTACGTCGCAGGGGCCGGTCCTGTGGGCCTCGCAGCGGCGACCAGCGCGCAACTGCTGGGTGCCGCCGTCGTAATCGTGGGCGACATGAACAGTGACCGTCTGACCCAGGCGCGCAGTTTCGGCTGCGAAACGGTGGACCTCACCAAGGGCGGGCCGGCGGAGCAGATCGAACAGATCCTGGGCGTGCCGGAGGTGGACTGCGGCGTGGATGCCGTGGGCTTCGAGGCGAAAGGCCACGGCCAGGGTGCGCAGGAGGCGCCGGCAACCGTGCTGAATTCGCTAATGGACATCGCTGCTGCCGGTGGCGCGCTGGGCATTCCGGGCCTGTATGTGACGGGCGATCCGGGCGGCATCGACGAGTCTGCCAAGAAGGGTTCGCTGAGCCTGAGCCTGGGCACCGGCTGGGCGAAGTCGCTGAGCTTCACCACGGGCCAGTGCCCGGTGATGAAGTACAACCGGCAGCTGATGATGGCGATCCTCAAGGACCGCGTGAGCATCGCCAAGAACGTTAACGCGAAGCCGATCCTGCTGGAGGACGCACCGAAGGGGTACGCCGAGTTCGACGCCGGCGCCGCCACCAAGTACGTGCTGAACCCGAACGGATACCTCAGCTGACGTAGATGCAGCACGGGGACCGTGTGCGGTCCGGCCCAATGGGTTGGGCCGCACGCGGTCCCCATTGCCGTCGTCGGGGAGTAGGACCAGACTCGTGGAAAGACCAACCCAGGTGCAGGAGGAGATATGAACAGCCAACCTGACGAAACTCCGCTCGAAGTGCCGGAAGCGGATGCGTTTGAGCAGCGCCAGCCGGCAGGCGGGGAGTCCGGGGACGAGGAACAGCGGCCGTTACCCGAGGATGTTCCCGAGGCGGATGCCTTGGAGCAGCGGACTCCGCTGAGGTCCAACGGGCCGCCCGCCGCCCCCGATCTCTCAGCCGAGGAAGCGGCCGAGGCCGACGCCATTGAGCAGGCCGCGGGCACGCCCGGCAGCGATGAGGACGACTACCCGTTAGCGGGCGAGGTGCCGGAGCAGGGCTGAGCGGCCGCAGGCCCGCGGCTCCCGGCGGCGGTGCGTCCGGTCACTTGCCGCCGGCCACCGTGCCGCCGCACTGGGCCAGGACGGAGGCCATCGCGGTGCGCTCGGCCTGGGTCACCCACAGCTTGTACTTCGCCTTGACTGAAATCTGCCGCGCGACGTACGGGCAGCGGTAGGCCTTGCTGCTCGGCAGCCAGGTGGCGGCGTCGCCGTCGGACTTTTGCTGGTTGGCGGGGCCGGATGCGGCCAACAGGTTGAGGGGATCATTGGCGAAGGCGGTCCGCTGTGCCTTGCTGAGGCGCTGGGCACCCTTCTGCCACGCGTCGCTCAGGGCAACGACGTGGTCGATCTGCACCGCGCTGCTGGTTTTGCTGCCGCGGGTGAAGGCGATGGTGGTGGCCGTGTACGGATCAGCCAGGGAGCCCGTCAGGACGATGCAGTTGTTTGTGCCCGGCTTGACGGTCGTCTTGGTGAGGTCCCGGGCGAGGATGTCGTTGCGGGTATCGCAGCCGTTGTGGTCCGTGTCTTGCCATGCCGGCCCAAACTCTTCCCGGTCGTAGCCCGTTTTGGGTGCGCGTCCTTTGACCGGCAGGGTGGCGAGGAGGTCGGCTGCTTTGACAGCGTAGCCGGGCGGGTTGCCGGCTGACCCGCCGGGGACAGCGTCCGACGACGGCTGCCGGGTTGCGCTGACGGCTCCGCCGCAGGCGGTGGTGGCCAGGATGACGGCGGCAAGGGCGCCGGCTGCAAACCAGTTCCTCTTGCGGGGCGGTGCGTGGTGCAAGGCGGTGTACTCCCGTGGCGCTGGTTGTCGATTCAACGATCGATCGTACTGGCCGGCCGGGCGGAGCTGGCGGTGCCACGCGGATGACGTACTGAAACGCAGAGAGCCCCGCAGTGCCTGACGGCTTTGCGGGGCTTCTCCTAGCGGCAGGACCACCCCGGATGGGGGATACGCGGTGGGCCTGTTCCTAGGCTAGAGAAGTTTCCTGAAAATTGGCTAGGAATGTGCTGGTTTTCTTGCACAGCTGTTTTGGCTGCCCGCGTGACCACCGGTGAAGCTACTCGTCCTTGACTTCACCGCCGGGCTAAACCAGTGTTGAAATCGCACTGACCAGCAGGTTTTTCCTTCAAAGGAGATGCGTCATGACTCTTCCCGCAGGCCTGACCCCCGGCATCTGGACTCTCGACATGTCCCACAGTGAGATCGGCTTCAGCGTGCGGCACGCCGGGATCAGCAAGGTCCGCGGGCGGTTCCGGGAAGCAACCGGCGAGGCCCATGTGCGGGATACCCTGGCCGATTCGTCGCTGCATGCCAGCGTGAGCACCGCCAGCTTCGATTCCGGTGACGCCAACCGAGACGCCCACGTGCAGGGGGCGGACTTCTTCGACGTTGCAGAGTATCCGGAGATGGCGTTCAAGGGCACGCACATTGAGGGCGACGGCGAGGATTACACCCTGACCGGCGACCTCACCATCAAGGGCATCACCAAGCCGGTCGAGCTCGAGGTTGAGTTCACCGGCGTCGCCGTCGACCCCTTCGGCGCCACGCGTGCAGGCTTCTCCGCCGAGACCGACATCAGCCGCAAGGAGTTCGGCCTGACTTGGAACGCGGCCCTCGAAGCCGGCGGGCTCCTGGTCAGCGACAAGGTGAAGATCAACCTCGAGGCCGCGCTGGTGAAGCAGGGGTAAGCCGCCGAACCAAGGACCGCTGATCGAGCTTGTCGAGATCAGGTCTGGGTTTCGACAGCCTCAACCAGCGGACTCAGGAAAGCCGGGCGATGCTTCGCCTTACGGGGCGGGATACTGTGCCGTCCGAGAAGAGCTCGGGTGATGACGCCTGGATGCGCTTGACGTCCTCGAAGACGCCGCGCAGGTGGACGCGCAGGGAGCTGTCTGCTTCGGTGCGGTTGTTGGCCTCGAGTGCGTCCACCACGGCAGTGTGCTGTTCGATCAGCGTGGACACGGGCCGGGTGTCGATCAGGCTGAGCCGGCGGGCACGGTCCAGGTGGGCCTTGGCCGAGTTGACCGCGGTCCAGGCCGACTCGTGCCCTGCCAGGCGAAGGAGCCCGCGGTGGAAGTCCTCGTCAAGCCGGAAGAACTCCTCGACGTCGCCGGCCGCCTCTGCGTTCCGCTGTGCGCCCAGGATCTCCCGCAGGCCGGCGAGTCCGGAGGCGTCAACCACCGCATCCTTCAGGGAGGCGCATTCAATGGCCTCGCGGACAAACTGGGCCTCCGCTACACGGCCCAGGTCCACAAGCGAGACGAACGAACCGATCTGCGGGAAGACGTGCACCAGGCCCTCTTCGCGCAGCAGGATGAGGCTCTCTCGCACGGGCGTCCGGCTGACACCTAGTTCCTGGGCGAGCTCGTTTTCGGACAGCGGCTCGCCGGGCGGAAGCTGCAGGGAGATGATGCGACGCCGGAGCGTATCCAGTGTCTGGTCCCGCACGGAAAGCCGCGGAGACTGCCCTTTTTCGGGTTTGCCGGTTGCCATGCATCCAGTGTAGCCATCGTTGACAAACTAGAATGGTAGTGCTTGTATGGTAGTCAGCAAGCGGCCGCAGGACAGCTCTCCTGTCCGACAAACCGGCCACATTTCACAGGCATATCTCTCCACCTCCCCTTCTTCATCGCCTGCAAAGGAGCAACAGATGACCGAGAGCATCGCACCGCCCACCGCCAAGACCGAAACAAGGACCACTCGCGACCTTGCGAAGGTTGCGGTTTCCGGCTGGCTGGGAACGGCCATGGAATTCATGGACTTCCAGCTCTACTCGCTGGCTGCGGCTATCGTCTTCAACAAGATCTTCTTCCCCGACGTGAGCCCGGTCGTCGGCCTCATCGCCGCGATGGCAACCTACGGTGTGGGCTACGTGGCCCGCCTGGTCGGTGCCGTGTACTTCGGCCGCATGGGTGACAGGATCGGCCGCAAGAAGGTCCTCTTCATCACCATCGCGCTGATGGGTGCGTCAACCACGCTCATCGGCGTCCTGCCCACTTACGCCATGGTCGGCATCTGGGCGCCCATCCTCCTCGTGGCCCTGCGCCTGATCCAGGGCTTCGGTGCTGGCGCGGAAATCGCCGGCGCCACAGTGATGCTGGCGGAATACGCCCCGGCCCGCCGCCGCGGTCTCATTTCCTCCCTCGTCTGCCTCGGCACCAACTCCGGCACCCTCGCCGCCTCCGCGCTTTGGGCCATTCTGGTGGCGGTTCTCTCCGAGGACCAACTGCTGACCTGGGGCTGGCGCCTGCCGTTCCTGGCCAGCTTCCTGCTGATGATTTTCGCCGTCTGGATCCGCCGCTCCCTCAAGGAGAGCCCCGTTTTCGAACAGCGTGAGGACGTCGTCGACGGCGTCGCACTCGCCAAGCGTGACCTCGCCGCCGAGGCGGGCACCGCATCAAACGAAGCAGGCCAGGCCAAGCACACCACCCAGTCCACCAGCACGATCGAAGCCGCGCTGCACCAGCGCAAGGGCAAGTCCTTCCTGATCGCCCTCGGCCTCCGCTTCGGGCAGGCCGGCAACTCCGGGCTCATCCAGACCTTCCTCATCGGCTACCTCGCCACGGTCCTGCTCATGAACAAGTCCGTCGGCACCACGGCCATAATGATCGGCTCGATCATCGGCTTCGCCACCATCCCGCTGATCGGCCTCCTGGGCGACCGCTTCGGCCGCCGGCCCCTCTACATCATCCTGAGCGCCCTCACCGCCCTGTTCGCGATCCCCATGATGATGATGGTCACCAGCGGTAACCCGACGCTTGTCACCATCGCCGTGGTCGCCGGCCTGAACCTGGGCGTGCTGAGCCTCTTCTCGATGGAAAGCGTCACCATGGCCGAGTTCTTCGGAGCCCGCACCCGCTTCACGCAGCTGGCCCTGGCCAAGGAGATCGGCGGCATCCTCGCCACGGCGATCGGCCCGATCCTCGCCGCCACGCTCACCGCCGTCACCGGGCACTGGTGGCCGCTGGCAGCCATGCTCATCGGCTACTCGCTGATCACCCTGGTGGCCGCCACAGTAGGACCCGAGGTCCGCGGCCGCGACATGGTCCGCCTGGAAGACGCCGCATGAAAGCCGTCGTTGTCCACGGTGCCAACGACCTCCGCATCGACGAACGCCCCGAGCCCGTGGCCGGGCCGGGTGAGGTTGTCCTCGACGTCGAATGGGGCGGGATTTGCGGATCCGACCTTTCGTACTGGCGCCACGGCGCTTCCGGAACCGCGCAGCTGAAGTCCCCGCTCGTCCTGGGCCACGAGGTGGCCGGCCGGATCGCCCAGCTGGGCGACGGCGTCGAACACCTCGACGTCGGCCAGCCGGTCACGGTCCATCCCGCGGAACTCGTGGGGGACGGGATCATGCCGGAGCGGCTCAGCGGCCGGACCAACCTGTACCCGCAGATCCGCTACTTCGGATCGGCAGCCTTCGATCCGCACACCGACGGCGGCTTCAGCGAACGCAAGCTGGTCCGCGCGTCGCAGATCCGTCCGCTTCCCGACGGCGTGGACACCCTCCGCGGGGCACTTGCTGAACCGCTCGCCGTCGCCCTCCACGCGGTGGGGCGTGCGGGTTCGCTCGCCGGCCGCGACGTGCTGGTCAACGGCGCCGGGCCGATCGGATCCCTGGTGATCGCGGCCGCCAAGTACGCCGGTGCGCGGACCGTCATCGCCGCGGACATCAACGACGCCTCGCTGAGGATCGCAAAGGCCATGGGCGCGGACGAGGTCCGCAACCTGGCCGACGGCGGAACCCTGCCGGAGGACGTGGAGCTCGTGTTCGAGGCCACCGGGATCCCCGCCGTACTGGGCGGCATCCTCCGGGCCACCGCCCGCGGCGGAACCATCGTCCAGGTGGGCAACCTGCCCGGCGCCCCGGCCCCGGCCGCACTCGGGGATCTCGTGACCCGGGAAATCACCTGGATCGGTTCCTACCGGTTCGCGGACGAGATCACCGATGCGCTCAAGGCGATGTCCGACGGCCTGGACGTCTCACCCGTCATCACCCACAAGTTCGGCATCGACCAGGCCGCGGAAGCCATGCGGGTCTCCGCGGACCCGGCCGCCGGCAGCAGCAAGGTCATGCTCCGCCTCTCCTGACCCAACTGGGTAGCAGCAGATGGCGTTCTGAGGGCTCATAACGCCATCTGCTGCGACCTACTTGCAATTCTCGACACACAAAAGGACCCAACCAGTGAAGATCACCGACGCACGAGTAGTGGTTTCGTCGCCAGGACGGAATTACGTCACGCTCGTTATCGAAACCGAGGACGGGATTACCGGCATCGGCGACGCCACCCTCAACGGACGTGAACTGGCCGTGGCGTCCTACCTGTCCGAGCACCTCTGCCCGCTGCTGATCGGCCGCGACGCCCGCCGCATCGAGGATGCCTGGCAGTACTTCTACAAGGGTGCCTACTGGCGCCGCGGACCGGTGACCATGACCGCGATCGCCGCGATCGACGTCGCCCTTTGGGACATCAAGGGCAAGGCCGCTGGCATGCCGGTGTACGAACTGCTCGGCGGCGCAGCCCGTGAGGGCGTCATGGTCTACGGCCACGCCAGCGGCTCCTCGCTGGAGGACCTCAACGCCGACTTCCAGCACCACCTGGACCTCGGCTACAAGGCGATCCGGGCCCAGGCCGCCGTGCCGGGACTGGAGAAGACCTACGGAATCGCACCGGTGGACGGCAGGACCTACGAACCCGCCAGCGGCAACATCCCGCAGGAAGATCTGTGGGAGACCACCGCATACCTGGACTTCGCGCCGAAGATGATGGCGCACGTTCGTGAACAGTTCGGCTACGGCGTGCACGTCCTGCACGACGTCCATCACCGGCTGACGCCGATCGAGGCCGGTCGGCTGGGCGCCTCGCTGGAGCCGTTCCGCCCGTTCTGGATTGAAGATCCGACGCCGGCCGAGGACCAGTCGGCGTTCCGCCTGATCCGCCAGCACACGACGACGCCGATCGCCGTCGGCGAGGTGTTCAACTCGATCTGGGACTGCCAGCAGCTGATCACAGAACGCCTGATCGACTACATCCGCACCTCGGTCTCGCACGCCGGCGGCATCACGCACCTGCGCCGCATCTTCTCGCTGGCTGACCTGTACGGCGTCCGCTCGGGCTCACACGGCGCGGGCGACCTGTCGCCGGTGTCCTTCGCCGCGGCGCTGCACGTGGACATGAGCATCCCCAACTTCGGCGTGCAGGAGTACATGGGCCACCGCGACCCCGCCAACGAGGTGTTCAAGACCTCCTATACCTTCACCGACGGCTACATGCACCCAGGTGACGCCCCCGGCCTGGGGGTCGAGTTCGACGAGGAGGCGGCCGCCAAGTTTCCGTTCGACGCCAAGTACCTGCCCATCAACCGCCGCCTCGACGGGTCGGTGCATGACTGGTGAGTAACCCGACACAAGCACGGCCGTTCGACGTCGTCGCCATGGGGGAGATCCTCCTTGAGGTGGCCACCGACGTCCCCTTCGGGCATGGCGTTCCGGCGCAGCTGGGCATTTCCGGCGACGCGCTGAACGTTGCCGCGGCTGCCGCTGCGGCCGGTGCCCGCACCGCGCTGCTGGCAGTACTGCCCGACGACGACCTCGGCCAGGCGGTCGCCGCCAGGATCGCTGAGCTCGGCATTTCCACCGAACTCCTGAAGTTCCGCCCCGGCCAACAGGGCGTGTACCTGGTGCACTGCGACCCCGACGGGCAGCGCGAGTTCTCCTACGCGCGCAGCGGCAGTGTCGGCTCAACGCTGGGGCCGGACGACGTCGACGCGGGCGTATTTGCCGCGGCCGGCGCAGTGATCGCCGGCGGCATCGCCTGCGCCATTTCGGCCACGTCTCGCGCCGCCGTTTTCAGGGCCGCCGAGGTGGCCCGCCGGTTCGTCTTTGACCCGAACTACCGGCCGCGGCTCACCTCCGTGAAGGATGCGACGGCGGCCGTCACCGGGCTTTCGCCGAAGGCCTTTCTGGTGACGCCGTCGTTCCCGGGGGAGACATCGGCCCTGCTGGGCACGTCCTCGCCCGCCGAAGCGGCCGCCACACTGCGCGCGCTGGGCACTGCCAATGTGGCAGTAACGTGCGGGGCCGAGGGAATCCAGCTGGAAAGCGACACTGATTCGGCCTGGATCGAAGCCATCCCCGCGCCGGCAGTGGTGGACCAGACCGGGGCAGGCGACGCCTTTGTGGGCACGCTGACCGCGCGGCTGGTGCTCGGCGATAGCCTTCCCGAGGCTGCCCGGTACGGCGCAGCCGCGGCCTCGCTCGTGGTGGGCGGCAAGGGCGGCACGGGCTTCATTCCGAGCTTCGAGCAGACCCGCGCCCATGCCCTGGGGGCGGACACCTTGGGGGCGCGGACCGTGGACGCACCCGAAGGAGAGCTGTCATCGCACGCCTGAGCAGTACCACTGTCAGCAGTGCCAACCTGAGCAGTAACCCGGGAACGGCGGCCGCGTTCCCGGGCGCCGAGTTCCCCGGCGCCGCGCTCCGGGCCAACGGCCTGAAGCCCGGCATCGTGCACTTGGGCCTGGGCGCCTTCGCCCGCGCACACACCGCCGTCTTCACCGAGAACGCCATGCTGGCCGCGGGGGAATCCGGCTGGGGGATCACAGGCGTCACCCAGCGCTCGGACACCGTGGCCCGGCAGCTTGCACCGCAGGACGGGCTCTTCACCGTGGCCGAACGGGGTGAAGGTGCCGCGCCGCTCCGCGTGGTCTCGAGCATCGTGGACGCCATCTCGGGGCGGGACAACCCGGCCGCCGTGGTGGACCGGATCGCCGCGCCGGAGATCCTCGTGGTCACGCTGACCATCACCGAGAAGGGCTACCGGATCAACCCGCAGACCGGATCCCTCAACACGGCGGACGAGGAGGTCAGCGCGGACCTCGGCGGGCGTGCGCCGCTCACGGCCATCGGGCAGATCGCCCGCGGCCTGCAGCAGCGTTCCCGTACCGGAGCCGGGCCGCTCACCGTGGTCTCGTGTGACAACCTTCCCGGCAACGGAGAACTGACTGAGAAGCTGGTCCACGCCTTCGCCGCCGCCCTTCCGGCTGCTGAGGCCGAACCGCTCACCGCCTGGCTGGACGCGAACGTCACGTTCCCCAGCACCATGGTGGACCGGATGGTGCCGGCCACGACGGCGGGTGACCTGGACGCCGTCGAACGTGAACTTGGGCTGCGGGATGAGGCCGCCGTGGTGGCCGAGCCGTTCATGCAGTGGGTTATCGAGGACAACTTCGCCGCCGGCCGCCCGCGGTGGGAGGAGGCCGGAGCCCTGTTCAGCAGCGACGTCGCGGCCTGGGAAGCGGCGAAGCTGCGGCTGCTGAATGCGAGCCACTCGCTGCTGGCCTATCTCGGCCTCGCCGCGGGCAAGGAGACCATCAGCGACGCCGTGGCCGAGGAAGCGTTTTTCACCGCTGCGCGGCGCATGATGGCAGAGGACGTCCTGCCCACCATCACACTTCCGGAGGGACTCGACGCGGACGAGTACTGCGCCCAGGTGCTGACCCGTTTCGCCAACCCCGCCCTCGGCCACACCACGGCCAAGGTGGGCAGCGACGGTTCGCAGAAGATCGGCCTGCGCCTGCTCAGCACCGTGCGCGGAAACCTCGACGCCGGCCGTGAACCCCGGTGGGCGGCGCTCGCCGTCGCTGCGTGGATGCGGCACGTGGCCGCCACCCCCATGGCGGAGCTGGACGACCCGCTGGCCGCCGAACTCCATGTCGCGCTGCCGGTTTCGCGCTCCGCGGCCGACGTCGTCCCCGCGCTGCTGGGCTGCCGCAGCGTCTTCGACCCCGAACTCGCGGAGCATGCCGGCTTCGCCGACCTCCTCATCCACTGGTACAGCATCATCGACACGCACGGGCTGGACGGCCTGAGAAAAGAGATCAACCATGGCTGACGCCACCAGCGTTCTGAACGTTTCCCCGGTCATCCCCGTGGTGACCATCGAGGACCCGCAGCATGCGGTTCCGGTCGCCCGGGCACTTGCCGACGGCGGCGTCCGGATTATCGAGCTCACCCTCCGGACGGACACTGCGCTGACCTCGCTGAAGGCCATCGCCAACGAGGTGCCGGACATCCTGGTGGGAGCCGGGACCATCCTCACGCCCGCGCAGGCGGACGCTGCTGTGGCGGCGGGCGCGCAGTTCCTGGTCAGCCCCGGCGTGACGCCGTCGCTGCTGGACCACATGCTCTCCCTCGAGGTTCCGGTGCTTCCGGGCGTGGCAACTGTGGGCGAGGTGTTGGCCGTGCTGGAGCGCGGGCTGGACACCATGAAGTTCTTCCCGGCCGGTCCAGCCGGCGGCCCGGCCTACCTGGCAGCCATCGGGGCACCCATCCCGCAGGTGACGTTCTGCCCGACCGGCGGCATCAGCCTTGCGACGGCGCCGGACTACCTGAGGCTGCCCAACGTCAGCTGCGTCGGAGGCAGCTGGCTGACGCCGCGCGCCGCCGTCGAAAGCGGGGACTGGCAGCAGATCACCGAACTGGCACGGGAAGCGGCAGCGCTGGGCTGAAAGCGCGACGGCCGGCGCTGACGAAAGTTGCCTCAGATCTACTTGACCGTAGATCTGCCTTCGGGACGGGCGTAGAGTCGGGAAAGACCGGACCTAAAACCGGTCGCAGCCTGAACAGACGCACAACCTAAGGAGTTCATCATGAACTTGGGAAACATGATCAGGAATGCCGCAGGACGTATTTCCGGACGGACCACCCAAGGAACCACCGGGGGCTACACGCGGGGCACCAGGCCCAACACCACGGGACGGACCTCGTCCATGGGCCGCGGCCGCACCGCCGGGGGTATCGGAGACAAGATCCGCCACATGCTCCACCGGCACTGACGCTGAGGCACGCAAGTCCAGTCCCTGAGGTCCATGGCGACCCGGGACTGGCACAACAATTACAAGAAGCGTTTGGCCGCAGCCACCCGGTGTTGCCGCGGCCACCGTATGCGCAGGGGAGGTTGCCGTGGCGAGCCGCGGCGCCTCCCTTGCTGCTGACTTCGAAATTGGCTCGGTCTCCAAGGGGATCACGAGGCTGCTGTATGTCGACGCCATGAGCCGTGGCGAAGCTGGGTCCCGACACCACGCTGGCTGGCCCGAGGCCCTCCGAGTTGGGCGGTAAGCAACCCTCCCCACCTAGCCCCGCAAGCTCGGTTAGGGAATCCTGCGGGCGTTGGCCCCGTTGCTGTTGCCGCACTACTTCTCGCCTGCGCGCTCCAATGCCTGGTCGTGCTCGGCGTGGGCTTGGCGGATCAGGTTCATGAACTCGGTCTCGTTCCGGATGAGCCGCTTGTACTTCTCCGGGAGCTTCTTGAGCTCCTGCTCTTCGCGGACCAGCTTGTCGAAGATCCGCTCGCGCTCGACGATGTCCGTCTCGTAGTTGAGGTCCACGTACGTGGTGGCGTGCCGCCTGGCGCCGGAGACCATGGTCTTGGCCTTGCCCTTGGGGCTGAGGAGGGAGCCGATGATGGTGACGGCGAGTACGCCGAGGATCACGCTGAGCGACAGGCCGGTGCTGATTTCTACGACGTTCACGTGTTCGCCGTCGTTGATGAACGGCAGGGTGTTCTCGTGCAGGGCGTGCAGGATCAGCTTGACGCCGATGAAGCCGAGGATGGCGGCGAGGCCGTAGGAGAGGTAGATGAGCCGGTCGAGGAGCTCGTCGATGAGGAAGAACAGCTGCCGCAGGCCCATGAGCGAGAACGCGGTGGCTGTGAAGACGATGAACACGTTCTGCGTCAGGCCGAAGATGGCAGGGATGGAGTCCAGCGCGAAGAGAATGTCCGTGGCGCCGATGGCCACCATCACCAGGAGCATCGGGGTGAGGACCCTCTTGCCGTCAACCTCGGTGAAGAGCTTATCGCCGTCGAAATGCTCGGAGGCCGGCAGGAACTTCTTGGCGAGCCGGACCACGAGAGTTTCGCTGTCGTCGTCGTCGTGGTTGTCCGGCTTGAGCAGGTTCCCGGCGGTGATGAGCAGGATGAGCCCGAAGATGTAGAACACCCAGGCGAAGCTGTTGATCAGCGCGGCGCCGAGGAAGATGAAGCCTGTCCGGGCCAGCAGCGAGAAGACGATGCCGAACAGGAGCACCTTCTGCTGGTCGGCACGCGGCACCTTGAAGCTGGACATGATGATCAGGAACACGAAAAGGTTGTCCACGGACAACGCCTTCTCGGTCACGTAGCCGGCGAAGTACTCAGTGCCCATCTTGGAGCCGCCGAAGAACCAGACACCGAGGCCGAACACGAGGGCCATGCCCACATAAATGGCGGACCAGGTGCCGGATTCCTTGAGGGTGGGGGTGTGGGCTTTGCGGACGTGGAAGAAGAAGTCGAAGGCCAGGAGCGCGACGATTCCGGCAATCGTGAGGATCCAGACCATAGGGGGAACTTCCATGCTGCCTCTTTCCTGAGCGCTGAGGGCGGGGCGTGCAAGACAACCCTACCCAGTGCGCTCTGCCCGCCCGCAACAGCAGGTGTGCCCCCAACTGACTCGCAGTTGTTGTCGTTATGAGGGCTCATAACGACAACAACTGCGAGTCAGTTGGGCTAGGAGGCTGCTCAGCCGTACATCAGCGAGCCCGGCGTGGTGAGCTTTTCCCCGGTCTCGAGCCAGGTCTTCAGGCCGGAGAGGATCATGGGCCAGCCGCCGTAGAGCTGCTCGTTGGCGCCTTCGCGGAGCTGGTCGTGCGTGACGGTGAGGTGGCACGAGTCGTCGCCGACCGGCTCGATTTCCCACGTGACGCGGGAGGTGCCCTCAGCCTTGACGTCCTCGCCCCAGAGCGCGCGCATGGTCTGTACCAGCCGGCGCGGGGGATCGACCTCGAGGTTCTCGCCCTCGCCCAGGAGCGCCCCGGCTTTGGGGTTGCCCATCTCGAAACGGGAGCCCGTGGTCCAGTCCGATTTCAGCGTGTTCCCGAACTGGTACTTGCTTCGGATATCGCTGTCCGTGATGGCTTCCCAGAGCCGTTCCGGAGTGGTCTTGATGTAGATTTCGAAGATCTTTTCCATGGGACTTTCCAATCGGGATTTGAGGTCGCTGAGCGCAGCGGCCCATGGTTCTGCGTATTTGCTCACCCAGCGGTCGTGGACGAGCCTGATGGGCACCGGATTGAGGAAGTGCAGTTTCTCGCGGCCGCGGCGCCTGGTCACCACGAGGCCCGCCTCTTCCAGGATTTTAAGGTGCTTCATAACGCCGAATCGGGTGATCTCGAAGTGTGCTTCGAGGGCACTAAGCGTCTGCCCGTCTTCGCTGAAAAGCTGGTCCAGAAGCTCCCTGCGGATCGGGTCAGCAAGGGCCTTAAACACGGCGTCCATAGGATTTAGAATAGGTGACCATTTGGTCACATGTCAATGGTCCGTCGGGTCCCTGATTGGGAGGGAGGGAGCTCGGGGGTAGGGGAGGCGGACGGGCGGCAAGGGCAAAACGGGCCGGAGCGCGACGGCGTCACTCCGCCAGCGTCAGGAGCTTCCCCTCCGTCACGGCCTGGCGGGAGAGCGTTTTGTAGCCCTCCTGCTCGAAGAGCACGGTGATCACGTCCTCCTCGTGCCGCATGATGATGCCCGCGCCCCACTCCTTGTGCACCACGGATGCCTGGAGCGGGAATGATTCCCCGCCCGCGGCGGCTGCGGCGCCGTCGTCGTAGTCCTCCTCGTACGCAGAACCGTCGGCGCAGTTGTCGCAGTTGCCGCAGGGTTCGGGGAGGTCCTCGCCGAAGTAGCCCAGCAGGAACTGGCGCCGGCAGGCGTCCGTTTCCGCGTAACCGCGCGCCATCTCGATGCGCGAGCGGTCCACGCGCTGGCGTGCTTCGGCGAGTTCGACGGCGTGTTCCACCACCTTGGGCAGCTTGGCGTCAGTGTCCAGCCGGATGCCCCGCTTGAGGGCCTTCACGGAGCGGGTCTCCTGCAGTTCGTTGAGCAGTCCGGTGAGCCGGCGGGTGGGGATGCCGGTCTGCTCGGCGAGCGACTTCTGGGTGACCGGGCCGTCGGCGGCCTGCAGGGCGGTGAGGACGGCGAGCAGCGACTCCTCGTCCGGCTTGTGGGTGCCGAAGAACTTGCGCAGGCCCAGGTCCTCGGGCCGGTAGTGCAGGACGGCGGAGGCAGGCTGCCCGTCGCGGCCCGAGCGGCCGATCTCCTGGTAGTAGGCGTCGAGGGACTCGGGGATGTCGGCGTGGATCACGAAGCGGACGTTGGGCTTGTCGATGCCCATGCCGAACGCGGTGGTCGCCACCACCACGTCGAGTTCGTCGTCGAGGAACTGTTCGTGGACCTCGTCCCGCTCGCTCTGCTTCCGGCCGGCGTGGTACGCCGCGGCGCGCAGCCCGTGCTCGGCGAGTTCGGCCGCGTAGGTCTCGGTGTCCTTGCGGGTGGCGGCGTAGAGCAGCCCCGGACCCTTCAGCTCGGCCACCTGCGCCACGACCGCGCGCCGCTTGTCCCGGTCCTCGAGGTGCCGGACGACGTCGAGCCGGATGTTGGGCCGGTCGAAGCCGTGGACCAGCACCAGCGGGTCTTTCATGCGCAGGCGCTGCTGGATCTCATCACGCACCGGGGGAGAGGCGGTGGCGGTGAGGGCGGCGACGGGCGGACTGCCCAGCTGCGCGCGGACCTCGCCGAGGCGCAGGTAGTCGGGGCGGAAGTCGTGCCCCCAGGAGGAGACACAGTGGGCCTCATCCACCACGAACAGCGAGACGTCCATGGCGGCCAGTCGCTCCACGGTCTCGGTCTTGGCCAGCTGCTCGGGAGCCAGAAAGAGGAACGCGGCCTCGCCGCGCTCGGCGGCTTCCCATGCGGCCTCCACCTCCGAATCCTTCCGGCCGGAGTTGATGGCCACCGCGGACGCCCCGCCCAGGTCCTCCAGCAGGCCGTCCAGTTGGTCCTCCTGCAGCGCAATCAACGGGGAAACGACGACGGCGGGACCGCGCCTTGCGCTGTCGGCCGCGGTGGCATCGGGGTGCTTGGCGGGCTGGTCGCCGTCGAGCGCCGCGCCGTCTTCGTGCCCACCGTGGATGAACAGGGCGGACACCTGGTAAATGGCGGACTTGCCATATCCGGTGGGCATGACGGCGAGGACGTCACGGCCCTGGACCAGCGCGCGCATGCCGGCAAGCTGGCCGTCCCTAAGGTGGGGGAGTCCGAAAGTGCCGGCGGCGAGCTGGCGGAGGCCGGCGTCGGGATCTGTGCTGATGTCAGCCATGGACGCGGCATCTGCGTCGGCTGCGGGGCTGGTGGCTGTGGGGGCGAGGGCTTCGGTCATGGTGGCGGCTCCGTACGGGCGTTTCCAAGGCCGGGTGTCTTCAGCCGTGGAACCTACCCTAGTGCGAGGCAGGCCAGACGTCATGTCCCACATAGCGCAGGGGCATCTGCGGACCGGACCCGTCACGCGACGGACCCGGCCACGCCGCGGGGTCAGCCGGTCAGCTGGTCAGAGCGAGCGGACCCTTCGGACCCCAGCCCCTCGGTCCGCGGCCGGGAATCGCGTGTGGGAGTGGATTCTCACGGTTGCGTGGGCTGCCCTGGACTTGGGGATGATGAGCTCCCCGTGGCCGCCGCGGCTCATGTCGCGGATGAGGCCGGTCCCGGCGATCTCCCTGGTCCAGGAAATCCCTGCGACGGCAGCCTCTTTGGTGGGGTACTTCACTGAGACGGCCACCAGACCGCCCGCCCCGTCCAGAAGCCTGACGCGGAAGCCGCCGTCTGGAGCATCGATGATTTCAAAGTAGCCGGCCATGACAAACCCCTTCGTTCGTGCACCCTCTTGGCATGTCCCCTAAGCCTATTTTGGACCTTTCCGGCCCTGAAGGACCGCCCGGTTGAGCGCCGGAATCCGGAAAGCAATTGCCCGTTGTTGCGCCGAGCGGTGAGTGGGAAGATCTAGCTGCCAAATACGGCCACAACCTCAAAGGAGACGGAGATGGCTGGCGGACAAGGATTGATCAGGCGGTTTTACAACGAGGTGCTGACCGGCGGAAATCTGGCGCTCATAGACGAGATGGTGGCGGACGACGTCGTCGATCACGAGGAGGGCTTTCCGGGGCAGCCGCCGGGGAAGGAAGGCGTGAGGTTCTACGTGAACGCGGTCCGGACCGCATTTCCGGACCTCGCGGTCAAGACCAGCGAGCCGGCGCTCGCCGACGGGGACCTCGAGGCCGCACACGTGACCCTGACGGGAACGCACCAAGGCGACTTTGCGGGAGTGGCGGCCACCGGCAATTCGGTGGAATTCTCGGGCATCGACATCATCCGTGTGCAGGACGGCAAGGTGGCAGAACACTGGGGATCGACGGACACAATGAGCCTGATGCAGCAGATTGGAGCCGTGCCAAAGTAGGGCCGAATTAGGGACCCGTAAAAACCAAGAAGTACGACGACGGCCGGCGACGCGCGCCGTCGTCGTGCGTCTTCACGGCGCGTCTTCCGGGACGCGCCGTGGCGTCCCCGTACCCCCTCCCAAAGCCCTGTATCATCCCTTCAGGGGGCGGTGACGCCAAAGCGTCAAACCGGGGGACAGCAGCAGATGTGCAAGCCATAAAGCCTTAAGCAAACGGGCTTCCTGAAGCCATGTGTCCGCTGTCCGGCGACGTGTCATTCACCACAGGATTCCGCTCACGCAGCGGTCGTTTTGTAGTGGATCAACCGCTCGACCCAGTCTTCCGCACCTCCCCTCCGCACTGCCCACCCCTCTTCCTCACTCCGCCACCTCGGCGACCCCTGCCGTCGCCTGCCCTGAAAGGACCGCAATGAGCCACCCTGGCCCAACCCCGCCACCGCCGCCCTCCGACTACACCACCTACGGCGCGCCGCAGTATGCGAACGGGCAGTTGTTGGACGGGCAGTACGCGGGGCAGGCGTATCCGGGGCAGTACGGGGCTTTCGCGGGGCAGTACGGGGCGGAACCACAGAAGTCCTTCCTGGTCACCTGGCTGTTCTCGCTGCTCCTTGGCGTACTGGGCGTGGACCGCTTCTACCTCGGCAAGATCGGCACGGGCATCGCCAAGCTGCTGACGCTCGGTGGCCTGGGCTGGTGGGCGCTCGTGGACCTGATCATCACGCTGGCCGGGAAACAGACGGACAAGCAGGGGCGACCGCTGGCAGGGTACGCGCAGCACAAGAAGGTGGCCGTTGTGGTCACTGTTGTCTTTTTGGTGGTCAACCTGGTGATTGGCGTGTTCAGCGGGATTGCTGCCGCTGCCGTTGTCCGGCAGGCCTCCACCCCGCCGATCGTCACCGCCGCTCCTGTGACGTCGGAGAGCGCCGCCTCGGACCCCTCGGCGGATCCGGCGAGCACCGGGGAAGCAGCTGCAGGGGGAGACCGGCCGCACCTGGCGGCGCAGACGCTGACGGGTACCGGCGACGACGTCAAGACGGTGGACCTCAAGGGCGTCCCCGCCGTGGTGACGTTCACGTGCAAGGCCTGCAGCGGCAACACGGTCCTGGAAACCAACGGACATGAGATGCTCCTGGTCAACGCCGTTGGCGCGTACGCAGGATCGCACCTCGTGGACACCAGCACCGCTGCCACCACCGAGTTCGCCATCAGCGCCGACTCCGCGTGGACGCTAAAGATCGAGGACATCGACAGCGTTCCCGCCTCAACCGACAAGGCGAGCGGCCACGGCGACATGGTTCTCTACTGGGATGCGCTTAGCGACAAGGCTGCGGTCACCAACAAGGGTGAAGGCAACTTCGTGGTGCAGGGCTTCGGCAGCGAGGTTCCCGAGCTCGCAGTCAACAAGATCGGCGACTACAGCGGCACCGTGAAGCTCACACCCGGCTTCGTCCAGGTCAACTCCGACGGCGACTGGACCATCGCCGCGAAGTAGCGTTCCGCCTCGCAACCAAAAGGCCCCGCGGGACCTGGCACTTGTGCCTGGTCCGGCGGGGCCTTTTTGCATCCGCTGGCTAAGCCTGTTTCGAAGCGCCTGCCGCTGGTTGAGCCTGTCGAAACCTGTGGCGGCGTCGTAGCGCTAAATGGCACACCTCGGCGCCAGTTAGCTGTTAGCCGATAGCTCGCGTGTTGGGCGCGGTGGGACTCTTGATCCAGGAGGAGAGGATGCGGAATTTCTCGTGGGTCGCGGATCCGGGTTCCGCAGACCAGATAATCAGTGTCTGATCGGGAAAACCGACCCGCTGAAATGCGTCCCAGTCGATGGTGAAGTCGCCGTGTTCAGGGTGGCGGATCGTTTTGGTCCCGAAATCCTGCCTAGCGACATTTCGGGCTGCCCACCACCTGCGAAATTGCGGGCTGGAAAGTGAAAGTTCTCCAACGATGGCCGCGAGCCTGGGATCGGTGGGGTTATCAACGGCCTGCATCCGCAGGAGGGCCACGTTCGTGCGGGCCATTGATTCCCAATCCTCGTAGTAGTCCTTCATTCGCGGATCAGTGAAGGTCATGCGGATGAAGTTGCGTTCGTGCGGCGGCAGTTTGTCGATGTCCAGGAGCACGGCGGCGGCCAGCGGGTTCCAGGCGAGGATGTCGAAGTATTTGCCGACGACGAACGCTGGACTGTCCGTCAGCTGATCCAGGAGCCGCTGGACCTGGGGCCGGACCGGGTTGGTGCGGCGTTGGACCGGCGCCGCACGATCGGCTTGCTGCGCCAGGCCTTGAACGTAGGCCCGCTGATCTGGGGTGAGGCGCAGCGTATCGGCAATGGCTTCGAGAACAGGCTCTGAGGGCGCGAGACGGCCCTGTTCGATACGGGTGTAGTAGTCGTGGCTGATCGCGGTCTGGGCCGCGACTTCTTCGCGCCGCAGGCCGGACACGCGTCGGGTACCAGGATCGCCGGGGTCGAGCCCGATGTCGGCAGGGTTCAGTTCGCTGCGGCGAGCTTTCAGGAACTGCCCCAGCTCTTCCAGGTGCGGGTTTTTCACGCTCACGTCTCTCGCTGCGGGTGGAGGGTGTTGCGCCCGGGACGTGTAAGCGTCCTGGGCGCAACACCTGGTTGCGGATCAGGCCGACACCAAAGGTGTCAGGCAGCCACTTCCTGCACAAGATGCGTGCGGAAGAAGCGGGCCACGTTCGCGACGGCATTATCCATCTGTGCCGGGGTGTCGTAGTAGTCGTAGTGGTTCCCGTCGGACCATACGAGTTCCTTCTCACCCTGCACGGCCTCGTGGAGTGCCTTGGCGTTCTCGGGCAACGCGGACTCGTCGGAGTGGACAACGATCGTCGGGGTGGTGACCTTTGAGGCCTCGCTCAGCGCGTCGAAGGAGAGCCAGTTTTCCCATGAGGCGACGTCGAGCTGGTTCGTGTACTCGGGAACGGCGCCGCGGGCCGGGTTGTCGTAGTAGTCGAAGACGCCCTCGAATGGGATGTAGTTTGCCGCTTCCGGGTCGGTCTCGCTGTAGACAGTGATGAGGGTCTGTTCGCCTGTCTCCGCGTAGTTCTTCCTCGCCGCAGCTGCCTGCTCCTTGCGGGTGGCCATGCCCTCTTCACCGTAGGTGGCAGTGAAGACTGCCTCGTTGACGAGGAAGCCGGCGATGGTCGCCAGGCCCTTAACCCGCTCGTCCTTGGCCGCGAGGTAGACCGCGTTGCTGGCCGAAGTGCAGACACCAACCATGCCCACAGCATCCACGTAGGGCAGCCCGGTGAGGTACGTGACGGCGGCCTGAAGGTCATCCAGTTTCTCGGCGGGTGATTCGAGCTGCCGCGGTTCGCCCGTGCTCTGGCCATAGTGCGCGTAGTCGAACGTGAGGGCCACAAAGCCCTGCTCAGCGAATTTCTGTGCGTAGGTCCCCGCCATCATCTCCTTGACCGAGCTAAACGAACCCTGAACGATCACGGCCTGATAGTGGCCGTTCTCGTCGAAGTTCTCGGGGGTAAAGAGGTCTCCCGCGAGGGTCGAGCCGTCACGGTGGAAATTGATGGTGTGCTTCAACGTATGTTCCTTCATTGGTGGTGTTTCCCCGCGATACCCAGAGCATTGCCGGTGAAACCTACAAGTCGCCAGGCCGGCGCCTCTGTCTCTGCGGGTGCGGCTCGTGGCCACATATCCAGACTGCCTCGACACTTACGGGCCCACAATGGGAAAGAATTTTCCTAGGCAAGACAACCCTGGCCGGCCGACCGAACGGCCGTTCCACGAACCGGCAGGCCAACTCATGCAACTGGTAACGGGCCCGCCCGGATCGTGAGGCAGCCATGTTTGGATCTTTCGTCTCTGCGGGTAGTCGCCTGGTTGGCTTACCTTAGCCGTGGCAGGCTCCGCGTCCGGCCGAGCCGGTGTTTTGGCGGGCAAGGTGGCCGCGGCCGAATCCAAGGGCGAGGACTAACATGGCCGTTGCCAGGTGCAGCCAGTAACTCGTGCCGACCTGGATGAAGGAGAATCGCCCGCGGCGGTGCGTTCAACCCGCGGTGTTGGCCAGCGCGCCAGCCAGGTCCCGCAGCGACGCCACCGTGTAGTCCGGTTCAGTGAAGTACGCCGGGTAGGGCGCGCCCGAGCGGTTGATCCAGGCAGTCCCGAGCCCGGCCCGCGCGGCGCCGTGGATGTCCCATGGGTGGACGGCAACCAGGAGCAGTCGCTCCGGATCGAAGCCGCAGGCTGCCGCGGCATAGTCGTAAGCCGCGCGGTCGGGCTTCCACGCGGGGGCGTCCTCGACGGACAGCAGACGGTCGAAGCTGTCCCCGATTCCGGCGGTGGTGAAGAGCTTTTCCGCGACGCTGGTGGAACCGTTGGTCAGCGTCACCAGCCGGTACCCGGCAGCCTTCAGCGCGGACACGCCTTCCGGCACGTCCGGATGGAGTCCCAGGCCGGCCATGCCTTGCATGATGTGGTCGACGGCGGCATCCGTCCCCATGTTCAGGTCCAAGCCGACGAGCAACCCGCGCAGCGCTTCGGCCCCGATTTCGGCGAACGCCCTATTGTCGCCGGCCGCTGTGAGCGCGAAGCCGTCACGGAGTAGGGCGGCGAACCACAGCTTGGCGAGCGACCCCGGTGCGCCGGTTTCGGCGAATTTATCGGCCAGCGGAGACATGTCGGACAGGGTTTCGTTGACGTCGAAGACGACGACGGAGGGTTGGGTCGGCACGGAGCGGCTCCTTCTGCGGCGGCTGGTCATGCCCAGTCTTTCGCTCCGGAAGTTTCGGTGCTAGTGGCCCATGGACTTTGGTTTGGAAAGTGAACAGCGGGCCGCCCCGAAAGGGACGGCCCGGCGTCGTGCTTCTGGCGGTTGAGCCTGTCGAAACCCTTGATCTCGACAGGCTCGATGAGCGGCTTCCCGGCAGACTCGATCAGCGGTTTCTGGACAGGCCCGATCAGCGGCTTCCGTACGCCTTCGGCAGCTTCAGTCCGCGCTGGTCCATGAGGGTGCGCAGGCGGGTGGGGTAGTCGGTGATGATGCCGTCCACGCCGAGGTCCATCAGGCGGGCCATTTCGGCGGTGGTGTTCACGGTCCAGGGGATGACGGGCAGGCCGAAGGCGTGGGCCTCGGCGATCATCTGCGGGGTGACGGAACGGAACGTGGGGGAGATGACGTCGTAGCCCAGGGCCTTGGCGGCCTTGGCCAGGGAGCCGTCGTAGTCGTCGATGTCGATGCCGCCCAGCTCGGGTGCGGCGCCGGGCTTGCCCACCTGCAGCCAGGCGTCACCGCTGGAGAGAGCCACGACGGGCAGCTGCGGGGCGATCTTCCTGGTGTAGTTCAGCGTGGACCAGTCGAACGACTGCACCGTGGTGAGGCCGGACATGCCCGCCATGTAGATCTCGGTGACCACGGCCTTTGTGAGCGCCACCGAGTCCTCGCCGCCGGCCTGGCCGTCCTCCACCTTGGTCTCCACGTTGAAGCGGGCCTTCTTGGCGCCGTAGTCGCGGACCAGCTGGAACACATCCCTGAGCTCGGCGATGCGGTTGCCTTCGATCACCTGCTGCTCCAGGTAGCCGGCCAGCTGGGTGTAGCCGCAGTTGAGGGTCTTGATCTGGGCCAGCGACAGCTCCGCCACCCGGTCGCCCGCGTACGGGAACTCGGGGTCGTTCGGCGTGGCAGGCGCGGTGTCCGCGCACTTGTTGGCCTGCATCGTGTCGTCGTGCCAGACGATGACCTTCCCGTCCTCGGTCAGGTGCGTGTCCAATTCGAGTGTGCTCACGCCCAGCTTCAGCGAGTTCGCGAACGCGGCCAGCGATTCCTCGGTCCACTCGCCGCGGCCGCCGCGGTGCGACTGCAGGTCGAAGGAGCCGCTGCGCTCGTTCGTCGTGATGGCAGAGCCGGCAGTGCCGGCAGCGTTCGACGACGGCAACCCGGCGTCCGCTGCCGGGGCGGCGACGGCGGGTCCCGCCGTCGAGCCGATGGCTGCGGTGAAAAGCGCGACGGCGGCCGCTGCGGTCAGGAATTTGCGCATGGTTTTGGTTCCTCCCGGATGACGGTGGCCGGCGCTGAGCCGCCGACCCGTTCAACCTAGGGAGGCCAGATGGCGCGCGGCCTGCGGGGAGTTGGCGGGCAGGTTAACAACTTGGCTGACTGATGCCCGGGAAGCCCGAACAGCCGTCCTTGTCAGATGCTGTCCAGGGCAAAGCCTCTCGGCGGGAAGTCGTGGCTCGGTCTTTGCACCTGCCGCGGCTGGCCTATCACCAGCTTCCAGCTCATGGGGGTTCCGTTCGCTGGGGGCATGATGCTCCCCTCGGTGATGAAGTGCGGGGTTGCCTCGTCATCGAGGGGTGCCCACCAGCCGTTCGCCGGGCAGTGATCGCCGGTCCGCGGCCTGGGTGTCCGGCCCTTGCCGCTCGACCCTGTGTGCTGTAACTGGATGCGCTTCTTCATGATTCGTTCCTTGGGAGGCTTTCTGTTTGGCGGATGAGGTGAATGCCGTGGTGGCTTAGGCCGCGACAGGTTGTGCCGGTCGATTGCAGGGGGGCAGGTCGTGGGCTTCGGAGACGGAGGGGTGCGCCGCGTGGCCTGCCTGTCCTCGAGGCTTGTGCATCTAACCGATGACTAATGAGCGGGGCGAATCACCTTTTAAACGCCATCGCAACACCATTCTTACATTAGGATTGTTGACAATGCTACACCGGTCTTCTAGATTTATGTAACCCACATCACAGGATGATCAGTTCCTGCTTAGGTGCCCGGCTGGTCCCGGGCGGATGGAGTTCATATGACAGTCAACATTTCACGGCGGAACCTTCTGCGGGGCGCGGGGGTGGCGGCATTCGGTGCCACTGTTGCGGGCTGGGCCACGGGCTGCTCCAGTGTGCCCGTGGGCGGCCCGGCGACAGGCGCTTCGAGCAACCTGTTGGAGACGGCGAAGTCCCAGGGATTCCTCCGGGTGGGCATCGCGAATGAGCCGCCGTACACCCAGGTCAGCACGGATGGAAAGGTCACCGGCTGCGAGCCGGACGTGCTGCGCGCCGTGTGCAAACGCCTCGGCATCAATGATGTCCAAGGGGTCATTACGCCCTACGAATCCATGATTCCCGGCCTAAATGCCAACCGCTGGGACGTCATTGCGGCCGGCCTCTTCATGAAGGAGTCCCGGTGCGGACAGGTTCTCTACTCGGAGCCCGTCATCGTGTCCACCGAGTCCTTCGCTACGCCGAAGGGCAACCCGAAAGGGATCTTGACCGTGGCCGACATCTTGGCCGATAAATCGCTTAAAGTAGCTGTCCTGCCGGGCGGCTTTGAGGAAGGTGTCCTTAAGACGGCCAACGTCCCTGCCTCCCAGCAGGTCAAAATCAATGATGGGCGCAGCGGGCTCGAAGCGCTCAAAGCAAGCCGCGCCGATGCCTTCATGCTTCCCACGCTGTCTCTGACGGCCCTGGCCAAGGACGACGCGAGCTTCGACGTCACCAAACCGGTGGACGACGCGCCGCGGACGGGCTCGGGGGCTGCCTTCCGCAAGTCCGACGCCGCCTTCCATGAGGCTTACAACAAGGAACTCGCCGCCTTCAAGAAGACGCCTGAGTTTGCAGCGATCCTGACCAAATGGGGATTTGACGCGACGGTCGTGGAGGGCGTCACGGCCCAGGAGCTATGCCAGACCGCCGGCTGATGCTCCTCGCGCTGAAGAGGAGTAGCGTATGTCCGCTGTGATCGACTATGCACCGCTGCTGTGGCAGGGCCTCCTGACCACCATCCTGGTCACGGTGCTCAGCGGTGCCCTTTGCGTGGTGGTCGCCTTCGCGGCAGGGCTGGCACGCCTGTCCCGGCACCGGTTCCTGAGCTGGCCCGCCGGCATCTTCATCGAGGTGTTCCGGGGTACATCCCTGTTGGTGCAGATGTTCTGGCTCTTCTTTGCATTGCCGTTCTTCGGGATCCAGCTTCATCCGGTGACTGCCGCGGTCCTTGCTCTTGGGCTAAATGAGGGCGCGTATGCTGCCGAAGTGGTGCGGGGCGCCATTGCGAGCCGAGCCAAGGGCCAGACCGAGGCGTGCATCGCCCTCGGGATGGAGCCGGCGCTCAGGCTACGCAGGATCATCATCCCGCAGTCAATTCCCGCCATGCTGCCTCCTTTTGGCAATGTCATGGTTGACCTGCTCAAGAACACCTCCCTGGTTTCGCTGGTCACCGTGGCAGATCTGACCTTCAGCGCCCAGATGATCCGCAGCACCACAGGGCAGACGACGGCGATATTCCTCACCATTTTGGTGGTGTACTTCGTACTGTCCTACCTGCTGACACTCCTGACGGGATGGTTGGAACGGCGCTTCGCACTGGACCGGAAGGCCCTGGCCGCCCAGCGTAAGGAAAGCCGTCTCATGAAAGTAGGTGCAGCATGATCTGGGATAACAACTTCGCTATTTCAGTCTTTCCCCTGCTCCTGGAAGGACTTGGCGTCACCGTTCAAATCACCCTGCTGGGCACGGTGCTCGCCGCCGTCCTTGGGTTGGTCTTCGCCGTCCTTCGAAGGCTTGCCATTCCGGTCCTCTCGCCGGTGGTTTCCTTCCTTGTGGTTTTTGTGCGCGGGACGCCGCTGCTGGTTCAGGCCTATTGCGCCTTTTTCGTACTGCCGGCCTACGGCGTCAGCTTCGACGCTTTGACCACCGGCGTGGTGGTCATCGGCATCAACTACAGCGCATACATGGCTGAGGTCTACCGCAGCGGAATCCAGGGTGTTCCCAAGGGCCAATGGGAGGCGGCAACGGCGCTCAGCCTCCCCGGTGCGCGTACTTGGGGACGGATAATCCTTCCGCAGGCGATCCGCACCGTGGTGCCCATGCTCGGCAATTATCTCATTCAGATGCTCAAGGACTCGGCCGTCCTGTCCGCCATCACCGTCGTGGAGCTCATGGCTACGGCACAGGCCATCGGCAGCTCAAACTTCCGCTACCTGGAACCGCTCACCATGGCCGCCCTGCTGTTCCTGGCAGTCAGCTACCCGGCTTCCCGGCTCGTAAACAGATTGGAGAGGCGCTATGCGCCCCAGCACTGAACCCCAACCCTTGAGCGTGGGCACTGCCCTGGCTCCGGAGCCGATTATCCGCTTCGAGAATGTCAGCAAGAACTGGGGATCAAACCACGTCCTCAAGTCGCTGAACTTCGAGGTTGCTCCTGGTGAGAAAGTCTCTATTATTGGCCCTTCCGGATCTGGCAAGACCACCATTTTGCGCATTCTCATGACGCTTGAGACCCCCAGTGAAGGGCTGGTAAAGGTCGACGGCGATGTGCTGTGGAATGTCACGCCAGGGCAGAAGGTCCGCGAAACCCGGCAGCTGCGCGAGACGCGGAGGAAGATCGGCATGGTTTTCCAGCAGTTCAATCTCTTCCCGCACATGACCGCGATGGAGAACATCATCGAGGCACCGATCCACGTTCTGGGAATGAAGAAGGCCGAAGCGCGGGAGCGGGCCGCAGACCTGCTCAATCTCGTAGGGCTTGGGAAGCACATGAACCACACCCCGCCCCAGATGTCCGGCGGCCAGCAGCAGCGCGTGGCCATTGCCAGGGCACTGGCCATGCGGCCGAAGGTGCTGTTGTTCGACGAGCCCACCTCGGCCCTGGACCCCGAACTGATCGGTGAGGTGCTGAACGTGATCCGGAACCTGGCCCACACCACCGACATGACCATGCTGATGGTGACGCACGAAATGCGGTTCGCCGAGGAGATTTCAGACCGCGTGGTGATGTTCGATAACGGTGCCGCCGTGGAGAGCGGACCGCCTGCTCAGATCTTCAAGGACCCGCAGCAGGAGCGGACCCGGACCTTCCTCCGGGCTGTGCTGCAGCACTGATAGGGTCCTGACACTTCGCGGGCGCTGGCCCGGGCTGCTCGGTGACGCCGATGCTGCCCGGGCCAGCGCTTGATTTTTGTGCGCTGCGGATGGTGGCCAGTAGGGATATTTCAACCGGTGCGCCGTCGGGCAGGCTGGAAACCCCGACGGCGGCACGCACCGGCCGCCCCCGGTCACCAAAGTATGAAACCAGCACTTCGGACGCGCCGTCCATCACCCGCGGATGGTCCGTGAAGTCGCTGCCGGCGCAGACATAGCCGGTCATCGAGACAATCTCCTCGATGCGGTCCAAGCCGCCGGCATGCGCAGCCAAGGACGCCAGGCAGTTCAGCACGGCCGTGGCCGCGGCCGACCGTCCTTCCTCCACTGTCAGGTCCTGGCCCACGCGGCCGCGGTGTTCCAGCATTCCCTGCACGGCAGACGTGTGCCCGGCTGTGTAGAGGACGCCGTGTGCTTCCCGGACGGGTACGTAGTTCCCGGCGGGCTGGGGGGTGGGGGGAAGCGTGCGGACCGAAGTTTTATTTTCATTCATAACGAGTCATTGTAGACAATCGAACAAATATGAGAAAGTGACGTATGACACTCATACCTAACCCCGCTCTGGCACCCGCCGCGGATCCGCCGGGTCCGCAACCCTGGCAGGATATCGGCGTCGTCTGCCCCTTCGATATGGCCCTTGACCACGAGCTGTGGCGCTGGATGCCCGACGGGGTGAACCTCGTTTTTACCCGGACTCCCTATTACGACCAGCCCGTAGGCCTGGACATGGCCGAGGAGATCAGCGACCATGGCGAAATCCAGGACGCCGTCCGCAGTCTCGTGGCCATTCGGCCTGCCGTGGTGACATATGCCTGCACGTCCGGCAGCTTCGTGCACGGCGTCGAGGGGGCCAGGAAACTTTCGGCGGCGATGGTCCAAGCGGGAGCGCCGGCAGCGGTGACCACCTCGGAGGGCCTGTTGATGGCTTTGGACGCCCTGGGTGTCAGCAGGGTTGCGGTCGCCACACCCTATCTCGCAGAGCTTACAAACCGGTTGACGTCATTTTTGGAGCAGGGCGGGAAGTCGGTGGTCTCGCATGAGGGGCTGGGGCTGGACCGCGACATCTGGACGGTCCCGTACGCCACCACCTGCGAGCTGATCCGCCAGGCGGACCGCCCGGAGGCCGAGGCCGTCTTCGTAAGCTGCACCAATCTGCCCACCTATGACCTCATCGCTTATATGGAACGGGAGTTGGGGAAGCCGGTGATCACGGCCAACCAGGTTACTGCATGGAGTGGGCTGCGGCTGATGGGCCGCGAGGCCGTAGGTCCGGACCAACTCTTGCTCCAGGCTGGGGTCAAGTAGCAAGATCTCCGCTTCTTCCTGAGCGCACCAGACAAGTAAAGACCTCCTGGCCGGCGGATATCCGCTGGCCAGGAGGTCTTTTTGGTTCGCTGTGGTGGCCTGTATTAGGAGGCGCTCTTCTGCAGAGGGCGGAACAGCGTGCCCAGCTGGTCGGAGTGCACGGTCCGGCCGGCGAGCTGCAGTCCATACCAGGCGGTCACCTGATTCGCAGTGAGCACTGTCTTTCCGAGTACTGATTCCAGTTCGTTGATCCAGCGGACCGTGTGCAGGGCGGTGTCCGGAATCAGGACGGCCTCAGCCTCGGGAGCGTTGGCGCTGAGTGCCAGCTCAATCACGCTGTCGTGGTCAAGTTCGCCGGCGTCCTCTCCGGAGGCGATGTCATGGGAAGCCATATCAAGGACTTCGATGCCCTGGTGGCCAAGCAGTTCCACGAAGTGGCGGGAGACATCGTCGGGGTAGGTTGCGGAGATGGAAACCTTTGTGATGCCCAGGTGGCGCAGTGCTGCGGCGAAGGCCAGCGAGGCGGAAGACGTAGGAACGTTGATTGCGTCCTGGATCTCCCGCGCCTGCTGGTGTGCGCCGTCCCAGCCGAATACAAAGCTGCCTGAGGTGCACGCCCACATGACGGCGTCCGCTTCATGCTCGCGGGCAATCTCGCTGGCGCCCGAGAGCAGCCTCTCGGGCTTGCCCAGATCCAGAAGTGCCTCCACCTCGTGGGTAGTAATCTCATCAGGACCGCCGACTGAGGTATGCACCACCGGGAGACGGATGTCATCTCCCAGGACCGACTCTAGGTAGGGGTATTCGTCCTCGGCGCTGTGGCCGGGATAAAGCATTCCGACAGTTGTCATTTCGCTCCTTTGCGACGGGCCGCATGGTACGGCATGGGGCTGTTCAGTGTCATGGAAATAGCATACAGTTGGATTGTCGACAATCGAAGAGCCCTGAGGGGCGGAATTAGCTGGCGGTTCTTCTGAGGCATGTTCGGCGTGCGGCCTAACGGAATCCGTGGTTCGGACGAAGAGCGTCTTTGTTGAAGAGTAAAATGCCTATTGTCAACCATGAGACATAGGCTGTCCGCAGGGCGGCCTTAAACTTGAACCAGTCGCCAGGAGTCGATTTCCTGGAAGCAAGAACGGAAACAGCATGAAAAGGGGAGCCTTAGACCCGGTTGTGCAGGAGTCCACTCCGGCCATCATCGCCAGGAAAATCCGCGATGCCATTGCCCGCGGTGACTTCGCCCCCGGCGTCCAGCTGGGTGAAGCGGAACTCGCAAAAGAGCTGGGCGTTAGCCGCGGGCCCCTGCGGGAAGCCATGCAGAGGCTCACGCAGGAGGGTTTGCTCGTGAGTTACCGGAACCGGGGCCTCTTTGTGGTGTCGATGGATCAGGACGACTTCCGTGACATCTACTTGGCCCGATCGGCCGTCGAGGTTGCAGCCATCAATCGGGTGGCCGGCACGGACCCGGAGGGCGGTGCCGCCAAGCTGATGGAGGCCGTCCGCGCGATGGAGGCTGCTGCCGCAACGCCCGACGGCCAGGCAATCACCGAGGCTGACATGCGTTTTCATGCACTCCTGGTTGAGCTGGCCGGCAGTCCGCGGCTTAAGAAGATGCATGACACGCTTCTGACGGAGACGCAAATGTGCCTGAATGCGCTCAAAAGCACCTACGACACGGCGGACAAGCGCATCTCCGAGCACAAGGGAATTGCAGAGGCGATCTCACGGGGGGACTCAGATCTCGCGGAGAAGCTACTGGCTGAACACATGGATGACGCGCTGATGAGGCTTATTCCGTAGGGTGCCCGTTTATCCATAGCTGGGTCCGTTAAGGGCCGTCAGACTCAATGGTCTGGCGGCCCTTTCGCATTCCCTGCCCTTTCCTGGCGCAAGCGGCAAGTGCAATGCTTTCCTCCTATTGTCAACAATGGGACAGTCCGGTAGTGTGATGAGCGATACATTTCCCACCAATCGAGGATTGACATGTCAGAAACACAACCGCTTGGAGCTGGCTCCGGCGCAGGGTTCGTGACTCCGGAGGAAAACTCACCAGCAGGCAAGAAGGTTCTGCGCCGCGCCATCGCTGCCTCAGCAATGGGTAACGCCACTGAGTGGTTCGATTACGGCGTTTACGCCGTGGCCGCCACCTACATCGCAGCGAACTTCTTCCCGGGCCAAGGAGCAATGGGAACCGTCTGGACGCTGGCCACTTTTGCGCTGTCCTTCCTCGTGCGGCCTCTCGGCGGGCTGTTTTGGGGCCCTCTCGGTGACAGGGTTGGGCGCAAGAGGGTACTCGCGCTGACCATCATCCTGATGGCGGCCTCCACCTTCGCCATCGGCCTGCTGCCGACCCAGTCTGTGACCGGCTGGATAGCCCCGGCCCTGCTGATCCTGCTGCGCATGGTCCAGGGGTTCTCAACTGGAGGCGAGTACGGCGGCGCAGCGACCTTCATGGCCGAATACGCGCCGGATAAGAGGCGCGGCTTTTGTGGAAGTTTCCTGGAGTTCGGCACCCTGGGCGGGTTTGCGCTCGGTTCGCTCGTCGTTCTGCTCTGCAGCCTGCTGCTCGGCGACGGGGCCATGACCGAGTGGGGCTGGCGGTTGCCGTTCCTTATCGCCGGGCCTCTCGGTATCGTCGGCATGTACCTGCGTAACCGGCTGGAAGACACTCCGGTCTTCCGTGAGCTTGAGGCCAGCGGAGAGCTGGAACCGGCCACCAGTACTGCCCTCCGCGACCTTCTCCGCCATTACTGGCGGCCCATGTTGGTGGTGGCCGGCCTGGTCATTCCGCTGAACGTCGTCAATTACACGCTGCTCAGTTACATGCCCACCTACCTGGAAGGGACCGTGGGCATGGGCGCCAACACGGTGCTGACGCTGATGTTTGTGGGCCAGCTTGTCATGATGCTGATGATTCCGTTGGCCGGAGCCCGCTCGGACAAGCTTGGACGAAAGCCCATGTGGTTCATCTCGCTTATTGGCCTTTTTGTCATGGCCGTCCCCATGTATATGGTCATGGCCAATGGCTTCTGGTTCGCGATGCTCGGATTCGCTGTCCTGGGCCTGCTGTACCTCCCGCAGCTGGCCACAATCTCCGCTACTTTCCCGGCCATGTTTCCCACGCAGGTGCGGTTCGCCGGCTTCGCAATCACCTACAACGTGAGCACCGCAATCTTCGGCGGGACCGCTCCCATGATGAACGAGCTTCTCGTCAGTTCCACGGGTAACGTTCTGATGCCGGCTTTCTACATGATGGGCGCCTGCCTCGTGGGTCTGGTCGCCGTGTGGAAAATGCCGGAGACCGCCGGAGCCTCGCTGCGGAACATGAAGATTCCGGGCATCAAGAAGCTCCCCATCCCGCGCGGGTTGGAACGATAAATCCAGCAAGACCGGTTTTAGCCCGCGGCGGGCGCCTGAGCGATTGTTCAGGCGCCCGCCGCGGGCTTTTGGCGTACCCAACATCAGCTCACGGGTGCTGGTGACCACTGTCGATCCGGGCATGCCCGGGATGGGAGGGCCCGGCGGCCGGCTACCCAGGCGGGTCAGCCCCGATGGCGGGTCAGCCCCGGATGGTGATCGACGGCGACGGCGATGGGCCGGAGACCGGCAGAAGCGTGCCAGGTAGGACTTAAGAACCGTCAGACTAGGCCTTAAACGGAAAAAGCAGGGGCGCCATATGCAAAATGGCGCCTCTGCTTTCCTGTTTCCCCCTTCGTGAACTTCGCGGAGGGGACGTTGTGCGGCTACCTGTGGTGGGCGGCGAGGCGTGCAGGCCGTTCCGTACCCCAGGCTGCGGCCTTTTCGTACGTCTGGGCCGCACGAAGCACCTTGCGGTCGGCGTGCCGGGGGCCGATGATCTGCAGGCCTGCCGGGAGGCCGGCCTCGGTGATGCCGCAGGGAATACTGATCGCCGGCTGCTGTGTCATGTTGAACGGGTAAGTGTACGGAGTCCAGCTCGTCCAGTTCGGGGAATGCCAGCCTTCCGGGGCGTCCCGGTCCCGCGGGAAGGCGGGGATGGGGAGGGTGGGCGTCAGGAGCAGGTCGTAGGTTTCATGGAACAGCCCCATTTTCACCCCAAGGTCCATACGCACAGCGGTGGCACCAAGGAAGTCAGAGGCGCTGATCTCGCCCTGCTCCTGGATGGAACGGCGCAGCCCGGGATCCACCTTGTTGATGGCGTCCGGGCCATAGGCCTCAAGCACCTTGGCAGCACCCGCGAACCACAGAATGTGGAAAGCCTCCACAGGATCCTCGATGCCGGGATCCACTTCCTCGATGACGGCGCCGGCGTCCGCCAGCACATCCACTGCGGCCCGCACCAGCCGCTCGATCTCCGGGTCGTTGATGCCGAAACCCAGCGTGGGGGAGAAAGCGACACGCATCCCCTTGACGCCGTCGTCCAGTCCGTCGAGGAAGGACCCTGCCGGCGTCGGGAGAGCGGACCAATCGCGCGAATCGAAGCCCGTGATCACATCCAGCAGCAGGGCGGTGTCTTCCACGGTCCGGGTCATGGGCCCGGCATGGGCAAGGGTTCCGAACGGGCTGGCAGGGAACATGGGAACCAGTCCGTAAGTGGGCTTGATGGCCACCGTTCCGGTGAATGCGGCCGGGATGCGCACCGAGCCGCCGCCGTCCGTACCCACAGACCAGGGGCCCATTCCGAGCCCCACAGCTGTGGCGCTGCCGCCGCTTGACCCGCCCGACGTCAGACCCTGGGCCCGGGGATTGCCGGTAGAGCCGTGGCGAAGGGAGTCGGTCACTCCCTTCCAGGCGAATTCCGGCGTGGCGGTCTTTCCAATGAGTACGGCGCCTGTTTCCCGCAGCCTCGCCACGCAGGGCGCGTCCTGATCCCAAGGCGCATCGGCATTGATCAGGTTGGTGCCGCGCAGCGTGGGCCGGCCCCGCGTGTAAAAGATGTCCTTGATGGAGGTGGGGACGCCATCACCAGGGCCCAGGGGTTCGCCCTGTCGCCACCGGGCTTCGGATTCGCTGGCCTCCTGCAAAGCACTCTCTGCCTCGACGGAGACGAACGCGTTCACGTCGCAGTTTCCCGCCTCAATGGCGTCCAGGGCAGCCTGGGTGGCCTCCACGGGGGAGACTGTGCCGTTCCGGTATCCCGCCAACAGCTCCCCTGCTGTCAGATCGGTAAGATCACTCATTCTTGTTCCTCCTACTGGTTCCGCTGGGGTTCCAGGGTTGCTCGTGGTTAAGTGCGCCGGGGGCTTGCAGCATCAAGAAGGGCACACCTGCTCGTAGGATTGTTGACATTAACTATAGGGAGAAAACGACTCCGGGAACAGGCGCCGGCCTGTTCCCGGAGGAAGACGTCTTTACTGTGCAGCGGTGCCGCCGCCCTAGAGGCGGGGGAGGGCCATGTACTTGATCTCCAGGAACTCATCCAGGCCAACGCGGCCGCCTTCACGGCCGAGACCGGACGCCTTGATGCCGCCGAAGGGAGCGGCGGGGTTGGAGACAATGCCGGTGTTCAGGCCCACCATGCCCACCTCCAGTTCCTCGCCCACGCGGAAGGCGCGGTCCAGGTCCTGGGTGAACAGGTAGCTGGCCAGGCCCCAGGGGGTGTCGTTGGCCAGCCGGACCACTTCCTCTTCAGTGTCGAAGGGAATGATCGGGGCCACCGGGCCGAAGATCTCCTCGCTCATCAGTGCCGCGTCCGGGCTGACGTCCGAAAGAACCGTGGGGGAGTAGAAGTAGCCGCTGCCCTCGGGGCGGGAACCGCCGCAGACCACGGTGGCACCCTTGGCAACGGCGTCGTCCACCAGTTCCTGGACCTTGTTCAGCGCCTTCGCTTCCACCAAGGGCCCGACGTCGGTGCCCTCCTCCGCGCCGTCGCCCACCTTGAGTGCGCCAAGGCGCTTGGCGAGCCGGGCCGAGAACTCGGCGGCGACCGAACGCTGGACGAAAATGCGGTTGGCGGCGGTGCAGGCCTCGCCCATGTTCCGCATCTTAGCTGCGAACGCGCCCTCGACGGCGCGGTCCAGGTCGGCATCCTCGAACACGATCAGGGGTGCGTTTCCGCCGAGTTCCATCGAGGAGCGCATGACGTTCTTCGCCGCCTGTTCCAGGAGCCGCACGCCCACTCCGGTGGATCCGGTGAAGCTGACCTTGCGGGCGATGCCGCTCTCCATCCAGGGGGTGACCACCTCGGAAGCCTTGGTGGTGGTGACGACGTTCAGCACGCCCTTGGGCAGTCCGGCCTCCATCAGGATGTCCACCAGTGCCAGGGAGGACAGCGGGGTGAGGTTGGCAGGCTTGAAGACCATGGTGCAGCCTACGGCGATGGCGGGGCCGATCTTGCGGGTGCCCATGGCCAGCGGGAAGTTCCACGGCGTCACCAGCACGCAGGGGCCCACCGGCTCCTTCGAGACGAGAATGCGGTTCTTGCCGTCACCGGTGGTGGTCAGGTCGCCGCCGATGCGCACGGCCTCCTCGGAGAACCAGCGGAAGAATTCTGCCGCATAGGCCACCTCGCCCTTGGCTTCGGCGAACGGCTTGCCCATTTCGGTAGTCATGATGAGCGCCAGCTCGTCCTGCCGGGCCATGATCAGGTCGAAGGCGCGCCGCAGAATTTCGCTGCGCTCGCGGGGCGGGGTCTTGGCCCACTGCTTCTGCACGCGGCCGGCGGTTTCGATAGCCCGGCGGGCGTCCTCCGGGCCGCCGTCGGCCACGGTGGCGATGACTTCCTCGGTGGCCGGGTTGACGACGTCAAACCGGGCGCCGGAAGCGGCCTCGGACCATTCGCCGTCGATGAACAGGTTGGTGCTCACCTTGGCGACGGCATCCAGCGCCTTCTGCGAGGTCCGGGAGTTGGTGGTTGCCTGGATGGTCATGAGTAATCCTTTTCTGCTGTGGAAGGGAGTGGCTGGCGGCTGGCAAAGTCTGCCTGTTCGCCAGGGTCGAGGAGTTGGGCCAGATGGCGGCCCGGTCTGGAACTGTCGAGTTGCTGGACCTGCATGGCACAGGAGAACCCGTCGGTGAGGACCACGGAGTCCGTATCCGTCTGCCGCAGGGCGGGGGCGAGGGACTGTTCGGCCACCTGCATGCTGACGTCGAAATGCTCTTTTTCGAAGCCGAAGTTTCCGGCGACGCCGCAGCAGCCGGTGGCATCCACGACGGCGCTGACGCCCATCGCACCGAGCGCCGAGCGCTGGGTGCCGGCGCCGAAGACGGAGTATTCGTGGCAGTGGGTCTGCAGCACCACCCGGTCCGGCAGCGGCTGTGCGGGAGCCGGTTTCCATCCTGACGTGGTGAGCTCTTCGATGTGGGATGCGAAGCTGCGGACCCTGGCTGCGACCCTGCGGGCCTGGTCTGTATGGACCAGCTCGGGAAGGTCCTTGCGCAGCGCGGCGGCGCAGCTGGGTTCGACCACCACGATGGGGCGGTCCGTGCCGTCGTCGAGCGCGACGGCGGCCTTGCCCAGCAATTTCTTGGCCGTATCCAGCTGTCCGGTGGAAATCCAGGTCAGGCCGCAGCAGGCGTCCGCGGAGCATTCGGTGGCGGAACCCGTGCTGGCCAGAACCCGTGCCGCTGCTCCTGCGACCTCCGGCCGGAAGCCGCGGGTGAAGGTGTCCACGAACAGGACCACGCCCTCCCCGCTTGGTGGGTTGCCGCCGTCACTGGGCTTGCGGACAGGCCCGACGCCGGCCGCGGCCACCTCGCTCCGCCACTCGCTGGCTCCCGCGAAGCGGGGCAGTGCCCGCTTGGTGGTGAGACCGCCCAATGCGGACGCTGCTTTAGCCATGGGCGTGGACATTACGGCATTGACCAGGGGCGCGATCCGCCCGGTGATCTTGAGCCAGCGCGGCAGCCAGCCCAGGGAGTAGTGCGAGAGCGGGCGCCGCTTGCCGTCGTAGTAGTGGGAGAAGAACTCGGATTTGTAGGTGGCCATGTCGACGCCGGTGGGGCAGTCACTGGAACAGGCCTTGCAGGAGAGGCAGAGGTCAAGTGCCTCGCGGACCTCCTCGGACTTCCAGCCTTCCTCCACCGTGCGGGCCCCGCGGACCATGTCCTGCAGCACGCGCGAGCGGCCGCGGGTGGAGTCCTTTTCGTCCTTGGTGGCGCGGTAGCTCGGGCACATTACGCCGCCGGCATCCGTGCGGCAGCGGCCGACGCCGATGCAGCTCTGGACGGCATGGACCCAGGGGTCCGCGCCGCTCCCAGCAGAAGTATCGGGGGAGTCGGTCTCGGCCAGCGAGCCGCCGCCGGCGCCGAGCGGGCGGAGATCGAAGCTGGTCCGCCACTGCCGCTGCGGAACACCGTCGAGGGCAAGGTTGGCGTCCATCGCGTCCGCCTCGGTCAGTGATCCCGGATTCAGGATTCCTGCCGGGTCCCAGATGCGGCGGTAGTCGCCGAAAGCCGCCAGCATGCCCGGCGAGTACATCATCGGCAGGAGTTCCGAGCGGGCCCGGCCGTCGCCGTGCTCGCCGGAGAGTGAGCCGCCGTGCCGGACCACCAGTTCGGCGGCTTCGCGCGTGAACTTCCGGAAAACGTCCCGGCCTGTCTCGGTGCGCAGGTCGTAGGTGATGCGGATGTGCATGCAGCCGGCACCGAAGTGGCCGTACATGACACCCTTGAGGTCGTGGCGTGCGAGGAGTTCGCGGAAGTCCGAGAGGTAGTCGGCCAGGCTTTCGGGTGCCACGGCGGAGTCCTCCCAGCCGGGCCAGGATTCACCTCCGGTGGAGAGCCGTGCAGAAAGCCCGGCGCCGTCCTCCCGGACACGCCACAGGGATGCGCGCTCGATGCTGTCCGGAACCGTGCGGCCGTCCACCAGCCGACCGTTTTCCTTCAGGCGGGCAAGCAGGCGGTCCGCTTCGGCCTGAACCTCGCCGGGGTTGTCGCCGTCGAGGTCGACATAGAGCCAGGCCTTGCCCTCGGGCAGGCCAAGCACAGAGCGGTCCCCGCGGCGGAAGCGCATGGTGTCCACGATCGCCTCGTCGATGCCTTCCACGGCAGCGGGGGAGAACTCCAGGATGGTCCCGATGTCCTTGGCTGCGTCCACCACATCCGCATAGCCCAGGCAGACCAGCAGGGCGCTGGCAGGTTTGGGGACCAGCTTCATCCGTGCACCCACGATGACGGCGCAGGTCCCTTCAGACCCGGCCAGGGCGCGGGCCACGTTGAAGCCCTTTTCTGGCAGCAGGTTGGCCAGATGGTAGCCGGAGACCTGGCGCTGGATGCGTTCGAGCTCGGTGCGGAACCCGGCCAGGTTGTTGTGGGCCAGTTCCTTGAGCTGCGCCGTGAGGACGGCAGCGCGCTGTTCGGAGACCGCGTCCGCGGGATCGGTTGCGCGCAGTCCGGTGGCCGTCGCGGTGAGCCGGGCCCCGTCGGAGGTGACGACGTCGATCTCTGCCACGTGATCAGAGGTCCGGCCGTAGCGGACGGAGTGATTGCCGCAGGCGTCATTCCCGAGTGACCCGCCGACGGTAGCACGGTTCTTGGAGGACGGGTCCGGGGCAAATGTGTAGCGGTGGCCCGTTGCCTTCTCGACTTCACGGGAGAGGACGGCGAGGACGACTCCCGGGTCCACGGCCACCGTGCCGGCGGCCTCATCGATGCTGTGGATGCGGTTCATGTGCCGGGAAAAGTCCAGGACGACGCCGGGACCCATGGCATTCCCGGCCATGGAGGTTCCGCCGCCGCGGCCGATGAGCGGCGTTGCCATTTCGCGGCAGGCGGCAACAGTGGCGATGACGTCTTCGACGGTGCGCGGGAAGACCACGGCCAGCGGTGCCACCCGGTAGTTGGAGGCGTCGTAGGAGTACTCGGCGAGGCGGCGTGGCGAACTGTCCGCTGCCACGCCGGCCGACGCCAGGCGGGCCAGGACCGCAGGCTGCATGGTGTCCTCACCTTGCTTGCCGGCGTCCGTTGCCGGGGTCGCTGGGGGATGTGCGGCGTCAATCATGGAGTGCTCAGGCTCCTGTGGTGGCGGGGATGGCTCCGGTGACGGCGCCGACGGCGGTTTCGAAGCGTTCCAGGCCGAGGGTGATTTCCTCGGCGGTGACGACCAGGGCGGGGATGAGGCGTACGACGTTGCCGGCCGGGCCGCAGGTCAGGGTCAGCAGGCCCTGGGTGGTGGTGGCCTGCTGGACCGCGGCGGCGGTTGTGGCGTCGGGGGTGCCGTCCTCGGTGGTGAATTCGATGCCCTGCATCAGGCCGCGCCCGCGCACGTCGCCGATGACGGGGAAGCGGGCCTGGATTTCCTTGAGGCCGGCCTGCAGCTGCTCGCCGCGGATCCGGGAGTTTTCCACCAGCCCTTCTTCCTTGACGACGTCCAGGGTCGCGACGCCGGCGGCGGCGGAGACGGCGTTCCCGCCGTAGGTGCCGCCCTGGGATCCGGGCCAGGCCTTGGCCATGGTCTCGGTGGACGCCGCGATCGCCGAGATCGGGAAGCCCGATGCGATGCCCTTGGCGGTGATGATGATGTCCGGGGTGGCGGTGGAGTACTGGTGGCCCCAGAACTTGCCGGTACGGCCCACGCCGGCCTGGACCTCGTCGAAGATCAGCTCGATGCCGTACTTATCTGCACGTTCGCGCAGTCCTTCCATGAACGCCGGCGGGGTGGGCAGGTAGCCGCCGTCGCCCAGGGCCGGTTCGATCAGGAACGCCGCGGTGTCATTGGGGGCGGTGCGGGTCTGGAGCAGGTAGTCCAGTTCCTGCAGCGCGAACGCCACCGCGGCCGCCTCGTCCCACCCGTAGCGGTAGGCGTAGGGGAACGCGGACATGTGCACCCCGGCCATCAGCGGCGCGAACCCGGCGGAAAACTTCGTGCCCGCCGTGGTCAGGGACGCCGCGGCGACCGTGCGGCCGTGGAAGCCGCCCTGGAACACCACAATGTTCGGCCGGCCCGTGGCCATCCGGGCCAGGCGGATAGCAGCCTCCACCGCCTCAGACCCGGAGGTGGCGTAGAACACCGAATCCAGCCCGGCCGGCAGGACCTCGCCCAGCTTCTGGGTCAGCGCCAGCAGCGGCTGGTGCATCACCGTGGTGTACTGCGCGTGGATGATCTTGCCCACCTGCTCCCGCGCCGCCTCCACCACCCGCGGATGGCAGTGACCGGTGCTGGTCACACCAATACCGGTCGTGAAATCCAGATACGCCTGACCATCGGTGCCGTAAATCCAGGAACCAAGGGCATGATCCACGACAACAGGCGTTGCTTGCTTCAATGCGGGGCTAAGGGAAGTCATGCAGTCAATTCTGCCTTGAATTGCCCGATTGTCAACAATAGTCATGAAATCCAACGCACCAAAGGTGCTTCCCGTCACACGCTGGGAGTGACCTGCGGCCCGCGGCGCTGGCTTGTTCAGGCCGGTAGGATTGTTGACAATCGTGATGGAGCCCACATAGCCTGAGAGCACAACAGCAACCCAATGCCATCAAATCCAGTTATCAAACCCAACCAGGAAGTAAGGCAAACATGGCGCGGTACATCAACATCACCCTCGAGAAGCGCGGGGTCACCTGCAAGGCGCTCCTGCACGACGACGTCGCCCCCCGCACCAGCAAGGCGGTCTGGGACGCCCTGCCGCTCAGCAGCCAGGTGTTCCATGGAAAGTACGCCCGCAACGAGATTTACAACCTCGTGCCGGCCTTCGCCCCGCAGGAACCGGGTGCGGAGAACACCACTGTCACTCCCATCCCCGGAGACGTCTGCTACTTCACGTTCACTTCCAACGACCTGAAGACGCCCTCGCACGGTTACGAGCAGGATTCCGATACTGACGCCGTCCAGACCATCGTGGACCTGGCTGTGTTCTACGGCCGCAACAACCTGCTGCTGAACGGTGACACCGGATGGGTTCCCGGGAACGTTTTCGCCACCATCGTTGAGGGCCTCGATGAGATGGCAGCAGCCTGCCAGGACATCTGGATGGGCGGTGCCCGCGACGAGACGCTGACGTACTCCCGCGCCGTAGACTCCACCCCGTAGGCACGCACCCACGATTGTGAGCAGCCGGGCCGCTTCCAGCGGCCCGGCTGCTCTGTTTTTCGGCGGAAGCGCCAACAAGCCAGCGGAAGCACAAGTACGGCCGGCTGCACGAAAGGTGCAGCCGGCCGTTCTGGATTTGCCTGTTCTCGGTTACCAAACTTCGAAGCCAGGCGCTGAATTTATGGACGCTGTCAGCTCCGGCCGTGCCGCAGGCACATCAGGGCGTAGGCGCGGGCTGCCGCAACCAGTTCTGCGATGCTCACGGATTCGTTCACCTGGTGCGCCTGGTCGTTCAGTCCGCCGGGTCCCATGACGACCGCCGGGACGCCGAGGTCGCGGGCAATGAAGCCGCCGTCACACGCCGCTGTCCAGCCGGTGACCGCGCTGTCCACGCCGGCGTCAGCCAGCGCCGAGACGGAGTTCGCCACCAGCGGATGGTCCGCCGGCGTCCGGAACCCAGGCATCTCCATGGTGACCTCCGCCGTCATGGTGATGCCGTCGGTATCGATGCCGGCTTCGCTGATCCGCGCCCGGAGCCTGTCCAGGATCAGGTGCGCGTCCTCGTCGGGCATAAGCCGTCGGTCCAGGGACACGGTGCATTCGGCAGCCACCATGGACGTGCCGGTGCCGCCGCTGATACGCCCAATGTTCCAGCTCCCGGCGCCCAGCAGCGCGTCCTGCTCGGCCTGAAGCCGGGCGTGGTCGTCGCGGACCAGGCCCAGGATCTTCGCGGCTGCATCAATCGCGTTCCGGCCGTCCGCCGGCCGGCCCGAGTGGGCCGACTTGCCGGTGACTTTCAGTTCGATGTAGCTGTCGCCGCGGCAGCCGATCACCGTCTCCAAGTCTGTGGGCTCGGCCACTACGCAGGCAGAGTAAGAGAAGCCCCCATCTTCCCGCGCCGCGGCGGTATACGCCCGAATGCCGATGCCCAGGTCCTCCTCGTCCACCGTGCAGGCCAGCGCAGCGTTGAAGGGCAGGTCTGCGCCTGCCTCCTTGAGTGCCTTCAGCGCGATGACGACGGTGGCCAGGCCCCCTTTCATGTCGGTTGACCCTCGGCCGAAGAGCCGGCCGTCCCGGACATAGGGTTCGAACGGCGGCCGCTCCCAGCCGCCCCCGGCGGGCACGACGTCGGAGTGTCCCAGGAACAGCAGGCCGGGCGCCCGGCCGCCGGGCAGGACGGCCGTGAAGTTCGGCCGCCCCGGGGCGACGGTTTCCGTGGATACGTCCAGTCCGGCGGCGCGGCAGAAGTCTTCCAGGACCGCTACTGTTGCCGCTTCCGTCCCGCCGGGGTTTTCGCCCCCGGCGGCCACGAGATCCTTGGTAAGGGCAACAAGATCAGGCTCGCTGATCAGGTTCAGGACCGTGTGTTCCAGCAGTTCCCGGTCCCGCAGGTTGTTCCCGAGCACTTGGGTGTCAGGGACGGAACTCATACCGGAGCCCCGGCCTTCAGTGCCGCCAGCTCCCGGTCCATGGCGTTGCGGAGGCGGATGATGCCCTCCTCGGCCCGTTCGGGAGTGGTGGATGCGAAACAGAGCCGCAGGGCGTCGTCGAACTTTCCGCTGGCGGAAAGGGCCGGTCCGGGGATGAAGGCGACGCCTTCTGCCAGGGCCGTCTCGAAGAGCTTCCGCGTGGAGATCCGGGCATCCTCACCCTGGAGGGTGAGCCACAGGAAGAAGCCGCCTTCAGGATCGGTGGTGGTGACCCTGTCGCCGAGGTTTCGGCGCAGGCTCTCCTGCATCGAGTCTTTGCGGCGCTTGTACTCTGTGCGCAGCCCTGCGAGGTGGTTGTCCAGTCCACCGCGGCGAATGAACTCGGCAACGATGTGCTGCGCAGGAACGTTGGTGCACGTGTCCATCGCCTGCTTGGCGTTGATCACCAGCTGCCGCAGCGCCGGGTCCGTGTCCACCCAGCCTACGCGCAGGCCTGGGGCCAGGATTTTGGAGAACGTGCGGACGGAGAACAGCAGGGGATCGCCCGGGCTGAGGGCCTGCAGGGACGGCAGGTCCTCGCCCTGGAAGCGCAGCAGTCCGTAAGGATCGTCGTCGATGATGACGGAGTTCCACTCGTGGGCGAGTTCCAGCAGCTGGTGGCGGCGCGGCAGGGAGAGGGTGACGCCGGCCGGGTTCTGGAAGTTGGGAATGGTGTAGATGGCCTTCGGTGTGCGGCCAGCAGCGGCAATCAGGTCCGGGAGGGCCTCGACGATGAGGCCGTTCTCGTCAGTGGGTGCTTCGAGCAGTTCGGCCCCGTAACTGAGGGCGGTGGCGCTGCCGTTGGTGTACGTGGGGCTTTCCACGATCACCAGGTCGCCGGGGTTGATGAAGAGCTTGCAGGCAATGTCCAGCCCCTGCATGCCGCCGGCGGTGATGGTGACGCGTTCCTCGGAAGTGGGGTCCGAGGTTTCCGCCAGGTAGTCCACCAGGGCCTTGAGGAGCACGGGTTCACCCTCGGTGGCGCCGTAGGTCATGGAGCTGTGGTCCAGGACCTGGTGGGCGATGTCGCGGAATTCCTCTAGCGGCACCGCCTCATCGGCCGGGGAGCCCATGGCGAAGCGGACAATGTCGTGGGTCTGTGAGGCCAGCAGGGAAGTGCTGGAATCGATGACGGAACCGACGAGGTCGGCGGCACGGTCGGCCAGGGGCAACACTGCGCGGGAGCGGGTGGCGAAGTGGTCAACGGTCACGGACTAGCCGCCTTTCTGGATGAGTTCACGGGGGAAGCTGGTGAAGGTTTCCACGCCGTCGGCCGTGACGCGGATTGATTCGGAGAGTTCGTAGCCGTAGTTGTCCATCCACATGCCGCCGATGACGTGGAAGGTCATGTTCTCCGCGAGGACGGACTCATCCTCCGAGCGGATGGAAATGGTGCGCTCGCCCCAGTCCGGGGGATAGCCGACGCCGATCGAGTAACCGATGCGGGACGGCTTTTCCAGGCCGTACTTGGCCAGCGTCCAGTTCCAGGCCCTTGCCAGTTCGCGGACAGGAACGCCGGGCTGCACTTCGGTCAGCACTGCGTTGAGGCCGTCCGCGACGGCGTCTGCCAACTTGGCCAGGCGCTCCGGCTTTTTGCCGAGGGTCAGCGTCCGGGCCAGGGGTGTGTGGTAGCGCTGGTGCGCGCCGGCGAGTTCGATGACCACCGCCTGTCCCGCCTCGAAGCGGCTCTCGCTCCACGTCAGGTGCGGGGTGTCCGCAGCTTCACCGGTGGGCAGCATCGGCACAATGGCCGGATAGTCACCGCCGATGCCGCCGGCACCCTTGATCTGCGCCTGGCTGATGGCTGCCGCGGCGTCGCACTGGCGCACGCCGACGTCGATGGTCTCCACGGCCGCTTCCATGGCCGCCATGCAGACCTGCGCCGCGCCGCGCATCAGCTGGATCTCGGCCGGGGACTTGATGGAGCGGACCCAGTTGACCAGCTCGAAGCTGTCCACGAGCGTCCATTCGGGAATGGCGTTGACAAGGGACCGGTAGGCCTTGGGGGAGAAGAAGTGCGAGTCCATTTCCAGGCCCACGCATCCTTTGGCGGCCGGGGCAATGAGGTAGCGCTCACGAAGGGCGAAGGCCACCCAGTCGAAGGGATGCACGTGCGGGCGGTGGACGTACTGTTCGGGGTAGCCCACGATGCATTCCTCGGGCAGCCAGGTGGTGCGGGAGGCGCCGCCGGCGTCCATGGCCCGGGTAAAGAGGAGCATGGGTCCGTCAGCGGGCACGAAAACCAGCTGCGGAGTGTAGAAGGACCAGGCGTTGTAGCCGGTCAGGTAGTAAATGTTGGCCGGGTCGGTGACCAGCAGGGCGGAGAGACCCTGCTTGGCCATGCGCACACGAACACCGGCGAGCCTGGCGTCGTACTCCTCTTGGCTGAACAGCAAAAAGACACCTCCAATAGAAATAGTAGATTGTTCACAAAGTAGCCTTTGTGGCGTGAACCACAAAACTGCGGACGTTTGTGGGGAGCGCTGTCAGACCGTTCTGACGTAGCCGCGCTCCTTATCCACCACGTTGGCCAGCTCCTGGCCCGAGGAGCGGCGCTGAAGGTTGGCCAGGAACTGGTCGGCCAGGGCATCGCGCCAGCCGAGAACGTCGCCGCACATGTGCGCGGACATGTGCACGTTGTCCATCTTCCAGAAGGGGTGGTCTGCGGGGACCGGCTCTTCGGTGAATACGTCCAGCGAGGCCGCGGCGATCTGCTGCTCTTGGAGGGCCTTGATCAGAGCTTCTTCATGCACAAGTGCCCCGCGGCCCACATTGACCAAATGTGCTGTCGGTTTCATGGCGGCCAGGACATCGGTGTTCACCATGTTCCGCGTCTGCTCCGTAAGCGGCGCGATGAGCACCACGTGGTCTGCCCAGGCTGCATGCTCGGCCAGCTCGGAGCTGGCATGGATGGCGCCGAAGTCGGGATCGTCCTCGCGGGGCGTGCGGCCGATGCCCTGAACCTCCAGTCCCACTGCGCGGAGCAGTCTGGCGGTGGCGCGGCCGATTCCTCCGGTGCCCACCACCAGCGCGTGCGAGCCCTCGGTGCGCGTGAGTTCCCGGTGCCGCCAGACGGCCTGCTGCTGCAGGGCCTTGCTGAGGTGGAGCTGTTTGTCGTGGGCGAGGATGGAAGCCAGTACGAACTCGGCGATGGGCCGGTCAAAAGTTCCATGCGCATTGGTGACCACCACATCGGAGCGGCGCAGCTCGTCAAACATCATGGCGTCCACGCCGGCGGCGGCCACATGAACCCACTGTAGGGAATCTGCGTTCGGCCAGGCCTCCTTGAGCGCTGACGAGAAAAAGTCCCAAAGGAACAGGATGTCCGCACCCCGGGAGGCTTCGGGGAGGCCGGCGGCATCGGTCAGGACGACGTCGGCGCTGGATTTGATGGCGGCGAGGTTATAGGGGCGGGGCTGGCCTTCCGCGACGAGTATGACAACGCGGGGGATTGGCTTATCAGTGTTACTCACGCCACAACCATACCGGGATCGCATGATTGTTGACAATAAGCGGATCCGCAGCGCACCATTGAGCGCATGACTTCCCTTAGCCCCGCATTGAAGCAAGCAACGCCCGTCGTCGTGGATCATGCCCTTGGCAGTTGGATCTATGGGACGGATGGTAAGGCGTACCTGGATTTCACGACCGGTATTGGTGTGACGAGCACGGGTCATTGCCATCCGCGGGTGGTGGCGGCGGCGCGTGAGCAGGTCGGCAAGATTATTCATGCCCAGTACACCACGGTGATGCATCAGCCGCTGCTGGCGCTGACGCAGAAGCTGGGCGAGGTCCTTCCGGCGGGCCTGGATTCGGTGTTCTACGCCACCTCGGGGTCCGAGGCGGTGGAGGCTGCTATCCGTCTGGCCCGGATGGCTACGGGCCGGCCGAACATTGTGGTGTTCCAGGGCGGTTTCCATGGCCGCACGGTGGCGGCGGCGTCGCTGACGACGGCGGGGACGAAGTTTTCCGCCGGGTTCGCGCCGCTGATGGCCGGGGTGCACATGTCCGCGTTCCCGTACGCCTACCGGTACGGGTGGGACGAGGCCGCGGCGGTGGCGTTCGCGCTGCAGGAACTGGACTACCTGCTCCAGACCCGCACCGCCCCCAATGACACGGCCGCGTTCCTGATCGAACCGGCCCTGGGCGACGGCGGCTACCTGCCCACCCCGCCGGCGTTCATGGAAGGACTGCGCGAACGTGCAGATAAGTACGGCATCGAGCTGATCTTCGACGAGGTCCAGGCCGGCGTGGGCCGTACCGGCAAGTTCTGGGGCCACCAGTACTCCACCGCCACCCCGGACATCATCATCACCGCCAAGGGCATCGCCTCCGGTTTCCCGATTTCCGCCATCGCCGCTTCCACCGAGACCATGTCCAAGGCCTGGCCCGGGTCCCAGGGCGGCACCTACGGCGGGAACGCCGTCTCCGCCGCCGCCGGCGTCGCGACCCTGGACGTCGTCAAGGAAGAAGGGCTGGTGGAAAACTCCCGGATCCGCGGCGAGCAGCTGCAGGCCGGCCTCAAGGAAATCCAGGCCCGCTTCCCCGTCATCGGCGACGTGCGCGGGCGCGGCCTGATGCAGGGCATCGAATTCACCACCGAGGACGGCACCCCCGACGCCACAACCGCCGCCGCGGTCCAGCAGGCCACCACCGCCCAGGGCCTGCTGACCCTGACCTGCGGCCCGGCCGGCAACGTCGTACGCCTCATCCCCGCCCTGGTCGTCACCGCCGAGGAAATCACCCTCGGCCTGGAACGCTTCGAAACCGCCGTCGGCGCCGTCACCGGAGCCATCCCCGCCACCACAGGAGCCCAGGAACGCAACGGCTGTGCCCTGCGCGGGCCTCCATGACTGGAGGTGCGTGCAGGGCACAGCCGCGTCCTCAAGCCAGCATCATGAAGCTGTTTCACGGCAGCCAAGCTGTCACGAAGCCGCCCCGGGACTGGGCTGGCGCCGGCTGTTGCTCCGGTTCTGTGCGCTCCGGTCCATACTCGCCCGGACCGGTCCCGCCTGGTCCTGCCCCGGCGTCCGCCTCCAGTGACAGGACCCGGCCGTACGTCGCACACAGCTCCTCCACCGCGTGACTGCTGCAGCGCCAGCCTGCTGGTTCGAGCAGCTCCACCGGGTCCGGCGGGTCGGCCCGCGCCAGCAGTTCGCTCATGGGCAGGCCTGTCTGCTCACTGAACTCGCGCAGCTTGGCTTCGATGTCGTCCGTCTTCGGCAGGGGTACGGCCCGCTCAATCACCGCCCGCGATCCCGGCGCCGACAACGCAGCTACTTCCTCCAGCAGGGCACGTTGGGAGGCGGCATCCAGGTAGGGCAGCAGGCCTTCGAGGACCCAAGTGGTGGGCTGCCCAGGGTCAAAGCCCGTGGCGAGGAGTTGCTCCCGCCACGGCAGGGACAGGTCCGCGGGCAGGGAAATCAGTTCACACCGAGGCTCCGCAGCAAGCCGGCTCAGCACGTGGGCCTTGAACCTCAGGACGTTGGCACTGTCGATCTCGATGACCCTGGCGCCGGCGGGCCAGTCAAGGCGGAACGCCCGGGTGTCGAGGCCCGCCCCGAGAACCACGGTCTGTGCGGTGGGCGTATCGGACTGCAGGAATTCGTCGATGAACCGGGTCCGCATGCCGATGTAGATGGACGCCAGCAGAAGAGGCTGCTGCAGGGGAGGGGCCTCCGCCGGTTCCGCCGGCCACACCGTCGGCAGGTCCAGATGGGAGCGCGCGGCCACCACCAATGCAGCAGCGAATCGATCCGTCACAAGCGGGTCTGCCCGCGATGTCTCGACGGCGCGGCCCGCGGCCACCGCAAGGGCCGTCAACGGCAGCCCCTGGTCCTCGAGTTCGGTACTGCCTGTAGGTTCAGTCATGCCTGGCCTCCCCGCCGTCGTGGATCACTGTTGGCGAGCCTACCCCGTGGTGGCCATGACGGGTTCCCAAACGGCTTTCCGGCGCAGACCGGGCGGGGACTCCCGGTTCAACGGCCGGCGATCCCCATGCCGGTCATGCCTGTGCGGGGTTGTCCCACCAGCCTTCCCAGGCCGAGGACGTGAGCTGGCCCTGGGGGAAATCGGTGTTCGATCCGGCCTCGCCGAATGCGGAGTTCCCATCATTGGGCGAGGAATTGAAAAACAGGTTCAAGGTATTCCAAAGCATGGCTATTTCCTTTCAAATGACCTGCGGATGACACTCTCTCAGGTAGGAATTAGCGTAGCCATGGCATGTTTCATTGCGTCGATCCAACGTTTCGTTCTTGTATCCGTCTGCTCACACCGCGTCGCAGGACCAAAACCCGGAGTTCGGCCACTTTGTCGCAGAAGATCTCGGGGCAGTACCAGCCGTCGTAGCCGGTTACCGTGCAGGCGTCGATTCACTCCTGAAGCGGAGTTTCCGCTGCGACCGCAATTTCCGCACAGGAACTGCAGCCGCAGCGGACACCGGAGCTACCCGAGGATGTAGGGCAAAGAGGTGGCCGCCAGATACAAATCCGCCACTTCAGGTGCGGGCGTGGTCACCATGCTGAGGAGAGGCCTGCCGGCAGCACCGCTCACACTCAGAGTCACGGGTGACTCCGCGATTGGCAGCGGCACGGCCATGATCCCTTGCCGGCCGGAGAGTTCGAGCACGCCGGCGTCGATGATCACTCGGAGTTCGGATCCCTCATCCGCCGGGAGGAGCGCGTCGGCGAAGTCGGCGTTCCCGTCGACGGTCACCCGGATGCCCTCCCCGTCGTGCCGAAGGGTGGCCAGGGCCTGGGCCGGGGTTCCGGCCTGCGTCCCGTCCAAGCTCCCTTCCAGGCCGGACAGGCGGATGAGCGTTCCGGCGGTGACGGTGCAGCGCAGGTCCGCGCCGCCGTCGAGCACGGTCTCGAAAACCGCCGGGCCTACCTGCTCCAGTTGGCCCGGCTCAGAGTACTTGGCCAAGTCCGCGTGTGGCGTGGCCACTAGGACGTCACCGTCGAGGGTCAGCGTGTGCGGGATGCTGAGCGCGCTGGCCCATTTCCCGTCCGGGTCCAGCACGCCGCGGACCCAGAAGACCAGCGACGGTGCACCGTCCTTGTCCCGGAAGAAGGACGGGGCGTAGTAGCTCTTGCCAAAGCTGAGCTGCCCCCAGGACCGGGCGGTGAACTCTCCGCCGGAGTAGCTGCCCACGCCGTAGGCCACGTAGTGCAGCACGTCGTCCTCCCAGATGGAGGTGACCAGGACGTGGGAGCCGCCGATCTCGAACAGCTGCGGGCATTCCCACATGGTGCCGGTCCAGACGGGGTCCGTTTCGGTGCCGTTCCGTTGCGCGGCGATGCCGTCCAGGGTCCATTCGGCGAGGTCGGGGGAGCTGTAGGAAACCGCGGCGGCGGTGCCGCCCTTCAGCCCGGCCCCCACGAGCATGCGCCACTGTTCGCCGTCGCGGAAAACGAACGGGTCCCGGTAAGCCACCACGCCAGGATCCGGAGCGGTCATCAGCTTCCCGCCCTTGGTCCACGTGTCCCAGGACCCGTCCTCGGGAGTGGCGATGCGGACGGTGCCGATGCCGATATCGGGTTCGGTGACCGATGTGTAGAACATGGTGGCGGCACCATCGGTGCTGGTGACGATGGAACCCGACCAGACGCCGTCGTCCCCTTCCCCGGGTGCCACGGCGACACCCTGCTCGGTCCAGGCGATCATGTCCGGGGAGGTGGCGTGTCCCCAGTGGCAGTTGGAAGCCCACGTGGTGCGGCCGGGAACGTACTGGTAGAAGAGGTGGTACTGGCCGTCCTTCCAGGTCACGCCCAGCGGATCGTTGATCCACCCTTCGGCGGCTGTGAAGTGGAGGGCGGGCCGGAGGTCCTGCGTGTTCATGTGATCCTTCCGTGCTGTGGGTGGTCAGAGGGCCGGGACGCTGTTTGCGGCGAGGAACCGTTGCCGGACTTCCCGTGCCTGCTCCGCGTTGGCCTTCTCCCAGGCATCGATTTCGGCCCGGCGTTCGTTCCGGACGGCGTCACGCGCCTCGGTGAACCGCTGCATCCGTTCGGCGGCTGCATCCCGCGCGGCCTGCTGGGTGGGCGTCAGCTCCGGTAGGGGACGTTCTACCACCTGGTCACGCGGCCGCAGCGGCAGGCGTTCCTCGACCGGGTCTATCTCCAGCGCGGGGGAGGGGAGGGTCTGGTACCAATACGCGGTGGAGGACCAGTCATCGGAAAGGTGGTTGGCGTGGCCGTGCTCGAAGGTGACCTTGATGCGCTTCTGGAACCTGATGGGGTCCGTCATGTGGAAGCGGTAGCTGTGGTGGAAGCCGGGGACGTTTTCCTCGTGGACCATGGTGCCGTTCATGAGGTAGGCGTTGTGCTGCATGCCCCAGGCGTGGCCGAAGTAGTCTTCCATGCCGGTGCCGTGGAGGCTGGGCGGCCAGGTGTCGTCGTCGATGAAGATCATGTCGTCGCCCTCGCCCCACCAGGAGCCCTGGAAGTGCCTGACGGCGAGGTTGCAGCCCACGTAGTGTCCGTGGCCCTCGGTTTCCAGGACCACGTAGTTGTCTTCGCCGGTGAGGTTGGGGATGGCCACCTCGATGCTGTTGGTCTGCAAGTCCGGGGCCCAGCCGGCGTTCGGCTTCTGCCGGCGCCAGTGGGCGTGGAAGTAGGCGGTGTCCTCCGGCAGCGGCTCGGTGTAGAGCTCGTAGTCGATGTAGAAGTACTGCAGGTAGGGGATGTCGTTCTGGTTTTCGACGACAATGCGGGCGCGGGAGTTGAAGGGCATTTCGAAGTAGCTGTTGAACGCTGCGCTGCCGCCGAAGGTGTTCAGTTCCCCTTCCTTGGCCGAGACCGAGAGCGGGAGCGAGTCGTAGGAGCCGGAGAGGGAGTTCAGCAGGCCGAAGAAGTCGCCCAGGGGTGCGATGACGCTGGGGGTGTCCTGGTCGTCCCAGTACATTTTGAGGACAATTTTGCGGTAGTAGTCCGGGTCCACCACTTCCCAGCTGACGCCGAGTGCGTTGTGGATTTCGAGCATCGGCACGCCCACGAGTTCCGGGGAGATCTGGCCGGGGCCAGGCTGGATCCGGCACGACTGGGTCATCCACATGTGGGTGATGGCGCCGGGCCCTTCAATGTCGGCAAGGACGCGTTCCTCGCCGGGCATGACGATCCAGTTGTCGCGGTTGCGGCCGGTCTGGTCCCAGCTGGAGGCGCGGGCGGTGCGGGCAGAGGAGAGCCTGGTCAGGCTTGAGAGCAGGCCGGAGCGCGGTGATGAAGCCAAGGTGGTGTCCCTTTCGAAGAGTTGTTGTTTAGCCCTTGACGGCTGACTGGGTGAGGCTTGCGATGATCCACCGCTGGGCCACGAGGAAAACGATGAGGGCCGGGGCGATGGCGATGGTGGTTGCCCCCATCACCTGGGCCACGTTCCCGGCACCGTACGGGCCGAGCATCAGGACCAGGCCCAGCGGGAGGGTTGCGGTGTCGGTGCTGTTGAGGAAGATTGACGGGGCGAAGTAGGCGTTCCAGCTGCCCAGGAACGTGATCACGCCGAGGGTGCTGACGGCGTTCTTGGCCAGCGGCAGGGCGATCAGCCGGTAGGTCTGCCAGGCAGTGGCGCCGTCCATGCGGGCGGCGTCGATGATTTCCTGCGGCAGTCCCAGGAAGAACTGCCGGAGCAGGAACACCCCCAGAGCCCCGGTGATGCCGGGCAGGATCAGGCTGAGCGGGTTGTCCAGCAGACCGAAGGTCCGCATCAGGAGGAACAGCGGAATGATGGTCACCTGCGCCGGCACCATCAGGGAGGACAGTAGGCCCACGAAGATGGAGTTTCGGCCGGGGAATTCCAGCTTGGCGAAGGCATAGCCCGCCATGGGTGCCGTGATGATCATGCCGATGCTCACCGCGATGGCGATCACGGCGCTGTTGAACATGTTCCGCAGGATGGGCACCGGTCCTGTGACGGCCCCGGCATAGTTGGACCAGTCCCATTCCGTGGGCAGCCACTGCGGCGGTAGGTCGTACGCGTGGCCGGCGTCCCGCAGCGACGTGGTGAACATCCACAGGAAGGGGGCGATCATGCCGATGGCGCCGAGGACCAGAAGTGCCACCGAAACGGATTTCCCGACGCCGGGCCGCCGTCGTACGGCTCTTCCGGACCGTGAGCGGGACGGAAGGAGAGTGGTGTTATTCATTGTTCACCCACGACTTTCGAAGGCGGAACTGGACCATGGTCACCAGCATGATGATCAGGAACAGCGTCACCGCGATGGCTGAGGCGTAGCCCATGTCGAACTTGTTGAAGGCCACTTCGGCGATGTACATCACCACGCTGCGGCTGGCGTCGCCCGGGCCGCCCCTGGTGAGCACGATGATGGACTCGTAGATCTGGAAGGCGCCGATGATGGTGATGGTGATGTTGAAGAAGGTCGCCTGGCTGATCATCGGCAGCACGATCCTGCGGAAAACCTGCCACTCGCTGGCGCCGTCCATGCGTGCGGCCTCCACCATGTCCTTGGGGACTTCCTGCAGGGCCGCCACGAAGATCAGCATGGCGAACCCCACGTTCCGCCAGGTGTCCACGATGATCACGGAGACTTTTGAGAACTCCGAACTGTTGAGCCAGTCGATCCGTTCTCCGCCCAGGGCGGTGATGTAGTAGTTCAGGATGCCCGTGTCCTTCTGGAACAGTGCCTGCCAGATGATGGAGACGTACACCAGAGCCACCAGGTAGGGGAAGAAGTACGCGGAGCGGAACACATACGTCAGGGCCCGGGGGAGCCGCTGGTTGATCAGGACGGCGAACAGAAGCGCAAAGCCGTTGATGAGGACGACGGCGGCCCCGACGTAGAGGACCGTGTTGCCGTACGTGATGGCCAAGCGCTCGTCCCGGAACATCCGGGCGTAGTTGTCGAAGCCGACGAACTTGGGTGCCGTGAGGATGTTGTACTTCGTCAGGCTGAGGTACAGGGCCGCCACCAGCGGGCCGAGTATGAAAACGAGGAATCCGATGACGGTGGGGGCTGTGAACAGATAGCCGGTGAGGGCTTCCCGACGGCGGGCGGTGCCGATCCGCCCGGGGCGGCGCCCCCCGCGCCCGGAAGGGGGCGCGGGCGGCAGCGCGGTCTTGTGTGCGGTCAGGGTCACGGCTGCAACGCCTCCTCAACATCTTTTTGGGCCTTACCCAGTGACGATCCGATGTCCTGGCCGGACATGATTTCGTCCATGGCCCGCATGAAGGCCGGGTCCAGCACGTTGTAGGCGCCGGGGGCGGCTACGGGCTTGGCGTAGGACAGGGAGTTGTAGAACTCTTCGGCGTGTTCCGGGGAGGCCAGGAACTCCGGCGCTGACGCGGCGGTCTTGGTGGACGGAACGGCGGCGCCGGCGTCGGCCCATTGCTTCTGCGTCTGCTGGTCGGTGAGCATCTTGATGAACTCCCAGGACAGCTCCTGGTTCTTGGATGTCTTGGAGATGGCGAACGCTCCGGCGCCGAACACCGTGGACTTGGTGGTTCCCTTCGGCCACGGGAGGATGTCGTAGTCGGCGAAGCCGGCCTTTTCGAAGCCGCCGGTGACGAAGTGCCCGGCGCCGGTCATGGCTGCCTTGCCCGCGGGGAACAGCTGGTAGGGGTCCGATCCCTTGGGCTGCGGCGACACTCCGTGCTCGGTGACGAGGTCGCGGACCCAGCCCAGGGTTTCCTTGACCTTGGGATCCGTGAGCTGCGCCGTCTGCAGGTCCTCGCTCATCATGGACGTGCCGTTTGAGTACAGCCACGGGGTGATGCCAAAGGAGTAGTACGGCATGGCGAAGCCGTACACCTTGTCAGAGCCGGAACCGGTGGTCAGCTTCTTTGCGATCGCCAGGAAATCGTCCCAGGTCCAGTCATCACTGGGCCGCTCAATGCCGGCCGCCTCGAACATCTTGGTGTTGTAGTAGATCACCATGGTGTTGAACGTGTTCGGCATCAGGTAGGTGGAGCCGTCCTTGCTGAACCCCTCGAGCAGCTTCGGGTCGATGTCCTTCCGCAGGGACGCCGCCTCGGGGTCGTTCTTGAGGAAGCCGTCCAGGGGAGTGAACAGCTCGTTGGACAGTCCGAGCTCCACACCCTCGGTGGCGATGTTGATGACGTCCGGGGCCTGCCCGGCAGCAGCCTGGGTGACGAGCTTGTTGACGTACTCGGTCCAGGTGGTGATGGGGGTGAAGTTGTTGTTCACCGTCACGTTCGGGTACTTCTCTTTGAAACGCTTGGCGACGCCGTCGTACACGGCTTTGTCTCCCGGGTCGCCCCAGTTCGAGACGGAGATGGTGGCCGTAATGTCCTTTGCGGGGGCCGCGTACGGACCCTCGGCGGCCGGGACAGCGGAATTCGTTGAAGTTCCGCAGGCGGTGAGGGCCAGCAGGGCCGCGGCTGCTGCCGTGGCGATAGACGTGCGGACGGTTTTTCTCATGTGATGCTCCTTTGCATGCTGCGCGGAGGCGCGCTGATGGGATGCGATGGCGTGGTGCGGCTATTTTTGGGGGCAGATACTGCGCGGTGCTGCTATTCGGTGGAGCGGCGGAATTCGATCTCGGATTCGAGCCGTAGGGTCTTGGCGGGAGCAGAGGGGTTCTCGAGGCGCCGCATGAGCAGGCCCACGGCGCTCTCACCGAGTTGGAACGCCGGTTGGCGCACGGTGGTGATCTGGGGCTGGAACAGGTCCGAGTAGGTGAAACCGTCGAACGTGGCGAAGGCCATGTTGCCGGGCACCCGCAGTCCTTCGTGCTGGACTGCACGGAGGGCTCCTGCAGCCAGCAGGGTGCTGCAGGCCAGGATCGCGGTTGGGCGCTGCGAAGGGCCGACCAGCAGCGGCCGGACCCGGTCAAAAGTTGCCGCCGCGGTGACCGTGCCTTCGCACAGCAGGCCGGCCTGCACTTCCAGGCCCCGCTGCTGCATGGCGGCCCGAAAGCCGTCATGGCGCTCGCGGAGGGAGGAGACCCGGAGGTCGCCGGAAACGAGCATGATCCGTTTGTGGCCGCGGTCGGCAAGGTGTTCAACCAGGGCTGCCACGGCGGACCGGTTGTTCACACCAACCTGGTCCACGTCCAGGTCCGAGAGCCGGTCAAGCAGGACCAGCGGCTTCTTCTCGCCGCGGATCCGCTCAAGCAGCCCGGCACTCGACCCGGCTGCCCGTGCGATGATCAGGCCGTCGACGCGGCGGTCGAGAAGGGCCTCCACCGCAGCGCGTTCCCGGGCGGGATCTTCCGCCGAGTTCGCCAGCAGCAGGGACAGGCCGTGCTGTGCCGCGGCTTCTTCCACGCCATGCACCATGTCCGCGAAGGCCGGCTCCCCGGCATCCGATACGACGAGGCCGATGGAATCTGTCCTGGCGCGGCGCATGGAGCGTGCCAGTGCGTCCCGCCGGTACCCGGTGGCCTGCACCGCGTCCATCACTCGGGTCCTGGTATCCGGTTCGACGTGACGTGTGTCGTTGAGGACGTGCGAGACAGTGGACGTCGACACCCCTGCCAGTGATGCGACATCGACGATGGTTGCCACTGAGCCTCCTCAAGCGAAACGATTGCGCGAACGTTTCGATAGTAGAGACAAACGTTTCGATGTGCAATGGATCACAGGAAAATCCGCTGGAAGTTTATTAGGAGGCGGGCCGCGGGCCCGTGGAGGACCGGTATTCGATCGTGGGCGCCAGCCGGACAACGGAGGGCTCGGCTGCCTTGTCGGCGATCCTCCTCGTCAGCAGCTCTGCGGCGGTGGCCCCCACCTGGAACGCCGGCTGGCGCACGGTGGTGAGCTGGGGTTCGAACAGGTCGGCGTAGGCGAAGCCGTCGAACGCGGCGAAGGCGATGTCCTCCGGCATGTCCAGCCCGCGCTGCTGGATGTGCCGGAGTGCAGCCGCGGCCAGGACGGTGCTGCACGCGATCACCGCTGTGGGCGGGCTGGCTGCCGACAGCGCTTCGCGGATGCCGGCGCCGGTCTGATCCGGCTCTGCGGTGGTGATGGCCAGCTGCTTCTTGGCCTGGATCCCGGCGGCCGTCATGGCTTCGGTAAAGGCTTCGTGCCGTTCCCTGAGGGTGGAGACGCGGGTGTCACCGGCAACCAGCAGGATCCGCTCATGGCCCTGCGACAGGAGGTGCGTCACGAGCTCCTTGATCGGCTCCTGGTTTTCCACTCCCACCTGGTCAAAGGGGTCCTCGGAAAGCCGGTCCATCAGCACCAGCGGCGTGTCCTGGTTGGCGAATTCCGCCAGGGCGTCAGGTCCGGAGCCGGCTGCCCGCGCGAGGATGATGCCGTCAACCCTACGCTCCAGCAGGGTCCGCACAGCACGGGCTTCACGTTGCGGATCTTCGGCGGAATTGGCCAGCAGCAGGGTGATTCCCTGGCTGGTGGCCGTTTCCTCCACGCCACGAATCATTTCAGCGAAAGCCGGCTCGCCGCCGTCGGAAACTATGAGACCGATGCTGTCCGTCCGGGAGCGCCGCATGGCGCGGGCCAGTGCGTCCTGCCGGTAGGACGTTTCCTCGATGGCCTTCAGAACCCGCTGCCGCGTCTCCTCGCCCACGTGCCTGGTGCCGTTCAGGACGTGCGAAACGGTGGAGATGGAGACGCCGGCAAGCTTGGCCACTTTTACCATCGTCGTCATCGTCGCCGCCCTCGGGGAATCGTTTACGCGAACATTTCGCGTAGCATCCGCCAGTTTACAGAGGCTGTCCGACGGGGCCGTTCTACCTTCCGCAGGAAGGGTTGGACAGGGTCGCAGTCCGCTGGCCGGACGAAGCCAGAAGCGTATTGACAGGCGGTTGGGGCCACATCGCCAGCTGCCGGCGGACGCTACGCGAGGAGCTTGGCCACCAACTCCCCGCGGCTGCCCACGCCCACCTTCTCGAACAGCGCCTTCAGGTGGTCGTGCACGGTGTAAGGGGAGATGAACAGGTGGTTGGCCATCTCCGCCGTCGTCGAGCCGGAGATGACCTCCAGGCACACCTCGCGCTCGCGGGAGGTGGCACCGTACGCGGCCAGCAACAGGCTCACCAGGTCGCGGGTGGTGACCGGCTCCACCGTGACCACCATCTGCCCGGGGTCGTCCCCGGTGATGAGGCGGCTCCCCTGGAGCACCACCCAGTTGCCGCCGGCGTCGCGCATCCTCGCGCGGGCAGTGCCTGACATAGCGGCCCGGGCCCCTGCCACCACGCCATACAGGACCATGTTGAAGCGGCCGGGCGCCACGTCCTCCAGTTCGGCCAGCCAGGACGCCGCGGCCGCCGTGCCCGCGCGCAGCTCTCCGTGCGGGCCCACCAGGACGATCACCGGTCCGTCGGTACTTCGCTGTGCGCGGTGCCCGGCCCGCACCGCGACGCGGGTGGCCGCGGCCAGGGTGGCGGTGATTGCGCCTAGGAATTCCACTTCTCGGTCGGTGAAGTCTTGGCTCTCCCGGAAAAGGCTGCCTACTCCCCAGCAGACATCCTCCAGCCGGAAGGCCGCCCGGAGTTCATGCTCCAGTCCCTGCGGATGCAGGAGGTCGTTGAGGCGGACGCTGCGGACGACGTCGCGGTGCGGGGCATCGGAGATCCGGGCGACCGGGCGAGGCCGAAGCACCAGCTGGGTGAACGTGTTCGGCTCGGAACCCGCGTACTCGGATTCTGCGAAGCGCAGGCCGAACTCCTCGGGTACGGGCCACTCATGCCAATTGGTGACCGACGTCATCGCCAACGTGCCGGGGTCGACGCCGGCCCAGCAGGCCTGCTCGAAGGGCACGGCCTGGCGCACCGCGGCCTGCGCCGAGGCATGCAGCTCCGCCATGCCCAGACCGGTGGCGGCCAGCGCCGCGATTTCGCGCCGAACACGCTCCGCGCGTTCCTCCCACATACGTCCAGTATCCGGCCGGTCCTCCCGGGCGCAATCCCCTTTGGAGGGGATATCGGGGAGTGGCCCCAAACCCCGACGCCGGGGATGGGAGCCGCCGGAACGCCGTCGTACTGTTCGATCAGGGGCACGAATTCATCTAAGGCGCTGTTCCACCAAAGGCGCCCGTCCGCACAAACCGGGAGACGGTCATCATGCTCTACCTGCACAGCAACCACGGCGAGGGTAGGGGCCCGCAATGAACGCCACGGCCCAGGTCTTTTCGCTGCTCGCGGCGCTGATCTACGTCCTGGTGTTCCCGCTGGAGAGCTTCCTCATGCACTATCCGGCCGTGCAGAAGTTCCTGAGCACGCCGGAGAGGAACGTTCCGGCCGTCATGATGTGGGCCATCCCCACCGGGTTCCGCAACCTGCTGATAGGTCTGGGCGTCATTGCCGGTGTGGTGGCGGTGAACACCGGACATGGTGAACACCGGACATGTGGTGGTCGGCTACACGCTGGTGATCTACTGCTGCGCGAATATGGTGCTCAGCGGTGCCACCATGGGCCTGGCCGACTGGCTGGGGCACTACCCGAAGAAGGGGGACAGCGTGCCGGGAACCCTCGCCTCGACGGTGCCGGCCCTGGTTGCCCTGATCGCACTAGCGTTCTGACCAGTGCCCCGGTGACCCCGGTCGCCAGGAGCTGAGGAGGGCGAGGCCTGCGGCTACCGCGGCGCTGAGCACCACTGCCCCCAGCCAGAGCGAGACCGGCCAGCGGATGGCGTCCACCACCGCGAACGCCACGAGCTGGCCCGTCCACAGTAGCGCCGCGATTCCTGCCGTGACCGCCGGCAGCCGTCGGCCCAGCCACACGTCCGGCACGCGGGTCAGCAGCAGGTCAGCGACGAGGGCGGCCACCGTGGCTCCTGCCGCTCCGGCGATTGAGTAGGGTCGCAGGCCGATCATCACCACGGGCAGCCAGGCCGCCGCCACCACCAGCAGGGTGACGATTCCGCGGACGGGGCGCCTGGCGGTGGAGAGCGTGAAGAGGAAGGGCGCGATGATCAGCGCGGTGGTCAGCAGGTAGCTCATCAGGCTGATGATCACCGGCATCTCCGCCTGGATGCGGCCGGGCGTGCCCACCGGCAGCGGGGTGAACACGGCCGTAGGCCCCGGCCGGACGAAGATGGAGGCGTAGACGAGGAAGAACGCTCCCAGCCCGGTCATGAGCACTACGGCGAACATCGCCGCCGGGGTCCAGGTCAGGTCCCCGGGGTGGCCTGCTGCCCGGGCGCTCCGCACGGCGGTGCCCAGGATGAGGAAGAGGCTGAAGCCGAGCAGCAGGTGGGTGGGGCTGACCAGGGCATCCAGCGAGACCTCGATGCCCAGCAGCTCGTGCCACAGCAGGTCCAGGCCGCCGGCCAGGCCGAAGAGGACCACGCCCACCGCGGTCCCGCGGTATCCGGGCGGAGCAGCCTGCAGCAGAGGCTGCCCAGGCGTCCGGTTCCGCCAGATCACGACGGCGGTCCACCCCGCCGTCGCCAGCATGCCGGAGTAGAGGGCCGCGTGCCATGGCGTGAAGAACGTCTCGAGGCTGGGCAGGTTAATGTGCGCCCAGCCATCCAGGAAGATAGCCAGCAGCAGCCACAGGCCGAGCAGTTCGGTGATCAGGTCGCGGCGGCTGTCGGTGCTAGTGTTGCGCGCAGTTTCGAGCATCGTTGCCCACCTCCACGGAACCTTCAGGTGAGGGGATGGTACTGCCGTGACCGGGCGGTCACAAGGGACCGGCGCGCGAGGACGACGGCAGCGCAGTCCTTACGGGGCGGTGACGGCGTCGTATGCGTTCACCCGGCCATGGGCCCAGTAGGTGCCCGTGCCAAAAACATCGTCGTCGGCGCTCGATTCCACGATTGCCCGGACAGATGCATTCGTGGCACCGGGGTGGGAGCTCCAGGCAAGCGCAGCGGTTGCAGCGACGATGGGTGAGGACATCGAGGTCCCGTTGCCGACGTCGTAACCGAAGGAGCGCTTGTTCTGCGTCCCGATGACAAATTTGTGGTTCGGGAACGTTGAGTAGACGTTGACTCCGGGTGCCGCGATGTCCACCCAGCTGGCTCCATAGGTTGAGAAGTCTGCTTTGGCGTCCTTGTTGTCAGTTGCGGCGACGGCGATGACGTTGGGATATGCGCCCGGGTAGATCTTGGTCTGGTTACCGCCGTTGCCTGCTGCGGCCACCAGCACTACACCCTTGCTCCAGGCGTTGTTGACGGCGGTTTCGAGAGTGCGTGACGCCCGCACCCCGATGCTCATGTTGATCACCTTCGCGCCGTTGCTGACGGCCCAGTTGATGCCGTTCGCAAGCCCGGAGCTGGATCCAACCCCGCTGTCGTTGAGGACCTTGCCGGCCAGGATGGTGCATCCCGGGCAGACGCCGGCCACACCAGCGGTGTTGTGGGTGGCGGCGACAATGCCGGCCACGTGGGTCCCGTGGCCATAAATGTCTTCATTGCTTGTTGCACCGCTGAAGTTGGCCCTCAGGACCACCTTCGGGTTGATGTCGGTGTTGTCGGTTGCGACCCCCGAATCGAGGACAGCCACTTTAATGCCGTTTCCGGTGGTGACGCTCCATGCTTCGACGGCGTCCACATCGGCGTCCGGTTCGCCGGCGGGCACAGAGATGGTGCCATCGGTGTTGGTAAACGATTGACCCGTGTTCTGCAGGGCGTACTGGCGCGGGAAATACTGGTCAGCTGTAGTGGCAGTGACCGGCTCGTCCGCCTCGGCGTACTCGACTGCCGGGTTCCGGTTCAAGGCGTCGATCAGCTGGGATTCCTTGCCGGCCGGCACCTTGATCAGGTGAGCGCCCGTACTCCCGACGTCAGATCCCTCGCTGAGGCCCTGCTGGCGCAGCAGGCCGGCCGCCGCGCCGTTGTCGCGGAACTTAACGATGATTTGCCCCGTGATGTTCGCCGGCTCGGGGGGTGCGGCGTTGCCCGTGGCTGCCACGTTAATGGCGCCAAAGCCCATAACTGCCGCTGTAATGCCGGCGATCATCATTTTTTTCATGAGGTTCATTTTGCGCCAGCCTGCACCGACTGGATAGACCTGTCCGCAATTAGGACGAGGGGCCTCAAGTGTCTGTGAG
>NZ_JAGGPN010000013.1 GCF_018613795.1 Arthrobacter sp. ISL-65
GCCGCGGCGTTGTCGACCATCACCTTCATCATCATCTTTCTTGTCGCGTTCATCTTTGTCCGGTTCCTCGGGGCAAATGTTGTTGAACAGAGCGGCGCCACCGGTAAGGGGAAGAAATGACCGCCGCGACATCCTCCGCCACAAGCCTGCGCGCGGAGCAGGACCGAGGCCGCCGCAAGGCACAGAACAAGGAGAAGTGGGCGCAGGGCAGGACCTACATCAGCGCCGCCGTTATCCTGATCTGGTGCCTGGCACCGGCCTACTGGATGGTGGTGACGGCGTTCCGCGAGGTGGGCTTCACCTACGACACCTCGATCCTGCCCAGCCATGTCACGCTGGACAACTTCAACACCGCGTTCGACACCTCGTTCGGCAACCGGTTCGGCCAGGCACTGCTGAACAGCATCTTTATCGGCGGCGTCGTCACGCTGGTGTCGCTGGTTATCGGTGTTTTCGCGGCGTACGCGCTTGCGCGGCTGAGCTTCCGGTTCAAGTACCTGGTGCTCGGCTTCATCCTGGGCGCATCCATGTTCCCGGGCGTTGCCCTGATCACCCCGCTGTTCCAGCTGTTCACCAACATCGGCTGGATGGGTTCGTACCAGGCGCTGATCATCCCGAACATTTCGTTCGTTCTGCCGCTGACCGTCTACACCATGACCTCCTTCTTCCGGGAGATGCCGTGGGAGCTGGAGGAGTCGGCCCGGGTGGACGGCTGCACGCAGGGGCAGGCGTTCCGCAAGGTCATCATGCCCCTCGCCGCGCCGGCCATCTTCACCACGGCGATTCTGGCGTTCATCTCCTCCTGGAATGAATTCCTGATCGCCAGCCAGCTGTCCAGCGATGCAACGCAGCCGGTAACGGTGGCAATCGCCAACTTCGCCGGGGCCCAGCCTAACCAGGTCCCGTACACGGCCATCATGGCGGCAGGCACCATCGTCACCATTCCGCTGGTCATCCTGGTGCTGGTGTTCCAGCGCAAGATTGTGGCCGGCCTGACGGCGGGCGCTGTCAAGTGACGCACGGAGCAGCACCACAGGGCAGGAAGCCGGAACCGATCGCGCCCAAGCGCGTCCGCTCCGGCGAGGACTTCGACATCATCATCGGATTCCTTGGCTTCTGGGCCGTGGTGCTGCTCGTCGTCACCGTCTGGATGGAGGTGACGGCGCAGCCCGCCGTCTTCTGGGCGCTGGGGCTGCTGGCCACACTGCTGGCACTGTATGGCATGGTCAGGCTCCGCAGGCGCCTCCCCGTGCGCACGGCAACGCGCCGCAAGTAACACCTGCGGGACTAAAATGGATTCTTGCCGCCGGGGAACTGCATGGCGGAAATCTGCATGAGGGCTTGGAGAGGACATCGTGGCGCGCACTACTGAAAGGGCACAGCGCGGTGGCCACTCAGGAGTCAGTATTGAGGACGTGGCCGCGGCCGCCGGAGTTTCCACGGCAACCGTGTCACGCGCCGTGCGGGGGTTGCCCAGGGTCTCGCCGGCAACCCGGGAAAAAATCCTGGAGGTGGCAGCGGCGCTGGGCTACGTTGCCTCATCCTCCGCGTCCGGCCTTGCCACGGGACGCACCAAGACCATTGGCGTGCTGGCCCCGTTTGTGAGCCGGTGGTTCTTCTCCAAGGCCATCGAGGGCGCGGACCGCGAACTCCATGCCCGGCAGTACAACCTTTCACTCTTCAACTTGGGCGGCCACGGCAGCCGCCGCGAGCGGCTCTTCAGCAAGACCATGGTCTACAAGCAGATTGACGCCCTCCTGGTCCTGTGTATGGCGCTGACCCGGGACGAGCTGGAGCACTTGCAAAAGATCGACATCCCGCTGGTGGTGGTGGGCGGCCACGTTGAGGAATGTGCCTACATCGGCATCGACGACTACGCGGCAGCCTCCACCGCCGTCAAGCACCTGATCGAACTCGGCCACCGGGACATCGCGCTGCTGCACGGCGACGATGAAACCGACCTCAACTTCGATGTTCCCCGGGTCCGCATCCTGGCCTTCCAGGACGTCATGACAGCTGCCGGCCTGGAAGTCCGTCCCGAGTGGGACGAGTGGGGCGACTTCACAGTCCGCAGCGGCCAGGAGGCGTTCCGGCGGCTGTGGGCCCAGCCCGGCGAGAAACCGACCGCCATCTTCTGTGCCTCAGATGAAATGGCCATGGGGGTCATCTTCGAAGCGAACCGCGTCGGCGTCCGGGTTCCGGAGGACCTGTCCGTGATCGGCATAGACGACCACGATTTTTCCGACGCCATCGGTCTCACCACTGTGGGGCAGCGGCCCGACGAGCAAGCCGAGCTTGGCACCAAGATGCTGCTCGACGAACTCTTGGGGATCCCCGGTTCGGTGCGGTCCTCCGTCGCGCCCCACCGGCTGATCGTCAGACGCACGACGGCGCCGCCCCGGACCTCCTAGCAGCGCACCTGACGTCTTTGTAAGAGCCGGGTGCCGGGCCGGGTAGCTTGCCGGGTTTACGAGGCCCGGGCCAGTTGGCGGATCGGGATCCAGCGGGAAGCCAGCCGGCGGTAGGCGGCGGCCGCGCCCGTCATGTCACCCTCCGCGAGGCACTCGATCCCCAGCCGCACGTCCATGGGGGAGTCGTCCGGGTAGACCTTGTCCGCCACCGCGCCGTAGTCCAGTTCCACCATCGAGTCCGCGTGGAAGAGCTCCAGCCATTCGGTGAGCTGGGTGAGATCGTCCAGCATGTCAAGGTCAGGCGCCGCGAGGGCCAGGTTCGCCACGGCGTAGCGCACCCGGTCGAGGGCGTCGGAGATGGGCGCCCACACACGCACAGTGAGGATCCTGCCGCCGGCCTCCACGACGTCCTGCGGGTCGGACTCGAGGAACAGCGAGAACCAGCTGAAGGGGATGCCCCAGGTGGAGGCACGGGTGTGCACCCGGGTGATGCCGTCGCGCGCGTTGACCAGGTCGATGCGTTCCTGGTGTCTGTCCCGCTGCTCCTCGGGGATCAGCAGCTCGGCCAGAGGTCCGTGGATGCCCTCGATCAGCGCGTTTGCCGCCAACCCGGCCCGAAGCACCAGTTGGCTGGGGCAGTAAAGCAACCCGACGCCGTCGGCCGTTTCCTCCTCTGCGCTTTCCTTGCCGGCATCCTCCACGGGGACACCCGGGGCGCGGGTGACGCGCACCAGGTCGGTCCGGCCGGTGGGGAACGGATCGCCGCCCGGCCGGGTGATCCGCCCCAGGGATGCCAGCAGCTCCGCGTTTTCGACGGCGGCGCGGGACACCGCCCGCTCACCGGCTGACCTGATGGCGGCCTGCTGATCCTCGGGAAATGCGTCCAGCGGTTCATAGATGCGCAGCGTGGAGGAAAACGGGAGCCCGGCCTGGCCCCGGTAGAGGTTGCCCGTCATGAATGCCTGCCTGTCATCAGCCGTCAGCCTCCATCAGTCGGTCAGTTCCACAATCACCGGTGCGTGGTCGGATGCGCCCTTGCCCTTGCGTTCCTCGCGGTCGATCGACGCGCCGGAAACGCGCGAGGCGAGGGCCGGCGAGGCGAGCACGAAGTCGATCCGCATGCCCTCCTTCTTGGGGAAGCGCAGCTGGGTGTAGTCCCAGTAGGTGTAGACGCCCGGGCCCGGGGTGTGGGGGCGCACGACGTCCGAGTAGCCCACCGACTCGAAGGCGTGGAACGCGGCCCGCTCCGGTTCGCTGACGTGGGTGTAGCCCTGGGTGAGGAACAGGTCGATGTCCCAGACGTCGTCGTCCGTGGGGGCGATGTTCCAGTCGCCCATCAGCGCGACCTGCTTGGACGGGTCCTCAGAAATCCAGCCGGCCGCGTGGTTCTTCAGGGAATCAAGCCACTTGAGCTTGTAGGGCATGTGCTCGTCGTCGAGGGAGCGCCCATTGGGGACATAGAGGCTCCACACCCGGACCCCGCCGCAGGTGGCGGCCATGGCACGTGCTTCCTGGACGGGATCCTTGCCCGCCTTGCCGAAGTGCGGCTGGTCAGTGAAGCCGCGTTCGACGTCGTCCAGGCCCACCCGCGATGCGATGGCCACACCGTTCCACTGGTTGACGCCGAAGTGTGCCACCTCGTAGCCCATGCGCTCGAAGAGCTCCCACGGGAAGTTGTCGTCCTTGCACTTGGTTTCCTGGATGGCCAGGACGTCACAGTCGGAGCGCTGCAGCCACGCCTCCACACGGTCGGCACGGGCACGCAGCGAGTTCACATTCCAGGTAGCTATCTTCACAGTCCTAACTTACCGAACTTGGACGCGGATGGGACTCTCGGCGGATGGCGGCGCTGTGCTGCCCGAACCGGGTCCAACCGCGTCAAGAAAGGGGCCTTTTGGCGCGGACACGCCGGGATTAGGCGCCCCGGAGCAGTGGCTGGCCGTCAAAGTGCCCTCCGACGGCGGCAGCTCCGTGCGGCTGCCAACCTCACCTGCCGGACTCTGGAATTTAGTAGGAAGTCCGAGTAGATTCAGCACCAACGATGACCGGGGTCATGCAAAGGAGCATCCATGGTTCGCAATCTCTCCCACTACATTGGCGGCCGACGGGTAGACGGTACGTCCGGCCGGTACGGCGATGTCTTTGATCCCTGCACCGGGGAGGTCCAGGCCAAGGTGCCGCTGGCGGGCACGGAAGAAGTCCGGAACGCCATCGCGAACGCCGAAAAAGCCCAGCCGGAGTGGGGCGCCATGAACGCCCAGCGGCGCGGCCGCATCCTGCTCAAATTCGTGGACCTCGTGAACGAGAACATGGACGAGCTCGCCGCCCTCCTGTCCTCGGAACACGGGAAAACCCTCGCCGATGCCAGGGGCGACATCCAGCGCGGCATCGAGGTGGTGGAGTTCGCCGCCGGCGCCCCGCACCTGCTCAAGGGCGAGTTCTCCGACGACGCCGGCTCGGGCATCGACGTGCACTCAATGCGCCAGCCGCTGGGCGTGGTTGCAGGCATTACGCCGTTCAACTTCCCCGCCATGATCCCGCTGTGGAAGTCCGGGCCCGCGCTCGCGGCCGGCAACGCCTTCATCCTCAAGCCATCCGAACGCGATCCGTCCGTCCCCCTGCGGCTGGCTGAGCTCTACTCCGAGGCGGGCGTGCCGGACGGCGTGTTCAACGTGGTCAACGGCGACAAGGAAGCCGTGGATGCGCTGCTCGAGGATGGGCGCGTGCAGGCGATCGGTTTCGTTGGTTCCACCCCGATAGCCCAGTACATCTATGCCACGGCGGCGGCCCACGGCAAGCGGGCGCAGTGCTTTGGCGGCGCCAAGAACCACATGGTGATCATGCCGGACGCGGACCTGGACATGGCCTCCGATGCCCTGATCGGGGCCGGGTACGGTTCGGCCGGCGAACGCTGCATGGCAGTTTCCGTGGCCGTTCCCGTGGGGGAGGAGACCGCGAACAGTCTTGTGGCACGGCTGCAGGAGCGGATCAAAACCCTGAAAGTGGGCCACAGCCTTGCCAAGGACTCCGACTTCGGGCCGGTGGTGACGCCCGCCGCCAAGGAGCGGATCGAAGGCTACATCAAGTCCGGCGAGGAGGAGGGCGCCTCGCTCCTGGTGGACGGCCGTGGCCTGGCCGTGGACGGCTACGACGGCGGCTTCTGGGTGGGACCCACGCTGTTCGATCATGTCACCAAGGACATGAAGATCTACCGCGAGGAGATCTTCGGCCCGGTGCTCAGCGTCCTCCGCGCGTCCGACTACGATGAGGCGCTGCGGCTCTGCAGCGAGAACGAGTTCGGGAACGGCGTGGCCATCTTCACCCGCGACGGGGACGCGGCCCGGGACTTCGCCAGCCGGGTGCAGGTGGGAATGGTGGGCATCAATGTCCCCATCCCGGTGCCCATTGCCTACTACACCTTCGGTGGCTGGAAGGCGTCCGGTTTCGGTGACCTCAACCAGCACGGCGCCGACGCCTTCCGCTTCTACACCAAGACCAAGACCGTGACCTCGCGCTGGCCCTCCGGGATCCGGCAAGGCGCCAGCTTCATCATGCCGGAAGGAAGCTGATGACTGAACCTGCCCCGGACAGGACGCCGGCAAACCCGGCCGTGCTTGCTGAACAAAAAGTGCCTTCTGAACAGGACATGCTCTCTGAACAAGGCATGCTCTCTGAACAACAGGTGCTGTTCGAACAACGGGGCAAACTGGGGGTGGTTACGCTCAACCGGCCCAAGGCGGTCAACGCGCTCACAGCAGGGATGGTCACCGCCGTCCTCGAGCAGCTCACCGCCTGGGCAGATGACGACAGCGTTGCCACCGTGCTGGTCCAGGGTGCCGGCGACCGCGGCCTGTGCGCGGGCGGGGACATCGTCGCCATCTACCGCGACATCCTCGCCGGTGGCGACGAAACGGCCGGCTTCTGGGCAGACGAATACCGGCTGAACTCACTGATCGAGCGGTTCCCCAAACCCTACGTCGCCTTCATGGACGGGCTGGTGCTGGGCGGCGGCGTGGGCATCTCCGCGCACGGCTCCCTGCGCATCGTCACCGAGCGCACACGGACGGGGATGCCGGAGACCACCATCGGGTTCGTGCCCGACGTCGGCGGGACCCTCCTGCTGTCACGCTCACCGGGGGAGGCGGGTACCCATGCCGCCCTCACCGGCGCCCACCTGAGCGGTGCCGATGCGCTGTTCCTGGGGCTCGCCGATTACTTTGTCCCGTCCGGCAGCCTCGCGGACCTCGCGGCGGTGCTGGAAAACGAAAGCGCGGAAGCCGCCGTCGCACGCTTTGCCCAAAAGCCGGCGGCCTCGGCGCTGGAGGCGCAGCGGGACTGGATCGACCCCTGCTATTCAACGGACGACGCCGAGGAGATCGTCCGGCGGCTGCGTGCCGCGGGCGGGGAGGCCGCTGCGGCTGCCGACACCATCGAGGCGAAGTCGCCCACCGCCGTCAAGGTGGCCCTGGCCTCGCTGCGCCGGTCGCGCGGGCTGACGCTCGACCAAGCGCTCGCCGAGGAATACCGCGTGGGACTGCGCTGCCTCGCCGGACCGGACTTCCGGGAGGGGATCCGGGCGCAAGTGGTGGACAAGGACCGCACCCCTCAGTGGCAGCCGGCCACGCTGCAGGAGGTGCACCCGGACGACGTCGAGCGGTACTTTGCGCCGTTGGGGGACCGGGAACTGGTTCTGTGGGAAAGGGAGTCGGACCATGCCTGATGAAGTAGCCATGCCAGATGAAGTAGCCATGCCTGAGGAAGCAGCCCGGCCTGATGCTGCAAAACCGCGCGTTGCCTTCCTCGGGCTCGGCCACATGGGCGGTCCCATGGCGGTCAACCTTGTCAAGGCAGGCTACGAGGTCATCGGCTTCGACGTGGTGCCAGCCGCGCTGGACGCCGCGCGCGAGCACGGCATCCCCGTCGCTGCGAGTGCCGCGGAAACCATCCCCGGAGCAGAGATCGTGCTCACGATGTTCCCGAGCGGGCAGCATGTGCTGGACGCTTACCGGGGCAACGACGGGGAGCCGGGACTGCTGGCCGCCGCGGCGCCGAACACCATGTTCCTGGACTGCTCCACCATCAACGTGGACGAGGCACGGGAAGCCGCCCGGCTGGCCCTCGACGCCGGGCACCGCTCCGTGGACGCGCCGGTTTCCGGCGGTGTGGTGGGGGCGGAGGCCGGGACGCTGACGTTCATGGTCGGCGCGCTGCCGGAGGACTTCGAGACAGTGCGGCCGCTGTTCGACGTCATGGGCAAACGCGCGGTGCTCTGCGGAGAACACGGTTCCGGCCAGGCCGCGAAGGTCTGCAACAACCTCATTCTGGGTGTCTCGATGATCGCGGTCAGCGAGGCGTTCGTCCTCGGGGAAAAGCTGGGACTGACGCACCAGGCGCTGTTCGATGTCGCGTCCGCGGCATCGGGCCAGTGCTGGGCCCTCACCACCAACTGCCCGGTCCCGGGGCCGGTGCCCACCAGCCCGGCCAACCGCGACTACCAGCCGGGCTTCGCCGGGGCATTGATGGCCAAGGACCTGCGGTTGGCGCTGAACGCACTCCAGTCCACCGGCGTGGCCGCCCGGATGGGCCCCCTGGCCTCCGAGATTTACGACGCCTTCGCCGCGGAAGGCGGGGCCGGCCGGGATTTCTCCGGCATCATCACCGATATCCGGCACAAGTCAGGACAGTAGGCTTAGTTACAGGACGTACCAACCAGTGAGGGGCATGGATGACGCACGAGTACGGGAACATTCTGGTGGAGAGCCGCGGGCGCGTTGGCCTCGTCACCCTGAACAGGCCCGAAGCGCTGAACGCCCTGGACAGGACCACCCTGGAAGAACTCGTGGCCGCGGTTTCGGCCATGGACGCGGATCCGGGTGTTGGCGCCGTCGTGATTACCGGCTCGGGGAAGGCCTTCGCCGCCGGCGCTGACATCAAGGAGATGGCGGACAAGGGCTACCTGGAGATGTACGACGCCGACTGGTTCCGCGGGTGGGAGGATCTCACCAGGCTGCGCATTCCGCTGATCGCGGCCGTGTCCGGTTTCGCGCTGGGCGGCGGCTGCGAGCTGGCCATGATGTGCGACTTCATCATCGCCGGCGACAACGCCAAGTTCGGCCAGCCCGAGATCAACCTCGGCGTTGTGCCGGGTATGGGCGGGTCCCAGCGGCTCACCCGCGCCGTGGGCAAGGCCAAGGCGATGGACATGATCCTCACCGGTCGGTTCATCGACGCGGCCGAGGCGGAGCGCTCAGGCCTGGTGGCACGGGTGGTGCCTGCCGCGGACACCGTGGAGGAGGCGCTGAAGGCTGCGGAGGTCATCGCGTCCAAGTCGAAGCCGGCCGCCATGCTGGCCAAAGAAGCCGTCAACGCGGCCTTCGAGACGGGGCTGGCGCAGGGCGTGCTGTTTGAACGGCGGCTGTTCCATTCGCTCTTCGCCTCCGAGGACCAGAAGGAAGGCATGGCTGCTTTCGCGGAGAAGCGCCAGCCGGAGTTCAGGCACCGGTGAGCACTCGGCTGACCGGGCAGCGCACCGTGAAGGGGACTTCCCTGCGCGTTGTCCCGGCGGCCATGGTCTCGCTGGCCGGCTTTATCCTGTTCGCGCTGGACCAGAGCCTGTTGGGGTATGCCCTGCTCGCTGCAGCCCTCGTGCTCGCGGCCTTGGTGGACCGGCTGCTGTTCCGCGACCTCGCGCTGATTGCGGCCGGAGTGGCCATCATCAGTGCCGTGCCCATCACCACCGACGTCAGCACGTCCCACATGCTCGTCATGGGCTCGGCCATGATCGCGGCGGTGGGGATCCCCTATGCGGTATCGCGCTTCGTCACCAAAGAGCATGCGGTGGTGTTTCCGGTGCGGACCGGGCAGAAATGGACACGTGCGGAGAAGTGGTACCTGCCCGCCGTCGTGGTGATCGGCTATGCCCTGTTGCCCGTCTATATGATCCGGACCGGGGTCTACACGAACTGGCCCGCCGTGCACGACCCCGAGGGCATCACTCGGCTCTTTGTCGGCACCAACGCCCTGGGCATCTGGGATGAGCTGTTCTTCATCTGCACCTGCTTCGTCCTGTTGCGCCGCCACCTGCCCGACTGGCAGGCCAACCTGCTGCAGGCCGTCCTGTTCACGTCCTTCCTGTGGGAACTGGGGTTCAAGTCCTGGGCGCCGCTTTTCATTTACCCCTTCGCCCTGCTGCAGGCCCGCATCTTCACTGTGACCAAGTCGCTGTCCTACATCGTGAGCGTGCACCTGCTCTTCGACTTCGTGTTGTTCCTGGTGCTGCTCCACGCGCACAACCGGACGTGGATCGACATCTTCCTGTACTGAATTGCCGCCGCGAATTCACCGGCCGTTAATTGCCGTGCCGTAGGGTTGCACTTCAGGCAAACGTGCGAAAAGGGGAACGATCGTGGCCGACATCGCTGCTGTATTGGGACGGCTCACCGCGGCCGAGCTTGAGGAAATCCACGCCACGGGCCCGCAGGGGCACTTGAGCCGCAGGATCGTGGAGGCGCTGGACCGGGCTGCAGGCGGTCCGGGCGGCGGCCGCGGCTACTACGTGCCCGCCGGAAGCGTCAGCGGAACAGGCAGCCCGCACGTTGTGCTGAGGAGCGACGTCGCGGCCTGGGTTTTCGGGCATTCCGCGCCGGCCGCCGTGGCCGACCCCGCCTAGCCTGCGGCCTGTGCTGCCGGCGCCAGAGCGGATGCTGGCGCGGCGCCGGGGTCCGCGTTGGAGCCGTTGCCATTCGCTCCGCCGTTCGGCTGACGAAGGACGCCAACGTCGAGGATGGAGCCCAGCAGGCCACGGGCCGCTTCGAGGACCTCGCGTACTTCGGGTGACGTCAGTTCGTAAAACAGGCGGCCGTCCTTCCGGGACGGAACGATCAGCCGCTGGCGCCGCAGGATGCCGAGGTGCTGGGAAAGGTTCGAGGCTTCAAGCCCGGTGCAGTCCCGCAAATTGCTCACGGTCTCGGGGCCGTTGACCAGCATCTCCAGGACCAGGATGCGTGCAGGGTGGCCCATGGACTTGAACAGGTCGGCCTTTGCCCCGGTGTGGATCACGCCGTCGGGCATGTCGCCCATTCTGGATTCCTTCCACTGTTACTTGCCACGTGCTTCCCGGCCGGATCTTGCCGGCCCGCCCAGACTCGGTGCCCCCAAAGGCGTATAGACCCAAGTATAGAGACAGAACGGTCTGTCCCCGACGAGTGGGGGGAAACTTTTACTGGAGGACCGGGCGCGCGGGGTGTTGCGGCCGCGGACCGCCCTTGCCAAGAACCCGGAACTAGTTCACAATTTCATAAATTCCTCAATTACCGCCCCGGCTCATCCGCGGGAGCGGTAAGGAGAAAAACCTCAGCTGCTTCCGGCGACTACGGCGTCCCGGATGCCGTGTTCCCGTATCCAGGAGGGCTAAATGGCTGGCATGTTCGAACTCTTCATCGACGCAGAGGATTCCTTTAGATTCCAGCTCACCGCCCCGGACGGCACCGTGATGGCCGTATCCCGCCCTTTTCCCAGCAAGGCTGCCGCGGTCGAAGGCATCGCTGCCGTTCGTGAGTACGCCGGGATGGGCCATGTGAAGGAGCTTGCCACGGATCCCTTGGACCGCTTCCTCGGTTCCCGCCCCCACGCTGCCGTTCGACCCCTATCCATGCGCATGCCCCTCCAATGCCAGAGGATGGCCGGGTAGGGGGCTGGGATCCGCGATGAGCCTTCCGAAAACCGTGCGGGCGTACTCCAGCGCTCTCGGGCCGGCAGATTGTGTTGCCGGCACGTTCCATTACAACGCCATTTCGGGGCGGCTTGAATGGTCCGATGAGCTGTACACGCTCCACGGTTACCGCCGCGGCGAAATTGTGCCCACCGTGGAGCTTCTCTACGCCCACAAGCATCCGGATGACAAGGACCGCTGCCATGACATCTTCATGGCGGCCTGCGAAACCGGCGGATTTTTCTGCAGCTACCACCGCATCCTTGATGCCCGCATGCGGGAACACCGTGTCCTCACTGCCGGCGAGGCGCTCATGGAGGACGGCAGGCTTATTGCTGTTGAGGGGTTCATTGTTGACTTGACCAGCACGCTGCACTGGGAAACGGAAAGGGCGGCACGGGAGGCGGTTGAGGGTGCCCTTGGCACGCGAAGCACCATAGAACAGGCGAAGGGCATCCTGATGGGCATCCTGCGGATTGGTTCCGCGGCCGCTTTCGACCTGCTGGCCAAGTACAGCCAGGACACCAACATCAAGGTGGCCAGCACGGCTGCCGACCTGGTGCAGCTGGCCAACAGCCCGCAGCAGGCGGCATTGCTTGACACGTTCGTCCAGGAGCTCCAGCGGGGCCCGGACGGCTGGCCAGTCGGTGAAGCCGGTCAATCCGTGGAGCCGGTAAGTCCGTAAAGTCCGTCAGTCCGTAAAGTCCCCGGCGCCACGGCGGAAGTCGCCCAGGATCCGGATGAGCTGGTTCACGTCCTCATCGCCGAAACCGGACTGGCCGAAAACCTCGGCGTTGAGCACCGCCGTCGCTCTTTTTGCCAGCGTGCGGCCCTCAGCCGTGAGCTCGATCAGCGTGGTGCGCCCGTCCGTGGGATGCGGTGAGCGGACCACCAGTCCTGCTGTCTGGAGGCGGTCAACAGCGTTGGTCACCGAGGTGGGGTGGACCTGCAGCAGGGCGCTCGCCTTGTTCATGGGCAGGGCGCCGCTCCTGGCGAAGCTGAGCAGCGCCAGCAGTTCGTAGCGGGCGAAGGTCAGTCCGAACGGCCTCAGGGCCCCCTCGATGCGGGCCAGCAGGATCTGCTGGGTGCGCATGATTGCCGTGATGGCAGCCATCGGGGCGGCGACGTCACTCCAGCCGTGGCTCTCCCAGTTGCGCTGTGCATCGGCAATCGGGTCACGGGGCAGCGGAGGGCTCACGGCTCAGCCCTGGCTTTTCAGGCCCGGGAAATCCGTTTCGGAGTATTCCGTGCCCAGACCGGGGGGAACGCTGGCCGCCGCGTGTTGGGTGCCGTCCGCGTGGCGGAGCTCCTCGCTGTGCCGCAGCTCGACGCGGCGGATTTTTCCCGAAATGGTTTTCGGCAGCTCGGCGAACTCAAGCCGGCGGATGCGCTTGAACGGCGCCAGGTGTTCCCGGCAGTAGCGCAGGATCTCCTCGGCGAGCTCGGGTCCCGGTTCGTGGCCGGCCGCCAGCACCACGAATGCCTTGGGCACGGACAGCTTCAGCGGATCGGGGGAGGGGACGACGGCGGCCTCCGCCACTGCCGGATGCTCGATGAGCACGCTCTCCAGCTCGAACGGGGAGAGCCGGTAGTCGGAGGACTTGAAGACGTCGTCGTCCCGGCCCACGTAGGTGATGACGCCGTGCTCGTCCCGGCTGGCCATGTCGCCCGTGTGGTAGTAGCCGCCGCGGAAGGCCTCGGCCGTCTTCTCCGGGTCGCCGTAGTACGACTTCATCAGCCCGGCGGGGCGGGGATCCAGGCGCAGGCACAGCTCGCCGTCGTCCGTTTCTTCTCCCGTTACCGGATCGACGAGGACCACGTCGTACCCCGGCAGGGGCTGGCCCATGGCGCCGGTCTTGACGGGCTGGGCGGGGGTGTTGGCCACCTGCACCGTGGTCTCGGTCTGGCCGAAGCCGTCGCGGATGGTCTGGCCCCAGGCGCGCTGGACCTGGCCGATGACCTCCGCGTTGAGCGGCTCTCCGGCGGAAACAACCTTGGTGGGCGGATTCTTGAGGAGGCTCAGGTCGGCCTGGATGAGCATCCGCCACACGGTGGGCGGAGCGCAGAAGCTGGTGACCTTCTCCCGGTCCATCTGCTCCATCAGGGCCTTGGCATCGAAGCGCTCGTAGTTGTAGACGAACACGCAGGCTTCGGCAATCCACGGGGCGAACAGGTTGGACCAGGCGTGTTTTGCCCAGCCCGGAGAGGCCACGTTAAGGTGCACGTCGCCCGGCTCCAGGCCTATCCAGTACATCGTGGACAGGTGGCCCACCGGGTAGGACGTGTGCGTGTGTTCCACGAGCTTGGCCTTGGAGGTGGTGCCCGAGGTGAAGTAGAGGAGCAGGGTTTCGTCCGCCAAAGTGGGTGCGTCGGGCGTGAACTCGCTGGGGGAGGCGGTGGAATCCGCGTACTGTAGCGCCTGCGCAGTGCCGGCACCCGCCTCAGTGCCGCCGCCGACTGCGCTGCCGCTCGTGCCGGCGTCGGGGATTTCGATCAGCCCGTAGCTGCCGGGCACCTCGGCAAACTTGCCGAGGTTTGAACTGCCGACGGCGGCCCAGCCCGCTTCCCCGCGCTCCACCCGGTCCTTCAGGTCCGCGGGACCCATGAGGGTGGTGGTGGGGATCAGCACGATGCCAAGCTTGATGCCGGCCAGCACGAGTTCCCACAGTTCCACCTGATTGCCCAGCATGATGATCATGCGGTCGCCGCGCTTCACGCCCTGGCTGCGGAGCCAGCTGGCCACCTGGTTGGACCGGGCCGCCAGTTCCGCGAAGCTGCGTCGGGTGGCCGAGCCGTCCTGCTCCACGATCACCAGCGCCGGGTTGGCGCCGCTGGCAGGATCGGCAGCGATGGCGTCAAACCAGTCGAGTGCGAAGTTGAACTCCGGGGGCCGCGGCCATTCGAAGCTGGCCCTCGCCTGGCGGTAGTCCTGGCGCAAAGCGAGCAGTTGGTCGCGTGCGGCACGGAAGTCCTCGGTGACTGTCATGGGGCACCTTTCGCCTGGGGATTCACGTCCTAGTGATCCACATCACTGTGCAATATACTAGGACATCCAACGGTTTGGAAGAGCGAAGGGACCTATGCCCGTGCAGCCACAAGGACGTGACAACGGACAGCCCGCAGAGGCTATGACGGGGAAAGCCACAGCAGGGGAAACGGGCACTATGGCGCCGCCGTTTGCCGATGCGGATCTTATGTATGTTGTGAACCTGCTTGCGCCAGCTGAACGGACCCGCTATCTCGAGATCCGGGACTTCCTGCAGTCCAGGGTCCGGGCCCAGTCCATCGAATACTGGAACCGGGAAGAGTTCCCGTTCGGGCTTCTCGCGGAGCTGGGGAAGCACGGTCTTGGCGGCCTGCAGACGGACGGGACATCCACGCTCTTCAAGGGCCTCATGTACGTTGAGGTGGCCCGCGCCGACGTGTCGCTGTCAGCCCTGGTGGGCATTCACAATGAACTGATCGTCGGCATGATCGACGCCCTGGGATCGGACGAGCAGAAGCAGCGGTGGCTGCCGGGACTGACGGCCTTCACACAGTTGGGGGCCTTCGCGCTGACCGAGCCGGAGCACGGTTCGGACATTGCCGGCGGGCTGGCCACCACGGCCCGGCTTGAGGACGGCGAATGGGTCATCGACGGGGCCAAGCGGTGGATAGGCGCCGGAACCATCGCCGACTTTGCGCTCGTGTGGGCCCGGGACGCGGCCGACCAGCAGATCAAGGGCTTCATTGTCGAAACGGACCGCCCCGGCTACACGGCGACCAAGATCAGCAACAAGATCGGGTTGCGGATCATGCAGAACGCAGATATTCAGCTGGACGGCGTCCGCATCCCGGAGGCCAACCTTCTCCCCGGGGCCACGGATTTCACCAAGGCCAACGGGCTGTTGAGGGATTCCCGGGCCTGGGTGGGATGGCAGGCTGCGGGAATTCAGCTCGCGGCCTTTGACGTTGCCCGCTCCTATTCGCTGCAGCGCCGCCAGTTCGGCAAGGAGCTGGCACGCTTCCAGCTCATCCAGCAGCAGCTCTCCGAGATCCTGGGCAACGCATCGGCCTCACTGGCCCTGATGGCACAGCTGGCCCGGATCCAGGAGGAGGGCAGGCTGGAGATGGCCCAGGCGGCGATGGCCAAGGCCACCACCACCCGGCTGGCCCGCGCCTCCGTGGCCCTGGGCCGGTCGCTGCTGGGCGGCAACGGCATCAGCAGCGACTACGAAATGGGAAAACTCTTCGGTGACGCCGAGATCCTCTACACCTACGAGGGCAGCTACGAGATCAATTCCCTGATTGTGGCCCGGGCCGTGACAGGGAAATCAGCCTTCGTCTAGGGCGTTCTACCCGGCCAGCGAGGCAGCTTTCCGCGCTGCGGCCTCCAGTTGCTCCACGTAGGCGGCCTGCTCCGCCGAGCCCCGCTGAGGGAGGTTGGGGTCGTTGGGGCCCTGCCCGGCGGAGCCGTCGATGAGTTCGCGGATGATGTCTGCGTGTCCCAGGTGCTGCGCCGTCTCGGCACACATGTGCACCAGCATCTGGTGCAGGGTCACGTGCCTGCGTTCTTCCCGCCACCAGGGCACGACGCCCGGAGCGTCCAGGGGCAGCGCTTCGATGGTGGCATCGGTGTGCGCCGCCGAGAAGTGGTGCAGCTCGACAATTTCGGCACGCGTCTGCTCCGGGGTGGCCCACATGTCCGCGTCCGCTTCGGCCCCGTCGGCGAACCAGGACAGCACCCGGCCACTGGGCCGGCCGAACACCTCGCCGAAATAATCCAGTTCCACGCTGGCCACGTGCTTGACCAGGCCCAGGAGGTTGGTGCCGGTGGGCGTCATCGGCCGGCGGGCGTCGTACTCGCTCAGGCCGTCGAGCTTGGCGAGTAGTTGGGCGCGCCGTGTCCGGAGGTAATGGTGCAGGGTCGCTTTTTCATCCATGGCGGCACTCTACCCGGCGGCACGGCGATGTCAGGGGGCATTTCTGCACCACTTTGCGGCGTCGCCGGACACCTGCTCCTTGGAAGGGCGCGCCGCCCGGGCTCCTCAGGCTTGGAAAGCGGTGCAAATTTGCCGGGGTGAAAACCAAAAACTCCCCTGTGCGTGCGAGGCACGGACAGGGGAGTCTTTGGAAAGCCGTTACAGCGGGCGAATGTTCTCTGCCTGCGGACCCTTGGGGCCCTGGGTCACCTCGAACTCGACCTTCTGGTTTTCATCCAGGGAGCGGTAACCGCTGCTGGCAATTGCTGAGTAGTGTGCGAATACATCTGCTGATCCATCATCCGGAGCGATGAAGCCGAAGCCCTTTTCGGCGTTGAACCATTTAACTGTGCCTGTTGCCATTGCTACTTCCTTTGTAACGCTTTTTCTGGTCCTGCTCCGACAGCAGGCAGACGCGGAAATTGTTCTCCGCTGACTCCAACCTATGGGCCATCCGCCGGGCGTGCAATAGTTGCCGTCATCAGGAGTCCCACCTGTAACGGGAGATTCTGTCCACAAATGTCACTCGGAGAGGCTGTTTCCGGTCTAGGTTGTGCTGCCCGGCTCCTGGCCGGTGTCCTCCCACTGCACGTCGAGATTGCGGAAAACCGGGGGTCCGTCACACAGGGCTGCCATCTGCGCGGCGAAGTCGGACGTTTCAGGCCGGCGGGAATTCTCCATCGCCGACTCGTAGGAGTCGAATTCCACGATGGTGAAATATGTCCCGGGACGGTCGCGGTCCGCAGTGGCGGTGATGCGGCGAAACGTCGGTGTGGTGGTTCCCTCGGTTCTCGACGGGCGGCCCAGCGCTTCGACCTCCTCGATGCGTGAGGTCTGGAATTCAATGATCTGCACAAACCCGGCCATGACGGCTCCTTGACGGCGGTGGTGACTGATGCCGATCACGGTAGACCCGGTGCCGGGTCCGCGCAACCGTCTTATGGCGTCAGCAGCACCTTGATGGCGCGGCGCTCGTCCATCGCCTTATAGGCTTCGGGTGCATCCTCCAGGGGCATCTCGACGTCGAACACCCGGCCTGGATTGATGGCGCCGGACAGCACGTCCTTGAGCAGTTCGGGAATGTAGGTCCGGGCCGGAGCCATTCCGCCGGCCACGGTGATGTTTTTGTCGAACAGGTAGCGCAGCGGGATCTCGGCGCCGCCGGTGGGGACGCCGACGAAGCCCAGGGCACCGCCGGGCCGGACGGAGTGCAGTGCCTGCTCCATGGACTCCTTGGTTCCCACGCACTCGAGCACAGAGTCGGCCAGAACACCGCCGAGCAGTTCGCGGACCTTGGAGACGCCGTCGTCCCCTCGCTCCTCCACTATGTCCGTGGCCCCGAACTCTCGGGCGATGGCCTGCCGGTCGGCGTGGCGGGACATTGCGATGATCCGCTCGGCGCCGAGGCGATTTGCCGCCAGGACGCCGCAAAGCCCCACGGCGCCGTCGCCGACCACCACAACGGTCCGGCCGGGGCCCGCCTGGGCGCTGACCGCGGCGTGGTGGCCGGTGGCCATGACGTCCGAGAGGGTCAGCAGGCTGTTGCGTAGCTTTGCATCCGGGTCGCTGACATCCGGCACCTTGACGAGCGTCGATTCGGCGAGGGGGACACGCACGGCCTGGCCCTGGCCGCCGTCGACAGGGAACCCGGCGTCGTCCTTTCCGCCCCAGCCGGCGAGGTGGTCGCAGGCCACAGTCACGCCGTTCAGGCACTGCGGGCACTGCCCGCAGCTGACCACGAAGGGGGCGATCACAAAGTCGCCCGCCTGGAGCGTGGATAGGTCTGCACCCGTGCTTTCCACGACGCCGACGAATTCGTGGCCGATGGCAGTGGGGTGGCGGACGGGCTTCACACCGCGGTACGGCCAGAGGTCCGAGCCGCAGACGCAGGCGGCTGTCACCCGGACCACGGCGTCCGTGGCGAGCTGGACGGCAGGGTAGTCGCGGTCCTCCACCCTGATGTCTCCGGGTCCGTGGATGATGGTGGCACGCATGGCTGCTCCTCTCGGAAGGGCGGGGTTGGACGTGATCGAGTCTAGCCCCGCTCCAGTACACCACCGGGCCGTGGTGCAGGGTCCCGCAGCCGTTAGCGCATCCCCTCCCGGCGGATGGCGGTGGCGATGGCGGCGGCCCTCGTCTCCACGCCCAGCTTGGCGTAGATGTGGGCAAGGTGGGTCTTGACGGTGGCCTCGGAAATGAACAGCCGCTGGCCCAGCTCCCTGTTGCTGAGCCCCTCGGTGAGGAGGCTCAGCAGCTCGGCTTCCCGCGGTGTCAGCACCTCGTCAGGGTTGCGCAGCTGCTGGAACAGGCGGGAGGCCACTGGCGGGCTCATGACACTTTTGCCTTGGACGGCGCCCCGGACGGCGGCGAAGATCTCCTCGGGTGCGGCGTCCTTGAGGAGGTAGCCCATGGCCCCGGCATCCACGGCCCGGACAATGTCGGCGTCGGAATCATAGGTGGTAAAGACCAGCACGGCCTGCCTGCGGTTGCGTTCGCGGAGCTTCCGGATCGCCTCGATCCCGTCCATACCCGGGCCCATGGCCAGGTCCATCACCACGACGTCCGGGGCGTGCCCTTCCGCTGCTACCAAGGCTTCCTCGCCCGAGGAGGCCTCCGCCACCACTTCGATGTCCGGCTGTGTCCCCAGCAGGGCCTTCAATCCGCTGCGGACCACGAGGTGGTCGTCGACGAGGAGTACGGTGATGGAGCTCATTCTTCCCCCTTTAGCGGCAGCTGCGCCGCCACCACAGTTCCCTCGCCCGGGGCGCTTTCCACCGAGAAGGCGCCGCCCAGCTGCTCCACCCGCTGCCGCATGGCCCGCAGTCCGTATCCACCGGCGTCCGACGGCGGTGGTACCGCCGCCGGATCGAAGCCCGTGCCGTCGTCGTAAATGTCCAGTGTGACTGCATCCGGCAGGAAGCCGAGGGTGATGGTGGCGGTCTCCGCGGAGGCGTGCAGCTTGATGTTCGCGGTGGCGCTCTGCACCACCCTGAGGAGGGCATGGCGCACCTCGCCGGCCACTTCCCGGGGTTCGCCGGTGACCAGCAGCCTGGCGTCCGGCACGTACTGCGAGGCGGCCTGCAGCAGGGCGTCCGGCAGCGGCGTGGCATCGAGGCCGGGGGACGCCAGTTCGTGGACCAGGCTGCGGGTGTCGGAGAGGTTCCGGCGCAGCAATTCGCTGGCCTGCCGAAGATCCTGCCGGGACGCCGGCTCCGGCCAGGCACGGTTCGCGGCCTCAAGCAGGAGCAGGCTGCTGGCGAGGCCCTGGGTCACGGTGTCGTGGATCTCCCGGGAGACGCGCTCACGCTCCGCGATGGTGCCCGCCCGGCGCTCGCTGGCCGCCAGTTGCCGCTGGGCGAGCGACACCTCACGGTGCAGGCGCCGCTGCTCGGCGGCGTCGTGCTCGATGCGGTCATAAATCAGCGTCAGCAGGACGCCGACGGCGAGCGGTCCCAGGAGCATCGCCAGATCAGTGCCGTCGCTGAGCCGGAACAAGCCCGCGGCGGTGGCTGCCGCCGTCGCCCCCGCCGCCGCGTAGGCGACGGCCCCGGTGAAGGCGATGCGGCACAGGAAGAACAGCGCAAACGAGCACCAGGCGAAGCTTGGTGCGGACACCACCAGTACGGCCCAGACGGCGACCAGGACGAACATCCACACTGCCCAGGGGCGCCGGCGCTGGGCGAGCACGGCGAGGACGGCGTACAGGGCGCAGGCGGCGGCCGCCAGCGCGAGGACAAGCAGGTTGTCCTGGGCGCTGTGCCGCATCACGTAGCGCACCACCGAAGCCACGATGAGCACGGCGAATCCCAGATGGACCGCGGCGTCAATCCGTCCCGGCCGGCTGCCTGGAACATGGCCAGTGCGTGCGGGAAGTAGTTCCGGTGCGGTGGGGGCGGTGGAGGGCATGGGCGGGTCCGGTTCCGGTGGGAGGTTTGCTACGAACCATGCTATTGCCCGCACCGTTGCTGGTCTCTCAGCCTTTTGGCTGATACCGCAAGCCAGAAGTACCAGCCGGTCCCACCTGATGGCCTGATGCGCCCGCGGCGGCACGGGTTCACCATGGAAATGCAGCCGTTTGGCTGCGCCCGCAAACATGGGCTGCGCCCGCTTACCGAAGGAGAACCACCGTGAAGAAGTCCCATAAGATCTTTGCCGCCGCGGCGGCCGGAGCGCTCGCCATCACCGCCGGTGCCACCGCCGTCACTAATGCGGGATCAGGGTCTTCCCCCGCAGCCGCTTCGGTCCAGCCAGCGGCGGCCTCTGTCCAGCCCGCGGCGGCTGTGCCCGCCGCGGATGTCCAGCCTGGTGCGGACAACGTCGTCGCCCAGAACCGGATCTCTGTTGGCGCCTCGGCGAAGGCCGTTGGCGCTGCCCTCGCCAAGTGCCAGGCAGATAAGCTGCCGTTCGTCACGGTGGCCCTCGTGGACCGGTTCGGCACCGTCCAGGCCCTCCTGCGTGGCGACAATGCCGCCGAGCACACCATCGAGTCGGCCAAGCGCAAGGCGTACACGGCCGCAGCGTTCGGCAGTCCCACCAGCGAACTTGCCAAGCGCATCTCCGGCAACGGGCCGAGCATCGCGGACCTTCCCGGCACTCTGTTCCTCCCGGGCGGTGTCCCGCTGAAGGTGAACGGCGTCTCCGTGGCGGGCATCGGCGTCGGTGGCGCCCCCGACGGAAAGCTGGACGAAGCCTGCGCCGAGGCTGGCGCCGCCGTGATCGCCGCCAAGTAGGTTGCGCGCTGTGGTTGGAGACGGGCACGGCGGCGAGCGCAGGGAAAGGCGCAAGGCCAGAGGCAGGTTCGACGGCGGCCGGCTGGCCGCCGCTCTTCCGCTCCTGGGACTGGCAGTACTGGTGGCGTCCCTGCTGGCGGGGTGCTCCGGCGCCCCAATGGCCTCCGGCCCGGCCCCAGCCAGTTCAAGCCCCGTCGGTTCAGCCCAGGGAAGCCCGACGGCGGAGGCCAGCTCGAAAGGCCCGACGGCGGCGGGCGGTTCCGGTTCGAACGGCACTGCGGGCCCGCCGTCGTCCGCTCCTGCCGCCCCACGTCCCTCCCTGTCCCCGGCTGAGCAGCAGAAGCTGGACCAGCGGCTGGTCCTGGCCGCGAAAGCCAACGACGTGGCGCTCGTGGCCCGGCTGATCCGGGAAGGCGGGAACGTAAACGCCAAGGACTCGATCCAGGATTCAGCCTTCCTGTACGCGGGCGCCGAGGGCTTCAACGAACTTCTGCGGCTGACCCTGGCCCACGGTGCGGACGTCAGGAGCACCAACCGTTTCGGCGGCACCGCCCTGATCCCGGCCAGCGAGCACGGGCATGTGGAGACAGTGCGGATCCTCATCGCCGCCGGCGTCCCCGTCAATCACGTCAACAAGCTCGGCTGGACCGCGATTCAGGAAGCCATCCTCCTGAACAACGGAGGTCCGAGGCAGCAGGACGTGGTGCAGCAACTGCTGGACGCCGGGGCGGACCCCAACATCCGCGACCCGCAGGGCAGGACGGCTGTGGAGAACGCCGAGCGTCTGGGCTTTGCGGAGATCGCCCGGCTTATCCGGTCGCGGAGCTGACTCCCTGCTCGAGTGCCACCAGGAATTCGGCCCCTGTCTTCTCACGGATTTCTTCTTCCGTGACGCCGGGGGCGAGGCGGGTGAGGGCGAGCCACCGGCCGCCGTCGTCCTTTTTGGGGAGGTCGAAGACCGCGAGGTCGCTGATGATGCGGTCCACGACGCTCACACCGGTCAGGGGCAGGGTGCAGTCGGTGACGATTTTGGGGCTGCCGTCTTTGGCGTTGTGTTCGGTGAGGACCACAACGCGCGGCGTGCCTGCGACGAGGTCCATGGCCCCGCCCATGCCCTTGACCATTTTGCCGGGGATGGTCCAGTTGGCGAGGTCGCCGTTGCCGGAGACCTGCATGGCCCCGAGGATCGCGATCTTCACGTGGCCTCCGCGGATCATGCCGAAGGAGGTGGCGGAGTCAAAGACGCTGCCGCCGGGCAGGATGGTGACGGTCTGTTTGCCGGCGTTGATGAGGTCGGCGTCCTCCTCGCCCTCGTAGGGGAACGGGCCCATGCCGAGCAGCCCGTTCTCGCTCTGCAACACGACGCGGACGCCGTCGGGCAGGTTGTTGGCCACCAGCGTCGGGATGCCGATGCCCAGGTTCACGTAGTCGCCGTCGTTCAGTTCTTCGGCCGCGATGGCAGCCATTTCATCCCTGGTCCAGGCCATGGGGTTCTCCTTCGTAAGTGTGTGAGGCCTCAGACGGCCACGGCGCCGGTGTTGAGAAGTTCGCTGCGACGCCGGACGGTGCGCTGCTCAATGTCCTTGAGTCGGCCCGTGGCCTGCACGAGTCGCTGCACAAAGACGCCCGGGGTGACGATGTGGTTGGGGTCCAGATGGCCCGGTTCCACGATCACCTCGGCCTCCGCGATGGTTAGCTTGCCGGCGGTGGCAACCACGGGATTGAAGTTCCGGGCTGTGTGCCGGTAGATCAGGTTGCCATCGGTATCGGCGGTGTGGGCGTGGACGAGGGCGACGTCGGCGAGGATGGCCCGCTCCCGGACGTACGTTTCACCCTCGAACACCTCGTGCGGCTTGCCCTCGGCCACCAGGGTACCCACCCCGGTTTTGGTGTAGAAAGCGGGGATGCCGGCGCCGCCGGCGCGCAGCCGTTCGGCCAGGGTGCCCTGCGGCGTGAACTCCACCTCCAGGACCCCGGCGAGGTACTGCTCCGCGAAGAGCTTGTTCTCACCGACGTAGGACGCGATCACCTTGCGGACCTGCCCGGCCTCGATCAGGATCCCCAGGCCCTTGCCGTCCACCCCCATGTTGTTCGACACCACCGTCAGATCCTTCACACCCGAATCGCGCACCGCCTCGATCAGGTCCGCCGGAATGCCGCTCAGCCCGAACCCGCCCACGGCCAGGGTGATCCCGTCCCGCAGCACAGCGTGCAGGGCCTCCGCAGCACCGGATTTCAGTTTGGACATCGCATCTCCTCGTTGAGCTGTGCCGCAGTCCACTTTGTGGACGCTGGTTCTGACTGTGGAGCGTAGGCGGGCCGTTGAGGCTGTGTCAAGGTTTGAAAGTCTATCCGCTGTAGCGCCTGCATACTGTGGACGATAGGCTGGGGAGTGTCCACAATATGGATCTTTAGGGAGAAGTCGTGAATCACGCACCGGTCCAAGGCGCACAGGTCGTCAGCCGCATCGCGGGCCTCCTGCGCATCGTGGGACGCAAGCCCGAAGGAAGCCCGCTCGTGGAGCTTGTGCGGGACTCGGGACTGACGCGTCCTACCGTGCACCGCCTGCTCACGTCACTCGCGGCCGAGGGCCTCCTCGACCACGACCCCCTGAGCGGGAACTGGGTGCTCGGCCCCGAGGCCCTGCTGATGGGCTCGGTTGCTGCCGCGCGCTTCCCGCTGGAGGACCTCGCGAGGCCCAGTCTGCGCCGGCTTGCCGAGGAGACCGGCGAGAGCGCCTTCTTCTCGATCCGCCGGGGCTCGGAGACCGTGTGCCTGCTGAGGGAGGAAGGCAGCTTCCCCGTCCGCTCCTTTGTGCTTCATGAGGGTGTCCGGTTTCCGCTGGGCGTGGCATCCGCAGGAACAGCGATCATGGCGTTCCTGCCCGAGGCGGAACAGGAGCAGATCCTGGGGGACTGGGCTGCACATGCCGGCAAGTACGCGCAGGGCCACGCGGAAGACGTGGTCCGGAAGAGCCTGCAGCAGACCCGCCGCCGGGGCTACTCGGTGAACCCCGGTTTGGTGCTCGAAGGCAGCTGGGGGATGGGCGCAGCGGTCTTCGACCAGGCTGGCCGTCCGTCCTGGGCACTGTCCCTGACCGGCATCGAACCCCGGTTCCGTGGAGACCGGCGCGAGCTGCTGGGGCGGCTCCTGCTGGAGGAGGCCCACCGGCTTACCGGCCGGCTCCAGAGACGGAGCGCCAACTGAAAACTCTCCTCGACAAATACATTGACGCGGAGCACCATTGGGACTGTATCGGTAGTCTCGGGCCGGTCGGCTTCGGCCGCACATCGGTCACGAATCAGGCTCTGACGGCTCAACAGAACCACAACTTGTCCCTTCGAGAACCGGAAAGTCCCGTGTTGTCGCCTAGTCCGGTGGCGGGTCCGGTTCCGGGGCCTCTTTCCTGCGCTGGGCTGGGCGACAAGGAAAGCAGAAGGGCCCCGCTGGCCCGTACCGCTCTGGCATCGGTCCGGCGCCGCAGTCCGCGGGTCGGCACCTTCCCGGCTGGCCGCACAGCGGCCGCCAACGCCCAGCGTAAAAGGAATGAGTCGCATGACTCTCAAACCAGCAAACCACCAAAGGCCGCACCTGCTGCGCCTTCTCCTCGCCTCTTTGGCGGCCATGCTTTTGCCGCTCTCCCTCGGCAGCGCCGCATATGCCGGCGACGAGGACTCACCGAAGACCTGGACTGTCCAGGTCGGCTCAGAGTCCTCAGACCAGGCCATCCAGGGCATGTCCTTCCTTCCGTCGAATATCTATGTCAACGCCGGAGACAACATCAAGTGGGTGGCAAACTCCGCCGAAATCCACACCGTGACGTTCCTGGCGAAAGGCCAGTCGCTCAAGCCGTTCAACCCCTTTGACCCGAAGCAGCTGGGCCGACAGGGTGGCACAGGCTATGACGGCCACTCGTACTACAACTCCGGAATCATGGCCAATGTCTCCAACACCGGCTTCAAAGCGGTAGAGCATTACACGCTGAAGTTCACGCACACCGGCAATTTCACCTACTACTGCGTCGTTCATGGCATGGCGATGAAGGGTACTGTCCATGTCCGGGCCGCCGGAACCGAGTACCCCTTCACCCAGTCACAGTACGACCGCCAGGCCAAGAAGCAGGAACGGAAGATCGTGCGGGATGGCGAGAAGCAATGGGAGGCTGCCCGCAAGCAGGCCAGCAACCACAAGGTGATCGCCGGAACGGACAACGAAACTGCCATGCTGATGCGGTTCGTCCATCACGAGATAGTGGTCCACCTTGGCGAGACTGTGACGTTTGTGAACAGCGGAATGGGTGCACCGCACACCGTGACGTTCGGGCAGGAGCCAGCCAATGTGTTTGCGCCCGTGGGCAATCCCAAGGACTTTAAGGGCGGGAACCTCAGCTCCGGCCTGATGGAGCCAGGGGACAAATTCACCGTGACGTTCAACAAGGTGGGAGAGTTCGACTACATCTGCGCCCTGCACGACTACATGGGCATGGTGGGTGAGGTGGAAGTCCGGCGCTGACTGGATGTCCCGGACGTTTCCTTGTGATGCCTGCAGTGCCGTGCCTACCCTTGCACTACGGGCGCGGGACTGCAGCAAAGGAGCCAGAGCCATGAGCACCAGGGTCTACTTCGACGAATACGGCGGCCCCCAGGTGCTGAAGGTGGGTACGGAGCAGCTGGCCGAGCCGGGTGACGGCCTGGTCCGGGTGGAATTCCGGGCGGTCAGCGTCAACCCCGCGGACTGGAAACTTGTGGCAGGCTACCTGAAAAAGTGGATACCCCTGGACTTTCCGGCGGTGCCCGGCAGCGAAGCGGCCGGCGTCGTGACCGCCGTCGGGCCCGCTTTTGAGGGGTTTGCGGTGGGTGACGAGGTCATTTGGAGCGGACTTATGGGCGGCTACCGGACAGAGGCCGTGGTGCCGGCCGACCAGCTGACCCCCCTGCCGGCGGGCGTGGACTTCGAGCAGGCTGCGTGCATTCCGGTGGCAGGGGGCACGGCGTATTCGGCACTGAAGCAGCTCATGGTGGGAGCCGGGGACACGGTGCTGATCCACGGATCCGCGGGCGGGGTTGGCTCGGCCGCGGTCCAGATTGCGCAGGCCTTCGGCGCACGCGTGATCGGCACGGCGTCGGAGGCCAACCAGGAGTACCTCAGCGAACTGGGCGCCCAACCCGTGACGTACGGCCGCGGCCTGGCCGAACGGGTGCGCTCCCTGGCCGACGACGCCGGCACAGTCACGGCAGTCCTGGACACCGTGGGGAGCGAGGACTCGCTGGCAGCAACAGCCGAGCTGCTCCAGGGCACCGGCCGGGCGGTGACCACCGTTCCGGGCGAGCAGTCATCAGCAGCCGGGCTGGCGGCCGTACAGCAGTTGGAAGGCCGGGTGGCGGAAGTGGGGACGCTCGCCGCGGAGGGCCAGATCACCTTCACGATCGCGCACCGGATGCCGTTGATCGAGGCCGCCGACGCGCTGGAAATCAGCCGCGGCGGCCACGGCCGCGGGAAGATCCTGCTTCTTGCCCTAGACACGTCCGGAGGCCAAGCCCAGCTGGCTCAGAGACCTGCCCTGGCCTCTTCCGGACCCTCGTGCTTCCACCAGGTGTCGAAGATGCTGACCGGAACTGTGCGCTTGTGCCGGGTCCGCAAGTACTTCTGCTCGATCAACTCTGCTGCTCTGTCGCCGACGTCGCGGCCCTCGAGGTAATCGTCGATCTGGTCGTAGCTCAGGCCCAGTTCGTCCTCGTCGGTGCGGCCGGGCCGGCCGTCCAGGAGGTCGGCCGTCGGCACCTTCTTCCAGACCCGCTCCGGGGCGCCGAGGTGTTCCAGCAGGGCCCGGTTCTGCCGCTTGTTGAGGCCGAACAGCGGCAGGATGTCGGCCCCGCCGTCGCCGTATTTGGTGAAGAACCCGGTGACGGATTCAGCTCCGTGGTCCGTGCCGATGACGAGGTAGTTGTGCTCGCCCGCCAGGGCGTACTGGGCGATCATGCGCGTGCGGGCCTTGGTGTTGCCCTTGTGGAAGTCGGAGATGCCGTTGCCGACCGTCTTTTCGAACTCGTCCTCGAAGCCGTCCACGGCGGCGGAAATGTTGAACGTCCATTCCTTAGAGGCCTTGATGAAGTCCAGGGCGGCCTGCGCGTCCTCCTCGTCGTGCTGGACGCCGTAGGGGAGGCGGACCGCCACAAACTGCGCGTCCACGCCCTCTGACTGTAGCTCTTCGACTGCGAGCTGTGCGAGCCGCCCGGCGAGCGACGAGTCAAGGCCGCCGGAGATGCCCAGGACAAAGCCCTTGGTGCCGGTGGCCTTGAGGTACTCCTTCAGGAAAGTGACGCGTTTGCGCACCTCCTCTGCGGGATCGATCTGGGGCTGGACGCCCATTTCTTCGATGATCTTGGCTTGGAGTGTGCGCATGAGACACAGCCTAGTCAGCGGGCTCCGCAAGGCTCAACTGTTTCCGCCGCGCAGCAAGCCGGCCACGGCGTGTCAACAGGGCGAACGGATCCTTCTATGGT
>NZ_JAGGPN010000014.1 GCF_018613795.1 Arthrobacter sp. ISL-65
TCCAAGGCAAGACCCTCGGCGGCATCGGCCAGGCGACGGCACGCCGGGCCAAGGCCTTCGGCATGGACATCGTCTACCAGTCGCGCAGCGAGATCGACCCCGCAATTGCCGCGGAACTGGGCGCCCGGCGGGTCGATCTCGACGAGTTGCTGACTGTTTCCGATGTCGTATCCTTGCACTGCCCTTACGGAGCCGCCACGCACCATCTGATCGGCGCCGAGCAGCTCGCAGCGATGAAGAGCTCGACGTACCTCGTCAATACCGCGCGCGGGCCGATCGTTGACGAAGCAGCGCTCGCTTCTGCGCTTCGCGAGGGACAGATCGCGGGCGCCGGGCTCGACGTTTTTGAGAAGGAGCCCAGCGTGCACCCTGGATTGCTCGAGCTCGAGAACGTGGTGCTCGTGCCGCACCTCGGCTCCGCCACCGTCGAAACGCGCACCGCGATGGCGATGCTCGCTGCAGACAACGCCCTGGCAGTGCTCAGCGACGAACGACCGCCCGCCCCGATCAATTAGAGGCGACCGGCGCCACGAACGAGACGACAACCGGCCGAGTACGAGCCCCGCCCCAAAGGGATGGAACCCCGGACTACTCAGCCTCCGACGTCGTCCGTCTCCGCGGCCGTGTCTCCGAGGAACATGCCTCCGCAACAGGCACTGTGAAATACGGGGGCCAGCCCGGCGACGGAACCACCGTGGCCGCTGCTCTTCGTAGGCCGGACAGATTCCTACTGCCTCCCGGTAACAGCATTTACCGGGCATCACATCGCAAAGAGAGAACATATGACACATATTGGCATCGTGGCCGAGCTAGGTAATGAGTCCCGGGTGGCAGCGACGCCTGTCACCGTGAAGCAGTTGTTGGAGTTAGGCTACGACGTTGTGGTCGAGAAGGGTGCGGGGGAGTCCTCGTCCTTCAGAGACGACATGTACGCCGAAGCCGGTGCACTGATCGTTGGCGCCGACGAGGCGTGGGGCAGTGAGGTGGTACTTCGGATCAACCCGCCCACCGAGGATGAGATCGGCCGTCTGGCCGACGGTGCGACGCTGATCGGGATGTTGAGCCCCGGATTGCGGCCGGAACTGGTGGAAGCGTTGGCGGCCCGTCCAATCACAGCGCTGGCGTTGGACGCGGTGCCGCGGATCTCGCGCGCTCAGTCCATGGATGTGCTTAGTTCGATGGCGAACATTGCCGGGTACCGGGCCGTGATCGAGGCGGCCCACGAGTTCGGCCGGTTTTTCACGGGTCAGGTCACCGCGGCGGGCAAGGTCCCGCCGGCGAAGGTCCTGGTGGCCGGCGCCGGTGTGGCTGGTTTAGCCGCGATCGGTGCCGCCAGCAGCCTCGGGGCCGTCGTGCGGGCAACGGATCCGCGGCCCGAGGTCGCCGACCAGGTGAAGTCGATCGGCGGGACCTACCTCAAGGTGGAGGTCGCGGAGGAGATGCAGTCCTCGGACGGGTATGCGAAGGCCACCTCTGAGGCGTATAACGCCCGCGCTGCGGAGATTTACTCGGAGCAGGCAGCTGATGTGGACATCATCATCACCACGGCCCTGATCCCAGGGCGTCCGGCGCCGAAGCTGCTCACGGCCGAGGACGTGGCCGGGATGAAGGCTGGCAGCGTGATCGTGGACATGGCTGCCGGGCAGGGCGGGAACGTCGAAGGCTCGGTCGCCGGAGAACGGATAGTTACGGATAACGGTGTGGTGATACTGGGTTACACAGATCTTCCGGCCCGTTTGCCGGCCCAGGCGTCCCAGCTGTACGGGACGAACATGGTGAACCTGCTCAAGCTCCTGACCAAGGACAAAGACGGCCAGCTGAAGATCGACTTTGATGACGTGGTCCAGCGCTCTGTGACGGTGGTCCGGGACGGTGAGAAGACCTGGCCCCCGCCCCCGGTCCAGGTCTCCGCAGTACCCGCAGCCACGACCCAGGTCCCGGCCGCCGAAAGCACTGCGCCGAAGAAGAAGGAAGGCCTCAGCCCGGCCGGTAAGGCCGGTCTCTTCGCCGCGGGCATCGCGGTGCTGTTCGGGATCAACGCGGTCGCCCCGGCGCCGCTGCCGCAGCACTTCACGGTGCTGATGCTCTCCATCGTGGTCGGCTTCTACGTCATCGGGAAGGTCCATCACGCCCTGCACACCCCGCTGATGTCCGTCACGAACGCGATCTCCGGGATCATCGTCGTCGGGGCGCTGCTGCAGGTCACCTCCGACAACGTCGTGATGCAGGTGCTCGCCGCTGTCGCGGTCCTGCTGGCCAGCATTAACATTTTCGGCGGCTTCGCCGTCACCCGGCGCATGCTCGCCATGTTCTCGGCCGGCAAGGCACGTTCATGAGCGTCGCCACCGAAGCAGCAGGAATTCTATCGAGGAGCCTTACCGTGTCTGACACCGTCTCCGGTCCGTTGACCGCCGACTCCATCGCGGGGGCGGCCTACGTCGTCGCGGCCCTGCTGTTCATCCTCAGCCTCGCCGGGCTGAGCAAGCATGAAAAAGCCCGTGCAGGGGTGATCTATGGCATCACCGGGATGGTCATCGCCCTGGCCGCGACGATCTGGCTGACCCTCCAGGACGCCTGGGGCACCGGCGCCGGCCTCACTGGCTTGGTCCTGCTCGTGGCTGCGGTGCTGGTGGGCGGCGCCATCGGGCTTTGGCGCGCCCGCGTGGTCGAAATGACCGGCATGCCCGAGCTGATCGCGCTGCTGCACAGCTTCGTGGGCCTCGCCGCGGTCCTTGTCGGCTGGAACGGGCACCTCGAAGCCCCGGACCTGTCCCCGGACCTGACAGCGATCCACCACGCTGAGGTGTTCATCGGCGTGTTCATCGGCGCAGTGACCTTCACCGGCTCGATCGTGGCGTTCCTGAAACTCTCCGCCCGGATGAAGTCCTCGCCGCTGATGCTGCCGGGCAAGAACGCGATCAACCTCGGCGCCCTCGCCGCCTTCATCGGCCTCACCGTCTGGTACGTCAACGACTCCCAGCTCTGGCTCCTCATCGTCGTCACTCTCCTTGCCCTCGGGCTGGGTTGGCACCTGGTGGCCTCCATCGGCGGCGGCGACATGCCCGTGGTTGTGTCCATGCTCAACAGCTACTCGGGCTGGGCCGCCGCTGCGGCGGGTTTCCTGCTGAACAATGACCTGCTGATCATCACCGGCGCCCTGGTCGGATCCTCGGGCGCCTACCTGTCCTACATCATGTGCAGGGCCATGAACCGGTCCTTCATCTCCGTGATCGCCGGCGGGTTCGGCATCGCCGCACCGGCCGCCGCGGACGCAGAGTACGGCGAGCACCGCGAAATCACGGCCCAGGCCACCGCGGAGATGCTGACCAACGCCTCGTCCGTGGTCATCACCCCCGGTTACGGCATGGCCGTCGCCCAGGCCCAATACCCCGTCGCCGAACTCGCCCACCAGCTCCGCGAGAAGGGTGTGAATGTCAGGTTCGGCATCCACCCCGTCGCAGGGCGCCTGCCCGGGCACATGAACGTCCTCCTCGCCGAAGCCAAAGTCCCCTACGACATCGTCCTGGAAATGGACGAAATCAACGACGACCTCGGCGACACCTCCGTCGTCCTCGTCATCGGCGCCAACGACACCGTCAACCCCTCAGCCGCCGAAGACCCCGGCAGCCCCATCGCCGGCATGCCAGTACTCCGCGTCTGGGAAGCAGAGAACGTCGTCGTGTTTAAACGATCCATGGCAGCCGGCTACGCCGGCGTCCAAAACCCCCTGTTCTTCCGCGACAACTCCCAAATGCTCTTCGGCGACGCCAAAGCCCGCGTCGAAGACATCCTCAAAGCGTTCTGACAGAAAGCACGTCTTGGGCTTCCTGCAGTTCATCCCCCCGCACTGGCGGCGTACGTACAATCACCCAACCCCCAACGGAGATAAGGACAAAACCATGCCCCAAGACCGAGCTCCGGACAACCGCATTCGCCAAGATGCGGTCCGATCCTTTCCGTCCGCCCCGCCGCAGACACGTGAGGATTCTGCGGCGCGGGAAATTCCTAGTATTGACGCCTTCGGCGCCTCACCCTGGGTCGGCCTTCACTACCGGCACGAGTTCCTGCTCCACCACCGGCACGAACTGCTGGCGCACCAGGGGGATGCATAGCACGGCAAGCTACTTGGCGAACACCCCGTGTTGCCGGAGGGTGTTAGCGTGGTCGATCGCTGATCACTGCGAGATTCTGGATGGTTGCAGGCGAGCCCAGTGGAAGCACCGCCCGGGCGTGCCTATGCAACCGGGAGTGACCTCACCGGCCCTCGAGAACGAATAGCTTTCATGGACGAATGCAAAACTTCTTCTGACCTAGAACGCCTAAGTTTCAGCAAGCGGGAGGTTTCGCAGCTACTTCAACTCCCGCGGGTTTAACGCCTGTGAGGATTGGGGTGGCTGGTCTGGGATTGGCTGGCAGAGTAGGTGCAGGCCGTTCCACCCGGCGGTCGTGACTCATTAAACGCTTGGCCCCGTCCAAGGGTGTCCTGTTATCGACTTGTCCGTCTGTTGGGTGGGCGGCCGGCACCTGCCCGGCCCACCTCGGTGACTTGATCAGAAGATTGTCCGCCTCCGCGCGGGGCGTGGCCCGTCACAGTGCTGTTCCGAAGTGACCTCTACCCGGACTGGTACCGGCCCGTAACGGCCTGACCATGTCCGCGAAATGAGGAAGGTGCCAGAACCGCTATGACTATCGTTGCGCATTCCCACCCGTTTGTCGTAGGTGTCGACACCCACGCCCGGAAGCACGTCTTCGCCATCATCGCCGCGGCAAGCGGCGAACGGATCGAAAACCGGGATTTCCCAGCGACGGGGGCCGGTATCAGTCGCGCCATTGCTTGGGTTGCCCGTCGCACCGGGGCCGATCTGGCCACTCTGTGGGTGATTGAGGGCGCGGCTTCTTATGGTGCCGTGTTGGCTGTGCAGTCGCAGCTGCCGGCTACCAGGTCGCAAAAGCCACGCGCATGGACGCCCTGCCGCGTCGTGGGGTTGGTAAGTCGGATCCGTTGCCAGGACGATGCCTTCCCTTTGGCGTTCCCTAATGAGGGAACGTTCGAATTAAGCGAAGGCGCCCATGACGGAGAGCATGACGTTGGCTATGGGGGAGTCCTCGCCGGTGAAGACCAGGCTCTCTTTGACGCACTCCGCCCGCACGCCTTTGCGTGTGAGGCCTTGGACGAGGGCACGCAGGTCATCGAGGTTGCGGGCGAGCCGGTCCATGCTGTGCACCACAACGGTGTCGCCGTCGCGGGCGAACCGCAGCAGTTCGGTAAGTTGTGGCCTGTCGGTGTCCCTGCCCGAGGCCTTGTCCGTGAAGACCCGGTCCAGAACCTGACCTTCGAGCTGGCGTTTCTCGTTCTGGTCCAGCGTGCTCACGCGCACGTACCCGATCCTCTGTCCATTCAACGGGCTTCCCAACCCTCATCGTGTCAGGTTGAGTTCTAGGCTCGTCGCAGAAAAAGGTCAAGCAGTCTTCCCAGACCTATTGACGTGAGGCAACAGGGGGTCCTTCTACAACTGCGACAAACCCCTCATGCTCGCAGCGTACGTTCTTTTTCTCTGTCATTCAGAGCACCGCTGTCTTGCTGTGATGGCCGCATTGCAGCGACGGCTCCGCCCGCAATGAGGACCACGACGCCTACGCCAATGTAGAGCATGGATGCCGTCCAATGTGCGTCCAGGAGGGCTCCGGTGATGAGTGGGGCGACGATGGCGCCAATGCGGCCGATCCCGATCGCCCAGCCGACGCCGGTGCTCCGGACGGATGCGCCGTATAGTGCGGGGGTGATGGTGTACATGCCGGCGATGCAACCGTTGATCAGCATGCCCACGACGCCGCCTGCGATGAAGGCCAGGGCCAGGATGCCGGCGGTGGAAATGAACATCACCATGGTGGCTGCGGAGAGTACGGCGAACGCGATCATCACCTTGCGGCTGTTCCAGCGGATAGTCAGCAGGCCGTAGAGCAGTGATCCGAAGGTGCCGCCGAGGGTTAACATGAGCCCGCCGATGACACCCTGGCTTTCTGTCATGCCGGCCGTGACGAGGAGCCGCGGCGTCCAGCTGTTCACAAAGTAGAACCCGAACATGGTGGCAAAAAAGGCCAACCACACGAGCGACGTGGAGCGGCGGTTGCCTGCAGTGAATAGTTCGGAGAGCTTGTTCTTGCGGTCCGCCTTGACGGCGGGGATCGGGAGTTCCGTCACTTCTGGCTGCCCGATCTTGCGGGCAATTTTGTTGAGGCGCTCGAGGACGTTGCGCGGACGGCGGTTGGCCAGGAAGTCCACGGACTCCGGCAGCAGGATGGCCAGAAGGATCAGGACGGCGGCGGTGCAGATCCCGCCAAACAGGAAAACCGAGCGCCAGCCGAAGCTTGCCTGGAGAGTTACGGCGGCGGCGCCGCCCAGGGTCGCCCCGATGCCGTAGCCGGCTGTGTAGATGCTGATGGCCAGACCGCGCCACCGGTTGGAAGAGTATTCGCTGGCGATCACATTGGTGCAGGCGAGGATGCCGCCAATGCCCAGGCCCGTTACGACACGCCATATCCCCAGCTCCACCGCCGAATGTGCAATTGAGGCGAGCAACATCCCGGCGGTGGCCAGGCCAACGGAGATCAGGACCATGGGCCGGCGTCCGATGATGTCGGCGAAAGGGGCCAGGCCCAAGGATCCGACGGCCATGCCAACCAGTCCGGAGCTCAGCAGGATGCCCAGTTCCGCTCCACTGAGGCCGAAGTCACGCGTGACGCTGTTGGCCGTGAAAGCCATAGCCAGAACGTCGAAGCCATCGAGGGCGTTCAGGACGATGCATAGTCCGACGATCAACCACTGGTACAGGGACATCCGGGACGCGTCGATGCGTTCTTGGAGTTGCATGGGGCTACTTTCTCGAGGCCGGGGACAGGCCGGGCGGGAATTAGGTTAGGTTGCACGCGGAAGGGCCGGTGTGCACGAGTCGGGGCCGTAGCCTGCGCGGACCTCGTCGTCGAGGACCAGCAGCCTGCCAACTATCTATACTGATAGTTAGATGTGGCGTGAGAGACACAGCATAACTATGAACATAGTTAGTTGACAAGAGGTTCAATTGAGCCGGCGCCCGGCTGCCGTGATGAGTTGAACGGTGGCGCCCCGACGGAGAGGATTGGTGGCCGAATGAGTCTGCGCTATGCCCTGCTTGCCTTGCTGACATCTCAGCCCCTTACGGGCTATGACGTTTTGAAGCACTTCGAACAATCTGTCGGGTACGTCTGGCACGCACCTGACTCGCAGATCTATCCCGAGCTCCGCCGGATGGAAAAGGACGGTCTCCTTAATGGCGTCGAGGAGCCTTGGGGCACAAAAGGGAAGAAGAAGCGGTACCACATCACGCCGGAGGGGGTTGAGGCTTTCCGGTCCTGGATGAATACCACCCTCGACTACGCCCGCGAGCGAGATCCGATCCACCTCAAGGCGGCATATCTGGAGTGGGCCGACCCGGATCAAGCGCGGAACCAGATGCATGCCCACATTGCGTATCACTCCTCCCGTGCCCAGCAATGGCGGGAGATGATCGCCGCCCTTGAGGACCGGAGCAATCCCATCTTGGCTACTCGCCTCGCGGCGGCGCCTAAGGAAGATTGGACCAAAATCGCGGGATACAAGATTTTCACTTATGAAGGCATGATCGACCGCGCCAAGGCCGAGATCGAATGGGCGCGGCGCGGCCTTGATCTGATAGACAAGCTCGAGTCCTGAGCAAGGAAGGACCGGTGCCTCCGCAGGCCTCCCGGGCCTTCAATCGCTTTCCGCGCCGCCCTGGCGCTTGCCTTGCCTGAAGAACGCCTTGCCACTATCTATCAACATAGTTATGCTGTGGTGCAGACCACTACCTATGTAGATAGATATAGCGAAGGAATGATCATGACCGCGCTGATGCAGTCCGTGAGTTCGACAACCAACAAAGTTCTCGGCTATCCGCTCAATGCCTGGTACGTGGCCGCGTGGGACCATGAGGTGACCCGGCAGCCGATGTCGCGGCGCATCGCTGACCGCCCGCTCGCCCTGTACCGCACGGAGGACGGCAGGGCCGTGGCGCTGGCGGACGCCTGCTGGCACCGCCTGGCACCCCTGTCCATGGGCAAGACGCTCGGCAAGGATCAAATCCAATGTCCCTATCACGGCATTGTCTACAACTCCGCAGGCCGCTGCGTGTCCATGCCCGCGCAGGAGACCATCAACCCCAGCGCCACCGTGCCTTCCTTCCCCGTGATCGAGCGGTACCGGTATGTGTGGGTCTGGCTGGGCGACCCCACATTGGCAGACCCAGACCTAATCCCGGACATGCACCAGATGAATTCGGACGACTGGGCCGGTGACGGGGAGACCATTTTTGCCCCGTGCAATTACCAGCTGGTGCTGGACAACCTGATGGACCTCACCCACGAGGAGTTCGTCCACTCCTCCTCGATCGGGCAGGACGAACTGAGCGAGTCTGATTTCGTCGTGACCCAGGACGGCAACACCGTCACCGTGTCCCGCTGGATGCTCGACATCGACGCACCGCCGTTCTGGCTCAAGAACATGCGCGACAAGTTCCCCGGTTTCGAGGGCAAAGTCGACCGCTGGCAAATCATTACCTTCCAGTCGCCGTCGACCATCAACATCGACGTCGGCGTCGCCAAGGCTGGTACGGGGGCGCCGGAAGGGGACCGCAGCCAGGGCGTGAACGGCTTCGTTATGAACACCATTTCACCGGAGACTGCCAAAACCTGCCACTACTTCTGGGCTTTCATGCGCAACTACCGCTTGGAAAGCCAACTGATCACCACCCAGCTGCGTGACGGCGTGCACGGTGTGTTTGGCGAGGACGAGGCCATGCTCAAAGCCCAGCAGGAGGCCATCGACGCCAACCCGGACTACGAGTTCTACAACCTCAACATTGACGCCGGCGGCATGTGGGTCCGGCGGCTGATCGAGCGCCAGCTCGCCGCCGAGGGCCGACTCATCCCAACCGTCTGACCGCACCACTCCACCGAGAAGTTAGAGGACAGTCATGGCAGCAACGAACATAGAGGTCTGGCAGACCGGAACCGTTGTCGAAGCGGAATTCGTCACCGCAGAGACCCGGCGCCTGGTCCTGTCCCAGTCGCTACCGAAGAAAGCAGAGCCCGGTTCGCACATCGACGTAATGGTCACGATCAACGGAGAACGACACAAACGCTCCTACTCCGTTGTGGATTCCAGTGAGGGTGGTCTGCGAGTGGCCATAAGTGTCTTCCGGGCCCCGCAATCCCGCGGCGGCTCGGTGTTCATGCAGGGACTGGAGGTAGGGGACCAGTTGGAGATCACCCAGCCCCTGCAGAACTTCCCGCTCCGAGTGGGCGCCCCGCGCTACGTGCTGCTGGCCGGCGGTATCGGTATCACCGCGATGGTCAACATGGCCCGCGTCCTCCACAACATCAAGGCGGACTACACCCTCGTCTACGCAGGCCGCAGCCGCGCCGCCATGGCCTACCTGCCCCAGCTGGAAGAGCTCCACGGCGACGCGCTCCGAGTCCACGTGGACGACGAAGGTACGGCGCTGAAAGTCGACGAGTTGCTGGCCGGGGTGGACCAGGATGCAGAGCTCTACATGTGCGGACCAATCCGGCTGATGGATGCGGTGAAACGGGGCTGGGCCGCACGCGGGCTAAGCGTGCCCAATCTCCGCTACGAGACCTTCGGCAACAGCGGCTGGTTCGATCCCGAGGAATTCGTCGTCCGCGTGCCGCGCCTGGGCGTAGAGACGACCGTTCCAGCCGGAAAGTCGATGCTGGAAGCCCTCGAAGACGCCGGCGTCGACATGATGTTCGACTGCCGAAAGGGCGAATGCGGTCTCTGTGAAGTGCGGCTGCTGAGCCTGCAGGGCGCCGTCGACCACCGCGACGTCTTCTACAGCGAACGCCAGCAAAACGCCGCAGCCAAGATGTGCTGCTGCGTCTCCCGCGTCGTCAGCTCCGGAACCGGCGCCCGCGCGGACTCAGCTGCGCCATGTGCCGTCATCACCATCGACGTTTAAGTGCCAGCCGCATACAAGAGGGGAGCGAAGGCCCGCCACTCCATTTCCTGCCAGTCCTTGAGATCGGATTTCACCTTGCGCAACATCATCTTTGGCGCTCTTGAGCACGTGCCCCTTGCTTCGCGCCGACGACTGCTTCAAGGCGCGGGACTTGCGATGCTCGGCACCGCCCTGACTGCCGTCCCGTCCCCGGCCCAAGCCGCGGCGACTGGAAAGAAGGCACGTACACGGCTCGTTCTGCTCGGCACGGCAGGCGGGCCAAATATAGTCACCGGCGCAGCAAGACGGGGAGTTGTACGCCTCGGTGCCCATCGCTCCCACATGGATTTGAATCCCTAGTTATCGGCCCCTCGTGTCCCAGAGCCAGGTTTCAGGGATTGAGAGCACGACCTTTCCAGTAACGGCCAGTTCTAGGCCTGCAGACCTAACTCACAATTGGACATCGGAGACCAAACCATGTCGACAGCAACTCCAACAATCACCATCGAAGCTGAAGGCGTTACTTCAAGAGATCGACAGCTTGAGCAGGCAATCGACCTGCTTCGAGACAAAACAACTCATTGCGGCATCCTTGTAACAAGACTCAACTTCACTACCTATACCGCCGCACTGAGCTTCGACGTCGAATATGGATTAATTCAAGAACTGGATCTGCTCTGAACCAATTGCGGCTGCGCCAGCTTTTGGCCCAAATTGGCCCCGGAACCGGAGTTCTCGCAGCTACTTCTACTCCGGTGGTTTGAGCGCCGATAATCGACCTTTCGTCATCTCAGCACGCAGCCGTTGAACCTTAGCCTCCCGCTATACGCGCGTCACTGGCAAACCTTCAGGGGTCAGAAGCTGTAGCCCGATGTTGGAGGCGTGGATGCCTGCCCGGTCCGTGGCTGCTGCTGACGAACGGGAAGAGCATCAATTTTGACCAGGGCGCGGTGTACCGCAACGAGAATCATGATGTAGCCGGCCACCGCGAGGAGCACACCAACGCCCGCGAGGATCGCACCGATCATTAGTCCGCCTCGATTTGAGTTTCCGGTATACAGCGCAGCGATGTTTGGGGCGGCGATAGCTGCACCAAGTGCACCAAAGATTGGGCCGCCAATGGCCATCAGGATTCCGGCTTTGAAGATCCCTGCTGAACGTTGGAATCGCATATTTCCCCCATCTGATCGTCGTGGCTAGGGGACAGACTACAGCTGGACAGGGACAGGGAACCGTATCCGGGACCGTGAGGCAGTGCCGCCCAAGACAGGGCAGCGCCGATGGAACCTCTGCGTCGTATCGGAAGCAGGACACCGCGCCGGCCGCCCATTGGTCATCCGGCCAGGTTCAAGCCCCGCATCGGATCATGACTCGCCGAATAGTTTCGAATCGAATGATGCGTGTCAGCGGCCAGCATGGCGTCGATCTGGGCCGTCTGGTGCGCCCGAAAGGCCTTGTCGGCGTTGGCGTTCGTGCTGGCGAGGGACGGTATATCGAGGCCGGCATTGCATCCTCTGCAGCGAATCTCATCAGTGCCCACCCAGCTGTATGCCGGGTGCAGTTTCCGTACTTGTTGCATTGCTGCGGTGACAGCTTCGGTGTGGGCTGCAAAGTGCGCTTCATCCTCTTGACTGAGGATGAGCCCTATGTCGATGGTCATGGTGCCTCTACGTCGTTCCCGATGGTGCCATTGACAGTAATGGGTGCTGCTTCACCGAGGAACGCCCCGAGGGTCACGGTTGCCTAACCCTTTCTGGGCTACTCGTGGGCGCGACGCAAACAGGAACGGATTGACGGCCTTTGACTGGCAGCGTTTCGGGCCGCCGATACCCCAACACGCGGTTCCCATTGAGAGATGGGCCAACAAAACTGGAACCAGACAAATGAGGGCTTGCAGGTCCTTCCCCCAACCAACTTGATCGCCGATAACGGATATTTCGTCAACTAGGCGGGCGGACAGCCGTGGCGGGGGAGCGTCTTATTCCCCTTCCAGGTCAGCCCTAGTATCTGGAAGGCGTCCCTGATCGCGGTGCTGTCGTGATGGAGTTCTTCGGGCGTGATGTGTCGAAGCCTTGGGCTCACTTGCTCGTCTCCTGGCCGTGCGCAGGACCGCACGTCAGGCGCCGCCGGGCTGGGCTGTGTCGACGCCCCCAAACATGCACGTCGACACAGCCTCGTCTTTCCTGGCGGACCTTTCAACGGATCCGAGACAACAGTAAATGACCAGCGCCCATGAAACAAGACGGTCGTCCGGTTTTGTGAAGCGGGGCTGTGATGACGGGGCATTGCGCTTCCAGGAGAATATTTCCGGGCCAAGGAACGCGTCAGGCTATCGCGGCTGTCCGCACCTGTCCCTAGGCCGAGGACGAAGCCTAACCCTGCCGTGGACCAGGACCTCCAGCGGACACCAGTCCGGACAGGGTCTGAGGGTCCTCGTTGAAGTCTTCATGCATGAGTCCGGGAAGCAGGATGGCCCACATCTCTTCAATCCGCTGCATGACGTCAGCGCGCCCGGTCAGTACACCGGAGACCATCTGAACGCCGGTGAAGGACGCAACAAGGTATCTGGCAAGGGCCGCGGAGTCGACGGAGGATCGCACCTGCTTTTCTCTTTTGGCCCGTTCAGTCAGCTGCTCCATGACTGCGATCCAGTCCTCGTACGGTCCCTGCACCGGCTCGCCAAATGCGGTCGCCTCCAGCGTGAGACGGATGCCGGCCCTGACAACCGGCTCGTGCACCAGCTTGAGCCCGAACACGCGGCACAGGAGGATCATGGTCGGCAGGGCCGGTCGGTCCGGGATGACGAGAGTCTCGCTCTCCGCCACGACGATCCGGTGCTGCTCCTCAATGACGGCCCTGGCCAGATCTTCCTTGGACTGGAAGTGGAAGTAGAGTGCCCCTTTGGTCACCTTGGCCGCATCGGATACCTGGGTCAGACTTGCGCTGCCGTAGCCGTGCTCCTCGAAGACCGCTGCCGCTCCGACGATTATCGCCTCACGGGTGGCCTTGGCACGATCCTGAAGGACCATCAATGAACCTCAACTGAACTATTCGGCATGGTTCCCGGACTCACTCAATCGGTCGGAGTAAGCCAGCGTCCTTGTTCGATCGTAGCAAGACGGTCAACCGGTCCGGTTCCCGGGCTTACTCCGGGCTTCTTAGGTTCATGAGTAGACGGCGATGGCGGTCACCATAGGCATGTTCTGGACCGCTGTACCGGCCGGCCTGCTGCCGGTGCCCGAGTTGTTGTGGCTGTGGTCCTGCGTGGAGGCATCGCACAGGACGGTGGCTTCACCGCCTAGATTATGTCAACCTAAACCGGCTGATATTGCATCTGATGCATACCCGAGGCCGACGTGCCGGTCAGCCGGGAACGTTCCTCGGGTCGTTGCCGTGACTGTTCTTCTCGGCAATCTTGCCGTCCTGATTCTTGATGACGTGCTCCGCCTTGTCGGCTTTCGCGGCGTCCCGGCCGGCAGCTTCTGCCTCATCCTTGGTGCCGTAGTCAGCACCGAAAGCACGGCCAGTGCCCGCATTATCCGACGGAGACTGCCTGTACCGCGTGAACACTACGACCAAAAGGGAGTTGATAGTGGTGAGGCCAACCCCACCCCGGTCGGGAATCGAGTACTACAGTGGATGCATGGCTGCCAGCCGCAATCCGCTCGACGACCTGCGCGAAACCATCGGCCATCTGGCCGATCAGCTCAAGCTGCCCGGTTCGGAGCGCGTCGACGACCTGGTCGGCGATCTCATCGGTGCGAGGCCCGGGCCGGCCCGGCCGCTGTCCGAGGTGCAGGCCGAGCTCGACGCGCTGGTCGGACTGGAGACCGTGAAGGAACAGGTGCGGGCCCTCGTCGCACTGCTCCAGGTCCAGGCCCGCCGTAAGACGCACGGACTGCCGGAGGTGGCCACATCACAGCATCTGGTGTTCCTCGGAAACCCGGGCACGGGCAAGACCACCGTGGCGCGGCTCCTGGCCGAGATGTACCGCGCGGTCGGTCTGCTGCAGAAAGGCCACCTGGTCGAGGTCGACCGTTCGGGCCTGGTGGGGCAGTACGTCGGCGCGACCGCCATCAAGACGGACCGGGTGATCCGGCGTGCGCTGGACGGCGTCCTGTTCATCGACGAGGCCTACGCGCTGGCCCCGGAGGACGGCCGGATGGACTTCGGCCCCGAGGCGATCGAGGTCCTGCTCAAGCGGATGGAGGACCACCGCCACCGCCTGGTCGTGATCGTGGCCGGGTACCCAAGGCTGATGGAGTCCTTTCTGCTCTCGAACCCCGGACTGCGCTCCCGGTTCGCCCGCGAGATCACGTTCCCCGACTACTCCGTCGACGCACTCCAGACGATCTTCCACCAGATGCTGGCCCAGCACGAGTACACGCTGGAGCCGGGTGCGGACCAGATGCTGCGCCGCATCTTCACCGGGCTCCACGCGGGCGAGGACTCCGGCAACGCACGGTTCGCCCGCACGCTGTTCGAGCAGGCGCTCAACCGCCAGGCGCTGCGGCTGTCGCTCGACGAGGAACAAAGTCTCGACGCGCTCGATCGTGAGGCCGTCATGACGCTCACCGCGGACGACATCGTCGAGGCCGCGCTGGCCTTGGGCGAGGAGCCGGAGCCGGAACCGACGCCGGAACCGGAGCGGTCACGCTGGTGGCGCTGGCTGGTCTGACCGGATCTGCGGCGGCTGTCAGGCGAATGCCCGTCCCGCCCCCGAGCGGGAAAAAGCACAACTATTCCACAAGTATGCACTCCAAAATGCCTCGAATAAGCGGGTCAGCCCCTACCAAGCCCGATTGCCGCAACTGCGACAAGACGAAGGACTACTTCGATTCCGAGGGCATCAGGTACACCACCGTCGACATCCTAAGCCTGACTTCGACGGGTACGGGACGGCACAAGACCCAGCGCGGGCTTAGCGCAACGGTCAGCCCGCCGGTTCCAGCATCGTGTTGCCTATTTGTATTCCAGGCTGAGCAGGAGGGCCTTGAGCTCGTGGAACTTCCCGGTTGCCGTCCAGGCTTTGGCCGCGTCGGGGGTTGCGAAGGCGGGCTTCTCCTCGTCGTGGAAGACCGCGAAGGCAGACATGACCCCGTTGGCCAAGAGAACCTGGTTGGTTCCGGAAGTATCCTGGGACGGCAGAAACTCGTCGGCGAGCCTGACGTCCATGAAATAGTGCGGGCTGCCGGCGATGACGTCGTAACCGAAGCCGAACTCGGTGGGTTTCCCGGCCCTATCAGTGATCCCCGGCACAGGCGCGTGCTCCAGGACGGTCCGCTTGGCGGGGCCGGCGGCGGCATCGCCGTACATGCCGCTGAGGATGCGGGCCACTTCGGACCCAGAGCTGTCCGCCACGACGGCGACCACGGAACCGGCCTTGTCCTTCTCAGTCAAGTACGGGCCCTGCTCGGTCCTGACTTTCCAGTCGGCTGGGTAAGTGAATGAGATGTGCCCGTCAGGGAAGGTGAAACTTTGCGTTTGCTGGGGCGTCTCCGCGCTCGGAGCAGTTGCGGACGTGGTTGTTGCCGGCGCCGGTTCAGCCGTGGACGTTGGGGTAATCACTGTGGCTGTGACGGACTGCTGCGGACTGCCCTGCTGGGCGGTACAGGCAGTGCTGGTGAGCACCATGCCTGCCAGGGTGGCTGCCGCCAACGAATGGTGCATGCTGCGTGTCTTCAATTTGTCTCCAAAGGAAGTGCGCGGACAGGGCGTACAGAGAATACCGCTCCCACCCGCTCCTGAACATGCCCCGATCGTTAGCGCTGCAAGGCAAGGACTGCATGGTTCTTAAACCGAATGCAGGGCCGGCGGAGAACCGCCGGCCCTGCACTTTTGCAACCACCACATCACCAGTGATTTGCACTCACCCGCACGTCACGCGTGCAGGAGTCTTTAGCAGCGGAGCCTCTAGGAGCGCAGGAAGAACGTGGCCGCAGCCCGCTCGTTCTTGCCCACCTTCGCCAAAACGAGGGCACCGTCCCGAAGCACCAGGTAGGAACCCGGCACGTCGACCGACTCGAAGGAGGCCCCAGTAGCGTCCGAGAGGCCGCCCCGCTGCAGGAAGGCGGACGACGAACCCTCCGTAGTCGCGATGGCGACCGATGATCCCTGCACCCGGAGATAGCGGCCCTTGGTCAGAACAGGCTCGATGACCACTGAGTTCTTCTTGGCGTATCCCGGGGCGAGCCGGAACTGGGACGCTCCCAGCGCGGGGGAGGAAGCGGCGGTGACGGTGACGCCGTCGTGCGCCAGAAAAGTACCCGAAGCAGAGGCGGGTTCCAGACGCACCGGCAGTTCGCCGTCGCCCACCGGTACACCGAAGTTCGGCGTGCCGTCCGCATTCCAGTACAGCCGCTGCACCCGGGCGTGCCGGTTGGGGTCGTACAGCGGATCGCCCACGATGTTGCGGTAAGACCGGGCGTGGTACACCAGCACGTCGTTGCCGGCCTCGTCAACGGTGAAGGAGTTGTGGCCGGGCCCGTACTGCTTCGATCCCTCGTTGGTGGTGAACACCGGAGTGGGTGTCTTGGTCCAGGATGCCGCGTTGAGCAGGTCGGCGCCGGCGTCGGCCGTCAGGAGGCCCATGCAGTAGTTGGCGTCCGTGGCGCTCGCGGAGAAGGTGACGAAGATGCGGCCGTTCCGCTTGATCACCGCGGCGCCTTCGTTGACCTTGTAGCCGCGGGTCTCCCAGTCCAGCGTCGGAACGGCAATGCGGACCGGGGTGCTGGAGAGCGTCGACGGCGACGACATGGAGGCGATGTACAGGCTGGAGTTCACGCCGGTGTCGCTTTGCGCCCAGAGCAGATACCGTGTGCCGGCGTGCTCGAAGGTGGTGGCATCCAGCGAGAACGTGTCGGCGTGCGTGCGCACCCGGACCGGTGCATCCCAGACGGCGTCGGCCGGGTCCGCCGCGTCGGTGGAAATCACGTAGATCCGCACCCGGAACACATCGTTGCTGTCCCCGGCGGCGAAGTAGATGTGCCATTTGCCGTCGAAGTGGTGCAGTTCGGGCGCCCAGATGTGGCCGCCCATGGTTCCGGACGCGGGCCGGGTCCACACCACGGCCTCCGTGGCGCTGCCCAGGCCGGCGATGGTGGGGGAGGAGCGCACGATGATGCGGTTGTACTCGGGCACGGAACCGGTGAAGTAGTACTTGCCGTCCGTGTGCTTCATGAGCCACGGGTCCGCCCGCTGCGGAACCACCGGGTTGATCACCGGACCGGAGCCGACGGCGGCAGCGGCGGCCGGGGCAGCCACAAGGGCTCCGCCTCCGGCGCCCGCGACAGCGAAGGCTGCGGCTGCGGCGGTTCCGGAACCCAGGAAGGTGCGGCGGGAGAACTGGCGGTTGACGGGAACATTCATGCTGAAAAACGTCCTTTCGACGTGCGGGAAGTGAAGGAACGGGCGAAGCGGAACAGTCAGCGTGCCTTCCGGGCGAAGAGCCGCTGGAGCAGGATGAAAACGAGGAGCAGGCCGCCGATGACGATCTTCGTCCACCAGGAACTGAGGGTTCCGTCGTAGGCGATGAAGGTCTGGACGATCCCCAGCACCAGCACGCCGACGACGGATCCCAGGACGTAGCCGGTGCCGCCGGTCAGCAGGGTGCCGCCGATGACCACGGCCGCGATGGCGTCGAGCTCCATGCCCTGGGCTGCGAGGCTGTAGCCCGAGAGGCTGTAGAAGGAGAACAGGATGCCGGCAATTGCCGAGCAGAGACCGCTCAGGGCATAGACCAGGATCTTGGTGGCCTTCACGGGTAGGCCCATCAGCATGGCGGAATGCTCGTTGCCGCCGATCGCGTAGACCGTCCGGCCGAAGCGCGTGTGGTGCAGGACGAAGAAGGCCGCGGCCACGATCCCCAGCGCCAGCAGCACGCCCGGCGAGACGAACAGGTCCCCGGGCAGCGGGATCTGCGCCTGCGCCATGCCGGTGAAGAACGCCTCGTTGACCGGGATCGAATCGAGGCTGATGACGTAGCAGAGGCCGCGGGCCAGGAACATGCCGGCCAGGGTGACGATGAACGGCTGGATATCGAAGTACTGGATGATCAGCCCCATCAGGAGGCCCAGCCCGCCGCCGATGAGCAGCACCAGGACGATGACGGCGCCCGGGTTCCAGCCCTGCTGCAGGAGCGTGGCGCTCACCATCATGGACAGTGCGACGACGGCACCCACCGAAAGGTCGATGCCGCCGGTGAGGATCACGAAGGTCATGCCGACGGCGAGCACGATGAGGAAGGTGTTGTCGATGAAGAGGTTCAGGAAGACCTGGCCGGAGAGGAAGCTGGGGTACATCCCCGCCCCCACGGCGAACATGGCGATGAACAGGCCCACCGTCGCAAGCGTCGGTGCGTAGCGCGCGCCCCCACGGAGGCGATTGCGCGCCGGCGAAGGCTTCTTGAGGGTCAGGGGCGTAAGCGTGGACAGCGGGGACATTAGATGGCGACCTTTTCCTTTGCGGCTTCCTTGGCGGCGGGCTTGGGGGCTGCCTTGAAACGGCTGAGCAGGTTCCGCGCCTTCGGCGCCTGCAGGAGGCAAACGGTGATGACCACGAGGGCCTTGAACACCAGGGTCACTTCCGGCGGGATGCCGAGGGTGTAGACGGTGGTGGTCAGCGTCTGGATGATGAAGGCCCCGACGACGGTTCCCACCAGCGTGTACCGCCCGCCTGCCAGCGAGGTGCCGCCGATGACCACGGCCAAGATGGCGTCCATTTCGATGTAGAGGCCGGCGTTGTTGGCGTCGGCCGCAGTGACGTTGGAACTGATCATCAGGCCGGCGATCGCGGCGCACACGGCGCTGAAGACGTAGACAATCCAGATGATGTTCCGCGCGCGGAGCCCGGCCAGGCGGCTGGCGACCGGGTTGATGCCGACGGCCTCGATCAGGGTTCCCAGTGCGGTGCGCCGGGTGAGGACGGCCGCCAGGGCAAAAACCGCCGCGGTGATCAGGATGGAGATCGGAAGGGTGAACAGGTACCCGGCGCCGATCGACTTGTAGGAGTCGTTGGACACGGAGACGATCTGGCCGCCGGTGATGAGCTGGGCCACGCCGCGGCCCGCCGTCATCAGCACCAGGGTGGCGATGATCGGCTGGACGCCGATGGTGGACACCAGGAAGCCGTTCCAGACACCCAGGGCAAGGCCGGCGACGACGGCGATGAGGACCGCCGTCGCAGCCGTCACCGGGGATCCGGGTTCGGGGGATGCGGCGATGTAGGCGCATGAGGCCGCGCCGGCGATCGCCACCACTGCCCCCACCGAAAGGTCGATGCCGCGGGTGGCGATGACCAGGGTCATGCCGAGGGCGATGAGGATGGTGGGTGCGCCGTTGCGCATGATGTCGATCAGGCTGCCGTAGAGGTGCCCGTCCTGCATCCGAAGGCTCATGAAGTCAGGCCTGAAGACCTGGTTCAGCAGCAGCAGCGCTGCGAGGGCAATCACCGGCCACGCAAGGCGGTGTTTCAGAAGGGATTTCACTGGGCGCCTCCGGCGATGACCGTCATGACGTCTTCCACGGAGACGCCGTCATTATTGATTTCGGCGACCATTGCCCTGTCCTTGATGACGGCAATGCGGTCGCTCACGCGCAGCACTTCCTCGAGCTCGGAGGAGATAAAGAGGATAGACATCCCGTCGGCCGCGAGTTGGTTGACGAGCTTCTGGATCTGGGTCTTGGCGCCGATGTCGATGCCGCGGGTGGGCTCGTCGAGGATCAGGAGTTCGGGATGGGTCACCAGCCAGCGGGCCAGGAGCACCTTCTGCTGGTTTCCGCCGCTGAGGTTGCGGATGAGTGCGTCGGGGTTCGCCGGCCGGATGTCGAGGGCCTCGATGTACTCGGCCACCAGCTGGTCCTGGACCCGGCGGGGGATGCGGCGCGCCCAGCCTTTGCTGGCCTGCATGGCCAGCACCAGGTTGTCCCGCACGGTGAGGTCCCCGATGAGGCCTTCCTCCTTGCGGTCCTCCGAGCAGAATCCGATGCGCTTGTCGATCGCGGTACGCGGGGAACGGATCTTCTGGCTGGCGCCCTTGAGCTTGATGGTGCCTTCGTCGGCCTTGTCTGCGCCGAAAAAGAGCCGGGCAATCTCTGTCCGGCCGGCACCGAGCAGGCCGGCCAGGCCCACCACCTCGCCCGGATAGATGGAGAGGTCCACGTCGGATACCGATCCCTTCCGGCCGAGGCCCTGGGCCTCGATGAAGGGCGTGACGCCGGCGCCGTTGCTGGCACGGGTCCGGGCGGGGGCCTGGTCCAGTTCGGCGAGGGCTTCCATGTCCTTGCCGATCATCTTGGAGATGAGGCTCATCCGGGACAGATCGCGGGTCAGATATTCGCCCACGAGTTTGCCGTTGCGGAGGACGGTCATGCGGTCCGAGATCTCGTAGACCTGCTCCAGGAAGTGGGAGACAAACAGGATGGCGACGCCGCGGTCGCGCAGGTCCCGGATGACGCGGAAAAGCTGGTTGACCTCGTCGGCGTCCAGGCTCGACGTCGGCTCGTCCAGGATGAGGACCTTGGCGTTGATCTCCACCGAGCGGGCGATGGCGATCAGCTGCTGGATGGCGATGGAATGGGTGGACAGCAGCGATCCGGGATCGATGTGGTCCAGCTGCAGTTCGGCGAGGACCGCCCGGGTCCGGGACCGCACGCCTTTCCAGTCGATGGAACCCCGACGGCGGGGCTCGCGGCCCAGCAGGACGTTTTCCTCAACGGTGAGGTTGGGGCAGAGGTTGACTTCCTGGTAAACGGTGCTGATGCCGGCCGCCTGGGATTCTCCCGGCGTCGAGAACCGCTTCGGTTCGCCGAGTACCGTGATGGTGCCGGAATCAATGGTGTAGACGCCGGTCAGGGCCTTGATCAGCGTGGACTTGCCGGCGCCGTTCTCTCCCATTAGGGCGTGGACTTCACCTTGGAAGAGGCGGAAGTCAACGCCGTCGAGCGCCTTAACTCCTGGGAATCCAATAGCTATGTCGGTCATCTCGACGACCGGAACGATCTCGTTCATCCTCGTGTCTTTTCTGTGCTGGGTCTGCCATGCAACTGGCTGCCGGGCTGTGCTTGGTGTGTGCCGTGCGGCGGCGGTAATCCGCCGCCGCACGGACGAACAGGTGCGCCGCGGCTTAGTAGGGGCGGCTGGCAAGAACCTGCTTGGCCTGCTCCTGCGTGAAGGTGGTCTCCTCGGTGACCACGCGCTCGGGCACACTCTCGCCGGCAATGACCTTCTTGGCCAGATCCATCAGCTGGTCGCCGAGCATGGGGCTGCACTCGACGATGTAGTTGATCTTGCCGTTGCTCAGCGCGGTCATGCCGTCCTTCACGGCGTCGATCGTGATGATCTTGATGTCCTTGCCCGGGACCTTGCCGGCGGCTTCGATTGCCTCGATGGCGCCGAGGCCCTCGTCGTCATTGTGGGCGAACACCACGTCGATGTCAGCGTTGTTCTTCAGGAAGGCCTCCATGACCTGCTTGCCGCCGCTGCGGGTGAAGTCGCCGCTCTGCGAGGCGACGATCTTCAGCTTCGGGTCAGCCTTGATGGCCTCGGCGAAGCCTTCCTTGCGGTCGTTCGCCGGTGCGGATCCGGTGGTGCCCTGGATTTCCACGATGTTGACGGTATCGGTGGCGGCCTTGGAGTCCTTGACCAGCCAGTCCCCGGCCTTCTTGCCTTCCTCGACGAAGTCAGAGCCCAGGAAGGTCTTGTACAGCGTCTTGTCCGACGAGTCCACGGCGCGGTCCGTCAGGATGACCGGAATCTTTGCCGTCTTGGCTTCCTTCAGCACCGTGTCCCAGCCCGACTCCACCACGGGGGAGAAGGCAATAACATCGACCTTTTGCTGGATGTAGGAGCGGATTGCCTTGATCTGGTTCTCCTGCTTCTGCTGGGCGTCGGAGAACTTCAGGTCCACTCCGGCAGTCTTCGCCGAATCCTGGACTGACTTGGTGTTGGCGGTTCGCCAGCCGCTCTCGGCGCCGACCTGGGCGAAGCCCATGGTGATCTTGTCATCGCCGGAGTTGCCGGCAGCACTGCCGGCTCCCGCGGTTCCGCCGCAGGCAGTGAGGGTAAGCATTGATGCGGCGGCCACCGCAAGCAGGGATTTCTTAAACACAACATCCTCCCGGAAGCGTTAGTTTCATGCAGGCGGGAGACTTCAAACACCGCCATTGCCGAAGTGAGCTGATGCTCTGTGGATCATTGTGAACGCTAACAATCTGGCCCGTCAAGTAGCTTCGGTCACAATTTCGAAGCACCCCCGGAATGGCTGTCGATTTTGAGAATGCCCTTTACAAGAACCGAAAGATATCGAATACTCGACTCCGGTCGGCGATTTGTTAGCGTTCACAAAGTAGGTTGCTGCGCACCGCAGCCTAGTCAAACCAGTGCCGGCGAACCGTTCAATGGAGAAAGGCCTTCCCTTCCATGCCATCAAAACCACCAAGTCCCGCCAGGCGTGCCTGCACCATGGTGCTTGCCGGATCCCTCTCGGCTGCGCTGCTGTCCCTCGCGCCGGCCCTGGGCGCCAACGCCGAGTCGGGCGAGAACCGGACCATCAGCATCAACGCCGCCGGTTCCGGGCCTTCGATTGATTCGACCATGTACGGGGCCTTCTACGAGGACATCAACCAGGGCGCCGACGGCGGCATCTATGCGGAACTTGTCCAGAACCGGTCCTTCGAATTCAACTCCGGGGACAACCGCACCTACACGCCGATGACCGCCTGGGAAACCCTGAAGCGGGGCAGTGACGGAACAGTCGCCGTCGTCAATGACAGCAACCGACTGAACGAAAACAACCGGAACTACCTGCAGATCGACGCCACGGCGGCCGGCGCGGGAACCGGCGCCGGAGTGGGTGTGCGCAACAGCGGCTGGAACGCCGGCCAGAAGCTCGAAGCGCACAAGAAGTACAACTACTCGGTGTGGGCGCGGACCTCCAACCCCGCCGGGTCAACCCTTGCCGTGACGCTGGAGACCCCGGAGGGCACCCGGCTGGACATCGCCACCGTCAAGATTAAGGGTGACAGCTGGGCCAAATACGAGGTGACCCTGTCGCCCAAGTCCTCCACGGGCGCTGGCCGGCTCGCCACGCTTGTCCAGGGAACGGGCACCGTCCGGCTCGACATGGTTTCGCTGTTCCCCAAGGACACCTGGAACGGCAGGGAAAACGGGCTCCGCGAGGACCTCGCCGAGAAGATCAACGACCTGCACCCCGGGTTCCTGCGCTTCCCCGGCGGCTGCATCGTCAACACCGGAAGCTACGACACCTACTCGGCTCCCAACTACACCCGGGCCCGCACCTACCAGTGGAAAGACACCATCGGGCCGGTGGAGCAGCGTCCGGCCAACCGCAACTTCTGGGGCTACAACCAGACCTACGGCCTGGGCTACATGGAGTACTTCCAGTGGGCCGAGGACATGGGGGCTGCCCCCGTGCCGGTGGTCCCGGTGGGCGTGACCGGCTGCGGCGACACCAACCAGGCCCCGGACCAGGCGACGCTTGACCGGTACATCCAGGACACGCTGGACCTGATCGAGTTCGCCAACGGCGACGCCAGCACCGAGTGGGGCGCCAAGCGCATCGCCTACGGCCACCCGGCACCCTACAACCTGGACCGCATCAGCCTGGGCAACGAGGAGTACAAGCCTGCATTCAAGCAGTACTTCACCCAGTTCTACAACGCCGTCCGCAAGGCCCACCCCGAGATCAAGATCATCGGTAACACGGGGCCGTTCAGCCAGGGTCCCGAGTTCGAGGACCTCGCCAACTTCAACGCCACCACGGGCGTGGACCTCGTTGACGAGCACTACTACAACACGCCCTCATGGTTCCTGAACAACAACCACCGCTACGACTCCTATGACCGCAACAGCTACAAGGTCTTCCTCGGCGAGTACGCGTCGCAGGGGAACAAGCCGGAGAACGCCCTGGCGGAAGCCTCCTACATGACCGGCCTGGAGCGGAACGCGGACGTGGTCAAGATGGCGTCCTACGCGCCGCTGATCGCAAACGAGGCCAACACGCAGTGGAGCCCGGACATGATGTTCTTCAACGGCACGTCCGTACGGACCACCCCCAACTACGAGGTCCAGAAGCTGTTCATGAACAACGTGGGCACCCAGGTGGTTCCGAGCACACAGGACAACCCGGCTTCCACTGTGGTGCCGATTTCCGGCAAGATCGGCCTGTCCACGTGGGCCACCTCCGCCCGCTACGACGACGTCAAGGTCACCGGGGCCGACGGCGCCACGCTGTTCAGCGACGACTTCTCCGGAACGGCGGCTGCCTGGACCGGCAACGGCACCGGATCCTGGTCCATCAAGGACGGCGGCTACGTCCAGTCCAGCACCACCGCCCAGAACACCATGGTGACCGCGGGAAGCGCCGACTGGAGCAACTACACGCTCAGCACCAAGGCAACCAAGCTGGCCGGTTCTGAAGGCTTCCTTGTCTCCTTCGGCGTCAAGGACACCGGCAACTACTTCTGGTGGAACCTGGGCGGCTGGAACAACTCGAAGTCAGTCGTCGAAAAGGCCGTCAACGGCGGCAAGACGAACGTCATCGAAAAGAACACCGTGATCCAGGCCGGGCATGAATACGACATCCGGGTCGAGGTCTCCGGGCGCACGGCCAAGCTGTACCTGGACAACGTCCTGTGGGGCACCGTGGACGACACGCAGGCCGACCCCGTCTACTCCGTGGTCACGAAGGACGCCAAGTCCGGTGACACCATCGTGAAGGTGGTCAATACGAAGGCTGAAAAGACGCCGGTGGACATCAACGTGGCGGGTGCGTCCGGCATCAGCTCCACGGCAGCGGTGACCACCCTGACCCAGACCGCCGACGGGCAGAACCTTGCTCCGGCGTCGAGCACCTTCAGCGGAGCCGGGGCGGCATTCACCTACGAGTTCGAGCCCAACTCGGTGACCTTCATCCGGCTCGCCGCAGCCCGCAAGTAAGCATCACACCAAAGCCACGGCTTTGACCGGGAAGGCCCGGCTGGATTGCACAGCCGGGCCTTCCCCCTTTAGGCGGACCATTCCCTAGGAGATCCAATGACGAATCACGTGTCCAGGCGCAACATCCTTCGGCTTGGGGCGGCCGCGGCCGCCCTGCCCTGGCTGCCCTGGCTGCCATCGCTCGCCGCGGCAGCCGCAACGGCCGCGGAGGGCCCCATGACCACTGCACTTGCCGCAGCGGCGGCGGCCGTCCGTCCCTTCAAGCTGTCCGATGTCAGCCTGGGCCCGGGCGTGTTCGCCCGGAAGCGCGAGCTGATCCTGAACTTCGCCCGCGGGTACGACGAGCGGCGCTACCTCAACGTCTTCCGTGCCAACGCCGGACTGAGGCCGCTCGACGGGGTGGTTCCGCTGCCGGCCGGCGGTTGGGAAGGGCTCGACGGCGAGGCGAACGGCAACCTGCGTGGCCACTTCACCGGACACCACATGTCCATGCTCGCCCAGGCCTATGCGGGTACGGGGGAGGAGGCCTTCGGAACGAAGCTGCGGAACCTGGTGACGTCCCTGCACGAATGCCGGCAGGCGCTCTCCCAGGAACCCTCCATCCAGGCCGTTGCCGGACGTTTGGCCGGGACCGCCGTCGACATAGCGCGGGGTTCCTACGTTTACGGCCAACTGCCCGCGGGCTCCCTCGACGGGCTGACGGGCATGACCTTCGCGGCGTGGGTGCGCCCCGCGGCGGCGGCAAACTGGGCGCGCATCTTCGACGTCGGCAACGACACCAAAACGTACGCCTTCCTCGCCCAGCGCGACGGCGCCGGGCTGCCGCGGTTCGCCATCACCCGGAACTTTGCCGGGGGTGAGCAGACAATCGTGGGCTCCGCCCCGCTGCCGGTCAACGAGTGGAGCCACATTGCGGTCACCCTGGACGGCCGCACCGGAGCGCTCTACGTCAACGGCCGGCAGGCCGGCCAGAACACCGCCATGACCCTGACGCCCGCACAGCTCGGCAGCCTCGCGAACGTGTGGCTCGGGCGGTCGCAGTACAACGACCCCACCTTTGCCGGCGCTTACCAGGACGTGAACATCTGGTCCGCCGCGCTGACCGCAGGTCAGGTCGCAGAGCTGGCGGCAGCCCGCGCGTCGGGCACTACAGCCGGGAACGGCGACGTCGTCTCCCTCGCCTGCAGCGAAACGGGCGGAAACGTACTGGCCGATTCCTCCGGCAAGGGCCGGCATGCCACGGTCCGGCGCACCTGGGGCATGCCCAGCCACCCCGGATTCCTCGCGGCGTACCCGGAGACCCAGTTCATCGAGCTGGAGAGCAGGACCACGCCGGACTACTTCCGGGTCTGGGCCCCCTACTACACGGCGCACAAGATCCTGAAGGGCCTCCTTGACGCCTACACGGCAACGGGGGAGCCGAAGGCGCTGGATCTGGCCACGGGGCTCTGCGACTGGATGCACTCCCGGCTGAGCAAACTCAGCCCGGCAGTACGCCAGCGCATGTGGGGAATCTTCTCCAGCGGCGAATACGGCGGCGTCGTGGAGGCCATCCTGGAGACCTACGGGCACTCGGGCAAGCCGGAGCACCTGGAGCTCGCCAAGTACTTCGACCTCGACTCACTCATCGATGCGTGCGCCCAGAACAAGGACATCCTCGCGGGCCTGCACGCCAACCAGCACATCCCGATCTTCACCGGGCTGGTCCTGATGTACAACGCCACCGGCGAGGAGCGGTACCTCACCGCGGCCCGAAACTTCTGGACCATGGTGGTGCCAACCCGCATGTTCAGCATCGGCGGAACCAGTCAGGGCGAGTTCTGGAAGGAGCGCGAGAAGGTCGCCGCCACCCTGAACGCGACCGACGCCGAGAGCTGCTGCGCCTACAACATGCTCAAGCTGTCCCGCGAACTGTTCTTCAAGGACCAGAATCCCGCGTACATGGACTACTACGAGCGGGCGCTCTTCAACCAGGTTCTCGGCTCGAAGCAGGACCAGGAGAACGCGGAGCTGCCGCTGGCCACATACTTCATCGGCCTGCAGCCGGGCGCCGTCCGCGACTTCACTCCCAAGCAGGGCACCACGTGCTGCGAAGGCACCGGCCTGGAGTCGGCAACGAAGTACCAGGATTCCGTCTATTTCACCGCCGACGACGGCAGCGCGCTCTACGTCAACCTCTACATTCCGTCCACGCTCCGCTGGGCCGCGAAGAACGTCACGGTCACGCAGAAGACCTCCTACCCCTTCGAACAGCGGACAACGCTGCAGATTGCGGGATCCGGGCAGTTCGAGCTCCGGCTGCGCGTTCCGGCGTGGGCCACGGCCGGCTTCACGGTCCGGGTCAACGGTGCACCTGTTGATGCGGCGGCCACGCCCGGCACCTACCTGGGCATCGACAGGGCATGGAAGAGCGGGGACACCGTGGACGTGGAGATGCCGTTCACGCTCCGCGCCGAACGGGCCCTGGACGATCCCACGGTCCAGACCCTTATGTACGGTCCGGTGCACCTCGTGGCCCGGGACGCCCGCACCACCCTGCTGCCGTTCAGCCTCTATGGAGCAGCCCGGCTCAGCGGTGACCTGGCCCCGGCCCTCCAGCCGATAGCGGGCAAGCCCCTGCACTTCACCTTGGGAGGAGCGGAACTGGCACCGTTCCTCGAAGGAACCGAGGACGCCTTCCATTCGTACTTCCGGCGAGCCGAGCCGTCCGTGGTGTTCGGCGGCGTGGACTCCGGTGTGGCCAACCCGGCGCGGGCAGACAAGACCACGCTCCTGGACGACGTCTGGCAGTCGGCACCGTTTGCCAACAAGCCGGAGCTTCTCCGGCGCTTAACCCAGGTGACGGACGCCTGGGTTGCCGAGGGATCCCTCACCCGCCCCGACGCGGACCGCATCTACAAGGCGGCCCAGCGGGCGGCATTCGGCACTCCGGAGGGCGAGATCGACGACCTTCAGAAGATGGCGGACGCGGCTCTGGCGGCCGGCAGAATCATGGCCGAGACCTCCGACATGCTCGGCGCACGGCTGAAGTCCGCCCGGAAGGCACTCGCCCAGAAGACCACGGCCAAGGCCGTGCACTATCTCGAGCAGTACATCGACGGCGACACCCGCAGCGTTCCTGACCAGACCCTGCAAAGCCTCCTGGTCAGCGGCGGCCGGGCGCTGGTGGTCAGGCTGACCGCCTAAGCCGGCCAGTCCGGCGTCGTCCGTTCCCGATTGCTTCTTTCCCGCCATTTCAAGCAGCGGCTTCGGCCGCCCGAACGAAAGTGTCTCAATGTTCCCTACCTCCTCACGGGCCCGCACGGGCCCGGCGTTGATTGCCGCAGCTGCGTTGGCACTCGGCGGGCTGACCGCTGCAGCACCGGCCCATGCCGCCGTCGACGACGGCCTGGTCCTCAAGTACAACCTGACGGAAACCGCCGGGACCGTGGCGGAAGACAGCTCTGGCAACGGCCGCAACGGCGTGATCAGCGGTGACGCCACCACGCTGGGCAACGAAGGGCTGCAGCTCGGCGGGACCAACGCCCATGTCCGCCTCCCGAATGACGTCATGCGCGGCCTCGCTTCCATCACCGTCTCCACGGACGTGAAGATCGCGGCCGACCAGGGCGCCCCCTACTTCATCTGGGGGATGGGCAACACCACCAATGGCACCGGCAACGGCTACCTCTTCACCACCGGCAACGCGTACCGGACGTCCATCGCCAGCGGCAACTGGTCGACGGAACAGACCCTCAGCGCCAACCGGGACCTGGCGCGCGGCGCCTGGAAGACCATCACCTACACGCTCAGCGGCGGCACCGCCGTCCTCTACGAGGACGGCACCGAAGTTGCCCGGAAGACCGGCGTCACCATCACCCCCGGGAACATCGGGGGAGGAACGACGGCGGCGAACTACCTCGGGCGGTCCGTCTACAGCGGCGACAAGTACCTCAAGGGCCAGGTCCGCGACTTCCGCATCTACAACCGTGCACTCTCGGCCGACGAGGTGCGGGAGCTCGGATACGTTTCCCCGGAGCAGCGGGTTGCCCTTGATCTGCAGGACCTGTCGCTGGGGGACACCTCCGCGGTGACCGCCAACCTTAAGCTGCCTCTGACCGGGCCGAATGGCTCTGCCTACGCCTGGTCCTCCTCGGATCCGGCCACCGTCTCCGCCCAGGGAGCCGTCACACGGCCGGCCCATGGAACCGGAGACGCCACCGTGACCCTGACTGCCACGGCCAGCTCGGGCGGGGCATCGGCGTCGAAATCCTTTACCGTCACGGTGCCGGAGGACATCAGCGACGAGCAGAAGGTCGCTGAGGCCGCCGCAGCCCTGAACGTGTGGGACGCGGACGCGATCCGCGGCAACATCACCCTGCCGACCGCGGGGCTGTACGGCACCAAGGTGGCATGGGAGTCGAGCGAACAGTCCGTTGTCACGGCCACGGGCAAGGTCACCCGGCCGGCCTACGGCAGTGCTCCGGCGAAGCTCAACCTGCACGCCATTGTGTCCCTCGGCAAGACCAAGGACAGGAAGAAGTTCCGGGTGACGGTGCTGCCACTGCCCAAGGCCGAGGCCAAGGAGGGCTACGCCTTCGCGTACTTCACGGGCAACGACCTCGCCGGCGAGAACATCTACATGGCCGCCAGCCGCGGCAACGACGCGCTCAAGTGGGACGAATTGAACGGCGGGAAGCCGGTCCTCAAGTCCGGCCTCGGCACCAAGGGCCTGCGCGATCCGTTCATCATCCGTTCCCCGGAGGGCGACAAGTTCTACATGATCGCCACGGACCTCTCCATCGGCAGCGGCACCAGCTGGGACTCCTCGCAGCGCCAGGGCAGCCAATACATCGAGGTCTGGGAATCGACCGACCTGGTGAACTGGTCCGGGCAGCGGCACGTGAAGGTTTCGCCGGATACCGCGGGGAACACCTGGGCTCCGGAAGCGCACTACGACGAGAAGATCGGCGCCTACGTTGTTTACTGGGCCTCCAAGATCTACGCCGACAACGACCCCAACCACACCGGCGGCACCTACAACAAGATGATGTACTCCACCACCCGGGACTTCCGGACCTTCACCGAAGCCAAGGTGTGGAACGACCCCGGCAACTCGGTGATCGACTCCACCGTCATCAAAGAGGGCGACACGTACTACCGGTTCACCAAGGACGAGGGGCAGGTCTCCGGCTGCCTGGACATCATGCAGGAAAAGTCGAGCGACCTGCTGGCCGTCGACCTGCCCGCCACGAACCCGCGCAACTGGACGCTGATGGGCAACTGCATCGGCAAGAAGGCCGGAACCGGCGGCGTGGAAGGGCCCACCATCTTCAAGTCGAACACTGAGGAGAAGTACTACCTGTTCGTCGACGAGTTCGGCGGCCGCGGCTATATCCCGCTGGAAAGCACCAGCCTCGAAAACCCGAACTGGAAGCTCTCCACCAACTACGAACTGCCGCGGGCTCCGCGCCACGGCACGGTCCTGCCCGTCACCAAGACGGAGCTGGAGCGGCTGCACGCGCAACTGTGATTCTGCTCTGATTACTAAACCGGGGGCTCCGCCGGTACCGGCGGGGCCCCTTGGTCTTGCAGTTCAGCGGCCGGCAAGCTGATACTGGCATCCGTCGATTCGTCAACCGGTTGTTGGGCCAACCCTAGAATCCTTTAGTGATTCCTGCCCGCTCGCAAACATCGGAGTTTCAATGATCCGCAAGGCCCTTGCCCGTGACGCTGCTGCCCTGGCTGACTTGGCGGCGGCCACTTTCCCGCTCGCTTGCCCGCCAGGCTCCTCGCCGGAGGACATCCAGCTCCACCTCAGGCGGACGCTCAGCGAGGACAGGTTCAGGGAGTACCTCGCGGACAGCAACATAGCCATCCTGGTGCTTGAGCAGGGCGGCCGGCTTGATGGCTACACCCTGCTGGTCGACCGGCATTCAACGGACCCTGATGTGCTCCTCGCACTGGGCGCGCAGCGGTCCGTCGAACTGAGCAAGTGCTACGTGCACCCGGACCATCACGGACGGGGCGCAGCCTCCACCCTGATGCGGGCCTCTTTGGACTGGGCAGCAGAGCAGGGAGCGGCCAGCGTCTGGCTGGGGGTCAACAGCCAGAACGCCAGGGCCATCCGTTTCTACGAGAAGTCAGGCTTCACCAAGGTGGGGACCAAATCATTCACCTTGGGCGACTCGGTGGAGAGTGACTTCATCCTGGAGTACGCCCTCCAGGGGAAGGACTGACGACGGCGCTCCCCGGTTGCGTCCGCCTCCTCGGGAAGGAGGCCAAAAGTTGCTGCCGCAAGGTCAGCCGGCTGCTACGGACCACCACAATCACTGCGAGCAATCCGGTCAGCAGGACGACGGCGCCGCCTGCCGCCACTGACCAGCGGGCGCCGAAGGTGCTGCCCAGCCAGCCCATGAGCGGGGCCCCCAAGGCAGTCCCGCCCTGCAGGGTTGCCAAATAAAGGGCAAGCACTCGTCCCCGGAATGGTGGCTCCACTGAGAGCTGGATGCTCGTATTGCAGCTGTTCAGGAAGGTCATCGATGCGAGGCCCACCGGGACCAGGATGGCTGCGTACAGCCAGAACGACGGCGAGACGCTGCCCACCAGCGTAAAGAAGCCCAGACCTAGCGCTCCGCCAAGCAGGAAACGCAGCCGGGGCCGGGACCTGCGTGCAGCGAGCAGCGCGCCCGCCAGTGTCCCTACGGCCATGATGGAGCCCAAGAGTCCGAATTCACCGGGCCCCATTCCGAATTCCGCCGTGGCCATCAGGGCGTTGGTGATGGGGAAGTTCATGCCGAAGGCCCCCAGGACGCCCACCAGGACGAGGATCAGCACCAAATCAGGACGCCGGCGGACGTAGCCCAGCCCCTCGGCAACCTGGTGTTTGCTGCGGATAGCCGGTGCGGCCGGGACTAGCTCCGATGCGCGGATCCGGGCCAGCGAGATCAGGACGGCGGCAAAGCTGGCGGCGTTGAGCAGGAAGACGGGGCCGGTGCCCACCCAGGCAATGAGCACGCCGGCGATCGCCGGTCCCGTGAGCCGGGCGGTGTTGAAGGAGGCGGAGTTGAGGGACACTGCATTGGCGATATGGTCCTGTCCCACGAGTTCGGAGACGAAGGACTGGCGTGCCGGCCCGTCAATGGCGCTGGCCAGCCCCAGGCAAAGGGCGGCCGCGTACACCTGCCACAGTTGCGCCGCGCCGGTCACCACCAGGAGCCCGACGGCCAGCCCGCACAGGCCCATTGCCGACTGCGTCCACAGCAGGATCACGCGTTTCCGGTGCCGGTCAGCAAGCACTCCTGCGTAGGGGCCAAGCAGCAGCATGGGAAGGAACTGCAGGGCCGTGGTGATGCCGACCGCGGTTCCGGAATGGTCCGTGAGGACGGTCAGGACCAGCCAGTCCTGCGCGACCCTCTGCATCCAGGTGCCGATGTTGGACACGAGGGCACCGCCGGCCCACAACCGGTAGTTGGGGTTTTGCAACGCCCGGAATGTGGCGCTCATCGGGCGCTCATCTCCTGCATGATCTGCGCGGCGCGGCTCAGGGTCAGTCGGTCCTCCGGGCTCAGGCCGGCCACCCGTTGGGCCAGCCAGGCGGTGCGCTGTTCCCGCGCCTCTTCCAGGACGTCCACACCGGCTGGGGTGATAGCTACCTGAATCTGGCGGCCGTCCTCCGGATGCGCTGACCGGGACACAAACCCCTGCTCTGCAAGGGCGTTCACGATCCGGGTCATCGAAGGCGCCTGTACGTGCTCCCGTGCCGCCAGTTCCCGGGGTGTGCGCGGGCCGTCACTGTGGAGCTGGGCCAGCACCGTGTACTGGCCGGGGGTGATGACGTCGCCGGTTGCTTCGACCCGGAGCCGGCGGGAGGTCCGCATTACGGCGGTCCGAAGGTCGATCGCCAGCATGTCCGGCCGGATGGATTGCGGGGTTTCTTGGTGTGCCGTTTCGGTCGCAGGCATTGAGGAAGTGCGCCTCCTGATAGTTAGCAACGCTAATTAGCTTCTCTAACCATCATCCCCCGAGTGTCCCCGCGAGGCAACCGAGACCCAGCGAATATGACCTATTTCCCCTTCGGCGCCGCCGTGCTTGCGCGGATCACGAGTTCAGTGGGCACCAGGGTGACGCCGGGTTCGGTGGTGTTGGTGCGGATCTGCTGGAGGACGTTGTCCACGCACTGGTTGCCGACGTCGGCGAAGTTCTGGTGGACCGTGGTCAGCGGGGGAGCGTACGAGGAGGCTTCGGGGACGTCGTCGAACCCGACGAGGCTGATGTCCTCGGGGACGGATTTCCCCTTCTCCCGGAAGGCGCGGAGCAGGCCCAGGGCCATGTGGTCGTTGGCGGCGAAGACGGCGGTGCAGCCGGGTTCGTCGGCCAGTCGGAGGCCGGCCTTGTAGCCGGAGTCCGCTGACCAGTCGCCGCGGAGCACCGGCGGCACTGGTTTGCCTGCGGCGGTCAGCGTGCTGCGCCAGGCCGCGGCGCGGCGTTCGCTGGCGAAGGACTCTTCGGGGCCGGCCACGTGCCAGACCGTCTCGTGGCCCAAATCCAAAAGGTGCCGGACTGCTTTGTGGGCGCCGTCGGCCTGGTCGGTGTCCACCACGCTGTACTGCTCGCCGGCGTCGGAATCGACGACGACGACCTTCACTCCCGGGGGCAGCGTAACTGTCGCTGCGTCCAGGAGGTGGACCTCCATGATGGCGATCACGGCGTCGACGGCGAGTTCGCCCATACGGGAGAACGCGCCCTGGATGCCGGCCTGAGTGGGGGCTGTCACCGGAATCAGTGTGATGGCGAAGTCCTGCCGGGCGGCGTGCAGCGCGATGGCCTCCAGGGTGCGCATGTTCCCGAGCGAGGACAGCGAGAAGGTGATCACACCGATGGTCCGGAAGCTGCCGCGCTTGAGCGCCCGGGCCGCGCTGTTCGGCCGGTATCCCAGCTCGTTCATCGCCGCAATGACCTGGCGCCGCGTGCTTTCGATGACGTCCGGGCTCCCGTTGGACACGCGGGAAACAGTTTGGGAGGAGACGCCGGCGAGCTTGGCGACGTCGGCCATGGACACCTGCGGCTGGCGCCGCAGCGCGTCGCCTGCACCGCCGGGTGCAGCGGACAGATTGTGGACCGGGGGTTGACCGGGTTCGTGCTCCATGTCACCATCGTACCAATCATGTTTGCGCAAACACTAACAAAAGCTCACTTTGATGTTTACGCAAACAGAACACCATCCGTCACCCGTCACGTGACGCAGCACTACAGAGGACCTTTCATGACAATGACGTCCCCGCAAGTCACGGCGCCTGCCGGACCGGCAGCCCCGGCCGGCCGCACGAGCCGCCTCGCCAGCCGCCGTTCCTGGGCCGGCTGGCTGTTCATCGGCCCCTTCATGGCGGTGTTCGCCTTGGTTTTCCTGGCCCCGATCGCCTATTCCATCTACCTGAGCGTCTTCCGCAACCAGCTCATCGGCGGCACCGCGTTCGTGGGCCTGGACAACTACGCCCGGGCCTTGGGAGACGCGCAGTTCTGGTCAGCGCTGGGGCGGGTTTCGCTGTTCCTGGCAGTCCAGGTTCCGGTCATGCTGTTCATCGCCTTGGTTGTGGCCCTCGCCCTGGACAGCGGCCGGCTCTACGGAAGGTCGTTCTTCCGGATTTCGATCTTCCTGCCGTATGCCGTGCCGGCAGTCGTCGCCACCCTCATGTGGGGCTTCATGTACGGCACCCGGTTCGGCCTGGTGGGAAACATCAACCAGGCCTTCGGCCTCAACCTGCCCAGCCCGCTCTCCTCCGAACTGGTGCTCGCCTCCATCGGAAACATCGTCACGTGGGAGTTCATCGGCTACAACATGCTGATCTTCTACTCCGCGCTGACCGTCATCCCCAAGTCGCTCTATGAGGCTGCCGAGATCGACGGCGCCGGCCAGCTGAGGGTCATCACCGCCATCAAGCTGCCGGCAATCCGCGGCGCCATTGTGGTGGCCAGCATCTTCTCCGTGATCGGCAGCTTCCAGCTCTTCAACGAGCCCAGCATCCTCAAGAGCCTCTCACCCAACACCATCTCGACCTACTTCACGCCCAACCTGTACGCCTTCTCCCTGTCGTTCTCCGGGCAGCAGTACAACTACTCCGCCACGGTGGCGATCATCATGGGGCTGATCACCATGGCCATTGCTTATGCCGTCCAGGTCCGCGGCATGCGAAAGGAGCGCTGACCATGAGCGTTCAGACAGCTTCCCGTCCCCGCAGCGCCGGCACAGCTAAGGGCTCAAGTTCTGCGGCACGTCTGCGGTCCCCCCGCACAGCCGGGTCCAGGCGTTCGCGCCGCAGCGTGGCACTGACCCTCCTGATGGGGCTTGTCCTGCTGTACAGCCTGGCCCCGCTGTTCTGGCTGCTGGTCAACGCCACCAAAACCCAGGACGGCCTCCTCAACTCCTTCGGCCTGTGGTTCGGCGGCGATTTTGCCCTCTGGGACAACATCGCCCGGACAGCAACTTACGACGGCGGGATCTTCCTTCGCTGGTTCGCCAACACGGTCCTCTACGTCGTTCTCGGCGCCGGCGGTGCCACGTTCCTGGCCGTCCTCGGCGGCTACGCGCTGGCGAAGTTCGACTTCCCGGGCCGGAAGGCCGTGTTCGCCGTCGTCATCGGCGCGGTGGCCATCCCCGGCACTGCCCTCGCGGTTCCCACCTTCCTCATGTTCAGCCAGATGGGCCTCACCAACACCCCCTGGGCCGTGATCATCCCTTCGCTCATCTCGCCCTTCGGCCTGTACCTCATGTGGACCTTCGCCTCCGAGGCCATCCCCACCGAGATCATGGAGTCCGCCCGGATCGACGGCGCCAGCGAGGCACGCACGTTCTTCCAGGTCTGCCTGCCGCTGCTGACCCCGGGCATCGTCACCGTGCTGCTCTTCACCATGGTGGCCACCTGGAACAACTACTTCCTGCCACTGATCATGCTGAAGAACCCGGACTGGTACCCCCTCACCCTGGGCCTGAATGCCTGGAACGCACAAGCCGCCACCGCCGGCGGGGAAGCCATCTTCAACCTCGTCATCACCGGCTCCCTGCTCACCATCCTGCCGCTGATCGCAGCGTTCCTGCTGCTCCAGCGCTACTGGCAGTCCGGCCTGTCCGCCGGGAGCGTCAAAGAATAATCCCCGTCCCGCCCCGTCCCGTCCGGTCCCGTCCCGTCCCGTCCCGTCCCGTCCCGTCCCGTCCCACCCTCACCAACAACGCAGTTAGAAGGAAGACATGATCAAGACCCTGACCCGCCGCGGCCTGCTGCAGAGCTCCGCCGTCGCCGCCGCACTCGCCCTGGGGCTCACCGCCTGCGGAGGCGGCGGCAACGCGGCGCCGCAGCAAACGGTCAACAGCGACGCAGTCGAAGCGGCCCTCCAGAAGGGCGGCAAGCTGACGGTGTGGGCCTGGGACCAGTCGCTGAAGAAGGTCGCCGAAGGCTTCGAGGCCAAGTACCCGAACGTGGACGTCAACCTGGTCAACGCAGGCACCGGAAACGACCAGTACACCGCGCTCCAGAACGCGGTCTCCGCCGGTTCCGGTGTGCCCGACGTCGCGCAGATCGAGTACTACGCACTCCCGCAGTTTGCCCTCAGCAAGTCGCTGGCAGACCTTGGCCAGTTCGGTGCTGCTGACCTCGACGGCACCTTCACGGCCGGTCCGTGGTCCTCGGTGCAGGCACAAGGCGGCGTGTACGGCCTTCCCATGGACTCCGGCCCCATGGCCCTGTTCTATAACAAGGAACTGTTCGACAAGCACGGCATCGCGGTGCCCACCACCTGGGATGAGTTCCTCGAGGCCGGACGCGCGCTGAAAAAGGCTGACCCCAAGGCCTACATCGCCAACGACACCGGCGACGCAGGGTTCACCACCAGCATGATCTGGCAGGCCGGCGGCAAGCCTTACCAGGTGGACGGCACCAACGTCGGCGTGAACTTCTCCGACGAAGGGTCCACCAAGTTCGCCGAGACCTGGCAAAAGCTCATCGATGAGGACCTCCTGGCCCCCATCAGCTCCTGGAGCGACGAGTGGTACAAGGGCCTCGGCAACGGAACCATTGCCACCCTGTCCACCGGCGCCTGGATGCCGGGCAACCTCGTCTCCGGCGTCGCCGACGGGGCCGGCAAATGGCGGGTCGCCCCTCTGCCGCAGTGGGAAAAGGGTGCCACCAGCAGCTCCGAAAACGGCGGCAGCTCCCTGGCGATCCCCGCCGCCAGCAGCCAGGCAGCGCTGGCGTACGGCTTCCTGAAGTACTCCAACGTGGAGGAAGGCGTCCAAACCCGGATCGACGGCGGGGCGTTCCCTGCCACCTCAAAGGACCTCGCGTCCGAGAAATTCCAGAACACCCAGTTCAAGTACTTCGGCGGCCAGAAAGCCAACGAGATCTTCGCCGAGTCAGCGAAGAACGTTCCCGCCGGCTGGTCCTACCTGCCCTTCCAGGTCTACGCCAACAGCATCTTCAACGACACCGCCGGCCAGGCCTACGTCTCCGGCACCAAGCTCAAGGACGGCCTGACCGCATGGCAGAAAGCCTCGGCCAAGTACGGCACCGAGCAGGGCTTCACGGTCAAGGAATAACAGGCCGCAAGTAACCCGGCCCCACCTCCGCGGACGCGCCAGCCCGGCGCGTCCGCGGCCCCCAGCTTCGCGGCCGCTCAGCCGCGCCCTACCCCAACGCCCCCGAAATAGGAGATCCATGTCCCTCGCCACCAACCACCGCTGGCTGCGCTGGCCGTCCCCGGACACCAAGCGGCTGGCCTTCGGCGCCGACTACAACCCGGAGCAGTGGCCCCGGGAGGTCTGGGCCGAGGATGTCCGCCTCATGCAGGAAGCCGGAGTCAACATCGTCTCTTTGGCGATCTTCTCCTGGGCCCGGCTCCAGCCAACGCGGGACACCTGGGACTTTTCCTGGCTCGACGACATCATCAACCTGCTCCACACCAACGGCATCGCCGTGGACCTCGCCACCGCCACCGCCTCCCCGCCGCCATGGCTCGCAGCCGAACACCCGGAAATCCTGCCGGTCACCCAGAACGGCGAAACCCTTTGGCCGGGCGGCCGGCAGCACTGGCGGCCCACGTCCCCGGTCTTCCGCGAGCACGCACTGACGCTCGTGCGCACCATGGCCGAGCGGTACAAGGACCACCCCGCCGTCTGCGCCTGGCACGTTTCCAACGAACTTGGCTGCCACAACATCTACGACTATTCCGACGACGCCGCAAGCGCCTTCCGCCGCTGGCTGCAGGTCCGCTACGGAACCCTTGAGCAGCTGAATACCGCCTGGGGGACCGACTTCTGGTCCCAGCGCTACGCGGACTGGAACCACATCTTCCCGCCGCGGAAGGCGGCGTCCTACCCGAACCCCACACAGCAACTGGACTTTAAACGCTTCTCCTCGGACTCGCTGCAGGACTACCTCCGTGCCGAACGGAACATCCTCAACAGCATCACCCCGGACATCCCCGTCACCACCAATTTCATGGTGATGGGGGAGACCAAGGGAATGGATTACGCCGCCTGGGCCGCCGACGTCGACTTCGTCTCCAACGACCACTACGTGGTCCCCGGCCCGCAGGACCACGACGAGCTGTCCTTCTCCGCGAACCTGACCGGCAACATCGCCGGCGGCAACCCCTGGTTCCTCATGGAGCACTCCACCAGCGCCGTCAACTGGCAGCCCGTGAACACGCCCAAGAAGCCCGGGGCTCTCGCCCGGGACTCGCTCACCCATGTGGCGCACGGGGCAGATGCGGTCTGCTTCTTCCAGTGGCGGCAGTCCCGCGCCGGGGCGGAAAAATACCACTCCGCGATGGTTTCGCACGCCGGCAGCAACAGCAGGCTCTTCCGCGACGTCACCGCCCTGGGCCGGACGTTGGGCGAACTCTCGGCGATCACGGGTAGCCGCCGTGAGCCCGCAAAGGCTGCAATCCTCTTCGACTGGGATTCCTGGTGGGCCAGCGAGCTGGACTCCCATCCGAGCGACAGGCTCCGCTACCGGCAGGAGGCGCTCGACTGGTACTCGGCGTTCCTGGCCAGCGGCATCCGCGCCGACGTCCTCCCGGTGGCGGCCTCCCTTGAGGGGTACCAGCTGGTCATCGCGCCGGTCCTGCACGTGGTGCCGGCGGAGCTGCGTTCGCGCCTGAATAGCTTCGTCGAGGCAGGCGGGCACCTCGTGACCACGTACTTCTCCGGCATCGTGGACCAGAACGACCACGTGTGGCTGGGCGGATACCCAGGTGCCCTCAGCGAGCTGCTGGGGATCCGGGTGGAAGAGTTCGGGCCGCTGGCCCCCGGAGAAGAGGCCACGCTCGACGACGGGTCAACCGGCACTTTGTGGGCGGACTCGGTGGCCACCACCTCCGGGGACACGAAGGTCCTGCGCCGGTTCACCTCCGGTGACCGGGCGGGCGAACCCGCCGTGACCCGGCGCAGCGTGGGCAACGGATCCGCCGGCTACGTGGCGACGCGACTCGGACCCGACGGCCTGGTTCCGGTCCTGCGGGAATTCGCCCACCTTGCCGGCGTCGAGTCTGAAATGCCCGCGGAACTCCGTGGCGCCGTCGAACTTGCCGTCCGCACGGGTGAGGAAGGGCGCTTCTTTTTCCTGATCAACCGCACTGACCAGGCCGTGGACATCTCGGCGGTCCCCGGAGCCGTCCTCGCGGACACGAGCCCGGCCGAACGTGCCGCCAAACTGGCCGCCCGCGGCGTGGCCGTTCTCAAAACCCCCAAATAAGAAACAGCTGAGCTAAAGCAGCAGTCCCCAGAGATCAGCAGCATCACCGCACCGAAGGGAATTCAATGACGAACAGATCCAGACGGCCCTGGGCCGTGACCGCCGCGGGAGTCACCGCGGCGGTCTTCTCCGCAGGGCTCGTGGCCGGACCCGCGCTCGCAGCGCCGGCAGCCGATGAGCCCGTGCCGGCAGGCGCCGTGACCGTACGGCCGGACCCGTCCTACCAGGGCGAGTCCTTCGAAGGGTGGGGCACCAGCCTGGTCTGGTTCGCCAATGCCACCGGTGACTATCCGGATGAAGTCCGCAACAAGCTCGCGGACATGGTCTTCGGCGACGACGGGCTGAACCTCAACATCGCGCGGTACAACGTCGGCGGCGGCAACGCCCCCGACGTGAAGGACTACCTCCGGGCCGGCGGGGCCGTCGAGGGCTGGTGGAAGGCGCCCGAGGGCACCACGCGGGAGGACAAGGACTGGTGGGATCCGGCGAATCCGGAGCACTGGAACCTCGACGCCGACCAGACGCAGCGCTGGTGGGTGGACCGGATCAAGAACGACATCACGCATTGGGAAGCCTTCAGTAACTCCCCACCGTGGTTCCAGACGGTCAGCGGCTACGTGTCGGGCGGCTTCAACTCCTCGCAGGACCAGCTGCGGACCGAGAGCGTTGACGATTTCTCCTCCTATCTGGTGGGCGTCGTCAAGCAGCTTGAAAAAACCCACGGCATCAAGATCGACACGATCGATCCCATGAACGAACCGAATACGCCCTACTGGGGAACCAGCCTGAACCCGGCGGGCCAGCCGGTCGGTGGCCGGCAGGAAGGCGCCCACATGGGCCCCGAACTGCAGCAGAAGGTGGTCCAGTCGCTGGCCAAGGCCCTGGCCAGTGCGGACACCGGCGCCGTCATCAGCGCCATGGACGAGACCAACCCCTCGACGTTCGCCAACAACTGGAACAGCTATTCCGCCGAAGCCAAGGCGAACGTGGCCCAGCTCAACGTCCACACCTACGGGACCGGACAGCGGACAGCCGTCCGGGACATCGCCAAGGGCGAGGACAAACCCCTCTGGATGAGCGAAACCGGCGGCTCGTGGATGGACGGTCAGAACTTCACGAGCATGCAGCCCGGCCTTGGCCTGGCCCAGCACATGGTCAACGACCTCCGCGAGCTGGAGCCCGAGGCCTGGGTATTCTGGCAGCCCGTTGAGGACTACAACAACATGAAGCCGGGCGGCGAAAGCGCCATCGGCTCCAACTGGGGCGAGATCCAGCTGCCCTTCGACTGCGCCGCCGGGGACACCCTCGAAAGCTGCCCGATCTACACGAACACCAAGTTCAACACGGCGCGGAACTTCACGCACTTCATCAAGCCCGGGGACCGCCTGGTCAAGGTGGATGACCTGAACAGCGCGGCCGCAGTCTCGGACTCCGGCGCCACCGTGGTGCATGTCAACGACAGCAAGCAGCAGCGCCCCGTGGCACTGGACCTCTCCGGATTCGGAGCCGTCCAAGGAAACGCCACCGTGACGCCGGTGACTTCCGACGCGTCCGGCGCGCTCGTGGAGGGTGAGCCGGTCGCCGTCGGAAAGGACCACAAGGCGGTCCTCACGGTACCGGCCGAGTCCGTCACGACGTTCCTCGTCGATGGTGTGCACGGCGTGGCCAAGGACGCCGCCCTCGTGCAGGCGGACCACGTCTACAGCCTCAAGGGCGTCGAAAGCGGCAAGTCCCTTGCGCAGAGAACCGGCAGTACTGCCGTTATCCGTTCCGGTGCCGGCGCTGACCAGCTGTGGAACATCCGCCGCCTCAGCGGTGAGAACAGCAGCCGTGCCCGCTACGCGATTGAAACGGCCGACGGCGGGCGGCAGCTCGCCGTCGTCGACGGAACGCCCCAACTGGTTCCGGCGGAGGCAACGCCGGCGACCGCCTCCCAGTGGACCATGTCCACCACCGGCGACGGCACCTACACGTTGGTCAACGCGGCAACCGGCCGGCTTCTCGAGGTGGGCGGGCATGCCACAGCGGACGGGTCGCCGGTGACGTTGTGGACCGCCAACTCCGGTGAGAACCAGCGCTGGCGGGTCATCGATGAGACCGTCCAGGGATTCCAGAACGTCGCGGCCTTTACTGTGCCCGGGACTGCTCCGCAGCTGCCCGCCACGGTGGTGCCCGTCTACCGCGACGGCGCCCGGGGCGAACTGCCGGTGACCTGGACGATGCCGCCCGAGAGCCGGTGGAGCAAGCCGGGAACCGTTGACGTGCGTGGAACGGTGACGGACGTCCTGGGTATTGTCCATCCGGTGACAGCCAACGTCACCGTCGACACGCTCGTTTCGACGCTACCGGCGCGTGCCAAGACCTACCTTGGCGGAACGCCCGCGCTGCCTGCCACGGTGACCGCGGTGACTGCCGGCGGCAGCAAGGTGGAGCGGCCGGTTGTCTGGGACGCGGCTCCCGCGTTCACCGAAACTGGCGTGGCCACGGTTGCGGGCACGGCCGACGCCGCCGACGGCCGGACGCTGCCGGCCACCGTGCGCGTGCAGGTCACGGCGGGAACGGCCGACAACGTGGCCGACGACGGCGGTGCCACGTTCAGCGCCTCGTTCACGGAACCGGGCTACGGCACGGCCGGACTGGGCAACGGCAACCTGACGGACAAGGCCTGGTCCAACTGGAAATCGGGCACCAAGAACACCACGGATACCCTGGCTGTCTCCCTGGCACAGCAGAAGACGGTGACCGGCGTGAAGGTCCACTTCTACCGCGATGGATCCACGGACAGCTACGCCCAGAGCCTGCAGGTGCAGACCAGGGCGGCCGACGGCATGTGGAAGAACGCCGGTGCTGCGGTGCAGGTCCCCGGCGGCAGCCCTGCCCCGGTGGTGACGGTTCCGGTGGCCAACGTGGACACCAAGGATGTGCGCGTGGTGCTCACTGCCCGCACGAACACCCACATGACGGTCAGTGAGGTCCAGGTTCTGGCCTCAGCTCCGGGCCAGTCCTCCGACGCCGCCGCGGCCGGGATTTCCGTCAACGGCCAGCCGCTGGCCGGCTTCGACCCGGACGTCACCTCCTACCGGGCGGCCTCCCAGGGGCCGCGCCAGGAGGTCACGGCTACGGCCGCTGACCCGTACGCGACGGTCACCGTGAAGCAGGCGGACGCACAGTCCGGAACCGCCGTGGTCACCGTTCGGAGTGAAGCCGTAAGCCAGACACGGACCTATGAGGTGGTGTTCGGCCGGTAGGAGCCTGGCGTTCCTATACGTCGCCTGAATGCAGGGCACCGGGTGCGTCCCAACGGGCGCACCCGGTGCCTTCTGCCGTTAGACCGGCTTAGCCGTTAGACCGGCTTAGCCGTTAAACCGGCTTATGCCGTGAGGGCCGCTCCAAAGCCGGTGGGGTCCGCGAGGAACCGGGCGAATCCCAGTTCGGCCGCGCCGATCATCATGAGGTTGGACCCGAGTGCCGCGGGGTGCACCTTGACCTGGGCGGCCGGGCCGTCCATGGCCTGGGACAGCAGCAGGTCATCGAGGGTGGCCGGGGCGATCGCGTAGAGCACCCCCAGGAAACCGTCGAGGATGATCACCTCCGGGTTAAAGGTATTGACGGCATTGCGCAACGCGATGGCCAGGAAGCCGAGCTGCCGGGCTATTTCCTCTGCGACGGCAGGGCTGCTTGACGCGCGGAGGGCCTGTTCCAGCTGGGGCGTGTCGCCGCCGCTGAGGCCCAGCAGTTCGAAGAGCCGTCCCTGGGACACCTCGGTTTCCAGACAGCCGGTGGCGCCGCAATGGCACTGTTCGCCGGACGTACGGACGAAGGTGTGGCCAAGTTCCCCGGCATAGCCGGACGCTCCGCGGAGCAGCATGCCGTTGGAAATGATCCCGCCGCCGACGCCGCTGGCCCCGCCGTTGAGGTATACGAGGTTGTCCCGCCCGGCGCCGGCCCCGAAGATCAGCTCCGCCTCCGCGGCGAGCGAGGCGTCGTTGGCGGCCTGGCAGGCGTAGCCGGTGGCCTCGCCCAGCATCCGGGCAACTGGCTCATCCCGCCAGCCGAGGTGCGGCGCGTGGCGGACCGTTCCGTCGTCGGGGTTTACCAGGCCGGGCACCGCCACGCCGATGCCGGTGATCCGGTAGGAATGCTCCAGCTCCGTCCGCATCCCCTCGATCACGGCGGCGGCGATATTGACCGCTTCCCTTGCGCTGGGAATCCGTTCGGTGGCGAACCGGATCTTCTTCTGGACGATGCCGCCGAGGTTGACCAGGCCAATGGTGACCGCGTCGATCTCGGGGTAGACGGCGAGCGCGGCAATGGAAGGGCTCGGGCGCACCTCGGGGCTCGGCCGGCCCACCTGAGCCTCGCCCGTTGGCGCGGTCTCGTAGACCAGTCCGAGCGCAACTAGTTGGCCGATCAGGGTTCCGACCGTTGACCTGTTGAGCCCGGTCCTTTTCGTCAGCTGCGCACGGCTGAGGACACGGTGGTGGTGGACCAGGGATGTGATCAGGGCCAGATTGTTCCGCCGGGAGGGGTCCAGCTCGCTGGGCGGGGCGGTCGGGTCAGCCCGTTGGCGAGGGGAAGGCATCATCGGAACAATATCAGCTGCCGAAAACCTTGGTGTTGAGGAAGTCGTTGCGGAACTTTCCCTCCGGATCGAGGCGATCCGCGAGCGCCTTGAAGTCGGCGAAGCGGGGGTAGAGCGGCGCAAGGCGGGAGGCACCGCCGTCGAACAGCTTGCCCCAGTGGGGGCGGGCGCCGAACGGCGCCAGCTCCGCCTCGATCACGGGAAGTACTGCCTCGACGGCGGGCTGGTCCTGCCGCCAGGTGAGGTGCAGGCCAATGCTGTCGGTTCCGTAGTTCGGGCTCAGCCAGAGGCTGTCCGCGGTAATGGTGCGGATCTCCGAAACCAGAAGGAGCGGAGTCACCAGGTGGGACAGCCGGCGCATGGCTTGGATGGCGTCCACGGCGTGCTCGCGGGGGACCAGGTACTCGCTTTGCAGCTCGTCGCCCTTGCTGGGAGTGAATTCCATCCGGAAGTGGGCCAGCCTGTCCGACCACGGGCCGGGGACGCCCAGTTGCTGCGTACAGGTGGTTCCGGGCACTCCGGCGATGGGATGCCTCGGTTCTTTGGCGGGGGTGCCGCCAAAGAAGCCGTTCCGCAGCGGCGCCGCTTCCTCGTCCGTCCGGGACTTCAGCCAGGCCTGCGCTATCCGGTCCCCGCTCCAGTCAGTGAACAGGCTGACGCTGTACGCCGAGGAGGTGACGTCGTCGAAATTTTCCAGGACCTGGTCCCAGCCAAGATCGTCGAACACCGTCTGTGAGACCGGGAACGTCGGTTCGATGTCCAGGGTCAGGCTGCTGACGACGCCCAGGGCGCCAAGTCCCACCACCATGCCGTCAAAGTCGGGTTCCCCGCGGCGCGAGGTGAGGATCCCGCCGTCGGCGGTCACCAGCTCAAGGCCGGCGACGGCGGTGGCCAGGTTGCCGTTGCGGTCACCTGAGCCGTGTGTCGCGGTGGCGACGGCCCCGGCCACGGAGATGTGGGGAAGGGACGCCAAGTTGTGCAGGGCATAGCCCTGGCGCTGCAGCTCCGCTGCCAGGGTCCCATAGCGGGTGCCGCCGCTCACGGTCACCGTCATGTTGGCGGGGTCCACCTCGATGGCCGGCTCGAGGCGCTCGAGCGAGACCAGGACGCCGGAAGTGTCGGCGATTCGGTTGAAGGAGTGCCGCGAGCCGAGCGCGCGAAGTTTCTGGGCGCCGGCCACCAGGTCCTGAAGCTCCGGCACCGTCGCCGGTTCCTGCACCTCGGCGGCGGCGTACCTGAGATTGCCGGCCCAGTTGTGCCCCGCGGTGTGCAGCTCAGTTCCTGCTTCGCTAACCATTGCCTGCCCTTCGTTTGGTGTTTCAGAGAACATAACACCCGGCGCGGGGCCGAAGATAGACTTCGGGGGCCTCATGGCCGAACATGAAGGCGCCAAAAAAAGGTTGACATAGCGGCTAAACCTAATATGTTTGTTTGTGGAACATATTCCGGATCTTCCCGAGGGGGCAGGTCCCTCCAAAACAAACGGGAGCACTCAATGGCGATTCAGCCCACTCGTGATGACAAGTTTTCCTTCGGTCTCTGGACCGTCGGCTGGGAGGCG
>NZ_JAGGPN010000015.1 GCF_018613795.1 Arthrobacter sp. ISL-65
GGGCGGAACATCCGCGCGGCAGTTACGGGGCTCGCTCACCGTGGCGCGCCGATTTTGCGCCTGATTAAACTAGGTGCAGAACGAAAGGTTTTGAAAAATGTTTGAGTCCGTACAGGGCCTGTTGGATGAGCATGATTCTATCCAGGCGCAGTTGGGGGATCCGGCTGTTTATGCTGACCAGAAGCTGGCGCGGAAGCTGGGGCGGCGGTCTGCTCAGCTGAACGGCATTGTGGAGGCCTACCACAAGTGGCATGCGCTGCACGATGACCTTTCGGCGGCCAAGGAGATGGCTGCCGAGGACACTGATTTTGCTGCCGAGGTGCCTGAACTGGAGGCGGCTGTCGAGGTTGCGGCGGCGCGGTTGACGCGCCTGCTCATTCCGCGGGATCCGGACGATGCCCGCAACGTGATCCTCGAGGTCAAGGGCGGCGAAGGCGGCGACGAGGCGGCACTGTTCGCCGGCGACCTGCTGCGCATGTACACCCGGTACGCGGAATCCCGCGGCTGGAAGACCGAACTCATTTCCGCCACTGAATCGGACCTCGGCGGGTACAAGGACGTCCAGATGGCCGTCAAGGGCAGTTCCAACGATCCTGCCGAGGGCGTGTACGCGCGGCTGAAGTTCGAGGGCGGCGTGCACCGTGTGCAGCGCGTCCCCGTGACGGAATCCCAGGGACGCATCCACACCTCGGCTGCCGGCGTGCTGGTGCTTCCCGAGGTGGACGAGCCCGAGGAACTCGAGATCAACCAGAACGATCTCAAGATCGACGTCTACCGGTCTTCGGGACCCGGCGGACAGTCGGTTAACACCACAGATTCCGCGGTCCGTATTACCCACCTTCCCACCGGGATCGTGGTGGCCATGCAGAACGAGAAGTCCCAGCTGCAGAACCGTGAAGCCGGCATGCGCGTCCTGCGTGCCCGCATCCTGGCGCACCAGCAGGAGCAGATCGACGCCGAGAACTCCGCACAGCGGAAGTCCCAGATCCGCACGATGGACCGCTCGGAGCGGATCCGTACGTACAACTACCCGGAAAACCGGATCGCGGACCACCGCACAGGCTACAAGGCCTATAACCTTGACCAGGTCATGAACGGTGACCTCGAGCCGGTCATCCAGTCCGCCATCGAGATGGACGAGCAGGCGCGGCTGGACGCCATCGGCGACTAGGAGCCCCGGGATTCCATGACGTCCGAGCACACTCCGGAGCCGCCTGGCCACTCCCTGCCCGCCCAGTCCCTGGCTGCCGCGGTCCGGGAGGCAACGGAGCTCCTCACCGAGGCCGGCGTTCCTAGCCCCCGGGTAGACGCCGAACTCCTGGCCGACCATTTGCTGGGCGTGGGCCTGGGGCGGCTGCGGGCCATGATGCTCGGCGATGCCCCGGCCCCTGCCGGCTACGCCGAACTCGTTGCCGAGCGCGCCACCCGGATTCCGCTCCAGCACATCACCGGCGTGGCGCACTTCCGCTACCTCCAGCTCGCAGTGGGACCCGGCGTGTTCATTCCGCGGCCGGAGACCGAGTCCGTGGTGCAGCTGGTCATCGACCGGCTGCGCGCACTGGAACGTGCCGGCGTGGTCCGCCCCAAGGTGGTGGACCTGGGCACCGGCTCGGGGGCCATCGCCGGATCAATCGCGCACGAGGTGCCCGAGGCCGAGGTTTTTGCGGTGGAATTCAGCGAGTTCGCGCACGCCTGGGCGGCCAAGAATCTCCGGCCGCTAGGGGTCACCCTGCTGCTGGGGGACCTGCGGGACGCCCTGCCGGAACTCAACGGTACGTTCGACGTCGTCGTCTCCAACCCGCCGTACATCCCCGCCGAAGCCGTCCCCAACGAACCGGAAGTGGCGCTTCACGACCCGCCGGAAGCGCTCTACGGCGGTGGAGCGGACGGCATGGAACTGCCGACGGCGGCCGCCGCCTCGGCGGCGCGGCTCCTGGTTCCCGGCGGCTACTTCGTGATGGAACACGCCGAAATCCAGGCAGGCTGGATATCGACGATGCTGAACCGGACCGGGAACTGGACCGACGTCACCACGCATTTCGACCTTAACGGCAAGGAACGCGCCACCAGCGCCGTCCTTGCCTCGCCGCCCGCGGAGTAATGAAAGAATGAGGCAGTGACCACTACGTACAACTGCACGGCCGACGACGAGCGGACAGAAGGGATAGCCCACGCACGCCGGGCGATCCTGGAGAAGAAGTGCGTCGTCCTTCCCACGGACACCGTCTACGGAATCGCGGCCGATGCCTTTTCCCCGCAGGCCGTCACCATGCTGCTGGTCTCCAAGGGCCGTGGCCGGAACATGCCGCCGCCCGTCCTGATTCCCCGCCTGAATGCGCTCGACGGGCTGGCCACTGATGTGTACCCGGATGCCCGCCAGTTGGCCGAGGCCTTCTGGCCCGGCGGACTGACCCTGATCTTCCACGCGCAGCCCTCACTGGACTGGGACCTGGGCGAGACCAAGGGCACCGTCGCCCTTCGCATTCCGGACGATGAGGTGGCGATCGACCTGCTGACCGTTACCGGACCCCTCGCGGTGTCCTCAGCAAACCGGACCGGCCAGGCTCCGGCGCAGACAGCCTTTGAAGCACGGTCCCAGCTCGCGGAATCCGTGGAGGTCTACCTTGAAGGCGGTTTCCGCCCGATCGAGGGAACCGACGCCCGGCCGTCCACCATTGTGGATGCCACCTCGTTGCCGCTGCGCGTGGTCCGGGAGGGGGCCATCAGCCTGGAGCGGCTGCGCGAGGTGGTTCCCGGAGTTCTCGACATCAACGGCAATGCCGCGGACGAGGCTGAGGTCACCGCTGGCCCGGAGGATGCTGCCTCCGAGGACGCTTCGCCCGAGAGTGCTGCGGACGCTCCTCTGCAGTCCGACGCCGGCGAAAAGCCCGCAAGCGCCGAATGACACTGCAGAGGCAACCTATACCGGTCCTCGGAGTGGACGCCACGCCCTTGGACGTCGACGGACTCACCGCAGTCCTCAACGGGTTCGTGGCTGACGGCACCACCAGGACCGTCGTCGGGCACAATCTCCACAGCGTGACGCTTTTCCACTCCGAACCGGAGTTCAGGAAGTTCTACGAGAACAGCGACGTTGTCCTTCTCGACGGCGCGCCCGTCCTCTGGCTGTGGGGGAGGAGCCGGGAAAAGACGGCCCGGGACACGAGGCCCGTCATGGACTACCGGCTTGGTTCAACAGACTGGATTCCCGCGCTGGGCCGGCTGGACGGCCTCCACCGCATCGCCGTCCTTGGAGCCGGGGCGACTGCCAACGCCAAGGCCGTGGCGAAGCTGCAGGGCATGGTGCCGGGCGCCAATGTCGCCGGAATGCCGGGGGAGGACTGGGACCCCGAACTGGAAGAGAAAGCTGCGGCGTGGTTGGCAGAATTCCAGCCGCAGCTGGTGCTGATCGGCCTTGGCATGCCGCTGCAAGAAGAAGTGCTGTGGCGCCGCCTTCCGTCGCTGCCGCCCGCGGTCTACTGCGCCGTAGGTGGAGCCATCGAGCAGATCGCCGGCATCCAGAAGCTGGCGCCGCGCTGGCTTGGCCGGCTCGGGCTCGAATGGGCGTGGCGGCTGCTGCTGCATCCGCGCCGTGTGGCGTATCGGGTGTTTGGCGAGCCGTGGGTTCTGCTGGCACTCCTGCTGCGGCGCCGGCTGAGCGGTTAGGGCTGACAGAACAGGGCTGCGGGCCGCGCAAAACAGGTTGCGCGGCAGGCCTGCGTTAGAACTTCTGGTCCTTCAGCGGGCCAAATCCCTTGCCGCGGAGCCCCGTGGAGAACGCCCGGAACCAGTCCGCCAGCCCGCGGAGATCGCCCCGGCGGAGGAAATAGCCAAGGTAGCCGCCAACATCGGCCACCAAGGACTTCACGCGGAAGTGGCGGCGAATAAGGTAGCCGCGGTTGCGGTAGTAGTAGTAGCGCTTGAACGCGCCCTCCGGGACGATGACGTGCCAGCGGGCACCAAACACGTGCTTCGTTTCGGAAAAAGCGTGCGGGTGCATGATCGCAGCCGTGGTGACGGTGCCGAAACGGATGCCTGCCTTGCGCAGCCGGATGGTGAAGTCCACCTCGTCGCCGCGGATGAAGAGGCGCATGTCCGGCAGGCCCACCTTGAAGAAGACATCGGAGCGGATGAGGGCGCCGTTGAAGAAGTGGCCGTCGTTCGGCAGGAACCCCACCTTCTCCAGCGCGGCCCGGTCGTGGGAGACCTTGCCGTCCAGCCGGAAGAAGAAGGAGAGCTGGTCGGGATGCCCCGGAGCTACCACCAGGGGCACAACAGCCTCCAGGTCCCGCGCCTCCGCTTCCCGGATCAGCGTGGCCAGGCACTCGGCGTCCGCCGGCTCGGCGTCGTCGTCCATCATCCAGACCCAATCGGCGCCGCTGGCCACGGCCTTGAGCGCCGCAAGGGAGAAGCCGCCGGCACCACCAAGGTTGGCTTCCGAGCGGATGTAGTCCACATTTGCATGCTGCGCGGCTACGTCCTTCGCGGGGACCGTGCCACTGTCAACGAGGCAGATTGTCGACACGCGGGCCGTCTGCCCGTTGATGGCACTCAGCAGGACGGCGAGCTCATGGGGACGGTCAAACGTCACGGCGGCAACTGCGACCGACACTGGCATTGCGGGGATCCTTTCAGCACAGCCGTCGGCAAGTTTCCCGCCGGCGTAAGGCCGTGTGACGCGAAGCGATGTACCCGTTGGCGTTAGTATCTTGACTAGAGTCCACTGTAATACAGCCCCGTCAGGCACTATGCACTGCCTGTCTGTGCGCGCATGGCGACGGAGAAGTTTCATTTATTGCACGTCAGATTCACACGTATCGAGTCCGCATGGTCCGCCTGGACTGACCCCGAATCCGCATCCGCATAGCCTGCAGCATGGCCACTGCGCCAGCACTATGCACGGCACCAGCACTATGCGCTCCGCCAGCGTCATGCACTGCGCCCGCAGCGTGGACGGCGCTCTGGGAATGGTGGCCGCGCCGTGATCATGTACCTGTCCATGATGGTGACGGCGGCGCTCGTGTCCTATGGGGCCACGTGGGGTGCACGGCTGATCGGTAACCGGCTTGAGCTGTTCGCCCCGATCCGCAGCCGGGACATGCATTCAAGCCCGGTCTCGCGGCTCGGCGGGCTGGGGATCTTCGCCGGCGTGCTGGTGGCGCTGGCCGTGGCAAGCCAATCCTTCTTCGTCAAAGACATCTTCCGGAACAACGGTGCTCCGTGGGGTGTGCTGGCGGGCGCCGCCGTCATCGTGCTGGTCGGAGTGGCGGACGACCTGCTGGACCTTCGCTGGTGGGTCAAGCTGATCGGGCAGGCTGTCGCCGCGCTCGTGGTAGCCGTCTGGGGTGTGCGGATGACCATCATCCCGTTCATTCCGGAACCGATCCGCTTCGACTCGGACCCGATCAACATCGTCCTCACCACCGGCCTCATCGTCGTCACGATGAATGCGTTCAACTTCATCGACGGGCTCGACGGGCTGGCCGCCGGGGTGGCCATCATCGGCGGATCCGCGTTCTTCCTCACCGCCTACTGGGTCCACCGGAACGCGCCGATCCTGGACCGTTCCGACCTCGCCACGCTGCTGACGGCGGTCCTTGTGGGCAGTTGCCTGGGCTTCCTGCCACACAACTGGTTTCCCTCGAAGATTTTCATGGGCGATTCCGGCGCGATGTTGATAGGCCTGCTCATGGCGTCGGCCGGTGTGGTCTCGACCGGGCAGATCACCTCGGGCCTTTATGATCGCGTCAACGGTATCCCCACGATCATCCCCATCCTTCTGCCGTTTGCCGTGCTGTTCCTGCCGCTCCTGGACCTGTGCCTTGCGGTGGTGCGGCGCACCGCAGTCGGGCGTTCACCGTGGTCCGCCGACCGCGGGCACCTGCACCACAAGCTCATGGACATCGGGTACTCCCACCGCACCGCGGTCATGCTGCTGTATTTGTGGGCGGCGGTGCTGTCTTTCGGTGGTCTGGCCTTTGCCGTCTACCCCTGGCAGGTGGTGCTGGCCGTAATGGTTGCCGCCACCCTGATCATGGGCCTGGTCACGGCCTGGCCGTACCTGAGCCGCCGCGGTGATGACACCGGAGTAGGGCCAACACCGCAGTAATACGCGCTTTTCTGAAAATTTCTATCTCGTGTAGAATTCAGGTGCAGGTCTTTCCTGCACCACTCCACCCTGCTCCGAAGATTGGTTCGCATGACCTCCAACGCCGAGCCCGGACCTGCGTCCGGCAAGGAATCCGTTGGCGTCTCCGGGCCCACGCGGTCGCTCTGGCTTGGTCTGCTCGGACTCAGTTCGGCAGTCTCCTGCGGCGCCCTGCTCCTTACCGGTGTGGTGGCTGTGCTGCTGAACGGCTGGACCGGTGTTGTGTCCAGCAGCCTCGGCGGCCTGTTGGTGGTCGTGTTCTTCGCGATCAGCCTGCTGATCGGACACTTTGTGGGGCGCAATAACCCTTCGGGTGCCGTCGGTCTGTTCGTGGCGACTTACTTCGTCAAGGTCATCGGTTTCGCCGTGGTGCTGTTCGCCGTGGGTGCTCCCGACTGGCTGCACGGCCGCTGGTTCGTCATAGGTGCCGTCGTGGCCGTGGTCACGTGGCAGGCTGCCGAGATCTACGGTTTCAGCAAAGCCCGGCTGCAGATCTTCAACGACCCCGAACCGGACAGCGACCCCAAGTCGAACGGTGAGCAACACTGATGACCAAGCACAACAACCCCGGAAAAAACGAGCCTGGAACACCCGAACCGACGCCCGGACATGGCGCTGTACCCGGCGTAAATTCCGACGGCGGTTACAACGCTGGAATGGCCGTCTTTAGCTACATAATTGGCGGAATCATCGTCTGGAGTTTGATAGGGTGGGGACTGGATTATCTGTGGGGAACCCGCTGGATTGTGCTCGTAGGCGCTCTGCTTGGAGCTGCGGGAGGGTTCTATCTGTCCCATATGCACGGCCTCACCAGTTCAAGGAAACCAACTGGCGGGAGCGGTGCAGCCAGCGGCCCGTCCGAGGACGGGAACAGTAATGCCAAATAATTTCACGAGGGGGAGGGCAAGCATGACGCGCGCCGGAACCTTACCAACGCCCAACGATGGACACTGCAGAGAGGAAACGCGTTGATCGCGCTTGCGCTCCCGGCCCAAAATTCAGGAGAGTTCACACCTCCTGGAATTGAAGAAATGCACCTGCCGGCAATCCTGCCGTGGGGTGCGGCAGACGGATTCTCCAAGCAGATGCTGCTGGTTATCCTGTCCGTCGTCATTATCGCCACATTCTTTGTGCTCGCTGCGCGGAAGCAGCAGCTCGTTCCCGGCAAGCTGCAGTTCGCAGGTGAGGCCGCCTACGGCTTCGTCCGCAACAGCATCGCCAAGGACATCATCGGCGGCAGGGACTTCATCAAGTATGTCCCGCTGCTGTTCAGCCTGTTCTTCTTCATCCTGGTGAACAACATCTACGGCGCAATCCCGGTGATCCAGCTCCCGAGCTTCTCGCACGTCGGCGGCGCCTACGTGCTGGCAGCCATCGTGTACGTCACCTGGATCGGCATCGGCATCAAGAAGAACGGCCTGCGCTACTTCAAGCTCGCCACCGTTCCCTCCGGTGTCCCGGTCTACATCCTCCCGATCGTCATTCCGATCGAGATCATCTCCAACTTCCTGGTCCGTCCGGTCACGCACAGCCTGCGTCTCTTCGCCACCATGCTGGCCGGTCACCTGATCGTCATGATTGCCGGTTCGGGCATCGAATACCTCGTCATGCAGGAGAACGTCCTTCTCAAGGGCACCTCTGTGCTGGTTCTCGCCGGCGCGATTGCCATGTACATGCTGGAAGCGCTGATCATGGCGCTGCAGGCGTACGTGTTCACACTGCTGACTGCGATTTACATTGAAGGCGCACTCCACGCCGACAGCCACTAGGCACCCCAAACTTCCCCTCGTGGGGATGAAGCAACCCAAACAACCTGCCATATACATGGCATCTTGAAAGGAAGAAAAATGGAAGGCTCCATCAACGGCTCCCTCAACCTCATCGGCTACGGTCTCTCGGCCATCGGCGGTGGTATCGGTGTGGGTCTCGTGTTCGCTGCCTACATCAACGGTGTGGCGCGTCAGCCGGAAGCCCAGCGCGTTCTGCAGCCGATCGCATTCCTCGGCCTTGCGCTGACTGAAGCCCTCGCCATCCTGGGCCTGGTCTTCGCTTTCGTTCTCAAGTAAACCTTCAGAACCAAGCGAACATTCAGAACCGAGTAGATAAGGACGGGTGAAATATGAATCAGCTGATCATCTCAGCCGCCACTGAAGGCGCCGAGGCGGCTAACCCGCTCGTTCCCAATGTTTGGGAAATGGGCGTCGTCCTCGCCGGCTTTGCTGTCCTCTTTTTCATCGTGGTCAAGTTCGTTGTCCCGATGTTCGAGAAGACGTTTGCAGAGCGTGCCGAGGCCATCGAGGGCGGCATCGCCAAGGCTGAGAAGGCTCAGGCTGAGGCTTCTGCTGCGCTCGAAGAGTACAAGCAGCAGCTCACTGATGCCCGTGCTGAGGCAAACCGTATCCGTGAGGAAGCACGTGCCGAAGGCGCCCAGATCCTGGCGGAACTGAAGGAGAAGGCTGCAGCAGAGTCTGCACGCATCACCGCTCAGGCACACGCGCAGATCGAATCCGAGCGGCAGGCGGCCGTTGTGTCGCTGCGTTCAGAGGTGGGCACCCTTGCCACCACGCTTGCGGGCCGCATCGTTGGGGAAACCCTCGAGGACGACGCACGTGCAGCACGCGTCGTCGACCGCTTCCTTGCTGATCTGGAGACCCAGAACGCAGGTGTAGCTAAGTAATGGCAGGTGTATCGAGCGAATCGCTGACCAAGGCGCTGACCGAGCTGGAGCCAAAGCTTCCGTTTGCATCGCTGCAGTTGGCCAAGGAACTTTTCGGGATCCTGGGAGCGGTAGACAGCTCGGCTGGTTTGCGCCGCGCCCTGACTGACCCCTCCCGCAGCGGTGAGGAAAAGTCGGCGTTGATCAAGCAGCTCTTCGGCGGAAAAGCTTCCGCCGAAGCCGTGGACATCGCAGCCGGTCTGGCCAGCTCACGCTGGGCATCGGCGCGAGACATCGGCGATGCACTCGAGACGCTTGCCGCAACGGTGGTCATCGCCGTTGCTGAAAACAAGTCGGCCGTTTCTGCCTCCGGTATCACCGGTCTGGAAGAGCTGGAGAACGATCTTTTCTCCTTCAACCAGGCCGTGGCTGCCAACCACGATGTGCAGCGCGCCCTGTCTGAACCGCAGGCCAGCGCTGCTGCAAAGATCGCCCTGGCCGAAAGGCTCGTTCCTTCCGCAAGTGAGGAAGCCAAGGTCCTCATCGGTCAGGCGGTCGCGCAGCCCCGTGGCATCAAGGCAACCAAACTCGTGAGCCGTTTCGCCGAGCTCGCCGCCAAGCGCCAGCAGCGCTGGATTGCGACGGTCAGCGTCACGCGTCCCCTCACGGGGACGCAGGAGAACCGTCTGCAGCAGGGAATGAACTCCCTTTACGGACGCGAGCTGAAGGTCAACTTCAACGTTGATCCCAGGCTGATCGGCGGCATCCGCGTTCAGGTGGGGGACGAAGTGCTCGACGCTTCGGTCCTCACCCGCCTGAACGACCTTCAGCGCCAGCTGGCCGGCTAGCCGGACAAGCACAACACAACTGATAGAAACCCCGGTCATCGTGAGCAACGATGATCACGAATACAGGAGAGCAGGGACTGCAGATGGCCGAATTGACCATCAACGCCGACGACGTCCGTAATGCGTTGAACGAATTCGCGGCGTCCTACGAACCCGGAAACGCAGAGCGCGTAGAGGTCGGCCGTGTGACCGCCGCAAGTGACGGCATCGCCCGTGTTGAGGGCCTTCCCTCGGTCATGGCGAACGAGCTGCTTCGCTTCGAAGACGGCACCCTGGGCCTCGCCCAGAACCTTGACGTGCGCGAGATCGGTGTCATCGTCCTCGGTGACTTCACCGGTATCGAAGAGGGCCAGGAAGTTCACCGCACCGGACAGGTTCTGTCCGTGCCGGTGGGCGACGCCTTCCTCGGCCGCGTGGTTGACCCCCTGGGTGTGCCCATCGACGACCTCGGCGAGATCAAGGCCGAGACCACCCGTGCCCTGGAACTGCAGGCACCGGGCGTTACCCAGCGCAAGTCTGTGCACGAGCCGATGCAGACCGGCCTTAAGGCCATCGACGCCATGATTCCGATCGGCCGCGGCCAGCGCCAGCTGATCATTGGTGACCGCCAGACGGGCAAGTCCGCCATTGCCATCGACACCATCATCAACCAGAAGGACAACTGGGCTTCCGGTGACGTAACTAAGCAGGTTCGCTGCGTTTACGTCGCGATCGGCCAGAAGGCTTCGACGATTGCCGCAATCCGCCAGACCCTGGAGGACAACGGAGCGCTCGAGTACACCACGATCGTTGCCTCCCCGGCGTCCGACCCGGCCGGCTTCAAGTACCTTGCACCGTACGCCGGTTCGGCCATCGGCCAGCACTGGATGTACGGCGGCAAGCACGTCCTCATCGTGTTCGATGACCTGTCCAAGCAGGCCGAAGCCTACCGCGCGGTGTCGCTGCTGCTCCGCCGCCCGCCGGGACGCGAAGCCTACCCGGGCGACGTCTTCTACCTGCACTCCCGCCTGCTGGAGCGTTGTGCCAAGCTCTCCGACGAGCTCGGCGCAGGCTCGATGACCGGTCTGCCGCTCATCGAAACCAAGGCAAACGACGTTTCCGCCTACATCCCGACCAACGTGATCTCCATCACCGATGGCCAGATCTTCCTGCAGTCGGACCTCTTCAACGCCAACCAGCGCCCCGCTGTTGACGTTGGTGTCTCGGTGTCCCGCGTTGGCGGTGCCGCCCAGGTCAAGTCCATGAAGAAGGTCTCCGGTACCTTGAAGCTGGATCTTGCCCAGTACCGCGACATGCAGGCCTTCGCGATGTTCGCATCGGACCTCGATGCCGCATCCCGCCAGCAGCTGACGCGCGGTGCACGCCTGATGGAACTGCTCAAGCAGGGCCAGTACTCGCCGTTCCCGATCGAGAACCAGGTTGTGTCCATTTGGGCCGGTACCCAGGGCTACCTGGACGACGTTCCGGTTGAGGACATCAGCCGCTTCGAGTCCGAATTCCTGGACCACCTCAAGCACAAGTCCTCCATCCTCACGACGCTGGCTCAGACCAACGTTCTGGGCGATGACACCGTCGAAGCACTGAAGACCGCCATCGTGGACTTCAAGAAGGGCTTCTTCGGCCAGGGGGACAGCCAGCTGGTGGGCGCCGGCCACGAGGAGCATGAAGCTATCTCGGAGGGTCAGGTCGACCAGGAAAAAATCGTCAGGCAGAAGCGCTAGTTTCGCTGGCAGGGACTGCCGGAACCCTTTGGGGGTCCGGCAGTCCCGGCCATCGGGATCTTAGGAAAGGATAAGTATGGGAGCCCAGATCCGGGTCTACCGTCAGAAGATCAGCTCGACGACGTCGATGCGCAAGATCTTCAAGGCGATGGAACTGATCGCTACCTCGCGCATTGGCAAGGCCCGTGCCCGGGTGGCAGCTTCACTGCCTTACGCGAACGCGATCACGCGCGCTGTTTCTGCTGTCGCAAGCCAGAGCGAAATCGACCACCCACTGACTACCGAGCCGGAGAAGATCCGCCGGGCCGCCGTCCTGGTCATCACCTCAGACCGCGGCCTTGCAGGTTCGTATTCCGCCGGCGTGCTCAAGCAGGCCGAAGGCCTGAATGAATTGCTCCGTGCCGAAGGCAAGGAAGTCAAGACGTTCCTGCTGGGCCGCAAGGCGCAGGCTTACTTTGAGTTCCGGAACCGTCCCTATGGGCGCGTCTGGACCGGCAACACCGATGCCCCTGAGTTCGCCACGGCGCGGGAAATCGGCGCGGCCCTGCTCGAAGACTTCGCCACAGACTTCGAAGAGGGCGGCGTGGACGAGATCCACGTTGTGTACACCCGCTTTAAGTCCATGGTGACGCAGGAGCCGACCGTCATCCGCCTTCTTCCCCTCGAAGTTGTGGAAGAGCAGGCGTCCTCCGAATCGGAACTGCTGCCGCTTTACGAGTTCGAACCGGAGCCGGAACAGGTGCTCAACGCACTGCTGCCGCGCTACATCGAATCCCGCATTTTCGCGGCCATGCTGCAGGCAGCGGCTTCTGAGCTTGCTGCACGGCAGCGGGCGATGAAATCCGCCGGCGACAACGCCACGGACCTCATCAAGAAGTACACGCGTCTGCGCAACACCGCCCGCCAGGCAGAGATTACGCAGGAGCTTTCCGAAATCGTGGCCGGCGCCGACGCACTCGCGTCGTAGCCGGACCGGTCCCGGACCCCTGCAACAAAAGATAAACTTAACCCCACGCCATCTACGAGTGAAGTGAGAGAGATGACTGCCACCGCTACCGAACACGTAGCAGCAACGGCCGGTGCCACCGGCCGTATCGCACGTGTCATTGGCCCGGTTGTCGACGTCGAATTCCCGGCTGACGCAATCCCCTCGATTTACAACGCACTCACCACCGAGATCACTCTCAACGGTGAGACCAAGACCATCACGTTCGAGACCTCCCAGCACCTGGGTGACAACCTCGTCCGCGCTATCTCCCTGCAGGCAACCGACGGCCTGGTCCGCGGCACGTCCGTAGTCGACAGCGGTTCCCCGATCACCGTGCCGGTTGGCGACGGCGTCAAGGGCCACATCTTCAACGTCCTCGGCAAGCCGCTGGACGTCGACGAGTCCGAGATCCAGGCTTCGGACTACTGGCCGATCCACCGCAAGGCCCCGTCCTTCGCGTCCCTCGAGGGTTCCACCGAAATGCTCGAAACGGGCATCAAGGTCATCGACCTCCTCACCCCGTACATCAAGGGTGGAAAGATCGGCCTGTTCGGCGGTGCCGGCGTGGGCAAGACCGTTCTGATCCAGGAAATGATCACCCGTGTTGCCCGCAACTTCGGTGGTACTTCCGTGTTCGCCGGTGTCGGCGAGCGTACCCGTGAAGGTAACGACCTCTGGGTTGAAATGGAAGAGGCAGGCGTCCTCAAGGACACCGCCCTTGTGTTCGGCCAGATGGACGAGCCGCCGGGAACGCGTCTGCGCGTGGCCCTGTCCGCCCTGACCATGGCGGAGTACTTCCGCGATGTCCAGAACCAGGACGTGCTGCTCTTCATCGACAACATCTTCCGCTTCACGCAGGCAGGTTCCGAGGTTTCCACGCTGCTGGGCCGCATGCCCTCCGCCGTGGGTTACCAGCCGAACCTTGCTGACGAGATGGGCCTCCTCCAGGAGCGCATCACGTCCACGAAGGGCCACTCCATCACCTCGATGCAGGCCATCTACGTCCCCGCAGATGACTACACCGACCCGGCACCGGCCACGACGTTCGCACACTTGGACGCCACCACGGAACTTTCCCGTGAAATCGCCTCCCGTGGTCTGTATCCTGCAGTGGACCCGCTGACTTCGACGTCCCGAATCCTGGACCCGCAGTACATCGGCAAGGACCACTACAACACGGCCGTCCGTGTGAAGCAGATCCTGCAGAAGAACAAGGAACTCCAGGACATCATCGCCATCCTCGGTGTTGACGAACTGTCCGAAGAGGACAAGATCGTCGTGTCGCGTGCGCGCCGTATCCAGCAGTTCCTGTCGCAGAACACCTACACCGCCAAGCAGTTCACCGGCGTTGAGGGCTCCACGGTTTCCATCAAGGACACTGTTGAAGGCTTCTCCGCGATCTGCGACGGCGAACTCGACCACATTGCAGAGCAGGCGTTCTTCAACGTCGGCGGCCTGGATGACGTTGAGCGCCAGTGGGCCAAGATTCAGGAACAGACCAAGTAATATGGCTGAGCTTGAGGTTGAGATTGTCGCAGCGGACCACTTCGTGTGGTCCGGGGCGGCCAAGATGGTCAAGGCCCGCACCAGCGATGGTGAGATCGGAATCCTGCCCGGCCACTCGCCCGTGCTGGCGATTTTGGCCGAGGGTCAGCTGGCAATCGAGCCGGTTTCCGGCGACCGCATTGCCGTCGATGTTGACGGCGGGTTCTTCTCCGTCGACAACGACCGGGTGGTAATTGTTGCTGACAACGCCCAACTGGGTGACGCGGCCACTGCGGGGATCCGATAGCACAACCCTGATGGACGTTACTTCCTTTCCGTTCATCGCCATAGCAACCGTGTTTGCGGTGCTGATTTTTACGCTGTGCCTTTTTGGGGTGCGCCGCTTCAACCTGCGGCGCGCCCTGGGCACGGTGGACGCCTCCATTCGTACGGCTGGAAAGAGCTGGCGGATGGGGGTTTGTCGTTATCAGGACAATGAGCTTGAGTGGTTCAAACTGCTGTCACTGAGCGTCCGGCCCCGCCACCGCTTCAAACGGAGCTCCCTTGAGCTGCTGGGCCGGCGCCAGCCCACGGAGGCGGAGCTGGTCAAGGTGCAACCCGATGTGGTGATCGTGGAACTTCGGTACGAGGGGGAGGATGTCTTTCTGGCCATGAAGTTCGACGCATATACAGGTTTGTCCTCGTGGCTTGAAGCCGGGCCGGTCATCGGCGTGGGGACCTGGCGCTGAGGCTCCCGGCATTGGCCTTACCCGGCAGGGCGCGGCGCCAGTACGACCCTGACAATGTTTCAAGATCTGAAAATATTAGTGACACAAAAAATGATCCCCGGCACGAATGCCGAGGATCATTTATTTTGAGACAAATTAGACGACGGTTACGCCCGTGGCCTGGGGGCCCTTGGCGCCCTGGCCGATTTCGAACTGAACGCGCTGGTTCTCGTCGAGGGTCTTGAAGCCACCGGTCTGGATCTCGGAGTAGTGAACGAAGACATCGCCATCGGAGTCATCCGGGGTGATGAAGCCGAAGCCCTTTTCAGCGTTGAACCACTTCACGGTTCCCTGTGCCATTTATTTCTCCTCAGTATGGAACTTCTTAAGGCCAGCACACCTCGTACTGGTCTTGGTTACTCCGCGAGAAGAATCCTGGCCTGCACCCCCGTTGACCGGAATTGCGTTGCAGGAGCTTCGCGCTCGCAACATGTCTTGCGAGCATGAAAAACACCTACACAAAGACTGCTATAAGAATTTCATGGGCAAACCGTCTGGTCAACGGTCAAAACGCGAATTGCGGCAAATTTTGGGCAAATCCGGAGTAAACGCGTGATCACCGTTTGGCTACGGACCCGCGCGGTCAGAAAAGCCGGGACTCCACGTCGTCAACGCCCCGCATCGCGTCGTAATCCAGGGTCACGCAGTCAATGCCTCGGTCCGTGGCGAGCACCCTGGCCTGCGGCTTGATTTGCTGGGCGGCGAAGATGCCGCGCACCGGTGCCAGCAGAGGATCCCGGTTGAGCAGTTCAAGGTACCGCGTCAGTTGCTCCACGCCGTCGATGTCCCCGCGGCGCTTCAGTTCAATGGCCACCGTGGCGCCGCCGGCATCCCGGGCGAGGATGTCCACTGGCCCGATGGCGGTGAAGTACTCCCGCCGGATCAGGGAAAACCCCTCCCCGAGGGTTTCGATCTGGTCGGCGAGGAGCCGCTGCAGATCGGCCTCGACGCCGTCCTTGATCAGGCCGGGGTCCTGTCCCAGTTCGTGGGAGCTGTCGTGGAGCTGTTCATGGATGTTGATGATGAGCCTGTCGTCCGTCTTGGCGGACTGGACGGTCCACTGCTCGACGACGCCAACTTCGACGTCGGCGTCCTCCGGGGATGTGACGCGGAGAACGGCGGGCGGGCTCATCCAGTTAAGCGGCTTGTAGGAGCCGCCGTCGGAGTGCACCAGGACGGAACCGTCGGCCTTCACCAGCAGCAGCCGGGTGGCGAGGGGGAGATGGGCTTTGAGCCGGCCAACATAATCAACGGAGCAACGGGCTATGACGAGACGCACGCCCTACACCATACCTTCTCTGCGGTGCCTTCCCTGCAGCGCCTTCTCTGCAGTGGCCGCCAGGCAGAGACGGAACCCCGGACTGCAGTAGCGCGGTGTCATGCAGGGCCGGGCAGGGGCATCCGCTAGGGCAGAATGGAGGCATGCCCCGCTCCAACCGTCCCCGCCGCCCCAAAGCCGGGCGCGGTCCGGCCGGAAACGCCCCGGGCGGAGGAAAGCACGGCGCAGGTCCCGCCCCGGAACTTGACCTGGAGCGGGCACGCGCGGGAATCGCCCGCCGGGAAAGCGCGCCGGACGGCGACTGGATGGTGCGCACCATGACGGCGCGCAACGCCGAAAAGACATACATCTGCCCGGGCTGCTCCACGGCGGTGCTGCCCGGGATCGCCCACCTTGTGGTCTGGGCGGATGACCACCTGTTCGGAGCTGGCGCGGGACTGGCCGAGCGGCGCCACTGGCACACCAACTGCTGGACCTCCCGTAACTTCCGGTACAGGTAACGCGCCGGGTGACCCGTGTCGGGAGCAACCCGGCCGGAAGATAAGCTGGTGCGCATGACTTTTGACCCGGCGTCGTACGTTTTCAGCCAGCCATCAGCAGCCACCGCGATCCGCGCCTCCACGGTGCTTCCCGCCCGGCGCGAAAACATCGAAATCCGCACGGAGGACGGCCGCACGCTGGTGGGCGAACTGGCCCTGCCGGAATCGGGTCCCGTCAATGCCACGCTGATCACGCTCCACCCGCTGCCCACGCACGGCGGCTTCATGGATTCGCACGTGTACCGCAAGGCCTCCTACCGGCTGCCGGCGCTGGCCGGGGTGGCCGTACTGCGCTTCAACACCCGGGGTACGTCCTCGCCGCGCGGAACCAGCGACGGAACGTTTGAAGAGGGCATCGGCGAGCGGTACGACGTGGAGGCGGCGGTGCGTTTCGCCGTCGAGCGGGGGCTGCCCAACCGCTGGCTCGTGGGCTGGTCCTTCGGGACCGAACTCGCCCTCATGTACGGCGCCGTGGAACCGGTGGCCTCCCAGGTGGAGGGCGCAGTGCTGCTGTCCCCGCCGCTGCACCGCGCCACCGACGAGCACCTGCTGCTCTGGGCGGCCGCCGGCAAGCCGCTGACCGTCCTGGTGCCCGAGCACGACGATTACCTCCGGCCCGCCGCCGCAGAGGCCCGGTTTGGGCTTGTGCCCCAGGCCAGGGTGGTGGGGGTCGACGGCGCCAAGCACCTGTGGGTAGGGGAGAAGCAGGCCGCCCGGGTGCTGAATGAGATCGTGGACGACGTTACGCGCGACGGCGGGGGAGCCGAGGGCCTGCCGCAGGAATGGGAAGGGCCCGTGGCCACCGCCGCCGTCTAGTGCTGCTTGCGTCTAGTGCTGCCTGCGCCTAGTGCTTGTCCTGGCGGACGATGTAGATCTCCTTGATGAGCAGCAGGGTGGCGGCCGCCGTCGGGATGGCAATGAGTGCCCCCAGAACGCCGAGCAGGCTGCCTCCCGCGATCACCGAGATGACGGCGACGGCGCCGGGAACGGCCACGGCTTTCTGCATGATGCGCGGCGAGATGAAGTATGCCTCGAACTGCAGGTAGGCGAAGTAGCAGATGGCGTAGGCCACGGCGGACTGCCAGCCCAATGTTAGCGTGATGAGGATGACAACCACGCCGGCGATCAGCCCGCCCACCAGGGGGATGAAGGCCAGCAGCGCCACGACGAACGTCAGCAGCACGGCGAACGGCACGCCGATGATGGACATGACGATGAAGGCGAAGGTGGCGTTCAGTAGAGCGACGACAGCCTGGCCAATGACGTAGTTGCCCACCGAGCGGCTGATTTCCTCGGACAGCGCCTCGACCCGTGCCCGCCGGGACCGCGGTGCCAGACGATAGCCCCACTTTTTCATCGCGGGCAGGGCGGCGAGGAAGTAAAGGCTGAGCACCAGCACGATCAGGGTACCGAAGAGGCCGTTGGCCACCGTTGAACCGAAGCCGACGACGCCGCCGAAGATGCCGCTCATGGCCTCCGGGTTCTTGACAAACTTGTCCAGCTCCTCCGTGATGCGGTCGCGCACGCCGAACTGGTTGTCCACCGTCCGGAAGAAATCCGAGTTGATGAAGTCGCGCACCCACACCGGGGCCTGCTGCACGAGCTCGGTTACCTGCTCCACGATCGTGGGGATGAGGGTGGCAAAGAAGCCGACGACAGCGAGCATCAGCACGGACACCGACACGAGGATGCCGGCGGGCCGGGGAATCTTCCGGCCCTCCAGCCAGCGCACCACCGGGTCCAGGCCGAGGGCGATGAACAGGGCAGCCACGATCCAGAGCAGGAGCTGGGTGGTGTGTGAGCCGATCCAGTAAACCAGGAGGGCCAGGCCCACGCCCACGGTGCCCATGAACCCCAGGTACAGCGGGTGCTGGGCCGAGATGCGGGGCCCGGGGGAACCGAAACGCTCGGTGTCCCCGGGTTCGCCGGCATCTTCTGTCTGAAGGTTGTCGGGATGCTCCGGCGGGAACTCAAACCGGAGCCGCGGCTGGGCGCCGGGGATCGGCTGGCGCAGGCGCCTCAGCACGGCGCCCAGGGCTGCGGGACGGCCCTTCGTCTTGACCGGTTTCTGCGGCGGCGTGGGCTGTGGCGCTGTGCTGCGTTCTGCCGCACGGTGTGCAGCAGTGTCCTGTGATGCCGGCAGGCCCTGTGGGGAGTCGGCGTCGGGCAGATCTTCGGGGCCGCGCATGGACGGATCCGTGTGTTCAGTCACTGCTTTTTGATGCCTTTACCGTGCGTGGCGCCGCGGCTGCGGGCCGGATGTGATGATCATCGCAAACACTATCAGCAGCCTTGTGAATAGCCGGGCGGGCGGCGTTTCGCTGGGCCGGCAACCGGCGCCCTGAAGTCCCCGATCCGGCCTATTGGTAACAAAACGGTTACTATTGGAGGTAAACCCCCGCTGATGATAGGTATTCCTTTGCGTTTCAAGACTGCAGTTGCACTTGTGCTGCTCGGCCTCCTGACACTGCTGGCCGGCATCGGGCAGAAGACCTTCTGGGCCCCCGCCGAGACGGTCACGGCAACGGCTTCCGCCGGCGAAGCCGCGCCCCTGACCGTTATCGACCAGAAGCTCCGCACCCTCGAGGGCGGAACGGTCACCATCAAGGTCAAGGGTGAGGGCAGCTTCCTGCTCGCGGCCGGACGCCCGGATGACGTCGACGCCTGGGTGGGCAAGACCGCCCACAACACCGTCACCGGACTCTCCGACGACAAGAAGACGCTGCAGGTCAAGCACACCGACGGTGAAGCCAGCGCGCCGACGCCAGCCGGCTCCGACCTCTGGGTCAGTACCGAGAACGCCAGCGGCGAGATGGACTACACGTGGTCCGCCCCGGCCGACGGCGATTGGTCCCTGCTGCTCGCAGCAGACGGAAAGAAGCCCGCGCCGTCGTCCGTTTCCATGACGTTCCCCAATGACACCTCCATGCCGTGGGCCGTGCCGCTCATGGTCCTCGGCGTACTCCTGATTCTTGCCGGCGGGGCACTGCTGGTCCTCAAGCCCAAGGGCGGTGCGCCCCGCGACGGCGGGTCCTCCGACAACGGGTCCGCTGGCAAGGCCAGCGACAAGCAGGGCAGCCTGTTTGCCCGGCGTGCCCGCGCCAAGGCGGCGGCCAAGGCCGGTGAACGGTCCTCTTCCGCGCGGCTCAGCGTGGTGGTCGCGGCCACCACCGCCGTTGTCCTCGCCGGCGGAGCAGCTGCCGCGCAGGCCAGCACCTCGTCGGCCCCGGCCTCTACTTCAAGCGAATCCGCAGCACCCACGACGAGCGCGTCCGCAGCCCCTGCAGCGAGCGGCACGCCGGTGGTTTTGGACGCCCAGTTCCGCCGCATCCTGGAGCAGGTGGCCAGCGCCACCGCCGCCGGCGACGCCGCCAAGGACGCCAAGAAGCTTGCCGCCCGCGTTGCCGGAACGGAACTCGAGGTCCGCACCCAGAACTACAAGATCAGGTCGCGTGTGGCCTCCTATGACGCGCGCATGCCCGTGCGTTCCACCAAGCTCCTGACGACGGTGGTCACGGACAAGCGCGAATGGCCGCGCTCCGTCATGGCCGTCACGCAGGGTGAAGGCAACGTAGTGCCGCAGTTGCTGACGGTCGTGCAGAACTCCCCGCGGGAAAACTACAAGCTCGTGGGCACGTCACCGCTGCAGCCCGGCACCACCTTCCCCGCGATCGTGCGCGGCGGCACCGAGTCGCTTGCCGCGGGCGACAAGTCCGGCCTGCTCTACAGCGGGCAGGAAGCGCTCGCCGGCCTGGCCGACCGGCTGACCAAGTCCAACTCCACGTTCAAGAGCAAGCTGGTCGAAGGGGAATCCTCCCCGTATATCGCGGACACGCTGTCCTACCAGGCTGACATCGTGAAGGACGGCGTCGACGGCAAGTTCGCGTTCACGCACAAGGTTGTTCCGGAGAGCACTGTCGTGTTCCGGACGGAGGACGGCGGGGCCCTGGTCCTTGGCCGCCTGACCTTCAACTTCGACGGTACCCCCAAGGCGGAAGGCGACAAGCTGTCCATCGGCAACGACGCGGCCGTCCTCGCCGGCGGCAAGGAGACCACCACCGGCATGGTGCTGAAGTTCGCCGAATCCGTGGCCGTGTACGTGCCGCCGGCCGCCTCGAAGGATCCGATGAAGCTCGTCGCTGCCACGCGCGGACTGGTCGGCGCCAGCTTCAAGTAGGGAACGGCTCTCCGTAAACCTGCCGTCACTGGAGCGGCCGCGGTGCTTACCGCGGCCGCTCTTGTGGCTAGAGTGGGAGCTATGAGTTCGCCAGCTTCCCGCCCTGTCCCTTCAGCCGCGAGCCAGCTTAACCTTCGCGGCGCCGTCGATCTCTCCTCCCTCAAGCAGCGCCCGGCGCCGCCCGCGCCGCCCGCGCCTCCGAGCGACACTGGCGCCGCTGATTCCCAGCAGGCCGACGGCGGACCCGCCCTCCGGGTGGAGGTCACCGAGGCGAACTTCCAGAGCCTTGTGGAGCTGTCCGCCCAGGTGCCCGTGGTATTTGCCCTCTGGGCCGCCTATTCGCCCGAATCCACCGGTGTGCTGGATGCGCTTGACCGGATTATCCAGAGCTATGGCGGCCGGCTGGTCCTCGCCGCTGCGGACATCGAAGCATTCCCGCAACTGGCCCAGGCGTTCCAAGTGCAGGCCGTTCCCACCGCCGTCGCCGTGCTCAAAGGCCAGCCGGTTCCGCTCTTCCAAGGTGGCGCAGACGAGGATCAGATCCGCCCACTGCTGGACGAGCTTCTCACGGTTGCCGCCGCCAACGGGGTGGCCGGCAACGTTGGAGGCGGCGCAGGTACATCCGAAGAACCCGCCCCTGCCCCTCTGCCGCCGCTTCACCAGAAGGCCTTCGACGCCATCGAAGAGGGTGACTATGCCGCCGCGGCCGCTGCCTACCGGCAGGCGCTCGCCGAGATGCCGGCTGATGCGGAGGCCAAGGCTGGCCTGGCGCAGGTGGAACTCATGGAACGCCTGCAGAGCCTTTCCGGACCCGAGGGCGAGGCACTGCGCCAGCTCGCCGCGGATGAACCCGACAACCTCACGGCCCAGCTGGGCATTGCTGACCTTGATCTCGCCGGCGGCCACGTGGAAGATGCCTTGAACCGCGTGGTCGCGTTCATCGGCAGGAACTTCGGCCCGGAACGCGAGTCCGCCCGCGTGCGCCTGCTCGAGCTGTTCGAAGTTGTTGGAACCACGGACGAACGGGTGGGCAAGGCCCGCCAGGCCCTGGCACGGGTGCTGTTTTAGTGGCCGTGCCCGCGCTGTTCCAGCCCCTGACGCTACGCTCCCTGGAACTGCAGCACCGCGGATGGGTTTCGCCGATGTGCCAGTACAGCTGCGAACCTGACGAGGCCCCCGGAGTGCCCAATGACTGGCACCTCATGCACCTCGGATCGTTCGCCGCCGGGGGAGCGGCCCTCATCCTGACCGAGGCTGCGGCAGTCAACGCCGAAGGGCGCATCAGCCCGCGCGACGCGGGGCTGTACAACGACGAGCAGGCGGAGGGCTGGGAGCGGATCGTCCACTTCGTGCACCGCCACGGAGTCGCCGGCACGAAGATCGGTGCCCAGCTCGCCCATGCCGGACGCAAAGCCTCCACGTACTGGCCGTTTTCCGGCCGGAGCGGATCGGTTCCGGCGTCCGACGGCGGCTGGGAGACAGTGGGACCGGGAGCCCAGGCGTTCGACGGCTACGCGCCGCCCGCGGCCATGACGGAGGATGACATCAAGCGCGTCATCGCGGACTTTGCCGCCGCAGCGACCCGCGCCGTCGCCATCGGCTTCGACACCATCGAGCTGCACGGCGCCCACGGCTATCTCCTGCACCAGTTCCAAAGCCCGTTGATCAACGACCGCGCTGACTCCTGGGGCGGCAATGCTGAGGGGCGGAACCGGCTGACGCTGGCAGTCATCGACGCTGTCCGTAATGTCATCCCGGAGTCCATGCCGCTGCTGCTGCGCATTTCGGCAACCGACTGGGCGGAGGGCGGAATCGGAGTCGAGGACTCGGTCCGGCTGGCCGCGCAGGCCGCCGAGCGGGGCGTGGACCTCATCGACGTGTCCAGCGGCGGGGCCGTGGGGCACCAGCAGATCCACCCGGGACCGGGCTACCAGACCGAATTTGCAGCGCGGATCCGCCGCGAAACAGGAGTCGCCACCGGCACCGTAGGGCTGCTGACGTCCCCCGGGCAGGCCGAACATGTGGTGGCCACCGGACAGGCCGACGGCGTCTTCATCGCCCGGGCGGCACTGCGGGATCCGCACTGGTGGCTGCGGGCCGCCTTTGAACTCGGCCACGACCTGCGCTGGGCGCCGCAGTACGAACGGGCCGTGCCGCGCCGCACGTTCTGACAGCTTTTGGGCGTGCCGCGCCGGTTGGTTTCTACTCCTTCCGGAGGATCCCCCTGGCTGCAGGCCGCGGCTAGGGTAAGTGCATGAGCACTCCCTTAACAGCCCTCTCGATCAGGGGGCTTGCCAAGCGCTTCGGCACCAAGATCGCGGTGGACGGCATCAGCCTTGACGTTCCCGCCGGTTCGTTCTTCGGCATTGTCGGGCCCAACGGTGCCGGCAAGACCACTACCCTGTCCATGGCCACGGGCCTTCTCCGCCCGGACTTCGGAACGGCGGTGGTCCACGGGGTGGACGTCTGGGCGCAGCCGCTGCAAGCCAAAAAGCTGATGGGCATCCTGCCCGACGGGGTGCGGCTCTTTGACCGGCTCAGCGGGGAGCAGCTGGTCACCTACGCCGGGCTGCTCCGTGGCATGGAACGGGAGGTGGTGGCTGCCCGGGTGGGGGAGTTGCTCGCAGCCATGGACCTCAGCCAGGACGCGGGCACGCTCGTGGTGGATTACTCCGCCGGCATGACCAAGAAGATCGCGCTGGCCTCCGCGCTGATCCATGCGCCGAGGGTCCTCGTGCTGGATGAGCCCTTCGAATCCGTGGATCCCGTCTCCGCCGCCAACATCAGGGACATCCTGGACAGGTACGTGGCCACGGGCGGCACCGTGATCGTGTCCAGCCACGTGATGGACCTCGTGCAGCGGATGTGCGACCACGTCGCCGTGATCGCCGGCGGCCGGATCCTGGCCGCCGGAACGGTTGACCAGGTGCGTGCCGGAGCAAGCCTGGAGGAGCGGTTCGTGCAGCTCGTGGGCGGCAGGAGCCGGACGGAGGGGCTCGAATGGTTGCGCACCTTCTGAGGCTGAAGCTTACGCTGCTGCGAAACGGTCTGAAGCGCAGCCCGTGGCAGCTGGTGGGGCTGGCCTTCGGCGGACTGTATGCGCTGGGCCTCGTGGGCATGTGTGTGGTGCTGCTGGTCCTCCTCCGGCAGGAGGATCCGGGCCTGGCCCAGACCGTGGTGGTGCTCGGCGGCTCGGCCGCCCTGCTGGGCTGGGGGATTGTGCCCGTCGTTGCCTCGGCCGTGGACATGACGCTGGACCCGGCCCGGTTCACGACGTCGGCCGTGCCCATGCCGCAGCTGTTGGCCGGCCTCGCACTCGGCGGCCTCATCGGGCTCCCGGGGCTGGCCACTTTGCTCGTCGCCCTGGGCACCGTGGTCACCTGGTCCCGCGGTGTGCTGCCAGCCGTGGGCGCGCTGGTCGGAGCCCTCCTGGCCGTGTTCACCTGTGTGGTGTTCTCCCGCGTCGTCACAACGGCCACAGCAAGCCTGGCTGCCTCACGGCGCTTCAAGGACGTCAGCGGGATTGCCTTCATGGTTCCGTTGGTCCTCCTCGGCCCCATCACCGCCGGCATTTTCCAGGGGATGGCGGGTTCAGGAGCCTTCCTGTCCGAGCTGGCCGGCAGGATTTCCTGGACGCCGCTGGGGGCCGCCTGGTCACTTGGCGGCGACGTCGAAAGGGGCCAGGCGGGCCCGGCAGGACTCAAGCTGCTCATCGCCGTGGCCACGCTCGCCGCGCTTTCCTGGTGCTGGAAGCTGCTGCTCGAACGCGCGCTGGTCACGCCACCCTATGCCGGGAGCAGCCGCCGGAAGGGCGGGCGCCTGGGGCTCTTCGCGCTCCTGCCCGGGACGCCGGCCGGTGCCATCACCGCACGGGCGCTGACCTACTGGTTCCGTGATCCCCGGTATTCAGGCTCGCTGGTGGTCATTCCGCTGCTGCCGGTCGTCCTGGCATTCCAGGGCAGCCAGACCAACGACTACGGCGTCCTGATGATTACCGGGCCGCTTACCGCGTTCCTCCTGGCGTGGTCCATCTCGGGGGATGTGTCGTACGACAACACCGCATTTGCCCTGCACCTGGCCGCCGGCGTGCGGGGTGTCCACGACCGGCTCGGGCGCGCGCTGGCCTGTTTGGCGTTCGCGCTGCCAACAGTGCTGGTCCTCGCCATTGTGCCGTTCTTCATCATGCGGGACTGGGCGTGGTGGCCCTCCATCCTGGGGCTATCCGTGGGGGTGCTGCTGACCGGGCTGGGCCTGTCCTCCGTGGTGTCCGCCCGCTACACGATTGCCGTGCCTCTTCCGGGCGACAGCCCGTTCAAGAAGCCGCCGGGCAACGTGGGGCAGACCCTTGCCGTCCAGTTTGGCGGGATGGGTGTCCTCCTGGTGCTGGTCCTCCCGGAGGCCGGCCTGGTCCTGGCGCAGGTGCTCACCGGTGCCCCGCTGTTCGGCTGGATCAACCTGGCGCTTGGTCCCGTCCTCGGCGCGGCCCTGTTCATTGTGGGGGTCCGGGTGGGCGGACGCTGGCTCGATGCCCGCGGCCCGGAGCTCCTGGCCCAGGTCACGGTCAACCGCTGAAAACACCCAACCGCTGAGCGCCCTGACCGGCGAATACATCTGCCGGGCGGGGAGCCGCCGTGGTTGACTAGCAGGACAGCTGAGAGAAAGGCCGGAAATGGAAGTCGTCATACTTCCGGGCGGCAAGCAGATTGCCTCCCTCGTGGCGGACGCGGTGGAAAGCCTGCTGCAGAGCAAGCCCGACGCCGTGCTGGGGCTTGCCACGGGATCATCGCCGCTGCCGGTCTACGATGAACTCGCCCGGCGCCACGAACAGGCCGGCCTGGACTTCAGCCGCGCCTCCGGGTTCACCCTGGATGAGTACGTGGGGCTGGAACCCGGACACCCCGAGTCCTACCGGGAGGTGATCCGCCGCGACTTCGCGAACCGGGTCAACATCGACCCCGAGAACGTCCTCGGACCGGACGGAAGTGCCGCGGACATCCCGGCGGCCTGCCGTGGTTACGAGGACCGGATCAGGGAGCGCGGCGGCATCGACCTGCAGCTTCTGGGCCTGGGCACCGATGGGCACATCGGCTTCAACGAGCCGGGTTCGTCGCTGGCATCCCGCACCCGGATCAAGTCGCTCATCGAGCAGACCCGGCGCGACAACGCCCGCTTCTTCCACAGCTTTGAAGAGGTTCCGCACCACGTGGTGACCCAGGGGCTGGGCACCATCCTTGAGTCGCGGCACGCGATCCTGCTGGCCACCGGAGCCCAGAAGGCGCAGGCCGTCCACGACCTCGTGGAGGGGCCACTTGCCGCGATCTGTCCTGCCTCTGTGCTGCAGTTGCACCCCCATGCCTCCATCGTGGTGGACGAGGCCGCCGCGTCGTCACTGAAGCTCGCCGACTACTACCGGCACACCTTTGACCACAAACCGGCGTGGCAGGGGCTCTGACAGGAACCTGCGCCCGGGTCCTCCCGCGGCCGCACGTCCGGAACGGCTAAGATGGATGCCATGAGTAGCATGACGGATTCTCTCGACAACGACCCCATGCGTGAGCTTTCCGGAGCCGGATCGTCCACCGCAACCATTGAGCGCGAGGAACTGCGCCAGGAAGTGGAGCCCGGCGACCGTGAGCGCTTCTCGCACTACGTGCGCAAGGAAAAGATCATGGAGTCCGCTTTGACGGGCGAACCGGTCATCGCGCTGTGCGGCAAGGTCTGGACGCCTGGACGGGATCCGCAGAAGTTCCCGGTCTGCCCGGAGTGCAAAGAGGTCTATGACGGCCTCCGCCCGGGCAACGACGGCGGCAAGGGGTCCGGCGGAGACTCAGGCAACAACAAGTAGTGACGGAGACACTCTTCGGCGGACCCACCCTGCCTCCGGCTTATCCGGAACGTGCAGCCTGGGGAACCGCCCAGAAGCTCCGTGCCTGGCAGCAGGAAGCGCTGGACCTTTACTTCAGCAGGTCTCCGCGCGACTTCATGGCCGTGGCAACCCCCGGCGCCGGCAAGACCACCTTTGCACTCAGGGTGGCCTCCATGCTCATCGAGGCCGGCACGGTGAACCGCGTGACCATCGTCGCGCCCACCGACCACCTGAAGCGGCAGTGGGCTGACGCCGCCGCGCGCGTCGGCATCGCCATTGACCCTAACTTCAAGAATGCGGACGGCCAGCACGGCCGCGGGTTCGTCGGCGTGGCCGTGACTTATGCGCAGGTGGCCAGCAAGCCCATGCTGCACCGGGCCAAGACCGAGGCGGCCCGCACTCTAGTGATCCTTGATGAAATCCACCACGGCGGCGAGGCGCTGTCCTGGGGCGACGGTCTCCGCGAGGCCTTCGACCCCGCTGCCCGGCGGCTGTCCCTGACCGGTACGCCATTCCGGTCGGACACCTCGCCCATTCCATTCGTGGAGTACACCGAGGACCGCGAGGGCATCCGGCGCTCCAAGTCGGACTACACCTACGGCTACGGCAATGCGCTGCGTGACCACGTGGTGCGGCCGGTCATCTTCATGGCCTATTCCGGGCAGATGCGCTGGCGTACCAGCGCCGGCGACGAGATGGCCGCCTCCCTCGGCGAGGCCGCGGTCACCAAGGACATCACCTCGCAGGCCTGGCGGACGGCCCTGAACCCTGCGGGGGAATGGATTCCCGCCGTCTTGGCCGGAGCAGACAAGCGGCTCAGCGAGGTCCGGCGGTCAGTTCCCGACGCCGGCGGCCTGGTGATCGCGACCGACCACGACGACGCCCGCGCCTACGCCGGCCAGCTCAAGAAAATCACGGGCGAGTCGCCCACCGTGATTCTGTCCGATGATGCGAAGGCCTCCAACAAGATCGAGGAGTTCACCGCCAGCGACAAGCGCTGGATGGTTGCCGTGCGCATGGTGTCCGAAGGCGTGGACGTGCCGCGCCTTTCGGTGGGCGTCTACGCCACGTCAACGTCCACGCCGCTGTTCTTCGCCCAGGCAGTGGGCCGCTTCGTGCGTTCCCGGAAGCGGGGCGAGACGGCCTCGGTCTTCCTGCCGTCTGTTCCCCAGCTGATGGCGCTGGCCAACAGCATGGAAGCCGAACGTGACCATGCCCTGGACCGGCCGCAGAATGATGACGCGGACGGCCTGATGGACCTCGAAGAGTCGCTGATGGACGAGGCGAACCGCGAGGAGAAGGCGTCGGACAGCCTGACCAAGGGCAAGTTTGAGGCGCTGGACTCGCAGGCGTCGTTCGACCGCGTGCTGTTCGACGGCGGCGAGTTCGGCACTGGAGGCGACATCGGCTCCGAGGATGAACTCGACTTCCTTGGCATCCCGGGCCTGCTGGACGCCGAGCAGGTGGGCATGCTGTTGCGCCAGCGCCAGCACGAGCAGCAGGGCCGCAAGAAACGCCAGGGCCCTGCGGCAGCGCCCGCCGCCCCCGCGGTACCCGACCACCGGATGCTGATGGACCTGCGGAACGAGCTGGCGAAGAACGTGGCGGCCTGGTCTGCGCGGACGGGCACCCCGCATGGCGTGGTGCACACGAAGCTGCGGACCGTCTGCGGCGGCCCTCCGGTGGCACAGGCGAACGAGGAGCAGCTCCAGTCCAGGCTGAAGAAGCTCCAGGACTGGTTCATCGGCAGGACATAGCCCGGCAGGAAGCAGGCGGGAACCTACTCGAGGTCCACGCCGCCCAGCTCCATTTCGGCGTAGGTGTCGTCGAGGTCATCGGCGATGCCCGCCGTCAGCCGTTTAATTACGGTGACGGCGTAGCCGGCCTGGACGGCATCCAGTGACGTCGCCATGACGCAGTGGTCGGTGGCGAGGCCCACCACCACGACGTCCTCCACGTCGTGGCTCTGGAGCCAGTCGTCGAGGCCGATTGCGTCTTCCTCAGGGGCGTAGCCGGGGTCGGCTGCTGCGGGCAGGGAACCGGGCTGCCGTTCTCCTGTGGGGACGGCGTCCTCCGGTGCCAGCAGGCCTTCGAAGCCGGAGTAGGCCGCGGTATACAGGCCCTTGTGGAAGTAGGCCTGGATGTGCTCGGTGTCGAGTTCCGGGTGAAGCTCGGCACCCTGGGTCCCCGCCACGCAGTGCGGCGGCCAGGTGTCCTTGAAGTCCGGGGCTTCCGAGAAATGGGCGCCCGGATCGATGTGCCAGTCCTGCGTGGCCACGATGTGGTCGAACTGGCCGTGGTGGTTCTCGACGTACTCGCTGATGGCCCCGGCCACGGAGGCCCCGCCCTCTACCGGTAGCTTGCCGCCCTCGCAGAAGTCGTTCTGGACGTCGACGATGATGAGTGCCCGTGCCATCAGTTCTCCTCAGTTCCCATCAGTTGTCCTCATAGAGAGTCGGGATGGCCGGCTCGCCGCGGTGCAGGCGGTGGACTACCGAGGGCAGTTCGGCCATCGAATCGGCGTGGCGCTGCCGGGCGCGCAGGACGCCTTCGTGGCCGGTCCAGCCGGGCAGGAGCTCGCCGTTCTTGATGAACTGCTGCAGCAGCGCACGGTCATTGCCGTCGTCCGCCGGCCGGTGGCCCACTCCGATGAGCTCCTGCGTGGCCGTGCCGTTGTCGTTGAGCCGGCGGAGGGCGTACTTGCGCCCGCCCTTGCTCGTCTTGTTCTTGGCGGCCTTGGCCACCGAAACAAACTCCCCGGCGTCGTTGGTCCGGCTGACCAGCTTGTAGACCATGCTGGCGGTGGGTGCCCCGGAGCCGGTCACGAGGGAGGTGCCCACCCCGTAGGAGTCGACGGGGGCGGACTGCAGTGCTGCAATCGCGTACTCGTCCAAGTCCGATGTTACGGTGATGCGGGTGCGCTCGTTGCCCAGCTCGTCCAGCAGCTGCCGGACCCACTGCGCCTGCTCCACCAGGTCGCCGGAGTCCAGCCGCACGGCGCCCAACTTGTCCCCGGCGATGTCAACGGCCGTACGGACGGCGGTCTCGACGTCGTACGTGTCCACCAGCAGCGAGGTGCCGGCCCCCAGGGAGGCGACCTGCGCCTCAAAGGCGTCCCGCTCAGTGTCATGGAGAAGCGTGAAGGAGTGGGCGGCGGTGCCCACCGTCTTGAGTCCGTACCGGAGCCCGGCCTCGAGGTTCGAGGTGCTGTCGAACCCGGCGATGACGGCGGCACGGGCGGCAGCCGTGGCTGATTCCTCCTGGGTCCGCCGGGACCCCATCTCGATGCAGGGCCGCTGGCCGGCCGCCATGACCATGCGCGCCGCCGCCGAGGCGATGGCGCTGTCGTGGTTGAGGACCGACAGGACGTACGTCTCCAGAATGCACGCCTCGGCGAACGTCGATTCGACGATCAGGATGGGGGAGTTGGGGAAGTACGCCTCGCCCTCGGCATAACCCCAGATGTCGCCGGTGAAGCTGAAGTCGGCCAGGTAGTCGAGCGTCTCCTTGTTAACCACGCCGGTGCGCGCCAGGAATTCGAGTTCCGCGTCGCCGAACCGGAACGCCATGATGCCTTCCAACAGCCTGCCCGTACCGCCCACAATTCCGTAGCGGCGCCCGTCCGGGAGCCGGCGCGCAAACGCCTCGAACACGGCCTTGCGGTGCGCGGCGCCGGAATGGAGGGCCCCCTGCAGCATGGTTAGCTCGTAATGGTCGGTGAACAGGGACGTGCGGGGCTGCTCCCAGCCGGCGGAGTTACTCACAAAAATCACTCTAGTGCGCATCGCCATAGAATGGACAGATGACCTTAAGCGTTGCGCTCGGCCCTGACACCCAGGAGAGCATCCAGACCGGAACGGCGGTGTCCACCGACACCCTGACCGCCCCGGACGTCCCTTGGAACCTCGTCATCTGGAATGACCCCGTAAATCTCATGAGCTACGTCAGCTACGTGTTCCAGAGCTATTTTGGTTACTCGGAAACCAAAGCCAACAAGCTGATGCTTGAGGTCCACAGGAAGGGCCGGTCCATCGTTGCCCACGGCAGCAAGGAACAGGTGGAGCAGCACGCGGTCGCGATGCACGGGTTCGGCCTGTGGGCCACCGTGGAGAAGGCCACCGGCGGAGACAGCGGGGGCGGCAAACGCGGCGGCCCGGGCAAGGGCAAGGGAAAACGTGGCTAAGGCTTTCAAAAACGGACTCAAAGGCATCACCGGTTTCCTGGAACCGGCCGAGAGGGAACTGCTGCGCAGCCTGTTCGCCGACGTCATCTCCATGCTGGAGCCGACGGACCGCGGCTCCGAGGACCCGCTGGCCGCGATGATCGGACTGGACATGGAGGTCCGGGAACCGTCGGACCGTGCCCTCCGCCGGCTGCTGCCCAACGCAGTGAAGGACGACGCCGGGGCCTCGCTTGAGTTCCGCCAGCTCACCGAACGCTCACTGCGGGAAAGCAAGATCGGCGCGCTGCGCGCCGCCGCGCTGGGCCTGGACAAGGATGAGCTCGTCCTGACCCCGTCTGATGCCCGGCACTGGTCCACGGCGCTGAACGACGTGCGGCTTGTGCTCGCCGAGCGGCTCGACATCCGGGACGAGGCTGATGCGGACCACGTCCACCAGATGCAGGACTGGTCCCAGGCCGAGGACGTGGAAAGCTACCTCGCCCTGGTCTACAACTTCACCACGTGGCTGCAGGAGTCCCTCGTGCAGGCGATGCTGCAGTCACTGGACACGCGGCCCTGAGCCGTTCGGGCGGTGACCGGTGCCGCCACAGGTCGGTTCCAGTAGCGAGCCGTTTCGGCCGCCGGATGTGACAAATTCGACATGAGTCGCCGGCCACAAGTGATGGCCGCACCTCACGGGAAGACCTATCCTCAAATAATCATGACTTCAGCATCGAGCATGGATCCGGCAGCGGGAGCTGCAGCGGAGTCCGCAACGGCCGACGGCGTAAATGTGGGATCGCTGCCGATCGGCGTCTTCGACTCCGGGGTCGGCGGCCTCACGGTGGCACGGTCGATCATCGACCAGCTGCCGAACGAATCCATCCTCTACGTCGGCGACACCGCCCACGGCCCGTACGGGCCGCTGCCCATCGCGGAGGTGCGCGCCAACGCCCTCGGAGTCATGGACGAACTCGTGGACTCCGGTGTCAAGCTGCTCACCATCGCCTGCAACTCGGCGTCGGCAGCGGTGCTCCGCGACGCCCGTGAGCGCTACACGGCGCGTTACGGAATTCCCGTCATCGAGGTGATCCAGCCGGCCGTGCGCCGCGCCGTTGCGGCCACCCGCACCGGCCGGGTGGGCGTGATCGGCACCTCCGCCACCGTGGGATCCCGGGCCTACGAGGACACCTTCGCCGCGGCGCCTGACCTGCAGATCACCTCTGTGGCCTGCCCGGCGTTCGTGCCGTACGTGGAGGCCGGCATCACCACGGGGCCGGAACTGCTCGACATCGCCCGCGAGTACCTTGAGCCGCTGAAAGCCGCGGGCGTGGACACCGTGGTGCTGGGCTGCACGCACTATCCGCTCCTGACCGGCGTGATCTCCTACGTCATGGGCGAGGACGTCACGCTGGTCTCCAGCGCCGAGGAAACCGCCAAGGACGTCTACCGGGCGCTGGCCAGCAACGGCCTCGAACGGACGGACCCGGCGCCGCCGGAACACAACTTCATTGCCACCGGCGACCCCGGTCAGTTCGAAGCGCTGGCCCGCAGGTTCCTGGGGCCGGAGGTGCTCAGCGTCAAGCACGTGGACCATGTCGCGGCACAGTACCCCACGGGCAGCCTGGCACGGATCACCCCCGAAATGATCGCCGCCGCGCGGAACGCGGCCGCCCGCCCGCGCATCTCCAACTTCGTCGGGCAGGCCGCGGGCGGCGGAGCAGCCCCCGGGGGGTCGTTCCTGTGAAGCTCACCATCGTCGGCTGCACGGGCTCATTTCCCGGACCCGGATCGCCCGCCTCCTGCTACCTGCTGACCGCCAATGACGGCGACCGGGTGTGGAAGGTGGTCATGGACCTCGGCAGCGGGGCCCTGGGCGCCATCCAGCGGTACACCGACCTCGAGGACATCGACGCGATTTTCCTCACTCACCTGCACCCCGATCACTGCATGGACCTCTGCGGCCTGCACGTGGCGGTGCGCTGGAAGCCCGGCGGCTGGGACCGGGGAAGGATCCCCGTCTGGGGCCCCGCCGCCACCGCCGACAGGATGGCAACTGCCTACGGGCTGGACCTGGATCCGGGGATGCACGAAGAGTTCGACTTCACGAACTGGACCGAGCGCCAGTCCGTCACCGTCGGCCCCTTCACTGTCACGCCGTTCGCAGTGAACCACCCGGTGGAGGAGGCCTATGCGCTGCGCGTGGAGGTGACTGAGCCGGACGCCGCCGGGAATGGCGTGACCCGCGTGCTGACCTATTCAGGCGACACGGATTCGTGCCGGGGCCTGGAGGAGTCGGCCAAGGACGCCGACCTCTTCCTTTGCGAGGCGGCCTTCGAGGAGGGCCGTGACGACGGCATCAAAGACGTCCATCTCACCGGCAAACGGGCCGCTGAAGCCGCCACTGCCGCAGGCGCCCGCCGCCTTCTCCTTACGCACATTCCGGTGTGGACGTCGCAGACCAAGGTCATGGCCGAGGCGCGTCCCGCCTTCGCCGGTGACGTGGCCGTGGCCGTGGCGGGCGTGCACTACACGGTCTGAGCAGCTTCCTGGGCCGGCCGGGTGCAGCCCGATAAATCGATAAGCTAAAGGCATGACTTCCGAAGCAACCACTGCCCCCGTCATCCGTGCCGACGGCCGCACCCCGGACCAGCTCCGGCCCATCAGCATCACCCGCGGCTGGTCCAAGCAGGCCGAGGGATCGGCCCTTATCGAGTTCGGCAACACCCGGGTCCTGTGCACCGCTTCCCTCACCGAAGGTGTTCCGCGCTGGCTCAAGGGCGAAGGCCGCGGCTGGGTGACCGCCGAGTACGCCATGCTCCCGCGTGCCACGAACACCCGCTCGGACCGCGAGTCCGTCAAAGGCAAGATCGGCGGCCGCACCCACGAGATCTCCCGCCTGATCGGGCGCTCGCTGCGGTCGATCATCGACACCAAGGCCCTGGGGGAGAACACCATCGTCCTGGACTGCGATGTCCTGCAGGCCGACGGCGGTACGCGGACGGCGGCGATCACCGGCGCCTACGTGGCGCTCGCCGAGGCCATCCGCTTTGCCCGCGAGAACAAGATGATCGCCCGCAACGCCCAGCCGCTGGTCGATACCATCGCCGCCGTGTCCGTGGGGATCATCGACGGTATTCCCATGCTGGACCTGCCGTACATCGAGGATGTACGGGCCGAAACCGACATGAACGTCGTGGTGACCGGCTCCGGCAAGTTCGTGGAGGTCCAGGGCACGGCCGAGGGCGCCCCCTTTGACCGGGACGAGCTCAATAAGCTGCTGGACCTGGCACTGCTGGGGACGGAACAGCTGGCCGCGATCCAGCGCGAAACCCTGGCCGAGGCGCCGTGAGTGGCGCCGGCGGCGAGCCCGCAACTGAGGCGGCACCCCGGCTGGTGCTGGCCACGCGCAACGCCGGGAAACTGCGGGAGCTGCGGGAGCTGCTGCGCGGGCAGATCCCAGGGCTCGACGTCGACACGCAGGTGGTGGACGCGGCCGCCGTCGGAGCCCCCGACGTCGCGGAAACCGGGGTGACCTTTGCGGAAAACTCGCTGCTGAAGGCGCGGGCGGTGGCAGAGGCGACGGGACTGGTGGCCATCGCCGACGACTCCGGGCTCTCAGTGGATGTCCTCGGCGGCGCGCCGGGAATCTTCTCCGCGCGCTGGGCCGGCCGCCACGGTGACGACGACGCCAACCTGCACCTGCTGCTGGCCCAGCTGGCGGACGTGCCGGACGGCCACCGCGGTGCCGCCTTTGTGTGCGCTGCGGCGCTCGCCGTGCCGGCGTCGGCATCCGCGGACGGGGCCCGCGAAGTGGTGGAGTATGGCCAGCTGGCCGGCACGCTGCTGCGTGAACCGCGCGGCGAAGGCGGGTTCGGCTACGACCCCGTCCTGGAACCCATGGGCCTGGACCGGAGCTGCGCCGAGCTCAGCCCGGAGGAGAAAAACGCCATCAGCCATCGTGGCCTGGCGTTCCGTGCGCTCCTTCCCTCGATCGTCGAGGCACTCCGGTAACTCCGCGAACAGTTGGTTTCTGAAAACAGGAAGGGCACCTCAGTTCTGAGGTGCCCTTCCGCGTTTCAGGGTCCGGCTCGTTAGGAAAGCATGCCGGAACGCCGGTCAGTCCAGATTCGTTTTGCGCTCGGCCTCGGGCTCGTGCTCCTCGATGAACTCCTCCACCGGGTCCGTCCCGAAGGCCGCGGCCTCGCGCTTGGAGGTCATGCCGCGCGCAACTTCAATGCCGACAGGAATTACCGAGAGCAGGACAATGACGATGAAGATGATGTCCAGGTTTTCCCGCACCCATGGAATCTTGTCGCCCAGCACGTAGCCGAGAAGCGTCACGCCGCCGCCCCAGAGGAAGGCGCCGATGACGTTAAAGAGGAAGAACTTCCGCTTGTCCATCTGGGCAACGCCCACGATGACCGGGACAAAGGTGCGGATGATGGGCACAAAGCGTGCCAGGATCAGGGCCTTGCCGCCGTGCTTTTCGAAGAACTTGTGCGCACTGTCAACGTTCTCATGCTTGAAAAGCCTCGAGTCCGGCTTGTTGAAGATGGCAGGGCCCGCCTTGGACCCGATGAGGTAGCCCGTCTGGTTGCCGATGATGGCGGACACAATGATCAGCGCGGTGAAGAGCCAGATGTTGAATTTGATGGTGTCCGTGGCCACGAGCAGGCCCGCCGTAAACAGCATGGAATCCCCGGGCAGGAAGAATCCGATCAGCAGCCCGGTTTCGGCGAAGATAATCCCGCACACCAGCAGAACAACCCACGGGGCAAGGGCCGGGTCGGCGAGGAAGACCTGGGGGTTGAGCCAATCGGGCAGGAATGATGCCAGCTGCGGCTGGACGGGGCCGGCGCCACCCAGCGCGGGCACGGCAAAGTCGCTCAATGCATTAAAGTTCACGTTTCAAGGGTACTTGACGGGCTCCGCGCCCCCGCCGGGCTACAGTTGTCCCCGTGGGTTTGGACTTTACGGCGATCGACTTCGAGACCGCCAATGGCTTCCGCGGTTCGCCGTGCGCCGTTGGCCTCACCAAGGTCCGCGGCGGCGTCATCGTCGAGGAGGCCTCGTGGCTGATGCGGCCTCCGGAAAACCACGACTCGTTCGACTACCACAACGTCCGCGTCCACGGCATCAGGCCCGAACAGGTGGCCGGCCGGCCCCGTTTCGGGGAGCTGTTCCCGGAGATCGGCGCGTTCATCGGCGGCGACATCCTTGCGGCCCACAATGCCGCCTTCGACCTCGGCGTGATCCGCTCCGGGCTTGAAGTCTCGGGGCTTCCCGGTCCCGCCTACGACTACGTGTGCACCGTGATGCTGTCCCGGCGCTGCTACTCCCTGGTGTCCAATTCCCTGCCTTTTGCGGCAGAGGAAGCAGGCGTGCCGCTCGTGAACCACCACGACGCCGCCGAGGACGCCCGGGCGTGCGCCGGCATCCTCATCGACATCGCGGGGCGCAACCGGGCCAACAGTATTGCCGAGCTCTACCTTTCGCTGGGGCTGTCCATCCCGCAACAGGCCGCGTTCGACCCGGTCACTGGCGAGCTTTCCAAGGCGACCGTCTCAGCCCTCGCCGCCGCGGGCGGCGCCAGTGCTGCCCGGGCGGTCCGGCCATTCCGCAGCGGGTGGCCCGAGGAAGGGCCCAATCCCGAGCCCAGTCCCGACGCCGAACCCGGGAACCCGTTGTTCGGCCAGACCGTCGTGTTCACAGGCCAGCTCGCGATGCCGCGGCCCGAGGCGAAGACGCGGTCCGCGGAACTGGGGGCGCGCCCGGAAAGCCGGGTCACGGCGCGGACCAGCGTCCTGGTGGTGGGCGACGGCTTCGTGGCCGGCGACCTGCGCTCCGGCCGGCTCACCGGCAAGGCCAAACGAGTGCTGGAGCTGCACGACCGCGGCCAGGCCATCGAGGTGATCTCCGAAGGGGAGTTCCTGCAGATGGTGGGCGGGGCGCCCGTACACATGGCGCAATAAAGCTTTGCCCGCCACGGACCCTCTCCTAGCCTTGCCGCATGGGCAAACTGAGAATTCTGGGCAGACGGGGCACACAGGACACCGCGGGCAGCTTGAGTGCTGCATTCGCCTTCCCCAACCCGGTCAACGAATACGCGGCCCGCATCACCGCCGGGCTGGTGGTCCTGCTGGCTGCCGCGACGCTGCTCACCGGCTTCGGCTGGGGACTGGCGGTCATTGCCGCCGGTTTTTGGCTCCGCGTGCTGTTCGGGCCGAGGATCTCCCCGCTCGCCCTGCTTTCTGTCAGGATCCTCGCTCCGCGGCTGGGACGGGTCAAGCTGGTGCCCGGGCCGCCCAAGCGTTTCGCCCAGGGCATCGGCGCCGCCATGTCCACGGCGGCCGCCGTCCTGCTGGCCGCCGGCTTGGCGCCCGCCGCGTGGATTTTGCTCGCTGTGCTGATTGTTGCCGCCTCGCTGGAGGCCTTCGCCGGGTTCTGCCTCGGCTGTGCGATCTTCGGCCTGCTGCAGCGCCGCGGCCTCATCCCGGAGGACGTCTGCGAGGCCTGCAACAACATTTCGCTCAGGCAGACGTGACGGCAACCAGCTGCCCGGCCATGCCGCGGATCACCTCGGGGGCCTCGAGCGCTTCGAGCCAGTCCGCGGGCAGGCAGTCCGTGCCGTAGTACGCGCCCAGGATGTTGCCGGCAATGGAGCCGGTGGAATCGCTGTCGCCGCTGTGGTTGATGGCCAGCGCGATGGCGGCCTTGAAGTGGGCCACCGGGTCGGGCTCGCCATTTACCTCTGATGCGGTGGCAGTCGCCAGGACCGCATACAGTCCGACGGCGAGGGCCTCCTCCGCCACCCAGCCCTCACCGAGTGCACGGACCAATTCCTCCGGGCTGAGCACCGAACCGGGCACCGAACTGGATACCGGGTCCGCGCCGGCCTGGCCGGCGAGGCGGATTGCGGCGTCCAGCCGCTCGCGGAGTTCGGGCGCCGCCCCGTCATCGGCGAGCACACGGGCGAGTGCGGCCTGTGATGCCTCGGCCAGGCTGCTGCCCTGCACCAGGTAATGGATGAGCAGGCTGAAAGCGCCGGCGCTCTGCCGGGCGGAGGGATGCCCATGGGTGAGCGATGCTGCGTCCGAGCTCAACTTGTACACGGCCTCCGCCGGAATGTGCGGCACCAGGCCGAAGGGCGCGGACCGCATGACGGTTCCGCAGCCCTTCGAATCGGGATTGACCGGCCGGACGATGGTCCCCATTTGGCCGGTGGCCAGCCCGCTCAGGCAGGCGTTGCCGGGTGCCCGCCGGTGCCGCAGCACGTCCTGGCCGTCAATCCAACGCGACTGCGGCCGCGGCGCGGATTCGGGAACGGGCACTCCCTGCGTGTCCAGCCAGCGCAGGTACGCAAGCCACACGCAGGCATTGGCGTCAGCACCAACCCCCGAGTTGGCCCACTCCAGGGCCTCGACGATCCCGTCGACTGTGTACAGCGTCATCTGGGTGTCGTCCGAGAAGTGGGTCCCGCCGTCGAGCGCGGAAAAATCACGGAGTCCGGCGGCGCCGAAACGGCGCCGGATCTCGTCAATGGGATCGAACTCGACGGCGTAGCCGAGCGAGTCGCCCAGGGCGCCGCCGAGCAGGCAGCCATGGATGCGGGACTCGGGGGACGGAACGGTGCCGGGAACATTGCTCATGCAGGCAAATTTACCTGCCCGCCGGAGCTGTCCCGACTCTGTGATTCTGGATGCTGCGGTGTTGACCGCTGTGCCCCCGGACCGTGCTGTGATGTCGCACTCGCAATGCCGGGGGTCCGGGCGCCGGAGGATAAGCTCGGATTCAGCAACCGTCCAGACTTTGCTGCCAGACTGCTGGGGCCGGCTCCCGAAGCGAGCGGCATTCCCCGCTGACAGAAACAAAAGGATTCCCCCATGAGCACCCCTGTGTCCGTCCCCCCGACCGATGACCGGCATTCCGCCGGTGACAACGGATTCCGGCCCGGGCTCCTGTCCAGGCTCGGAGCGGAGGCGTTCGGAACGCTCTTTCTGGTGGTCGCCGGGCTGGGTGTGCCGCTCTTCACCCTGCCGCAGTCCAATCCGCTGCCCGGAGCCCTCGCCGGAGGCCTTGCCGTGACGGCGGCGATGCTGGCCTTCGCGTACATCTCTGGCGGGCATTTCAACCCGGCGATCACCCTGGGCAACCTGGTGGCGGGCAGGATCGGCATCGCCGCTGCAGCAGCGTACATCGGCGCGCAGCTGGTCGGCGCGGCGGCGGGCGCGCTCGCCTTGTTCGGCATCCTCCGCACCGTGCCCAACATCTCCGACGCCCGCACGGCGTTTGATACCGTCACCGCCGGCTTCGGTGAGCACTCCGTGATCCAGACGTCGATGGCCGGCGTGCTGCTCGTGGAGGTGCTGGGAGCAGCCCTCCTGGTCGCCGTGTTCCTCGGCATGACAGCCCGCCGCAACAACCACGCGGCCGCTGCCCCCTTCGCCGTCGGGCTGGCATTTGCCGTGCTGCTGCAGCTGGGCCAGGCCCTTGGCAATGCACCCTTCAACCCGGCCCGGGCCACCGCCTCGGCGCTGTTCAGCAGCAGCTGGGCGCTGGAGCAGCTGTGGCTGTTCTGGGTGGCCCCGGTCGTCGGTGCCGGTATCGCTGGCCTTGTTTTCCGTGGGTTCGCCGACGCCCAGGGCCGCAGCGCAGCCGCCGCGGGCGGGGCGGACCACGCCGACGCCGAGGCGGATGACGGGTCTGAGCTCGGGGACGACTTCGACGGCGCCTCAGGCTACGAAACAGTCGAAAAAACCGCGACGGCCGCAGAAACCCGGGCGGCAGAGCGGCAAGTGGTTGACGGTCAGGGGACCGATGCGGGCGGCACGGCCGCAGCGCCTGATGCAGGCGGCGACGAGGCGCGCGACTTCTTCGACGGGCCGCGCAGCAAGGAGTCCTGACGCGCCGAGGCGCGGGGTCAGCTATTTTGTCGGTGCCCGCGTCTAGCTTATGAATATGCGGTTATTGCACACTTCCGACTGGCATCTGGGCCGGTCTTTCCACGGCGTCGGCATGCTGGACGCCCAGCGCGCCTTCGTCGACCAACTGGTTGCCCGGGTCAGGGAACTCTCCGTCGACGTCGTGCTGATCGCCGGCGACGTCTACGACAGGGCACTGCCCGGCGTCGATGTCGTCAACCTCCTGGACGATGCCCTGGTCCGGCTGACCGGGGCAGGCGCACAGGTGGTGCTGACCAGCGGAAACCACGACTCCGCCATCCGGCTCGGCTTCGCCTCCCGGCTTCTGGAGAAGGGCGGCGTTCATCTGCGCACCCGCCTGCAGGAGCTGGACGTCCCCGTCCTGCTGCCACTCGGCGGCACGGGGACTGATTCTGTGCTGGCCATTTACGGCATCCCTTGGCTCGAACCCCGGCTGGTCGCCGAGCAACTTGGAGTGGACACCGCCAGCCACTTCGAAGCCACCCGCGCCGCCACGGAACGCATCAGGGCCGACGTCGCCACGCGCAGCGCGTCCCGGACGGTCCATTCCGTTGTGCTGGCACACACCTTCGCCAGCGGGGGCATCAGCTCGGACAGCGAACGCGACCTGAGCATCGGGGGAGTGGGCGCCGTGCCCCTGGACCTGTTTGACGGCTTCAGCTACACGGCACTTGGCCATTTGCACGGCCGGCAGTCCCTCTCTGCCGAGGTGCGGTATTCGGGCTCTCCGCTGGCGTACTCGTTCTCCGAAGCGAAGCACCAAAAGGGCGGCTGGCTCGTTGACGTTGACGAGTCCGGGGTCACCGCCGTGGAGGAGATCCTCTGGGACGCGCCCCGGAAACTTGCCGTCCTCCGGGGGACACTCGACGGGCTGCTGGAGTCCCCTGGGCACGCCTGGGCCGAGCAAGCCTACTGCCAGGTGACCCTGACGGACGCCCAGCGGCCGGCCCAGGCCATGGAGCGGCTGCGCGCCAGGTTCCCGGACACGCTCGTCCTCGGTTTCGAGCCGGAGGGGGCATCCGCCGCCTCCCAGGCGAGCTACAGCAGCCGGCTGGCGGAGGCGGAGGATGACCTCGCCGTCTGCTGCGGATTCCTGGAACACGTCCGCGGCCGGGAGCCGGACACGGCGGAACAGGCCGCTCTCACCGAAGCTTTGGAGAACGTGCGTCTTCAGGAGGCATCACTGTGAGGATCCACCGTCTGGAAATCTCTGCGTTCGGGCCGTTTGCCGGAACCGAGGAAATCGATTTTGACCGGCTGAGCGCCCACGGGCTGTTCCTGCTTAATGGGCCTACCGGCGCCGGCAAGACCAGCGTGCTGGATGCCATTTGCTACGCCCTCTACGGATCGGTGCCGGGCGCGCGGCAGGACGGCAAGAGACTGCGCAGCGACCACGCGGACTCGGCTGCCGAACCCCGCGTGACCTGCGAATTCACCGCCCGGGGCAGGCGTTTTGAGGTTTCCCGGTCGCCGGCCTGGGACAAGCCCAGCGCCCGCGGACGGAACGGGTTCACCACCCAGCAGGCCAAGACGCTGTTGCGCGAACGGGTGGCAGGTGCGTGGGTGGAAAAGTCCGGCCGGAACGACGAAGCCGGGGCGGAGATCACAGCGCTCCTCGGCATGGACCGGGAGCAGTTCACCCGCGTGGTTCTGCTCCCCCAGGGGGACTTCGCCGCGTTCCTCCGGTCCAAGGCTTCTGACCGCCTCGACCTGCTGCAGAAGCTCTTCGGGACCGAACGGTTCGAGGCAGCGGAGCGGGAGCTTGCGTTACAGGCCGCCGGGGCCGTAAGTGAAGTAGCCGATCTTGAGGGCAGGCTGGGCCTGCTGGTGGCGAGGGCCAGGGCGGAGGCCACGGCTCTCGAAGTCGACCCCGATGGGGCGCCGGAATCTGCCGGCGGTCGCGAACTTCTGTCATGGCTGGAGTCTGCAGCCTCGGAGCGTGCCTCGGCCCTGGCCGGGGAGGCGGAATCCGCCGAGGAGCAGCGCCGCGGGTGCACGGAGCGGCTCGAAGCGGAGCTGGCAAGGGAGGGAAGGCGCCTGAAGCTTGCTGCTGCCCTGCGCCGGAGGGCAGATGCAGAGGCCGCCGCCCCTGGACTCACCAGCGCGGGAGCCGCGCTTGACCTGCACCGGAAGGCCGAGCTCCTAGGCGGCCAGCTGAAGGCCGTGACCGCCGCCGAGGCCTTGTTTGCCCGGGCGGAAAGAGCCTTGGACCTCGCCTCTGCCGGCGTGCGGGAGGCAGCCAGCTCCAGCTCAGAACTGGCAGTTACGGAATACAGCACTGCGGAACACAGCGCTCCGGGACACGGCGCCGTCACCCAACACGCCGCCGTCGACGTGGTCACGGAGCTTTCGCGGCTGCGGGCCCTGGCCGCTGTGATCGGCGAACGCCTTGCCGATGAGGACCGGCTGGGTGGCCTGCATGCACGGGCCGCCGGGCTTGCGAAGCGGCGGCAGGAACTCACGCGTGCCGGAGATGACCACGCCCTCCGGCTGCTTTCCCTCCGCACCGAGATGGAGGCCCTGCGTGCAGCCCTTCAGCCGCTTGAACAGCTGGCAGGGGAATCCGTGCTGCGCACCAAGGAAGCGGCCGCCGCCGACGAGCTGGTGGACGTTGTCAGGCGCTACGGAATTGCTGCGGCCGGGTGCGCTGCCGTCACCGAGCGGCACCTCAAAGGCCGGGAACACCACCAGGAACTGCGCCGGCAATGGCTGGACGTCCGCGAGGAACGCCTGTCCAATGCGGCGGCTGAATTGGCTTCGCACCTGGAACGCGGGGCGCCCTGTCCCGTCTGCGGCAGCCCGGAGCACCCCGAGCCGGTTCCCGCCGGGGACTCCGTCCTGGGGCTTGCCGAGAAAGAGGAACGAGCCAAGGAGCGCAGCGAGGCGGCCGAGAAGGCGCTGTCTGCACTGGAAGCGGAGCTCTCCGAGGCCAGGCAGCTGGTCGCAGTTCTCGCCGGCCAAGGCGGCGACACCGATCCCACCGAAGCGGAGGAAGCCGCCCAGGCCGCCCGGGAAGCTGCTGCCGGGGCGGCCGCGGCCGTTGCGGAACTGGCAGCGAGCAGGAGCCGGCAGGAGGAACTTGCTGAGCGCATCGACGCCACGGAGCAGGTGCGGGTGGACATGCTGTCGCAGTTGGCGCAAACAGAATCCGCCCTGACCGAAATAGAAGGGCAGTCCGCGGCCCTTGAATCGTCGCTCGAAGCGCTTCGTGCCGGCCACGCCAGCCTCAGTGTCCGCAGAGACGCCATCGGCCAGGTTATCGACATTCTCGAACAGGCTGACGCTGCCCAGTCGCAGCTGGGCCAGGCTGCGGCCCGCCTGGCTGAGGCACGGACCGGGCTTGACCGCGCTCTTCCCGAGGCCGGATTCGCATCGGCCGCTGAGGCCCGCCAGGCCCTGCTGCCAAGGACGGAGGCGGCGAGGCTGGAGTCTGCAGTCCAGGCCGGGCGCGACGAGGAGGTACGGCTGGAGGAGCTGTTCGCCAGCGAAGAGCTCGTTGTCGCAGCAAAGGAACAGACAGCCAGGGAACACGAAAGCGGCTCCGCGACCACCCCAGCGGACCTGGACCTGCTGCGCACGGAAGCCGAACAGGCCACCCAGGCAGCAAAGGACATCGAATTGGCGGCGGGCATGGCGCGGCAGGGCGCCAAGACCCTGGGACGGCTCCGTGCAGAGTATGGGGAACTCGCTGAATCCGGCCGGGAGCCCCGGGAACGCGCTGAGGTCCTGAGAGGCCTCGCCGAAACGGCCCGCGGCTCCGGCGACAACAGCTACCGCATGAGCCTGAACGCGTATGTCCTGGCGGCACGGCTGGAGCAGGTTGCCATTGCCGCATCGGAAAGGCTCGTCGCCATGAGCGACGGCCGCTACACACTGCAGCACTCGGACGCGAGGGCGGCCCGGAACGCCAAATCCGGGCTGGGGCTGGAAGTCATAGACGAATGGACCGGCCGCCGCCGCGACACCTCGACGCTCTCCGGCGGGGAATCCTTCATGGCCTCGCTGTCGCTGGCCCTGGGCCTCGCGGACGTGGTGCAGCAGGAAGCAGGCGGTGTTGACATTGAAACGCTGTTCGTCGACGAGGGCTTCGGCAGCCTCGACGAGCAGGCACTGGAGCAGGTCATGGATGCACTGGAGGGCCTCCGCGACGGCGGCCGCGTGGTCGGCCTGGTGAGCCACGTGGGGGAGATGAAGCAGCGCATCGGCAGCCAGCTCCAGGTGGTGAAGCAGCGCAACGGCTCCACGGTGCACATCGTCGATGCGCTCGTAACGGTCTGAACCCGGTGATGCCCGCCGCCAGGCGGCATCACCGGGTTCACGTCGGGCTGGGTTTCCGCCCACCGGGCGTCCCGCCGCCAGGACCTCCGCGTCCCGCATTTACGTGTCCAGTACTATGGGACTGTTACCGGGTTCAGCGCATCGGGAGGAGGGACGATGTGCACGACTGAACGAGCCCGCATACATGAGCACTTCAACGGCGCCCCAACCACCCGCCGCCCCCCGTCCCGCCCCTTCCGCCAACACCAAGGCGCCCACCCCGCAGTTCGGCGGCCGTTTCGCGCGCCTGCCGGCTCTGGCGGGCAGGGGATTCCTGCCCGTGGGCCTGTTTGCCCGCCTGCCCCTCGCGATGCTGACCCTGGGAACCCTCACCCTTGCCACATCGGTCACCGGCTCGTACGCCGTGGGCGGAGCCGCCGCCGGCGCCGTCGGTATCGGCTCGGCCGTCGGTGCGCCGATCCTCGGCTGGTTGGCCGACCGGCTCGGCCAGCGCCCGGTACTGCTGATCTCGGCCATCCTGAACGTCGTGGCCGTACTTGCCGTCATTGCCACCGCGTATCTGATTCCCGGGGTGCACGACGTCGGCGCCGCGCTGGGCGTCATCGCGGCCGCGTTGGCGGCAGGCCTCAGCTGCCCCCAGGTCGGCCCGCTGGCCCGCGTCCGGTGGATGGCGCTCACAGCCGAAAGCCGGCGCGCCGGGGACAGCACCGATCTGGACGTCGCGCTGTCCTATGAGAGCACGGCCGACGAACTGACGTTCGTGCTCGGTCCGGCCCTCGTGGGCGTCCTCGCCAGCCTGGTAGCACCATGGCTGCCGCTGGCCCTGGCCGCCGCGCTCACCCTCACGCTCGTTCCGGCCTTCGCCGTCCACCGTACCCATGCGGCTGTTCCGCGGCGGGCTGCCGCCGGCACCCGCGCCGGCAGCCGCGCAGTTAGAGGAAATGCCGCCGGAGGAAATGCCGAAACCCGGGCCGGCAGCCGTCTTGCCGGTCTGAGCGCCGTGGCACTTCCGGTCCTGGCCATGGTCTGCATGGGCACGTTTTTCGGCTCCACGCAGGCAGCCTTGAGCGCGTTTGCCGCCGGTTTCGCAACGTCAGAGGCGGCCGGACTCCTGTACGCCGTCATGGGGATCAGCTCGGCCGCGGCCGCGATCTCGGTGGCCTACTGGCCGGCCGGCTTCCCCGTGACTGCCCGGTGGGTGACCGGGGCGGCAGCCATGGCCGGGCTGTCTGCCCTGCTGTTCCTTCCAACCGACGGCTGGGGCATGGTGCTGGTACTGCTTGCGCTGGGCCTGCCGGTGGGCCCGGTCATGGTCACGGTGTTTGCCATCGGCGGGCTGGTGGCGCCGGCCGGCCGGCTGGCCACTGTGATGACGGCGCTCGCCAGCGGCATCGTCGCGGGCACCGCCCTAGGTTCGTCCATCGGCGGCCAACTGGCACAGGAAGGGGGCCACCACGCCGCCTTCCTCGTCTCGGCAGCCGCCGCGGCGGCACTGTTCGCTCTCGGGGCGGCGGCGGCCGCCGTCGTCGTCCGTTCCCGGAGGCGGTCGGCTCAGGCGAGCTGACCTTCGATCCGGGCCGCGCTGGCGGTCAGGGCGGCGGCCACCTCGGCCGGATCCTGCGATGAGCGGATGTAGACGACGGCGATAGCCGCCGGGCGTCCGCCGGGCACACGGACCGGCGCAGCAAGCGAGGAAACCCCGGCGATGACTTCGTCATGGCTGGCCGAGTAACCGCGGCGGCGCGCTTCGGCAGCCTCGGGGCGGTAGGGCGTCCCGGGAGCGAGTTGGTTCCACTCGTGTTCGGACAGTGCAGACTGGATGGCGATGCCGGGCGCGCCCGTACTTATTGGATGGCGCGATCCCGGGAGGAGCACCGTAGCCGCTGAATGCCGGGGTTCCACTGTCACAAGCGTCACACAGTCCTGGTGGTCCCACACCGCCACGAAGGCCGTCATGTTGAGCGTGTTGGCCAGCTGGGTCAGTTCCGGCAGGGCGGCGGTCTGGAGGTTCCGCGAAACGCCGCGGGCCAGCACCGCGAGGCCGGGGCCGGGCTGGACCCGGCCGGCGTCGTCGCGCACCAGCAGGGAGTGGTCCTCAAGGGTCCGCAGAATCCGGTAGGCCACGGAGCGGTGTACGCCCATGGCCTCCGCAAGCTCGGCGATAGTCAGCGGGCGGTCGGCTTCGGCAAGGATTTCCAAAGCGCGGATGCCCCGGGAGAGGGTCTGCGATGGGGAGGTCTGGGCGGGCGCAACCTCTGCTGCGGCACCGGCGTTGGGAGTCATGCTGTCCATCCTAGGCATGTAAGCGGGGCGGCTAGCCAAAGGGGCTACTGGAGCCTGTCACCTCGGCAACCGTTCTATATAGGAATTGCCGGTTCAACTATAGAACAGCTTTGATGGAGACAGTTTAGGGTGACTGCGGCACGATGCGCCAGAGACAAGGGGATGCGCCGCTAGGGATCGAGGATGATGGTCAATTCAGCAGCGGGCCCCGCCGACGAACTGCTGGCGAATCAGCCATGGCGCGCCTGCGCTAGTTCTGCGCCAGACCAGCTGAGGGGTGCGCCAGATCACACTTCGTAGTATCCTCACACTAACTGACCGTTCGATCAGTAAATCGAGCAGCTTCACATCAACTTTGGCAGTAGCACTGCCCCCGGCCACGGAGTTTCAATGACCGCAACTTCACCCGTAGATTCAGAGGTTGGCCCCAGCAGCAAGCGTGAGGAACGCAAAGTCCTCGCCGGCACGCTGGTGGGCACCACTATCGAGTGGTACGACTTCTTCATCTTCGCCCAGCTGACGGCAACGCTGCTGTCCCCGCTGTTCCTCGCCCCGCTCAACGAATCCAACCCGGGACTGGCGCAGATCCTTTCCTTCGCCCTGATTGGCATCAGCTTCCTGTTCCGCCCCCTCGGCGCTATCGTTGCCGGACACCTTGGCGACCGCCTGGGCCGCAAGGCGATGCTGGTGTTCACCCTCATTATGATGGGTGCCGCAACGGCCCTGATTGGCATGCTGCCGACGTACGCCCAAATCGGCGCGTGGGCTCCGATCCTGCTGATCTTCCTCCGTGTGCTGCAGGGCTTCTCCGCCGGCGGAGAATGGGGCGGGGCTGCCCTCATGGCTGTGGAGCACGCGCCGCTGCACAAGAGGGGGCTGTTCGGCGCCTACCCGCAGATCGGTGTTCCCGTCGGCATGATTCTGGCCACGGGGCTGCTGTTTTTCCTGAACACCGGAATGTCGAAGGAAGACTTCGCCTCCTGGGGCTGGCGCGTTCCCTTCCTGCTCTCCATCGTGCTGATCGTGGTGGGCTACCTGATCCGCCGTGCAGTAGGCGAAAGCCCGGTCTTCAAGGAAATGGCCGCGCGCAAGGCCGAAAGCAAGGCGCCCCTCGGTGAGCTCATCCGCCATCACAAGAAGGCGGTACTGCACTCCACGCTGATCTTCATCGCCAACAACGCGGCAGGCTACCTCCTGATTGCATTCTTTATCTCCTACGCCACCAGGACACTGAAGATGCCCACGCCGCAGATTCTGCTGGCCACCACACTGGCATCCTTCGGTTGGCTGATCTTCACCCTGGTGGGCGGCTGGCTCTCGGACAGGATCGGCCGGGTCAAGACCTTCTTGACCGGCTACGCGATCATCTTCGCCTGGATGATCCCGATGTTCGCCCTCATCGACACAAAGGACATAGTGCTCTACGGTGTGGCGCTGTTTGTCCTAACAGTGGGCCTTGGTCTGTCCTATGGCCCCATGTCGGCCATGTACGCGGAGATGTTCCCCGCCAATGTGCGGTACTCGGGGATCTCGATCGGCTACGCGTTCGGCGCCATCCTGGGCGGTGCCTTTGCAGCCACCATTGCCGAGACACTCCTGCAGAGCACCAAGTGGACCGGCTCCATCGGCATCTACATCATGATTCTGTGCGTCATCTCAGCCATCGGCGTGATACTCGCGAAGGAAACGAGGGGCCGGCCCCTCGGCGTGGGCCGGCACTAGATGCGGGCGCCGTGCAGTAGGGCAATGGCGTCCTCGTCCCTCAGTTGCTCAAAGTGCCGGTAAAAGGCTCCCACCGCCCGGAATCTTCCGGGCAGGTGGAGACACAGGACATTGCAGACCCGGGACAACGACTTCTCCGCCTCGATTGAACCCACGGGCACCGCGGCCACTACCGCTGCAGCGCCAGCCATCCGTACGGCCTCAACGGCCGCCCGCATGGTGGCCCCTGTCGCCAGGCCGTCGTCCACCAGCAGGGCCGTCTTGCCGTTCACATCGGGGTGCACGGCCGGATAACTGTCGGCGCGGCGCATCAGTTCGGTCCGCTCCCGGTGCTCCACCTGGTCGAGCCACTCCTGCCGGACGCCGTCGTCCAAAATCCGCTCCACGAGGGGCCTGTTGAGAAGGCGGACGATCCTTTCGCCTGAGTATGCGAGCGCGCCGTATGCAGTCTCGTCATGGCCCGGGATGCCAAGCTTGCGGACCAGCAGGGCACCGAACGGCAGATGCAGGACCTCGGCCGCGGCGGCGGCCACCGGGATGCCGCCCCGGGCCAGGCCAAGCACCAGGGTGTCAGGGCGCTCGCGGAATTGCGGCAGGGCGGCCGCAAGCTGCCGTCCTGCGTCTTCCCGGTCCTCAAAAACCATGCCCATGGGTTCCTCTTCCGGTGTCTCCGCCCCCAAAGTCCAGCCTACGCCCGTCGGCTCCGGCGGGCGCCGGGGTATTCGACGGCGTTCCGGCGGGGGGATTCAGGGCAGGGGAAACCCCCGGCCGATCCGCGGGCTGACGGGCGCGCCAGCTGACGGCGCGGCAGCTGACGGACGCGCCAGCTGCTGGGTCCCCTAGCTGCCGGGTCCCCTAACTGCCGAGGAACGCGATGGCCGCCTGCTTGAAGGCGCGGCTGGTGATGGCGTTGGTGTGGGTGCGGCCGGGCAGCACCAGCTGCTCGGCCGTGGAACCGGCCTTCAGCGCCAGTTCGGCAAGCTGCGGCATGGACGTGGCGCGTTCATCGTTTTCGCCGGCCACCAACAGCACGGGCATGTGCGGCACGGCCTCGGCCGGGTCGTACGGTTCACCCTTGATGGCCTCCACCAGGGACAGCAGGGCGAAGATGTTGTTGCTCGGCAGCGCCTGCGCCATGCTGAGGAGCCCGGCCGTGGACGCGTCCGCAATGGGCGTGCCGTCGGCCAGGTAGCGCTGGGCGGCCACGAGGTCGAAGGCCGCCAGCGGGTCGGCCATGTTCGGGCCGCCCAGGACCAGCCGGTGGACCAGCTCCGGCTGGGTGGCGCCGAACTCCCAGGCGAGCCGGGAACCGAGGGAATATCCAATCACGTCCAGCCCGCTCGCGGGGTCACTGTCGCGCAAAGGCCGGGCGCCAGCGTCGAACGCGATCTGCAGCAGGTCCGCCCTGATCCGGCTGGGCGAGTAGGAGTCCATGTCCTCCGGCGCGCCGCTCCGGCCGTGGCCCGGAAGATCGACGGCGATGACGCGGCGGCCGGCCTCCAAGAGAGCCGGGATCCAGCCGGTGTCCTCCCAGTTCAGCTTGCTGGAAGCGGAGAAGCCGTGGATGAGGAGGATGGGGCGGAGTCCGGCGTCGTTCTTGGGGTCGTGCATCCCGACGTATAGCTGCGGGTCGGTGCCCTCGACCGTGTGGGAGTGCTGTTCACCGGTGTGTCTGCCGCTCATCGCCTCAGTCCTCGTCAAGTCTCAGTCCTCTTCATGTACAGGGCTCGCCTGGACTGCTTCATCGCCGGTCCGCCGTGGATGGGCACCACTCTACCTGCCGGCGGACCGGGGAAATCCACGGCTTCCCAACTGGGTGGCAGCATAGGGGGTTCCCAGCCTTGGGAACCCCCTGTCCTGCTACCTGGTTGGGCGGTGGGGCCGCAATCCCGGGCCTGGCAGGTGCGGCTACCTGTGTGACCGGGTGCGCCGGGATGCCGCGATCCGGGCCCCTGCCCAGCAGGCGGCGGCGATGCCGGCAATCAGCAGCAGCGTGCTGATCAGCTGGATGCGGCTGCTCTCGGCGCTGAAGCCCACGGCAAACACCAGACCCAGCAGAACGAGGCCGAACACAGTAAGCCCGGGGAAACCCTTCATCCGCAGCGGCAGGGGAGTGCCGTCGCGGTCTGCGCGCCGGCGAAGGATGAGCTGGGAGACCAGTGCCGAACCCCAGACCACGAGGCACGTGGAACCGACCAGTTGGAACAGGGCTGGCAGGATGCGCTCGGGGAACAGCAGTTCCAGGACCGTGGCGATGAAGCCGAACGCGACCGAGACGCCGACGGCGACCATCGGCACGCCCGCGCCGCTGAGCCGGGACAGGAAGCCGGGAGCCTCGCCGCGCTCTGCCAGCGAGAACACCATGCGCGACGCCCCGTACAGGTTCGCGTTCAGGGCGGACAGCAGGGCGACGACGGCTACCAGGGTGATGGCGGTGGCGGCACCCGGGATGCGGGCGGCATCCAGGACGCCCGCGAACGGCGAGGACAGGGCCTCCGAGGTGGCGGGAAGGGCGGCCGCGATTACGAAGACGGAGCCGATGTAGAAGACGAGGATCCGCCACACGACCGTCCGGATGGCCTTGGTGACGCTGTGCTCGGGGTTTTCGGTCTCAGCGGCTGCGACGCTGACGATCTCCGTGCCGCCGAACGCGAAGATCACCACGAACAGTGCGGTGGCAATGCCGGCCAGGCCCGAGGGCGCGAAGTCGCCGGTGATGTTGGCCAGACCCGGGGACGCCGCGTCCGGAAGGAGCCCCAGGAGCAACGCGGCGCCGATGGCGAGGAACAGGACGATGGCCGTTACCTTGAGGATGGCAAACCAGAACTCGAACTCGCCGAAGTTCTTCACGCCGGCCAGATTGATGCCGGTGAACACCACCATGAACACCAGGGAGAGCGCCCACACTGGAACCACCGGCCAGACCGAAAACAGCAGCCCTGCGGCGCCGAGCGCCTCGGCGGCGATGACCACCACCAGCTGCAGCCACCAGAGCCAGCCCACGGTTGCCCCCGCGGTCCTGCCCATGGCGCGTTCGGCGTAAACGGAGAAGGCGCCGCTGTTGGGGTTGGCTGCCGCCATTTCACCCAGCGCCCACATGACCAGGATGATGAGCGTGCCAGCCACAAGGTAGGAAACCAAAACTGCCGGGCCGGCCGCCTGGACACCGGCGCCGGAGCCCAGAAAGAGCCCGGCGCCTATGGCGCTGCCCAGGCCCATCATGGTGAGTTGGCGGGGTTTCATACTGTGGCGGAGCTGTACTGCGGGTCGCTCTGCCGTGGACTTCATCGTCATGCTGCGTACCTTCTTGGGGTTGGGAAACTGGTCCTTTTGGGACCTTTCGAATTTACACCCAACTTTCGGCGAAACATTTTGCATCCCGGGCAACCGGCCGTAGAATCAGTTTGAGTCAAATTGACTATAACTAACCGAGGCCGCCCCCAAACGGGCCGGCCGATCGCAGCGAAGCGGGTGATTACCGTGTACACCACCTCAGCCAACGTGGCCGAGCGGCAGTCCGCGCCGCCGTCGCTCGCCATTTCCACGGTGATTTTCGCGCTCCGCCCCAGCGAGTCCTCCGGCCGGCCCACGCTGTGGCTGCCGTTGGTCCGCCGGATCCGGGAGCCGTTCAAAGGGCTCTGGGCCCTGCCCGGCGGTCCGCTGACCCACGCTGAATCCCTGCAGGACGCTGCCTCGCGGAACCTGAGGGACACAACCGGGCTGGCACCCAGCTACCTTGAGCAGCTCTACGCCTTCGGCGGCATGCACCGCTCGCCCACGCAGCGCGTGGTGTCCATCGTCTACTGGGCGCTGGTCCAGCCCACCGAAGCTGCCCTCGCGGACGAATCCGAGAACGTCCGGTGGTTCCGCGCCGACAAGCTCGGCAGCCTGGCCTTCGACCACAACGGCATTGTGGACTACGCCCTCTGGCGCCTGCGGAACAAGCTGGCCTACGGCTCCATCGCCTACCACTTCCTGGGGGAATACTTCACCCTCGCCCAGGTCCGCGAGGTCTACGAAGCTGTTTTGGACACGCAGCTGGACCCCGCCAACTTCCGCCGGCAGATCAAGTCGACGCCGGAAATCGAAGAAACCGGTGAATACCTCCAGGGCGGCAAGCACCGCCCGCCGCGTCTTTACCGATTTACCGGCCGCCCCGGCCTCGACCCAGATAACAGGAGCACCTCATGAGCAGCGTCAATACTGCCATCCAGCTGATCACGCGTGAACAGGCCGAGCTGGCCACTGCAGCCGGCACCGGCGGCACCTGCAGCCCGGCGCTTGCCAAGGGCCCCTGGGAATACGACCTCGCGGAAACGCTCGCCGGCGTTCCCGCATACGGTCCCGGGGCCTCCAGCGCGGACGTCGCGCCTGCCTCCACGCCGCGTCAGGGCCAGCTTCCCGAGGAGTACAAGCTTGCCGGCGAAGCTGAACTCGATGCCCGGATCCGTGCTGCCAAGACGGCACTGGGCGACCGCGCCGTCATCCTGGGCCACTTCTACCAGCGCGACGAGGTTGTCCAGTACGCCGACTTTGTTGGCGATTCATTCCAGCTGGCCAACGCCGCCCTGACCCGGCCCGACGCCGAAGCGATCGTGTTCTGCGGCGTCCACTTCATGGCCGAAACCGCGGACACCCTCTCCACGCCGGAGCAGGCTGTCATCCTGCCCAACCTCGCTGCCGGATGCTCGATGGCGGACATGGCCGACGCCGATTCTGTGGAGGACTGCTGGGAGCAGCTTGAGGAGATTTTCGGCACCGAGCCCGATGCCGAGGGCCGCGTTCCGGTCATCCCGGTCACCTACATGAATTCCTCCGCGGCGCTGAAAGCGTTCTGCGGCCGGAACGGCGGCATCGTCTGCACGTCCTCCAACGCCAAGACGGTCCTTGAATGGGCCTTCGAGCGCGGCCAGCGCGTGCTGTTCTTCCCGGACCAGCACCTCGGCCGGAACACGGCCAAGGCACTGGGTGTCCCGCTCGAGCAGATGCCCATGTGGAACCCGAGCAAGGAACTTGGCGGCAACGAGGAACAGGCCCTGCTGGACTCCCGCGTGATCCTCTGGCACGGATTCTGCTCGGTCCACAAGCGCTTCAGCGTGGCCCAGATCGAGAAGGCACGCGCAGACTTCCCGGGCGTCAACGTCATTGTGCACCCCGAATGCCCCATGGAAGTGGTGGACGCAGCCGACTCCGCCGGGTCCACGGACTTCATCCAGAAAGCCATCGCCGCAGCCACCGAGCCCACAGTCTTCGCGATCGGCACCGAGATCAACATGGTGAACCGGCTGGCGGCCCAGTACCCGCAGCACACCATCTTCTGCCTGGACCCGGTCATCTGCCCCTGCAGCACCATGTACCGGATCCACCCCGGCTACCTGGCCTGGGTCCTCGAAGAACTCGTCGCCGGCCGGGTGGTCAACCGCATCACCGTGGACGACGACGTGCAGCAGGACGCCAGGACGGCACTCGAGCGCATGCTCGCCGCCAAGCCCCAATAGAGAGCCCACAATGACCAGCGAAAACGGAACTGCCGGCCACCGGCGGCTCGCCGTCGTCGGCAGCGGCATCGCCGGCCTCTACGCCGCGCTGCTCGCGGCGGAATCAGGCGCCGACGTTGTGCTGCTGACCAAGGGCGCGCTCGCGGACAGCAATACGTACTTCGCCCAGGGCGGCATTTCCGCCGTCCTGGATGAGCCGTCGCCCGGAGACACCGTGGCCGCCCACATCGCCGACACCCTGAAGGCCGGAGCCGGGCACTGCAACCCGGCGGCTGTCCGGGTGCTCTGCACCGAGGCGCGGCGGGACATCGCCGGGCTCGGCCGCTTTGGCGTCCGTTTTGATTTGGACGACGACGGCGACCCCGCCTTGGGTCTCGAAGCCGCCCACTCCGCGCCGCGGATCCTGCACGCCGGCGGCGACGCCACCGGCGCCGGCATCGCCAACGCCCTGATCTGCGCGGTGCTGGCCGCGCAGGCCACGGGCAGGATCCGGCTGGTGGGCCATGCCAGTGTCACCGCACTCCTCCAGCAGGGCCGGCGGGTCACGGGCGTTGAGTTTCTGCAGGACGGCCGGCCAGGAAGCATCCAGACCGACGCTGTGCTGCTGGCCACCGGCGGGGCAGGGCAGCTGTTCGCACAGACCACCAACCCTTCCGTTGCCACCGCGGACGGCCTGGCCCTCGCCTGGCGAGCCGGTGCTGCCGTCGCGGACCTGGAGTTCTTCCAGTTCCACCCCACCTGCCTGGTCAGGCCGGACGGGGGAGCGGTCAGGCCGGACAGGGGAGCGAAGTCCGACGACGGCCAGAACCCGCTGCTGATCTCCGAGGCAGTGCGCGGCGAGGGGGCCATCCTCGTTGATGCCCAGGGCCGCCGCTTCCTGCACGGATACCACCCCGACGCCGAACTCGCCCCGCGCGACGTCGTTTCCCGCAGCATTGCCCTGCACCTGGCCGCGCTCGGCGACCCCAACGGCCACGTCTATCTCGACGCCCGGGTCATCGAGGATGCCAGGGGCGCGGGGTTCCTGGCGAAACGCTTCCCCACCATCACGCGGCGTACACGCGAAGCCGGCATTGACTGGACCCGGGAACTCGTCCCCGTCGCGCCGGCCGCGCACTACTGGATGGGCGGCGTCTCCACAGACCTGCACGGCCGCACCACCGTCCCCGGACTCTTCGCGGCCGGTGAAGTCGCCTGCACCGGAGTACAGGGCGCCAACCGGCTTGCAAGCAATTCCCTCCTCGAAGGGTTGGTTTTCGGGCGGCGGGCTGTTGAAGCGTTCCTTGATGATTCCTCGTCTGGGACGTCGCAAGACAGCACTACTCCGCTGGGGGCGTCGACTAACGGCACCCCTCCGCGTGCTAGCTCGGCCGCTAGCGGCCTCCCTTTGACGCACGCTTCCGGGGCACCGTCAGCCGACGCTTCCGTGGCCCTGTCTCGCGACTTGGGGACGGATGCCCAAGCCGCTGTGACCTACCCCGAGGAGATATTGGGCGCTGTTCCTGAACTCACGGCACGCGAGCTCGACCGGTTGCCCCGAACCGAACCTATCGATGAGGTGTCCGCCGGAGCCGGGGAGTTTTCTCGGGGGGCTTTGCGGCGGCTGATGACTGCTAATGCCGGGGTGTTGCGCAGTGGGGGGCTGCTGCGGGAGGCGGGGGCTGCGCTGGCCGAGTGGGCCGCCGTCGTCCGTCCTGAAGCCGTGCCGCAGTCAGCGGACCCGCGGACCCACGAGGACGCCAACCTGCTGCTCGCCGCGCAGCTGCTGGTCCACGCGGCGAGGGAGCGGCGGGTGTCGCTCGGCGCGCACTACCGCGACGACGGCCCGCCGGAGCCGGTCATCAGCCTGCAAGACCAGGCGCACGACCTAGACGAAGAATTCAGAATGAGCCCGAAAGCGAGCCTTGTCCATGACTAACCTGACCCTGCCTGCAGCACCAGTCCGCGAGATTCTGGAACGGGCCTTCGCGGAGGATGCGCCCAGCGGCGACATCACCTCGCAGCTGCTGATCCCGGCCGAGGCCAGCGCCACCGCGGTGCTCAACGCCCGCGTCCCGGGCGTCTTCAGCGGCGGCAGCGTGTTCCGGGACGCCATGCTGATGGTGGATCCGGACACGCAGGTGGAGCTGCTCGTGGCCGACGGCGAGGCCTTCGCCGCCGGAACAAAGCTCGCCCGGGTCACCGGCCGGGCGCGCAGCGTGCTGCTGGCCGAGCGGGTCGGCCTGAACCTGGCACAGCGGATGAGCGCCATCGCCACCAAGACGGCCGAATTCGTGGCACTGGCTGCCGGCACTAAGGCCCGCATCACGGACACCCGCAAGACCACGCCCGGCCTGCGCATCCTGGAACGGTACGCCGTCCGCTGCGGCGGCGGCGCCAACCACCGCTACAGCCTTTCCGACGCCGTGCTGGCCAAGGACAACCACCTGGCCGTCATGACCGGGGGAGACCCGGCACGGCTGACCGCCCTCCTCGCCGACGCCAAAGCCCAGCTGGGCCACACAACGCATTTCGAGGTGGAGGTGGACAGCGCCGACCAGATCGAACCCGTCCTGGCCGCGGGGGTGGACACCATCATGCTGGATAACTTCAGCCTTGAGGAACTCCGTGCCGGTGTCCGCCAGGTCGCCGGGCGGGCCGTGGTGGAGGCCAGCGGCAACGTGAACCTCCGCACCGTGGCGGACATCGCCGCCGCCGGCGTGGACGTCATCTCCGTTGGCGCCCTGACGCACAGCGTCACGGCACTGGACCTCGGCCTGGACGTCGAACTGACAGTGGGATGAGCACATCATGATCTTCCTGGACGCAGCAGCCACAACACCCGTCCGCCGGGAGGTGCTGGAGGCCATGTGGCCCTACCTCACCGGCGAATTCGGCAACCCGTCAAGCCACCACTCGCTCGGCGACGCCGCCGCACGGGCGCTCGCGGACGCCCGCAAGACCGTGGCCGCGGTGCTGGGCTGCAGGCCGGGGGAGATCACCTTCACCTCGGGCGGCACGGAGGCGGACAACCTCGCCGTCAAGGGGATTGCCCTGGCGCGGCAGGCCGCGGACCCGGCGCTGAACCGGGTGGTGATCAGCGCCGTCGAGCATCCTGCCGTGGAGGAGTCCGCACGGTACCTTGAACGCTTCCACGGATTCACCGTGGACGCGGTGCCTGTCGACCGGAACGGAACCGTGACCCCGGAGGCACTCGCCGCTGTGCTGCGGGATGAAACCGCGCTGGTCAGCATCATGTACGCCAACAACGAGGTGGGGACCGTCCAGCCGGTGGCCGAACTGGCGGCCCTGGCGAAGGGCCGGGGAATCCCCTTCCATACCGACGCCGTGCAGGCCGCCGGCTGGCTGCCGCTGGATGTGAGGGCGCTCGGCGTGGACGCCCTGAGCATCTCCGGGCACAAGCTCGGGGCGCCCAAGGGCAACGGGGTCCTGTTCGTCCGGGGCCGGACCCGGATCGAGCCCCTGGTGCATGGCGGCGGGCAGGAACGCGGCCGGCGCTCCGGCACGGAAAATGTTGCGGGCGCCGTGGCCCTGGCCACCGCCCTCACCCTGGCGCACGCCGACCAGCCCGCGCTCGCGGCCTGCGTCTCAGGCTTGCGCGATCATTTTATTGCCGCAGTGCTGGGCAGTGTTCCGGGTGCGCTGCTGACCGGCCATCCGTCCGAACGGCTGCCCTCCGTGGCGTCGTTCTGCTTCCCGGGCACCAGCGGCGAGTCCGTGCTCCTGGAACTCGAGCGCCAGGGCGTGGTCTGCTCCAGCGGCTCGGCGTGTGCGGCCGGATCGGACGCACCGTCACCGGTGCTGGTGGCACTTGGTATCGAAGCGGAGGTGGCGCAGACCGCCGTCAGGTTCAGCTTTGATTCGTCGGTGACCGCCGCCGACCTGGAGGCAGCAGCCGCGGCGGTGACAGCCGCCGTCGGAAGCGTCCGGAACCTGGGCGGCGTATCGGTCAGCTAGCGGCCGTGACGGGGTTGGAGAGCTCCCCGATCCCGCCCACCCGGCAAGTGACGGTGTCGCCCGGCTGGATGCCGGCGCTAGCGGCCGGGAACCCGGTGAGCACCAGGTCGCCGGGGTGCAGGGTCATGAACGACGTCAGGTAAACGAGGATCTCGTCCACCTTCCACCCCAGGTCCGCGGTGCTTGCGGTAGGCAGTTCGGTACCGTTGTGAACGACGCCGACAGGCAGGTCCGCATGGTCCAGCCCGGTGACGATCCAGGGACCAGCGGGCGTGAACGTGTCCTGGCTTTTGGCGCTCAGCCACAGTTCATCGGACTTTTGCAGCTTGCGTGCGGTGACGTCGTTGCCGATGGTGTAGCCCAGAACCGCCGTCCGCGCGTCGTCGAGGGTCAGGTTTTTCGCTGTCCGGCCGACGACGACGGCCAGTTCCGCCTCCGGCTCCACCAGTCCGATTCCGGCCGGCAGTTCAATCGCCTCGCCCGGGCCGATCACGCTGGTGGCTGCCTTGTGGAAGGCCTGTGCGGGAAGCTCCCGGCCGGCCTGCCCCGTGTTGTGGGCCATCCCGAGGACGTTGGCAGGCACGCTCGGCGCCAGGAACGTGAAGCTGTCCTCGAGGACCTCAGCCCCGGGCTCCCATCCCTTGCGGCGGCCGCTGCCGGCGTTGGCCCGCGAGCCGGGGAAGGGGGACTCCACCACTTTCCATGTCCGTCCCGCAGTGCCCGCGAAGTCCGCGGCGTCGTTGGCCACGAAGAACTGTTCGGGAAGCTGTGCTTTGTCCGAGTCTGGGGACGAGTCTGAGGACGGGGACGACGACGGGGCAGGGGCGAGGGGGCGGACGCGGGCGATCCGCCGCGGGCGAGCTGGGGTCATTCAGCCATCGTATGTGCGGGGCGGAGCGGCCCCGAACTGCGTGACGTCAGTACAGCTCGCCGACGGGGATCTCTACGGCCAGCCGGTTGGCGGGGCCGGCGAGCGGGCAGGCCCAGGCCTCGTTGTAGGCGCACGAGGGGTTGTAGGCAAAGTTGAAGTCCAGCACGTACTGGGCGTCGGATCCGGAGCCGTGGACGCCATGGAACGCGCCCTTGATGGTGTCCAGAAGGTAGCGGCCGGCACCGTAGCTTCCGCCGGGCTTCCCGGCGGTGGCGTCGCGGAACGGAACGAAGATCCCGCCACCGTAGCCCATCAGCTTCCACACGGCCAGCTGTCCCATCTCTGGAAGGTCGAATGTTCCCAGCCGGACAAACCTGACCAGCCCGTCCGTCCCTGTTTCGACGGTCATTTCCCGCCCGGCGCCCTCCTTGGTCAGAGGCACGTAGAAACGGTAGATGGGATCGTAGTCGGCGGTTTTGAGCCCGTAGAAGGACGCCTTGGCCTCGGCCGTCAGCGCCGAGGCAGCATGTGTGCCGAACATGCGGTCCCGCTCCTGGCGCCAGTAGGCGTGGGCTTCCTCGGGGCTGTCCGCGGCGATCTTGCGCACGGTGTCGTAGAGGGCGAAGGTCCGCAGCCGCCAATCGGCAATGTCGAGGGCGGACATGTTCGCCAGGGTCTGCTCCGCTTCGTCCAGCTTATGTTCGTCCATGACCTCAGCCTAGTTGCTAATTCATCGTCGAAACGCTGCCCGGCAACCCCCGGACGGGCCCGGCGTCCCGGCTAGGCTGGAGCCATGACAGGGATCACGGCCTCTGGACGTATCGGGATCGCCGCCGTCGTGCTGTTGACGGCGGGACTGATGGCCAGCTGCAGCAGCGACGGCAAAGGCGCGCCCGCCTGGACGGCGGAGCCGGGTACCAGCCCGGCGACCGGTGCGGCCTCGGGGTCCGCGAGTCCCTCCGCAAGCGCTTCGGCCGGTGCCTCTGCGACAGCCGGGACCACGGCAGCGGCGTGGAAGGTCTTCACAGACCCTGCCAAGACCGTGAGCTTCGAGCTTCCGCAGGACTGGATTGCCCAATCGGTTGAACCTGACAAGGGAACTCTTCCCGGCGCTGTGAAGATCGAGGTCAAGGACGCGGAAGGCAGCTATCTGGCCACCCTGCAGACGGGCCTGCCGGATGCAGCGGCAACCAAGTGTGCCGCCTCCGCCCGCAAATCCTACGTCGTGGTCAGCAGTGTCCCCGTCGAGTTGCCGCACAGCGGCGGGCAGGGGACCATCGACCCGCACGTGGTGTTCAGGGTGATCCAGGGCTACCGCTACTTCGGCTCCTACGGCATCACCAACCTGGTGGGCGGCGCCGATTCCAAGGCCTGCCAGCTGCAGAACGTGGTGCAGGGCCTGGCCGGCAAGGGGAACTACTCGTTCGGCGACGTGCGCTCGCTGAAGGCGTTTGCACCGGACGAAAAGGTGGCCCCGGCCAAGGCCTTCGACACGCTTGACCAGGCCGCCGGCTACGTCAACGAGGGCTCCGAATTCGCCAATGTCCAGCGGATGCTAATGTCTCTGAAGATCAAAAACTAGTCCCGCTGCGCCTCCGGCACATCCCCCGTCCGCAGCCGCGACTGGCTGACGCCGCCTCACACCCCGGAGACCCATGGAACGAACTGTTGCTGCCCGCCTAGTATTCAAAACCGTGGCCGACACCAGGGTGGCGATGGCCATCTCCGTGGCGAGGAACGCCGGCTACACGTCCTTTGAGGAGAACCTCAGCGTGACGGCGGGCGGGGAACAGGTTCCGCTGACTGAGCTCTCGGACCACCATGGCGGCAGGTTCCACTACATGGAGTTCGCCGACCCCACGGAAGTCACCGTGGATTACTCGGCGACCGTCGGGGGCCGTGCCGAACCTGAGGAGGCCGCGCTGATGGATCTGATCCGCTACGTCCGGCCCAGCCGCTACGCGGAGTCCGACCGGCTGCTCCCCACGTCGTATGCGGAGTTCGGCGGGCTCCAGGGCGAGGAGCTCCTGCACGCCGTCCGCAACTGGGTGTTTAACGAACTGCGCTACGTCAGCGGCTCCTCCCGGGGAACCGACGGTGCCGTGGAGACCCTCCTGAACCGGCGGGGCGTCTGCCGGGACTATGCGCACCTGGCCATCTCGCTGCTGCGCGCCAAGAACGTGCCAGCCCGTTTGGCGGCCGTGTATGCGCCGGGCCTTTCCCCGATGGACTTCCATGCCGTGGCCGAGGCCCACGTCAACGGGGCCTGGCACGTGATCGACCCCACCGGGCTCGCTCCCAGGGAGGCCATGCTGCGCATCACCGCGGGACGCGACTCCTCGGACACGGCCTTCCTGTCCACCGTAGGCGGAAGCCTCTCCCTCCGGGAGATCCGCGTCTTGGCCACGGTGAACGGCGAGCTGCCGGCGGAGGATCCGGACAAAGTCGTCATCATCAGCTGACCCGGGGCGGGGAGGCGGCCGACGGCGGGCCTGGCGTCCCGCCGTCGGCCGTCTGCTAGCGGGGCCACTGGCCGTCCCGCTAACGGGACGGCAGCGACGCGCGCAGCTTCTCCGTGAGGCGGAGCAGCTCCCGTTGCTCCGCCGCCGTCAGGGCCGGGGCAACGAGCTCGGCGATGTCCCGCACGTGCTCCCGGCCAATTTCCTTCTGCAGCGCCGCGCCCTCCTCCGTCAGCTTCAGCAGCACGCCCCGGCCGTCGTTCGGGGCCGGCTGGCGCTCCACCAAGCCGCGTTTCTCCAGCCGGTCCACCAGCCTGCTCAGGCTGGACTGGCTCAGGAGCACGTTGTCGTTAAGTTCGTTCAGGCGCAGCCAGCCCGACGGGCACCGCGACAGTGTGAACAGCACGTCGTACTCGTTCACCGCCAGGTCCCGGAAAGCGGGGCCCGACTGCAGCCGGCGCATCACGGCCACCTGCGCGCGGAACAGCGACTCCCAGGTTTCGGAGGCCAGTCGGACGGCGGACGTCCCCGAAGCTGCCCGGGGTGTCATCGTGACTCCGTTGGGGAGGCCGCGGCGGCAGCCGTGTCCTGGCCGATCCCTGTGCCCGGGGCAGCGCCCTCGCCTGCAGCGCCCTCAGCTGCGATCCGTGCGGCAACGCGTCCGGCGTGCGTGGGCGGAGCCGGGATGTGGGCGGGCGTGCGCTCGGCGTACTCCTTGCGCAGGACCGGCAGGACTTCCTCGCCGAAAAGGTCGAGCTGCTCCAGGACGGTCTTCAGCGGCAGGCCTGCGTGGTCGATCAGGAACAGCTGGCGCTGGTAGTCACCGAAGAACTCGCGGAAGGTGAGGGTCTTCTCGATGACTTCCTGCGGGCTGCCGACGGTCAGCGGGGTCTGGGACGTGAAGTCCTCCAGCGACGGGCCGTGGCCGTAGACGGGGGCGTTGTCGAAGTACGGCCGGAATTCCTTGACGGCGTCCTGCGAGTTCTTCCGCATGAAGAACTGCCCGCCCAGCCCCACGATGGCCTGGTCAGCCTTGCCGTGGCCGTAGTGCTCGTAGCGCTCGCGGTAGAGGCTGATCAGCTGCTGGTAGTGCTCCTTGGGCCAGAAAATGTTGTTGGCGAAGAAACCGTCGCCGTAGTAGGCCGCCACTTCCGCGATCTGCGGGCTGCGGATGGAGCCGTGCCACACAAAGGGGGACACGCCGTCGAGCGGGCGCGGGGTGGAGGTGAAGTTCTGCAGCGGCGTGCGGAACTTTCCGGACCAGTTGACGGTGTCCTCGTCCCACAGCTTGCGCAGCAGGCTGTAGTTCTCGATGGCGAGCTCGATCCCGTCCTGGATGTTCTTGCCGAACCAGGGGTAGACCGGGGCCGTGTTGCCGCGGCCCAGCACCAGGTCCACGCGGCCGCCGGCGAGGTGCTGCAGCATGGCGAAGTCCTCGGCGATCTTGACCGGATCGTTCGTAGTGATCAGCGTGGTGGCTGTGGACAGCGTGATGCGCTCGGTCTGGGCAGCGATGTACCCGAGCGTGGTGGTGGGGGAGGAGGAGAAGAACGGCCGGTTGTGGTGCTCACCGATGGCGTAGACGTCCATGCCGATTTCTTCGACCTTCTTGGCGATCGCCACTGATGCCTTGATGCGCTCGTGCTCGGTGGGGGTCCGGCCCGTGGTGGGGTCTTGGGTGATGTCGCTGACGCTGAATACGCCGATCTGCATGATGAGCCTTCCGTTCGCCGAAGTTGTTCGGGCCTGTGCTACCAGTGTACCCGATTTACATGCGTTTGCATGTACTACCCTCAACGTCCTCGGCGCTAGGTTATTCCCGCCCCTCCCAACTGAGTAGCACTTCAGGGCGTTCCCAGCGCTGGGAACGCCTTTTGCTGCTACTCAGATGGGGACCAGCCACGCGCCAGAAGCACCAAGCGAACCTTGCGGACGGCAGCCCGCGCGTCGTTCTCCATGTGGTTCTTGCCGATCCGCAGCAGGATCCAGTCCGCGGCGGCAAAATCCTCGTCGCGGCGGATGTCCCTCAGCACCTGTGCCGAATCCGAATGGCCCTCTCCGTCGTATTCCACGGCCACACGGAACTCGGGATAGGAAAGATCGGGTTGGCGCACGGCGCCGCCGCCCAACGCCACCGGCACGTTGACGTCGGCTTCGGGAAGGCCGCGGCGGGCGAGGGCAAGCCGGAGCCGTGTTTCGGGGGCAGAATCCGCGCCGACACGCGCCTGTTCAAGAGCCAGGCGGGCCTTCCGGATTCCGGGCGTTCCCTTGTGCCGGTCCAGCATGTCGGCGAGTTCGTCCCGCGTGGCATGGGCCGCGGACCTCCCCTCGAACTCGGGGCGGGGATGCCGCAGGAGATGGTCAGCCACCACCGTCAGCTCATCGACACTCATCCGCCGGGCGATGTCCAGCCAGGTCCGGGTCCTGCTGGTGACGAACACCCCATTAAGGCCCACGATCTCGTCAGGAAAGAACTGCCCGCGGTGCCCCACCACACCCCGCCGCCGGGCGATGGCAACCGCATCCGGGCGGGAAAGGTGGATGCCCGGGAGGTCAGCGCCAGGCAGGAAGCCGGGAAACTCCCACAGCAGGAATGCCGTTGCGTGCGATGCTGCCGAAAGGCCGGTGACGAGTGTGTGGGGCCTGGCCAGCTGCGCAAGCTGCTGCGTGCACTCCGGGCGGGTACCGGCGTCGTAAGGTGTCCGGATGCCCCGGCTGGGGGTCCGGAGGCCGCCGATCTTCAAGCGGTCCCGGGCAACTCCGGCGTTCAGTGCTTCATCCACGGTGAAGGGAACGTCCGACAGATGGTCCGGCAATGGGCTCGGATACTTCATGGCCCCATCGTTCCAAAAACCGGAGCCCGGAATTGGGTTATCCACAGGGTCACTTGCAGTCACCTATGTAGGTAGCAGCAGAGGGCGTTCCAAGCGCTGGGAACGCCCTGAGCTGCGACTTAGTTGGGTGGGGAGGAGAAGTGGTGACGGGTCAGGGTTATTCGGGGGAGCCGGGGGCGGCGCGGCGTCCGCTGAGCTTGGGAACCATGCCGGTGGTCCAGTCGGCGAACTCGGCATCGACGTCGTCATCGGCGGGGGAGAAGCCGGGGCGCTGCTTGAGCTGGCGCTTGAGCTCCTTTTTCTCCTTCCGCCCCTCTACCAGCCGGTACAGCACGGGGACGAGCACCAGCGTGAGCGCGGTGGAGGACACCAGGCCGCCGATCACCACGATGGCCAACGGCTGCGAAATGAACCCGCCGCCGCCCGTCATGCCCAGGGCCATGGGGGTCAGCGCGAAGACCGTGGCCAGCGCGGTCATCAGGATGGGGCGGAGCCGCTGCCGGGCGCCGTGGGTGATGGCGTCGGCAACACTCATCCCCGGATTGCCGCCACGCGGGTTCCGGTACTGGTTGATCAGGTCGATCAACACAATCGCGTTCGTCACCACGATGCCCACGAGCATCAGCATGCCGATCAGCGACGGCAGCCCCAGCGGCACCCGCGCGACGAGGAGCAGGGCAACCGCTCCGGTGGCGGCGAAAGGCACCGAAACGAGGAGGATCAGCGGCTGCACCAGCGACTTGAACGTCGCCACCATGATCACGTAGACGATGGCGATGGCGGCCAGCAGCGCGAGGCCGAGCTGCCGGAATGATTCTGCCTGCTGGGTGGTGGCGCCGCCGATCTCCGCGGTCACCCCGGCGGGAAGGTCCACGGCCTTGAGGCGCTGCTGCACCTCCGCGCTGACGGCGCCCAGGTTGGATCCCGACGGCGTGACGGACACCTTCGCTGTCCGCTGGCCGTTGCTGGAGGTGATGGAGATGGGAATGTCGACCTGTTCGACGGCGGCAATCTGGCTAAGCGGGATGGCCCCGGACGCGGTGGGGAGCGGGATGTTGCGGACGGCGCCGATGCTGGTGAAGCGTTTTCCTTCGCCGATCTGGACGGGGAAGTCGTCCGTGTCGATGCGCACGGTGCCTGCGGGGACGGGGCTGATGGTGGAGGCGAGGACGCCCGCAACCTGCTCTTCGGTCAGGCCGGCGGCAACGGCCTTGGCCCGGTCAACCTTCACCTGCACCACGGGCTGGCTGGCAGCCAGGTTGGTGGTCACCTCGCTGCTTCCGGGAACTCCGGCCATCGCCTTGACCATGGCGTCGCTGGCCTTCCCCAGATCTTCGGAGGTGGCCGCCTTCAGGGTGATGTCCACGGTGGAGGACGTTCCGAAGCCCCCCTGCTGGGAACCGACGGAGATCTTGCCGGCAGCACCTGCAGCCGCAAGCAGGCTGCGGACTGCGTCCTGCAGCCTGCCCTGGTTCGCTTTTTCGTCGGTGACCACCGTGAACGAGGAGTTGGACGCACCCGAGGACGTTAGCGCGGTGAAGCCCGCCTGCGCATTGCCGGAGGTCACTTGGACGTCCTTGATCCCGTCGATGCCAAGGAGCACGTCCTCGACCTTCCGGGCCGCGGCGCTGGTGTCTTCGAGGCTCGTGCCGGCGGGCAGTTCCTGCTTGACCGTCATGCTGTTCTCCCCGGAGCGTCCCAGCAGGTCGGTGGCGAGCAGCGGCGTCATTGCAGCGGTCCCGCCGAGGACCAGGACCGCGGCGATCAGGGTGAGCACGGGGTGCTTCTGGGTCTTGTTCAGGACGGGAACGTAGCCGCGCTGCAGGAGGCTGCGCTGTTCGGCCTCGTGTGCCTGCGCCTGGACTTCCCGGGCGGAGCGGGGGGCGTCTCCGTTGGCGGGACTCTTCAGGAACCAGTACGCGAGCACGGGAACGATGGTCAGGGACACCAGGAGCGAGGAGAGCAGCGCAATGGTAACCGTCAGGGCGAACGGACGGAACAGTTCGCCCGTCAGTTCGCCGACAAAGGCGATCGGGAGGAAGACGGCCACTGTCGTCAGCGTGGAGGCGGTGATGGCGCCGGCCACCTCACGGATGGAGGTGAGGATCGCGGTGAGCTTGGCTTCGCCGTAGCTCAGGTGCCGCTTGATGTTCTCGATCACCACGATCGAGTCATCCACGACCCGGCCGATGGCGATGGTCAGCGCGCCGAGCGTGAGGATGTTCAGCGAATACCCTGTGCCGGACAGGCCGATGAAGGTGATCAGCAGAGACAGCGGAATGGAGACGGCGGTGACCAGGGTGGAGCGGACGGACATGAGGAAGACGAGGATGACGGCCACCGCGAAACCGAGGCCCAGGAGGCCTTCCGTGGTGAGGTCCTTGATGGACTTCTCGATAAACGGTGCCTGGTCGAAGACGGGGGTGAACTTGGCATTCGAGCCAAGCTCCGCCTCGAGCTGTGGCAGTAAATCCTTCACCGCGTGCGAGATCGCCACGGTGTCGCCCTCGGGTTTCTTCGTCACGGAAATGGCCAGCGTTTCGAGACCATTCGTCCGGGTGATGGATGTGCGCGCGTCATCCTTGATGCTGACGTTGGCCACAGAACCGATGGTGGTGCCGGCTTTGGCCCCGCTGAGCGGCAGGGACTTCACCGCGGCCACCGAGTCGACCGGGCTGCCGATCTGCAGAGAGAGGCTTTGACCCTTCTCCTCAATCGTGCCTGCCGGAACAAGATCGCCGTTGTTGGTCAGGGCATTCCGGACCGACTGGATGCTGGCACCGCCGGCGGCCATGCTGGCCGCGTTCGGCTGGATCAGGATGTGCCGGTTGGCGCCGCCCGTCACGTCGGCGCCTCGGACGCCGTCGAGCTTCTGCAGCCTCGGTACCGACAGCCGCTGAAGGTCCGTATTCAGCTCGCTCAGCGGCTTGTCGGAGGAGACGGCGAGGAAGACGATGGGGAAGTCGCTGATGCTGCCGGCGATGGCCTGGGGCTGGACGTCGTCCGGCAGCGTGCGCTTCGCGTTGGAAATTGCCCGGTCGATCTGGTTCCGGGCCCGGTCCAGGTTGGAACCGTAGGTGAACACCAGGCTGATCTGCGAGACGCCGTTGCGGGAGTTGGACGACGTCGACTCCAGGCCTTCGACGCCGTTCAGCGCCGTCTCCAGCGGCCGGCTGACCTGCTTGTCCACCACCTCGGGGGACGCCCCAGGCATCGACGTGATCACCGTGATCCGCGGGAACTCAACCGAGGGGATGAGTTCCTGCTTCAGCGAGGACATGGTGATCACGCCGAACACCGAGGCGAAGATGGTGATCAGCGCGATGAGCGCGCGGTTCCCGAGGGATAGTTGGGCCAGCCGGAACATCGCATGATCTCCTGGGTCGACGGACTGTTTGCCTTCGATGGTGCCTGCCGCAACCCGCGCTGGACGGTCACCGCTGGACTGCGGGCGATGCTTCCAGCTGGAGGCTCTTGGCGGTGGCCTTCTCGAGCTCCGCCGCCAGCTCCGGGTTTTCGTTGAGCTTGACGCCGTAGCCCGGCATCATTTCCTTGAGCTTGGACTGCCAGCCCTTGAAGTTCTTGGGGAAGGACTTCTGCAGGAGCTCGATCATGATGGGCACGGCCGTGGAGGCTCCAGGTGAAGCGCCAAGGAGGGCGCCGACGGAACCGTCGCGGGCGGCAATGACCTCGGTGCCGAACTGCAGCACACCGCCCTTCTTCGGATCCTTCTTGATGATCTGCACACGCTGGCCGGCGGTGATGAGTTCCCAGTCGCCGTCCTGAGCCTCCGGGTAGTACTCGCGCAGCGCCTCCACCTTGTCACCGTGGCGCTTGGCCACCTCTTTGACCAGGTAGGCGGTCAGGTCCATGTTGTCCTTGGCTACGGCGAGCATCGGGATGATGTTGCTTGGCCGGATGGACAGTGGGAGATCGAGGTAGCTGCCGTTCTTCAGGAAGTTCGTCGAGAAGCCGGCGTACGGGCCGAACAGGAGGGAGCGCTTGCCGTTGACGTAGCGCGTGTCCAGGTGCGGCACGGACATGGGCGGCGCGCCGACGGAAGCCTGGCCGTAGACCTTGGCGTTGTGCTGGGACGCGAGGGACGGGTCCGTGCAGCGGAAGAACTGGCCGGAAACCGGGAACCCGCCGAAGCCCTTGCTTTCCGGGATGCCGGAAGCCTGCAGCAGGTGCAGCGCTCCGCCGCCCGCGCCGACGAAGACGAACTTGGCCCGGATGCTGCCGCGCTCACCGGAAGCGGGGTGCTTGAGCGAAAGGTCCCAGCCGCCGTCGGACGCCCTGCGGAGATCGGTGACGTTGTGGCCGTAGTTGATTTCGACGCCGTTGTTGGCAAGGTAGCCGGTCAGCTCCCGGGTGAGGGCACCGAAGTCGACGTCGGTGCCTTCAGCAGCGCGGGTGGCGGCCACGCGCTGCTTCGTGTCGCGGCCCTTGACGATCAGCGGCGCCCATTTGGCGATCTGCGCGAAGTCCTCGGAGTACTCCATGCTCCGGAACAGGGTGTGCTCCTTTAGCGCGTTGTAGCGGGTCTTGAGGAAGCTGGAGTTGTCGTCTCCGATGACGAAACTCATGTGCGGAACGGTGTTGATGAAACCCTTGGGTGAGCCGATCAGGGAGTTGTCCACCAGGTGGGACCAGAACTGGCGGGACAGCTGGTACTGCTCGTTGATGTGCAGTGCCTTGGCAGGATTGACCGACCCGTCCTTGGCTGCGGGGGAGTAATTAAGCTCACACAGCGCGGCGTGTCCGGTACCGGCGTTGTTCCACGGTCCTGAGCTCTCGAGGCCGGCCTCGTCGAGCCGCTCGAACAGGGAGACGGTCCAGTTGGGTTCGAGCTGCTTGATGAACGCACCCAGCGTGGCGCTCATAATGCCGCCACCAATAAGGACGACGTCGGCATGTTGGGTCTTGGAAATGAAGGTCACAATCAGTCTCCCGTAGGCGGCTCTGGCTGTCACAGAATATCCCTGTACCGCCCACTAACTGAAATTGCGCCCCTACGTCAAGGCCTCAGCTGGACCTTGGTGAAAACTTCATTTAATACCGGCGAGGCGGGATAGCTGATCACCCGGTCGGACAGGGCCAGTGCGGAGATCGGGAAAGCGATGGGGACGGCGGGCAAGGACTCCGCGATCTGGGCGTTGATGGTCTGGTACTGCTGCGTGCGTTCCTGGCCGTCCGGGAGTCCGCGGGCGCGGTCGATCTTGGAGAACACCTGCGGGTCCTGGTAGCCGAACTCGCCGTTCTTCTCGCCGAAGAGCGGGGTGAGGAAGTTGTCCGCGTCGGAATAGGAACCGTTCCAGCCGAGCAGGTGCAGGGCATGGTCGCCGGGGTTCTGCACCTTCTGCAGGTAGCCGTCCGTCCAGTCCACGGGGACGGGCTGGATGTTCAGGCCCACCGCCGTGAGTTGGCGGCTGATTTCCGCATAAATCTTTTCCGGCGTGGGCAGGTACGGCCGTGTGACGTTCATGGGGTAGTAGAACTTCAGGGCCTGGCCCTTGTAGCCGGCCTCTGCCAGGAGTTCCTTCGCCTTGCGGGGATCATAGCCCAGTGCGGGCGCGTTGTTGTTGAACCCGCTCAGCTTGGGCGGAACGAACTGCGAGGCCTGGGCGGTGTTGTCGATGAAGAAGCGCCTGATCAGCGTGTCCTTGTCGATGGCCAGCTCGATGGCCTGGCGGACCTTGAGGTCCTCCAGTACCGGAATTTCCTGGTTCATGCCGAGATACATCACCGAGAACGGGTCCCGCTGGATGATCTGCTTGCCGCGCTTGACCAGCTGGTCGAAGTTTCCCACCGTCACGGCGTCATAGCCGTCGATCCTGCCGTCCAGCAGGGCCTGCAGCCGGGTCTGCGGGTGGTTGTAGGTGACGAATTTGAGGGTGGCGATCTGTCCCCGGGTGCCCCAGTATTCCTTGTTGTCCGCGAGTGTGACTCCTGCGCTGTCCCAGGCGGAGAAGCGGAAGGGACCGGTGCCCACAGGATGGGTGGCGTAAGCGGAAAGTGCCTGGCTGCCGCGCCGCAGGCTGGGCTGATCGGCCTTCCCGGCGGCGAGAGCCTTGGGGGACGAGATGGCAAACGCGGGAAGCGTCAGGGCCTGCAGGAAGCCGGTGAAGCGTTCCGTGAGGCTGATCCGCACCCGCAGCGCCGACAGGGCGGTGCAGGATTTGAAGACGGACAGCTCCGGATGGTCGGCATGCTCCTTGAAGACCCCTTTGAAGGTGGTTCCCGGAGCCTGCTTCCGAAGGGCCTCGGAAAAGTTGAACCAGCGGTCGAAATTGGTGCAGACGGCGTCGGCGTTGAAAGGGGAACCGTCGTGAAACTTGATGCCTGGGCGAAGGGTGAAGGTGTAGGCCAGACCGTCCGACGATTCCGTCCACTGCGTTGCCAGCAGCGGCGTGGGCTCGCCCGTTGTCTGGTCGACGCCCACCAGCCCTTCCAGGATCTGCCGGGTGACCCGCTGCGATTCGACGTCGTTGGCCAGGGCGGGGTCCAGGCCCAGGGGCTGCGAGGCCGTGCCGAACGTGAAAGTCGCCGACGGGGCAGCGGCAGGTGTTGTGGTGCTTGCCGCAACGGACGACGGCGTGGGCTGGGCTTCGCTCGTGCAGGAAGTGAGCGACAGGCCCAGGAGAACGGCACCGGTCTTGAGGGCCGTACGGCGCGGGATACTGCTGGGCACTCGATTACCACCTCTGGACTGCTTGGGTGCGCGTGGGCGGCGTTTGCCCGCCACCCAGTGTAATTGACGGAACAACAAAGGCCGCGGTCCGCACTGTCGGGTGCGAACCGCGGCCTCTGCCCGGAAGAACTCCCGGAACAGGCCCAGCGACTACTTGGGCATCAGCACCGAGTCCACGAGGTAAACGGTGGCGTTCGCCGTCTGCACGCCACCGCAGATCACGTTGGCGCCGTCCACCTTAAGGGCATCCTTGGTCCCGGTCACGGTTACCGATCCGCCCTGCACGGTCTTGTGCGCGCCCACGATCTTGTCCGGGGTGATCTGGCCGGGGACCACGTGGTATGTGAGGATCTTGCTCAGGAGGGCGTCGTCCTTCTTGAGCGTCTCGATCGTTGCGGCGTCGACCTTTGCGAAGGCGTCATCCACCGGTGCGAATACGGTGAACTCGCTGCCGTTGAGGGTGTCCACGAGGTCAACCTTGGGGTTGAGCTTGCCGGAGACGGCGGCGGTGAGCGTCTTCAGCAGCGGGTTGTTCGAGGCGGCGACGGCCACGGGGTCCAGGGCCATGCCTGCGACGGAACCCTTGCCGCTGGGGACCTGCTTGGCGTAGCCAGCGCAGCCGGGCCCTGCCAGGTTGGCGGCCGGATCCATGGCCGCCGCCGACGTCTCCGACGGTGACGGCGCCATGCTGGACGCAGACGGCTCGGCGGCGGCCGACGAGCTGCTGGACGTGCCGGCGGAGCCGCCGCAAGCGGTGAGGCTCAGCAGGGCTGCGGCTGCAATGCCTGCGACGGTGAAGGTTGAGCGCTTGAAAGACTGCATTTCGATTCTCCTTAGTTGTGCCGACGAGCGGGATCGGAGGGGCTGTGGAGCCCTCCGGTGATCCTTTTCCGACTGTGGGGCACCGGCCGTGGGGCGGTGTCTCACTGGGTATTCGCCTCGCTGGCAGCAATGGATGGGTGAACCGGAAAAGATTTTCTGGCGGCCTGGTGGGCGGGCCCCTTAAACGAAAGAATCCCGGGCCGTAGCCCGGGATTCCCTACTCTTCAATTTTGTGCGCAAGGGGGGACTTGAACCCCCACGCCCGAAGGCACAGGAACCTAAATCCTGCGTGTCTGCCAATTTCACCACTCGCGCCCGGCTCCGCCTGGTGCGTTCCGTGCCGGTATAAGCAGCAGGAAAAGTACGACGGCGGATGCCAGCCTCAATTGTACCGTCACTGTGCGGTCCTTGCGGCAGGCGCCGGTTTCGCTGGACAGTCTTGTCCGGCGGGCCGTGGTTGTCAGGCGTCCGCGAGTTTCAGGTCCTTGCGCAGCTTGGCGACGTGCCCGGTGGCCCGGACGTTGTACTGGGCCACGGCGACGTTGCCGGCCGGGTCCACCACCACGGTGGAACGGATGAGGCCCTCATAGGTCCGGCCGTAGTTCTTCTTCTCGCCCCACGCGGCGTATGCCTCGGCAACGGCGTGGTCTTCGTCCGACAGGAGGGGAAAGGTAAGGCCCTCCGTGTCGGCAAAGCTCGCCAGCTTGCCCACCGGGTCAGGCGAGATCCCAAGCACTTCGTAGCCGGCAGCCTGAAGCGATGCCAGGCTGTCCCGGAAGTCGCAGGCCTGCTTGGTGCATCCGGGCGTGGCGGCGGCCGGGTAGAAATAAACTATGGTGTTCCGGCCGCGGAAGTCGCTGAGGCTGACGTCTGATCCCGTTGCATCCTTCAGTGTGAAGCCGGGGGCGGTGTCGCCCGGCGTAAGTTTTTCAGCCAACGTTGTCTCCTTGTTTTCGTGCAGGACATTTCAGCTTAGTGAGGCTTCGTGCCGGGTACTAATCAGGCTTAGTTATACTTGGTGGTATGCCTGATATGGATCGCTGGCCCACGGGGCGCCTCTTGTCCACGGCGGCCCGCCTTGTGGAGCACTCCTGGAACGAGAAGCTGGGCGCCATTGGCCTGACCCATGCCGGCGTCATCGCCATCGAGGTGCTCTACAATAGCGGCCCCATGACGCAGGCGCAGCTGGCCCAGCTCGTCCGGGTGCAGGCCCAGACCATGGGCAAGACGCTGAGCCGCCTCGAGTCGCACGGGCACATCGTGCGCCAGCGCAGCACTTCGGACCGGCGCAGCCACGTCGTATCGCTCACGGAGCGCGGCACCGAAGCTGTAATGGCTGCAGCAGACATGGAGCGGTCGGTCCTGGCCGCGGCATCCATCGACCCGGATCGGCTCCGCCAGGAACTCCAGGCGGTGGTCCGGGAGCTGGCCAAGCGTTTCGCGTCGCCTGAAACCACCGCCATTGTGGCCGGAGCTGACGCCGGGCTGACCGTCGAGGCAAATTCCTAGCTCGAGGCAAATTCCTGGCACCGGCGGCTACCCGCCGGCAGCGGGAGCCGCCGTGGTCCTGCGCGCAACCAGGTGCGGGGTCCGCACGACATGCCCGGGCGGCTGCGTTCCCTCAATTCGGGCCACAGCGCGGTCCACGGCCGCGGCGGCAAGCAGCGGAGCGTCTTGGCTGATCGAGGACAGTTGCACATAGCTGAGCCGCGCGAACATGCTGTCGTCGTAGCCCAGCACTGACACATCTGCCGGGACTTTTAGGCCCTGCGCCCGGAGGCTCTCGATCAGTCCCAGGGCTGACCTGTCGTTGAAGGCAATGACGGCTGTCGGCATGTCCGGGCCGAGGGAATTGCCGGCAGTCATCCCGTCTTCCTCCATCGCGCCGCCGGCTATGATGGCCGGCTCCAGGCCGCGGCGTTCCATCTCCGCCCGGAAGGCAGACCGGCGCGGTTCGGCGGAGACCGCGGTGCCGCCGTCGATATGGACGATCCGCCGGTGTCCCAGGGACACGAGGTGTTCCACCGCCATCCGGATGCCCTCGTAATCGTCACTGCTCACGGAGTCGGTGAGTTCGCCGACGTCGTTGCGGAGGAGGCTCACCACCGGCACCTGGCCGGCGTACCGGGCCAGTTCGTCGCTGCTGAGCGTCGGTGAGATCAGGATCAGCGCCTCGGACCCGAAATCCAGCAGGGCCTCGATGGTCCGGTCTTCCGGCCTGCCGCTGGTGACGCCGCCCAGTGCGAGTTCGTAGCCCTTGGCGCTGGCCTCGGCGTACGCGGCGTCCACAATTTCGGCGTGGAACGCATGCGCCGTGGAGAAGCTGAGGCCCAGGAGTTTGGTCCGGGTACTGCGCAGCAACCGGGCACGGCTGTCGGGCCGGTAGCCGAGTTCGCGTGCGGCGCCCAGCACTTTCTGCCTAGTGGCTTCGGCCGCGCCGGGGGCGCCGCGCATCACGATGGAAACCAAGGCCCGTGATACGCCGGCCGCTTGGGCTACGTCCATGAGGGTGGGGCGCCGTTGCTGTTCAGTCATGTGCCTCCTTGCTGCCAGCAGTCTATAGAACGATCTAGACAGCTAGCGAAAAACTGTGTCACCATCATTTCACTAGAACGATCTAGAAGCCTGAGAAGAGGATTGAAACATGACCTATGTCCAGCAACCGGCCCGCGACAACCATCCCGTCCGCTTCGGCCTGATTGGAGCCGGCTGGATCGGCGCCTTCCATGCCGAATCAGTGGCGCGTCGGATTCCCAACGCACGGCTGGATGCCATCGCTGACCCCGCCCTTCCCGCCGCCGAGGCCCTGGCCGCCAAGCTCGGCGTGGCCCGGATTACCGCTGATCCGTCGGACGTGATCAATGACCCCGACATTGACGCGGTCCTGGTGGCATCCCCGGCAAGGTTTCATTCCGGTCTTATCGCAGCTGCGGCCCGGGCCGGGAAGGACGTGTTCTGCGAAAAGCCGGGCGGCCGCACTGTCGAAGAACTGGATGAGGCGCTGGCCGCTGCAGACGCCGCCGGGGTCAGCCTCCAGTTTGGCTTCAACCGGCGCTTCGCCGCGGACTTCGCTGCCGCCAGGAAAATGATCGACGACGGCGCCGTGGGCACCCCGCAGCTGTTGCGGTCCCTCACTCGAGACCCGGGTACCGCGGCCGGAATCGCCTCCCCGGAGCGGATCGCACCCGGAACGATCTTCCTGGAAACATTGATCCATGACTTCGACACCCTGAACTGGCTGAACCCGGGCGCGGTGCCCGTGAAGGTGCATGCGGTGGCTGACGCCCTGGTGGCGCCGGAAGCGAAAGCCGCCGGGCTGCTGGACACGGCCGTGGTCACGGTGACCTACAGCAACGGGGCCATCGCGGTGGCCGAAGCCAACTTCAACGCCCTGTATGGCTACGACGTGCGGGGTGAAGTGTTCGGATCTGCCGGCATGGTGACCGCCGGCGGTCCGCAGGCATCAAGCGCCGTGAGCTACACCGCCGCGGGCATTGCCTCGGACACCGTGCGGCTGAACATTGACCTCTTCCACGACGCCTATACGGCCGAACTTGCCCGCTTCGTCGAGGGCGTTGCGGCCCGCCGGGCGGGACATGCGCCGGTTGAAACGTCGGCTCCGGGCGGCGTCGATGCCCGTAATGCGCTCGCAGTGGCGCTGGCGGCGATCCGGTCTCACGAGACCGGCCTCCCGGTGGACGTTTCGGCTGTGGCGCGTCTGCAAGCGGCTGAGCCCGAGCTGCAGCTCACGGGAGTGCATCACACGGGGTCGGGCGCATGAGCTTCCGGCTGGCAGCATGCGCCGAAATGATTTACGGCGAGTTACCACTCGTCGAGCGGGTGCAGCGCATTCATGAGCAGGGGTTCGAGGTGGAACTCTGGGACACGCGGAACCGCGACATTGCTGGACTGGCGGCAACAGGTGCCCGGTTTTCCTCTATGAGCGGCTACTTCGGCGGCAGTGTCATTGACCCCGACAGTGCGGACCGGGTGATCGAATCGGCAGAGAAACTCATCCCGACGGCGCTTGAGCTGGGTGTTGAGCGCATGGTCGTCCATCCGGCGGAACTGGGCGACGGCGGAGTTGCCGTGCGGCCCGTCCACCGCTCCACCGGCCAGATGTGGCTGACCGGCCTCCGCACCCTGGAGCGCTTGGGCAGGCTAGGGGAGCGGCACGGTGTGGTCTTTGCGCTGGAGAACCTCAACACGGTTCTGGACCATCCGGGCATCCCGTTGGCGCGGGCGAAGGACACTCAGGCGCTGGTGTCCGCAGCCGACCACCCGCACGTGAGGATGATGCTGGATCTGTACCACGCCCAAATCGGCGAAGGCAACCTGATTGAACTGGTCCGCGGCGCCCTCCCGTGGATCGGGGAAATCCAGGTGGCCGACGTTCCAGGGAGGTTCGAGCCCGGAACAGGGGAGATTAACTACAGCGCCGTCGCCACGGCGCTCGCCGACATCGGCTATGCCGGCGTCATTGGCTTGGAAGCAGGGGCCTCGGGCGGAGCTGGACTCGCCGCCGGGGACAACGCCCTGTCGGCGTTCCGGCGCGCCTTCACCGCCAACTAACCAGAAAGCAAAACTAATATCGTCCTAATGTTAGGACAAACATTGACAATAGTGATCCGAGTCACGATGATCAGAGATATCAATATCCCGGCCGGTGCGGCGCGGCACGGCCGGAACCCGAATCAAAGGAGATTATCCGGTGAAGAAATTTTCATGGCGGAGGGCGGCCCTGGTAGCCGCCGTTGTGCCGATGATGGCTCTCAGCGCTTGTTCGTCCAGCGGCGGCAGGCCGGAAGAGAACTCGAACGCCGGAGCCGGCGGGCAGGCTGCCTCGACGCCACGTATCAAGGTGGCCCTGATCACGCATGCCGCTCCCGGTGACACCTTTTGGGACATCGTCCGCAAGGGCGCTGAGGAAGCCGCGGCCAAGGACAATGTGGAGCTGCTGTACACCTCGGACCCGGAAGGCGGCCGTCAGGCGCAGCTGATCCAACAGGCCGTAGACCAGAAGGTGGACGGCATCGCAGTGACCCTGGCCAAGCCCGATGCGTTGAAGGACGCGCTGAAGAAGGCGACCGAGGCCGGCATCCCTGTGGTCAGCCTCAATGCCGGCGAGTCCGTGTCGGCCCAGCTGGGTGCGTTCACGCACTTCGGCTCAAATGAAAAACTCGCCGGCGAAGCCGCGGGAGACAAGCTCAACTCCCTCGGACTCAAGCACGCCATCTGCGTCATCCAGGAACAGGGCCACGTCGGCCTCGAAGCCCGCTGCGCAGGCGTGAAAGCGAAGGTTCCGGCCACCGAGATCCTGTACGTGCAGGGCACCGACATGACCCAGGTGTCCTCCACAGTGACAGCCAAACTGCAGGCCACTTCTGACGCCGACGTCGTTATCGGGCTGGGTGCGCCCTACACGCTGACCATCCTCAAGGCGGTGGCCACCGCCGGCAGCAAGGCAAAAGTGGCCTCCTTTGACATGAATGCCGACCTCGCCCAGAAGATTGCCGACGGCGCCGTTGAATTCACAGTTGACCAGCAGCCGTGGCTCCAGGGCTACGGCTCGGTGGACGCACTGTGGCAGGTCAAGCGCGGCGGCTTCAAGCTTGGCGGCGGCCAGCCCGTCCTGACCGGCCCCACCATCGTGGACAAGGCCGGGGCGGCCAACGCCCTCACTTTCGCCCAGCAGGGTATCCGCTAGCATTCCGCCACCCGTGCCCGGCGGGACCGCCGGGCCCGGCAGCAAGGAGTATTTCAATGACAATGACCCAGACCATTACAAAGCCTGCGGTGACTGACGAGCGGGTCGGCAAGCGGAACCCGCTGCAGAAACTGCTCGGCCGCCCTGAGGTAGGCGCCCTCGTCGGGGCGATCGTTTTGTTCGTGTTTTTCGCTTCGGTTTCCCAGACTTTTACGCAGCCGAACGCCTTCGCCACCGTCCTTTATGGCAGTTCCACCATCGGCATCATGGCCGTGGGCGTGTCGCTGCTGATGATCGGCGGCGAGTTCGATCTCTCCACAGGCGTCGCAGTCATCAGTTCCGCCCTCACGGCCTCGATGTTCAGCTGGTACTTCAGCATGAACGTCTGGGTCGGCGTAGTCCTGGCCCTCGTGGTCTCGCTCGGCATCGGGTACATCAACGGCTGGATTTTGATGAAGACCAAGCTGCCGAGCTTCATCGTCACCCTCGCAACGTTCCTGATGCTGACCGGCCTCAACCTTGGCCTGACCCGCATGATCGGCGGCGGCGTGTCCTCCCCGTCCATTTCCAGCATGGACGGTTACCAGGCGGCCCGGGCCATCTTTGCCTCCTCGGTGAACATCGCCGGGGTGGACGTCAACAACACGGTCTTCATCTGGATCGCCCTGGTTGCCGTGGCGTCCTGGGTACTGCTGCGCACCAAGGTGGGCAACTGGATCTTCGCCGTCGGCGGCGATGCTAACGCCGCCCGCGCCGTGGGTGTTCCCGTCAAAGCCACCAAGATCGGCCTTTTCATGGCCGTCGGCTTCTGCGGCTGGATCCTGGGCATGCACAACCTGTTCGCCTTTGACGCCGTGCAGTCCGGCGAAGGCGTGGGCAACGAATTCCTCTACATCATCGCCGCCGTGATCGGGGGGTGCCTGCTGACGGGAGGCTACGGATCCGCTGTGGGCGGCGCGATCGGCGCCTTCATCTTCGGCATGGCGAACAAGGGCATCGTGTACGCACAGTGGAACCCGGATTGGTTCAAGTTCTTCCTGGGCCTGATGCTGCTCCTGGCCACCATCGTGAACCTGATCGTCAAGCGCCGCGCAGACTCAAGTAAGGGCTGAACACCATGGACGCCAAACAAATCGACCAGCAGGAACTCCTCAGGGACGAGAAGGACCCGCTGACCCACACCCCGGTGCACCTGCTCTCGCTGGAGAGCGTGGGCAAGCACTACGGCAACATCGTCGCCCTCACGGACGTCACGATGGCCGTGGACAACGGCAGGGTGACCTGCGTGCTCGGGGACAACGGCGCGGGCAAGTCCACGCTGATCAAGATCATCGCCGGCCTGCACCAGCACGACGAAGGCGTCCTCCACATCATGGGCGAGGAGCGGAGATTCGATTCGCCCCGTGACGCCCTGGATGCCGGCATCGCCACCGTCTACCAGGATCTCGCAGTCGTTCCCCTGATGCCCATCTGGCGCAACTTCTTCCTCGGCTCCGAGCTGACCACGGGCTTCGGTCCCTTCAAGCGCATGGACGTCCAGGCCATGAAGGACATCACCAAGAAGGAACTGGCGGATATGGGCATCGACCTGCGCGATGTTGAGCAGCCCATCGGCCAGCTTTCCGGCGGTGAGCGCCAGTGCGTAGCGATCGCCCGTGCCGTCTACTTCGGCGCCAAGGTGCTCATCCTGGACGAGCCCACCGCAGCGCTGGGTGTGAAGCAGTCCGGTGTGGTGCTCCGGTATATCCTGCAGGCCCGCGACAGGGGGCTGGGCGTCATCTTCATCACCCACAACCCGCACCACGCCTTCCCTGTGGGCGACCGGTTCCTGCTGCTCAAGCGCGGCAAATCAATCGGCTACTACGACAAGAAAGACATCACCATCGACGAACTCACCGCCCAGATGGCCGGCGGCGCCGAACTGGCAGAACTCGCCCACGAACTCGAACAGCTCGGCGGCCACACCGACGTCGTCAAGGAAGTCCAGGCCGAGGTCGCCGGCGTGGCTGACTCCAAGGCCGACACCGGCCGCGCATCGGCGTAGGGCAGCCGTGACAAGGAGCGGCAAGCAAGAAGTAACTCTTGGACTTGTGGGCGTCGGCCGGATCGGCACCATGCACGCCCGGAACATCACTGGCCTGAACGGGCTGATGGGGCCGCAGGGCACCTCGGTTCACCTCAAGCTAACCGACGTTGCCGCAGAGCACGCCCGGTCCCTGGCCGGCGGAATTGGTGCCGAGTTCCTGCCCTCCGTCGAAGCCTTGCTTGACTCCGGCATCGACGGTCTGGTCATTGCCACCGGAACAGCCACGCATCCAGGCCTGATCAGGGCCGGCGTGGACGCCGGAATCCCGGTGTTCTGCGAAAAGCCGGTGGCTGTGAACGTTGAGGAATCACTGCCAGTGCTCGACCACATCCGGACCACGGGAGGCACTGTGCAGATCGGCCACCAGCGCCGGTTCGATCCGGGGTACCTGGAGGCCAAGCGCGCCTTCGACGCCGGGGAGCTGGGATGGCTCCACACGGTCAGGGCGGTCACATGCGACATGACGCCGCCGCCTGTGGAGTTCCTCGCGACGTCCGGCGGGCTCTTTCGCGATTGCTCCGTCCACGACTTCGACATACTCCGGTGGCTCACCGGCAAGGAAATCGTGGAGGTTTTCGCCAAGGGTTCCAACAACGGTGACCCCGCAATCGGTTCCGTCGGCGACGTCGATACCGCGCTGGCCGTGGTGACGTTCGACGACGGCAGCGTCGGCACGGTCTCGGCCACCCGCTACAACGGGGCGGGCCATGATGTCCGGCTGGAACTCCAGGGATCCGCCGGGTCGGTCATGGTGGGGATGGATGAGCAGATGGCGATGTCTTCTGCCGAGCCCGGGGTCGGTTTCCCGGCCGGGCCGCCGCACATGACGTTCGCCGAGCGGTTCCACACGGCATACCGTGCCGAGATGGCAGCCTTCGTGGAAGTGGTGCTGGGGCAGCGGCAGAACCCGTGCACACCGGAGGACGCGGTCGCAGCGTCCATGGTGGCCGACGCTGCCCAGGCATCGCTGCAGTCCGGGGAGCCCGTGCGGGTGGCGCTCCAGGCGGCGGGCTGACACAGCCCGAACGTACAGTTGTGGCCCCTCAGGCGAACCGAAACCCCTGCGCCCCACGGGGCGCAGGGGTTTCGGCTCGTCAGTACTGGATCGTCTCGGTCCTGCCCGTGCCCAGCGACAGCGTTGCTGCTTCAGCTATGGCCTGTGCCTTCAGGCCATCATCAAGTGACGGCGCGAAGGCTACGCCGCCGTCGGTTGCTGATCCGTTCTCCAGTGCGGCCACAAAGTGGGCCAGGGCGGCGGCGTAGGTCGGCTGGACCCGTTCGAACCAGCCCGGATGCATTCCGTCGTCCACCACCTTCCCTGAGTAGTAGCGCGACACCGCACCGGCGCGGTGGCGGCCGGCCTCGGCCATGCCCTCTGATCCCATGATTTCGATCCGCTCGTCATAGCCGTAACCGGTGCGGCGCGCGCAGTCGATCTGGACCAGGGCGCCGCCGGGAAGCCGCAGGGATACCACTGACGTGTCCACATCGCCGTACTCGGCCAGCCGGGGTTCGGCGAGGGCTGATCCGGTGGCGAACACCTCCACGGGGTCCGCTCCTGTCAGCCAGCGGACCAGATCGAAGAAGTGGACGGTCTGGTCGCGCATCTGGCCGCCCGACGTGGCGATGTAAGAGAGCGGCGGCATGGCCGGTCCGCGGCTGGTGAGCTGGATAAGTTCCACCTCTCCGATTTCCCCGGCATCGACAATCCGTTTGAGCTCGGCGTAGTCACGGTCAAAGCGGCGGTTGAAGTCCACCATGACCGGCACGGCGTGCCGGGCGGCGAAGGCAGCAGTTTCCCGGGCCTGCCCGAGGTCCAGATCGATCGGTTTTTCGCACAGCACTGCCAAACCGGCCTTGGCGGCGCGGCGCAGGTGCCCAGCGTGGGTGTCGGTGGAGGAAGCGATGAATACCGCGTCGATGACAGCGGAATTGAACACCTCCGCCAAGTCTGCGGCAGCGCGGGCGCCGTGGTTGACAGCAAGGGTTTTTGCGCGGTCCTGGTCAACATCGAAGACCAGCCGGAAGTCTACGTCCGGGTGGGCTGCGAGGTTCGCGGCGTGGACGGAGCCAATGAAGCCTGCCCCGAGGAGTGCGAAGCGTTGCATGGTTAGACTCCCACCTTCTCCGCGGCCCCTGCCGGCGTGACCCAGGCGGCATCCTGGGCATCTGATGCGGCGACCGCCTCGACGAATCTGACGCCAACGAGGCCGTCGTGCCCCGTGGGAAAGGACAGCTCGCGGGTCTCCGGCAGGGTGCCGTCCCGCCGGGCGCGCAGTTCCGCGGCCAGATCGCGGTAGAAGTTGGCGAAGGCTTCGAGGAATCCTTCAGGATGGCCCAGCCCTATCCTGGTGAGGCGGGAGGCGTCCTCTGACAGCGTGCTGAGACCTTCCGTCAGCACCGTGGTGGTCCCGTCGAGGTCCTGGAGGGTCAAATGATGGGGGTCCTCATGCTGCCATTCGAGGTTTCCCTGAGTGCCGAAAACCCGGATGCGCAGCCCGTGGTTGTGGCCGGCGGCTGCCATGCTGGCCCACAGCCGGCCCGGAACCTCGCCGGTGAGCTGCAGTTCGACCGTCGCGTGGTCAAAGACCCGCCTGCCCGGGACCAGGGTTTTCAGCCGTCCGGACACCCTCTCGGCCTCGAGCCCGGTGATGTAGCGAAGAAGGTGGAAGCCGTGCGTGCCGAGGTCGCCAACGACGCTGGGGAAGCCGGCGATATCCGGGTCCGTCCGCCAGATGGCCTGCTTGTGCCCGCCCTGTTCCAGGGGAGACGCCGCCCAGCCCGAGGCATGCTCCACGTCCGCGAACGTGATGGTTCCCAGCTGCCCGTCCCGCACCATCCGGGCCGCGTGGCGCACCATGGCGTAAGCGGAGTAGCAGTGCGGAACCGCCAGGACGGCGCCATTGTTGGCTGCAACCCGTACCAGTTCCGCGGCGCTCGCCGAATCACGGGTCAGCGGCTTCTCACACACCACGGAAATGCCGGCCTCGAGAAAAGTGCGGGCGATCTCGAAGTGACTGTCGTTCGGCGTGGCAACAACCACCACATCGACGCAGTCTTCCCGGCCGGCTTCCTTTTCCGCCATCTCGCGGTAGCTGGCGTAGTGCCTGTCCTCCGGGATGCCAAGCCGAGAGGCCAGGGTAGCTGAGCGGCCGTGATCGCGGCCAAAGACGCCGGCCTGAAGGTCGAATTCGCCGTCAAGGCGCATCGCACGACGATGGGTCTTGCCGATGTCTGCGCCTGCGCCGCCGCCAACCATTCCGGCCACCAGCCGCCGTGCGTGCGGTTCACTCATGAGCACCCTCTTTGATTCTTTGGAATTTTCTTGGATCGGTCCATAATCTAGGGTGAGGGGCCTGTTCGTCAACCCCTTAGGCTGGTAGAACCGGACTGGCAGCGCCGGGCTGCCATGACTTGGAGGAACACCGTGAGCCCATCGTCTACCCATAGGGGCCTGCCCGCGGCCAAACCCACGATCCGCGATGTGGCAGACCGGGCAGGGGTGTCCAAGTCGCTCGTTTCGCTGGTCCTACAGGGCTCCGGGAACGTCAGTGAAGCCCGACGGCGGGCGGTGCTTGCGGCGATGGACGAGCTGGAATACCGGCCCAACAAGCTTGCCCGCGGGCTCTCGATGCCTCGCACAGGTACCGTTGGTGTGCTCCTCAACGATCTCCGTAACCCCTGGTTCATTGAGCTCCTCGAAGGCCTCTCCGCGTCCCTGCACGCCGCCGGTGTTTCCCCCGTCCTTGCCGATTCCTACACGGACCACAGGATCGGCCGCCCGTCCGTCGAGGCGCTGCTGGAGCAGCGGATTGACGGCCTGGTGGTGGTGGGAACCACCACTGAGTCCGCCGCTATCAGAACCGCCTCCGCCGTCGTTCCCGTGGTGCTGGCAGGAACCCTGGACCCCGAGTTGCCGGGTGTGGACGTGGTGGTCAACGACGACGCCGCCGGCGCGCGGAAGGCCACCGAGCATCTCATTGCGCTCGGCCACCGGCGCATCGCACATCTCCAGGGGCCGGATGAGATCGGGCGCCTGCGGCGGGCGGGCTACGAGCAGGCGATGCGGGCGGCCGGTTTGGAACCGCACACAGTGGCGGGCGGCATGAGTGAAGAAAGCGGCTACAGTGCCGCCCGGACCCTGCTGGCCGCCAGCGCCCCGCCAACAGCGATTTTCGCCTTCAACGACATTGCCTGCATCGGCGTGCTGTCCGCGGCCGCTGACGCGGGTGTGACGGTTCCCGGCGACATTTCCCTAGTGGGCTACGACAACACCTATCTGGCACGCATCCGCCACATCTCGCTGACCTCGGTGGACAACGGCAACCTTGCGGTTGGGGTCCAGGCGGGCAGGTACATCCTGGAGCGGCTGGGAAATCCTGATTTACCGGGCCGCAAGCACCTGGTCAGCAGCGAGCTGCAGGTCAGGGGTTCCTCCGGCGGTGCCCCGGACGCCGGGGGAGCCTGAGCGGAAATCCTCCCGCGAGGGGGCTCCGGCCCGGGCAACGGCTTCTTCGTCGCGACAACGGTTGCTTCAAAGCAAGCAACGGTTGCTTCGGCGCAAGCAATAGTCCGGGAACGACAAAACCCCGCCTTCAGGTTTGTGGCCTGAAGGCGGGGCTTCCGTGGTGCACCCCCCGGGACTTGAACCCGGAACCCATTGATTAAGAGTCAATTGCTCTGCCAATTGAGCTAGAGGTGCATCTGTTGTTTCGTTCATCCGTGGGCTTTTGTTTCCCTCGTTGACCTCCGCAACGACATGAAACTCTACACGAAGTTTTGGCCAGTGTGAAATCGAGGTGCGCGGGAGGTGCCGCCACTAGCGTGGAAGCGCCAAAATCAGCGCGAAATCAGGGTTTTGGTTGTTGCTGAGGGCCCATAAATCCCCGTTCGGGGCCAGCGAAACGTTCCGGATCCGCCCAAACTGCTGTGTGAAGTAGCCCACAGGAGCGCCGGCATTTTCGCCGTCGAGCGGGACTGCCCAGATGCGCTGGCCCCTCAGCGCGCCAAGGTAGGCCGTGCTGCCAACGATTTCGAGTCCGCTGGGCGAGGAGTCTGCTGTCGACGGCCAGACAACCTTGGCGTCGATGACGCCATCGCGGTGGGGTGCTCCCGTGACTTCGGGCCACCCGTAGTTTCCGCCGGGCTGGATCAGGTTGAGTTCGTCATTAACGTCGGGTCCGAATTCGCTGGCCCAGAGCCGGCCCTGGCTGTCCCATGCCAGGCCCTGCACGTTTCTGTGGCCAAGGCTGTAGACGGGATTGTTCGGGAAGGGATTGCCGGGCGCGGGGGCGCCGTCCTTGGTGAGCCGCAGGATCTTGCCGCCCAGGGCGTTCCGGTCCTGCGGCTGCTCCCGGCGCTGCGAGTCTCCCGTGCCGACGTAGAGGAACCCGTCCGGGCCGAAGCGGATCCTGCCGCCGTTGTGGGTGGAGGCCTTGGACATGCCGGAGAAGATCACCTCCAGCTCACCCAAGCGGAGGCCGCCACCGCTGGCTGACCCGCTGCCTTCCAGGCGCATGCGGGCAATCCGGTTGTCACCGGCCGCGGTGAAGTAAGCGTAGAGATAGCGGTCCGAGGCAAAGCCGGGCGACAGTGCCAGGCCCAGCAACCCGCCCTCGCCGCCGGGAACGACGCCTGGGACGGCCCCGATGGTGCCCACCCTGCCGTCCCGTACCGATTTGAGCAGGGTGGAATCGCGTTCGGAGATGACGGCCGTCCCGTCCGGCAGGAACACCGTCGACCAGGGAATCTGCAGTCCCTCGATCCTGCTCCGCACTTCCGGCGCCCGCAGCGGTGTGGGGGCAACGCTGGAAGCAAGCGGCGCACTCGTACCCGAGGCGGTCGGCCCCGGTGAGCCGGTGCCCGGGGTGGGTGTCGCAGTTGCCCCGCTGGCCGTGGAGCCGGTGCTGCCCGGGGCCGGTTGACCGCCGTCGCCGGTGCAGCCGGACAGGAACAACGCTAGGGACAGGGACAACGCTAGGGCGGAAAACGCCCGGGCGGTCACGGCCAGGGGCAGGGCGGCGGCAGCCGTTGCGGGCTTTCCGGGGTGGTTGCGTGTCATGCGCTTACTCCGTCCGCAATCTGCCCCCGCCGCGTGGGCGTTAGCGCCGGGACCGCCGAGGCGCCCGGAACCCGGCAGCCTCGGCGTGTGCCGGGGAAAGGAACCAGACTTCCGCCCGGGCGTCCTCATAGCCGGCACTGTCGTCGTCGTAATAGGTCATGGCGCTGACGTCGCCCTTAACGGCGTATCCGTCCGGGGCGCTGCCGTCTGCGGCCGGCAGGGCCGAACCCTCGCCATATGGCTGTTCCCCTGCGACTGCTGCACTCACATCGGCCACCCGTTCACGGTGGATGGGCTGTTCGCCGAAACCCCGTTCGGCGCCGAAGCCCTGTTCCAGATGATGCGGCTGGGGTTCGCGGTGATGAGGCTGGGCGTCGTGGCTGGCTCCGGCTTCCGTGGCGGCGGAGGACTGGATCCGCTGCCGGGTCTCGGCCTCAGCGTCCATCGATTCGGCCGCCGCGGATTCCGCGCCCGGCAGGGTGGGAGCATGCGCGTCCGTGTACTCCGCATGATGCGTCGGGCCGGCAGGCTCTTGCGCTGCGGGCCGGGTAGAACTGTCTGCTGCGGCGCTGCCGGCATCCGACCACTGGGCATCCCATTCGGCTTTGTCCCCGTCGTCGTCCCAGTCGTCAACATCTCCTCCGGCGGACCGCGCCGAGGAGGGGCGGGCGGTGGCGGCTTCCCAGGATTCGACGTCCGGTTCCACATCTTCGGGGTCCGGGCGCGTGGACGCAGGGGCGGGCCGGCCTACCAGCGGCGCGGCTTCCGCGACCGCCGGCCCGGCGTCCGGCTCGGCCAGGCGGCCTGTTTCCGGTACGGTCCGGGTGGTGGCGGACGGAGGTCCCGCCGCCGCTGCGGCAGAAACGGCCGACGGCGTCTCCTCCGTTCCGGTTGACGCTGCGGGAGAGGCTCCGGCCCGGGGCGTTACCTGTTCGGTCCGGGTCGCGTCGGCTGCCGTTCCCCGCGAGTTCCGGTTTAGCAGCCACCAGACAATGGCAATGATCAAAACAATGACAATGACCCAGATAATCCACTCCATAGCAAAGCCTTTCATCCGTCACACGAGGTTGCCGTTGCTTGACGGTACGTCGCTGTCAATAGGGCTGTCTAGGCTTGTCGACGCCAGTGGGGGAGAGGGCACACCGGCCCTCGGTCCCAGAATGTGAGACGCGAGTCCACTATTTGATCGAAATTTTCTGGAAATTGTGCCGAACCGGCCACTTCCGGTCGTTGGCGGCCTTTCAGGAGTCATAGACTTTGACCCATGAGTGAGGACACCCAGATCGCAACCGATAACAAGCCTGACATCAAGCCCCGGAGCCGGGTTGTCACCGACGGCATTCACGCAGCTCCGGCACGCGGAATGTTCCGGGCCGTGGGCATGGGCGACGACGACTTCGCCAAGCCCCAGATCGGCGTAGCGAGCTCCTGGAACGAAATCACTCCCTGCAACCTGTCCCTGAACCGGCTGGCCCAGGGTGCCAAGGAAGGCGTGCACGCCGGTGGCGGCTTCCCGATGCAGTTCGGCACCATCTCCGTGTCCGACGGTATCTCCATGGGCCACGAGGGCATGCACTTCTCCCTGGTCTCCCGCGAAGTCATCGCCGACTCGGTGGAAACCGTCATGCAGGCAGAGCGCATCGACGGCTCCGTGCTGCTGGCCGGCTGCGACAAGTCGCTCCCGGGCATGCTCATGGCCGCTGCGCGCCTGGACCTCGCCAGCGTATTCCTCTACGCCGGCTCCATCATGCCGGGCTGGGTCAAGCTTGAGGACGGCTCCGAAAAGGAAGTCACCCTCATCGACGCTTTCGAAGCCGTGGGCGCCTGCGCCGCCGGCAAGATGAGCATGGAAGACCTCACCCGCATCGAAAAGGCCATCTGCCCCGGCGAAGGCGCCTGTGGCGGCATGTACACCGCGAACACGATGGCCTGTATCGGCGAGGCCTTGGGCATGTCCCTGCCAGGCTCCGCGGCTCCGCCCTCGGCAGACCGCCGTCGTGACGAATTCGCCCGCAAGTCCGGCGAAGCGGTGGTCAACCTGCTGCGCCTGGGCATCACTGCCCGCGACATCATGACCAAGAAGGCCTTCGAAAATGCCATCGCCGTCACCATGGCCTTCGGCGGATCCACCAACGCCGTCCTGCACCTGCTGGCGATCGCCCGCGAGGCAGAGGTCGAACTGACCCTGGACGACTTCAACCGCATTGGCGACAAGATCCCGCACCTGGGCGACCTGAAGCCGTTCGGCCGTTACGTCATGACCGACGTCGACAAGATCGGCGGCGTTCCGGTCATCATGAAGGCACTGCTCGACGCCGGCCTCCTCCACGGTGACTGCCTCACCGTGACCGGCAAGACCGTGGCCGAGAACCTCGACGCCATCAACCCTCCGGACGTCGACGGCAAGATTCTGCGCGCTCTGGACAACCCGATCCACAAGACCGGCGGCATCACCATCCTGCACGGTTCCATGGCACCCGAGGGTGCCGTAGTGAAGAGCGCAGGCTTCGACGCCGATGTCTTCGAAGGAACCGCCCGCGTGTTCGAGCGCGAGCAGGGTGCCCTGGATGCGCTGGATAAGGGACAGATCAAGGCCGGCGACGTCGTAGTCATCCGCTACGAAGGTCCCAAGGGCGGACCGGGCATGCGCGAGATGCTCGCCATCACGGGCGCCATCAAGGGTGCGGGCCTGGGCAAGGACGTCCTGCTCCTCACCGACGGGCGCTTCTCCGGCGGCACCACCGGACTCTGCATCGGCCACGTTGCGCCGGAAGCGGTCGACGGCGGCCCCATCGCCTTCGTCAAGGACGGCGACCGGATCCGCGTCGACATTGCCGCCCGCAGCTTCGACCTGCTGGTGGACGAGGCGGATCTCGAATCGCGCAAGGAAGGCTGGGCACCGCTGCCGGCCAGGTACACCAAGGGTGTGCTGGCCAAGTACGCCAAGCTGGTGCACAGCGCCTCCACCGGCGCATACTGCGGATAACCCTATTAAGCTTGGGCAACCAGGCTTAATAAGGGAGGCCCCGAGCGCACGGCGCTCGGGGCCGGAGCCTCCCGCTTGCCGCCCTTAGCGGGCGGGGTACAGTTTGGTCCTAGCGTTGTTGAGGATCAACTAGTGGACAAGGATGTCCACATGGTGAGATGGCGTGCCGCTTCGTTGACACGCTACCCACCAGAGGGAAAACTGAACGCATGATCTTCGTTACCGTCGGCACCGTCGTCGTACTTACCAAGCGCGTGGCTCCATAGCCCGACTGGTAACGAACTGTCACGCGCAACCCCTCGAAAAGCCACCAGGCTGAGGGGTTTTTTTATTTTCCGGGCGGGACGGAACGTTCAGTTTTCCCGAGCACCACACCAATTCAAGATCCACTAAGGAAGAGTTCGATGAGCAAAGGATCGCCCATCAGCCCCTCGCTGATGGCTTCAAAGTCCGCTGGAGCCGCCAAGGCTCCGGATCGCGTCGACAAGCCGGCTGAGGCCGGGGTCGACATTGCTGCAGCCGCCTCTCCTGTCCTTGGGCCGAACAACGTCGTACCCCCGACGGTGATGACCGGCTCAGAAGCAATTGTCCGTTCGCTCGAAGAACTCGGCGTCGACGACATTTTCGGTTTGCCCGGTGGCGCGATCCTGCCCACCTACGACCCCTTGATGGCCTCCAAAATGAACCACGTTCTGGTCCGTCACGAACAGGGAGCTGGCCACGCCGCGCAAGGCTACGCCATGGTCACCGGGCGGGTGGGCGTCTGCATCGCCACCTCGGGCCCGGGTGCCACCAACCTCGTCACCGCCATCATGGATGCGCACATGGATTCCGTTCCGCTCGTGGCCATCACCGGCCAGGTCTCCAGCGGGGTGATCGGCACCGATGCCTTCCAAGAAGCCGACATCGTGGGCATCACCATGCCCATCACCAAGCACTCGTTCCTGGTGACGGATCCCAACGACATTCCCCACGTCATGGCCGAGGCCTTCCATCTCGCCTCGACCGGACGTCCGGGCCCGGTCCTGGTTGACATCGCCAAGGACGCCCAGCAGGGGCAGATGACGTTCTCCTGGCCGCCCAAGATCGACCTGCCGGGCTACCGTCCGGTGGTTCGTGGCCACAACAAGCAGGTCCGCGAGGCGGCAAAGCTGATCGCCGCCGCCAGCAAGCCGGTGCTGTACGTGGGCGGCGGTGTGGTCAAGGCCCACGCCGCGGCTGAGCTCCGCGAGCTGGCCGAACTGACCGGTGCACCAGTGGTCACCACGCTTATGGCCCGTGGTGTCTTCCCGGATTCACACCCGCAGCATGTGGGAATGCCCGGCATGCACGGCACGGTTTCCGCCGTGACCGCACTGCAGCAGGCGGACCTCCTGGTGACCCTGGGTGCGCGCTTTGACGACCGCGTCACCGGCGTCCTGAAGACCTTCGCGCCCAACGCCAAGGTCATCCACGCCGACATCGACCCCGCGGAAATCTCCAAAAACCGCACGGCCGACGTTCCCATCGTGGGCTCGGTGAAGGAAATCATTCCGGAACTGACGGAAGCCGTCCGGACCCAGTTCGGCACCACCGGAACACCGGACCTGGCCAACTGGTGGGCCTTCCTGAACAACCTGAAGGACACCTACCCGCTGGGCTGGACCGAACCCGAGGACGGCCTGACTGCACCGCAGCGGGTCATCGAGCGCATCGGCGCCCTGACCGGCCCCGAGGCCATCTACGTTGCCGGTGTGGGACAGCACCAGATGTGGGCTGCGCAGTTCATCAAATACGAGCGTCCGCATGCCTGGCTGAACTCCGGCGGTGCCGGCACCATGGGCTACGCCGTTCCGGCCGCCATGGGCGCCAAGGTGGGCGAACCGGACCGTGTGGTCTGGGCCATCGACGGCGACGGCTGCTTCCAGATGACCAACCAGGAACTGGCCACCTGCGCCATCAACAACATCCCCATCAAGGTTGCTGTCATCAACAACTCCTCGCTGGGCATGGTGCGGCAGTGGCAGACCCTCTTCTACGAGGGCCGCTACTCCAACACAGACCTGAACACCGGCCACGAGACCATCCGGATCCCTGACTTCGTCAAACTCGGCGAGGCCTACGGCTGCGCGTCCTTCCGGTGCGAGCGGGACGAGGACATCGACGCAACAATCCAGAAGGCACTGGAAATCAATGACCGCCCCGTGGTCATCGACTTCGTGGTCAGCCCCGACTCCATGGTGTGGCCGATGGTGCCCGCCGGGGTCAGCAACGACCAGATCCAGGTTGCCCGCAACATGACCCCGGAATGGGAAGAGGAGGACTGATCATGAGCCGCCACACACTGTCCGTTCTGGTCGAAGACAAGCCCGGTGTGCTGACCCGCGTGGCCAGCCTTTTCGCCCGCCGCGCCTTCAACATCAATTCCCTGGCCGTAGGCCCGACCGAGGTTCCGGGTATCTCCCGGATGACCGTCGTCGTCGACGCCGACGGTGACCTGATCGAACAGGTCACCAAGCAGTTGAACAAGCTGATCAACGTGATCAAGATTGTTGAACTGACTTCCGAATCTTCCGTACAGCGCGACCACATCCTGGTCAAGGTACGTGCGGATGCCGCAACTCGTCTGCAGGTGACCCAGGCTGCAGACCTGTTCCGTGCCTCAGTGGTCGACGTCTCCACAGACTCGGTGGTCATTGAAGCAACTGGCCATCCCGAAAAGCTCACGGCACTGCTTTCAGTGCTGGAGCCCTTCGGTATCCGCGAAATTGTGCAGTCCGGCACCCTGGCCGTTGGACGGGGATCCCGCTCCATGAGTGACAGGGCTTTGCGCAGCGCTTAGCGTCGCAACGCCCGTGCAGTACCGCAACACCACTGACTATTTACCAAAGAATCCACTCAAGAGGAGTTACGCAAGTGACTGAAATGTTTTACGACGACGACGCAGACCTGTCGATCATCCAGGGCCGGAAGGTAGCCATTGTCGGCTACGGCTCCCAGGGCCACGCCCACGCGCAGAACCTGCGCGATTCCGGCGTCGAGGTTGTCATCGCGCTCAAGGAAGGCTCCAAGTCCATCGCCAAGGCCGAGGACGCAGGCTTCACGGTCAAGAGCGTTGCCGACGCCGCCGAATGGGCCGACGTCATCATGATCCTGGCGCCGGACCAGCACCAGCGCTCGATCTACACCGACTCCATCAAGGACAAGCTGACCCCCGGCAAGGCTCTGGCCTTTGCCCACGGCTTCAACATCCGTTTCGGCTACATCGAGGCCCCGGAAGGCGTTGACGTCATCCTGGTCGCCCCGAAGGCTCCCGGCCACACCGTGCGCCGCGAGTTCGAAGCCGGCCGCGGCATCCCGGACATCATCGCCGTCGAGCAGGACGCCACCGGCTCCGCCTGGGAGCTGGCCAAGTCCTACGCCAAGGCCATCGGCGGCACCCGCGCAGGCGTCATCAAGACCACCTTCACCGAAGAGACCGAAACGGACCTCTTCGGCGAGCAGTCCGTCCTGTGTGGCGGTGTGTCCCAGCTGGTCCAGTACGGCTTCGAAACCCTGACCGAGGCCGGCTACCAGCCGCAGATCGCCTACTTCGAGGTCCTGCACGAGCTCAAGCTCATCGTTGACCTCATGTGGGAAGGCGGCATCGCCAAGCAGCGCTGGAGCGTTTCCGACACCGCTGAGTACGGCGACTACGTTTCCGGCCCGCGCGTCATCACCCCCGAGGTGAAGGAAAACATGAAGGCTGTCCTCGCCGACATCCAGAACGGCGCCTTCGCCAAGCGCTTCATTGACGACCAGGACAATGGCGGCGCGGAATTCAAGGAGCTGCGTGCCAAGGCCGAACAGCACCCGATCGAGGGCGTAGGCCGCGAACTGCGCTCCCTGTTCTCCTGGCAGCAGCAGGACGAGGACTACGTGGAAGGCTCTGCAGCCCGCTAAGGCTGAGCCCTTCACAGCACGACAGTGAGGCCGGGTTCACACTTAACAATGTGAGCCCGGCCTTGCCGTACGCCTAGACTTTAGGTACCCCCAGGACTTCAACGCAGAGGATCAGCTGTGTCAAAACCCGTAGTACTGCTCGCCGAAGAACTTTCGCCCGCCACCATCGAGGCCCTTGGCCCGGACTTTGAAATCCGCCAGACCGACGGCGCCGATCGTTCCCAGCTGCTCTCTGCCATCGAGGACGTTGACGCCATCCTGGTCCGCTCCGCCACGAAGGTGGACGCCGAGGCCATTGCCGCCGCGAAGAACCTGAAGGTCATCGCGCGTGCCGGCGTCGGGCTGGACAACGTCGACATCAAGGCTGCCACCCAGGCCGGTGTCATGGTGGTCAACGCCCCGACGTCGAACATCGTTTCCGCCGCGGAACTGACCGTTGGCCACATCCTGAGCCTGGCCCGCCACATCCCGCAGGCCAGCGCCGCCCTGAAGGACGGCGAGTGGAAGCGCTCCAAGTACACCGGCATCGAACTGTTCGAAAAGAAGATCGGCATCATCGGCCTGGGCCGCATCGGCGCCCTGGTCGCCGCCCGCCTCCAGGGCTTCGACACCGAGATCCTCGCGTTCGACCCCTACATCACCTCTGCCCGCGCCGCCCAGCTCGGCGTGAAGCTCGTCACCCTGGACGAGCTGCTCGCGCAGTCTGACTTCATCACCATCCACATGCCCAAGACGCCGGAAACGGTCGGCATGCTCGGAGCTGACGCCTTCAAGAAGATGAAGAGCACGGCCTACGTGGTGAACGTGGCCCGCGGCGGCCTCGTGGACGAGGAAGCCCTCTACACCGCGCTGCAGGACCGCCAGATTGCCGGCGCCGCCGTGGACGTCTTCGTCCAGGAGCCCAGCACCGACCTGCCGTTCTTCAAGCTGGACAATGTTGTGGTCACCCCGCACCTGGGCGCGTCAACGGACGAGGCACAGGAAAAGGCCGGCGTTTCCGTCGCGAAGTCGGTCCGCCTCGCCCTCGCGGGGGAACTGGTTCCGGACGCCGTGAACGTTGCCGGCGGCCTGATCGCCCCCGACGTCCGCCCCGGCATCCCGCTGATCGAGAAGCTGGGCCGCATCTTCACGGCGCTGACCCACGCCTCCGTGACCCAGATCGACGTCGAGGTGGCCGGCGAAATCGCCGCGCTTGACGTCAAGGTCCTGGAGCTTGCCGCCCTCAAGGGGATCTTCGCCGACGTCGTCACCGAGCAGGTGTCCTACGTCAACGCCCCCGTGATCGCAGAGCAGCGCGGCATCAACGTCCGCCTTATCACCACCCCCGAGGCCGAGGACTACCGCAACGTGCTGACGCTGCGCGGCGCCCTGAGCGACGGCGCGCAGATCTCCGTGGCCGGCACCCTGACCGGTCCCAAGCAGGTGCAGAAGCTCGTCGGCGTGAACGGCTACGACGTCGAGATCCCCATCAGCGAGCACCTCGTGGTGGTCTCCTACGCGGACCGTCCTGGCGTCATCGGCACCATCGGCCACATCCTGGGCATGAACAACATCAACATCGGCGGCATGCAGGTGGCACGGAGCGCGGAGGGCGGCCAGGTCCTGGCGCTGCTCACCATCGACAGCTCCGTCCCGCAGCAGGTGCTGGACGCCATCAAGGCCGGCATCGGTGCCGAGATGGTGCGCGAAGTGGACCTCGAGGACTAGTCCGACGAACACCGGCCGGCACCGGCCAGGTCCCCAACGCGGGGTGAACTCCTTGTCCCCTGGAGTTCGCCCCGGCCAAGTATGATTGGCCGGTCTGCGTACAATAGCTAGGTTCGAATTTAAGGATCCAGCCGGCAGGCCGGCCAATACTTTTTGCACGCCCGCAAGGGACACCCCCACATTCTGCGGTCATCGTGGCGTGCGCACGCAATCCAGGTTTCAGGGAGCCCAATGAACGCCGTCCAGAGGTTCATCAGAAGCAAAGTGCTGCTGCTAACCGCTGCAATTCTGATCTTCGCCATGTGCCTGTCCGTCCTCGTCCAGACCCAGTCGCAGGCAGCGCTGAACCGGACCGTGGACCAGAACTCGCGCGGGCTCTACGACATCCTGGTGCAGGCCAAGGCGGGCTCCGACGGTTCGCTTATGCAGCCCGAGATTGCCACGGGTCAGGGCGGCGTCAGCTTTGACCAGCTGCAGAAGATCCGGGATCTGTCCGGCACCTCTGTTGCTGCGCCCATCAGCCTGGTCTCGCGCGTGACGCAGAACCTCGAGACGCCGCGCCTGGAGGCCATGGACTACCTGGGCTTTAACGCCGGACTCGTTGGCACCGCGACCGCCGGGCAGCCCGGCGGCACCGATCCCAGCAAATGGCCGGAAGCGCAGTCCGTACTCAGCGACACCCCCAAGAAGTACCGCCTGACGGCCAGCGCCACGAGCTCCGACGGGTCCGCGCAGCACACCCTTTTCAAGTCCACTGCCGAGGGCAGCCTCGGCAAGGGCAAGCTCGTAGAGCAGCAGGTCGATGGAGGCAACAGCATCCAGATTGCCGGTCCCGATGGCGAGACCGGGATCAAGTTCCCGGCTCCGGCCGGCGGGTCCGAACACAACCTGTTCAACCTCACTGTTGCCCTGCCCATGGCTCCGGAGGTCACGGAGTCCGTGGTCGCCGTCGACCCCGTTTCCGAGCGTGCCCTGCTGGGCACCTCCGGTGACTTCCTGGCACCGCTGGAGAAGGCACCACCGGCCGACGCCCGCAGCGCCGAGGCGGTTGGCCAGCACCTGGAGAGCCTCTTCACCACGGGCATTGGCATGAAGGAACTCGAGGAGGGCCCTGACTTCCTTGGCGTGAAGCTCAAGTACTGGGCTCCCATCATGACCCAGTACCAGCAGGCCAAGCGCAACGGCCAGCTCACCGAGGATTCCCAGGCCATCCCGCTGATCGTCCGCTCCGGCACTTCGGTTGACCTGAAGTACTCCGTGAAAATCGAGGAGATCGACGACTCCGGAAACGTGGTCAAGGAAGTCGGCACCGCTGAGCGCTCCCTGGACAAGGACTACCTGCCCTTCGTCTCCAAGTCGCCCTTCGCGCTGTCCTGGCCCGGGTCCACGGATTACTCCGAGCTGCTCGGCAACTCGGCGAACTTCAGCCGCGGCCTCTACAGCCCCGCCACCTGGAGCACAAACTTCGCGTCCGCCCCCAAGTACACGGACGGTTCCACCGCAGGCAACGGTGCCGAGGACAAGACCGCCACCCCCGGCGAGTGGGTCACCGTGAACCGCCTGCCGGAGAAGAGCGCCAACGGCGAGGCCGTAGACCAGACCCAGCGCAATCCCGTTGACGAGCGCTCCTACCGGGAGAACCTGGAAACGGGCAAGAAGCTGGCTACCCCGCTCGCCATGGTCTATGGCACCTTCGATCCCGCCGCCGTCCAGGACGCGGCCGGGGACGTCAACCGGCTTCCGCTCGGCGGCTACGATCCCACGCCCATGACGCTGAGCAAGGATGCGCAGGGCAAGGACGTTGCGGACACCGCGCTCAAGCCCTCCCTGAGCGCCACCGGACTCGTCAGCCAGTCGGCCGGCGCCATCACCGACTACTACGGCCTGGCTGCTGCCCGCGGCTATGAGAAGAATGCCTCCGTTATCGACGCCGTCCGCGTGCGGGCCAGCGCCGCCGGCAGCTGGAAGCAGGTCCAGCCTGAGGTGGACAAGCTTGCCACCGAGATCCGGGACATGGGTCTTGAAGCCACGGTGGTGGCCGGTTCTGCCCGCGAGGATGCCAACATCTTCGTTCCCGGCTACTCCAAGGACGACGCCGGCAAGGAGTCCGCCCTTGGGACTGTCCAGCAGTCGTGGGTCAGGCAGAACGCGGCCGACGCCGTTGCCGGCTCGCTCACGGCGACGAACCTGACGCTGCTGTTCCTCACGCTCTGCGGTGCCGCGCTGCTGACCGGTGCCTCTACTGTCAGCTACGTGCGGCTGCGCCGCAGTGAGGCCGGCACGCTGCGCGCCATGGGCTGGACCCAGCGCCGCATCCGGTCCTGGGTGCTGGAGGAGTTTGCCGTCGGCGCCGGGCTGCTGGCCGTGGCCGGAATAGTGCTTAGCCTCCTGAGCTGGAATATCGCCACCGCCATCGTCTCGGCGTCCGTGCTGGCCCTGTACCTCGGCGCGGCCTTCTTCGCCGCCCAGCAGCTGCGCCACCGCGAGGAAGTGAACCAGGAACCGCAGCACGATGAAAAGCTCATTGCCGTCGACTCGCCGCTGACCTTCGCGAACCGGCAGCTGGGCACGCACCGCTTCAACGCCATCTCGCTGGCCGTTGCCGTTGGCGTGTTCGGCTCGGCAGTCGGCGGCCTGATCGCCCTGCTGATCGACATTCCGCGTGCCGCCGGCGCCAGTGCGCTCAGCGGCCTGGCCGCCGCCAGCGTGGCCCTGCCGAGCATCATCCTTGGGCTGTCCGGCGTGGCGGTGGGACTCCTGCTCACACTGGTGACCGGGCGCTTCGAGCTGAAGGCCAAGCGACGGTACCTCGGCACGCTGCAGGCGATGGGCTGGAACCCCGACATGCTGGGCCAGGTCCGCTTCTTCGAAAACGCCCTGGTGGGCGCGGTTGCCCTCCCGCTGGGTATCCTCGGCGCCCTGGGCATCGGCCTTGTTCTTGCCCCCTACGCCGCGCTGTGGGCAGCCGTGGCCGGGTTCGTGGCTGTTCTCTGCTGGATTCCGATTGCAACGAAAGTGGTCAAATGACTAACGACCTGAACCTTCGCCGCGTGCGCGGGAACAATGAGGCTGTAACCCCGGTTCAGACCCGGGCCAACACCATCGTCAAGGAAGCCGACCACGCCACCCCGCTGGAGCTGAGCAACATCACCATCCGCTACGGCGGAGGCAAGAACGGTTCCGACGCCGTCAGCGTCGTGGAGGGTTTTGACCTCACCCTGAACGCGGGGGAGATGCACTGCGTGGCGGGCCGAAGCGGCTCGGGCAAGACCAGCATCCTGACCGTCGGAGCGGGCCTGACCCTGCCGACGTCGGGCCGGGTGCTGTGGGAGGGCGATTCGCTCGAATCCATGAGCGACGACGAGATCGCCGACCGCCGTCGTGCCCTGATCGGCTATGTTGACCAGGGCGGTGCCCTGATCGACGGCATGAGCGCGCTTGAAAACGTTCTCCTTCCGGCGGTTCCGGACGGCGAGGTGGAGCAGCGGCGTGAGATGGCCAAAGACCTGCTGGACCTCGTGGGCCTCGGCCGCCGCATGCGGCACCGTCCCGAGCAGCTCTCCGGCGGTGAGCGCCAGCGCGTCGCTATCGCCCGCGCCCTGATCCTGGGCACCCGCGTCCTGGTGGTGGACGAGCCCACGGCGAGCCTGGACCGGGCCTCCGCCAACCGCATCATCAGCATCCTCAAGGACACAACGTCTGACGGCATTGCAGTCCTCGTGGCGTCACATGATCACGAACTGGTCCGGCTGAGCGATACGCTGACCGAACTGATCTAAGATTCATCCCTCCGCACTAAAGGTAACGTTCCGCCCGTGACTTCCTCAGACAAGAGCCCCTTCTACATCACTACGGCCATCACCTACCCGAACGGCGTGCCGCACATCGGCCACGCCTACGAGTACATCGCCACTGATGCAATGGCCCGGTTCAAGCGGCTCGATGGCTACGACGTGAAGTTCCTGACCGGCACGGACGAGCACGGGCTGAAGATTGCGCAGACGGCGGAGAAGGAAGGCGTCTCGCCCAAGGAACTGGTGGACCGGAACGCGGAAATCTACAAAGCCGCGCACGCCGCCCTCGGCATCAGCTACGACCGGTTCATCCGCACCACGGACGCAGACCACTACACCGCCTCGCAGGCCATCTGGAAGAAGATGGAAGCCAACGGGGACATCTACCTGTCCAAGTATGAGGGCTGGTACTCCGTGCGGGACGAGGCCTACTACGGTGAAGACGACACCGTAGTGAAGGAGGACGGCGCCCGGTACACCAAGGAGACCGACACCCCGGTGACCTGGACCGCCGAGGAAAGCTACTTCTTCCGGCTGTCCGCCTACCAGGACAAGCTGCTGGCTCTGTACGAGGCACAGCCGGAGTTCGGCGCGCCGCAGTCCCGGTTCAACGAGGTCATCAGCTTCGTTAAGCGCGGCCTCGAGGACCTGTCCATCAGCCGCACCACCTTCGACTGGGGGGTGCCCGTCCCCGGCGATGAAAAGCACGTCATGTACGTGTGGGTGGACGCCCTGACCAACTACCTCACCGGCGCAGGCTACCCGGACGTGGAATCCGAGTCGTTCAAGCGGTACTGGCCGGCCGATGTCCACATCATCGGCAAGGACATCTCGCGCTTCCATGCCATCTACTGGCCGGCCTTCCTCATGAGCGCCGGTCTTGAGCTGCCCAAGCGGGTCATGATCCACGGGTTCCTGCACAACAACGGCGTCAAGATGTCCAAGTCCCTGGGCAACGTCGTTGCCCCGGCGGACTTCGTGGCCCAGTACGGCCTGGACCAGGTCCGGTTCTTCTTCCTCCGCGAGGTCCCGTTCGGCGCGGACGGCAGCTACAACCACGAGGCCATCGTTGGCCGGATGAACTCGGACCTGGCGAACAACTTCGGAAACCTGGCGCAGCGCTCACTGTCCATGGTGGCCAAGAACTGCGAGGGCCGGGTACCCGTGCCGGGCGCGTTCACGGACGCGGACGCTGCCATCCTCGGCCAGGCCAACGCGCTGCTGGAGCAGGCACGTGCGGCCTTCGAAAAGCAGGAGTTCAGCCGTGCCCTCGAGGCGATCTGGACGGTACTGGGGGACACCAACGCGTACTTCGCCGAGCAGGCACCCTGGGTGCTGCGGAAGACCGACGTCGAACGCATGCAGACGGTGCTGTACGTGACCCTCGAGGTGCTGCGCATCGTCTCGATCCTTGCCCAGCCGGTCATGCCCACCGCCTCCGCCTCGCTGCTCGGGTGCCTCGGCCAGCCGGAAGGAGCGGCCCGGGAGTTCTCGGCCATCTCGACCCCGATCGTCGCGGGCACCGACCTGCCCGCCCCCGCGCCGGTGTTCCCGAAGTACGAGGAACCCGCGGACGCCTAGGACGCTTCCTCACGTCCTGCAGGTTTTCTCCAAACGCTTCCTCACTTTCTTTCGGAAAGTGAGGAAGCGTTTGTGTTTGGGCGGCGAAAGTTGAGGGAGCGTCTGGAATTGGGCCGCGAGAGCTGAGGGAGCGTCGCGTCCGGCGACCGAATAGTGAGACGGCTTGACCAGAATGTGGATGGTTTGGCTACCCTGAAAATATGAGCGCATCTACCATCAATCTCGCTGTCATCCCGGGCGACGGCATTGGCCCGGAGGTCATCGCCGAAGCCCTGAAGGTTCTCGAAAAGGTCGTGGCCGCCGAGGGCGTCACCCTTGACCAGACCCACTACAAGCTCGGTGCCCAGCACTGGCTTGAGACCGGTGAGACCCTTCCGGAGGCTGTCCTCGAGGACCTGAAGTCGCGCGACGCCATCCTCTTCGGTGCCATCGGTGCAGCGCCGGGGGACACCCGCATCCCGTCCGGGCTGATCGAACGCGAACTGCTCCTCAAGCTGCGCTTCAGCCTTGACCACTATGTCAACCTGCGCCCCTCACGGCTCTACGGGACCGTGGGCAGCCCGCTGGCTGAACCGGGCAACATCGATTTCATTGTTGTCCGTGAAGGGACCGAGGGCCCCTACGTGGGCAACGGCGGCACCCTGCGCGGCGGCACGCCCCACGAGGTGGCCACCGAGGTTTCCCTGAACACTGCCTACGGCGTCGAGCGCGTGGTCCGGGACGCGTTCCGGCGTGCCAACGAGCGCCCGCGCAAGAAGCTGACGCTGGTCCACAAGCACAACGTGCTGGTCTTTGCCGGCCACCTCTGGAAGCGCACTGTCGAGGCCGTGGCCAAGGAATTCCCCGAGGTCACCCACGACTACCTGCACATCGATGCGGCGACCATCTTCATGGTCACTGATCCCGCCCGCTTCGACGTCATCGTCACCGACAACCTCTTCGGCGACATCATCACCGACCTTGCTGCGGCCGTTACCGGCGGAATCGGCCTGGCCGCCTCGGGCAACATCAACATGGACCGCACGGCGCCGTCCATGTTCGAACCGGTCCACGGTTCCGCACCCGACATTGCCGGCCAGCAGAAGGCGGACCCCACCGCGGCAATCCTGTCCGCAGCCCTCCTCCTGGACCACCTGGGCTACCCCGATGCGGCTCGGAGGATCGAGTCCGCGGTGGTGGCCGACGTCGAAAGCCGCAACGGCGAAGTGCGCAGCACCAGCGCCATCGGCGACGCCATCGCGGCGGCCGTTTAGCCTCCGCCAGCAGGCGTAAGCTTGACCTGAATTACCAATCGCTGCCGTGGTCCGATGCTGAACCACATTCAGATGCCAGGCAGCCGACCGTGGAGGAACCATGACTCAGACTGCCCATGGCGTCGAATTCACCCAGCAGCTCTCGGCAACCCCGAAGTCTGCTGAGGAGCGTGCAGCCATCCTGGCGAACCCAGGCTTTGGCGACCACTTCACCGACCACACTGCGATTGTTGACTACACGGTCGACGCCAGCGGCCAGGGCGGATGGCATGATGCGCGGATCGAGGCCTACGGGCCGATCATGCTGGACCCGTCGGCCGCTGTGCTGCACTACGGGCAGGAAATCTTCGAGGGACTGAAGGCGTACCGCCACGCGGACGGCTCCATCTGGAGCTTCCGGCCTGAGGCCAACGCCGCCCGGATGAACAAGTCCGCCCGCCGTCTGGCGCTTCCGGAGATTCCGGCCGAATACTTCCTCGGCGCCATCCGCGAACTCGTGGCGGCGGACAAGGAATGGGTTCCTGCCGGCGACGGCGAGGCCCTGTACCTGCGCCCGTTCATGATCGCCACCGAGGCATTCCTGGGTGTGCGGGCAGCGCGTGAGGTGTCATTCCGCGTCATTGCCTCGCCGGCCGGAAACTACTTCGGCGGCGAGCTGAAGCCGATTTCGATCTGGATTTCCCGCGAATACGCCAGGGCAGGCCGTGGCGGCACGGGCGCTGCGAAGTGCGGCGGCAACTACGCCGCCTCGCTCATCGCGCAGCAGGAGGCCGAGGCGAACGGCTGCAAGCAGGTGCTGTTCCTGGACCAGTTCAACGACAATGCCGTTGAGGAACTGGGCGGAATGAACGTCTTCTTCGTCATGAAGGACGGCTCCCTGGTGACGCCCGCGCTGAGCGGCACCATCCTCGAGGGCGTGACCCGCTCGTCGATCATGCAGGTCGCCAAGGACATGGGCCGCGAGGTGACCGAGCGGAAGATCACCCTGGATGAATGGCGCGACGGCGTCGCCACCGGCGGCATCTCCGAGGTCTTCGCCTGTGGCACCGCCGCGGTCATCACGCCCATCGGCGTTCTCAAGGACGCCACGGAGTACATCGGCTCCGAGGACGCAAAGGCAGGCGAGACCACCATGGCTATCCGCAAGCAGCTGCTCGGCATCCAGACCGGCGCCGTCGCGGACACCCACGGCTGGCTGACCCGGCTCGCCTGAGCCGCTTTGGCTAAATAATTTCAAAGCGTACGACGGCGGGTGGCCGGCTGGGCTGTTTCGGCAGCTCACCGGCCGCCCGCCGTCGTTCTGCTGTCCGTCTGCTCCCGTTGGTCGCTTGTTCCGGGGTGACAGAATGAAACACGTGAACCAGGACATCACCAGCGCCTTTGCCGGCAGCAGCCCACTGACGCGTTTCCGCCTCGCGCCCAATCCGGGGCCGATGAGCCTGGAGGGGACCAACTCCTACATCGTCGGGGAGTCTGGCCATGCGGCCATGGTGGTGGTTGATCCGGGTCCGCTTGATGAGGCTCACCTTCAGGCGCTGGCGGCGGCCGGACCCGTGGAGCTCATCCTGATCACGCACCGGCACGCGGACCACACCGCCGGTTCGGCCCGTCTCGCGGAAATCACCGGCGCGCCCGTCCGGGCCGCCGCTTCCGAGCATTGCCACGGGGGAGCCGTGCTGCAGTCCGGGGAAACGATCGCTGCCGGCGGGACAGAGATCCGGGTGGTTTCCACGCCGGGGCACACCTCCGACTCCGTCTGCTTCCATCTGCCCCTTGACGGACCCGCCGGCTCCGTACTGACCGGCGATACCATCCTGGGCCGGGGGACCACCGTGCTGGACCATCCGGACGGCACGCTGGCCGACTACCTCACTTCCCTCGACCGGCTGGAGCGGCTGGGGCCGGCCACCGTTCTGCCTGCCCACGGCCCCGTCCTGCCCGCGCTCGACGCGGTGGTCCGCGCCTACCGTGACCACCGGCTGGACAGGCTCGCCCAGATCCGGACGGCCCTCGCCGGCCTGGGGCCGGACGCAGCCGTAGGTGACGTGACCAGCGTTGTTTATGCCGACGTCGACCCTTCCGTCCGGCGCGCGGCGGAAAATTCGGTGGCGGCACAGCTGGAATACCTGCGCCTCCTGAGGCAGAGGGGCTGAGACTGTAGGCTTGGAGCCATGCGTATTGCCCGGTTTGTAGTCGATTCTGATCCCCTTTACGGCGTTGTTGAAGGCCAGCCCGGCAGTGAGGAAATCACTGTCATCAACGGCGATCCGTTCTTCAACGGTGTGGAACGCACCGCCGTACGGCACAAGCTGGAGGATGTCCGCCTGCTGGCGCCCATCATTCCGCGCAGCAAGGTGATTGGCGTCGGGCGGAACTTTGTAGAGCACGCCCACGAGCTCGGCAATGAGGTGCCCCAGCAGCCGCTGCTGTTCCTGAAGCCCAACACGTCCGTGGTGGGTCCGAACGATCCTGTTGTTCTGCCGGAGTTCTCCGAGGAGGTCTCCTTCGAGGCGGAGCTGTGCGTCGTCATCGGCCGCATCTGCAAGGACGTGCCTGAGGAGCGCGCCGACGATGTGATCTTCGGATACACCTGCGGCAACGACCTCACCGCCCGCGACGTCCAAAAGACAGACCTGCAGTGGGCGCGGGCCAAGGGCTTCGATACTTCCGCGCCGCTTGGACCATGGATCGAAACCGAACTTGATCCCGAGGACCTGTCCATCAAGGGCCGGCTCAACGGCGAACTTCGCCAGGACGGCAGCACCACCCAGATGATCCGCGGCGTCCGCGAGCTGGTCTCCATCGTCTCCAGCGCGTTCACTCTGCTGCCCGGGGATGTCATCATGACCGGCACCCCCGCAGGCGTGGGCCTCGTCCAGGCCGGCGACCGGTACGAAGTGGAGATCGAGGGCATCGGCCGTCTGTCGAACCCCATCGTCCGCCGCTAGCCGCGGACGGGGCAGCCGGGCAGGGGCAGGGGCGCCCGGTTGGTAAAGTTGGTATCACTATGACTACCCCCTCCGCCGCTCCTGCTGCCATTCCTGCCGTCACCGCCGAAACGCCCGTCCGCGTCCGCTTCTGCCCCTCACCCACGGGTACCCCGCACGTCGGGCTGATCCGCACGGCGCTGTTCAACTGGGCCTACGCCCGCCACACCGGCGGCAAGATGATCTTCCGCATCGAGGACACGGACTCGGCACGCGACAGCGAGGAAAGCTACCTCCAGCTGCTGGATGCCCTGAAGTGGCTCGGCATCGACTGGGACGAGGGCGTCGAGGTGGGCGGGCCCCACACGCCGTACCGCCAGTCGCAGCGGAGCGAGCTGTACCAGGACGTCGTCGCCAAGCTCCGGGCAGGCGGCCACATCTACGAGTCCTACTCGACGCCGGATGAGATCGAAGCGCGCCACCGCGCCGCCGGGCGGGACCCGAAGCTGGGCTACGACGGCTTTGACCGCGACCTCAGCGACGAACAGGTCGCGGCGTTCAAGGCCGAGGGCCGGGAAGCCGTGCTGCGCCTGCGGATGCCGGACGAGGACATCACGTTCACCGACCTGGTCCGTGGCGAGATCACGTTCAAGGCCGGCTCTGTCCCGGACTTCGCCGTGGTGCGTGCCAACGGTGCACCGCTTTACACGCTGGTCAACCCTGTGGACGACGCGCTCATGGGGATCACGCACGTTCTCCGCGGCGAGGACCTGCTCAGCTCCACGCCGCGGCAGATCGCACTGTACCGGGCGCTGTATGCGGTGGGCGTTGCAGAATACATGCCGGAGTTCGGTCACCTGCCCTACGTTATGGGCCAGGGCAACAAGAAGCTCTCCAAGCGCGACCCGGAATCAAGCCTCTTCCTGCACCGGGAGCGCGGCTTCATCCCCGAGGGGCTGCTGAACTACCTTTCCCTGCTCGGCTGGTCCCTGAGCGCCGACGAGGATATCTTCACGGTGGAACAGCTGGTGAAGAACTTCGACATCCACGATGTCCTGGCCAACCCGGCCCGGTTCGACCTCAAGAAGGCCGAAGCGATCAACGGAACACACGTCCGGCTGCTGGACCCTGCGGTCTTCCGCGAGCGGCTGGTCCCGTACCTCCGGCACGCCGGCCTGGTGGGGGAGATCCTTACCGACCGCCAGGAGGAGATCCTGACGGAGTCCGCGCCGCTGGTCCAGGAGCGGATCACCCTCCTCGGCGAAGCCCCGGAGATGCTGGCGTTCCTGTTCAAGGCCGATGACGCGATCGACGTCGCCGCCGACGCCCGCAAGGGCCTGCCGGAGAACGTCACCGAGGTTCTTGATGCGGCGCTGGCTGCCCTCGAGCCCATCGGCGACTGGACCGCTGAAAACATCCAGTCCGCGCTGAAGCAGGCGCTGGTGGAAGATTTGGGGATCAAGCCCCGGCTCGCGTTCGGTCCCGTGCGCACCGCGATCTCCGGCCGCCGGATCTCGCCGCCGCTGTTCGAGTCCATGGTCATCCTGGGCAAGGAATCGTCCCTGGCGCGCCTGCGCGCTTTCCGCGGCTGATGTCACACCCAGCAGTGGAAACCGCCGTCCTGTCCCGCAGCCTCGGCGCGGTCAGCGGTGTCCTGTTCGACATTGACGACACCCTTGTGGACCTTGCCTACGCCATGACCACGGCGCTGCGGGACGCCAGCGAACACCTCCTGCCCGGCCTGGACCAGGCCGGGTGGGAGAAAGTGGGGCGGATCTTCACACACGAGACGACCCACTACTACGACCGTTACCTTGCCGGTGAGCTGACCTTCAACGAGCAGAGACTGCTCCGGGGCCGCGCTGCCCTGGGCCACTTCGGCGTCGAAATGGGCGAGGGGGAGGAGTCGCACAACTGGCTCAGCACCTACTCGCGGCTGCAGCCCAGCTACGTCAAGGCCTATGAAGATGTCCTGCCGTTCCTCGACGCCTTGGACCAGGCCGGTATTCCTTATGGTGCCGTGAGTAACAACGTGCACGACTACCAGCGGGTGAAGCTGGACAGCGCCGGCCTGGAACGCATCCGGTTCCTCGTGGGCACCGATACGGTCGGTGTCCCCAAGCCGGACCCCGCCATCTACCTCGAGGGCGTCCGGCTGATCGGCAGCACTCCCGCCACCACGCTCTACATCGGGGACAACCGGCTCCTGGACGCCGAGGGCTCGACGGCGGCAGGACTGCTGGGCATCTGGCTGAACCGCAGCGGGGAGCAGGCTCCGGGTTTCCAGGGGCAGGAGATTGCCTCGCTGCTGGAACTGCTGGCTCTGCCAGCCGGGTCCAGCTAGCGGCCGGGCCCGTTGCCTGCGCCCGTCACGGCGTTCTGAAAGTGTGGCGCAGGTAACGGCCTGCCGATTTGTGCGGGGCAAAACTCTCGGGTAGAGTAATTACTCGTGCTGAGGGGCACGGAGCGAAAGATAAAGACTTTCGACCGGCCCGAAAGTGCCCATGGGATATGGTGTAATTGGCAACACTACGGTTTCTGGTACCGTCATTCTAGGTTCGAGTCCTGGTATCCCAGCTCTGAATCTCTACGGATTTTCCGCAGAAGTTCAGGCCGTTGCGAATCGAAAATCATCGATTTGGAACAAACCAAAATGTGTGAAACACTAATTTGGCTCGATTGGCGGATACGCTGATCGTGAAGTACACGGCCCCATCGTATAGCGGCCTAGTACGCTGCCCTCTCACGGCGGTAACGCGGGTTCGAATCCCGCTGGGGTCACAAGTAACCGGCTCCGGGCAACAGCCCGGGGCCGGTTTTGCTTTTCCGGAAAATCCCGTATGCGCCCTGAGTGTTTAGCGGCCGCCAATGCGCGGGTCCGAAACCAGGCCTGAACTGGCATGATGAGGCTGTGACCTCCGACCGGATCCCGCCAACCCAAGGCCAGGACATGGAAACGCAGCCCGCCGGCGTGCGCCTCCTTGAGGACGTCCGCCGCGGTCTGGCAGCTGTCTCGTTGCCGCTGGCCCTGCCGACGGCCGAACAGGCGCGGCTGGAGATCCGGAACTCCGTGGCCCAGCTCGATGACTACGTCCTGCCCCGCTACCGCAGCCTTGACGCTCCGCTGTTGGCCGTCGTCGGCGGTTCGACAGGCGCCGGCAAGTCGACACTCGTGAACGCGCTCGTAGGCCATCCGGTCACACGTGCCGGCGCCATCCGGCCCACCACCCGCCAGCCCATCCTGCTGCACCATCCCTCGGAAGCTGACTGGTTCGAGGACCAGCGGGTACTGCCCGGACTCAGCCGGATCCGCGGAACCGTCGTCCCAGCCGCCGCTACGCCTGCTGCTACTGTTGCGCCCGCCGGTGTGGCCGGACCGTCAACGGACACCGCGCCCGTCACATCATTGGTCCTCGTGGGCGAGCCCGCCGTGCCTGCGGGCATTGCACTGCTTGATGCTCCGGACGTGGACTCCATCTCCGACGAGAACCGCAGGCTCGCCGGGCAGCTGCTGGCGGCCGCCGACCTGTGGATCTTCGTGACCACCGCAAACCGCTACGCTGACGCCGTTCCGTGGAAGCTGCTGCTGAACGCGGCGTCGAGGGACATCATGGTGGCGGTGGTCCTCGACCGCGTGCCGCCGGCGGCGGAAGCCGAAGTGAGCGAGGACCTGCGCAGCATGCTGGCCAGGGAAGGCCTTGGTGCCGCCCGCCTGTTTGTCATCCCGGAGGTCGCCCTCGGCAGCTCCGGCATGCTGCCGGCGGAAACCGTGGAACCCCTGAAAGCCTGGCTCCGCGGCCTTGCCGACGACACCGCTGCCCGCGCTGACATCGCAAGGCGGACGCTGCACGGCGCAATACGGGACCTTGGCCAACGCGTGGGCCGCATTGCCGACGCCGCCAAGGAGCAGGGCCGCGCGGTAACCCTGCTGGGCGACGACGTACGGGCCGCCTACCAGGACGCGGGCACCCGGATCATCGACGCCACCAAGGACGGGGCGCTCCTGCGCGGCGAGGTCCTGGCCCGCTGGCAGGATTTTGTGGGAACGGGTGAGTTCTTCCGCAGCCTGGAGCAGAACGTCGGGCGGCTCCGCGACCGGCTTGGGGCGTTTTTCCGCGGCGAGCCTGCGCCCGCAGTGGAAGTGGAAACCGCCATTGAGACGGGGCTCCATGCCGTCATAGTGGATGAAGCTGCCAAGGCGGCGGAGGACGCAGACCAGCGCTGGCGCTCGGATCCGGCGGGCCGGCAGCTCCTGGGCACTGACGACCTCTCGGGTACGAGCCCCGGCTTTGCGGACCTCGTGGCGGCGGAAATACGCGACTGGCAGGCCGGCCTCATGGAACTGATCAGGACCGAGGGACAGGACAAGCGGACCCAGGCGCGCTGGCTCTCCTTCGGCATCAACGGCCTGGGCGCCGCCCTGATGATCGTGGTTTTTTCCATGACTGCTGGCCTAACCGGCCTTGAGATCGGCGTCGCCGGAGGGACCGCCGTCGTGGGCCAGAAACTGCTCGAAGCCGTCTTCGGCGAGGACGCCGTACGCCGGCTCGCACGTACCGCACGTGACGATTTGAGCAGCAGGTGCCGAAGCCTGCTGGCGGTGGAGCAGGAGCGCTTCCTGGACCGGCTGGCCCCGGAAGCCGGGCAGGCCGCCGTCGGGCTTGCCGAACATGCGCGGGCGCTTACACGGCTGGCGGACGCCACGTGAACCGTCGGGGGAGGGCGAAGGAAGAGACGCGGCTGCAGGGCCGCCTCGAGGCTTTGGGCAAGGCCCGGGAACTGGCCGAAGGCGTGCTTCCCGATACTGCCCTCGAGGACGTCCTCGGGGTGCTGGAACGTGCCAGGTCGCGGCGGGCGCTCTCCGCCGACCATACGGTGGTGGGCTTCTTCGGGGCGACCGGAAGCGGAAAATCCACCCTGTTCAACGCCGTGAACGGCGCTGAAATCGCGACGGCGGCGGCGCGACGGCCCACCACATCCGAACCTTTGGCGAGTGTGTGGGGCGCCGACGGCAGTGAGCCGCTGCTGGACTGGCTGGATGTTCGTGCCCGCCACCATGCAGATGCTGTGGACGGGTTCGCGGACGAGGACACCGGGCTTATTCTGCTGGACTTGCCCGACTTCGACTCGACGCGCATCGCCAACCGGGAGATCGTGCAGCGGCTGGTGGGGATGGTGGACGTCCTGGTCTGGGTACTGGACCCGCAAAAGTACGCCGACGCCGCCGTCCACAACGGCTTCCTGGTGCCGCTGGCATCACACGGCGCCGTCACGCTGGTGGTGCTCAACCAGGTGGACAGGCTTCCGGCAGGGGATGTCGCGCCGGTGCTGGAGTCGCTGCGGGGACTCCTGGCGCGCGACGGGCTGGGCAAGGTCCAGGTCCTGGCGGCCTCCGCGCTGACCGGAGCTGGAGTAGAGGGCGTCAGAGCCGCCGTCCGCCGCGTGGTTTCGCAGCGGGAAGCGCTGTCACTGCGGCTTTCCGCGGACGTGACCAAGGCGGCGGCGCAGCTGGAGGAAGCGGCGGGCCGCGGGGATGCCGCCGGCGTGAGGGGCGGGACGGTGGCCCGGCTTGCCGATGAACTGGCGACGGCGGCCAACGTACCCCTCGTGGCCGATGCAGTGTCCGCGTCCTACCGAATCGAGTCCACCCGGCGCACGGGATGGCCGGTGACGCGGTGGCTTGTGCGTTTCAGGCCTGATCCACTCCGCCGGCTCAACCTGCGCCGCAACGCCAGCGCCGAGGTGAACCGGACGTCCCTGCCGCCCGTCGGGGCTCCGGAGCGCGCGCGGACCGATGCTGCGGTCCGCCAGTTTGCCGACGCCGCCAGTGACGGTGCCCCGGGCCCCTGGCGCGCCTCCATCCGCGCGGCGGCCCGGGCGGGAAGGGACCGGCTGCCTGATGCCCTTGACCAGGCCATCGCCGGGGCTGACCTCGGTGCGGGACGGAGGTCCTGGTGGTGGGGTGCATTCAACGTGATCCAGTGGCTCGCGCTGCTCGCGGCCGTGGCGGGGTTGGGCTGGCTAGGTGTCCTGGCCGGGCTCGGCTACCTTCAGCTGCCCGTTCCGGAGGTGCCCCGGGTGGAAGGCTGGCCGGTCCCCACCCTGCTGATTGCCGGCGGAGCTGCGCTGGGGATCCTGCTCGCCGTCACTGCCAAATTCATCTCCGCCGGCGTGGCCCGGCGCCGCGGCGCGAGGGCCAGGAAGCGGCTCAACGCCGCCGTGGAAGGGGTAGCTGGCCGGCTTGTTGTGGAACCGGTGGAGGCCGAGGTCCGGCGCCTTGAGGCGTTCAACGCGGCGCTCCGGGCTGCCGCCGGCTAGCACCTGATCCGATGCACCTGCCAAGCCCGCGGCCGGTCAGCCGGCTGCCGTCTCCAGTGCTGCGGCGGCGTCCCGGACCTTGATCATGGTGCGGAGGTTTCGGGTGGTGGTGGAGGCTTTGTACTTCGGCTTGGCGGAAAGTTTGCTGAATGGACTTTCGAGCGTGCCGCCGGCAGGCGCCAGCCAGGCCATGGCCTCGGGGCCCAGACGGTCCTGCTCCACGCCGCCGTCCAGGGCTTCCGCCGCGGAGAACAGCTCATCCAGTGCGGCCGTGTCCGAGGCCAGCGTGAGGTATGTGTGCGTGCTTTTGTCATCGGCCGGATAGCGGCAAGCCGCAACGAGTTCCGACACGCGGTCCGAGGTCAGCACCACCACCCAGGCGTCGTAGCCGAAGGCCTTCCGCAGGGTTGTCTCGAATTCCTTTTTGACGGCGGCAGGCTCGAGTTCGCTGGCCAGCACCACATTGCCGCTGGCCAGCAGCGTCTTCACACCGGTGAACGGTCCCGCCTTCAGGGCGTCCTTGAGGTCCGCCATCTTGATGGTGATGCCGCCCACGTTGATGCCGCGGAGGAAAACTGCGTAGCTGGCCATGCGCCCAGACTACTGCCCGGCCGCGCGCTTTAAGGCGAGGGGCCCGGCCGATCCGCTTCACTGGTTCCGGGCCATCCAGATCCGGGTAGGGGCGGCGCCGTGGAGCGGTAGGTGTGGCCGGTGGGCGTGGTGAGTTCGATGGTGTGCCGTGGACCCGGTCTGGGTCGGGCTTTCCAGCCGGGGAGTTCTTTGGTGTGGTTGCAGGCTTCGCACAGTCCGGCGCCGTTGGCGAGGCTGGTGGTTCCGCCGTCGTGCCAGGGGATGATGTGGTCGTGGTGGCGGATTGGGGCGTCGCAGTAGGGGGTGCGGCAGGTGTCGTCGCGGATGTGGATGAAGCGGCGCAGCGGTGCCGGGAAGAGCCGTCTTCGCGTGTCCATCGCGACGAGGTCCCCGGTCCCGGGGGCGGTGTAGAGGCGCCGGATCCAGGTCTTCAGCTCCTTCACGGCGGTTGAATCGACTTCGCCGGGCTGGCCGCGATCCGGCCGGCCCGGATGCTGGAACTGGGCGGAATGTTGTCCCTGCGTGATGAGATCGCGTGCCCAGTCTGCGGGGACGATGCCGTAGCCGGGTATCCGGGCGGGTTCGGTGTCGCCTTGGAGGAGGGTGCGGTCGGTCATGACGAGGTTGAGCTCGATGCCGGTGATGCCGCCGGGGGTGCCGGTGGTCCACTCGACCAGGGTGTCGGCCTTGATCTGGTCGCGGGAGCGCGGGTCCCCGGCGGCACGGAGGGAATCGGCCTGCCGGGTCAGCGCCGCGGACACGGCGACGCCCTGCTGGACGGGCAGCAGTGCCGTCAGATACGTCATGCAGTCCGGCGCCGGGCGCAGGCTCACCCTCCGTTCCGACGCGGCATGGCTGGCCCGCTGGGCGACGGAGCGGGGATCCCGCCGGATGGCGGCCGCCCGGACCGCTGCCACCACGGTGCGGGTCCCGGCGCCAACGAACGTTCCGGTGTCGGCGGCGAGCTCCGCATCGACGGCGTACCGGTCCTCGACGGTCAAACAGGCGGTTTCTTTCGCCAGGTACATGACGCGCTCTTCGTTGAGGTGTCCGGTGTCCAGCGCGGTCAAAGTGTGGGGCATCTCCATGAGCGCCTTGGCTGTTCCGAGCAGCCGGCCGCCCCGGGTTGGGGACTCGCCCCGGGCCAGCGCGATCTGCTCAGCCGCGCCCGTGCCCCTGTCTTTCCCGCGGTCCTTGCCCAGGTTCTCCGCGGCCAGTGGCTCCCGGTCGGTGGATTCCTGCCGGAGCCGGGCCTCGAAGGTCACGGAAAGCCGCGCCTGTTGCCAGGCGGCCCAGCTCTTGAAGTTCTCGTAGCCACGTATCTGGTCGATCAGCCCGGCAGCGTCGGCGCTAAGGTCGGCCGTCAGAAGCGCCATTGCCGTAGCGACCCGGTCCTTCGCCGAACCCCGCCACGCCGCACCAGCGCTGGAGGCAGCGCCCTCGGCGAACAGTACGTCGGCAAACATGGCCTCGGGAAAGGGGTCCACTGGAAACGTTGCCGGATACGCGGCGTCGGGGTCATCGTCGTAGGGCGCGGCGTCGGCAATCCCGTTGTCGGGGAACGCATCGAAGGGGAAACCGGCACCGTGAGAATCGGCGTCGCGAAACGCAGCAGCGTACGGGGCGGCGCCATGCGGCGCCACTGCTGTCGGTGCTGAATTTCCAATGCCTTCCATGGACACAGTCTGCCAAGGGGGACCGACATTTAAGGGCTGATCCGACACCAGATATGGGCGGGATCTTGAAGTTTTTTGGATCCGCATGGGAACGAAAACTAGGTAGCAGCTGGCGGCGTTCCCAGCCCTGGGAACCCCCTGATCTGCTACTGAGTTGGGCGCACTGCCAGTTTGGGAAACAGGTGTAGCTAGTCGTTGTTCTTGCGGAGGGCTTCCGTCAGCACGCGGGCTGCGTTGCAGACAACCTCCGCGTGCAGCCGGCCCGGCTGGCGGGTGAGGCGCTCGATGGGGCCGGAGATGGAAACGGCGGCGATCACCCTCCCGGAGGGTCCACGCACAGGTGCAGAGACTGAGGCGACGCCCGGCTCCCGTTCGCCGAGGCTCTGGCCCCAGCCCCGCCGTCGTACTCCCGCCAGGACGGTGGGCGTGAAGCGCGCCGACTGCAGGCCTTCCAGCAGCCGGTCGTGGTCCTCCCAGGCGAGCAGGACCTGTGCCGCAGAACCAGCCTTCATGGACAGCTGCGTACCCACGGGAATGGTGTCGCGAAGGCCGATCGGACGTTCTGCGGAGGCAACGCAGACCCGCCAGTCGCCCTGGCGGCGGAAAATCTGGGCGCTTTCGCCGGTGGCGTCGCGGAGCTGCATGAGAACCGGCCCCGCGGAGGCGATCAGCCTGTCCTCGCCGGCGGCGGAGGCAAGCTCGACGAGCCGGCTGCCGAGGACAAAGCGGCCCTGGATGTCGCGGCTCACCAGCCGGTGGTGGACCAGCGCCAGCGCGAGCCGGTGCACGGTAGGCCGCGCCAGTCCCGTGGCGGCGACGAGCTGCGCAAGAGTGGTGGGCCCGGCCTCAAGTGCGTCGAGCACCTGCGCTGCTTTATCAATGACACCGACTCCACTAGAATTGTCCATGTACTGATATTGCCGTCTCATTATCTGAGATGCAAATCATTTGACTGGCTTATTACAGGGGTCTGCTGTTTCAGTGGATCCGACAGCAAACAGCATCGAAGGGAGATGGTCATGGCCAAAACATTGGCCGAGAAAGTCTGGGATGCGCACGTGGTGCGCAAAGGCGACGGCGAAGGCGCCAACGCCCAGCCGGACCTTCTGTACATCGACCTCCACCTCGTCCATGAGGTGACCTCCCCGCAGGCCTTTGAGGGTCTCCGCCTGGCCGGCCGCAAGCTGCGCCGCCCGGACCTCACCATCGCCACCGAGGACCACAACACGCCGACGCTGGACATTGACAAGCCGATCGCCGACCTCACCAGCCGGACCCAGATCCAGACCCTGCGCAACAACTGCGAGGAGTTCGGCGTCCGCCTGCATTCCCTCGGTGACGCCGAGCAGGGCATCGTGCACGTCGTGGGGCCGCAGCTTGGACTGACCCAGCCCGGAATGACCGTGGTGTGCGGCGACTCGCACACCTCCACCCACGGCGCGTTCGGTGCGCTGGCCATGGGCATCGGCACGTCCGAGGTGGAGCACGTCATGGCCACCCAGACGCTGTCCCTCAAGCCCTTCAAGACCATGGCCATCAACGTCGAGGGCACGCTGCGCCCCGGCGTGACCGCCAAGGACATTATCCTTGCCGTCATCGCCAAGATCGGCACCGGCGGCGGCCAGGGCTACGTCCTGGAGTACCGCGGCTCGGCCATCCGCGCCCTGTCCATGGACGCCCGGATGACCATCTGCAACATGTCCATTGAAGCAGGCGCCCGCGCCGGCATGGTGGCTCCGGATGAGACCACCTACGCTTTCATGTCCGGCCGCCCGCACGCGCCGCAGGGCGCCGAATGGGACGCTGCCGTCGAGTACTGGAACACGCTGCGCACCGATGACGACGCCGTCTTCGACGCCCAGGTCGACCTGGACGCCAACACCCTCGAGCCGTTCGTCACCTGGGGCACCAACCCCGGCCAGGGCGTCTCGCTGTCGGCAAAGGTTCCGTCCCCGGAGGACTTCGGCGACGAGAACGCCAAGGCCGCCGCGGAGCGCGCCCTCCAGTACATGGGCCTGGCAGCCGGAACGCCCATGAAGGACATCCGCGTGGACACCGTCTTCCTGGGCTCCTGCACCAACTCCCGCATCGAGGACCTGCGGGCGGCGGCGGACATCGTCCGCGGCCGCGAGAAGGACCCGAAGGTCCGGATGCTGGTGGTCCCCGGCTCGGCACGGGTACGCCTCGAGGCCGAGGCCGAGGGCCTGGACAAGGTCTTCAAGGACTTCGGTGCCGAATGGCGTTTCGCCGGCTGCTCCATGTGCCTGGGCATGAACCCGGACCAGCTGGAGCCGGGGGAGCGGTGCGCCTCCACCTCCAACCGCAACTTTGAAGGCCGGCAGGGCAAGGGCGGCCGCACGCACCTTGTTTCTCCGGTGGTCGCAGCCGCCACGGCCGTCCGCGGAACGCTGAGTTCGCCGTCGGACCTCCAGCCGGCACCGGAATCCGCAGCCCTCACCACCGACGCCGCCTAGGAAGACGCCATGGAAAAGTTCACCACCCACACCGGTATCGGCGTCCCGCTGCGCCAGAGCAACGTTGACACGGACCAGATCATCCCCGCCGTGTACCTCAAGCGCATCACGCGCACTGGCTTTGAAGACGCGCTGTTTTCCGCGTGGCGCAAGGATCCTTCCTTCATCCTGAACCAGGAGCCGTTCAATGCCGGGTCCGTCCTGGTTGCCGGCCCTGACTTCGGCACCGGTTCCTCCCGCGAGCACGCCGTCTGGGCTCTGAAGGACTACGGCTTCCGCGCCGTCCTCTCCTCCCGCTTCGCCGACATCTTCCGCGGCAACTCGGGCAAGCAGGGACTCCTCGCCGCCCAGGTTGCCCAGGATGACATCGAGCTCATCTGGAAGGTCCTCGAGAACGCGCCCGGGACCGAGGTGACCGTTGACCTCGCCTCCAAGACCGTCACCTGCGGCAACGTGGTTGCGCCGTTCGAGATCGACGATTACACGCGCTGGCGCCTGCTGGAGGGCCTCGATGACATCGGGCTGACCCTGCAGCACGAGGAGGACATTACGGCCTACGAAGCCACGCGGCCGTCCTTCAAGCCGCTAACGCTCCCGGCCAGGACTTCCTGACCGCTTATCAAAAAGCATTGCCAAAAGGCCCGCCGTGCATAGCCGCGGCGGGCCTTTCCGCTGCCCCCGGTCCGGCCGTCGGGCCCCACTCGCCCGCGTCAGTATTTCGGTTCGGTAACGCGAACTCATATGCTTAGCTGGTGCCTTTGTAAGGATTTGGGGGCGAGTAGTCGTGAGGAAACCGGTAAATGAGTAGTGTTCTGACAATCCGCGGAGGCGTCCCGCTAACTGGCCGCGTCAGCGTCCGCGGTGCCAAGAACCTTGTGCCCAAGGCCATGGTGGCCGCGCTGCTGGGCAACGAGCCCTCCGTGCTGCGGAACGTTCCGGAAATCAAGGACGTCGAGGTGGTCACCAGCCTGCTCCAGCTCCACGGCGTGACCGTCGAGAAGGACCCCGTCACCGGTGACCTGACCTTGGATCCCAAGGCTGCTAAGACTGCGCCGAGCACGGCCATCGACGCCCACGCCGGCGACTCCCGGATCCCCATCCTGCTGTGCGGTCCCCTGATCCACGCGGTCGGCGAAGCCTTCATCCCGGACCTGGGCGGCTGCAAGATCGGCGACCGGCCCATCGACTACCACATGAACGTGCTGCGGCAGTTCGGCGCCGTCGTCGAAAAGCGCCCGGGCGGCATCCACATTTCGGCGCCCAAGGGGCTGCGCGGGGCCAAGATTTCCCTGCCGTATCCCTCCGTCGGCGCCACGGAGCAGGTTCTCCTGAGTGCAACGCGCGCCGAAGGCATCACCGAACTCTCCGGTGCCGCCACCGAGCCCGAGATTGTTGACCTCATCGCCGTGCTCCAGAAGATGGGCGCCATCATCAGCGTCCAGACGGACCGCACCATCCGGATCGAGGGTGTCCGCGAGTTGGGCGGCTATAACCACCGGGCCCTGTCGGACCGCAACGAGTCGGCCTCCTGGGCGTCCGCGGCGCTGGTGACGCGCGGCGACATTTTCGTCGAAGGCGCCTCGCAGCGGGACATGATGACCTTCCTGAACACCTTCCGCAAGGTGGGCGGCGGCATGGACATCGGCGAGGACGGCATCCGCTTCTACCACCGCGGCGGAAAGCTCAGCCCCCTTGTCCTGGAGACGGATGTCCACCCGGGATTCATGACCGACTGGCAGCAGCCCCTCGTCGTGGCCCTGACCCAGGCCGAAGGCGTGTCCATCGTGCACGAGACCGTCTACGAGAACCGCTTCGGCTTCACCGACGCGCTCATTCGCATGGGCGCCAGCATCCAGGTGCATCGGGAATGCCTGGGCAGTGTGCCGTGCCGCTTCGGGCAGCGGAACTTCCTGCATTCTGCAGTCATCTCGGGCCCCACCCAGCTCAAGGGAACCGACATCGACGTGCCGGACCTCCGCGGCGGATTCAGCCACCTGATCGCCGCTTTGGCTGCCACGGGGACCTCGCGTGTAACCGGAATCGACATCATCAACCGTGGCTACGAGCGGTTCACCGAAAAGCTGGCCGGGCTCGGCGCCGACTTCGACATCTCGTCGGCGAAGTAGCGGGGGCCCGGTGAAGGAATCGGCCAAGAGCCACATAACGTTCGTGCTTATCGCCAGCCTTGTCCGGCCGGTCCTGAACCTGGTCATGAACAAAAAGTGGGAGGGCACGGAAAAGCTTCCCGCGGGTGGCTTCATCGCCGTACCCAACCACTGCACCGAGATCGACCCCCTCGTGATCGGGCACATGCTGTACAACCAGAAGCGCGCCCCGCACTTCCTGGCGAAGTCGGGCCTCTTCAAGGTCCCGGTGGTGGGCGCCGTGCTGCACGCCACCAAGCAGATTCCGGTGGAACGCTCGACGGCGGGGGCCAACCGCTCGCTGCAGCTCGCCCAGGAGGTTGTGGCCGAGGGCGGAGCGATCATCATTTACCCCGAGGGTACGCTGACCCGCGACCCCGACCTGTGGCCGATGAAAGGCCACACGGGCGCCGCCCGCCTGGCCCTCGAGGCCGGAATCCCGGTCGTTCCGATGGCGCACTGGGGCGCACATGAGCTCTTTCCCCGCTACGCCAAGCGGTTCCACCTGTTCCCGCGCAAGACGTCCAGAATCCGGATCGGGGACCCGGTAGACCTTTCCCGCTTCGCGGGCCGGTCCCGGGACAGGGCCACGCTTGCGGAAGCCACGGACGTCATCATGGATGCCGTCACCGGGCTCCTGGCCGAGCTCCGCGGGGAGCAGCCGCCGGCCCGGCGCTGGGACCCGACTGCCCACAACCAGACGAAGCACGGACGCGACGTCGAACGGGGCGGAAAATGACGCCTGTGTACGCCCGGCCCGGTTCTGCCGTGTCCGTGGCAGTCCTGGGCGCCGGTTCGTGGGGGACCACGTTCGCGAAAATTCTGGCCGACGCCGCCACGGCCTCCGGCGTTGACCGCAGCATCCGGCTTTGGGGCCGCCGGGCGGAAGTCGTGGCGGAGATCAACGGCAACCACCGAAACCCCCAGTACCTCACCGACATCGATCTTCCGCCGAGCATCACGGCCTCTGCCGACGTGGCGGATGTGCTGTCCGGAGCCGATCTGGTGGTCCTCGCCGTTCCGGCGCAGTCGCTGCGCCTCCAGCTGCGCAAGTGGAAGCCCCTGATCGGGCCCGACGCCCTCGTGGTGTCGCTGATGAAGGGCCTCGAACTGGGCTCGGACGCACGGATGAGCGAGGTCATCGCCGAGGAACTGGACATCCCTGCCGACCGCATCGCGGTCGTGTCCGGTCCCAACCTGGCCATGGAGATCGCCCGGGAGGAGCCCACGGCTTCGGTTGTTGCCTGTCCTGACGCAGCCGTGGCCGGCTGGATCGCCAGAAGCTGCACCGCCCCGTACTTCCGTCCCTACACCACCTCTGACATCGTGGGTGTTGAAATCGGCGGCATCGTCAAGAACGTCATCGCGCTGGCCGTGGGCATCTGCGAGGGAAAGCAGATGGGGGACAACACCAAGGCTTCCGTCATTACCCGCGGGCTGGCCGAAACCTCGCGGCTGGCGCTGGCGCTTGGCGGCAGAGCCCACACCATGGCCGGGCTGGCCGGACTTGGGGACCTGGTGGCCACGTGCTCGTCACCGCTGTCCCGGAACCACACTGCCGGCCGCCTGCTGGGACAGGGCCTGACGCTGGACGAGGTCGCGCAGAAAATGACCCAGACCGCCGAAGGCATCAAGTCCGGCCAGGCAGTCCACGAACTGGCCGGCAAGCTCGGCGTCGAAATGCCCATCACGGCGGCCGTCGTCGCGGTCCTCGCCGGAAAATTGTCCGTTGACCAACTCGGGCCGCTACTGCTGTCCCGGGAACTTAAAGCCGAAGGCGATTACTGACAGTGTCGGAAGATAACTTGACCGCAGCGGACATCACCAGCCAGGGCAAGACCGCCCACGGCGGAACTCAGCCCAAGCCCCGGGTGGCCGTCCTCTTTGGCGGCCGCTCCAGCGAACACGCCGTCAGCTGCGTGACCGCTGCCGGCGTGCTGGGGGCCATCGACCGGAACAAGTACGACGTCGTTCCCATCGGCATTGCCAAGTCCGGCCAGTGGGTCCTCGCGTCAGGGGACACGGCGCAGTGGTCCTTCTCCGCAACCTCGCTTCCGGAGGTCCCGCCGTCGGCCCAGACGGTAAGCATCACGGAGATCCGGGGAGAGCACCAGCTCATCGTGACGGCCCCCAACGAGGTGCCGCAGGAACTCGGATCCGTGGATGTGGTGTTCCCGCTGCTGCACGGGCCGTTCGGTGAGGACGGCACCATCCAGGGGCTTCTGGAGCTCTCCGACACCCGCTACGTCGGTGCCGGCGTGCTCGCCTCGGCGGTGGGCATGGACAAGCACTTCATGAAAGTGGTCTTCGAGGCCGCCGGCCTGAAGGTGGGCCCGTACATCGCTGTGACCGACCGGCAGTGGCGCAACGACCCCGAGTCTGTCCGCAAGCAGGTTGACCTGCTGGGCTTCCCGGTGTTCGTCAAGCCCGCCCGCGCCGGATCCTCAATGGGCATCTCCAAGGTGGAATCGCTTGACGGCCTGGACGCCGCTATAGAGGCGGCCCGCGAGCATGATCCGAAACTGGTGATCGAGGCCGGCATTGTGGGCCGGGAAATCGAATGCGCCGTGCTCGAGGGCCGCGGTGGCGATGCTCCCCGCACGTCCCTGCCCGGCGAGATCTCCGTGGCCGGCGGCGGGCACGAGTTCTACGACTTCCAGGCCAAGTACGTGGATGACGCGGCCGCCCTGAGCTGCCCCGCGGACATGCCCGAGGAAGCGATTGCCCGCGTCCGCGAGCTCGCAGCCGCGGCGTTCGACTCTGTGGGGGCGGAGGGCCTGAGCCGGGTCGACTTCTTCTACACGCCGGACGGCGACCTCATCATCAACGAGATCAACACGATGCCCGGATTCACGCCGAAGAGCATGTACCCGCAGATGTGGGCGGCCACCGGACTGAGCTATCCGGACCTGATCGACGAGCTGATCCACCTGGCGCTGACCCGCAAGACCGGCCTGCGCTAGTCCCCACCGGCACCCTAACCTCGCTCCGCTTCGGCCAGGGAACCCTGCCGGCGTGGGCCCAGCACCGGCACCCTAACCTCGCTCCGCTTCGGCCAGGGAACCCTGCCGGCGTGGGCCCAGCACCGGCACCCTACTTGCTGGTGGGCAGGTCTTGGAGATCCTCCTGGCCCACGCAGTTGCGGCTGGCCTTGATCTTCGCGGCTGCGGCGGACAGGTCAGCCAGGACGGTGGCCGAGCTGATCTTGTCCGGATCCATCAGGATTTCCGTGGCGGGTTCCCGGCCATAGGTGGTCAGCGTCCACGCAGGGCTGCCCTCCTTGATGACCCAGTCCACGTCGTTGACGCTGACGCAGCGGTCCGTGGTGGGCCCGGGGGCGTTGACGCCGCACCGCAGGACCACCTGAGACGGGTCGCCCCAGGCGGCGGTGGCCTGGCTGTTCGTCTTCCGCAGGCGGGCGTCGCCAATGGCGTCCGGAAGCGCCACCATCATCGGGGCGCAGGCCGGGTTGGCTGCGTCGGCGGCGGGGGCAACGTCGACGGCGGGTGAACAGCCGCCCAGCGCCAGTCCGGTTAGCGCCGCGGCCCCTGCCACTGTCAGCCTGCGGACGGGTTTCTGGGCGAGCGGGAAATGCATCCGTCAAGCCTATCGTTCCGCGGGGAGCCGGACTGACCGCCGAGTGACGCCCGCACTCCGTGCCGGCCCGGGGCCGGGAACCCGGCCAGCCAATGAATGTCGGTCCGTGGCGGTAGCGTAGTGGCGTGCCTCAAACACCATTGACTGTCGCCCAACTGTCCGAAGCGGAGCTTCTGGCACGGATTTTCCCGCGCCTGGAACTTAGCGCCCTGCACAGTGCCGCCGTGGTCCTCGGACCGGGCGATGATGCCGCCATCGTTGCGGTTCCGGATGGCAGGACCGTCATCAGCATCGACACCCAGGTCCAGGACCAGGACTTCCGGCTTGAGTGGAACAACGGCTACCGGACCACCGGATACGACGTCGGATGGAAGGCCGCAGCACAGAACCTCAGCGACATCAACGCCATGGGTGCCTCGGCAACGTCCATGGTGGTGAGCCTGACCCTGCCGCCTGGCACGCCGGTCGGATGGGTCGAGGATCTGGCTGACGGTCTCACGGCCGCCATCAGCAAGCTGGGCGCGGGTGCCTGCTCTGTCGCGGGCGGCGACCTTGGCCGCGGCCGCGAACTGTCTGTCACCGTTGCAGTCCTCGGCACGCTCGACGGCGGCCAGCCAGTACTCCGGTCCGGCGCCCAGGAAGGCGACACCGTGGCCATCGCCGGGCGGGCGGGCTGGGCTGCCGCCGGGCTGGCACTGCTGGAGTCCGCCCATCATGTGGATTCACTTTCACCGGAACTGCTGTCATTGCTTGAGCTTCAGTGCCGGCCGGAGCCGCCCCTGGATGCCGGGCCCCTGGCGCGCATGTCCGGCGCCACAGCGATGATGGACATTTCCGATGGCCTGGTGCGGGACGGAACCAGGATGGCCGTGGCCAGCCACGCTGTGCTGGACCTGGATCCCGGGCACCTCGGCCAGCTCGCCGAGCCGCTCCGCCCCGCAGCAACTCTGCTGGGCGCCGACCCGCGCGCCTGGGTATTGGGCGGCGGGGAAGACCATGGCCTCCTGGCGACATTCCCTGCGGCCATGCAGGTGCCGCCCGGCTTTACTGGGATAGGCTCAGTACAAGCCTGCGGCGCTGACAAGGCACCGGGCGTGACGATCGCGGGACGGCCCGCTGACTCCGTGGGATGGGATCACTTTGCAGACTAAGGTTGCCGCGAACGCGCAAGCGATGAAGCGGTGGTTGGGTAAGGCCGAAACCGCACTGGGCAACCACAGCGACCGCTTGAATGCCATCAATATCTTCCCGGTAGCGGACGGCGACACCGGTACCAACCTCTACCTGACGGTCCGTGCCGCCTACCGGGCACTGCAGGATGCCAGCCCCGCAGACGCAGTCGACGTGGGCGCCGTCCTTGCGCGTGCCGGCCAGGCAGCGATGGAGCAGGCCAAGGGGAACTCCGGCACGCTGTTCTCCGTATTCCTCTGCGCCGCCGCCGAACCACTGGCCGGGCATGCCAGGCTCACCTCGTCGCTCCTCGCCGCAGCCCTCAACCGGGCGCAGATCAGGGCCTGGTCCGCGCTGAGCGACCCCGTGCCGGGCACCATGCTGTCCGTCATGGAGGCGGCGGGCCGGGCCGCTGCTGCCGTCGACGCCGGACAGAACGGCAACGACAGCAACCACGCCCTCGGCCTGGTCCTGGATGCGGCCGTGGAGGCCGCCCTCGAGGCCGTGGTTCGCACGGAGGGGCAGCTCGATGCCCTGCAGGCCGCGCACGTGGTGGATGCCGGCGGCGTGGGCATGCTGCTGATCCTGGATTGCCTCCGCTCGGCGGTGCTCGGCGAGGAGCTCCGCAGCGAACTGCTGGACGGCCTGCACGGGTACGACCTCCAGGACCCCCACATCCACACCGACATGCCGGACGACGACGGCGTGGAGGTCATGTGCACCATCAGCCTGTCCCCGCTTGACGCCGCCACACTCCGGCTGCGCCTGGATGAACTCGGGGACTCCGTGATCATGAGCCAAGTTGGCCCTTCCGCTGATGCTGAGGGCCTGTACCGGTGGCGGGTCCACGTACACGTCCCGGCCCCGGCTCCGGCCCTTGCGGTGATCAGATCGCTGGGCGATCCGGCGGACGTGTCCGTCAGCGAGCTCGCCCTGCCCAGGGATCCGTCAGGAGAAGTGAGCGCAGAAGGACGATGAACGTCGAACTGGAACTCAGCCTGGAGCGCCGGGTCGGCAAGCGCTCCGCGGCCGTGATCGAGAAACATTTGGGCATCACCACGGTGGGCGGCCTGCTCAACTACTATCCGCGCCGCTACCTCAACCGCGGTGAACTGACGCCCATCAGCGAACTGCCGCTCGATGAGGAGGTCACCCTCATCGCCAGCGTTGTCTCCAACAGCACCCGGCAGATGCGCGCCCGGAAAGGCTCCATCACCGACGTCGTCATTACCGACGACGGCAGAACGGGCACGCTGAAAATCAGTTTTTTCAACGGCCGCCGCCCCAAGGCCGAGCTGCTGCCCGGCCGGCGGGCCATGTTTTCCGGGAAAGTGACGCGCTACGCCGGTTCGCTGGGACTCACCAACCCGAACTACCAGCTGCTGGACGAGGATCCGGATGTTCCGGGCATGGACCCGGAGAAGCTCGCGGCCATGCCCATCCCGGTTTACCCGGCCACCGCAAATCTCACCAGCTGGTCCATCCAGAAGGTCATGAAAACCCTGCTGGAAACGGCGGACCTGAACGCCCTGCGGGATCCGCTGCCGGCGGCCATCTCCACCCGCGAGAGATTTTTGCCGCTGCCGGAGGCCTACCGGCTCATCCACGCCCCGGAGACCGCGGAGGACTGGCGCAAGGCCAGGGACCGGTTCCGTTACCAGGAGGCGCTGGTCCTCCAGTCCGCCCTTGCCCGGCGCCGTGCCCAGCTTGCCGCGGAGGAGGCCACCGCACGGCGTCCCGTGCCGGAGGGACTGCTCGCAGCCTTCGACCGCCAGCTGCCTTTCACCCTGACCGCAGGCCAGTCTGCCGTCGGCAAGACCCTCTCGGAGGAGCTGTCGCAGGACGGGCCCATGAACAGGCTGCTGCAGGGCGAGGTCGGCTCCGGCAAAACCATTGTGGCGTTGCGGGCCATGCTCCAGGTGGTGGACGCCGGGGGACAGGCCGCGCTGCTGGCGCCCACAGAAGTTTTGGCGGCACAGCACTTCGATTCCATCCGTCGCACGCTCGGCCCGCTGTCCCGCGATGGACTCCTCGGCGGGCTGGGCGACCATTCGGTGCAGGTCAGCCTGCTTACCGGCTCCATGCCCACCGCCGCGCGCAAGCAGGCGCTGCTCGACGCCGCCTCCGGCACGGCCGGGATCGTCATCGGCACCCACGCGCTGTTGAGCGATAACGTCACCTTCTTTGACCTGGGCCTGATCGTGGTGGATGAGCAGCACCGCTTCGGCGTGGAACAGCGCGACGCTCTGCGTGCCAAGGCCAGCAAGCCGCCGCACCTGCTGGTCATGACCGCCACCCCGATCCCCAGGACCGTAGCCATGACGGTGTTCGGCGACCTCGAAACGTCCGTGCTTGACGAACTGCCCGCGGGCCGGGCGCCCATCACCACGCACGTCGTCGGCCTCGCGGAAAACCCCGCCTGGGCGGGCCGCATCTGGTCCCGGTCACGCGAAGAGATCGAGTCAGGCCACCAGGTCTACGTCGTGTGCCCCAAGATCGGGGCGGACGACGACGGCGACTTCACTCCCGGTGAAGCGGAACCCGACCCCGGGGAACTGGAGGGGGACGGAGGCGCGCGCGAACTGGCCTCCGTGACCGCCGTCGTCGAACACCTCAGGGAGGAACCGGCCTTGGCCGGAGTGGCGCTGGCGCCGCTCCACGGGCGCCAGGACCCGGTGTTGAAGTCAGACACCATGGCCTCCTTCACCGCCAACCAGACCAAGCTGCTGGTATCCACCACCGTCATCGAGGTGGGCGTGGACGTGCATAATGCCACCCTGATGGTCATCCTGGACGCCGACCGCTTCGGCATCTCCCAGCTTCACCAGCTCCGCGGGCGCGTGGGCCGGGGAGGGCTGCCGGGCACGTGCCTGCTCGTGACCACCCTCGAGCCGGGGCACCCGAGCCGGCGCCGGCTGGATGCCGTCGCGGCCACCACCGACGGGTTCGAGCTTTCCCAGGAGGACCTGAAGCTGCGCCGCGAGGGCGACATCCTCGGCGCCTCGCAGTCCGGTGGCCGGTCCACGCTGAAGTTGCTCCGTGTCCTGGAGCACGAGGACATCATTGCCCGGGCCCGGCAGGACGCCCAGAAGATTGTGGGCACAGACCCTGCGCTGGCCGGCTATGCGGCACTTGCCGAGGCCATTGATGAGTACCTGAATCCCGAGAAGGAGGCGTTCCTTGAACGCGGCTAGCACGATCCACCTGCCACCCGGACCGCCACGGGCGGGGGACGGGGCATGAGCAGGATCGTTGCCGGTGCCGCGGGCGGAACCCCGCTGGCCAACGTGCCAGGTTCAATGACGCGTCCCACTACGGACCGGGTCAAGGAGGCGCTGTTTTCCAGGATGGACGCGTTCAACGTGCTCGGCGGCGCCCGGGTCCTGGACCTGTACGCCGGATCCGGAGCGCTGGGGGTCGAGAGCGCCAGCAGGGGTGCGGAAACGGTTGATCTCGTGGAGTTCGACGCGAAGGCCAGCGCTGTGTGTCAGCGGAACGCGGACCTCATCAATGGCGTCCTGGGCCGGAAGGCCGTCACAGTGCACCGCTCCAAGGTGGAGTCCTTCCTCGAACGCACGGCCGGGGACACCACATGGGACGTCGCCTTCCTGGACCCGCCTTACCCCCTCGGTGAGCCCGAGCTGGCGTCTGTCCTGGCAAAGCTTGCCCCGCATCTCAACGACGGGGCAGTCGTGGTGGTCGAACGGTCGTCGCGCACCAGCGAACCCGGATGGCCGGACGGCCTGGAGCGCTTTGCCGAGAAGAAATACGGCGAGACACGGCTGTGGTACGCCGAACCCTCCAGCGGCCAGGATGTGGACCTCGCGCTGGAGGCCGAGGACTGAGCGCTAGTCCGATAGACCGTCCAGTTCCACGCCCGCCAGGACCTTGGCCGGATGGGGGCCGCGGGCCGTCAGGGCGGCGGTCCACTCGGGCGGCCACGGCTTGCGGGTGCCGGCAAGGATGATGTTCCCCGGATACTTGCCCGTGAACATGCCCGCCTCGGCGCAGGCTGCGACGTCCGTCATGGCCCTCCGCAGCGCAGCCACCTGGCTCCGGACGAGTGTCAGGCCGGGCTCGTCGCCGACATTCACGATCAGCACGCCCCGTTCCGCAAGGACCGCTGCGGCCTCCTGGTAGAACTCGGTGCAGGCGATATGACCGGGCGCCTCCGGTCCGGAAAAGATGTCAAGGATGACGACGTCGAAACGCAGGTCCGCGGGCAGCTCCGCCAGGGCAGCGCGTGCGTCGCCGATAACGGTATGCAGTTCGGTGCCGTCCGGCAGCGGCAGCCGCTCCAGCACGAAGTCCAGCAGCTCCCGCTCCAGCTCTACGGCGTACTGCACGGAGCCGGGGCGGGTCGCCTGGATGTACCGCGCCAGGGTCAGGGCGCCGGCGCCCAGATGGAGCGCGCGGATGGGTTCACCCCACGGAGCGGCGAGGTCCACGATGTGCCCGATGCGGCGCAGGTATTCGTAGAAGATGTCCTCAGGGTCGGCCAGGTCCACGTGTGACTGCTCGGCGCCGCCGATGCTGAGCACAAAACCGCCGTCAGTGTAGGTATCCGGTTCTATGACGGCGTGCTGGCCGGTGGCGCGCAGGAAGCGCGATGCCCGGGCGCCGTCGGCCATGGTCAGAGCCTGTCCCGGAGGGTCGCCAGCCGCCCGGCGGCCTCCTCAATTACTTCGTCGCGTTTGCAGAACGCGAACCGCAGCAGGCTGCGCGTCCTCTCCGCGCCTTCGGGGTGGCAGAACACGGGCACCGGGATGGCCGCCACTCCCAACAGCGCGGGCAGACGGCGGGCCAGGTCCACCGAGTCCCGGATGCCCAGCGGCGAGGTGTCCACGTTGACGAAGTAGGTGCCGTCGGGGCTGAATACCTCCAGTCCGGCGGCGCGCAGCCCCTCACTCAGGATGTCGCGCTTTTTCCGCAGCGTGGCGGAGATGCCTTCATAGAACTCGTCGGGCAGCGCCAGTCCGGTGGCGATGGCGCTCTGGAACGGCGTGCCGGAACTGTAGGTGAGGAACTGCTTCACCGTCCGGACCGCCGCTACGAGGTGCTCAGGGCCGCTCAGCCAGCCGACCTTCCAACCGGTGAACGAAAATGTCTTGCCCGCCGAGGAAATGGTGACCGTCCTGTCGGCGGCCCCCGGCAGCGTGGCCACCGGAATGTGGGTGACGCCGAACGTAAGGTGCTCGTAAACCTCGTCCGTGATGATGATCGCGTCATGCTTGCGGGCGAGGTCGACGACGCGCTGAAGCACCTCGCGCGGGAAGACCGCACCGGTCGGATTGTGCGGGTTGTTCAGCAGCACGACTTTGGTGCGGTCGGTGAACGCCACCTCCAGGGCTGCGGAATCCGGCAGGAAATCGGGGGCCAGCAGCGGAGCGGTGACATGAGTGCCGCCGGAGAGCCCGATGATCGCGCCGTAGGAGTCGTAGAACGGCTCGAAGGTCAGGACCTCATCGCCGGGGCCGACGAAGGCCAGCAGTGACGCGGCGATTGCCTCGGTGGCGCCGGTGGTGACGATAATTTCGGTGTCCGGGTCTGGCTCCAGCCCGTAGAACCGCCTCTGGTGTGCGGACACGGCCTTCCGGAGCTGGGGGATCCCCTTGCCCGGCGCGTACTGGTTGGAGCCTTCGGCGATCGCTGCCTGGGCGGCCGCCTTGATCTCTGCGGGGCCGTCCTCGTCGGGGAATCCCTGCCCCAGGTTGATGGCGCCGGTCTGCATGGCCAGCGTGGTCATCTCCTCGAAGATCGTCACGCCCAAAGTGCCGTCACTCGCTAGCAGGTTCGCCCCGGTGGCCGCACGCTGCCAGGGCGCCGGAAGTGTCTCTGTCATTGGTTTCCTGCCTGTCTGTTCAGCCGCGGCCCCCGTGGGCGGCCGGTGCCCAAGTCATGGTATCCCGGCCCGCAGATACGGTAGGTTCGGAGCATGAGACGCGCCGTATGCCCAGGCTCCTTCGACCCCATCCACAATGGACACCTCGAGGTCATCGCCAGAGCCGCGAGCCTGTTTGATGAAGTGATCGTCGCCGTGTCCACCAACTATGCCAAGAAGTACCGGTTTCCGCTGGAGGAACGGATTGAGATGGCCAGGGAGACACTGGCCTCCCTGCGCGGCATCGTCGTGGAACCCGTTGGGGAGGGACTCCTGGCGGAGTACTGCCGGCAGCGCGGCGTGTCCGCCATCGTGAAGGGGCTGCGGTCGTCGTCGGACTTTGACTACGAACTTCCCATGGCGACGATGAACCGCCAGCTGAGCGGAGTGGAGACCGTGTTCCTTCCGGCGGAGGCGCACTACCTTCACCTGTCATCAACCCTGATCAAGGAAGTGGCCACCCTGGGCGGCAGCGTCTCCGAATACGTCCCCAGGTCCGTTCTGAAACGGCTTCTCGCCGGCGGCGCGCCTTAGGCCGGCCAGCCCTCAAGGGGGTAGGCTTGTCCGGTACGTTTCCGGTGCACGCCGGCCGCGTGCCCCGGCGTGGCATCCGGTTTGAGTCCGTCAGGGAGTTCAGGCTAAGATGGTACGTCGGTCATATGTTCAACAGGAGTTCTCATTAAACGAGATGCAAGTTCGCCCTTGATGCTCGATGTCAAGGACCTCGGACGCAGTCCGGGGAGCATGCGTACACTGACGGAACATGTATCTGCGCCGGGGGATCTCGGCGTGGCGCTCATTGGCGTTCAGGAAGGCTCGGATATCGAGCTCGACCTGAGGCTTGAGGCCGTACACGAAGGAATTCTGGTATCAGGAACCGCCCTTGCCGAGGTAAAAGGCGAGTGCGGCCGATGCCTGGATCCCCTTGCGTATGACCTTGAGGTCAATGTGCAAGAGCTTTTCTTCTACGAAGGCGCACTGCCTTCCGATGAGGAAGACGATGAAGAGCAACGTCGAGTCGAGCACGATCTGATCGATCTTGAGCCGGTGTTGCGGGACGCAGTCGTGACCGCGCTGCCGTTCCAGCCGGTGTGCCGGGAAGACTGCCAGGGTCTGTGCTCCGAATGCGGGGCGCGCCTGGAAGACGATCCGGGGCACCACCACGAGATCGTAGATCCTCGCTGGGCTGCCCTGGCTGATCTGGCTAAGCCTGACCGGCAAAATTGATTTGTAAGTGTTTTTCTAGAGAGAAATGAGTTAGCCGTGGCTGTTCCCAAGCGGAAAATGTCTCGCTCGAATACCCGCGCCCGTCGTTCCCAGTGGAAGGCAACTGCCCCCCACCTGGTGAAGACCGTCGAGAACGGCCAGGTCACCTACAGCCTGCCGCACCAGGCAAAGGTCGTCACCGACTCGGCTGGCACTGCGCTGTTCCTTGAATACAAGGGCCGCAAGGTCGCGGACGTCTAATCGGCCTCCAAGCTGATCAGGATGTCTTCAACTGAAGAGCTTCTGAAGCGTCTCGGTGTCTTCATTGACGCCGGGACGCTTCGTCTTGCTCTCACACACCGTTCGTACGCCTACGAAAACGGCGGCATACCCACCAACGAGCGCCTTGAGTTCCTGGGCGACTCCATCCTGGGCTTCTCCGTCACCGATGCGCTGTACCGCGACAACCCGACGCTCCCCGAGGGCGACCTGGCCAAGCGCCGGTCGGCCGTGGTGAGCACGCGCGCCCTCGCCGGCATCGGCCGCAGCCTGGGCATCGGGGACTACATTTACCTCGGCCAGGGGGAGAAGCTCACCGAAGGCAAGAACAAGGCCTCGATTCTGGCCGACACCATGGAAGCCCTCATTGGCGCCACCTACGTGTCCAACGACATCGAGACCGCCCGCCAGCTGGTGATGCGCCTCGTCGGACCGCTCCTAAAGGACGCCGCCGCCCTCGGCGCCGGCACGGACTGGAAAACCAGCATCCAGGAGCTGGCCGCGGGACGGCAGCTGGGCAGCATCTACTACGCCGTCGAGGGCTCCGGCCCGGACCACGCGCGCACCTTCGTCGCCGTCCTCCAGATCGGCGGAACTGCCTACGGGAAGGGCTCCGGCCACTCCAAGAAGGAAGCCGAGCAGGAAGCTGCCGCGGATGCCTGGCGGAAGCTTACGGGCGCGGAGTCCAAGGTCCTTGGCGCGGAGTCTGCACCGGCAGATACAGCGGCGGCTCCTTTGGATTCCGCCGCGGGCAGCTAAGCGCCGGTGCCTGAACTTCCCGAAGTCGAGGTAGTCCGCCGCGGCCTGGTCAACTGGGTCCGCGGCCGGACCATCACCGGCGTCGACGTTGTGGACCCCAGGTCCGTGCGCCGGCACGCGCTGGGGCCGGAGGATTTCGCCGGGAACCTTGAGGGAGCCAAAGTCCTCGACGTCGTCCGCCGGGGCAAGTTCCTCTGGATGCCGCTGCAGGAGAACGGCATGCCGAGCGGCAGTACCGGTAGCGGTATGTCTGGGCGGCCGGGCGTCGCGCTCATGGTCCACCTCGGCATGAGCGGCCAGCTCCTGATGCAGGACAGCTCCGTTCCGGGCGAGAAACACCTGAAGATCCGCCTGCGGCTGAGCCCGGAGGGGACCATGCCGGAGCAGTTGCGGTTCGTGGACCAGCGGATCTTCGGCGGCCTGTTCGTGACCACTCTTGTTCCCACGGACGACGGCGGACCGGGCGGGATCGCGGAGGACCCGGTGCCGGTCATTGCGGAGGAAGCCTCGCACATCGCGCGTGACCCCCTGGATCCGCACTTTTCCTTTGACACCTTCTACCGCCGCCTCCGGAAGCGGAAGACCGGGCTGAAACGCGCACTGCTGGACCAGGGGCTCGTGTCCGGGATCGGAAACATCTACGCTGACGAGGCCCTATGGCGGGCAAAGCTGCACTATGCACGGCCCACCGACACTCTCCGGCGGACTGAAGCCGAACGCGTCCTCGCCTCTGCCCGGGACGTGATGGCCGATGCCCTGGCCGCCGGCGGCACCAGCTTCGATTCCCTGTACGTCAACGTCAACGGCGCGTCCGGTTACTTTGAGCGGTCCCTCAATGCCTACGGCAGGGAGGGGGAGGAATGCAGGCGCTGTGCAACCGCCGGAATCGTCAGCATCATGAAGCGCGAGCAGTTCATGAACCGTTCCTCCTACACCTGCCCGGTGTGCCAGCCGCGGCCACGCAACGGCCGCTGGTGACCATTGACACCTTGGTTGAAAAGGCCCGGAACGCCGTAAATCCGGGGATCCCGGCCCCATAGCCAGTAGATTTGGTGGAGGACCAGCACCCGCTGCCGCCACCTATGGAGATCTGAAACCTTGCACCTCAAAAGTCTGACCGTCCGGGGCTTCAAGTCGTTTGCGTCGGCCACGACGTTCGACTTTGAGCCTGGCGTCACGGCGGTCGTCGGGCCAAACGGCTCGGGCAAGTCCAACGTCGTGGACGCCTTGGCCTGGGTCATGGGGGAGCAGGGTGCCAAAACCCTCCGCGGCGGCAAGATGGAGGACGTCATCTTTGCCGGCACGTCCGGCCGACCGCCCCTAGGCCGGGCACACGTCTCGCTCACCATCGACAACGCCGACGGCGCCCTGCCGATCGAGTACAGCGAAGTCACCATCTCGCGCACGCTCTTCCGCACAGGCGGTTCCGAGTACGCCATCAACGGCTCGGCGTGCCGGCTCCTGGACATCCAGGAACTCCTCTCCGACTCCGGACTCGGCCGCGAAATGCACGTCATCGTGGGACAGGGGCAGCTGGACCGGGTGCTGCACGCCACTCCCGAGGACCGCAGGGGCTTCATCGAAGAAGCCGCCGGCATCCTCAAACACCGGCGGCGCAAGGAGAAGACCGTCCGCAAGCTGGAGGCAATGCAGGCCAACCTCCAGCGGCTCAGCGACCTGACCGGGGAAATCCGCCGGCAGCTCACACCGCTTGGCAAGCAGGCAGAGGTGGCACGGCGCGCGCAGACCGTCCAGTTCGAGGTCCGCGACGCCCGCGCCAGGCTGCTGGCCGATGATCTGGTCCAGCTCCAGAACACCCTTGCACAGGACATCGCCGACGAGTCCGCGCTCAAGGCGCGGCGCGCCGTCGTCGAAACCCGGCTTGCGGAAGGCCGCCGGCGGCAGGCTTCCCTGGAGCAGCTTGCGGCGGAGGCGACCCCGCAGCTGAACGCCGCCCGGGACACGTGGTACCAGCTGTCCGCAGGACGGGAGCGGCTGCGCGCCCTCGCGTCCCTGGCCCACGAACGCTGCCGCCTGCTGGGATCCGCGGATCCAGCGCCGGAGCCTGGCCGGGACCCGGACCAGCTGGAGCGGCAGGCCGCACGGGTCCGCGGCGAGCAGTCGGACCTGGAAAAGGACATCCTCGCCGGGCGCGCCGGGCTCGACGCCGCCACCGCCGCCAAGTCGGCGGCTGAGGATGCCGCGGCGGCCGAGGAGAAGCGGCTCACCGCCGCGCTGCGCGCGGCCGCCGACCGGCGTGAGGGCCTGGCGCGGCTGGCCGGCCAGGTGGGCGCGGCGCGGTCAAAGGTGGAATCTGCCCAAGCCGAAGTGGGCAGGCTGCGCGAGTCCCTGGCCGCCGGCGATGAGCGCCGCCGGCATGCCCAGTCGGAGTTCACCGCGCTGGAATCGCAGGTGGCGGGCGTCGAGGACGGCGAGGAAACCCTTGATGCCGAATACGAGGACGCCAGCGCCGCCCTCGACGGCATCCTCGCGGAGATCGACTCGCTGAAAAGCACCGAGCGCGACGCCGTCCGCGAACGGGACGCGCTGAGGGCGCGGCACGAGGCCCTTCAGCTGGGCCTCAACCGCAAGGACGGCTCCGAGCATGTCCTCGGTGCCGGGGTGGCTGGCACCGTCGGCCCGCTGGCGACGGCACTGACCGTTGAACCGGGCTATGAGGCCGCCGTCGCTGCAGCCCTGGGCAGCGCTTCGGATGCCATCGTGGTGCGGGACGCCGGAACGGCAGCAGAATTGGTCCGCCTCCTCAGGGACGACGACGCCGGCCGCGCCACGCTGCTGCTACTCGAGGAAGCGGCACCTCCCGCAGGAGCGCCCGCTGCCGCAGGAAAACCCGCTGCAGGAAGGGGTGCCCTGCCAGCCGGGGCCCGCCCGGCCGCGGACCTGGTAACGGCCTCCGGAACCACGGCGGCGGCCGTGCGTACACTGCTCGCTGCCACCGCCGTCGTCGAGGATCATGACACGGCGGCGGAGCTGGTCGCCGGGCGTCCCGACCTTACCGCCGTGACGCTCGCCGGCGATGTGTTCACCGCTTTGACCGTCACCGGCGGTTCCGCGAAGGCGCCCTCACTGCTTGAGGTGCAGGCCGCCGTCGACGACGCCGCGTCCCGCCTGACGGCGGTCACCGCCGGGCTGGAGCAGGGCCGCTTTGCCCTGGCTGCCGCCGAGGCCCGGCGCGCCGAGGCGCAGGAACGCGCGGACGCCGCGCTGGAGCGCCTGCACGAATCGGATGCCCGGCTGGCAGCGGTGGCCGAACGGCTGGGCCACCTCAACTCGGTCCTGCGCAGCGCCGTCGGCGAAAGCGAACGGCTCGCCGCGTCACTGGCCCGTGCCGAGGCAAACATTGTCACCGAGCAGGAGGCGCTGACGGCGGTGACCGCCCGGCTTGCGGCAGCACAGGACGCGCCCGCCGAAGAGGAACCGTCCACGGAACAGCGGGACGCGCTGGCCCTGGCCGCATCACAGGCACGGTCGGCAGAAATGGAAGCCCGGCTGTCCCTGCGAAGCCGGGAGGAACAGCTCACGGCCATCCGCAATCGGGCCACTTCGCTGGAACGGGCAGCGGCCTCGGAACGCCGGGCCCGGGAACAGGCGGCCGAACGGGCCCGCCGTCGAAGGATTCAAGCCAAACGGGCGGCAGCTGTCTCGACGGCGGCCGAGCAGCTGATCCGGTTCAGTAACGTTTCCGTTGAGCTGGCAGGCCGGGAACGGGACGGCGCCGAGCAGATCCGGGAGCAGCGGGACCGGGAACTGGCCGACATCCGTATGGCCAACGACGCGCTGGCCCGCGAACTCGCGGAGCTGACCGACTCCGTGCACCGCGACGAGCTGGTTCGTGCCCAGCAGCGGCTCCGGATCGAGGCGCTGGAAACGAAGTCGGTGGAGGAGCTGGGGCTGACGGCGGACCAGCTCGTGGCAGACTACGGGCCGGACCAGCCGGTGCCCCTGCCTGCCGCCGCGTCCACGGACAAGTGGGCGGCGCTGCGGACAGAGGTTGATGCCGAGGGCCAGCCGGTAGTGGAGGGCGTGCCGTTCGTCCGCGAGGAGCAGGAAAAGCGGCTCCGCAAGGCGGAACGGGACCTGTCATCGCTGGGCAAGGTCAACCCCCTGGCGCTGGAGGAGTTCGCCGCTCTGGAGGAACGCCACCAGTTCCTCAGCACCCAGCTGGAGGACCTCAAGGCCAGCCGCAAGGACCTGCTGGACATCATCAAGGAAGTGGATGACCGCGTGCAAAAGGTCTTCTCGGAGGCCTTCGCGGACACCTCCGCCCAGTTTGTGCGGGTCTTCGGGCGGCTCTTCCCCGGCGGGGAGGGAAGGCTGGTTCTGACCGACCCCGCGGACATGCTCACCACCGGCATCGAGGTGGAGGCCCGGCCCGCGGGCAAGAAAATCAAGCGGCTGTCCCTGCTGTCCGGCGGCGAGCGGTCGCTCACCGCGGTGGCCCTGCTCGTGGCCATCTTCAAGGCCCGGCCCTCGCCGTTCTACGTCATGGACGAGGTCGAAGCGGCCCTCGATGACACCAACCTCGGCAGGCTCATCACGATCTTCGAAGAACTCCGCGAATCCAGCCAGCTGATCGTGATTACCCACCAGAAGCGGACCATGGAGGTGGCCGACGCGCTCTACGGCGTGACCATGCGGGGCGACGGCGTCTCCACCGTCATCAGCCAGCGGCTCGGAGCGGACGTCTAGGGGACCTCCAGGACCGTTTCTCAGGACGGTCTTTCAGGACGGTCGTTCAGGACGGCGGCGGCCGTGGCTGTCCGCGCTGCCCGCCGCTTGCGGGAAGCTCCTGTGGCTTGTGAGAAGCTAGGGGTGTGAATGACATTATCCCCATTCTTCTGCCCATTCTGGCTGCCCTGGTAGTTATCGGCGGGCTGGTCCCGGTGCTGATGAAGGCCCGGAAATCCCGCACACAATACCTCGGCACCCGGGACGCCAACGACCCCGTTGAGCCGCTCGGAGGCGGAGGGACCCTCCTCGAGGACCGCCCCACGGCGCCTCCGACGCCTGCCGACCGTCAGGCGCCGGACGCCGTCGACCTTGAAGGACTGGAAGCCGACGTCCCGGACGACGCCGCCGGCCTGGAAACCATTCCGGTGGAGACGCCACTGCCCGTGGCCGGGCGGCTCATCCGCCTCCGGGAGCGCCTGGTCAAGTCCAACAACGTGCTCGGCAAAGGCCTGCTGGCACTGCTCGCCAGCGACAAGATCGACGAGAACGTCTGGGACGAGGTGGAGGAAACCCTGCTCCTGGCCGATCTTGGCACTGAACCGACCATGCAACTCGTGGACGCGCTCCGCGAACGCGTCAAGGTCATGGGCACACGCGACCCCGAGCACGTCAAGGCGCTGCTCCGGGAAGAGCTCATCAAGATCGTGGACCCGTCGATGGACCGGAGCCTGCGGACTGAACGGCACGCGGACCGGCCCGCCGTCGTGATGGTGGTCGGTGTAAACGGCGTGGGCAAGACCACCACCGTGGGCAAGCTGGCCCGCGTGCTCGTGGCGGAGGACAAGGACGTGATCCTCGGCGCGGCGGACACCTTCCGCGCCGCCGCCGCCGAACAGCTGGCCACCTGGGGACAGCGTGTGGGGGTTCCCACGGTGAAGTCCGACATTGACGGCGCGGACCCGGCGTCCGTCGCGTACGAGGCCGTCAAGGCCGGCATCGACCAGGAAGTCGACGTCGTCATGATCGACACCGCCGGCCGCCTGCAGAACAAGGTCGGCCTGATGGACGAACTCAGCAAGGTCAAGCGCGTCGTGGAAAAGCTGGCAGAGGTGGACGAGGTCCTCCTGGTGCTGGATGCCACGACCGGCCAGAACGGGCTGAACCAGGCGCGGGTCTTCGCGGAGGTCGTCAACATCACCGGCATCGTGCTGACCAAGCTGGACGGAACCGCCAAGGGCGGCATCGTGGTCGCCATCCAAAAGAGCCTTGGAGTACCCGTGAAGCTCATCGGCCTCGGCGAAGGTGCGGACGATCTCGCGCCGTTCGAGACCGAGGCTTTCGTCGACGCCCTCCTGAACTAAGGCCCGATCTCCCAAGTAGGTAGCAGCAGTAGGCGTTCCCAGCCTTGGGAACGCCCCCTGCTGCTACCTAGTTGGGTTTTAAGGGGTGGTGTCGGCAGGCTGGCGGTGCACCGTTTCCCGCGCGGCCAGCCAGCCCACCGCGGCGACCAGCAGCACGGCACCTGTGGCTGCGAAGGCCCAGCTGTAACCCAGCCGGTCGGCCAGCAGACCGACGAGCACCGGCCCGAGGATGGCACCTATGTCCGACGTCATCTGGTAGGCCGCCAGCACAGGTCCGCCCGACCGTTCGCGGCCGATCACATCGGCAACCGCCGCCTGCTGCGCCGGGTTGAGCATTCCCGCGCCCACGCCGGCCAGCAACGACGCGGCCAGGAACCACCACAGCCCCTGGGTGAGGCCGATTCCTGCCGTGGCTGCGCCGGTGACCACGAGGCCGGCCACCATCATCGGCTTCCGGCCCAGGCTGTCGGCGAGCCTGCCAGAAACGGTCAGGGCGAGGGCGTTTCCGGCTGCGAAAACTGCCAGTGCCCAGCCGGCCGCCTCCGGCCCGGAGCCCAGGGCCGTGACGGCAAACAGCGGCACCGTGGCCATGCGCACACCAAAAGTTGCCCAGCCGTTGGCGAAGCTGGACAGCATGGCGGCCCGGTAGGCACTGTCGCCGAAGGCCTCGCCGAGTTTCATGGCCGGGGCGCCCGCTGCCTCGCCACGGGCTGAGCCGGGAACATGGCTGAGCTGCGTCTGCACCACCAGGGCCGCCAGGACGAGCGCGGCCGCATAGGCCAGGAACGGGATGCGCAGGCCGAAGCCGGCGAGCAGGCCGCCGACGATGGGCCCGCAGACGTTGCCGATCAGGAACGCCGACGCGTACGCGCCGGACACCCGGCCACGGCTCTCCGGCGGCGCCAGCCTGATGACCAGCGCCATCGATGCCACCGTGAACATGACCGATCCGGCACCGCCCAGCCCGCGGAACACCAGCAGCTGCCAGTAGTTCTGGGCGAAGGCGCAGGCCGCGGTGGACGCAGCCACGATGAGCAGGCCGGCGACGTAGACCGGACGTTCGCCGAGCCTGCCGATCAGGGCACCGCCGGCAGGCGCGAACAGCAGCCGCATGAGCGCAAAGATGCTGACGATGACAGCGGCGGCCGTCGCGCCGACGTCGAACGTGGTGGCGAATTGTGGCAGCACCGGAGCAACGAGGCCAAAGCCCAGAGCTATCAGGAAGGCTGCGACGAGCATCACCTTGATGTCACGGGGCAGCGGAGCACCGTTGGGGCGGCGGACCGCCGAAAACCGTGGTTTGCCCGCGGCGTTACGGGGGAGTGGCGTCATGGAGCGGAGAATCCTTGCGAAACAGGCGGACGGGCGTTTGGGGGCGATGAAACATAACCGTAACAAGCAGGATATGCACCATTTACGTCAGGGAGGTTGTTGTAACAGGCCCGCAATCTAAATCCTCCGCCAGCGAAACACACCGCGGCAAAACTTGATTCAGGACGCAAAAGGCGTTGGGCAGGCGGATCACTCCGCAGCATTCGATCAGAGAGGACGTGCACCATGGAACTTACCGCAGGTCACGTATGGCTCATGGTGGCGGCGGCACTCGTGCTGTTCATGACACCAGGTCTGGCATTTTTCTACGGCGGCATGACGCGCGCCAAGGCTGCACTGAACATGATGATGATGAGCTTCATCTCCATCGGCATGGTCGGCGTGGTGTGGGTACTTTGGGGCGCATCGATGAGCTCCGGCGAGGGATTCCTGCAGATTGTCGGGAACCCGTTCGCCACCTTCGGCCTCGAGGGCATCACCACCCCTGACGGCCTCATCAAGGTCGGCTACGCGGCCACGTTCGCAATCATCACGGTTGCCCTCATCAGCGGCGCCATCGCGGACCGCGCGAAGTTCGGCGCCTGGAGCGTCTTCGTGCCCGTCTGGGTCACGCTGGTGTACTGCCCCCTCGCCTACATGGTCTGGGGTGGTGGCCTCTTCGGCCCCGAGGGCGCCATTGGCAAGGCTCTCGGCCCCGCGATCGACTTCGCCGGCGGCACCGTGGTTCACATCAACGCCGGCGTGGCTGCGCTGATCTTGGTCCTCATCATCGGCAACCGCAAGGGCTTCGGCAAGGACCCGAACCACCGCCCGCACAACATCCCGTTCGTCATGCTCGGCGCGGCCATCCTGTGGTTCGGCTGGTTCGGCTTCAATGGCGGCGCCGCAACCACCGCGGAACAGGGCGGCCTGATCTGGATCAACACCCTGGCGGCTCCGGCTGCAGCCATGCTCGGCTGGCTGGTCACCGAACGCGTCCGTGACGGCCACCCCACCTCGCTGGGTGCTGCCTCCGGTGTGGTCGCCGGCCTCGTCGCCATCACCCCGGCCTGTGCAAACGTGAGCCCGGTCGGTGCCCTTGGACTCGGCGTCGTCGCCGGTGTGGCCTCCGCCCTCGCCGTCGGCCTCAAGTTCCGCTGGGGCTTCGATGACTCGCTCGACGTCGTCGGCGTCCACCTCGTCTCCGGCATCATCGGCACCGTGGCCCTCGGCTTCATCGCCCTCCCCGCCGACGGCGTGGGCGGCGGCCTCTTCTACGGTGGCGGCTTCACCCAGCTCTGGGCCCAGCTGGCGGCAGCGGGCATTTCCATCGCCTACTCAGCCATCCTGACCGCGATCATCGCACTGGCCATCCACAAGACCATGGGCTTCCGTGTCTCCCAGGAGCAGGAAGCGGTGGGAGTGGACCTCAGCCTGCACGCAGAAACCGCCTACGAGTTCGGCGTCGGCGGCCACGGCGGCAGCTTCCAGCCCCTGCATGAGCTCATCACCGGCGGACAGGCCAGCGGCGACGCGGTAGCGGCAGGCACCGACGGCAAGAAGGCATCAGCAGCAACAGGTAAGGAAAGCGTGGGGGCATGAAACTGATCACAGCAATCGTTCGTCCGGAGAAGCTCGAATCGATCCGCGAAGGCCTGGAGGCCTACGGGGTCCAGGGCCTGACGGTCAGCGCCGCCAGCGGCTACGGCCGGCAGCGTGGCTACACCGAGGTTTACCGCGGCGCCGAGTACAACGTGGACCTGCTGCCCAAGATCCGCGTTGAGGTGCTGGCCACGGACGAACAGGCTGACGACATCCTGGATGTCATCATCGCCAGCTCCAACACCGGCCGGGCCGGCGACGGCAAGGTCTGGACGGTCGATGTGTTCGAAGCAGTGCGGGTGCGGACGGGTGAACGCGGCGTAGCCGCCATCTAGCACCGGCCACCAGCCCAACGCAGCGAGAGGGCCGGTCACCACAACGGTGACCGGCCCTCTCCGCGCGTTAAGCCTGTGTGGGTCCGGGCCCTCCGGAGCCCGCCCGGTATTCCTCCAGCGGCACCTTCCCTGCTGCCCAGGCAGCCAGCACCGGCTCCACGATCCGCCAGCATTCCTCGGCGGTGTCGCCCCTGACCGACAGCAGGGGATCGCCGGTCAGGACGCCTTCCAGCACTTCGCCGTACGGCAGCAGCTCGGAGGCGTTGAGCTCGGCCACGAGTGAGGCGCGGTCCAGGCTGAAAATGTCCCCGGGGCCGTTGACGTCGACGTCGAGCTCCAGGGTGTCCGGACCGAAGCCGATCCGGAGCGTGTTGGGCGTGTCCCTGCCTGTGAATCCGGCGGGCAGGTGCGGAACCGGCCGGAAGGTGACCACTGCCTCCTTGCGCTTGGTCCCGAGGGCCTTGCCGGAGCGGAGGATGAACGGCACGTCCTTCCAGCGCCAGTTGTCGATGTCCACGCGCACCTCGGCCAGGGTCTCGGTGTTCCGGCCCGGGTCCACACCCGCTTCCCCGGCGTAATCGGGGACGTCCTTGCCGCCGAGGCTGCCCGCCAGGTAGCGCGCCCGCCGGGTGCTGTCCGTGTAGGGCGGCTTGATGCTGCTGGCCCGCAGGACGGCGGCGATGGCGTCGCGGAGGTCGCGCTCGCCGATGGTGGCCGGCGGCTCGATCGCCAGCAGCGCCATGATCTGCAGCAGGTGGCTCTGGATCATGTCGCGCAGCGCGCCCGCGCCGTCGTAGTAGCGCGCACGACCCTCCAGGGCCAGGTCCTCGTCGAAGATGATTTCTACCTTGGCGATGTGATCGCGGCTCCAGACCGGCTCCAGGAAATTGTTGGCGAACCGCAGGCCAAGGATGTTCAGGACGGTGGCCTTGCCCAGAAAATGGTCCACCCGGTGGATGTGGTCCTCCGGAACAAGGGACAGGAGTGTCCGGTTGAGTTCGCGGGCCGACTCCTCGCCGGCGCCGAAGGGCTTCTCCATGACCAGACGGGTCCCGGCGGGGACCTGCTCAGGGCGCAGGATTTCGCAGGCCTTCTGGCTCACCTGCGGCGGCAAGGCGAAGTAGACCGCAACCGGCCCCTCGAGGCCGGCGAGGAGTTCTGCGAGCGGGCCGTCAGCGGTGACGTCGGCCTGGTGGTATTCCGTGGACTTTGCCATGGCCGCCAGCGCGTCCCTGCCGGCGTCGTCCGCCGTTTCGGCGGCAGCGTCAAAGGCGGTGTGCACGCGGTCCTGCCACTGTTCAGATGACCACGGGTCCGATCCGGCCCCCACTAGCAACAGGTCGGCGGCACGTCCTGTGGCCACCAGCCTGGCCAGGCCGGGAAGGAGGAGCCGGCCGGTGAGATCGCCGGAGGCACCGAGGATGAGCAGGGTTTTTACTGTCGTTTGGCTCGTCACCCTGCCAGCATGCCACCTTGCGGGCGTGTCTTGATACCCTAGATAGTCGAGTCTCGTACATCCACTGAAAGAAGTGCACGGCGCGTGTTCAATTCACTCTCTGACCGGTTGACAGCAACCTTCAAGAACCTTCGCGGCAAGGGCCGCCTCACCGAGGCAGATGTCGACGCCACAGTCCGTGAGATCCGGCGCGCCCTGCTGGACGCGGATGTTGCCGTGCCCGTGGTCCGCGAGTTCACCGGGCGGGTCCGTGAACGCGCGCTTGGCGCCGAGGTCTCCGGGGCCCTGAATCCCAGCCAGCAGATCGTGAAGATCGTCAACGAGGAACTTGTTGAGATCCTCGGCGGCGAGACGCGGCGCATCCGGATGGCCAAGACCGGCCCCACTGTCATCATGCTCGCCGGCCTCCAGGGCGCCGGCAAGACCACCCTGGCCGGAAAGCTCGCCAAGTGGATGAAGGCGCAGGGCCACAGCCCCCTCCTCGTCGCCTGCGACCTCCAGCGCCCCAATGCCGTGACACAGCTGCAGGTAGTGGGCCAGCGCGCGGGGGCCCCCGTCTTCGCTCCGCACCCGGGCGCCACCTCTGAACTCGCCCACCCGGCCGGCGACCCTGTCGCCGTGGCACGGGCCGGCGTCGAGGAAGCACGCCAGAAGCTGCACGACGTCGTCATCGTGGACACCGCCGGCCGTCTCGGCGTCGACGCCGACATGATGGAGCAGGCGCGCCAGATCCGCCGCGCCATTGTGCCCAACGAAGTCCTCTTCGTGATCGACTCCATGATTGGCCAGGACGCCGTCAACACGGCGACCGCTTTCGACGAAGGCGTGAACTTCACCGGCATCGTGCTGTCGAAGCTCGACGGCGACGCGCGCGGCGGTGCCGCGCTGTCCGTTTCGTCGGTCACCGGCAAGCCCGTGATGTTCGCCTCGACCGGTGAAGGCCTGGACGACTTCGAACTGTTCCACCCGGACCGGATGGCCTCGCGCATCCTGGACATGGGTGACGTCCTGTCCCTCATTGAGCAGGCCGAAAAGTCCTGGGACAAGGATGAAGCCGCCCGGATGGCGAAGAAGTTCGCCGACCAGGAGGACTTCACGCTCGATGACTTCCTCGCGCAGATGCAGCAGATCCGCAAAATGGGCTCCATGAAGAAGATGCTCATGATGATGCCCGGTGCGCAGAACATCCGGCAGCAGCTGGAGCAGTTCGACGAGCGCGAGATCGACCGGGTGGAGGCCATTGTTCGCTCCATGACCCCGCACGAGCGTGTGGCACCCAAGATCATCAACGGCTCCCGCAGAGCCCGCATCGCCCGGGGCTCCGGCGTGCACGTATCCGAGGTCAACGGGCTCCTGGAGCGCTTCGCCCAGGCCCAGAAGATGATGAAGAAGATGGCCCAGGGCGGCGGCATGCCGGGCATGCCCGGGATGCCCGGGATGGGGGCAGGCGGTGCCCGCAAGGGCGGCGGCAAGAACGCGCCCAAGAAGAAGGCCCGTTCGGGCAATCCTGCCAAGGCGGCGCAGGAGCTTCGCGAGGCGGAGGCCAGGCGGGCCGCCGGGCCCAAGGCGGTGCCCACCGGAGCCGCCTTCGGCCAGCAGTCGGCCGACTTTGATCCGTCCCAGCTGAACCTCCCCAAGGGCTTCGACAAGTTCATGGGCGGCAAATAGGGAGCACGGTCATGTCGGCCGGCGCCGATGTCAGACCGCTGCCATAAGGTTGGGTCATGTATAAGCAGCGGGTAGTGTTCGTCCACGGTGCCGGTAACTTCGGCTCCGCTGCGTGGCCGCGCCAGCACGGCATGGCACTGCAGTACGACGCCCTGTTTCTGCGGCGCCACGGCTTTGACGCCGAGGCAGAGCCGCTGGAGACCGACTTCGCCGAGGACGCCCGCATTGTGCTGCGGTCGCTGGCCGACGACGGCCGCGGGGCCGCCGGTGGCCACGTTGTGGCGCATTCGCAGGGGGCCATCGCAGCGATGATGGCCGCCGTCGAACGCCCTGATTTGGTCTTCTCGCTGACGCTCGTGGAGCCGGCATGCCTGTCGCTCACCGCTGAATTGCCGGCCACCGCCGCGCACCGTGCCCTGATGGAGCCGCTGTTCGAGGTCCGGCACCAGCTTGGCGACGACGACTACGAGCGTGAGTTCCTGCGCCGCGCGTTCGCTGCCGACACACCGGAGCCCAGTACCCCCGAGGCGAAGCTCGCGGCCAGGAGACTGCGGCTGCAGGCACCGCCGTGGCAGGCGCCGCTGCAGATCGTGCCGGGTGTTCCCACCCTGGTCCTCACCGGCGGCTGGGAGCCGCTGTACGAGGAGATCGCGGGATACCTGCGCGAGACCGGGGCCCTGCACCGCATCGCTGCGGGAGGGCACCGGCCCCACGACTCACCGGAGGGCGACCGCTACATCAGGTCATTCATCGCCGAGGTCAGCCGCCGGCAGCAGCCCCGCGCCTCCTGATCAACGTTCCGCGCCCAGATCCGGCTGGCCCCCAATGCCAGCCGGACCTGCGCACGAACGCCGGTTATTTGCGGGCTGACTCCGGAAGCCGCAGCTCCGGCAGATACACCTTTCCGCCCGCAGCGAGGAACTCCTGGCTCTTCTCGCGCATGCCCTCCGCCATCTCGGCGAGGGCGGCCTGGGCTTCGGCGGAGCCATACTCGTTCCGGATGTCCTGGCTGATCCGCATGGAGCAGAACTTGGGGCCGCACATCGAACAGAAATGCGCGGTCTTGGCAGGCTCCGCGGGCAGTGTCTCGTCGTGGAACGCCTCGGCCGTCACCGGGTCCAGCGACAGCGCGAACTGGTCGCGCCAGCGGAACTCGAAGCGGGCCTTGGACAGCGCATCGTCCCGCTCGTTCGCGCCGGGGTGCCCCTTGGCGAGGTCGGCCGCGTGGGCGGCGATCTTGTACGTGATGACGCCGGTCTTCACATCGTCCTTGTTCGGCAGGCCCAGGTGTTCCTTGGGCGTGACATAGCACAGCATGGCCGTGCCGTAGCGGGCGATTTCGGTCGCGCCGATGGCCGAGGTGATGTGGTCGTAGCCGGGGGCAACGTCCGTGACCAGCGGGCCCAGCGTGTAGAAGGGCGCACCCTTGCAGAGCTCCTGCTGGCGCTCAACGTTCTCACGCACCAGGTGGAACGGGATGTGGCCCGGCCCTTCCACCATGACCTGCACGTCGTACTCCCAGGCCCGCTGGGTCAGCTCAGCCAGGGTGTCCAGTTCGGCGAACTGCGCGGCGTCGTTGGCGTCCGCCGTCGCGCCCGGGCGCAGCCCGTCGCCCAGCGAGAAGGCGACGTCGTACTTCGCGAAGATTTCGCAGAGCTCGTCGAAGTGGGTGTACAGGAAGTTTTCCTGGTGGTGGGCAAGGCACCAGCCGGCCATGATCGATCCGCCGCGGGACACGATGCCGGTGACGCGGTTCGCCGTGAGCGGCACGTACCGCAGCAGTACGCCGGCGTGGATGGTCATGTAGTCCACACCCTGTTCGCACTGTTCAATGACGGTGTCGCGGAAGATTTCCCAGGTCAGGGCGTTCGCTTCGCCATTAACTTTTTCCAGGGCCTGGTAGATCGGGACCGTGCCGATGGGGACGGGGGAGTTGCGGATGAGCCACTCACGGGTGGTGTGGATGTCGTCGCCCGTGGACAGGTCCATCACGGTGTCCGCGCCCCACTGGGTGGCCCACTGCAGCTTGTCCACCTCCTCAGCGATGGAGCTGGTGACGGCCGAGTTGCCGATGTTGGCGTTGATCTTCACAAGGAACGCCTTGCCAATGATCATCGGCTCGGATTCCGGGTGGTTGATGTTGGTGGGGATGATGGCCCGTCCGGCGGCGAGTTCGCTGCGGACCAGTTCCACATCGCAGTTCTCGCGGAGGGCCACGAAGCGCATTTCGGGGGTGATGACGCCCTGCCGCGCATAGTGCATCTGCGTCACGGTCTTGCCTTCCGCCGCACGGCGGGGCACCGGCCTGGCGCCCTTCCATTCGGCGGAAGCCGCGCCGCGCCGCACGGCCGATTTGCCGTCGTCGAGCAGGTTGCGCTCACGTCCGTCGTACGGCTCCGTGTCTGCCCGCGCCTCAATCCATTCCGCACGGAACGGCGCGAGGCCCACCACCGGGTCGCTGCCGGGACCCGCCGTGCGGTAAACGCGCAGCGGATCATTCTGCTCGCCGTTCGGGGAAGGCTCCAAGGCGATTTCCGTTACCGGAACCCGTAGGCCGTCGCCCTCCAGATAGGCCAGTGAATGGGATTTCAGCGACTGCGTTACGGTGGCGGAACCGTTTTGGGCAGGGATCAGCTGTGATTTCTGGGTGCTCAATTTACTGCTCACTTCCTTCGCCGGCATTACCCGGACAGGTTCAACGGTCGCAGGCTGCGCCAGCCTGATCTCAGCCCCTGCAGGGGCACCCGTGTGGTCGTAACCGAAGCTACCACAGCTCGGATCGTGCCTGTCCATCTGTGAAGGGCCAGTCGGAAAAGGCACGATCCCCGTAGAGGGAGCCGATTAGGCTGGAACCATGGCGCACATCATCGAATTCAGTGGACCCGTGCTCACTGCGGCGGATGAGGAACGCCGTGGGCTCTGGGCCGTGGACGGGAAGCTGACGTTCAATTCTCCGGGCAGGCGGCCGGACGCCGTCATGGACGGCTGGGTCCTGCCCGGCTTCGTCGATGCCCACTGCCACATCGGGCTGGGCCCGGGCGGTGCCGTGGACGACGACGTGGCGTATGGCCAGGCCATAACGGACCGCAACGCCGGCACGCTGCTGGTCCGGGACGCGGGGGCCGCCAGCGACACCCGGTGGCTGCAGCAGCGGGCCGACACGCCGCGGATCATCAGGGCAGGCCGGCATGTGGCCCGGTCCCGCCGGTACCTGAGGAATTTCGCGGTGGAAGTTGAGCCGGAGGGCCTCGTGGAGGCGGTGCGTAAGCAGGCGCGGGAAGGGGACGGCTGGGTCAAGCTGGTGGGGGACTGGATCGACCGGACCGCCGGCGACCTCACGCCTTCGTTCCCTGCGGCGGCCGTGCGGGACGCTGTCCGGGCCGCCCACGACGAGGGGGCCAGGGTCACGGCGCACTGCTTCGGCGAGGACACCCTGGACGACATGCTGGACGCCGGCATCGACTGCATCGAGCACGCCACGGGCCTGCTGCCCCGGCACATTCCGCGGTTCGTCGAGCAGCAGGTGCCCATCGTGCCGACACTCATCAACATCGCCACCTTCCCGGACATCGCCAGCCAAGCAGAGCCGAAGTTCCCGCGGTATGCGGAGCACATGCGCGCACTCTGGACCCGCCGTCGCGAGCGCGTCCTGGAGGCCTACGAGGCCGGCGTCGAAGTCTATGCGGGAACGGATGCCGGCAGCGTGATCCGCCACGGCCGCATCGCGGACGAAATCCTCGAACTTCACGCTGCCGGGCTCCCGGCACGTGCGGCGCTGGACGCGGCCTGCTGGCGTGCCCGCCGCTGGCTGGGAGCCGAGGGTCTGGCGGAAGGCGCGGACGCGGACGTGGTGGTGTGCCGGGAGGACCCACGCACCGTGCCGGAGACCGTCCGCAGCCTCACGAATGTTGTGCTCCGGGGAAAGATCGTGCATTAGGAATAAATTGAAGCTTCAAGTAATTTAGAGATGTAGAGGCCGCCGAAATCCGGTGGCCCGGACATCCGGGAGTATTCGATGACAGCAGCAGCCAGCAGCCAGGACTTGCTTCCTGCCGACCTCACCATGGGCACCGTCATGCTCAAGGTGGGCGACATGAAGCTCATGACCGACTACTACCAGCGCGCCCTCGGCCTCGACGTCGTCGCCGAGCAGGACGGCGGCCTCTACCTCGGCCGGCTCAGGACGCCGCTGGTGCACCTCGCTCCCGCTCCGGGCCTCAACATTCCCGGCCGCGGCGAGGCCGGCCTCTTCCATACAGCTCTTCTGTTCGGGGACCAGTCCTCGCTGGCCGCCACCATTGCCAGTGCGGCCCAGTACGAGCCGCAGTCCTTCGTGGGCAGCGCCGACCACCTGGTGAGCGAGGCATTCTATTTCACCGACCCGGAAGGCAACGGGATCGAACTCTACTGGGACCGCCCGCGCGAGGCGTGGTCCTGGGACGGCAAGAACGTGGTCATGGACAGCCTGGCGCTGCCGCCGCAGAAGTACCTGCAGGACCACCTCACGCAGCAGTCCGTGGAAGGCCAGCGCGGCACCGATGCGGAGGTGGGCCACGTCCACCTGCAGGTCGGCGACGTCCAGTCGGCCCACGACTTCTACGTCGGCACCCTGGGGTTCGAAAAAACGGCGGGCTGGCACGGCCAGGCCCTCTTTGTGTCGGCCGGCGGCTACCACCACCACATGGCCATGAATGTCTGGAACAGCCGAGGCGCCGGCCCGCGCCGGGACACGCTGGGCCTGGGCGAGGTGCTCATCGAGGTGCCGTCCGGTGACGACGTCGGCGCGCTCGCGGACCGCCTCAGGGTCGCCGGAGTCGAATCGCAGCACACCGGCACCGAGCTCCGGTTTGAGGATCCGTGGCGCAACCGCCTCCGCGTCGCCGTGCGCTAAGTCGCGTGAACGCAGTTGGGTTAGGCTGATTTCGAAGAGCCCCGGCCGGTACTGTCGCGGGGCATGCACCGCCGACGGAATGAGGACGAATCCATGGGCTTTACCGAAGTGTTTGTCGCCACCCACAAAGACGCCCTCAAGCGTGCAGAAGCGCTGGCAGGCGGCGCCGCCGCCGCAGACGGCATCCGGATTGCCGGCATCAGTGATTTTGAGATCGAACAGCTCGGCGACCTCGCGGGTGCCGCGGTGCACGCCGCGGGTGCGGACTACGAGCTGGCCATGGTGGATGTGGCAACCGATTCACTTCTGGGCGTGCCAGCGGCGATGGTCCGGGCGCTGGCCGAGCTCCTCACGTACGAATCCGAGGGTGAGGGCAACGTTTTGGATGAGGTGTCCGAGCGCTGGGCCGCCGAGGATGACATGCCCTTTGGTGCCGGGGAAGCCAAGAATTACGTTCAGCAGCTGGCAGAGCTCGCCGGCACCGTGGACGAAGGCACCAGGACCGGCCTCTACGTCTGGTCTTCCTAGCGCCGCCTGGTCTTCCGGGGACCCCGCGAGGCTCCGTCCGCATGTCAAGTCGAAATAACGCGGACGATCTGGCACAATAAACAGGTACTCGATCTGCGCGGCCCCTCTCTCCGCGTCCGGATCCTGTCCTTTTCGAACCCCCAAGTACGGCCCGCCCCACGGGTGCAGAACGCGGGTTCAACCCCGTTTCAGAAACAGGAGTGACCACAAAAGTGGCCGTAAAGATTCGCCTTAAGCGCTTCGGTAAGATGCGCGCACCGTACTACCGCATCGTTGTCGCCGATTCGCGCACCAAGCGTGATGGCCGTGCCATCGAAGAGATCGGCAAGTACCACCCCACCGAGGAGCCCTCATACATCGAGGTCAACTCCGAGCGTGCACAGTACTGGCTCTCCGTCGGCGCGCAGCCGTCGGAGCAGGTCGCCGCGATCCTGAAGATCACCGGTGACTGGCAGAAGTTCAAGGGTCTGCCGGGCCAGGAAGGCACCCTGAAGACCAAGGCCGACAAGGAAGCATTCGTTGCTCCGGAGAAGGGTTCCGTGATCATCCCGGAAGCCATCACCAAGAAGGCCAAGGCATCGGAAGCCCCCGCCGAGGCTGAAGCAGAGACCACCGAGGCTGAGTAAGTTGCTGGCAGAAGCGCTCGAACACCTTGTCCGCGGCATTGTTGACTCCCCTGAGGATGTCAAGGTCAGTGCCAAGAACAACCGCCGCGGGGATACCCTCGAGGTGCGCGTTCACCAGGAAGACCTGGGACGGGTAATCGGACGCCAGGGCCGCACCGCGCGTGCACTGCGCACGGTCGTGGCGGCGCTGGCAGAAGGCGAGCCGGTCAGGGTCGACGTCGTCGACACCGACCGCCGCCGGTAACGCGCCTGCAACACTTGCCTTAACGTCCGGCCCCTCCACCAGCTAACGGTGGAGGGGCCGGACTGCTTTGGGCCCGGATACGCACAAATATTCGGACACCCGCAAAAGTCATAACCACGCATCAACACGCAGCCCAAAACAGAGGAACACATGCAGCTTCAGGTGGCCCGTATCGGCAAGCCCCACGGAATCCGCGGCGAGGTGACAGTCCAGGTTCTTACCGACGCCCCCGAGGACCGGTTCGTCCCCGGCACCGAGTTTGTGGTGGAACCCGCCTCCGCCGGGCCGCTCACGGTGCGCAGTGCCCGCTGGAACAAGGACATCCTCCTGCTCGGCTTTGAAGAGATTCAAACCCGGAACGAGGCCGAGACGTTCCGGGGCGCCAAGCTGTTCATCGAGACCGAAGAGCTCGACGAGGACGACGACGACGAGGGCTGGTACGAACACGAGCTCGTCGGCCTCGAGGCCCGCGTCGGAACCCGGGTCGTAGGCAAAATCACCGCCCTGAACACCATGCCGGTGCAGGACCTGCTCGTCGTCGAAACGACCGACGGCAAGGAAATCCTCATCCCGTTCGTGGAACAGATCGTCCCCGAGGTGAACACCGAGGGGGGCTACGTCCTGCTCACTCCGCCGGCGGGCCTGTTCGAGATCAACGAGGAGGGCGCGGGGGACCCGGAGACCAGGGGCTCGGACTCCGCCGAGGAAGAGGCTGAGCCGGAGGCCAACGCGTAGATGAGAATCGACGTCGTCAGTATCTTTCCCGAGTACCTGGCACCGCTGGAGCTGTCCCTCATCGGCAAGGCCCGCCAGGACGGGCTGCTGGACCTGAACGTGCTCGATCTCCGCACCTTCACCACTGACCGCCACCGCACCGTGGACGACACCCCGTACGGCGGCGGCGCCGGCATGGTGATGAAGGCCGAGCCGTGGGCCCTGGCGCTCGAATCCGTGGCGGCTGCCCGGCCGGCCGGCGCGGCCAAACCCGTGCTGATCGTCCCGTCCCCGGCGGGGGAGCGCTTCAACCAGGCGCTGGCTTACGAGCTTGCCGAGGAGGAGCAGTTGGTGTTCGCCTGCGGGCGGTACGAGGGCATTGACGAACGCGTCATCGAATGGGCCGAGGAGCACTTCACGGTCCGCCCGGTCAGCCTCGGCGACTACGTCCTGAACGGCGGCGAAGTCGCTGTACTGGCCATGGTGGAAGCCATCGGCCGGCTGCTCCCCGGCGTGGTGGGAAACCCCGAGTCGCTCGTGGAGGAGTCGCATTCGGACGGCCTGCTTGAGTACCCGGTCTACACCAAGCCGTCGGTCTGGCGCGACCGGGAGGTCCCGGCCGTCCTGCTCAGCGGCAACCACGGCAAGATCGCGCAGTGGCGCCGGCACGAGCAGTACCGCAGGACGGCGGAACGCCGTCCTGACCTGCTGCAGACGTTCGACGCCGGGACCCTGCCCCGCGCGGACCGCACCGCTCTCGCGGACCTGGGATACGACGTCGTCGACGGTCACCTAAAGCCCAGGCCGGAAGCCGACGGAGCAGCGGGCGCCTAATTGGTTGATCTTGGTTGTTGAACTACCAGAACGAACCAGAAATGTGGCACAATTAGTCCTTGTGTCTGCTGGGTCCGCGCCTGCCACAGGGGGAGCGTAACCAACAGCAAGGCACCCCGGTGCCGCCAAAGGGTGGCAGAACCGGATCTCAACACTTCGGCAGCGATTCCCGGAATATCCGGGCTTGGCCGCCGTGACCCAAAGTGGATGACCTGTGGCGTTCACCAGGAGTGGATCAATGCATATCCTCGATTCCGTAGATGCAGCCTCGCTGCGCACTGACGTTCCCGAGTTCCGCGCGGGTGACACCATCAAGGTTCACGTGAACATCATCGAAGGCAAGAACTCCCGTGTCCAGGTATTCCAGGGCTTCGTCCTGGGCCGCCAGGGTGACGGCGTTCGCGAGACCTTCACCGTCCGTAAGGTTTCCTTCGGTGTCGGCGTTGAGCGTACCTTCCCGGTGCACTCTCCGATCATCGACAAGATCGAGGTCGTCACCAAGGGTGACGTCCGCCGCGCCAAGCTTTACTACATGCGTGCACTGCGCGGTAAGGCTGCGAAGATCAAGGAAAAGCGCGACTTCAGCACCGCCAAGTAAGTCTTCACGGACTTTAATGGCGGGTCCCGAACCCGTATCCGGCCAGCGCCGGAGCCATCCGCAACAGCGCCACAGGATACGGATTATGGACCAGACAAAACGCCAGCCAGGGAGACCGGGCTGGCGTTTTGCGTTGCTGGCGGTGGTTGCTGCCGTCCTGCTCAGCGGGCTGATCCGGTCCCTCTGGCTTGACGTCTATTACATCCCGTCCGCCTCGATGGAGCCGCTGTTCGGCACGGGTGACAGGATCCTGGTGTCCCGCACCGCCTTCCAGTCGGAACCGATCCGCCGCGGCGACGTCGTGGTGTTCGACGGCCGGGGCTCGTTCGCCCCGCTGAACAGCGGGGAGGGTCCGCTGCAGCAAGCGGCGGCCGCGGCAGGACACTGGCTGGGACTGACCGGCAGTGATACTACATACGTAAAGCGGGTCATCGGGCTTCCCGGCGACCATGTGGTCTGTTGCGACGCCGGCAAACGCCTCACAGTCAACGGTCAGCCGCTCGTGGAACCATACCTCCATGACGGTGATGCAGCGAGCACCCAGAAGTTCGACGTGACTGTTCCCGAGGGCCGGCTGTGGCTGCTCGGGGACCACCGCTCGGTGTCGGCGGACTCCCGCAGCCTGCTGGGGGCGCCCGGCGGCGGCATGGTGCGGTCGGACAGGGTGATCGGCAGGCCGGTACAGATACTCTGGCCGCTTGATAGATTTGCGTCAGTGGCGCGGCCGCCGTTGGCGGCCAATACAACAACAAAGGACGGACAGTAGATGCCGGAAATCGATCCCGGGAGCTCCGAGCCGCGGCAGACTGCTGCGGGGCCGGGACGGCATGCCGCCCACGAGCCCGCTTCGGAAGTACCCGCTCCCGGCGGACCCGGACCCGGGTCACTTGCTCCTGCCGGTTCCCGCCGGCAGGAAAAGGGCGGTCCCCGCAACCCCTTCCTGCTGTGGCTGAAGGAAATCGCCACGGTGGTGGTGATCGCTGTTGTGCTGTCCTTCCTCATCAAAACCTTCCTGTTCCGGGCCTTCTACATTCCATCCGAGTCGATGGTGAACACGCTGGACATCAACGACCGCATCTTCGTGAACCTCCTCGTGCCTGAGCCGTTCGCCCTGGAGCGCGGCGACGTCGTTGTCTTCAAGGACACCAAGGGCTGGCTGCCGCCCACACCGCAAAAGGCCGACGGGCCGTTCAACGTTGTGGAGGACGGGCTGACCTTCGTTGGCCTGCTGCCGGACAACTCCGAGCAGCACCTGGTTAAGCGGGTCATCGGGCTGCCTGGGGACCACGTCATCTGCTGTGACGCCGGCGGGAAGATCACCGTCAACGGTGCCGGGCTGGACGAGGCGTACGTCAATCCGGCCGAAGTTCCCGCAGTGCGCACCTTCGACGCCGTCGTGCCCCAGGGCAAGGTCTGGGTGATGGGGGACAACCGCAACCATTCGGCGGACTCCCGTGCCCACACCGACACCAACGGAGGCTTCGTGGACATCGCCGACATCGAAGGCAAGGCAGCGGTCATCGCCTGGCCAATGAATCGCTGGGCGGCCCTGAACAACTATCCCGACGTCTTCAAGAATGTGCCATCGGCAGGTTAGCCATGTCCGTTGCACCCACCCTTGACTACGAGAAGCGCTTCCTGCCCCGCGGGGCGCGGTTCCTGGCTGGCGTCGACGAAGTAGGCCGCGGCGCCCTCGCAGGGCCGGTGAGCGTGGGAATCGCCGTCGTGGACCTGCAGAACATGGAACTTCTCGCCGACGTCCGGGACAGCAAACTCCTCAAGGCGGCAGACCGCGAACGGCTCGACCCGCTGGTGCGGGCCTGGAGCGTCGCCTCGGCCGTCGGACATGCCACTGCCCGCGAAATCGATGAACTCGGCATCATGGGCGCCCTCCGGGCCGCCGGGAACAGGGCCTGGTTCGAGATCCTCGGCGCCGGCATCACGCCCGACGTCGTCCTTCTGGACGGCAGCCACAACTGGCTCTCACCCGCCGTCCAGCCCTCTCTGTTCGACGAAGTCATCACCGACCCCGGCTGTGACGCGCCCGTCCACACCCTGGTCAAGGCCGACATGCAATGCCTCAGCGTCGCCGCCGCCAGTGTCCTGGCCAAGGTCGAGCGCGACCAGCACATGCAGCAACTCCACCTCGAGTACCCCGACTTCGGCTGGGACGTCAACAAGGGCTACGGCACGGCGGCGCACCGGGAAGCGATCCGCACCCGCGGCCCGAGCCCCTACCACCGGGTCAGCTGGAACCTGCTGTCCGAGTAGCGAACCTGCTCTCCGGGTAGCGCGGTGCGCGGGTTCCCGCCGCATGGTGCAAGATGGAACCATGAGTGCCGAAGACCTTGAGAACTATGAGACCGACATGGAGCTCCAGCTCTACCGGGAGTACCGCGACGTCGTGGGTCTTTTCAGCTATGTGGTCGAGACCGAGCGGCGCTTCTACCTCGCCAATCACGTCGACCTGCAGGCGCGCAGCGCCGACGGCGAGGTCTACTTCGACCTCACGCTCCAGGACGCATGGGTCTGGGATGTGTACCGCTCAGCGCGGTTTGTGAAGAGCGTCCGGGTCATCACGTTCAAGGACGTCAACGTCGAGGAACTGCCGCGCAACGAGGAACTTGCGCTGCCCAAGGACGTCGACCTCGGCAACTGAGGTTCCTGACCCTCCGGGGTCTCCCTGGGGCACTGCCTCAGGGGCACTGTTCCTCCACAGCCGGTGTTTCTCCGGCATCCCTGCCGCCTTTCCCCAGGATCCCCACGACCTTTCCCACATAGCGTGACAGTGCCCTGTTGGGCGTGATCCTGCCCCCGCAGTCTTGATGCGGAGGTGGATATGAAAGCCAAGGACCTGCTGGGCCGGCGCGGGGAAGAGCTCGCGGCGGAATACCTGGAATCGCTGGGAATGCTGATCGTGGAGCGCAACTGGCGCTGCCCGGACGGTGAAATCGACATCGTCGCCCTGGACGGCGATGCCCTCGTCATCGCCGAAGTGAAGACGCGGCGTTCGCTCGCCTACGGTCACCCGTTTGAAGCAGTGGGCGCAGACAAGCTCGCCCGGCTGCACCGCCTGGGTTCGGCCTGGTGCCGGGACCACGGACTGCGGTTGCCGCTGCGCAGGGTGGACGTCATTGCCGTGCTGGACGACGGCGTCGGCAAACCCACCGTTGAGCACCTCAGGGAGGTGCTGTGATGGCGCTGGGGAGAGCCTATTCGGTGGCCCTCGTCGGCCTGAACGGCTACATCGTGGAGGTCGAGGCCGACATCGGCCAGACACTGCCGGCCTTTGTGCTCCTCGGGCTGCCGGACGCTTCCCTCAACGAAGCCCGTGACCGCATCCGCTCGGCGGCGCAGAACTCCGGTATTCCGCTGAGCCGGCGTAAGATCACCGCCAACCTCGTTCCGGCGTCCCTGCCCAAGCGCGGATCCGGCTTCGACCTTGCCATCGCGATGTCGGTGCTGCGTGCCGCGGAGGACATCAGGCCCACCGGGCGCACCGTCTTCATCGCCGAGTTGGGGCTGGACGGACGCCTGAGGCCTGTCCGCGGCATATTGCCGGCCGTGATGTCCGCGGTGCAGGCGGGGTTCCACGACATCGTGGTGGCCCACGCGAACGCAGCCGAGGCCGAACTCGTCCCCGGCGCCAAGGTCCGCGGCTACCGGACCCTGGCACGGCTGGTGTTCGACTTTGGTGCTGACCCGCAGGAACTTGTGCTCGACCTCGCACCGGAGGACGAACCCGCCGGGACTGAGCCTGTGTCCGTGGATGCGCCTGCCCCCGACATGTGTGACGTGTCCGGCCAGGCAGAGGCACGGCGTGCCCTTGAGGTAGCCGCCGCCGGTGCGCACCACCTGCTGCTGACCGGCCCTCCCGGCGCGGGCAAGACCATGCTGGCCGAGCGGCTTCCAGGGCTTCTGCCCGATCTGCGCGACACGGAGGCGATGGAGGTGACGGCGATCCATTCCCTGTGCCAGCTCCCCTCAGCCGGAGTGCAGCTGGTCCGGCGGCCGCCCTTCGAGAATCCCCACCACTCGGCCACAGCAGCGGCGATCATCGGCGGCGGGTCGGGGCTTCCGCGCCCCGGCGCGGCGTCGCGGGCGCACCGCGGAATCCTGTTCCTGGACGAGGCGCCCGAATACGAACGCAGGGTCCTCGATGCACTCAGGCAGCCTCTTGAGAGCGGCGAGCTGGTCATCCACCGCTCGGCCGGAGCAGCGGCGTACCCCGCGCGGTTCCAGCTGGTGCTGGCAGCCAATCCGTGTCCGTGCGGCAAGGCCTCGGGGAAGGGCCTTGAATGCACCTGCACCCCCTTCATGCGGCGCCGCTACATGTCGCGCATGTCGGGGCCTCTCCTGGACCGTGTGGACATCCAGCTGCAGGTGGACCGTGTGTCGCTGGCGGACTTTGGCCAGTCCGGGGGAGCGGAGGACAGCGCAGCGGTCGGTGCCCGCGTCCTGGCTGCCCGGGCAAGCCAGCTGCAGCGGCTTCAGCCCTGGGGCATGGAAACCAACTCCCAGGTCCCCGGACGCATCCTGCGTGGCGAGCTGAGACTGGCGGCCGCTACAACCCGGATCCTGGACCACGCACTGGAACGGGGCGTCCTCACGGCCAGGGGCTATGACCGTGTCCTCCGCCTCGCCTGGACTTTGGCAGACCTCGCTGGCCGGGAGCAGCCGGACGGGAACGACATCGGACAGGCCCTGAGCCTCCGCCAGACCGCCTCAGCGGCGGCGTGAAAGGAAAGCCACATGCACAACGAGAGACTTGCCCGGGCCGCGCTGTCCAGGCTGATGGAGCCACAGGACGTGGCGGGACTGGCCCTGGTGCATGTCGCCGGGGCTGAGGACGCCTTGCGGATCGCCACCGGCCAGGTCAGCTACGGGCCGGGGCTGGAACAGGACATCACCGGGTTGCTGGCACAGCACAGTGCCGTGACTTCATGGGCCGGCCTCGGTGCAGCGCTGAAACGCTGGGCGCCGAGGATCCCCGACCTCGCCCCGGAGCGCGACGTGGCCACCATGCAGCGCCTGGGCGGCCGGATGATCATCCCGGCGGACAGGCTCTGGCCGCGGCAACTGGACGACCTTGGCCTGCACCAGCCAATTTGCCTTTGGTGGCGGGGCATCGAGCTCGAACTTCCCCCGGCAGCCCAAGCGGTGGCCCTGGTGGGCTCGCGGGACAGTACCAGCTATGGCGCGTCAGTCACCGGTGACCTTGCCTACTCGCTGGCGCAGCGGGGCTTTACGGTGGTGTCCGGCGGCGCGTACGGAATAGACGCCCACGCGCACCGGGCAGCCCTGGCTGGGGGCTCGGACGCCATGCCGACCATCGCCGTGATGGCAGGCGGTGTGGACCGCTTCTATCCCTCCGGCAACGAGGACCTCCTGCGCGCTGTCGCCAACCAGGGTGCCGTGCTCGCCGAAGTTCCGCCCGGTTCCGCACCCACCCGCTACCGGTTCCTTCAGCGGAACCGACTGATCGCTGCCCTTGCGTCCGTCACGGTTGTGGTGGAGGCCAGATGGCGGTCCGGAGCCCTGAATACCGCCCATCACGCGGAAACTTTGGGCCGTGCGGTCGGAGCTGTCCCCGGATCTGTCCACAGCGCCAACTCGGCCGGCTGTCATCGGCTCCTGCGCGAGGGCGGCGCTGTCTGTGTCACTGATGCCGGGGAGATCGCCGAGCTTGCGTCGCCCAGCGGCCAGTCCCTGCCTGATGAGAAGAGCGGGCAGCCTGCCGATCACGACGGCCTGACGCTCGAGGACCTGATCCTGCTGGACGCACTCCCGCTGCGGTCCGCCAGCTCCGTCGAAAAACTCTGCAGTGTCGCCGGACTGGCCGCCGAATCGGTGCGCGCGGGCCTTGGCAGGCTGGCGCTGCTGGGACTGGCCGCATCCGAGAAGGGAGGCTGGAAGCGCACCAAGCAGTCAACATAGGGCCTGCCGCCCGGCGACGTCCCCCTCGCCGGGCGGCTCCGCCGTGCCGTTCCTTGATTCCGGGCCAAATGCTGGGACAGTGGGGGAGTGGAGAAACAGGAACTGCCGGCCGCCCTCGCCAAGGCCGTCGCGGGTTTCGGACGGTACCTGACGGGTGAGCGGGCCCGGTCCGAACACACGGTGCGCGCGTACCTGTCCGACGTCTCCAGCCTGCTGAGCTATGCGTCAGGCGAAGGAGTCTCCGATCCCGCGGGGCTCGAGCTGGGAACCCTCCGGCGCTGGCTGGGCAGCCAGAGCGAGGCTGGCGCGTCACGTTCCACCCTTGCCCGCCGTGCCGCCACGGCGCGGACCTTCACCGCCTGGGCGCTGCGGGAAGAACTCATCGAAACTGATCCTGCCCTGCGCCTGCAGGCCCCCAAACGCGACGGCTCACTGCCGGGGGTTTTGCAGCAGCAGCAGCTCGCCCGGCTGCTGGCCGACCTCAACGAGGCAGCGAAAGACGGTGCTCCCGTGGCCCTGCGCAACAGGGCCATGGTCGAGCTGCTCTACGCCACCGGTGTCCGCGTCGGCGAGCTGGCGGGTCTGGATGTCGATGACCTCGACCCGGACCGCAGAACCCTCCGTGTGCTCGGCAAAGGCAACAAGGAACGGACGGTGCCGTACGGGCTCCCGGCTGCGCTCGCCGTCGACGACTGGCTGCGCCGCGGACGGGGAAAGCTCGCAGTCCCGGACAGTGGCCCGGCACTTTTCCTCGGGATGCGCGGCCGCCGCGTGGACCAGCGCCAGGTCCGCAGCGTGGTGAAAGGTCTGTTCGACGCACTGGGCGATACCTCCGCTACCGGACCACACGCCCTGCGGCACACCGCCGCCACGCATCTGCTCGACGGCGGCGCTGACCTTCGGGCGGTCCAGGAAATCCTCGGCCACAGCAGCCTCGCCACCACTCAGATTTACACCCACGTGTCGGTGGACCGGCTGCGTAAGAGCTATCAGCAGGCCCACCCGCGCGCCTAGGCACTTTCCGCCGGCGCGTCTTCTACACCACGCCGAATTGCACTGGCGTAATTAGACGGCGTACGGCACAATAAGATCCAAGTTAGGCAACTTTCAAGTTGTGCTTGAAGCACCCGTCTTCGGGCCTCTCTTGTCAGCCCGGCAGAAATTTTCATAGATTGGCAGGAATCACCGGCACCACGCGGTGCCCAAAGCAGCAAGTATCCCGTCCATGCAGGTCGTTGGGGAAGACGTACCTACAGCTATGGAGGATGGAATGTCTGTTGCAATGACCCGCGGTGTGCTGTTTATTCACTCGGCCCCTACCGCACTGTGCCCTCATGTTGAGTGGGCCATCGGATCCGTCGTGGACAAGCGAACGGACCTGGAATGGACCCCTCAGCCCGCCGCGCCCGGCATGTTCCGCTCGGAGCTGTCCTGGACCGGCGCGCAGGGGACAGGTGCGCAGCTCGCGTCTGCCCTCCGGGGCTGGGCACATCTGCGCTTCGAGGTCACCGAAGAACCCAGCCAGGGCGTGGACGGCGGACGCTGGTCCCACACTCCTGAGCTGGGTATTTTCCACGCCGTGACCGATGTGCACGGCAACATCATGGTGTCCGAGGACCGGATCCGCTACGCCTACGAGGCCGGCGCCGGCGACCCCTCCGCCGTCTACCACGAGCTGTCGCTTGCCCTCGGCGAGGCGTGGGACGAGGAGCTGGAACCGTTCAGGCACGCCGCTGAGGGCGCGCCGGTCCGCTGGCTGCACCAGGTCGGCTGAAGCGGCAGCTCAGCTAAAGACTGCAGGGCCGGTTGATACGCCAGCCGCAGCAATTACCCCATAGCAACGAAGAAGCCCCCGCCAACCGGCGGGGGCTTCTTCAGCCGTTCAGTCAGGTCTCATCACACGCTGCGGATGGCAACGACGGCGTTGTGGCCGCCGAAGCCGAATGAGTTGCTCAGCGCCACAATGTCGCCGGCCGGCAGGTCGCGTGCGGAGGTCACAACGTCGAGCGGGATCTCCGGATCCTGGTTCTCGAGGTTGATGGTCAACGGAGCCTTCCGTTCGTGGACGGCCAGGACGGTGAGGACGGCCTCAACAGCGCCCGAGGCGCCGAGCAGGTGGCCCATCTGCGACTTGGTGGCCGAGACGGCCACGTTGTCGACGTGGCTGCCGAGCGCCGCTTTCAGCGCCGTGTATTCCGGCTTGTCACCCACCGGTGTCGACGTGGCGTGGGCGTTGACGTGGACAACGTCCTCCGCCTGGATGCGCCCGTCGAACATGGCTGCCTTGAGCGCGCGGGTCGCGCCGAGGCCTTGAGGGTCCGGGGCGGTGATGTGGTAGGCGTCGGCCGTCACAGACGTGCCGGCCAGCTCACCGTAGATCCGTGCGCCGCGGGCAAGGGCGTGCTCCTCAGCCTCAAGCACCAGCGCGCCGGCGCCTTCGCCCATGACAAAACCGTCACGGCCAAGGTCGTACGGGCGGGAGGCGTGCTCGGGATCGTCGTTGCGGCGGGAGAGCGCCTGCATGGAAGAGAACGCTGCCAGTGGCATAGGGTGGATGGCCGCTTCGGCGCCACCGCACATGACGACGTCGGCCTTGCCAGACCGGATCAGGTCCAGTCCGAGGTGCATCGCTTCGGTGCCGGACGCGCAGGCGGACACCGGCGTGTGCGCACCGGCGCGGGCGCCGAGGTCCAGGCTGACCGCTGCGGCCACGCCGTTGGGCATGAGCATGGGAACCGTCATGGGCAGGACGCGCCGGGGCCCTTTCTCCTTCAGCGTGTCCCACGCGTCAAGGAGCGTCCAGACGCCACCGATGCCGGTGGCGAACGCCACGGCCAGCCTGTCAGGGTCGATTTCGGTAATGCCGGAGTCGGCCCATGCCTCGCGTGAGGCGATGACGCCGAACTGCGTTGACGGGTCCATGCGCTTGGCCTCGACCCGGCTCAGGACGTCGAGGGCGGGGGTGGTGCACCTGGCGGCGAAGTGGACCGGCAGCTCGTACTTGGCGACCCAGTCGTCCTCAAGGGTGTGGGCGCCGGAAACCCCCTTCAGCGCGTTCTGCCACATCGTGGGTACGTCGCCGCCGATGGGCGTGGTGGCGCCCAGACCTGTTATGACTACTTTGCGTGTCATGTGATCACTCTCTGTCGGTGCGCCTGCCGTGTCCTATGCTGCTGGCCGGAGGCCGGAGTGGGGGGCGTGCGGGGAGTCTGCAAAAATTTAAGGGTGGTGCATCGGCTGGCCGGTCCGGAAAGGTGTCCGGCCCGGCCAGCCGGGTTCAGCCGTGAGGGCTGGAGCCTGTGGAGGCTGGTGCCAATGAAGGCGGTTGTCCTACTTACGCCTGGGCGCCGGAGATGAAGTCCACGGCGTCGCCGACGGTCTTGAGGTTCTTGACCTCTTCGTCGGGGATGCGGACGCCGAACTTCTCTTCGGCGTTGACGACGATGGTCATCATGGAGATGGAGTCGATGTCCAGGTCCTCAGTGAAGGACTTGTCCAGCTCGACGGCCTCGGGGGCCAGGCCGGTCTCTTCGTTGACGATTTCAGCCAGTCCGGCCAGGATCTCTTCGTTGCTAGCCATTGATGGCTCCTTTTCTTGTTATTGCCGGCAGGGGATGCCGGAAATGGGCAAACCGCGGTTGCGGCTTGGTGATCGGAATTGCTACGGAAGGACAACTACCTGGGCGCCGAAGACCAGTCCGGCGCCGAAGCCAATCTGGAGGGCCAGTCCGCCGCTCAGTGCGGGGTTTTCTTCGAGCAGGCGGTGTGTGGCCAGGGGGATCGATGCCGCCGAGGTGTTGCCGGCATCGGCGATGTCACGCGCCACGGTAACGGTCTCGGGCAGCTTGAGCTTCTTGACCATCTCATCGATGATCCGCATGTTGGCCTGGTGCGGAATGAAGGCCACCAGGTCCTCGGCCTGGACGCCGGCGGCTTCCAGCGCCTGCTGGGCAACCTTGGCCATTTCCCAGACCGCCCAGCGGAACACCGTCTGGCCGTCCTGGCGGAGGGTCGGGTAGAGCTCCTGCGCCTCTTCGAGGAGCGCGAGGTCGCCGGTGGAGTCGGACCGGCGTGCGGCCATGCCAAGGTCGCGGACGTCCAGCATGGAGCGGGTCATGCCGATGGCATCCCACTTACTGCCGTCCGATCCCCACACCGACGGAGCGATGCCGGGGGTGTCCGACGGGCCGATGACAACGGCGCCGGCGCCGTCACCCAGCAGGAACGAGATGGTGCGTTCGCGGTTATCGATGACGTCGGAGAGCTTTTCCGCGCCGACAACGAGCACGTAGTTGGCGGCCCCCGAACGGACCAGCGCATCGCCCTGGGCCACGCCGTAGCAGTAGCCGGCGCAGGCAGCGGAGATGTCGAAGGCAGGGGCAGGCGTGGCGCCCAGCCGGTCGGCGAGGCTCGCGGCGGCCGACGGCGTGGCGTACGGGTGGGTCACCGTGGAGACGATGACGGCGCCGAGCTGGGATGCCTCGATCCCTGCCTTCTGCATGGCCTCACGGGCGGCGCCCTCGGCCATGTCAATCACGCTGACGTCGGCGGGTGCGCGGTGGCGGGTGACGATGCCGGTACGCTGGCGGATCCACTCGTCGGAGGAATCGATCCACTGGCACACATCCTCATTGGTGACCAGGACGTCGGGGCGGTACGCGCCGATGCCCAGGATCCGGGTGTGCTCGTTGGGCGGGGTCTGCTTCAGTACCGGCGTGCTCATGCCTGTCCTTCCAATTCTGCGAAGAGTGCAAGGGCCGCGGACAGGTCGTCCGGCGTTTTGACAGCAACAGTCTTGACGCCGGGCATGCCCCGCTTGGCCAGTCCGGCCAGGGTACCCGCCGGTGCGAGTTCAATGACTCCGGTGACTCCGCGGTTCACGAGGGTCTCCATGCACAGGTCCCAGCGGACCGGGCGTGAGACCTGGGCGATCAGGCTGTCGACGGCGGCGGTGCCCGCGGTGACTTCGCGGCCGTCAAAGTTGGACAGCAGCGGCACGGCGGGTGCCTGCGGCTGCAGTTCCGGCCGGAGTGCCTCGAGTGCGCTCACCGCGGGAGCCATGTGTGCGGTGTGGAATGCGCCGGCGACCTTCAGCGGAATCACGCGCGCCTTGGCCGGCGGATTCTCGGCCAGGGCCTTGAGCTGTTCGAAGGTGCCCGCGGCGACGGTCTGGCCCGCGCCGTTGACGTTTGCGGGCGTTGCGCCGGTGGCCTCGATGGCGGCGAGGACCTCGGCGGGGTCGCCACCCACCACGGCGCTCATGCCGGTGGGGGTGACGGCAGCGGCCGCGGCCATGCTGTTGGCGCGTTCGCGCACAAACGTCATGGCTTCCTTTTCGGTGAGCACTCCGGCCAGCGCGGACGCCGTGATCTCGCCCACCGAGTGTCCGGCCAGGATGACCGGCAGCGTGTTGAGTTCGACGTCGAACAGCGACTTGGCGGCCACCAGCCCGGCCGCGACGATGAGCGGCTGCGCGACGGCAGTGTCCTTGATGGTTTCCTCGTCAGAGGTGGTCCCGTGCGCAGTGAGGTCGATACCTGCAATTTCGCTCAGGGAGGCCAGATGGCCTGCTACGGAAGGCAGTTCCAGCCACGGGGCCAGGAAACCGGGGGTCTGTGAGCCCTGTCCAGGGCAGACGATTGCAAGCACGTATCCAGCTTTCCAAATTACCGGGTGATTCATTGGTGTTTGCGTACACCAACCTCACGGGGTCAGATTGTAGGAAGTCTACAACGGTTCAGTTCGTGTTCCGCGCGGCAACACGCTCGACGGCGGGCTTCGGGGGAGTGGAAAGCCGCCCCACCACAAGGGCCGCCTGCAGCACGAAAGCCTCCCGGGGGAGCAGCGGATCCCAGCCGGTCACGTCACAAACACGCTTGAGCCGGTACCGCACAGTGTTGGCGTGGACGAAGAGTTCACGCGCTGTGGCCTCGAGTGAATGCCCCAGCTCCAGGTAGGTGCCGAGCGTTTCCACCAGCCCGTTCGACGCCGCGAGGAGCGGCCGGTAGATGTTCTTCACCAGCGACCGCCGGGCGGCATCGTCCCCGGAAATGACCCGTTCCGGGAGGAGATCGTCGGCCGCAACCGGGCGCGGAGCGGCGGGCCATGCCCGGGCGGCCGTGAGTCCGGCGAAGGCGGACTGCGCCGAGCCGCTGGCTTCCAGCAGGGAGCTGGCCTCCGCTCCGTAAACCACCGGACCGGGGGCGAACATCTCGCTGAGCTTCACATACGCGGTCTCCCGGTCGTGCACGCCGCCCAGGATCAGGATGAGGCGGTCGCCCTGGATGCCCACAAGGGCATCCTCCGCGTACCGGCCTGCCATGCGGCGCAGTTCGCTCACGTAGCTGGCGCTGGGTTCCGACGGCGAGTTGCCCACCATCACGGTGAAGCGTTCCTGCGCCTTCCAGCCGAGCGCGGCGATCCTGGACCGCAGCGCGTCGGTGTTCTCACCGCGCAGGATGGCGTCCACGATCAGGGCTTCGAGCCGCGTGTCCCAGGACCCCCGGGATTCCGCGGCCCGGGCGTACACGTCGGCGGCGGCAAACGCCACTTCCCGCGAGTACCGGAGGACTGCTTCGCGCAGGGAAGGCTGGTCCGCTTCGGGAGCGATCACCGGAACCTGGTCCTCCACCACTTCCACGACGATCCGGATGAGCTGAAGCGCCTTCTGCAGGCTGATGGACCGGGTCAGTTCCGTCGGGGCGGTACCGAAAACGTCGGAAAGGATCCAGGACGGGGAACTGGGGCGCTCATACCAGGTGACGAATGCGGCGATGCCGTTCTGCGCCACCAGTCCCAGCGCGGAGCGCTCGTCCGAACTGAGCCGGCTGTACCAAGGCAGCGATTTCTCCAGCTGGCGCATGGTGGTGGTGGACAACTGACCGACGCTGGCCCTGAGCTTTTTCAGGGTCTCCGTCTTCTCCGGAGTCGTGGTCCGGGAGGACGGTTTGCGCGGTGCAGGGGCGGGGGACGGCTCGGGCATAATTCGAGCATACGGTGCCTGCGGGACAAGCTCCATTTTGTGCAAAGGCTACAACTGAGCTTGTGCTGCGTCACAACCCTTCCGGCGCTTCCGGAAGCACCCCAAACGACGACGGCGGCCCCCACCGTGGGTGGGGACCGCCGTCGTTCGTTTCTCCGGAGTTTCTGTACAGATATCGCGACTTCAGAGGCCTTTTGGGGCCATTATCTGTACAAAAACTCGGGGGGTTGGGGCCTAGGACTCGCCTCCGGCGTTGCCCGTGGTGCCGGCGTTCACATTGAGCAGGCGGTACTTCTCGATGGCCTGCGCCGGTGCCTGTCCGTCAACCTCACCCTTGGCTGCGAGCAGCTGCAGGGTCTTCACAACGACGGAGTGGATGTCGTTCTTGAAGAAGCGGCGGGCGGCGGCGCGGGTGTCGGAGAAGCCGAAGCCGTCGGCGCCGAGGGTGGCGAACTCGTTCGGGACGAACTGCCGGATCTGGTCCGGGACGGCCTTCATGTAGTCCGAGACGGCTACGACGGGGCCCTGGGCACCTTCGAGCTGTTTGGTGACGAACGGTTGGCGGGCGTCCTTGCCGGGGTTGAGGAAGGCTTCCTCCTCGGCGGCGAGGCCGTCGCGGCGCAGTTCGTTCCAGGAGGTGACGGACCAGACGTCGGCGGAGACGCCCCAGTCTTCGGCGAGGATCCGCTGGGCTTCCAGGGCCCAGGGGACGGAGACGCCGGAGGCGAGGATCTGGCTCTTCGGGCCCTCGGTGGTGGAGGCCGCGAGCTTGTAGATGCCCTTCAGGACACCTTCGACGTCGAGGTTCTCCGGTTCCGCGGGCTGGACGATGGGCTCGTTGTACACCGTGAGGTAGTACATCAGATTCCGGTCGGTGGAGTCGTGCCCGTACATGCGCTCCAGGCCGTCGCGGACGATGTGGCCCATTTCGTAGCCGTAGGCGGGGTCGTAGGTGACCACGGCGGGGTTGGTGGAGGCCAGCAGCGGGGAGTGCCCGTCGGCGTGCTGGAGGCCTTCGCCGGTGAGGGTGGTCCGTCCTGCGGTGGCGCCGATGATGAAGCCGCGGGTCATTTGGTCGGCGGCGGCCCAGAAGGCGTCGCCGGTGCGCTGGAAGCCGAACATGGAGTAGAACACGTAGACCGGGACCAGGGGAACGCCGTGGGTGGCGTAGGCGGTGCCGGCGGCGGTGAAGGCTGCCACGGCGCCGGCTTCGTTGATGCCGGGGTGGATCAGCTGGCCCTGCGCGGATTCCTTGTAGGCCAGGACCAGGTCCCGGTCCACGGACAGGTAGTTCTGGCCCTTGGGGTTGTAGATCTTCGCCGTCGGGAAGAACGCGTCCATGCCGAACGTGCGGGCCTCATCCGGGATGATCGGCGCGATGTGCTTGCCGAAGTTCTTATCCCGCATCAGGTCCTTGAGCAGGCGGACGAACGCCATGGTGGTGGCGGCCTGCTGCTTGCCCGAACCGCGCTTGGCGACCTCGTAGGTCTTCGCCTCGGGCAGCTCGATGTCCGAGTGCTTCGAGCGCCGTTCCGGGACGGAACCGCCGAGGGCGGCGCGGCGCTCGAGCAGGTACTTGATTTCCGGCGCGTCCGTGCCCGGGTGGAAGTACGGAGGACGGTACGGGTCCTTCTCCAGCTGCTCATCCGTGACCGGGATCCGCAGGTGGTCGCGGAACTTCTTCAGGTCGTCCAGGGTGAGTTTTTTCATCTGGTGGGTGGCGTTGCGGCCTTCGAAGTGCGGGCCCAGGCCGTAGCCCTTGACCGTTTTGGCCAGGATCACGGTGGGTTTGCCCTTGAATTCGGTCGCGGCCTTGTACGCGGCGTAGACCTTGCGGTAGTCGTGCCCGCCGCGCTTGAGGTTCCAGATCTCGTCATCGGTCAGGTCGGCGACGAGGTCCTTGGTGTGGGGGTCCTTGCCGAAGAAGTGTTCGCGGACGAACCCGCCGGATTCGGCCTTGTAGGTCTGGTAGTCACCGTCCGGGGTTTCGTTCATGATCTTTACCAGCGACCCGTCGGTGTCGCGGGTGAGCAGGTCATCCCATTCCCGGCCCCAGACGACCTTGATCACGTTCCAGCCCGCGCCGCGGAAGAACGCCTCGAGTTCCTGCATGATCTTGCCGTTGCCGCGCACCGGCCCGTCCAGGCGCTGGAGGTTGCAGTTGATCACGAAGTTCAGGTTGTCCAGGTTCTCGTTCGCGGCGAGCTGGAGCAGGCCGCGGGACTCGGGCTCGTCCATTTCGCCGTCGCCCAGGAACGCCCAGACCTGCTGGTCGGCGGTGTCTTTCAGGCCGCGGTTGTGCAGGTAGCGGTTGGACTGGGCCTGGTAGATCGCGTTCATCGGGCCGATGCCCATCGACACGGTCGGGAATTCCCAGAAGTGCGGCATCAGCCGCGGGTGCGGGTAGGAGGAGAGCGCGTGGCCTTCCCTGGACTTTTCCTGCCGGAACCCGTCCAGGTCCTCCTCACTGAGGCGGCCTTCCATGAACGCGCGGGCGTACATGCCCGGGGACGCGTGGCCCTGGAAGAACACCTGGTCCCCGCCGCCGGGGTGGTCCTTGCCGCGGAAGAAGTGGTTGAACCCGACCTCGTACAGGGTCGCGGCGCCGGCGTAGGTGGAGATGTGCCCGCCCACCCCGATCTCGGGCCGCTGCGCCCGGTGCACCATCACCGCTGCGTTCCAGCGCATGTACGCCCGGTACCGGCGCTCGTACTCCTCGTTGCCCGGGAACTGTGCTTCCTGGTCCACCGGGATCGTGTTCACATAGTCCGTGGTGGTCACCATCGGAACCCCGACGCTCTGCGCGCCGGCACGCTGCAGGAGACTGCGCATGATGTATTGGGCACGCTCCGTGCCCTGTTCCCTGATCAGCGCATCCAGGGACTCAACCCACTCGGCGGTCTCTTCCGGATCACGATCAGGCAGCTGGTTAGTCAACCCGCTGAGGATATGGGAGGTATCTTCTCCTGCAGCCACGTCCAACCTCTCTTTGCGCGCATTCACCGGCGCACTCAGGTCCGGCAGGGTAGCTGCCCGGCGTGAACGCGTCGTGTGCGTCATATCGGTTACAACAGCCCGGTCATGTGCGCCGGGCAGGGTTCTATCTCGTGTGTTTGACTGCCTATTTGCTGGGGGCGGTCGCCCCTCTAGGCATAGTTGTCAACAGTCACTGTAGCTCTGACGGCCTGCCGATGCGTAGCCGCGCTTGAACCTCCTGCCCTATTTGACCGTCATACTTGTTGTGTGACGCACAATAAGCCGCACCGCGGCGCCCGTAGCTTGAAGCGCACGCCCAAAGGGTGTTGGCTTGGAGTAATCGAAATCACCATGCACAGGAGGAACACGTGAGCGAGGCCGACGCCGCCACTTCGGTAAATGTGGCGGAAAAATTGGGTTTCAAGGATGGGGATCTGATTCAGGAGTTCGGTTACGACGACGACGTCGACCTCGACTTACGCGACGACATAGAGGATCTGACCGGGTCAGAGCTTCTGGATGAGGACGATCACGACGTCGTGGACGCCGTGATCTTCTGGTGGCGGGACGGCGACGGCGACCTCGTGGACACGCTGGTCGACTCGCTCACGACGCTCACCGAGGGCGGCGTGGTGTGGGTCCTCACGCCGAAGTCCGGACGAACCGGATATGTCTCGCCCTCCGACATCCAGGATGCGGCACCCACCGCAGGGCTGCACTGCACCACGTCTGCGGGCGTTTCCAAGGACTGGAGCGCCACGCGACTGGTGACCAGGAAGAACAAGTGACCGGACAGGGCGCCGTCGCATCGGCGGATCTGGCCGGAGTGCCCGAAGTTGGGCAGCAGGCGCCGGACTTCACCCTGGTCAATCAGTTCGGTGAACCCGTCCGGCTTGCCGACTTCCGCGGACGCAACGTGGTGGTTGTCTTCTACCCCTTCGCGTTCTCCGGCATCTGCACAGGCGAGCTCTGCGAGATCAGGGACAATCTGGCCGTCTTCGAACATGCCGACGCCGAGGTGCTGGCGGTCTCGGTGGACAGTAAGTTCACCCTCCGGGCGTATGCCGAGCAGGAAGGCTACGGCTTTAGCCTGTTGGCCGACTTCTGGCCGCACGGCGCCGTAGCGGGGAAGTACGGTGTGTTTGACGAGGAAAGCGGAATGGCACGGCGCGGAACGTTCATCATCGACGCCGGCGGAACGGTCCGCTACGTCGTTGTGAATCCGCGGGGCCAGGCCCGTGACCTCACCGAATACCGCCGCGTTCTGGCAGAACTGGCCCAGGGTTAGGCGTCAGGGCCAGCCCATGGATCAGCGGCGGACCGGCATCGGCCTGACAGGGTTCGCCAGTCTCCCTACTGCCCCGCCCGCCGAGTCATCGGCCGGCGACCTCGAAGTGCTGGGGGGGATCCGCGACGTGCTGGCCGGGCTGCCCCTGGCGCTTCTGACCGGGGCCGGGCTCAGCACCGACTCCGGCATACCGGACTACCGCGGACCAGATTCGCCCCCGCGTTCACCTATGACCTACCAGGAGTTTGTGGGTGAGGCGGCCAACCGGCAGCGCTATTGGGCGCGCAACCACATCGGCTGGTCCCACCTGAGGCGGGCCAACCCCAATGCCGGCCACGCCGCCGTCGCCGTCCTGGAGCAGCGTGGGCTCCTGACCGGACTGATCACCCAGAACGTGGACCGCCTCCACGAGGACGCCGGCAGTGTCAACGTGGTGGACCTTCACGGACGCTTCGACCAGGTGATTTGCCTGGAGTGCCGCCGCACGTACTCACGGCAGCTGCTCGCAGGGGTTTTGGAGGAGCTGAATCCGGACTTCCTTGACCATGCCATGAAGTCCGGACTTGTCGAGATGGCTCCCGATGCCGACGCCACAGTGGAGGACCTGCGACTGATCCGGAGCTTTGTGGTTGCCCGCTGCCCAGCGTGCGGCGGCGTCCTGAAGCCGGACTTTGTGTATTTCGGCGAAAACGTCCCCAAGGAGCGCGTGGAGCGCGCCTACGCAATGGTGGATGAAGCCGAAGCCCTGCTTGTTGCCGGTTCCTCACTCAGCGTTATGAGCGGGCTGCGGTTTGTCCGTCACGCCGCCAAGCAGGGCAAGCCCGTTGTCATCATCAACCGTGGCCAGACGCGAGGCGACGACCTTGCCACGATCAAGCTGGAGTCCGGGGTCGGCGAGTCCCTCGCCTGGTTGGCAGATGAATTGCCCCCGCTCGCTACCGCCAGACCCGATTAGCGTTTGCGGGCACTGGTCGGGTAGAGTCTATGTTCGTTGGTTGGAGCGCTTCGGTGCGAAAACATTTCTTTGGGTCTTTAGCTCAGCTGGTAGAGCGCCACGTTTACACCGTGGATGTCATCGGTTCGATCCCGGTAGGACCCACCTTGAAACCCCCGTTTGACCAAGTCTTCGAGCTTGGTCAGGCGGGGTTTTGTGTTTAATGTCTGTGCCCCGCAATAACCTGCGGGCATGGAACACGTACTTGTGAGGACTGCTGCTGACGGCCAGCCGGGGGCTGTCATCCGCGGCGGCCAGGAATGGACGGTGGGCGCGGAACCGCTGCGATGGTTTGAACGCGTCAGCTGGTGGGAGGCGGAGCGCCGGATGCCGCTGGGGCTTAGCCGTGTCGACGTCGAGGTATGGAGGCTTCAGACCCGATTGGGGCGAAACGCGGATCGGCGCTGACCACCATGGAGATTGTCCGAGATGGACTTGGCGGCGGGTGGAGGCTCCGGAGCGCTGTAGCGGACAATACCGCCGCGGAAAACGCCGTTGCGAATGCGGCCTGAGCAGCAGGCTTGAGGGCTGGACAATCAGAAAGCGTTGAAACGGGAAGGGCCCGAGAACTGGATAAGCCTTCCACCGCGACTATTGGGGGATGCCGCGGTGGAAGGCTTGAAATTGAATATACCGTGAACATTCGGAAACACGAAACCATTAGGAAGGTCGCTTCCAGTGCTCCTTTCGTGTGTGGTCGACTACGCAGGCCTTCAGCGGTAGCCGCCCAGCCAGTATGATGATAGGTGTTCAGTTGACTGGACATTTTGGCATCGTCGCCGGTGTTCGCGCGCGATGCAGTCCGCCGACCCCGCCGTCTGAGCGCGTACCGAAAAGGAGAATCATGCCCGATTCCCGTACCCCCAAAGCCAATGACGGATTGGGCAGCGCGTCCCCGGCGCCCGCTGTCACGCGAGCCGCCGCCGTCCTGGAGTCGCTCGCGGCGTCCGCCACTGGCCGGCTTACCCTCAGCGACCTCGCCCGGGACCTCGGAATCCCCAAATCCTCCACCTCCAACCTCCTGCTGGCCCTCGAGGAGGCCAGACTCATCAGCAGGCAGGGCGCCGAGTACACGCTGGGGCGCAAGCTCGTTGAATTGGGCGCCGCCTACCTGAGCCGGCTCGATGAAGTCCAGGAGTTTTACCGTTTCTGCGAGCAGGCGCCCACGCTGTCAGGTGAAACAGTGCGCATTGCCATGCTGGACGGCGCCAACGTCATCTACCTGGCGCGCTACGAGGGTCATCCGGCCGTCCGCCTGACATCCAATATCGGCGACAAGATGCCGGTGTCCCTCTGCGCCGTGGGCAAAGCCCTGATCGCCAGGCTTCATGACCACGACATCGATGCGATGTTCGCTGACGATATGGAGCTTCCCGTGCTGACGCCCAAGTCACTGCGCACGGGAGCGGAGCTCAAGGCCCAGCTGGAGAAGATCCGCGAGCAGGGTTTTGCGTTTGAAGATGAGGAATCCACCACGGGCGTGGTCTGCCTCGCCGTGACTGTACCCACGCGGGGAGCGCATGGCCCCAGCCTTGGCTTGTCCGTCACGGCACTGAAGGCGACCTACTCGCAGGAGCAGGGCGCGCAGATGGTCAAAGAGCTGAATGAGCTGGCGAGGTCCCTGGGTAACCCCATGGGTTAAGCAGGGATTCCCGGGGCTATTGGCTAGCTGTTCATCATGTTGTACTCTGTTCAACATAGTGACCGACGCGATAGTGCTGTCGCTACTCACCAGGCCAACGGGGGCCTGGAGTGTCTTTGAGGGAGTGCTAGTGACAACTCGTACTGATTCACCGCTGGCTGATGCGGACGGCGCCGTCGTCGAACCGGAACAGCTGCGAAGGGCAACACTTGCCAGCTCCGTGGGCTCGGCCCTGGAGTACTACGACTTCTACATCTACGGCCTGGCTTCGGCCCTCATCTTCGGACCGCTGTTCTTCAAGCCGCTCGGCGAGGAGGGTGCGCTGATCGCCTCATTCGCCACCTACGGTGTGGGCTTCGCTGCCCGCCCGTTCGGCGGCATCGTCTTCGGTTACATCGGAGACCGGTTCGGCCGGAAAATGGTGCTGATCCTGACCATCGGGCTGATGGGTGCCGCAAGCTTCGCGATCGGCCTGCTGCCGACATTCGAGCAGGCAGGTATGCTCGGCGCAGTGCTCCTGGTGATCCTCCGGATCGTCCAGGGCCTCGGTGCCGGCGCGGAGCAGGCCGGCGCTACGACGCTGATCTCCGAAGTGGCCCCGCCCCGCCGTCGTGGCTTCTTTGCCTCACTGCCGTTCGTGGGGATCCAGCTGGGCACCCTCCTGGGCGCCGGCACCTTCGCTCTCATCGCCACCGCGGACAAGGCCGACCTCGAAGGCTGGCTCTGGCGTGTGCCCTTCCTGGCCAGCGTGATTCTGATCGCCATCGCGGTGTTCATCCGCCTGCGGCTCAAGGAAACCCCGGTGTTCCAGGAGCTGGAGAAGCACAAGAACGTCGTCAAGAACCCGGTGGGCCAGCTCTGGAAGCACTCCAAGAAGAACGTCCTGGTGGGCATCGGCCTGCGCATGGGTGAGAACGGCAATTCCTCCATCTATTCGGCGCTCCTGGTGGCGTTCCTGGCAGCCCCGGCTGGCGTTTTTCCCGGCGACAAGTTCATTGGCCCGGTGGGTCTCCTGATCGCCGCCGGTTTTGCCGCCGTCATGGTGGTCACATTCGGTGCGCTGTCGGACCGCTTCGGCCGCGTCCCTGTCTACCGCTACGGCGCCCTGTTCCAGGCTGTCATCGCCTTCCCGGCGTTCTACCTCGTGACCCTTGGCAACGTGACCCTGGTGTGGGTTGTCATGGTGGTTGGCATCGCGCTCGGCGTGCAGTCCATGCTGGGACCGCAGTGCCCCCTGCTGCCTGAACTTTTTGGATCGCAGTATCGGTTCACGGGTGTCGCCATGGCCCGCGAACTCTCCGCCGTGATGGCGGGTGGCCTGGTTCCGCTGGTGGGTGCGGCACTGCTCGCGGCCACCGGCTACTCCTGGCTGGTCCTGGCGATCTACTCGCTGGTCCTTGCCCTGATCTCCTTCGTGAGCACCTTCTTCACGCCGGAAACCAAGGGCCGCGACCTGCTGCTCATCGAGGACGCCCGCTAGAAGCCACACAGCTAGAAGCGCTCAGCCTAGAGCACACAGCGCGAACGTACACTTGCGGCCCACCCCCTACACGGGGTGGGCCGCAAGTGTACGTTCGCGCATGAGCGAGGGGCCGCAAGTGTACGTTCGCGCTGGGGGGAGGGCGCAGCAGAAGAGCCGGGCAGCCTTTTGGCTGCCCGGCTCTCCGGTGTTTCCTCCGCAGGGGTGTCCTGCGGCGGGCGCTTAGTGGAACAGGCGCTTTAGTAGAAGTGGACCGTATCCACGAGGTGGGGGAGCTCGCCGCCGCCGAGGAATGTCCTGAGGTTGCTGCAGAAGCGCTCGGCGATCAGGCGGTTCTCGGCTGCGCTCAGGGCAGAGGTGTGCGGCGACACCATGACGCGCGGGTGGTTCCAGAGGAGGCTGTCCTGCGGCAGCGGCTCGACGGCGAACACGTCGAGGCAGGCGTAGGCCACCTGTCCGTTCTCCAGCGCCTCGAGCAGCGCATCCTCGTCCACCACCGTTCCGCGGCCAACATTCACGAACACCGTGCCGGGCTTCATGGCCGCGAAGACCTCGCGGTTGAATAGCCTCTCCGTGTACGGCGTGCCCGGGAGGGTGTTCACTACGGCGTCGGCCGATGCGAGCAGCCCGGCCAGCCCGCTGTTGTCCGCCACTTCCTCGATGCCGTCGATCGGCTCCACAGAACGTTTGGTGCCACTGACCTTCATGCCGAGTGCACGGGCGATGCGGGCGGTTTCCAGCCCGATCTCCCCGAGCCCCGTGACCACCAGCGAGGAGCCATTGACCAGCCTGGTGGGTATCCGCAGCTCTGGCCATGATTTGGCGGCCTGGTCCTGGGCGAGCTCCGCGGTCCGCTTGAATCCGTTGAGGATGCCCATCGCCGCAAACTCCGCAAGGGGCAGGGCATGCACGCCTGCTGACGTGGTCACCTTGAACTTGTTCAGGGTTTCGGCGTCGAGGCCGGAGGCTTTGACCGCTCCGCCGGCACCTGCCGCCATGGCATGGATCCACTGCAGGCGCGGGTTTTCCCTGGCGATCCGCGCCAGGCCGGCGGGGTTTTCGTTCGGGAAGCCGTACAGTACGTCGGCCTTGCCCAGCATGTCCCAGTAGCGCTCCTCCTGTTCGGGCGTGCGCTTGAAGTCAGGGTCGCCCGCATGGTCTGCCGGGAACCGTTCGGGCGGCAGCAGGTCGGGCTCGTAGAGAACGGTCACGGAGGGATCTACGGCGCGGATGCGTTCCACGAACTCGACTTCGAGCGGGACGGCGATCGCGACGGTGGTTTCAGTCGTCATGCTGTTCATCATACTGAATGGAGGCTAGAATACTGAACAGACTTCTAGACTAACCACAGATTGACCACAACGAAGTGAGGATCCGCTGCAGATGAATATGCCGAGAGCAGGCTTCGTGGGCCTGGGCCTGATGGGGGCGCCGATGGCCGCGAACCTGGTACGGAAAGGCTGGACGGTTACGGCGTGGAACCGGTCGCCTGGCGCGGTGCAGGATTTCCGTCAGCTGGGCGGATCCGCTGCAGACACCGTGGACCAGCTCAGGGACGAGCCGGTGATCGTCTTCATGCTGCCGGACCTTGCCTACATTGAGGACGCGGCATCCGGACTCCTCGGGAGCTGGCAGTCATCGCTGCCGGCGGCCGGCACCGCCGTGGTGGTCATGAGCAGCGTTTCCCCCACCGCGGTCAGGGCTTTCGGTCAGAGGGTCCAGGAGGCCAGTTCAGGCCAGGCCGTTGTGGTGGACGCACCGGTCAGCGGCGGGACGAGGGGAGCGATCGATGGCACGCTGGCCATTATGGCCGGCGCGGACCACGACGCAGACTTCCGCCGGCTGCTTCCGCTCTTCGAGGCCATGGGCACCACCGTGCGGCTCCTTGGTCCGCTCGGTGCCGGATCGCTGGCAAAGGCGTGCAATCAGCTGGTGGTCGGAACGACGACGGCGGCACTCGCCGAAGCGGCAGAGCTCGCCGAACGCTCGGGCGTCGATGTCGCGGCCCTCTACGAGGTTCTGTCCGGCGGTCTCGCCGGAAGCCGCGTCCTGGACCAGGTGGGCCCGCGGATCGCCCGGAAGGACTACACCCCCACCGGCCCGGCGAAGTTCATGCACAAGGACCTGTCCTTCGTCGTAGAGTCGGCCGACGCCACCGGGGCCGCCGTCCCGATGGCACGGGCCGGCGTCGAACTTTATGCCGAACTGAAGCGGCAGGGACTGGGGGACCAGGACCTGGCCGTGGTGCGGCAAGCCATTTCAAACCTCAGCAGGACGGGCGCCGTGAGCGCCGCAGAAGGGACCTCGTCATGACTTCACTTTTTGATTTGACCGGGCGGGTTGCCCTGGTGACTGGTTCGAGCCGGGGGATCGGTAATGCGTTGGCGCGGGCTTTGGCCGATGCCGGCGCGACGGTGGTTTTGAACGGGGTGAATCCGGAGCGGTTGAAGGCGGCGGAGGCGGTGATGGCGGCGGAGTACGCGCCGGGCCGGGTGCACAGTGTGGCGTTTGATGTCACGGACGACGCTGCGGCCGCGGCCGGCGTGGCGTGGGTCGAGGAGCACGTGGGCCCGCTGGAGATCCTGGTGAACAATGCCGGGA
>NZ_JAGGPN010000016.1 GCF_018613795.1 Arthrobacter sp. ISL-65
GCTTCGAGGGTGACGGCGAGCATGCCGGGTTGCCGTTGCCTCGCTGCGGCGAATTCCCACATCGGCGTGGGCGCAGGTGCGGCCCGCCGCCACCGTTCGGCCAGGACCCGCAGTCCGGGGTCCCCGCCGCCGGAGACGCAGAACTGGTGCCGTGCCCGGATGCCCGGTGCGGTCTCCCAGCTGAGTCCCGGACCGATCGCCTTGATCATGGCATCGAGGGTGTCTGGAAGGTCCCGGTAGTCGCCTGTCGTGACGGCGCCATTGAGGAGGTTGACACCTTCTGCTGACCACCATCGCCAGAACGCGGAGATGGCGCGCGTGTGGACTGTATGGTTCTGCCGTTGAATGCTCACTGTGGCCTCCTGCCGTCCCGGCCACAGTAGTGGCAGCTCTCCGCGGGTTTGGGCTCCAGCCCGTCCCGGATTGACGAGTTGCCGGGACCGGCTGTCTGGGCCGGATTCGCGGGCGTCCGCCGACCAGATATCCAGAGCCTGTCAGTGCCTGCCTAGGAAAAACCGTGTTTTCCCGGTCCTTCTCAAGCCCCCTGCCCCGCAAAAGGGTGGCCCCCATTCCGCTCTTTCCTAACTCTCGGTCGTCAGAATGGAGCGCCCCGTGAACGAAGGTGCCGCAGGACTGGACAGACGGCCCGGCGGCATCCCCAACGCAGGGTCGGGCTACCCCCCAAGGGCGGCCGCGGTACGGGCCAGGCGCGGCGCTTCACACCGGCCTTGCAACTCGGTCTGAGAAAAGTTGGAAACACGGTACCCGGCAGACGGACTTCACTGGCTCGTTGAATCAATCAAGATTGGCTCAAGAATGATCCGATCAGAGCCTATGGGACGTTTGCTGCACGACGCCTGCGGTAATTTGTCTGCAGGAACTCAGCTTTCCCCCAAGAGCTGCAGTGTCCAGGAGCCCCTGCGTTCAGGCCGTTGCTGGCGCAGGGGCTCCGTGTCACTGCAGCAAGCAACCTGGCCTCCGGAGGGCAACCCCATCCTCAGCCTCCGGCATTTGTGGCAGGCCCGGGCGTGGGCATCCTTGAGGTTTCCGTCCTACACCGTGTGCACCTACAACAGGCCGGGGGGCACGTTGGGTACACGGGGCTTTGCCTGGTCATCGAGGATGACAGGGATATTCGCGATCTGCTGACGCTGATCCTGATGCGGATCGGTTTTGATGTTCATGCGGTCGGCAACGGCGTGGAGGGAGTGGCCGCTGCATGGGAGCACCACCCTGCCCTGGTGACCGTCGACCTGAACCTGCCGGACATGGACGGCCTGGATGTGGCCCGGTATATCCGGGCACGGTCCGAAGCGCCGATGCTGTTCATCACCGCCCGGGCCGAGGTCGACGACGAAATGGCCGGCATGGCATCCGGAGCCGCCGCGTACCTAACCAAACCCTTCCACCCCCGGCAGCTCACCGAGACAGTGAACAGGCTCTGCCCCGTTGGCCCGTTGACCGCCCACGGCCGGGAACAACGCGCATAACCGGCCCCCTCCTGCGGATAGAACAGCCCGACCGAACGCCCCAGAAGTTGACCCTTGCGCCACGGGAGCGTTGGGCCCTACGTTGGACACCAGCGGAGGAGGACCTCCGCCTCCGCCGGCACGACGGCGTATGCGGTGAGATGAGACGATGACTTCCCAAGGGGCAGCGGGCATGGCGACAGGTACAGTGAAATGGTTCAACTCGGAGAAAGGCTTTGGCTTCATCGCCCCTGATGACGGATCAGCAGATGTGTTTGCCCACTACTCGGCAATCACGTCCAGCGGATACCGCTCCCTAGAGGAGAACCAAAAGGTCCAGTTCGACATAGTTCAGGGCGAGAAGGGCCCCCAAGCGGAAAACATCAGTTTGCTGTAACCTCCCCGCCGCTGATCGGACGGGCGTTTCGATCACCAGCGCGCCCACCAGGGTCGCAACTCCCCCCAGTGAGGATTCCCGGAGGGACTCTTTTGCGGGACAGGGGGGCTTGAGAAGGCACAGGAAAACCCGCTTTTTCCTAGGCAGGCGCTGACAGGCTTCCGGATATCTGGCCGAGACGGAGGCCGCGAGTCCCGTCCAGAGAGCCGGTCCCGGCAAAATAGTCCATCCCGGACCGCCTGACCAGAACGGCCGGGACACCATCGACCGTTTCGCGGGAGCCCGACCCCACGTCGAAGTGACCCACACCCACGACCCCGGATGGACCCTGATCAGCCCATTGACTTAAGCCGCAGGTCCGAATGGCAGGAGAGGTCCGCCGTTCCCGGCACCATCCATCCCCAGGCCAGTCCTTTGGAGGACTGTCCGATTTCCTAGGAAGTGGGGCACTGCTTGCATGCCCGGAGCTGGAGCCTTGTGTGGTCCTTGTCCCCAAGGACTCTTGATCGGAACCTGCGGCGAGAGTGTCCGCTTCTTGAGTTGCCTGCTGGATGATCCTTGAACCAACCAGGATCGGCGCGAAAAAGAGGGTGAGGTGGCTGATATGAGGGAGGACCCGGGCCAGGACCTCTCCGCATTGGATGACGGCGCGCTGCAGGATCTCAAAGATGATGCCGGGGAGGCCGTCGCCCGGGCGTTCATCGAGGAGTACCTGCTGATGCTGCCCGCCCGGGCAGCCAAAATCGTCAGAGCGCTGACGCGCGAAGACACAGTGGAGAGTCTCGATGCCGTGGTCAGCCTGCGAACCAGTTCCGCGATGGCTGGCGCCCTGCGCCTCGAATCGTACTGCCGGGATCTGGAAAGGGGACTAAAGCGCGGCCACAGCCCCGACGTTACCGCTGTAACAGCGGGCCTCTTCTCCAACATCCGCCAGGTAATCCGGGAAGCTTCCCGTCGCGGACACCTCCCACCCAGATCCCAGGATTCCCACTCCTGAACCAACTACTGGAGGAGATGCCCCTTCTCCTTCTGACCCTGCGGGACGCCGTTCCTCCGTCGTCGAACTTGTGTCAGGGGATTAGCGCATCGCCTGCGACTGGTCTCCTGCGCAGGGTGCGCCAGATGATGATGGTGATGATTGCACCGGCGGTAGCGGATGCTCCGGCGAGCAGTGCCTGGCTTTGCCGCCCGTTTTCCGCCCGGTAGGTTTTCACCTGCCCGGTAATCCGGTCGAGTTGAGAACGACTGTACGCCATAGCCCCTGCGGCCTGTTCTTTGCCCGAGGCGAGCCTGCTCGTGGCCTGGTTTTTCAGGGTCGCGGCTTTCTTTCTGGCCTGTGCCTTGACGTCGAGTTTCGCGGTGATGGCTTCCACGGTTTCGCCGAGCTCTTCGCGGGTCTGTTCGATGTCATGTTTGATGTCCTCGATGCCGGCGTCCTTGTACGGTTCCGGGTTAGGAGGGGTGACGGAGGTGCTCATTGATGTTTGCTCCTTGACCTCTTGAATGTCTGGCCGCCGATAGGCTCCCGCCGGGCACCGGCGGCCGCAAGAACGTCAGCAGGTCCGCTGGTGTTCTTGCGGCTCTTCAGGGCAATTTCGCCCATCATCCAGGTTTGCTGCGCGGGTAATGATGGTTCCGCCTAGATAGTGGACTGGGTGGCGGCGGCTGGATCGTTGGGGATTACCCCGTTCTCAAGGGTCTGTTCCGTTGGAGGCTCGACCGGGGCTTCCCCGGCTGGGCGAAGGGCGCGCCAGAGGCTGGCACCACAAAGCGCCGCAGCTGCCGCGATTCCGGCAATCAACCAAGGCTTCCGGGACGGCCCTTCAGACTTGGCCAACTCCGCGGCCAGGTCTGGAGCGGGAGGGGCAGCCTTCGCTGTGATCCGGGTTATCCGCTCATGGACTCGGGGAGTCACGGCCCCCACTCCGCCGGCGAGTTCGTCGGCAATCGTGCGCAGGCCGGCTTGAATCCGCGGGGACGCTGCCTCGAGGCCGCTGTCGATCCCGGTCAGTGCCCGGTGTAAGGCGGCTTCGATTCCGGGTGTTGCCCACTCCCTGCCCTTGGCCAGTTGGGTGAGGACATTTTCTTGGAGATGGTGCTCGCGAGCGGTGGGGACGGTTTTTTGTGACGTATGCACGGTTGCCTCCAGGGGGTGGATGTCAACGGAAAATGCTGATGTTTCCCTGCAAACAGTCTTGTTTTGCAGAGATGTGCGAGGCGGATCGCCAACAGTTTGCAGCGCTTAGATGGCGGCCGGGAGGGATCTATTGGGGGGGGGGCACCGGGGCCCGGGCAGAGGCCCTGGCCCCGGTGCCTGCGCCGTCGGGGGCTGTTATCGGCGGGTTTCGCCGGTGTCGGTGTCGATGTTTTCCTTGCGGACTTCCTCCTGGACGGTGACGTCATCGGTCACGGTGTCCTTGTCGAGGCGGACGCGTTCGACCGGGACGGTTTCCTTCTCCACGACGGGGCGTTCCTCATGCAGGGTGACCTCGTGTTCGTCCTCAGTGATGTCCGGGCCGGACATCGCGGCGCCGCGGTTCTCCTCGGTGATGGGTTCGCGTTCGAGCCGGACTTCCTCACGTTCCACCGGGACGGTCTGGGTGACGTTTTCGGTGGTGACGTACTTGCGCAGCCGCGCCCTGCCTGCTGCCTGCTTCTCGGTGCCGACCCGGAGGCGCTCCTCCGAGCGGGTCATGGCATCATCGGTTCCGCCGGCAGAGGTGTCCCTGCCCATCGTTCCGGTCGTTTCCCTGGACGCGTACGTGTCCGTGTCGGTCCTGCCGGTATCGCGGGTGGTGTCGGTGTAGGTGGTGCCTCCGCCGAGACCGTAGTGCCCGTAAAGGCGGTCTTCCTCGCCCGGTTCCAGGTGGCCGTCTTCGGCGACCCTGGGTGCGTCCTTGACCTGGTCCTTGGTGTACGGGACGAGGATGTCGTTGCCTTCGATGCGTGCCCCTTCGAGCGGGACGAACGATTCGGACGTGCCGAACAGCCCGGTCTTGACCGTCACGAAGCTGGGTTCGCCGCTGTTGTCGTCGGCGTAGACCTGGCCGATGGAACCGATCTTGTCCCCGTCGGTGGTCAGGACGTTACCGCCGGCGTTGAGCACACCGTCAATGTTTTCCCTGCTGAACATGATGTCTCTCCCTTGGATCTTGTTTTCGGTTCGTTGAACTTAGCGATCGGGTCTCTTCCTATAAGGGGCCCGTGCGGTGGTGGCTGCGCCGTACCGGTGCGGGGTCACCACCGGGGGTGTGATGTGAGGGCATTCCGGACTCGGTGAAAGGGGGGTGCGGGGCGGGCCGGACCCGCGGCGGAAGCCCCCTGACCGGCCTTCCAAACTTATCCCATAAGCATACTTACTATTCGTCTGGTGGGCACCGGAGAATTTTCGGTTGTGGTCGCTACGATGGAAGTGTCAGCCGCCGGCGGCAGGCCGGCGGGGCGCGAACCGTAGGGAGAAACACCATGGGTTTGGACGACAAGATTAAGAACGCCGCAGACAAGGTGAGCGGCAAGGGCAAAGAAACCGCAGGCGAAGCGACCGGCGATGAGAGCCTCCGGGCCGAGGGTAAGGGCGACCAGGCCAAGTCGGATCTGAAGCAGGCCGGCGAAAAGATCAAGGACGTCTTCAAGAAGGACTGACCGCAACAGCCGCTGCGATAAACGAACCACACTCTGCATGAACGAATGGGTGTAGCCCCGCACGGGAGCTGCACCCATTTTTCTTCATCCTTCCCGTAGGGTTTTCCCGAAGCCGTGAGCCACACTGCCGTCCACGGCATGGGGGCGTCCAGCCGGGAGGGTCGCGGTGCAGCTTGCGGGGGCCCGACGGTGCCGTGCGTGATCACTGTCGCCGGTTCCGGCCGTCAGGGCTGTCCTTGTCCTGGCTGTGCTGCTGGCGCAGTTCCCGGCCGCGCTGGATGTCTTCTTCCTCCTGCTCGTGAAGTTTGTCGCTCTTCTTCGTGCCGCGTGGCGGCAGCTGAAGGGTTTCCTCCGCCTCGATGCCCGCCTGCAATTCCCGGCCGCGCTCCATCTCGGCGTCGAACTCGGCACCAAACAACAAGGACATGTTCAGGATCCAGAGCCACAGGAGCATGACGATCACGCCGCCGATTGCCCCGTAGGTCTTGTTGTAGTTGCTGAAGTTAGCAACGTAGAACCCGAATCCCAGCGAGGCCAGCACGAAGATCATCAGGGCAATGAAGGAGCCGATGCTCATCCAGCGGATCTTGGGCTGCCGGACGTTGGGGGTGGCGTAGTAAAGGATGGCGATGACCACGATGACCAGCAGGATGATGACCGGCCACTTGGCAATGTTCCAGACGGTCAGGAACACCCCGCCGAGTCCGAGAACGCCGCCCACGGCTTCGGCGACGGGGCCGCTGATCACGAGCATGGCCGCGAGCAGCGCCACGATGACCACGGAAAGGACCGTCACACCGAGCATCGTTCCGCGAAGCTTGATGAAGCCGCGGCCTTCGTCGACTTCGTAAACCCGGTTCATGGCCCGGCCGAACCCGTTCACGTAGCCGGAAGCGGACCACAGGGCTGTGGCGAGGCCGATGATCAGGGTGAAGCCGGCCGCCGGTGACGTGGTCAGTTCCTGGATGGGTTCGCGGATCATGTCCGTGGTGGTGCCGGGGGCGATGCCCTGCACGATGTCCAGGAGTGCCGCCGTCGTTTTTTCCGCCTGGCCAAAGATGCCCAGGAGCGAGACCAGTGCGAGTAGCGCCGGGAAAAGCGAGAGGACAGCGTAGTAGGTGAGGCCGGCGGCAAGGTCCGGGCAGTGGTCCTGGCTGAACTCGCGGAGTGTTTTCTTGGCGATGTACTTCCAGGACGGTTTGGTGACATCCGTGGGGCTGTCGGGTTTGCGCTCATCGTCCGGGGCGGGCGCCGTGGACGCCTTGGCCGTGCTGGTTTCCGGGGCTTCTTTTTCGGACACGTGACCCATCCTTTCCGGGGTTGTGCAGCGGACCGGGCGTCCCTCCCCGGGAAGTCGGCCGCCCACACCTTCGTCTCAGGTGTTCTGGACGTGGTCCTTCGCGTCGGCGGCGCTGGTCTTGACGTCGGAAACGGCTGCCTGGCCCTCTCCTTTGACGGTTTCGGCGGCGTCGGTGGCCGTGGTCTTGACGTTCTCCATGGCTTCCTGGGCGGGTTCCTTCAGGCCCGCGGCCATGTCTTTCGCGGCGTCGGTCAGTTGGGTCGTGACCGGTTCCGCTGCGCTCTTGAGGGCGTCGGCGGCTTCGCGTTCCTTCTCGCTTGGCGGGATCAGGGAGGAGACGAGCAGGCCGGCGCCGAAGGCGATCAGGCCCGCGGCAAGGGGGTTGCCCTGGGTTTTGGCGGCGGCCTTGTGCGGGGCTTCGGAGATGGCTTCGCCGGCGTCGTGCATGGTGGAGCTGACGGCTGAGCCTGCATCGCTGATGGCGGACCCGGCGGTACCGGTGGTCGAGGGGACCTTGGAGGTGGCGCGGTCCGCGGTGCCCATGACTTTCTCCTTCGCTCCGAAGACGGCGGCCCTGACCCTGTCCTTGGCCTTGCCGGTCTGCCGGTGGACGATGTTGGACGGGGTTGCTTTGTCGGCCACGGCGTCCACATTGGTGCCCAGGCGGGCGCGAGTTTCTTCGATGTCGGCGCGGATGGCGTCCGGGTTTTCACTCATCGGTTCTCTCCATTGGGTTTCAGGGTGGGCGGGATTTCCTGGACGGTTTCGACGGTCTGGGGCATGCCCTTGATCTTCTTGAGTTCCTTGCGGCCAACCGATGCCAGGACGGCCGCGATGATGCCCCAGATGACGGCCACGACGACGGCGGACCAGCCCAGCCCGATCAGGGTGCCCAGCGCCCACCACAGGGCCAGGGACAGGAAAGCCAGCACGAAGTGCCCGGCGACGCCGGCGCCGGCGAGCATGCCGCCGCCCTTGCCGGCCCTCGTCGCGGACTGTTTCGCTTCGGCCTTGGCCAGCTCCAGTTCCTGGCGCATCAGCGTAGAAAGATCCCGGGTGACCTCACCCAAGAGCTCCCCGAGGGAATTCGTGTCCGCCTTGGCATGCGCGGCTGTCGGAGGAGTCTCCGGTACCTGGCTGCTCACAGCCGGCCTCCTTCACCCTCGACATACGGATCGTTGGGATCGCGCAGCGGAACCCCTGCCGACCCGGGAGCGGCGAACCCGGGCCGCGCTGGCTCTCCATAGACGGTCTCGCCGTAAGCGGGAGCGCTGATCGTGGCTTCGTCGTAGAGGGGCGCACCGGTTCCCGCTGCAAGGGTGCTTTCTGCCGCCAGCGGGGACTGGATGGGCTGGGGCGGGACGGTGGTGCCGGTTGCCGAAGTGGCGGCCGGGGATCCGGCCTGCAGGCTGCGGCCCAGCCGGCCGGCAAGTACGCCGGCACCGGCGGCGAGGAGCAGGAACGTGCCGGGACGTTGGCGGGCAAAGGACTTGACCTCGTCCAGCAGCGAGCCCGGGTCCCTGTTCTCCAGCCAGGATGCGACGGACTGGGAGCGGTCCGCGGCCTGGCGGATCAGGTCGGAGGCGACACCTTGCTGGTCCGGTGCTTCCGACATGGTGCGCAGCTGCGAGGAGATGGTGCGGATCCCTTCGGCGGCCTTCTGCTGCTGAGTGCCTGCCTGGCTTGTCAGGTCGGATTTTGCCTGATGAAGGAGATCCCGGGCGTTGGTCTTTGCCTCGGAAGCGACGTTGGCAGCCTCGGCCTTGGCCGTCCCGGCCACGTGCTGCGCGGCGCCGGCGGCCTGGCCAGCCACATTCGACGCTTCTTCCTTGGCGACGTCCTTTTTGGAACTCTCCGACTCAACGGAGAGTCCCGGCGTTCCTGGGCTCCGGTACTGGTCACTCGTGGTCGGCGGTGCAGCCTCGGGCCATTGGTTCTCAGTCATCGTTGCTCTCTTTTCAGGAAAGGTCAGCTGGCGATCAGGAACCAGCTCGGCCGGGTTCGATTAGTAAGCACGGTTACCAACTGAATCGTAAGCCCACTTGCTATCTGCTGCGCAAGGGCAAATTCGGGAATCGCCGCCCCGGTTCCCGCCAGGAGTTTCGGGGGAGTCCGGCAGCAGCTTCCCAGTCACCGGGCAAGCGTTCATTCCCTTGACGCCTCGAGTTCAGGCGGCGAATCGGCAAACTCCCGCAGGCTGGTGCTGGTCAGGCTTTCGTCGAACCCGCACGGCTGCTGCGATCAGGCGCGGATTAGTAAGCATGCTTGCCAACAGGATGCTAAGCAGGCTTATGTAGTGGGAAGCAATCTCCGTCAGGGAGGCGTTGTCCCGCGAGAGCGACCCGATCGCGGATGCCAACCGCGGAGCGGTATGACCGACGAAGTGACCGTTGATGAAGAAGTCGAAAAGGAAACCATCGAGACCGGTCCGGTCGAGGACGGCCTGCCGATGACCACCGCGCCTCAGCCGGACCTACGGGCCAGCTACCGGCTGCTATCTCTGGCAGCCCGTCTGATCCAGCGCCGCCTGGACGACGCCTTGGCACCGCTTGGCCTGACGCGGGCCGCCGTCATAGCTCTCGACGGGCTCGCTACCGGCCCGCGGAACCAGGAACAGCTTGCCGCCATAGTGCACGTGAAAAGCCAGACCCTCGGCAAGGTCCTGACCCGGCTCCAGAACCGGGGACTCCTCACAAGGACACGGCATCCTTCAGACCGGCGCCAACTCATCGTCGAGTTAACCGCTGCAGGGGAGGCGGCCTTGGCAGCTGCCCACAAGGCAGAGATCGACGCCTTTCCGGCTGACATGGACCCCGAAAAGTGGAGAATCCTTCAGGAAGAACTCACCAGGTTCGTCGCCTCCCTTCACGCTCCGCAACGGGCCTCCGAAACATCCCCGAGGCCAACCCGCCTACGTGGGGTGCCGGGAACCGGGCACCGTGAAAGCGGGCCGCGTCGTACCCTCATAGGGGAAGAGCGTGTGAGAACACACGACGTCAGACTCATTAGCCGCCGTGCGCCGGTGACCTGAGGTCAATCGGTGAGGCGGCCCGTGATGAAACGTAAGAAGGCTGGTCACATGGCGGGAATCCTCCGGGAAGTCAGGAAAACTGTTGAGCGGCTGGACCGGGCCCTGGTAGAGCGCGTCAGCCGTCTCCCGGCCGGCGCCGCCGACGATGCGTTTCAGAGGTTGTCATCGGCCGCAAAGTACAGCAAGCTCTGGTTTGCGATAGCAGGGGTGATGGCGCTGCGAACCGGCCGGCCACGGCGGGCTGCTGCCCATGGCCTGGTCGCGCTTGCTCTGGCTTCGGGCACGAACGCGGTGTTCAAGGCGCTGCTGCCTTCGCGGCCGCGACCCGAGCAGCTGTCTTTCCTGCGATTCGGGCCTCCGGAATCCGGCAGTTCCTCCCTGCCCTCGGGGCATTCGGCGTCCGCGGCGGCTTTTGCCACCGGTGTCGCCCTGGTGAGTCCGGGACTGGGCGCCGCCGTCATTCCCGTCGCCGCTGGCGTCGCATATTCCCGCGTGCACACCGGCGCGCACTGGGCCTCCGATGTCGTCCTTGGGTCTGCACTGGGAATCAGCGCAGCGCTGCTGACCAAAAAGTTGTGGCCAGGCCTCCAGGCCTGCCCACGTGCCGCCGATTGATGCTTTTAGCGGCAGCGGCTCACGGACCTCTTAGAGGTTGACCGGCCAGAAGTTCCGCTGCAGCCGCACCATAGGAAGCGTGCGGTGGGACGCCCCCGATGGCCTCCACCCTTGGCGTGCGTTTGGGCTTTCCATGAACCATGAAACCCGGCTTGACGACACCGCCGTCTAAAATCCCGTCCGCCTCCCGCAAAAATGGGCCGCGTCGCGCCGCACACGTGGGCCGCGGCGCGGGTGCGCCCCCACTCTTGGTGGCCTCACGTACCCGGCATATGGCCCAGCTTTTCTCCAAGGCGTGGCGGTCACAATGAAACTGTCCCGACGGGGGAAGCCGCGCCTCCTGGACCGTGTGACAGGCAGCCGGGCCCGTTGCATTCCCCCCAGATCGCAGGGTCCGGCTGCACCACAAATCCGTGAGGGCTGGATTCAACCGTTGCCTCCGAAATGTTTTTTACGAGTGTCGGACTACACGGCGGGGCCAAAGGGCCAAAATGCTCACGGTGGCCTCCTGCCGTCCCGGCCACAGAAGTGGCAGCTCGCCGCGGCTGTGGGCTCCAGGCGGTCCGGGATGGACTATTTGCGGACTAATGTTTTCCGCTTGGGGCCCTTCTGACCCTGAACTACTCCGAACTGGACCCTTTGGTTCTCCTCCAGGGAGCGGTATCCGCTGGACGCGATTGCGGAGTAAGTGGGCAAACATATCTGCTGATATGTCATCAGGGGGCGATGAAGCCAAAGCCTTTAGGACCGACGACGGAACTGGGTGCCGGCTGGCATGGGGGACACCAGCGGCCGTCCGCCGCCGGCCGGTTCCAATTTTGCGCCGGGCACAAAGGTGAAGAGCGGGCTGGTCTCCCGGCGCAGCCCCGGCTGGTCTTCGCCGCCAAAAGCAGCCCGGGAAACGGGCCAGCAGCGCCGCTGGAAAGGCAGCCTACGAACCGGGGGACTGCATCGTAGGCTTCCGGCAGGCCTTGAACGGTGGCAGGTCGTGGGGGTCCTGGACGTCGCGGAGGTGGGCGAGCAGAGCCTGCTCGGGATGCCCGTGGTTCTGGGACAGGTGCCGGAGCAGGGCCAGGCGTATTCCAGGATCGAGGTCCGGGTGAGCGAGGATCCCGCCGATCAGCTGCTTGAGCTGAAACTGCAGAAGCCCGCCCCGTCCTGCCTGGCCTGGGGAGGTTGGTTGAGCCGGTCCCGCCACTGCGGGCGTAGCGGCGCGCCGCTGCTGATGGTCGGCCGTCGGTAGGAGTGTGGAACGAGGCATCACTCCGTGTCCTTCCGCCGGCACCGGAGTGTCGGCCGTTGGACCGTCCGCGTTAGCGGCGTTGCCGGTCATCTCGACGTTCACGGGAACCACCTCTTTTCGTCTGTCCTGGCTGGCCGTACTCTGCCCTGCCGTCATGATGAATTCCCTGTGGACAATGGGAGCGCTGTGGGGTTCCCCCCTCTGTTGTGGCGGGCCCCGCAAAGGTGCCTTGTCCGAGGGGCGTGTTTTCTGAGGTCGTGGTATCGGTCGGTTCACAAGGTTCGTCGGGTTTCCCCAAGGCGTCAGCGAAAGGATCTGGGTATCTGGCCAACGAGGCGCCCTCCGGGCCAGTCCGCCGGGCCTGGCAATGCACCCCCGTCAAGCCTGGCCCGCGGAAACCTTGGTGCAGCCGGGTCCGGACCTTCGGTGCAGCTGAGGTCGGAAAAATGACACCGAGCATAAGGACCATCAATGCTCACTCATTTCAGTCCCATTGTGCTCCATGACCCTCTTCCCGTTTCACTTTGCAAGGCACCAAGGGCAGGTCCGCCTCCACGTCGTGCCATCCCGGGGCCGCAGTCATGGCAATCTTGTCTGTGGCTGCAACAGCGGCACCAGCACGCACTAACGTCCAGTAGCGGGAGAATTTGGTGGATTCCAACCACGTCCAGTCCGGTCTCAAGAATGTCCTCTACACCAAAGAGCAGATCCAGCTACGCATCACCGAACTCGCGGCGGAGATCGACGAGGATTATGCGGGCCGTGATGTGCTGCTCGTGGGTGTGCTAAAGGGTGCGGTCATGATGATGGCCGACCTGGCCCGCGCACTGCAAAGTCCCGTCACCATGGATTGGATGGCCGTCGCATCCTACGGCTCGGGAACGAAACTCTCCGGAGTTGTCCGGATCCTTAAGGACCTGGAAACAGATCTTCTGGGCAAGCACGTGCTCGTCGTGGAGGACATCATAGACTCCGGTCTGACCCTGTCCTGGCTGAAAACGAACCTGCTCTCCCGCGGTCCGGCAACAGTGGAAATCTGCACACTCCTGCGCAAACCGGCTGCATCCAAGGTGGACATCGACGTCAAGTACGTGGGCTATGACATTCCCGACCAGTTCGTCGTCGGCTACGGACTCGACTACGAAGAGAGATACCGCAACCTGGACTTCATCGGCACGCTGGCTCCGCACGTTTACGAATAAGCCTGCAGGCACCGCCGGTCCAGACCCTGGCTCCCGGGATCTGTTCCCGTTTTCCCGTGGTCAGGTCCGGGACCGGGACGTAGCCGGTGACCAGGGTGCCCAGACGTGTGGCGGCGCCCATGTTCAGGCCCGTTTCGCTGATTTCCAGGTAGTCCCGACTGATGACCAGGATCTTGCCTGCCCGGGTTGCGGCGTGGAGCCACTGGGTTTCTCTTGCATCGGCGGGTTTCCAGCTGCTCGGAGTTCACCAGGTCCCCGTCGATGTGCAGGCTGACCAGGCCCTGCCCAGTCACGGTGCAGCCGACGCCTGAATGGACGTCCCGGGCGTGCTGGACAATCTCCTTGTAGTCGGTGCTGATGGACAGTCCGAAGCCGGGGGAGAGCAGCACCGGGACAAGGGCGGAGGTCAGTTCCCCGCCGGGTTCGCGGAAGCGGCGAGAGGAGTTCAGCGGGTCCCACGGGCAGCCCGCACGCCGCGCAGGTCCTGGCCAGGGCGGCGACCGCGGCCAGGAAGTGGGTGGTGTCCCGGCCCTTGAAGGCTTCGAGCCGTTCGTCCCAGGCGACGTTGCTTGTGACAGGCATACCGGCCAGCGTACTGCCGTCGCCCGGGGACGGGCCCCGCTGGCCTGCCTGCCCGGGGACGTGGCCGCGCGATCAACCCCAACGTACAGTAGAGGTTTCCTCCGCTAGGGAAAAGGGGAGGCCGGCAAGCAGCGCGGCTTCCCTTTTCCTTGCCCGTGGCCGCAGTCCGCGCAGGCTGTGCCGTTTCCGTTCCGTGGCTGTGAAGAGGGTGGTGTCCCGGACTCGGAAAGCCATGCAAGAGCGGACTGGCCCCCAAAGTACGCCAGAGCGGCGCAAAGATGCAGGTCGTGCCGCCGATCGCCGTGACCGGCCAGGTCATCGCCGGGGGCAGGATCCCCTCAAAAAGGCCGGACGTAGGATTGATGCAGGCTGGCGGCGGTAGCCACCGATTCCCCATTGTCTCGTGGCATCCCAGCCCGCCGCCGGCCGTGATCACCGGTATCCGGGCCCGGTGAGGAGCGCAGGGTCTTCCTGCCCAGTTTGTTCCCGGACCCCGGAGGCAGGGCCGCCTAACATGCTGTTACGGCCCGGGTTTTGCCCAAGGAGCATGGGTGAGAGTGTTCAGTGTCCTGAGTTGACGGTCAGTGGCGCATCGTCACTGCGGGACAGCCGGGTCCGGTCGCATTCCCCCAAGAGGTAACCGGACCCGGCAACCCCACGACAAGTGCCGCGGGAGGCCGATCCGGCGGAGCGGGCCAGGGATGCCGTGTAGTTCGCGCCCGTCCAGTGGCCGGCGGATAAAACTCGCCGTAGAGCATGGACTTGGGAGACGTGGACGTGGAGGGGGGCCGGTGACCGGACGCCGGGGATCCACGCCCGACAATTTCCGGATCCAGCCCGGACCCGCCACAGGCGGTACGGACCAGAGCCAAGCAACACCGAACATCAGGGCCTCCTGCGCCCGGCAGCGACCGTGGAGAACCCCGCCTTCCGGGTATGGCTCATTGCTCCCGTCAGGCTGCTGTTGTTGTTAGAACAGCCATACTGCAACCGATACCTCACACCCCCGCCAGAATTACCGGAAGGACGCCGATCCAGTGCTCCCGATGAACCAACGTCCCCGCGCCGTAATCCGCGACGAAGCAGGCTTCATCGTTCCTCGGGAGCGCTGGAACGATGAGCAGCGCCGACAGGCGCACGCCGCCATCATCGAGCAGTTCCGCCACGGCATCCAGCGGCACACCCTCGAGGAGGTCCGCGAGGAAATGGCGGCCCGCTGGAGCTACGTTGAATCCTGGGAGGAAGAACAAGCCGTGCGGGAATGGATCATAAGCCAGCTCGACGGCCTGATCGAGCTCAACAAGACCGGAGGAGCCAACCCCGCCGCGGGTCCGGGATCACCGCAGTTCCTGGAACCCATCGCCGCCCGCAACCGGTAGAAGGCCGCCCGGGTCCGAGGAAAAATAAGGAGTTAAGCTCTTGGGCTTGCGTTTATGGGTACAGTCACCGCATGAATGCAGGACGGAAACGAACAGGGGCTTGAATTGGCAGGCAATGCAACTTTCCGGCATATCAATACCGCGTTGCTTTCGGTGAGCAGTGTCGAGGCTCCGAGGATCGTGAGTTCCACGGATTTCGACCGAAGGTTGGCTTCGACCCTTCAGCGGCTGAAATTCCCGCCGAGGCTGCTGGAGCGCGTTGCCGGGATAACGCACCGCCGCTGGTGGGCCGCCGGGACGTCGTTTGATGATGCTGCCGTCGAAGTGGGCGCGAAGGCCTTGGCCGAGGCCGGTGTCGAAGCGTGCGAAATCGGCCTGCTGATCAACACCTCGGTCACGCGGCGCAACCTGGAACCGTCTGTCGCGGTGAAGATCCACCATGGACTCGGCCTGCCGTCATCGGGCATGAACTTCGATCTGGCCAACGCCTGCCTCGGATTCGTGAACGGTTTGACCCTCGCGGCCAACATGATTGACTCCGGCCAGATCAAGTACGCGGTGATCGTCAACGCTGAGGATGCCGAGGCCACGCAGGAGGCCACGCTGGCCCGGCTACAGCGGCCCGAGACGACCCGTGAGGACTTCAACCGGGAGTTCGCCACGCTCACGCTGGGCTCCGGAGCCGCTGCAGCCGTCCTGGGCCCGGCGGATGAGCACCCCGCGGCGCACCGACTTGTCGGCGGCGTGATGCGTGCCGGAACCGAACATCATGAACTGTGCGTGGGCGGCATTGACGGCATGGCCACGGACACGAGGGGCCTGCTCGATGGCGGCTTGCAGCTCGTGGTGGATGCCTGGCATGAGGCCGAGCCAGAGTGGGACTGGGCCGCCATGGACCGCTATGTCACGCATCAGGTCAGCAATGCTTATACTCAGGCGATCATTAATGCCATTGATCTGGACCCGGCCAAGGTGCCGATCACGTTCCCGCACTGGGGCAATGTGGGCCCTGCCTCCCTGCCCATGACCCTCGCCGCCGAGGCGCAGTCCCTCGAAACCGGGGATCGCGTCCTGTGCATGGGCGTCGGTTCCGGGCTGAACACCGCCTTGATGGAAATCGTTTGGTAGCCGCCGACTGGCCCGGGTTCGGACCCGGAATGGTCCCCGACGATCGGCTCGGACCCGGCAACCCTCAGCCCTCGCGTCAAGGCTGGCGCCCATAGGCCGTCGGCGTTCTCTCGCGACCGGCGTTACCAACGGTGGTGCGCGTTTGTGCATCATCCGATTGCCTGCGGAGGGAAATGGCTAGACTCATCCTCATGCCAGTGACACGCAATGTCGCCTGGGACGGGCGCCTGGAATCCTTCAAAGGCAGGGACACGACCCAATACGTGCGCACCGCAGCGGCCACCGCGAAGGCATGCGCCGCCTGCGGGGGTCCACTCGGGTCCGACGAACCGCTTTCCCTGCTCGTGAACATCACGCAAAGCACCGCCCCGGACGGAACCGAACGCCTCATCTTCACCGACTGCGTCTGCCACCGCCGGTGCAGCGGGCCGGCCCTGACCGTGGAGCAAACTCCCTGGCAGCCGGACGAACTGTCCCCCGTGGCCGCGAGACTACTCCTTACACACAAATCAAAACCCGGCCAGGCAAGCGTCGTCCCGGCGCTGGCCTACACCCTGGTCCCGGTCGTGAGCTTCCGGGAAAACGACGGCGAACTGACCTCGGCCCTGGTCGCCCTCCTGCTCTCACACGGTTTCCAGCTGGCCATGAGCCCCGAGTACGCCGACATCCTGGAACAGGCCCACGAAACGGCCCCGAGCTGCAACTTCACCGTGACACCACAGGGCGCCATCCTGCTCAGCATTGACGGACAAATCCTCTACCGCGAACAGCTTGACCCGGACCATACAGACGACGCCCAATGGCTCGAAGCAGCGGCACGCCGCCGGCACATCCTCATCATCAGCGGAGACAACCTGGACATCACAGACACAAGCCTGGACCTCCACTCCGCTGCCGGGCAGGGAACACTGGTGATCGGCACCGTCCCCGTCGCCGACACGTCCTGAGACACAGGCGTCCTCCGCTGGCCCACGCGCGCCAGCGGACGCTCTCCTCACAGAACCTACCTGCCCTCGCCGGCACAACTTCAGGCAGTTGGCTTCCCGAGCCGCTGCGAACGGGTGATGGACTAAAAGCACGATGCGCACGTGAACTCGTCAGCCTGGTGGGGAACCACCACGACGTTGAGCTCCTAACCGCAAAGATCAGCCCCAGGAAGTTCAATCCCTTCGGCCGTATCGCTTTCGTCCACGTCAAGGAATGAGGGCCGTGCGGACCGGGCTAACGACACTGACCACACAGACGCCGCCTACAGCCCCCCAGACTTCCTCTCCCGCACCGTGAGCCCCGCACCGACGCGACTATGCTGTTGGCTGCTGAGGAAACCCCATGGACTAGACTTCGATCATCGGTTTCGCCATGGTCTACGTCGTCACGCACATCGCCGTTTTTCTGATGTCCGACCCGGCCTTCATCCTCTTCGCCCTGTTCCTGCTCCTAGCGGGCCTGGTGCGGCTGCTGATTCTGCTCCTGACCGCCCTGACCGTCAGGCTGTTCAGGAGGCTGGGCGGCATGCACGGGCAGCAAAAATGACAGGCTTGAACACCGCAGTGAAGAGGCTCTGGAACGGGACCACCAGCTTGGCCGTGGCCATCGAGAAACCAGTGGCGATAAAAATACCGACTACCGCCCCGCCCCCGCCCCAGGCACGAAACCGTCAGTAAGGCCCACGGCGAGCAACGAACCGCAGCAGCGAAACTGACGGCCGGTTCAGCACCCGGTGAGCGGGTCGTCAGGGTGACCCCGAGCTGAGCACTGGAGAGTTCACGTTGGGGGTGGCGTAGTAGAGGTCCGCGATGGCCGCGATGACCGCCCAGGGCTTCGGCGACCGGGCCGCTGAGCACCAGCTCCCGGTGGTTTTTCCGCCTTGCCAAAGATGCCCGGGAGCGAAACCAGTGTCAGCAGCGCCGGGAACGTCGACAGGACGGCGTAGGTGAGGGTGGCGGCGAGGTCGGGCACTGGTCCTGACTGAACTCCCGGAGCGTTTTCTTGGCAACGTACTTCCAGGCCGTTTTTGTGACCTTCGTCGGGGGCTGTCAGGCTTGCGGTCGTCATCCGGGGCCGGCAACCTGGACGCTTGGCCGTGCTGGTTTCCGGGGCTTCTTTTTCGGACACGCGACCCATCCTTTCGGGGTTCAGCGGACGGGACGGGGATTCACGCCTGCTCCTGGTAAGCGAGGCGCCCGCCATCCGGTCAGTGGTGGCCGACGGGAGTGGTTCCGAACATCAGGGTTCTCCGGCTGACGTCGTAGAAGACGGTCTCCGCGGTCGAGAGGAGATCCTGGAGGTTGTCCGCGTCATCGGCAGCGAGAGTCAGGACTTCTTCCCAGGCACCTTCATCCAGCACGAGTTGCAGCGTCCACGTGCCCGGGTTGCCCGCTGATCCCGCCACCCAGCTGAACTGGTAGTGGCTGAGCTGACGTACTTTGATGCTGTCGTCGGTGATTGGCTGCTTTGGTGTCGGGCCCATGTTCTTGTCCTTGCCGGCTGCCCCGCCCGCGCAGCCTCGTCAGTGGGATGCTGGATGTCGGATTGCTGCCCTAACACATGCCGGCAGGGCCACCAACCGACCACCACTGTAGCCCCGTCCAAGGACCCTGTAAATGTCCAGGGACTGTGTAAATGACGCGAAAGCCAGGTAGTCTCCCCCTAGCGACAGCGAAGGCGGGCCAGTTCCTCGACGGAGCTGGACGGCTGGCCGGCAGCACAACCTGAGCCTGCAGTGAGCTTCCGGGTCGACGATGAGGGACAGATCATCAGCACTGCCATCGTGCAGGCCGCCGCCGTAGACAGCGCCCGTGCCCGGATCCTCAGCCAAGCCACCGGCCTCGTGGCGGCGGCCACGGAGGAGGATCTGGCGGCCCCGTGCAAGGCAACGAAACAACTGCAGTACAGGGACGAGCGGCCCTGCGCTGACGGACCCTGGTGAGCTGCCCCGCGAGGTAAGCATGTTCCCGGCTGGCTCTCGCACTCCACCAGGGCAACTGGGGCTGTCATGTAAAGGAGATCTCTGGCTCGGCGCAGTCCTCTGCTTCCACCCAAGTATTAAAGTCCGCCAGCGACATAAAGCAGTAGAAATCGCAGTACCGCAGCTTCCGTTTCTCCATCTTGCTCATGCCAGTTATTCGAAGCATGGTTCGACGTGGATGGCATGCGACCTGCGGATTGCGGCTGCGAGGTTCCGGGGCGCTTTTCCAGAGGCCCGGCGATCAAAGTATCTTGCCATCGCTCCAAATAAGCGACGCTCCGGCAACAACACCGGGCCCAGAGTTCCGAGGAAAGTTGCCCACAGGACCGCCTGAATGAAAGGGCGATAACGAGTCCGCTGACAACGTTCCAATCGGACCTTGGATAACCTTGGAGCGTCACGAACCAGTGCCCGGGTTGCCTGTTCCGGTGCTCTCTTCTCGCTGCAGGCAATGCGTGCGGCCCCGTCCTGGCCCATAGGCCCGGGAGGGCGAGGCCGCCGATTGCGTCAGATCATCCCGCCTGCCGGGCGGGTCAGCGCTGGCCGCCGCTTCTGCGGATCGATCCGTTCACGCCTTCGGGGAAGAACCCGCCGGAGGTGACCGATTTCGGGTTTAGGTAGGCGATGTTCAGGACCTGGGCGCCGGTGCGGCTGAACGCGATACCGTTGCGGTCGGTCGGCACGAGGTTGGCTGCCTGGCGGGTCCCGATGCCCTGGTCCAGGTCGGACCGGCCGTCCAGGCTGTCGCGGGCGTTCGAGATGGCCTGCGCGGGTGCCTGCAGGTCGCGGGCGTACATGGTGGTCCTGATGATTCCGGCGTGGTATGCCTCCACGGCTAGAATCCCTGCGGCCGCCTCTAAATATGTCTTGTTATCGATGAGCGGGGCTGCACCCTTATAGGCGGTGACTCCGACGTCTTCGAAGATGAACGCCCCGAGCAGAAAACTCGTTTCGTCGGCGAACGGGCTGAAGGTCTGCCCTGGTCCTATGAGCCCCGCAGCGCGGGCGGCAGCGGTGAAGCTGGCGTCCAGGTCGATCCTCGGCCGGGCCACCGTCGCCCGGCCCAAAGCGCTGCGCAGGAACACAACATGGGCTCTTTCGTCGGCAGCGATTTCCCGGGCGTACTTCTGGACCGGGCTGCCGGACCTGAAGGGAACCTGACGGCCGCCGGTGACGTTCCCCCGCTTGCCCTTGCCCTCAGTCAGGTTATCGGCCAGGCCGCGCCCCGTCACAGCCCGCAAATAGAACTCCGCTTCAAGGTATTCCAGGTTCAGCGCAAAATTCAGAATCGCGGCATCGCTCGGGCCGTCCCGGTCCTCAGAATCGGCGGCCGCGGCGGTGGCGGAGAGCAATGCAACGGCCCCGCCGATCCCCGCCGCGCCGGCGGCCCAGAACAGGCGGCGGCGGTCCACGCTGTCTTCCGCGCTGCGGGCCAGTGCATTGTTGATGAACTGCTGATCAAACATTTCAATGCTCCTTGCAATTGACATGAATATCCCAAAAAGGGATGCAAGTACTTCGGAGCGGTACGCGGTCTAGCTGGGTGGAAATATGACGGCTGCCACAAAGTCGGCTCCAGTGATAGTTCAAGCAAGCCCTGCCTTTTCGACGCTCAGCGCGCGGGCCAGCGCATGGACGGGTTCTTCGGCATTTCCCCCGCCTGATCGCGTCCAAAGACGCCACCCTGATTGCCGAAAAAGACGACGCCTGGGAATACTGTGAGCCCGGCAAGGTTGGGGGAGAAGCGACCCCCAAGATCGCCGTTCTGTCACCCGGCTCGAAGGCTGGTTCAGCCCTATCCACGTCCCGGCCGGCGTCGCCATCTACGACGACCATCACCGGCCCCGGCGTTACGACCGCAGGCTGCTGCGGGTCTTCTACCTTTCCGGGCTTTCGGCCCTGAAAAGCTGCCCCGCCTCCCGGACCTACTACGACCGCAAACGCGGTGAAGGCAAAACGAGACTTGGTCTCGAACGCTCAGGTGGTGGTTCAGAGCTGGCGAAAGTAGCACAGGAGTTGGTCGGTGTGACTCGGCTCGGTGTTGCTGAAACCCCGCTCTTCATAGAAACGGCGCGCGTCTGTGTCTTCGCCATCAACGCTAATTTCGCGTTGAGCTGGAAGCTGATCACTGCCACTCCGGTTGCCGGCTCGCCAACGACCAGCACGACGACGTCGTCCCCCGCCAAGAGGGAGGTCAGCCGCGCGGCAATTTTTTCGCGGCCCGGTGTTGGTGTGGCGAACTCGGTGTTGAAGTCGTGCAGCATTTGGGCAACTGTTGGGGCATCGGCGGTTGTTGCCCGCCGTGGCGTTTCGCCGCTTGCAGTCTCGTTAGCAGTCACGGCTTCATCATGCCGGGCATGTGATCGCGGGTCTACCGGGTGCTGCCGGGTTCTGCAGATTCTCGATGCGTTAGATGGCGTCAGCCATGCTGCGTCTGCGGGAACTCTTCTAACGGGCACTCCGGGCGGCTGGGACTGTGGAATTAGCGGTGTATCCGGCTCGGGACGCCAGGTGTTCTGCCTAGTAGGGGCGGGTACGGCTGGATGGACACACTCGAAGGGACGCCCTGGTCGGTGCTGCCGAACTGGGGCAGCGAGGGATGGGATGTCAGATCCTGGCCCTACATTAGCGTCGCTGTCGCCCGGACCCGCGACCGGGACGGGGAACTCTTCGGCTACGCAACCTAAGTCGAGGGTGACACCTCCACGCGCTGGTTCCGGGCCCAGGACGCCTGCTTCGCAACGCTCACCGCCGAGGTGTTCGTCCACCGGGTATCGGGCCAGTCCGACGGCCCGGACAACCTTCCCGCCGCGGCCGCGGCCCTGCCTTCTGCAGACCGGAAGCCCTACCCGGCTGGACCTGGCGTGCCGAATATCAGTGGAGCTTAAAGAGCTGAAGGGTGAGAGGTCCATCGCTCTCCCGCGGGATCGGATCTCAGGGCGGCGCCAGTGACAACGCCGGTGCCGCCCTGGGTGTCAAGGCAGAAATAGGCGACGTCATCATATCCGTCGGCACCTCCGGGACGGTCTTCCCAGTCTCCCCTACCCCCACCAGCGACCCGTCCGGATTGGTGGCGGGTTTCGCTGACGCGACAGGTAAGTACCTGCCGCTGGTCTGCACACTCAACGCCTCCAAAGTTCTGACGCGACCGAACATCGATCTGCCCGAGTTGTCCCGTCTTGCCTGACAGCTCCCTGCGGGGGCAGAGGGCCTTGTCCTCGTTCCCTACTTTGAAGGCGAACGAAACCCAAATCTCCCTGATGCAACCGGTTCGCTTCACGGACTAACTCTCGCAAGCTTCACAAGCCAAAATCTCGCCCGTGCCGCCTTCGAAGGAATCTCAATCGGGATTGTCAAGGACAATTGCTGTTTCCTGGTCGTCCTACCGAAACGTAGGGTGGGCTCTTAAGCTGTCCACGGCTGGGTCAATTCGGGTTATCCACGGCTGGGATTTGGCAGCCTGTGGGGTAGCCCCCGGCGGCAGTAGCGGTGGATAACACATGAGGAATTGTCCCCGGTTGTGGACAGCGGGACGGGGGCTGCCCAGTGCGCAGCCGACCGCTGGTGGTGGCTCCCGGATGGGCTTGCTGACACGTCTGCTGGCGGCTTACCGTGGGGCATGGTAACCAAAGAGCCGACCCAGAAGAAGCCTTCCCTGTTGAACTCTCTTGCCCGCGGCATGGCCGCGGGAGTCGCCGGAACCGTGGTGATGACCGCCTTCCAGCAGTTCGTCGAAATGCCCCTCACCGGACGCGAAGCCACAACGCCCCAGCCAACTTAGCCGAGAAACTCCTGCCCATCCACCCGGACAGCGACGAGGAACGCGAACGACTCAATTGGGTCACGCACTTCGCACTCGGCACCTTGTGGGGCTCGGCTTATGCCATCACCGCCCGCACCGGACTGCGGGGACCTAAAGCTGTTGGAGTGGTTTTTGGCACCGTCTACACCAGTGAGGTCCTGCTCAACACCGCACTAGGGCTTTACAAGCCCAGCACCTGGAGCGGGCAGGACTGGACCGTTGACATCATCAACAAGTACGTCCAGGCCACGGCCACCGGAGTGTTCTACGACCACGTCTTCGCCCCGGCGCACGGTTCCTATCCCAGTCCCATCTCGGCGGTCGCCGGGAGGCCTTTCGGGGACTTCTAGCAGGCAGTTTCAAAGACAGCGGCACAACCTGGACAGCGGGACGAAAGGGTATTTATCGGTGCGGCAACTAAGCCAAAGTGGAAGGACCCTTATTCCGTAGTGAGCTACGACCTCGCAAAAAGCCGCGCCCCGCTGGAAGGGCACGAACTGGATGTACCCCCAAAGCGAGCTGATTTTCGATGACATGAGAGCCCTAATCAGCCAACTGATTGGATCTGACGACGACGACTTTAAGAGGGAATTTTGCCGAGCCGAGTACCGCATGGCACTAGCCCATGCGTTCCTCACGAGTCAAAATACCCGTCCCTCGGCAGGCAAGTATTGCTATGCAGCCACGCGCGGGGGGAGAGAAGAACATGTGGCAAAAGGACTTCGAGCTTAATGGCGATCACCAAGCGTGGAATTGGTCGCCAACCCCTGATGGAGATCCGTTTGTGGCAAGACTTGAGGAACTTGCCACCGTCCTGGCCAAGCTGGAGCGCTGGTAAGGGGACGCCCACCGCGCAGTGGGGGCCGGACATTCTGTCACGGCCTGAGCAGCAGCCATAGATCTACCGCTGTTCTCGCGGCGGCCAGTAGCAGGGCGGCGGCCGCGATCCAGACGCCCGCGATTTGCCACGAGTTCGCTCGCGGCCGCGCGTTGTCCTCCATCGTTCTCCTGTCTCTGATCGAGTGGAAGAACCATCTTAGGCGCCTGCTCTGATGCCTGAGGGAGAGAGTGGAGCAGGCATCAGGCGCAGTGCACAACACTTCCACAACCAGTCGGGCCGTGGGACGCTCCCCTGTGGATCACAGACTGCCGGCCATCCACAGAAAAGTCACGGCGTGCCACTGGTGCCCGGGCGCGCCGCCAAGCCCGTTCCGGGATGGGGCTTGACCGGGCTAGATCTAGCGTGCACGGCCTGAGCTTATCCAGGTTCTAGAACGATCCTTAGCGGTTTAGCGGGGGAGATAGCGACCCCCCATTCACCTTCCGCCGGCCGCCGGACATCCGACGCAGGCAGCCAGCAGGTGTACGAGCTTCCGCGATCATCAGTCCAGGCAACGTCAACGTCCTTTCGCGACCAGAATGTGGCATACCCGTGGATCTGACGCTTCCACCGCCCGCCAGGGAACTGTCGCGATCACCTGCGGCTCCTGACCGTAGGTGAATCTTCTGACGGTCTGGCCAGTGTGATCCGCTGAAACGTCCACGTACTCGTACTCCATGCCGTCCAACAGGAAGGTGCGCTGCGCCTTGCTCACGGTTCATGGGTAGCGACGGATGACCGCCAATATACCGGCGGTCATCCGGCCTGGGACTGTAAGAAAAACGGTGTGTGAGGTTCCGGTCTGATCCGAAAGGAGACGGCCGTGTCCGAGTCCACGACCGGGATGACAGGGGTAATGATCGATCCTGTGACGGGAGAGATCATCGATCAGAAGGAGCTTGCGGAGCGGTTGCTCACGCAGGCCAAGGAGCAGGGCGTGAGCCTGGTGGGCCCGGGCGGGCTGCTGAACCAGCTCACGAGGAATGTGCTGGAGACCGCGCTGGAAGCGGAACTGACCGAGCACCTGGGCCACGAGCATGGCCAGACGCCGATCGCAGCCAACATGCGCAACGGCATCAGGTCGAGGACCGTGCTGACCGAGATCGGCCCTGTCGAGATTGAGGTGCCCCGGGATCGGGACGGGTCGTTCGAGCCGGTGATTGTGCCCAAGCGAAAACGACGTTTGGACGGGATCGACCAGATTGTCCTCTCGCTGTCCGCCCGTGGATTGACCACCGGGGAAATCGCCGCGCACTTCGAGGAGGTCTATGGGGCCAGGGTCTCCAAAGACACCATCAGCCGCATCACGGAGAAGGTTGTTGGCGAACTCGCGGAGTGGTCTGCCCGTCCACTGGATCCGGTCTATCCGGTGCTCTTCGTGGACGCGATCGTAGTCAAGGTCCGTGACGGGCAGGTGCGCAACACCCCGTTCTATGTCGTCATGGGCGTCACCGTGAACGGGGAGCGGGAGATTCTGGGGATCTGGGCCGGCGACGGTGCCGAGGGCGCCCGGTTCTGGCTCCAGGTGTTCTCCGAGCTAAAGAACCGCGGCGTGGAAGACGTGTTCATCGCTGTCTGCGATGGGCTCAAGGGTCTGCCGGAGGCGATCACGACCACGTGGGACCGAACGGTGGTGCAGCAATGCATCGTGCACCTGATCCGCAACAGCTTCCGCTACGCCGGACGCCAGCACCGCGACGGCATCGTCAAGGCCCTCAAGCCGGTCTACACCGCCCCGTCCGAGCAGGCCGCGAAGGAGCGGTTCGCCGAGTTCACGGCCGAGTGGGGCCAGCGATACCCGGCAATCGTCCGACTCTGGGAGTCCTCCTGGGCTGAGTTCGTGCCGTTCCTGGAGTACGACGTGGAGATCCGGCGGGTGATCTGCACAACGAACGCGATCGAGTCGATCAATGCCCGCTACCGGCGGGCCGTGAGGGCCCGCGGGCACTTTCCGAACGAGGCCGCTGCCCTGAAATGCCTGTATCTGGTCACCAGGTCTCTTGATCCGACCGGCGGCGGTCGGGCACGCTGGGTGATGAGGTGGAAGCCTGCGCTGAACGCGTTCTCGATTACCTTCGCCGGTGGTTCGAAAGAACCACTCACTAATGAAAACCGGCCGGACCCACACACCGTTTATCGGACAGTCCCCGGCTACGCCGGCGCTCCCGGCCTCAACACCTTCGGTGCCGACGTGTTCAACCTCCGTCGCTGAACCTCCGTCCAACCACGGGAGCGCCGGAGACGCGGCGGACACGGCCGGTTCATCCTTCCTCGGTCCGGGCAAGCCCCGCCGGCCCGGTGCTGGAGGAGATCGGGATCGAACCTCACGTGGCCGTGGCCTACGCAGCGTGGTCTCACCTCGGGTCCGCTCCGAGGCGGCATTCGCCGCCCTCACCGGGGTCAGCCCAATACCCGCCTCGTCATGGAGCGTCATTACGCATTGGACCGCAGCCATAGGGCTGCTTGGTCCTCTTCGGTGAAAAGCGCGTGGGGGTGTGCCCTGCCTCGGCTCATCAGTGCCCCGATTACCCTGTCGACCGGGGTCTTCCCAAGCAAGGCAACTGCCGAGATGTCGTCTCCCGGTAGAGGGACGCCGCGGCGGGATCGATATCTGCTTGGTTTGTCTTAATCAGGATCGGGCAGGCGTTCCCGTTCGTGAGCAATTCCACTGCGGCGAGGGAAGCTGCGGCATGAGCAACGTTAACGGTTATTCGGCTGTGCCACGTGAGGACCAAAATTCCCCGGGCGTCCTTCTCAAGATGTCCTCTGCCCTCGGCGAAGATGATGTCGGTGCCCTTACCGCTCAATGGCATTCTCGCCCTCTTCCGTTCCGGTCTCCCAGCACTTCTGTGGAGCCTACTACGGAGGCCAAAGGCCGGACCATGCACGGCAGCGCTGACCTTCCTCCGTGTAACGGGGAGGACGCGGGCGGCGTGCAGCTGTACGCGCTGGAGGTCATTGATGACCTTCCAAGCGGCACAGCGCGTGGCGAAGCGGAAGTGCAGTTCCAAGGCGGTGCGGGATTTCAAGGCTGTTCAGGCAGGTGGGCAGGCTCTAAGCTTTTGCCTCACCCACCTCACCTTAGGAGGCTCTTGTGCACACCTCTGATCAGATCGACCGCGCGGCTCAGGCCCGCCATCTCCAAGAAACCCTCCTCGCGCGCCTGGCCAGGGGCAGGGAATGGGCTACACCCGGCATCGAAGTGGCGCTGCGGCGTGCGCTGACAGGAATTGATACCGGCCTGGAAACAGCGTCACCACGCCTGCAGGCAAGCCTGCGGACTATCGCAGACGAGCTCGCCGGGAGAGTGGAAGCAGCGACGCCCCGGCTGCACGAGCGGATAGCGAGGCTTATCCCCGAGGCAGAGATCCAGCCGCAGGGGATCCCATCCGGAAAGGCAATCAGGAAGCTCTGGTGGTTCCTGGTGGGCGGTACGGTGGGCATGGCTGGCGGTCTGGCCGTGTTGCGGGCAGCGCGCCGGGTTTCGAAACCCGAAGAAGTTGCACCTGCGGGGGAAACAGCCGGGGACTGGCCGCCGTGGGCGGAATCCTTCGCATAAAACGTTCAGCAGCGGCCGCTCGCAATCCCTCGCCCTTGTGTGGCGGCGGTTGCCCTTCACAAGTCAGACCTGAAGCAGGCTGGCGAGAACCTCAAGGACGCCCACGGTCCAAAGGGTCCGCGGGCGGCGAACATCCGCCCTCTGACGAGATTGCCCGTCAGGAATGTGACCGGCTAAGGACGGGTGCGCTGGAAGGGATCCTGTTGTCATTGGTTTGGGGCGTGGGGAAGAACCCGTGCGGAGATGAAGAGGAACCGGCGTGGCCATCGACTTTGACGCTCCACGTAGGGCCGAGGAGGACAGCTCCGAGTCCCTGGAATTGCTGGAGGCCCCGCGCGGAAATGCGGTCCCGGCCCTCGTTGACGCAGATGAAAGCGACACGGCCGAAGGTATCGAACTTCCCGGCGCGGACCTTTCCGGTGAAGAACTGAATATCACCGTGGTGCCGGTGCAGGCAGATGAATCACCTGCTCGTCCTGTTTCCTGGTCCATCACCGCTCACAGATGGCCCGGGAAAGCAAAGGCCTGAGATTCTGCCTGGAATGCGAAGGCTAAGCGGCATGCCCTGACGAGCGGGCGGATCCGTCCGTCTGGTTCTTGGACGGCAGGGACCTGGGGGCTGGGGGTTGCCGGGCCCGGTGCATCTGGGGGGAGTGCGTCCGGGCCCGGCAGTCCCGGCGGGGACGGCGCTCAGACCGCAACACCGGGACACCTGCGAGTATCATTCACCGAGGTTAGAAAAAGCCGGGCTTTCCACCCCCGAACAGGGGGATATGCGCCCCCCTGCGGGTGCCGGGAGTTTCCAGACCGCCTCTGAACGTCGGCATCCGGGTCCTGAATATCGCGGGAAGTCCTGGAAGGACAAGAGTCTCGTCCTTCCAGGCCCCGTGCATCCCCACCAGGACCCTGCAGGCCCGCCTGTCGAGTATTTCGAGTGCCCTGCACGCCTCAATGTTCTCCGGCCCGGCCGGCAACGCACCACCCCCGGACCTCCACGCCTCCGCAGGGCAGCCTGACTGCCAGCGACCTCCAATCGCCATCAGACGCCCGGCCACCGCCGGACGCTGCAGGCGTGAGGGGGCGGACGAGGCGGGGATGAACGCCCGGGCGCCGACCTGCAGGTCCGCCATTCGGGTACGCGGCACACTTGGGTGGCCGAGCGCGGCCTGCTCTGTCCTTCGCACCGGCCCGGACGTATCCTGATCCCGGCGTCAGGGTATCCGGATCCTGCCGCGGCCTCACAAGGAGCAGCCCATGACGATTCCTCCGTTCCCTAAACCCGACCCCTTCCCTCCGGATCCTGGCCCGTCGGGGCCTGGTTCCCCGGACCCAGACCCTTATCCGGCACCAGGGCCACTGCCCATTCCCGACCCCGGACCGGTACCGCCACATCCGGATCCCACCCGCAGTCACGCCGGCGGTTCATAGCAGCACCCCGCACCCGGGACTTTGAAATAGCTGCCTTCCGGACAGAGGATGATGAATGCGGACCGAGCCTGAGACCGGACCGGCAACGCAGTCCGCGGCCGGCACTGGCGAGGGGGAGGCGTTGGCGGTGACCGTGCAGACCTCCAGCACCCGTCCGGCAGACTGCTGGGGCCGCGGACGCTGGCCCGGGCAATAAGCCTGCTCATTGACCAAATCACGGACATGACATGTTCTGACCCCAGCCCGCTCCCCGGAGGACCTGGAGCTGTCCCTGCACGTGAGCGCGCTGCCCGCAGGCAAGGAAATCACCGTGACCTGGAACGGCTGAACCAACCCCCAGGCGCCCCCACGCGCCGCGCTTCCGGAGAACCACCTGACGGGCATCCGTCGCATTCACCCTGAAACCACACTGACCGGCACCATAATGAAAGGCGGCACCGACTGACATGCGCATCAAGGACCACTGGAACCGGCTCTCCCCGTCCACTCGGCAATGGTTCATCGACAATCCCGGATGTGTGATCGTGCCGCGCACTCTCAGGGCCGCCGTCACGGCCGAAACCGGCGAAGACTCCGGCGTCGACGCCCACGGCGAGACCGTCCTCTCCGAAGACGACCAGCTCTTCATCCGGTCCATGACCCGGGAGGAAGCGCCAACAGCGGATCGTCCCGACAGCCTGCACTGACCCTGCCGTAGCCCCGGACCCTCTCCTACGCCAGAGCCGGGGTTAACGTGATCAATAAAGCACGGGGTGGATTCCCATAGTTGGGCGGGCCTGTAGCGGACTCTTCAGGGGCACGCGGAGAGCACCTGACAGTAGGAGACCCCGGGCCCGGGGGCGGACGCGAAGAAGCTGTCCCTTTCGGGCGTGGCTTGTTGCTCCTTCAGGCTGGTTCCTGCTGTGGCAAGGGAACCGCCATACTGGAATTCCAACCTTCCGGACATGCCCCCGGTCAAAATACTGTGAGGACGCCATGACCATGCTCCCGATGAATCAACGTCCCCGAGCCGTCATCCGCGATGAGTCGGGCATCGTCGTTCCTCCTGAACGCTGGAACGACGAGCAGCGCCGCCAGGCGCGCGCATCCATCATCGATCAGTTCCGCCGTGGCTTCCAGCGGCACACGCTGGAAGAGGTCCGCCACGAAATGGCGGCCCGCTGGAGCTACGTTGAATCCTGGGAGGAAGAAAAGGCCGTAAGGGAATGGATCCTGAGCCAGCTGGACGGTTTGATCGGTGGCGGTAACAAGGCCGGAGGAGCCGGCCCTGACGCCGCCGGGCCAGGATCACCCGAATTCCTGGACCCCATCGCCGCCCGCGACAGGCACTAACACCGCCGGATTCCGAGGAAAACAAGGGGCACGGCTTCGAACATTCTGTGCAGGTACCGTCGAAAAGAGCATCGGTTTGGCGGCTAAAATCCCAGTTCGAAAGGGCCCCATCACCCATCCCCGGCCGGCAACCGCCGTCCCCGTCAATGGGAGCACTTCACATCGTCCCGGCGCAGTCACTTCCCTGACAGCAACCTCCTGGATGCTTTAGGGCAGGTAGATTGTTCCGCAGCGGCGAAGACGCCGGGCTGCCGCTGGCGGGCCGGGACTGCACGGAGGTCACAATGAGCAGCGAGCAACGGCGGAACAACCGGGCCGAGATGGCGGCCGTTTCCGCGTTCTGGCACTGGTGGTCGGCCGAAGGAGCCACGGCTCTCACCGCGGCCGTCACTACCGGGAACTACGGGGACCTGCCGGACACCATCGGCGCCATGGTCAAGGCAATCCACCCCGGACTTAGCTGGGAGACCGGGCAGGGTATCCGTTCACGGCACCAGCTCTGCGTCTCCGGGGCCGGGGATCCGGTGCTGCGGGTCCTGGCCGAACGATGGCGGCGGGCCGGACCGGCGCCCACTCCGATGTGGGAATTCACCGCAGCCAGGCAACGCCAGCCGGGCATGCTAGCCGTCACCCTGGAAGTTCCCGGGCAGTGGGTCAACCTCGGGCTGGCCCGGGTATCGGTGACCCTGGACGAGGACCGCGCCCTGGCGAAAACCCGCGTTTACCACCCGGCCTTCACTCATCTGAGCCCCGCCTACCGCCACCAGGTTTCTTGCCTGCTGCTGGACTGGCTGCTCGGAGAAGACGACGTTCAGCGATGGATCGGAACCATCACCGCCGCGGGGACCGAACCATCGGACAGCCTGCCCGCATCAGACCTTCCCGGGATCATCGATGCCATGGCCTCCCGGCACGCGTACCCGGGCTGGATACTGCAGGAGGCCGGAACAGACCCGGGGCCCCGCTCGGTGGTCAGCGCCCTGCGGCCGGCGCGTTGGATTGATCACCCCCTGCTGGACCTGCACACCGCCATCCGGGTCAGCTACCCGCGGACCCGGAACGACGGGCAGCCGGACCATGACGCGCTGACGGACCTGCACCGGCTCGAAGAGGACCTGACCGCAGCCCTGGGACCGCGCGGCATGCTCGTCGCCACCGAAACATCAAACGGCCGGCGCATCCTGCACTATTACACCGACTCCGAAGACCAGAACGGCCGGGACACCATTGACCGCTTTACGGGAACCTGGCCCGATGTGGAGGTGGTCCACACCGATGACCCCGGATGGACCCTGATCAACTCATTCGCCTAGACACCGGTGCCGCTATCCACTCCCGGTCGGGGGAGCGGCCCGCCGCCACTGTTCGGCCAGGACCCGCAGACCGGGGTCCCCGGACCCTGAAACGCAGAACTGGTGCCGTGCACGAATGCCTGGTCCGGTCTCCCAGCCGAGTCCCGGGCCGATCGCCTTGATCATGGCATCGAGGGTGTCCGGAAGGTCCGGGTAGTCACCTGTTGTGACGGCGGCATTGAGGAGCCCGATACCTTCTGCTGACCACCACCGCCAGAACGCGGAAACGGCGCGCGTCTGAACCGTATCGTTGCGCCGCTGCACGCTCACTGCGGCCTCCTGTCGTCCCCGCCACAGAAGTGGCAACTGGCCGCGGCTTTGGGCTATATCCGGTCCCGGATTGACGAGTTGCCGGAATCGGCTGTCTGGACGCGATTCGGCCGGACAGGGTTGGGAAAAGCTTGGAGGGAATGCCCCCTCGGCACCTGCAACCCTTTTTGCGGATGCGTCACAGGGCTAATCGACGGAACGGGCACCCCGGCCCGGGCGT
>NZ_JAGGPN010000017.1 GCF_018613795.1 Arthrobacter sp. ISL-65
GATGGTCGACAACGCCGCGGCCGCGTTGAACCCTTGTCTGATTTGGTTGATCACCAGGATCGACAGCGTGGTGGTGTTGTTCGCGCCGCCTGTGAGGATGTACGGGAGGTCGAACATGCGCAGCGCATCCAGGGTACGGAACAGAATGGCCACCATCAGGGCGGGCTTCACCAGCGGCAGGGTAATCATCCGGAACCGCTGCCAGGCCGTCGCACCGTCCACCTTGGCCGCCTCATAGACCTCCGCGGGGATCATCTGCAGGCCTGCGAGGATCAGCAGCGCCATAAACGGCGTCGTCTTCCAGACGTCTGCGATGATGACCGCCCACTTGGCCGGCCATTCGCTACCGGTCCAGAGAATGGTGGTGTTGAACAGCTTGTTGACGATTCCTTCGAAGGCGAAGATGAAGAACCACAGCTTGGCCGTGACAGCGGTGGGAATGGCCCACGGCACCAGTACAGCCGCACGAACAAGGCTCCGGCCCTTAAACGTCCTGGCCATGATCATGGCCATCCAGAAGCCCAGGACGGTTTCCAGGGCCACGGTGACAACGGTGAAGAAGAACGTTGTTGCCGTGGCTGACCAGAACTGCGCGCCGAGGGTTCCCGGCGGACAGGCGACCGTTCCGCCGGCTGGGGCCGCACACTGCTGGGCGAGCCAGTTGACGTAGTTTTGGATGCCGGCCGGGCCGCCGGCTGTGAATAGTCCGGTGGCAGGATCGAGCCCTGCGTCCTTCTGGAAGGACATGATGATGGCGCTGATGATCGGGTAAACGATCACGATGCCCAAGGCGATGATGGTGGGGGCCAGGAGCCAGGAAGCCCATTTGCCCTGGCTGAGGATTTTGTTGTCCTCGCCCACTCCCTTGGGTCCGTGGTGGATCGGGGTACCGCCCGACGCCGGTTTCTTGACCGCCGCCGGGCCCAATTCGGTTGCCATAGTGGAGCTACTGTCCCGCGCTAGCGGACTCGATGGACTTCTGCATGTCAGACAGTGCAGCGTCCACGGACTTCTCGCCCTTGATGGCTGAGTAAGCGTTCTCCTGGATGGCCTTCGTAACCGCAGGGTAGAACGGGGTGACCGGGCGGGGAACAGCGTTCTCAATGGACGTCTTCAGAACCGGGAGGTAGGGCAGCTTCTTCACGAGCTCCTGGTCCGTGTACAGCTTGGTGAGTACGGGAGCGAGCGAGCCCTGAGTGGCGAAGAACCGCTGGGATTCTTCCGACGTGATGAATTTGAGGAAGTCCGCTGCGGTGGCCTTGTTCTTGGAATAGACACTCACACCGACGTTGTGTCCGCCGAGCGAGGAGGCGCCGGGGCCGTCCTTGCCCGGAAGGGCGGTCATGCCCAGTTTGTCCTTGACCTTTGAGGAGCCTTCAGTGGTGGCGAGGTTGTAAAGGTAGGGCCAGTTGCGGTGGAACAACAGTTTTCCGTCCTGGAAGGCCTGGCGGCTCTGCTCCTCCTGATAGGTGATGGCTTCCTTGGGGATATCCCCGTCGGAGTAGGCCTTGGCCAGGTTCTCGAGACCGGACTTGGCCTCGGCGGTATTCAGGCTGGGCTTGCCGTCCGGATCCAGAACGGACCCGCCGGCGGAGTTGATCGCCTCGGCCGCGTTGACAGTCAGGCCCTCGTACTTGCTGAACTGTCCGGCGTAGCAGCCGATGTTGTTCTGCTTGGCGATGGAGCACATGCCCATCATCTCGTCCCACGTCTTCGGCGGTGTCGGAACCAGGTCCTTTCGGTAGTACAGGATCCCGCCGTCCGAGGATTCAGGGGCCGCGTAGAGGGTCCCCTTATAGGACGCGCCCTCCACAGTGGAAGGCAGCATGCCGGCGGTATCGATTGCCATCTTGTCCTTGAGCGGCTGCAGCCAGCCCTTGGCCGCGAACTCGGCAGTCCAGACGAGGTCTACGGCCATGACGTCATACCCGGCGTCCTTGGCCTGGAAGTGCTGGACCAGGTCATCGTGCTGCTGGTCCGCCTGGTCGGTCTGCTCCTTGAACGTCACCTTCTCGTTCGGGTGGGCGGAGTTCCACTTGGCAATCAGCGGGCGGATGACGTTGTTGTTGTCCTTGCCCTGGACGTAGGTGATGGGACCGCGGCCGTCAAGACCGTTGGCGGCATCACCGCCGCTGCTGGTTCCGCCGCCCGGAGCGGTGCTTCCTCCGCACGCGGACAGCGTCAGGACTCCGGCCATCAGTAGTACACCCGTGGCGGTGAGTTTTATTTTCATGTTTACTCCTTTGTAATTCGATCCGGACTGATGTCCGTGAGTCGGTGTCTGGTGGCGAATTGCTAGATGATCCAGGCGGTGGTGTCTGCCGGAAGCTTGCCCTCAACCAGCGCGCTGCTGGAGAGGATGACGGTGCCGGCAGGGAGCCCGACGGGTTCAGTGCCGAAGTTAGTTACCGAGTGCCAGCCGTTGGGCCTAACGAAGTGCAGAACTGCCGCACCCGCCCCGTCGACCCACTTGAGCTGTTCCTCGGTATGGAGGTTGCGGCGCAGCCGTAGGGCCTTGCGGTACAGGGCAAGCGTCGAACCGGTCTGTTCTTCCTGGGTGGCTGCAGCGTAGGCGCTGAACCATTCCGGCTGCGGAAGGTGGGAAGCGCCGGCGCCGAAGCCAAAAGAACTCCCCTCGGAGGTCCACGGCAGCGGGACCCGACACCCGTCCCGCCCCACATCCGTTCCGTTGCTGCGGACAAACCAAGGGTCCTGACGGCTGGCTGCAGGAAGATCCACGACCTCCTGCAGGCCAAGCTCCTCGCCTTGGTACAGGTACGCCGATCCAGGCAATGCGAGCATTAAGAGGGACGCAGCACGTGCCCTGCGCAGCCCGAGCTCGGTGTTGACATCCTTGGCCGTGCCGCCCTCACGGAACCACTGGAGGCAATGCCGGCCCAAACCGTTCGGGAGGCCATACCGGGTGGCGTGACGGACGACGTCGTGGTTGGAGAGCACCCAGGTGGACGAGGCCCCCGACTCTTCCGCCAGGGTAAGGTTCTCGGCAATAATGCGGCGGAACTGGGAGGCGTCGAAGTCCGCCTGCAGGAGATCGAAGTTGAACGCCTGGCCCAGGCCCTCAGAGCTGGCATAGCGCGCGCGGCGGCTGGCGTGCACCCAAGCCTCGGCCACGGCGGTGCGCGGCGGGTCGTATTCATTGAAGACCTCTCGCCACTCCGCGTAAATCTCATGGACCTCGTCGCGGTCCCAGAACGGGTGGGAACCATCTTCGAACCCGTCAAAGCCGGCACCCTCCAGGGTGAGCTCAACTTTGGACAACATCGGTTCGGTGAGGTCCTTGGTCAGGGCGTGCGCGACGTCCACGCGGAAACCGTCCACGCCACGGTCGGACCAGAAGCGCAGGGTCTTAAGGAAGTCATCGCGGACTTCCCGGTTGGCCCAGTTCAGGTCCGGCTGCTCCTTGGCGAAAATGTGCATGTACCACTGGCCGGGGGTGCCGTCCGGTTCGGTGATACGTTCCCATGCGGGTCCGCCGAAGACGGAGTCCCAGTCCGAGGGCGGGAACTCGCCGTTCGGGCCCTTGCCATCGCGGAAGATGTAGCGGTCGCGGGCGGCGGAGCCTTTCGGGGAGGCGAGGGCTTCCCTGAACCATTCGTGCCGGTCCGAGGAGTGGTTCGGGACGATGTCCGCGATCAGCTTGATGCCCGCGGCGTGCAGCGCGCTGGCCATCTCGTCGAAGTCCTCCAGCGTTCCGAGCTTCGGGTCCACGTTGCGGTAGTCGTCCACGTCGTAGCCGCCGTCGGCGAGAGCCGAGGGGTAGAACGGGCTGAGCCAGACGGCGTCGATCCCGAGTGATTTCAGGTACGGGACCTTGGCGGTGATGCCCTTGATGTCGCCCAGGCCGTCACCGTTGGAGTCGGAGAAGCTGCGCGGGTAAATCTGATAGACGGCTGCCTGCCGCCACCAGGTTGCCGCAGACACTTGATTGCTGTCAGCGGCCGTGCTCATGGTGTTAGTGCTCAAGAGGTGCTTCCTGTTCTGCTCTCGCCGAATCTGGGCCAGGCTCGTCGACGCGCTTCGTCGACGCGTGTCGATTAACGAGAGTAGAAGATCCACGCAGTAAGTGTCAAGGGTCACACCGTGTTAGCCGGGGTGCTTTGGCGTCTTAGGAGGGCGCAGGCGCGGTGCTGCCGCGTTCCATCAGCGAAGGCGTGACGAGCGTCTGAAATGTCGAATAGTCCTCGCCGCGCAATCGCCTTACCAGGTACCGGACGGCCAGCCGAGCTATATCGCCGTGGTTCGGTGACAGGCTTGTGAGCGGAGGGCTGCTCAGTTGCGCGGCACCCTCGCTGGCATTTACCGCAAGAACGGAAAGATCATCCGGGATCCTGATTCCATGCTCCGCCGCCGCCGCCATGAGGCCGAGAGTGGCGGGCTCATTGAGCTCAATGAGCGCGGTCAGGCCCGGAGCCGAGGCCACGATCTCCCCCAGAACACTCCGGCCGGCCGGATACGTGGGCGCAGCGGTGAAGACGTGAGCCCGGATCCCGGCCTCGCTTGCCGCGGCGATGACCGCGTCCCGCGTTCGCACCATGGGCCCGTGGCCGGCGTCCAGATCCGCCTGGGTCCGGGCCAGGAAACCAATCTCCATGTGCCCCAACGCCGCAACGTGTTCAACGGCCATTGAGCCACTCGCCTCAAAGTCCGTATCGACATACGCCAGTTCCGCCGGGTCAGCAGTCCGGCCGATGGTCGTGAAGGGAATGTTAGCCTCCCTGAGGAAGGACACACGCTCATCCCGGGTCCTGACTTCCATCAGGACCACCCCCTCAACCAACCCCTGATTGACGACCTTGCGGACTTCCTCGATCTTGTCAGCACCATACGGCCAAAGGAGAAGATGATAACCATCTTCACGGGCCTGCTCAGAAGCGGCGCTGATGTACTCCAGTTCAGTGACGTTAAACCCGATCTCCCCGATCGGAAAGATCAGGGCAATGATCCCCGTGCGTCTGCCAGCCAAGCCCTGGGCCAGCACGTTCGGCGTGTAATCCAGATCCTTCATCGCCCGCAGAATCCGCTCCCGAGTCTCACCCGAAATTGGCCGCGTACCACTAAGTACATACGACACAGTGCTCCTGGAGACACCCGCAGCACGGGCAACATCGGCCATCGTAGCCACGAACAACTTCCTCTCTTTGACTGGCATCAACAAAGCGCCAAAAGCAGACCGGGCCGCCATTCGTCGACGCGCTTCTCTCATCATAGGCCGGGGACCAGATGCGCCCGTTGAACCACTCCATTTTGCTGTCTCCCCTTCGTAGCTGGCACGACACCTCCTGGGGGCGGCATGGACAGGACTGAGTTAGGCGAAGTCCTCCTGTTCATAGGAGGCTGCTCCGGGGTGGGCAACACACCTGTTGCCTATGAACTCCACTCGCAGCTGGCAGCTGAGAATCTCCAGGACGCCAGATGAGAGCTTGGTGTTAGGAGGAGGCTTTCCTCTTCCTAACACACCGGGTCACCTACGAGCCATCTCAAATCAGGCTGGCCTGCAATGTTGATGTCTCGGAGCGCGATGGAAACCCTAACACCGGTCCCCGCATTTTCGACGGCCCAAGCTGAGGCATTATCCAGGCTCACGGAATCAAGGTCGAAGGCTGAAACCACCTGACCATCCATCAAATCCGGCAACCAGCCATAATCCCGATTTGACGACTATAGGAGCATCGTCGCTGAATCTATTCGGCCTATCCGCTGCCCGAGATCGGCACGGCGAACCGTTGTGAGCTTGTCCACCAGGATCTGGCCGACGCGTTCCAAGCCGGTTGTTATCGCCTGCCCGGTTCGAGTCGGCAACTGCCAAACCCCCATCAGGCTTGCTACGATTGCTACGGAGGCAGCCATGACGACTATCCCGCACCGCGAGCTCCGGAATCAGAGCAGCAAGATTCTCGAGCGCGTGAAGAATGGCGAAACGATCGACGTCACCAACAACGGCGAGGTGGCAGCTACCCTGATTCCCCCTTCAGCTTCTCCCTTCGAACGGTTGTTGCTATCCGGCAATGTCCGTCCAGCCTCAGGTCCCGTCGATTTCCAGGCCCTACGCCGCGTTACATCCGACGCAGGCATGGCCGAAATGCTATCCGACCTGCGCGGCGACCGTTGATCATCTACGTAGACACCTCAGCTGCCCTCAAACTCGTCGTCGAGGAAGCTGAGTCAACCGCTGTGGCCGAGTATCTGTCAGCTGCTGTGCACCGAGGGCACCAACTGGTGGCCTCTATGCTCCTGTACACGGAGCTCCATTGCGCCGGGAAACGCCGTGGGCTGCCGGCCGAACTCATAACCACAGTGTTGGGCGGAATCAACCTGGTGGATCTTGCGCGTTCGGACCTGATGTACGCCGCCGCGATGCCGGGAAAGCTGCGCAGTGCCGACGCCATCCATCTGGCCACCGCTATCCGATTGCAGTCGGATGTGCTGGTTGCCTATGGCCTTGAACTGGTCACGGCGACGACAGAAGCAGGGCTGCATGCCCTGTCCCCAGGCAAAGCGCCGTAACGCCCAATCTGGGGACAGTAAGGCGGCTGCGGATCTTTCGGTTGCTGAGGAGGAAGCAAAAGACCCCGCCCGGGGTGAGTTGCAGCCCCTGGACGCCCCACCAGCGGCCAGGCGGTCAGGCGAGCGCTTCTTGCAGTGCCCCAGCCATCCCCCGCTCAAGGATGAGTTCGGCGGCACGGGAAGTTTCTGTTGAAAGCCGTGAGATCGCTGCCGCGTCCATCGTGGCGGGCAACAGAAGGCAATTAAGAACACCCGTGATCCATCCCGGAAGATCCTCGCGGTCAAAGGTGCTTCGCAGCAACTGCACGGTCCTCGCGTCGTCGCGGGGCACGAACTGGGAATTCTCCGACCGGCCGCTGTAAAGCAACAGGAGGGCGGCCAGTGACAGGACCGTCAGCGGCGCGTGGGCATCGGCCGCCCACCGATCTAGGACGACGGGAAGGTTGCGCGTCACCCACTTCGAGAGGGCGTTGAGCGCGATATCCCCGAGTTGGTGCTGCAGGGAAGGGTTGTAGAAACGCTCGAGAATCTGCTGGGCAAAGGCCTCCAGCTCCTGGCGATCCCCTTCAATGGTGGGCAAAACCTCGTCGGCAACCAGGCGGTTGATCAGAGCCTCCACCAGCGGAACGGCGAAAGCGTCCCGCACGGTCTCGCAACCGAGCTGGAGCGCGATGGCTGACATCGCTGTGTGGGCGCCGTTGAGTATCCGCACTTTCTTCGCGCGGAAGGGACGGATGTCGTCCATGAACAGCACATTCAGCCCTGCCCTGTCTAACGGCAACACCTCGCGAATCGCCGGGTTGCCCCCGATCGCCCAGACGTAGAAGTGCTCGGCCTTGACAACGAGTTCGTCGGCGAAGCCGATCTCCGCCTGCACAGCCTCGATCTCCCCCTGGGGAAATCCGGGAACGATGCGGTCCACGAGGGTGTCGTAGAAGTGGCAGGCGGTCCGCACCCATGCGTCGAATTCCGCCCCGAGGTCGTTATCGGCCGCGTGGCGCAGCACATGCTCTCGCAACGTCGAGCCGTTGTCCTCGATGAGCTCACAGCACAGGAAGGACAGTCCCGCTGCCGGATCGCCCCGGAAATGCTCAAACCGCCGGTACAGGATAGCCGTGACCTTGGCCGGGAAGGACTGCGGGGGCCGTGCGCTGAGGTCGTCACCGGACACGAACTCGATGCCGGCCTCGGTCGTGTTCGAGACGATGACCCGGAGGTCGGGGCTGATGACCAGCCGATCGTATTCCTCGAACTGATTGTGGGCGCTGAGCACGGAGCGCACACAGGTGACGAGGTCAACCTCCTTGACGGGCCGGCGGTCCTTAATGCCCTCAAGGTAGACGTGGAAGAGGCCGTCCTGTTCCGCAAGCTGGCGCAGGGTCTGGGAGGGGCGGTCCGTGGCCTGTATGACGGCCACGCCGTCGCGGGTCACGCCGGCCTCGTTCGCCCTCGTGATCATCCAGTCGACGAAGCCGCGCAGGAAGTTCCCGGCCCCAAACTGCATGATCGTTATCGGGAGCTCTGGCCGTGCGGCCGTCGTCGCGTCCAGTTTCTTCATGGTAAGTCCTCGTTGCTCTGCAGTTTCGTTGTACGTCCTGGCAGCGCCGGTCACGTCACTGCGCCCAACTGCCACGGAATGAACTCGTCCTGGCCGAGGTCCAGCTGCTCAGAAACGGACTGCTCCCCCGAGGCGACGGCAATGATTTTTTCGAAGATCTCCTCGCCCACACTGTTGATGGACGCGGTTCCGTCCACGATGCGTCCGGCGTTGATATCCATGTCCTCACGCATGCGTTCGAACATCGGGGTGTTGGTGGCAACCTTGATCGACGGCGTGGGCTTGCCCCCCAGGACGGAGCCGCGGCCGGTGGTGAACACCACCACCGTGGAACCACCCGCGATGATGCCGGTTACGGACACGGGGTCGTAGCCAGGGGTGTCCATGAAGGCGAACCCGCGCGTGGTGACCGGTTCGGCGTACTCGTACACGGCAGACAATTCGGCGGTGCCGGCCTTGGCGACCGCGCCGAGCGACTTCTCCAATATGGTCGTCAGCCCGCCCGCCTTGTTGCCGGGAGAGGGGTTGTTGTCCAGGGAGCCGCCACCGGAGGTCGCGTAGTCCTTCCACCACTCGATGCGCTGCAGGAGCTTAAGGCCCACTTCCTCGGACACCGCACGCCGTGTCAGCAAATGTTCGGCGCCGAAAATTTCCGGCGTCTCGGCGAGAATCGTCGTGGCCCCGTGGGCAACCAGCAGGTCGGAGGCCACGCCCAGGGCCGGGTTCGCGGTGATCCCCGAGTACCCGTCGGAGCCGCCGCAGTTCATCCCCAGCACAAGTTCCGAGATATAAGCGGGTTCGCGGCGCAGTGCATTCACGTGCGGAACCATCTCGTTGATGGCCTCCACCCCGGCACGGACCGTTGCACGGATCCCGCCGCTGTCCTGGATGACCAGAGTGCGCACCAGCTTCTCGCTCGGAAGATCCAGCCCGTCCAGCAATGATGTCGCTGGCAGCATCTCGCATCCCAGACCCAGCACCAACAACCCGGCCATGTTGGGATGATTGGCATAGCTCCGCAGCGTGCGCCGCGTCAGCCGGGCGCCTTCACTGCCAGCGACCAGACCGCAACCGGAATCATGCGTTAGGGCTATGACCCCATCGACGTTCTCGTAGCCCTGCAGGGCTGCAGCCGTGAATTGCGCTGCGATCATTCGGGCCGTCGACGCCGAGCAGTTCACTGCGGTCAGTATGCCGATGTAGTTGCGGGTCCCCACGCGCCCGTCGCCGCGGTGATACCCCTGGAACGTCCGCGCCGGCCCGTCCGGTGCCACTGGCTGCACGCGGGCGGTACCGAACTCATGCACACGATCGGCGTTGTCCATGCCGAGGTTGTGGGTATGGACGTGGTCTCCGGCGGCAATGTCCCGCGTGGCCCGGCCGATCGACTGGCCGTACTTGTGGACCTGTTCGCCGGCGGCGAGGGGCCGTAGGGCGAGCTTGTGACCGCGGGGGACGCTTTGCCGCACGAGAAGCCGGTGTCCCCGATCGGTCAACTCAGCACCCGGGGACAGGTCCTGGGTCGCGACTGCGACATCGTCCTCGGGCCGCAGTACCAACGCAACCTCATTTAGGTCACGGAGGGTGGTGGGAATGCTCGTCATGGCCAAATCCTTCTTCAGTGAGGGAGCGACGGGAATGAAATCGTTTTCATTGTAGAGCGACGAAACCGTTTTCACCAAGGGGATGTTGCGTACGGGTGATGGCTGGGGTGCGCCGGAAGCTTCACCCTCAGCGGCTGAGGCAAAGCCCTGATGGCCCATCAGGGCGACCCGGCGTCGCTCCCCGCGGGGAAGAGGGCAGCCGGCAGCTGCGCTTACTCCGCCAGTGCTCCCGTCAGCGGAACGCGGACCGACGTGCCGCGGAAGATGAATTCCGTCTTCAGTTGAGCCGGCGGCTCGGGAGCGGGGCCCGTCGCCGTCATCAGTGCGTTGAGGTAGGACATGGCCAGGGCGCCGGCCTCCTCCCGCGGAACCCGGACGGTGGTCAGCGCCGGGTTGGCCATGGCGGCGAATTCGATGTCGTCGTATCCGACGACGGTCAGGTCGTTTGGAACCGAGACGCCGTACTGGGCGAGCTGGTTGATCAGGCCCAGCGCCATGACGTCGTTGTAGACCATGACGGCCGTGACATTGGCGAGCAGAACCTTCTCCGCCGCGCTGCGGCCGCCGTCAAAGGAGGGGGCGAAACTGCCCACGGCAACCTCCGTCAGAGCCGCAGCGGCCAAATGCGTCGTGACTGCGCCTTGCCGTACCCGGCTGGAGTAGCTCGTTCCGGGGCCAGCGACGTACCCGATGCGCACGTGCCCCAAGGCTTTCAGGTGCATCACCTCTTGCGCGATACCAGCAGCGTTGTCGAAGGTAACGGCCGGGACACCCGGGACCTCGCGGTTAATCAGGACCAACGGGCGCTGCTGCCGGTGGGAAAGCAGGTCCTCATCCGACATGCGCGCCGCGCACAATACGAGCCCGTCCACCTGGCGGCCCAGCCTTGTGACAAGTTCTGATTCGCGAGCCGCATCCTCGCCGGTGTCGACCAGCAGCACGGGGTATCCCAGCTCCTCGGCCCGGCTCTGAATGCCCCTCACGACGCTGGGGAAGAAAGGGTTGGTGAGGTCCGGAACCACGATCCCGATGTTGCCGGTCAGGCCCGTGATGAGTGACTGCGCCGCCCGGTTAGGGCGGTAGTCCAGCCGGGCTGCGGCGCTCAGCACCCGTTCCCGGGTCACCGCATCAACCTTCTCGGGGCGCACGAAAGTCCGCGAGACCGTGGCAGGTGAGACGTCGGCAGCTCGGGCAACGTCCCTGATCGTCACGGGTCCGGACATGGGTTCCCCTCCCGTTGGCTTTGTTACGGATTTTATCCCTGCGGTCATGAAGTTCCTGTCCCGTCAAAGTTTCTGAAGATATGAGCTTGGTCTCAGCTTGCCTCCGCGCTACATTGATAATAACGTTTTCATAGCGAGCTCCCCACCCCCTCGGAACGAGCTTCCAAACCCCCACCAAAATTAAGAGAGACATTGATGTCTGCCTCCACCCTCCTGAATCTTGACCAGGCACCGACAGTCGACAACCGGCGGCTGGAGCTGCATTCCGACCGTGCGCTTCCAGCGGATGAGCGTCAGCGCGCCGTGGCACGCGAGATATACGAGCAGACGGCACAGTTGCCACTCATCTGCATGCACGGGCACGTTGAGGCGGACGTTTTCGCCGCGAACGAGCCGTTCGCCGACCCGGCCCAGCTCCTGGTGGTGCCCGACCACTACGTGACCCGCATGATGGTCTCCCAAGGAATCGCTCCCGTGTCCCTGGGTGTGCCGCGGATCGATGGTGGTCCTGTCGAGAGTGACTCGCGGGCCATCTGGCGGACGTTCTGCCAGAACTGGAAGCTGTTCCGCGGCACCCCGTCGCGCTACTGGATGGAGCATGAGCTTGTCGAGGTCTTCGGGGTCGACCTCATGCCCAGCGCCGAGACAGCCGATGCGATCTACGACCAGATAACCGCGCGCATTGCGGAGCCGGACTTCCGGCCCCGGCAACTGCTGGACCGGTTTTCGATCGAGCTGATCTCCACGACCGACCCTGCAACCAGCGACCTGCGCCACCACACACAACTGGCCCAGCAGGGTTTGGGAGAGCGGGTCATACCGACATTCCGCCCGGACGCGGTGTTCCATCTTGACCGTGCGGGGTGGCGGGCTGAGGTCGCCAAACTGGCAGAGGTCTCGGCTGTGGACACCACTACCTATTCCGGATTCCTCGACGCGCTGCGAGAGCGCCGTCGCGCCTTCGTTGCCGCTGGTGGGCTGGCTACCGATCATGGCCACCTGAGCGCCGACACCACACCCATGACGGAGTTCGCCGCCGCAGAGCTGTACTCCCGCGCGCTGGACGGAACGGTCAGCCCCGCGGAGGCGCAGGCCTTCGGCGCTCACATGCTTTTCGTCACCGCGGGCATGGCCTGCGAGGACGGGCTAGTCATGCAAATTCATCCCGGTGTTCTGCGCGATCACCACAAGGGAGTCTTCGAGCGCCACGGCCAGGACAAGGGCTTCGATATCCCCGTGGCCACCGAGTACACGCGTTCGCTGCAGCCGCTGCTGGAGCGCTACGGCCACGACCCAAGGTTTCGCGCCATCCTCTTCACTGTCGACGAGACTCTTTACAGCCGCGAACTCGCCCCCCTCGCCGGCGCCTATCCGTCACTCCGGCTGGGTGCTCCCTGGTGGTTCCTCGATTCCCCGGAGGGCATGCGGCGTTTCCGTGAGTCCGCGACCGAGACGGCTGGTTTCTACAACACCTCCGGCTTCGTCGACGACACGCGCGCCTTCGCCTCGATCCCCGCCCGCCACGACCTTTCCCGGCGCATCGACGCCGGTTTCCTGGCCCGTCTGGTCCTTGAGCACCGGCTCAGCCAGGTCGAGGCCGTCGAAACTGCCGTCGACCTCGCCTACAACCTCCCGAAAACCGCCTACTCCCGGCGTTCTTCCTGACCCTTAATTTGGCTGACCCCTAAACTGCCTGGATGCAAAGGAGCACCCCGATGGCCAACAAAATCACCACGCCCACCAGTTCCAGGGCGACGAAAACAAGTGGCATCGTGTCACTGAAAGAGAAGATCGCCTACGGCATGGGCGATCTGGGCAACGGCTTCATGTTCGACCTCGGGCAGGCCTACCTGCTGAAGTTCTACACAGATGTGGCGGGATTGCCACCCGCAGCCGCCGCCTCCGTCTTCGTCATCACCAAGCTCTTCGACGCGTTCATGGACCCGCTCGCCGGCACGGTGATCGACGGGCGGCGCAATGTGGGCCGCTTCGGCCGCTTCCGGGGCGTCATGTTCTACTCGTCCATTGCGCTGGCAGTGCTGACGGTCTTTACCTTCCTCACCCCCGGCCAATCCGAGGGTGTGAACCTGGTCTACGCGTACGTCTCCTACATGGCGTGGGGCGTGTTGTACTCGTTCACCAACATCCCCTACGGCTCGCTGGCCTCGGTGATGACCCAGGAACCCATCGAGCGGGCCAAGCTCGCCTCCTTCCGCCAGGCCGGCTCCGTCACTGCCCTGCTGGTCACCGGCGTTGCGTTCATGCCGATTGTGCTGGCCTTCGGTTCCGAACGTGTGGGCTATGCCGTCGCAGCCGGCAGCATGGCCGTGGTGGGCGTACTCTGCTTCTTCGCCACGTTCAGGTACACCCGCGAGGCCGTCCCCGTGGTCCGTTCCCGCGAGAAGCTGACTGTCCGGAGCTTCGTTATCACCATCGTCACTAACCGGCCCCTGCTGGTCCTGGTCGTTATGACGATCTTTTCGATCTCGGCTTACAACGTGAAGACGTCGATGATCGTCTACTTCACGCAGTACTACCTGGGCGATGTGCGGCTGCTGCCGTACGTGAACGTGATCAGCATCGGCTCCTCGATCATCGGCATCCTGCTCATCCCTGTGCTGACACGCCTGATTGGCAAGAAGCGTACGGCCCTGTGCGGCTTCCTGCTCGCCATAGTCGCGGACGGACTGAACTTCGTGCTGCCGACCAACCCCGTGCTCTTCACCGTCCTGTTCAGCCTCTCCTTCATCGGGGTGGCCCTGCCCAACGGCATCACCTGGGCGCTGGTCTGCGACGTCATCGACTTCGGCCACTGGCGCACCGGAGTACGCCGAGAGGGCATCACCTACTCCATGTTCAACTTCTCCCGCAAGATCGCCCAGTCTGTTGCCGGCGGCCTGGCCGGGTTCGGGCTGAGCGCGATCGGCTATGTGCCCAACGTGGCGCAGGCCCCCGAGGTGTTGGCCGGAATGAAGGGCCTGCAGACCCTCTACCCCTGCCTGGCGCTGGCCGCGGCCGCTATTGTGCTCGCCCTGCTTTATCCCCTGACGGACAAGAAGGTGGGAGAGCTTGTCCTCGAGACGCACGCACGGGAAGGGACTCCGGCCCCCTTGGAACGCAGCCCCCAGGACGGCACCGAATCGAACCCCACCACCCAGGAGAAACCATGATGACAGTCCCCCGCTCGCAGCCCTCCGCAACGCTGCTGGCACACCCGGTGGTCGCTGTCCTGAGGACCTCCCACGCCCGTGAGTACGCCCCCGTTGTCGAGGCACTGATCGCCGGCGGCGTCCGGTCCATCGAACTGACCCTCACCACCGAGGGCGTTTTCGAGGAGATCGCCGGACTCAAGGCCCGGTTCGCCGGTTCCGCAGAAATCGGAGTGGGCACCGTCGTCGACCTTCACGAAGCCCAACAGGCGCTCGACGCCGGCGCTGACTACCTCGTTACCCCGGTGACGGTCCCGGAGGTGATCCGTGCCGCCGTCGACCGCGGCGTCCCCGTCTTCCCCGGCGCGTACTCGCCCACGGAGATGCACACGGCGTGGTCCCTGGGAGCCACAGCCGTCAAGCTGTTCCCCGCCTCTGTCGTGGGGCCAGGGTACATCGGGCAGCTGCGCGGGCCATTCCCCGATCTGCCGATCATCCCCTCCGGAGGAGTGTCCATCCAGGACGCGCCCAAATGGATCGAGGCCGGGGCCCTGGCCGTGAGCCTGGGCGGGCCCCTCCTGGGAGACGCCTTCAAGGGCGGCGATCTCACCGCGCTCACCGAGCGGGCCACGGAGGTCACCCGCCTCGTCACGCTCGCCCAGAACAGGATGGTCAACGCATGAGCGCGGTGGTCACCATGGGAGAAACGATGGGGCTGATGAAGGCAGACACCCCCGGGCCATTGGCGCACACACGCTCCCTAAGCCTCGGAATGGGCGGAGCAGAGAGCAACTTCGCCATCGCCCTGTCCCGGCTGGGCGTAGCAGTGACCTGGGCCGGCCGGGTCGGCGGCGACAGCATGGGCGAACTGGTGCTCCGCGAACTGCGCGCCGAAGGCATCGACGTCCACGGCATCGTGGACCCCGAGGCTCCCACCGGGCTGATGATCAAAGAACGCCGCACCTCCGAACAGCTCAAGGTATGGTACTACCGGTCCGGAAGCGCTGGCTCCCGCCTTGAACCGCAGGACGTCCCCGCGAAGCAGATCCGCGAAGCCCGGCTCCTGCACCTGACCGGCATCACCCCCGCCCTGTCGGCCACAGCGGCGGCGGCGGCGAACCATGCCATAGCCGTAGCGCGCGATGCCGGAACCCTGGTGTCACTGGACCTGAACTACCGCGCCGCCCTCTGGTCCCCCGAAGAGGCCGGCGAGCTGTACCGGAAACTGCTCCCGCAGGTGGATCTGGTCTTCGCCGGCGATGACGAAGCGATGATCGCCCTGGGCCTGGACCACTCGCAACCGCACCCGCCGCTCGAACTGGCACACCAGCTGACAGCCTTGGGTCCGCGGCACGCCGTCGTGAAACTCGGACCACTGGGCGCCGTGGCAGTCGCTGACAATGCTCAGCTCGTCCAGGCAGCCGTGCCGGTCAACGCAGTGGACACGGTCGGCGCCGGGGATGCTTTCGTTGCCGGCTACATCGCCGAGTTCCTGGCCGGTGAGGACCTGGAACAACGCTTGAAGACTGCCGTGCGCACCGGAGCGTTCGCGTGCCAAGTACCGGGTGACTGGGAAGGCATGCCACGCCGAAGCGAACTCGGGCTCTTGGAGTCCAAAGACCCCGTAGCCCGCTAAGCCGTGTAATTCGGCGTTCGGTTGCACGGGGGCGGCCAGCGTGCCGGTTATCCCCGCCGAATTCGCCGTAAATGCGAACCTTGCCAACCAGGACTGGCCGCCTGCCGCCGAGGCTCCGTTGACGGACGACGGCGGGGTGCTGGCCGCCGTCGAACAGCTCACCACAGCGGCGCCCGGGGACAGGACGCTGACGTACAAGAACACCGGCGCCGCCCTCGAGGCCGCCCCGGACTACAACCGGCTGCTGGAGCAGCTGGTCAGCAACGATCTCCCCCGGTTCGAGGCGCGCTTCAAGGAGTCGATGAACCAGAACACCATCCACGGTGGTGGCGTTCAGCGCGTTCCTGGACAGCCGGCGGCAGGACATCGTGAACCGGATCGGCGAGATCAACCAGTCGCTGGCCGGAATCGAATACAACCCGGGAGCTATGGTCAGCCGTGCGCCTTGAGCAGGAGCTCACCCGGTGGGACTGGGCGCTCGAACGCCTCCGCCCCCGCCGCTGGTTGCGCCTGTCGAAACCATGCCCCGCCGAGTGCCGCACGCCGTCGCAGTCGCCGTCTCCGAGGGTTGGCCTTCTTCTGCTACACGTCCTTCAGACAAACAGTTAGGAGCCTAACGCAGCGGTGTACTGTTTGTTGACGCTCGGGCTGAGCTGGCCACTGACCCTCAGCAGGGCAGTTCCCTTCATGTGGTGCCACTCGGTGCCGAGCACGGGGCCCGCTTCTTTCAGGACGCGCAAGATATAAGCGGAGCGCGCCTTCGCGTCAGCCTGGTTATCGAACACTTCAACGACGGCCCCGCCGTCGATGCCGGTCTCCCCGGCAGTGGCGCCCGAGTCGGTGATCCACGCCGCGGACGTGTACTGGTTGGGCCGGCCAAGGAGTTTGTTCGAGTCCAGCGCTTCGGTCACCGTGGTGATCTTCGTAATGCTGGCAACCTTTGGCTTCAGGGACGCAGCAACCGTTGTTGCGTCAGCAGCCGTAGTCGGAGTCGGCGTTGCGGTTGAGGTCGCCGAGGGTGTGGGTGTGACTGAAGCCGCCGAAGAGGAAGCGGCTGACGTAGCCTGATCCGAGGTCTGGGTGGAAGGTGCCGAGCAAGCGGCCAGAAGTAGTGCCGTCGCCCCAAGGACGGTCAAATGTTTACGCATACCGCTGATGTTAACCGCTGGCAATCACGCCACCGAAATGCGACGCGTCCCCGCTTCGTACAGGTCATTCCTGCCCTCGGGTGCACTGCGGACCGTCATGGAACAGCGCAATGCAGTATATATCTGGCACTTCGGGTACTAATTATCCGTACAGATCATCCTGTCCGCCGTCGATGAAGACACGGGCAGCAAGCACTCCCAGGGGGAACTCATTGAAAAAGCGTTTGGGTGCCGTCGCGGCAGCACTGCTGGCATTGGCGGCAAGCGGATGTGGCGCATCATCCACTCAGACCGGCGGCGGCACCGCCGCCGCCAGCAGCACTGAGTCGGCAGCGCCGGCAACGACTTCGGCCGCGGCCGAAGTGAAGATGGGCACAGCGGCAGACGCTATCGCGGCCGGTTGGCTCGCCGGTAACGCCAAGCCGACCTTCCCGGCGGGCGGCGCGGGCAAGGTAGATGTCGTTGCCTCAGCCCCCATAAAGGTAAACTCCGCAGGACTCGTGAGCCTGCCCGTTGCAGTGCGTAACGGCACCAATGAGATCATCACCAGTGTCGAGGTCACCGGGGCCGCCATGGATGCAACCGGCAAGGTCCTGGCCTCCGGCCGTAGCCAGGGCTTCTCCCCTGCGGTAGTGCCAGCCGGAGGTGTCTCTCTGGGTTACGTCTTCTTTGATGCGAAGCTGCCGACCACGGCAAAGCTCGAATTCACCGTTGCGTCAAAGCCGTTGGAAGGTAACCCCTACTTCCAGGATCTAAAGGTCAACCAAGCCAACGCGGTGGGGACGTCGGTCACTGGGAAGGCAACCAACACGTCCAAGAACAAACTGAATGGACCCTATGGAGTTCATGTCACCTGCTTTGACGCAAAGGGCAAGCTTCTGGGCAGCCAAATCGGGTTCGCCTCGCCCGATGCGGACCTGGCTGCCGGACAGAGCGTGACCTTCCAAGTGGGCTTCTACGACGAGCCGTGCCCCGCGTTCCTGGTTGGCGTATCGGGTTACGGGCCGCTGTAAGCGCCAGCGCGGCCACGTCCAGCGGGTGGCGACTTCAGATCAAAAAGTACCTGGCGGCAGTCACCCAGGGAAGCACCCCCGCCGGGCGGAAACAACTCTGAGCCTAAAGCAGAAGGCGCCTGTCCGCAGCCAGATTCCTGGTTGCGGAGGGGCGCCCTTGTTTTGACTCCCGGTCACTCGAGAACTGCCGACAAGGCTTGTCCAACAAGCGCGTACCACTTGTTAGGCTGGATTCCCCAGAACTAACGCAAGCGAGGCATAACGTGCACGAGGACGCCGTCCGGTTCCTGTCCCAGCCGGTGGAGGCCCAGGCCGGCTCACCGCTCCGGGTCGCCGTCTACTCACGGATCGCCGAAGCCATCCGCAACAACCTGCTCCAGCCCGGCTCCATGCTCCCCACCGAGACCGAACTCGGGACCGACATGAAGGTCAGCCGCACCGTGGTCCGCGAGGCCCTCATGCTGCTCGAGGAGGACGGCCTCATACGCGCCCGGCGCGGTGTCGGCCGGTTCGTCTCCGACACCCTCCCCCGCATCGGCATCGAGCGCATCCGGCCCTTCGAGGAAGTCCTCGGCGGCCCCGGACACCAGGTTGAGATCAAGCGCATCCAGGTGGAGCGGCAGCCTGCCTCGGAGTTCGTGGCCCCCGGCGTGGGCGTCGAGCCCGGCAGCGAGGTCTGGCTCTGGGAATCCGTCCTGATCCGCGACGGCGAACCCATCGCGCACCTGCAGGAAAACATTTCGGCCCAGCCGGTCAGTTTCGCCGGCGGCCCCGCCGCTCCCTTGAAAGTCAAGGACGACGGCGGCACCACCTTGCTCACGGCCCTGAACAAAGCGGCGGGCCGGGGACTTGGACCTGGCGAGTGTCAGATCGGCCTCAGCCAGGTTGGCCCGAGCCGCGCCAAGCTGCTGGACCTGCGCGCGTCGGATCCGGTGCTGGTCCTCACGCAGTACGTCCGGCATGTGAACCGGCCGTTCTACCTGGCCAAGTGCCTCATCGCGGACCGCGCCGGGCACCTCTCCGTGATGCAGTCGCTCCAGTCCTAAACCTCACGGCTGGTCGCAGACACCCGCCACAGCCTTGCACGCGTTAACGCGGCCATGCACCCAGTAGGTACCAGTGCCGGAAACCGCGGCGTCGGCGGTTGATTCGACCTTTGCCCGGACTGAGGTGTTTGCGGTGCCGGCAGGTGTGCTCCAGACAAGCGCGGCAACGCCGGCGACGACAGGTGAGGCCATCGAGGTACCGCTGGCGATGTCGTAGCCCTTCTCGCGGCCGTTCTGAGTACCGATAGCGAAGGGGTGCTTCGGGAAGGTCGAGTAAACATTGACGCCGGGCGCCGCCACATCCACCCACTTGCCGTAGGTCGAGAAGGAGGCTTTGGCATCGTTGTTGTCGGTCGCGGCGACCGAAATGACGTTGGGGTAAGCGCCTGGGTAGATCGGTGCCTGTGTACCGGCATTGCCGGCCGCGGCTACTATCACCACCCCTTTATTCCAGGCATTGTTGACGGCAGCCTCGAGTGCCCGCGATGAAACGCGCTGTCCGAGGCTCATGTTGATGACCTTGGCGCCGTTTTCAACCGCCCAGTTGATGCCATTGGCAATGGATGTTGTAGAGCCGGAACCGCTGTCGTTCAGGACTTTGCCGTCCAGGATGGAGCAATCCGGGCATACACCGGAGATACCCTCCGTGTCCCTGACGGCGGCAATAATACCGGCCACGTGGGTGCCGTGGCCGTAATTGTCTTCGCCTGTTGCCGCGGTACTGAAGTTGGCGTGCAGAACAACATTGGCTGCAATGTCCTCGTTGTCGGTGGCGACACCTGTGTCGAGCACGGCGACCTTGATGCCATCGCCGGTAGTGACGTCCCAAGCTTCGACGGCGTCCACATCGGCGTCGGCCTTGCCCCCGGTCACAGTTACCGCGTTGTTGGTGCTGGTAAACGACTGGCCCTCGTTGTGCAATGCGTACTGGCGGGGGAAATAGTCAGGGTCGGGTTCGTCGACGGCGGCGGCGGTAACGAGCTGGTCCGGCTCGGCGTATTCAACGGCAGGGTTCCGGCTCAGAGATTCGATGACCTGAGACTCCTTACCTGCCGGCACCTTGATGAGGTGCGCGCCAGTGCTGCCGATTCCAGCTCCGTCGCTGAGGCCCTGCTGGCGTAGCATGCCAAGTGCCGCGCCATTGTCGCGGAACTTGACGATGATTTGGCCCGTGACCTGTTGCGGCTCCGTTGCCGCGTTGCTCGGGCTTACCGCGTTACTCGGGGCTGCCATGGTGAGGGCGCCAAACCCCATGACCACCGCTGCGAAGCTCGCTATACCAATTTTTTTCATACGGAGAATCTTGCTTCATAGTTCACCGGCCACCTAGCGTCTGCCGGAAGATTACCCCGAGTTTTTGTCCAGATATCGTGGCTTGAATCGTGCCAAGAGGACGACAGCTGGACAAAAACTTGGCGGCTTTGCCTGACCTCAGGCGCCGCCGTGCCCTGAAAAACGGACGACGGCGGCAGCACCTTGCTCACGGCCCTCAGCAAAGCTGCGGCCGGGCAACGGCGGCACTTAGGCCAAACTCACTGCTCCGTGTACGCGACCAGTTTCTGCTCCTGGCGGCCCAGCTTCTGGATGCTGATCTCCATGCGGTCGCCTTCGCGCAAGTATGGGAACTTGCCGGAAAGGGCCACACCCTGCGGGGTCCCGGTGTTGATGATGTCGCCGGGTTCCAGGACCAGGTACTGGGAGAGATGCCAGACAATGTGTGCCACCGAGAAGATCATGTCCGAGGTGTTCGGGTCCTGCCTCGTTTCCCCGTTCACGGCGGACCGCGGCCGCAACTGCTGCGGATCCCTTACTTCCGCGGCGGGAATCAGCGCCGGACCTAGTGGGTTGAACGGGGCGGCGAACCCGTCGCGCACCTCCAGGAAAACATTTCCGCCCAGCCGGTCAGTTTCGCCGGCGGCCCCGCCGCGCCGCTGAAAATCAAGGACGACGGCGGGACCACCCTGCTCACGGCCCTGAACAAAGCCGCCGGCCGGGGACTCGGCCCAGGTGAGTGCCAGATCGGCCTGAGCCAGGTCGGCCCAAGCCGCGCCAAACTGCTGCACCTGCGCGGCTCGGACCCGGTGCTGGTACTCACACAGTACGTCCGGCACGCGAACCGGCCCTTCTACCTGGCCAAGTGCCTCATCGCCGACCGTGCCGGCCACCTCTCGGTGATGCAGTCTCTCCAGTCCTAGTCCCACGACAGGGGTCAGGGAGCGCCGGGTGCTGCTGCTGAAGAGTCCTCCGGCGAGACCAGGAATCCATGAAGCAGCGAGGCCGTTCCCTGCAGGTGATCCAGTGTGGCCTGGTAGGCGCCTTCCGCATCACCGCGGAGTATCGCGTCGACAATCTCCCGATGCTGCCGGTTGGAATGCTCAAGGTTGGGTTCCAGGAACGGGATGCGATCGAGAAGATCGCTGACCCGGGCGCGGGTATCCGCGACAGCCGCGACGAGGCTCGGCGATCCGCACACTTCTGCAATGGCCACATGGAACCGGGCATCCTTCGGCCTGTACAGCTCGACTGGGGCCACTGCAACATCAGCAAGGGAATCCAGCAGATGTCGGCGCTGCCTTGGAGACAGGGCGGCTTTGGCTGCGAGAGAAGCAGCTGCCGGCTCCAGTACGGCACGGAAGATGAGAACGTCGGTCACTTCGGCAGGATCAAGACTGGCTGAGCCCCCGAGCCCGGCGATCCTGCGTTCTGCGACGTAGGTGCCACCGGACCTGCCGCGGCGGACTTCCACATACCCGGCCTTTTGAAGCTCCGCCAGGGCATCGCGCAGCGTGGTTCGCGACACGCCCAGCAAGTCTGAGAGCTCCCGCTCGGCAGGCAACTTCTGGCCTACGCCAAAAAGTCCCAGCTTGATGTGCTGAAGTAGCCGTTCGATGGTTTCCTCGAAGGCGTTCCCGTGGCGGACCGGGCGTATAAGCCTCGTGGGGACCTCAAGTGATGCCTCTTCCATCACTCCATCCTAGTCTGGTTTGAAAATATGCCTATGAACTGGCAGGGCAGGGGCCGGAAACTGGAGCCATTTTGACTAGAAGCCAGCGATCTATTGACGAAGTCCGGTGACGTACCCCACACTGACTAAAGACTTTTGGACTAATTACAGACCATTAAGCCCCTTGAAAGAAGGGAAATCCCATGTCATCACGTCCCTCGGAGCACCCCGTCAACGACGACGAGGGCTACCTCCATCACCGTCAACTCAAACGTGGAGCGGCTGGCTGGATCCTGCTGGCGGGCCTCGGCGTCGCCTATGTCATCTCGGGTGACTTCGCCGGCTGGAACCTGGGCCTGGCCCAGGGCGGCTGGGGCGGGCTCCTCATCGCCTTCATTCTGATGGGCATCATGTACACGTGCATGGTGTTCGGACTGGCCGAACTGTCCTCAGCGCTTCCGACCACGGGTGCCGGTTACGGCTTTGCACGCAGGGCACTCGGCCCACTTGGAGGCTTTGCCACCGGCGTAGCCGTACTGATCGAGTACGCCGTCGCTCCCGCGGCCATCGCGACCTTTATCGGCGGCTACATTGAGGCCCTGGGCTTGTTCGGCCTCACCAACTCCTGGCCCGTCTATCTCGTGACGTTCGCTGTCTTCGTCGGAATCCATCTGCGCGGAGTTGGCGAAGCGCTGAAATTGATTTTTGCGATCACAGCAATCGCCGTCATCGCGTTGGCCGCCGTCGTCATTGGGCTCGTACCGCATTTCAACGCGGCAAACCTCTTCGATGTCGTGCCGGATGGTTCCCCGACCTCCAGTGCTTTCCTCCCCATGGGCATCGGCGGCGCGGTCGCAGCCCTCGTTTACGCCATCTGGTTTTTCCTGGCGGTCGAAGGTGTTCCGCTGGCTGCTGAAGAGACAGCGGACCCCAAGAAGGACATGCCCCGCGGCATCATCGTGGCCGTTGTGATTCTCGTGGTTTTCGGAGCACTGATGCTTGTCCTGGTTCCCGGCGCAGCCGGATCCGAGGCGATGGGCGTCTCCAATAACCCACTCCCGGAAGCACTCCGCCTGGCGTACGGGGGTAATACTGTCCTTGCCGACTTTGTGAACTATGCAGGCCTGGCGGGGCTGGTGGCCAGCTTCTTCTCCATCATTTATGCCTACTCCCGGCAGCTCTTCGCCCTGTCCCGCGCTGGATACCTTCCCAAGTGGTTGTCATTGACCGGCAAGAGGCGTACTCCGTACTGGGCGCTCATCGTCCCCGGTGCCCTCGGATTCGTCCTTGCGGCCATCACCGGCAACGGTGCCCTGCTCATCAATATCGCGGTCTTCGGAGCGACAGTCTCCTACGTGCTGCTGAACCTTTCGCACATTGTCCTGCGGGTAAAGGAACCCGACCTTCCCCGGGGATACCGGACCCCTGGAGGTGCGGTCACCACAACCATCGCCCTGGTTCTGGCTGCTGTTGCCGTCGTCGCCACATTCGTCGTCGACGTCATGGCGGCATCCATCACCGCCGCGGTGTTCGCCGCCGCGCTCCTTTACTACTGGTTCTACAGCCGCCACCGGATTGTGGCAGGGGCACCCGAAGAGGAATTTGCACAGCTCGCGGCAGCGGAAGCCGAACTGAGCAACTGAAACACGCTCTCCGGCCAACAAGGCGGAGTGCACGGATCACGTCCAACACCCAGATCGAAGTTACGGAAAACAAATGACCAATCAAATCGCAGGGAAGAACCCCCAGGCACAGCTGACTGTCGAGGAGCTGAAGCAGAAGGTTGCCTCGGGGGAAATCGACACCGTCGTCGTTGCCATCACCGATTCCTTGGGCCGACTGCAGGGCAAGCGCTGTGGCGCAAGATCGTTCCTGGAAGACGTCCTTGGACATGGCGCCGAAGGCTGCAACTACCTCCTGTCCGTCGATGTGGAGATGAACACCGTCGACGGATACGCGATGTCCTCCTGGGCGAACGGCTACGGGGACATGGTCATGCGGCCCGATGTCAGCACCCTCAGACTTGTGCCGTGGCTGGAGGGAACAGCGATGGTCCAGTGCGACATCCTCTGGCTCGACGGACGCCCCGTCGTCCAGTCCCCGCGGCAGATACTTCGGGCGCAGATCGAACGGCTCGAGAAGCTCGGATACCGTGCGCATATAGGCACGGAACTCGAGTTCATCATGTTCGACGACACTTACGCCGAGGCATGGGACAAGCAGTACGTCGGGCTGAAACCAGCAACCCGATACAACGTCGACTACTCCCTCCTTGCCACGGCCGGGCTCGAACCGGTCATCCGCGACATCCGAAACAGCATGGAAAGCGCCGGGCTCGTCGTCGAATCCTCAAAGGGGGAATGCAACCACGGCCAACAGGAAATCACTTTCAGGTATGCCGAAGCGCTCCAGGCCTGCGACAGCCATGCGTTCTACAAGAACGGCGCCAAGGAGATTGCAGGAAAGCACGGAAAAAGCATCACGTTCATGGCCAAGTACAACGAGCACGAGGGCAGTTCCTGCCACATCCACTTCAGCCTGACAGACCTCGACGGCAACCCGGTGCTTGCTGGTGACAGCGAGCACGGCTTCAGCCCCGTGATGGAGCACTTTGTCGCAGGCCAGCTGGCCGCCATGAAGGAACTCTCGTACTTCCTGGCGCCGAACATCAACTCGTACAAGCGCTTCGTCGAGGGCAGTTTCGCGCCAACGGCGATTGCGTGGGGACTGGACAACCGCAGCTGTGCACTTCGCATTGTCGGCCACGGCCCGAGCCTCCGGGTGGAAAACCGTGTGGGCGGTGGCGACGTCAATCCTTATCTTGCCGCGGCAGCACTCATTGCGGCAGCCATCCACGGCATCGAGAACGAGCTTTCCCTGGAACCCATCATGGTTGGGAATGCCTACCAGTCCACTGCCGACCGGATCCCGACGACGCTTCGTGACTCGCGCGGCCTGCTGGTGAACAGCGAAATCGCCCGCAAGTCCTTGGGTGACGAAGTGGTGGATCACTACGTGCACGCCGCGGACGTCGAACTTAAGGCATTCGACAGCGCCGTTACAGACTGGGAGCACAAGCGTGGCTTTGAACGTCTCTGATTCCTACCGGCCGCGAATCGGCCTCACTACCTACTATCAACAGGCCGCGTGGGGAGTTTGGCAGGCCGACGCGGCCGTCTTGCCAGGCACTTACGTGCAGGCAGTAGTCGCTGCCGGCGGCACACCTGTTCTGCTGCCCCCCGTTGGCACGGATCCCACAGTCGTCGAGCTACTGGACGGGCTCATCATTGCGGGCGGAAGCGACGTGGACCCCGAACAGTACGGGGCCGAGCCCCATGAGCTGACCCGCTCCCAACCAGCCAGGGACAGCCACGACATCACCCTGACCAGGGCGGCGCTGGCCACCGGGCTTCCGCTGTTTTCGATCTGCCGCGGCGCCCAAATCCTCAACGTGGCACTCGGAGGATCGCTGATCCAACACATCCCGGACGTCAATCCTCAGGCAACGCAGTACCAGCCGGCACCAGGGGTGTTTGGGGACGTCGGATTCACTACGAAACCTGGAAGCATCAGCGAGGACCTGCTCGGGCCGAGTGCCAGCGCCCCCTGCTACCACCACCAGGCCATGGACAGGATCGCGGACGGCCTGTGTGTGACGGCGGCAGCGCAGGACGGAACCATCCAGGCGCTCGAGACCACAACAGACGGGTGGGTGCTGGGAGTGCAATTCCACCCTGAACAGAACCCGGACGACCTGCGGCTCTTCACGGGATTTATTGAAGCAGCCCGCAACTACCGCAAAGAACGAACGGAGAACACAGTCGATGTCCACCAGCACGTTTGACGTCCTGAACCCGGCCACCGAAGAGGTCATAGAAGCGGTCCCGCTCGCCACGCTGGAAGACACGGACCGGGCCATCGAAAAGGCCGCAGCAGCATTTGAAACCTGGCGCCACGTCTCACCGGCCGACCGGGCACTCCTGCTGCGACGCTTCGCCGCTGCGGTGGATGCCGACCTTGAGAACCTCGCCCAACTGGAAGTGATCAATGCCGGCCACACCATCGGAAACGCCCGCTGGGAGGCAGGCAACGTCCGGGACGTCCTCGCGTACTATTCGGGGGCCCCGGAACGCCACACAGGCCAGCAGATCCCTGTTGCCGGAGGCGTCAATGTCACCTTCAACGAACCCCTGGGTGTTGTGGGTGTCATCGTCCCATGGAACTTCCCGATGCCCATCGCCGCGTGGGGGTTCGCTCCGGCGCTGGCGGCAGGCAACACTGTTGTCCTCAAGCCCGCCGAGCTGACGCCGCTGACCGCCCTGCGCCTCGGGCAGCTTGCCCGGGAAGCCGGGCTGCCCGAGGGCGTACTGCAGATCATTCCCGGGAAGGGATCCGTCGTCGGAGAACGCTTCGTCACGCACCCCGCAGTGCGAAAGGTGGTCTTCACCGGCTCAACGGGCGTCGGCAAGCGGATCATGGCCGGCTGCGCCGAACAGGTCAAGCCCGTGACTCTGGAGCTGGGCGGCAAGAGCGCCAACATCATCTTCGCCGACGCAGACCTGGAGGCGGCCGCGGCTGCAGCCCCGGGCGGGGCCTTTGACAACGCCGGCCAGGACTGCTGTTCGCGGTCCCGCATCCTGGTGCAGCACGACGTCTTCGAGAGGTTCCTCGAACTACTTGAACCTGCCGTGAAGGCGCTGAAGGTCGGGGACCCCCTGGACGAAGACGCATTCATGGGGCCGCTGATTTCCGCCGCCCAGCACCGGACTGTGTCCGACTTCGTCCCTGAGGGAGCACCTATCGCGTTCCAAGGATCGGCGCCCGACGGCAAGGGATTCTGGTTCCCGCCCACAGTCCTGACTCCGTCCCGCGAGGACCGGGTGATGCACGAGGAGATTTTCGGCCCGGTAGTGGCAGTGGTTCCATTCAAGGACGAAGCTGACGCGCTCCGCCTGGCCAACGACACCATCTATGGCCTGTCCGGCTCCATCTGGACCCGGGACATCGGGCGGGCCCTGCGGGTCGCCCGCGGACTGGAATCCGGGAACCTCTCCGTCAACTCGCATTCCTCCGTCAGGTACTCCACACCCTTTGGCGGCTTCAAGCAGTCAGGCCTGGGCCGTGAACTGGGACCTGACGCGCTCAACGCCTTCACCGAAACCAAGAACGTCTTCATCTCCACCACCGACTGAACCTGCAAAGGACAAGCACAATGATTGAAGTTATCTCCAACCGACTCAAAGGCCGCAGCGCCGTCATCACCGGCGGGGCCAGCGGAATCGGCTTGGCAACCGCCCGCCGGTTCGCCTCCGAAGGAGCGCACGTTGTCATCGCCGATCTCGATCCGACCGCCGGGCAGCGTGCCGCTGAAGAAGTCGACGGTCTGTTCGTCAAGGTCGATGTCACCAGCGAAGAAGAGGTCAAGAACCTCTACGCCGTGACCAACGAAACCTACGGAAGCGTCGACATCTCCTTCAACAACGCCGGAATCTCCCCGGCGGACGACGCCTCCATCATTGACACGGGAATCGAGGCATGGCGACGGGTCCAGGAAGTGAACCTCACTTCCGTGTTCTACTGCTGCAAATACGCGCTGCCGTACATGCAGGCGCAGGGCAAAGGATCGATCATCAACTCGGCGTCCTTTGTGGCCGTGATGGGCGCGGCCACTTCCCAGATTTCATACAGCGCCTCCAAGGGCGGCGTCCTGTCGATGAGCCGAGAACTGGGGGTCCAGTTCGCCCGTGAGGGCATCCGGGTAAACGCCCTGTGCCCCGGCCCGGTCAACACGCCCCTCTTGAAGGAGCTCTTTGCCAAGGACCCCGAGAAGGCCGCCCGCAGGCTGGTCCATGTTCCCCTCGGCAGGTTCGCCGAACCCGAGGAGCTGGCCGCTGCCGTTGCATTCCTCGCCAGCGATGATGCGTCATTCATCACCGCTTCCACCTTCCTTGTCGACGGCGGTATTGCCGGAGCGTACGTAACGCCGGAGTAAGCAGCGAGTTCACTCCTGAGGGCCACGACGGGCGCGGCCCTCAGGAGTCGAACGCCAAACGGATACCGCCGATGGTTTGACAGCACATGCCGGCAACCATCGGCGGTTCAAGATCGGGTCGTCTCGCTCAGGCGACCGCCGCACCCGCGGTGATTGCCGCCGTCGGGCTTTCCGACGAGAACGCCAGCAGCGTCTCCACTAGGTGCGGCGCGAAGTCGCCGTCGAGCGACAGCACCACGCGGCATCGAGCGCCCGGCTGCTCCGGGTAGTCCATGTACAGTCCGCGCAGGTCGCAGACCGTCTGCCCGCGGCTCGGCCCTGACGTGGTATCGACGCCCACATGCACCACCGGCGCAACCGCCGCCGAAACGGCGCCCACCGCGAGCGCAGCGGCGAGGGGGTCGTGCATGGCGGAGCAGGCCCGGCCGAAGATGCCCTCGTAGAACCGGAAGTAGTAGCCCAGCATCTCCCCCAGCGCCCGCGGCACGGCACCGGAAGAGGCCAGCAGCTCCTGCCGGTGGTTCTCCTCCAGCACGTTGGTCATGGTCACATCCAGCGGCACCAGGGTCACGTTCCAGCCGGCGGACAGCACCAGCGCGGCGGCCTCGGGATCGTTGGCGATGTTCGCCTCCGCCACCGGCGTGAGGTTTCCCGGGGCCAGGGCCGCGCCGCCCATGATCGTGATCTCCGCGACCAACTGCGGCAAAGAAGGCTCCAGCCGCAGTGCCTCCGCGATGTTGGTGAGCGGGCCGATGGCCAGGACCCGCAGCGTGCCGGGATGCTCGTGGGCGAGCCGCACCAGCATCTCCGCCGCCGTTTCCGGCGCAAGGGAAACAGAGGACTCAGCAAGCTCAACTTCGCCGATGCCGTTGGAGCCGTGCACCCACGGCGCTCCCCCGCCGAAGGAACCGGCAAGCGGGTCGTGCGCGCCGAGGGCGACGGGAATGTGCGCGTGCCCGGCGAGCTCGAGCAGGTCCAGGGTGTTGCGGGCGCCGACAGCGGCACTGACGTTGCCGCTGACCGCGCCGATCCCCCGCAAGTCCGCCTGCGGGGAGGCGAGCAGGTAGGCCAGGGCGAGGGCGTCGTCGATACCGGTGTCGCAGTCGAGGTAGAACGGGTTGCTGGTCATGGAAGCGGTTCTTCTTTCAGTTGGTGCGGAGGGGTCAGAGGGTCTCGCCCTTGGGGGCGGCGACGAAGAGGCTGACGATGAACGCGGCGGCGGTGATGGCCACGGAGATCCAGAGGGCGGTGGCGTAGCCGGCGGGCGTCGCCTGCGCGGCGAACGGGGCAACAATCACGACGCCGAGACTCGCCCCGATCCCGAAGGACGCACCGTTGATGCCGGGCAGGGACGCCGGGGCTTCCTTGGGCGAAAGCAGGACGGAGAGCCCATTGATGGCCGTGAGGAAGAGCCCGTTGTAGAAGATGCCGAGGGCCGCGACGGCGATCATTACCGCCACCTGGTTGTCGGCAAACAGAGCGGCAGCGATAGCGCAGGCCAAACTCAGGGCAGTGCCGGTCCGCAGGGTCTTGATCCAGCCGCGGCGGCCGGCGAGCCACCCGGCCAAAGGCGCCGCGAAGACGCCAATGAGCGCGGCCGGGGTGAGGAACAGCAGGGCCGAGAGGGACGCACTGAGCCCGAACCCGGCGTCGGAATCCTGGCTGAGCAGCACCACGGTGAAGTTCATGACGGCGAAGATCCCGGCGAGCGTCAGCACCGTCGTGGCGATGACGGGCCACACCTGGCGGGAGCGCAGGTGGTGGACGGCAATGAGCGGGTGGCTGCGCCGTTTCTCGATCATCCAGAAGGCTGCGAAGGACGCCACGGTGCCGGCCAGCAGCGCCAGGGTGCCGGGAGCGGTCCAGCCGGCGGCCGAGCCGCCGGAGACGAAGTAGGTGATGAACACCAGAAACACCGAGAGGGAGCCCGCGCCCCACCAGTCCATCGCGCCGCGGACGCCGTGCGGCCGTCCCTTCGGGACGGTCCTGAGGATGCAGACGGCGGCGACGGCGGTGAGCACCAGCACGACGGCGAAGATGGACCGGAAGCCGAGGGTCTCGGACATCAGGCCGCCGACGTAGCCGTCCACTCCCCCGATGCCGCCGTTGATGGCGGCGATGATGCCCACGGAGGTGCCGAAGACGCGCGGCTGCAGGTTTTCGCTGAGCACGATGTAGGACAGGGCGAAGACCGCACTGGACACGCCCTGCAGGAAGCGGCCCGCAATGAGCAACGGCAGGGTGGGCGCGGCGATGCAGAGGACGGTGCCGGCGCCCATGATCGCCAGCACCAGCAGGAGCGCGGTGCGGCGGCCGATGAAGTCGCTCCACCTGCCGATCACCGGGCCGGCGATGGCGCCGGCGAGGAAGAACATGGACTGTACGGGGGCGGCGCTGTCGGCGGCCAGGCCGAAGCTGGCGGCAATCTGCGGCAGTGCCGGGGTGACCATGCTGGCGTTGAGCTGGAAGGACAGCACGCCGAGCAGCAGGGTGGAAATGAGCAGGGCGGCGCGGCGGCCGCTGAGTCTGGTCTGGTGCACGTCTTCATTTTCGACGGCGGACGGGGGCGAAGCAGTGCCGGCGGGTGGTGTGTTCACATCAAACTCCTTTGTTCTGCAGGCTGGTTCTGCCATGGGATGTGAGTTGTTATACAACCATGTATGACGAACAAGTACAACCGTGCCGTACACTATTTCCTAATCCAGCCACCCTTGGCTTACCCGAGAGGACTTCCTCATGAGCACTCGACTTCCTGCCGTCACCGTCGTCGGCAGCATCAACCTCGACATCATCGCCACCACGGACCGGCTTCCCACCGCTGGCGAGACCGTCGGCGGCGGCGTCCTGCAGCAGCAGCCCGGCGGCAAGGGAGCCAACCAGGCCGTGGCCGCCGCGCGGCTGGGCGGAAGTGCCCGGATGATCGGTGCGGTGGGTAACGACGCCCAGGGCCGCCTCATGCTGGACGCGCTTTCTTCGGCTGGGGTGGACACTGCTGACGTGGCCGTGCTCGACGGCGACGCGACAGGCACCGCGCTGATCGTGGTGGACCGCGACGGCGAGAACCAGATCGTGGTGTGTCCGGGGGCCAACTCCGGGTTTTCTATGGAGGGCGTTGAGTTCGAGGCCGACGAGACGGTGCTGTGCCAGCTCGAGGTCGGCCTGCCAGTGGTGCTCGAGGCCGCCCGGCGCTCCACTGGGTTCTTCGTCCTGAACGCGGCCCCCGCCATGGACCTGCCGGCGGAGCTGCTGGAGCGGTGCGACCTGGTGATCGTCAACGAGACCGAGTACGCCCTCATCCCGGCGTTGGCTACTGCGAAGCTCGTCGCGGTGACGTACGGAAAGGACGGGTCCGCGATGTTCGAGCACGGCCGGAAGGTGGCGGAGGCCCCGGCGTCTACGGTTACGGTGGCTAACACCATTGGCGCCGGTGACGCGTTCTGCGCGGCGCTGGTTCTGGCGCTACGGGCGGGGCTGGATTATGGGCGAGCGCTTGCGGTGTCGAATGCTATCGGGGCCGATGCTGTGGGTGATCCCTCGTCGCAGCCGGCGCTGGGGCGACTGGAGGACTACGTTGCCAGAGTGACCGGAGTCGACGTTGCCGGGCAGTGAATGGTCTCAAGGCCAGCGACCGCGGCCGACTACTGAGCGGCCGACTGCTAAGAGCTCCGGCGGATCACACCGGATGCGGATGTCCATGGGCGCCAATTTGACGGCAGCCATCCGTACATGCAGATCTTGGATAAAATGAGCTGGGGTTCCGTGTGCTCGCACTTGATCCGGCTGTTCAAGGTGCTGACCATGTTCTCTACAAGTCCTTGGGGTTCGAGAGGGTCCCGACTCGCGGCACGTGCCCGGCAAGGACGTAGTTCTCTGGGTGTTCGGCTTGAATCGTTGGAGACACCGCAAGGGCATCGAGCTGGCCGATGTCGTAGCTGCCGCGCTTCCACTCCAAGCGCCTGAGGTCGACGTCGTTGGAGACGCCGAAGTAGTGGAAGGGCACAAGCAGATTCGCGTCGAGAGCGTCCCACAAAGGCAGCTCGCTGGCAGGCCGGCTGTCGACGAGGATTGAGCGAGGGCGTGCCTACTTTGTCCATGGAACCTGGTATCCTGGAGTGTCGAATATCAAGGGGTGCACGTGTTTCCAATCATTGATCTCTTCGCTGGGCCAGGAGGCCTGAACGAAGGATTTTCCAGCGTACGAGACGAGAACGGTGCCTTCGTATACAACACCTTGGCCTCGTTCGAGATGGACAGCTTCGCCTGCCAGACTCTTCGCTTGCGTGCCACATACAGGGAGTTAGTTCGCTCAGGGACCGACCTTGGATCTTACTTCGACTACATCCAGGGCAAGAAGACTTGGCAGTCCGTTCTCACTGGTGACTTTAGGGATGCATACTTCGCCGCAAAGACTCACGTTTACCAAGTCGAACTGGGCGCAGATAACCGGCCTGAAGTAGATGACTTCATCGAGAAGCAACTTGGCCCCGAAAGCGACCGAGGGCACTGGGCCCTTATCGGTGGGCCTCCATGCCAGGCGTATTCGCTGGCTGGCCGATCGCGTCGCACCGGTGACGACACGTTCGCCTTGGACCACAAGCATTTCCTTTACAGGGAATACCTGCACATCCTCGGCAAGTTCAAGCCGACGATCTTTGTCATGGAGAACGTCAAGGGGCTGCTCTCGTCAAAAAACGGGGACAGCAGCATGTTTCAAACAATTCTCGGAGACCTTGCCAACCTCCCAGGTGGCACTCACTACGAGATCCGATCTCTGGTGGTCGATGCCGAGCCGTCAGACTTGGAACCGTCGGACTTCATTATCCGGGCTGAGGAATACGGTGTCCCGCAAAAGCGCCACCGCGTCATCCTGCTGGGTGTAAGAAGCGACATCGCTCCCGACCTGCCGCGAAGCGTTCTAAAAAAGGCGGACGGCGCCGTGACGGTGCGAGCTGCGCTGCAGACCATGCCGGCGGTGCAAGCCGCAACGTCATCACGCCGACCGGGAAATGACCTCGATTGGGAAGACGTTCAAGCACAGGCCTTGAAGGAAGTGAGATCTTCTAAGCCGGTCAACAAGGTTGACCCCGTCAAGTCAGGGGTTTTGGCGGTCGATGCCTACGAAGCCTGGATCAACGAGAACGCACCCGAAATGACGATTCAGCACGAACCACGCGCCCACATGGTCTCCGATTTGGCTCGCTACCGGGTCATGGCCGAACTTGCCGGCATGCTTGGAAAGAGCCCTAAGTACACGGATCTCCCTGCCGCGCTGCACCCCGAGCACAAGAACGTCGGCAGGGAGGGCGGTACACCTTTTACGGACCGGTTCCGCGTCCAGGTATGGGACGCTCCTTCGACGACTGTCGTTTCACACATCTCTAAAGATGGGCATTACTACATCCATCCGGATGCAAGCCAGACACGAAGCTTCACTGTGCGCGAGGCGGCACGTCTGCAGTCCTTTCCTGATAACTACTTCTTCGAAGGGCCCAGGACCCAGCAGTTCCACCAAGTAGGGAACGCGGTGCCGCCACTGCTCTCTAAGCAGATCGGGGAAGTTGTGGCAGAGATGTTGGGATCCCTCACGGACTGACCGTCCGTATTTTCTTGCTCAAGCGGCCATTTCGATACTAGAGATTGCGGGCGTTGGTCCTAACCACGAATCCCAAGTTCCTGCCCGCAACGGCCCCCTCATCGTTTCCTCCGCTCAGCTACTCAGAAGACAGGCCAATCAGTTGTAAACGCCCTCTCTTGGTTGTCTCTCTCCGAGGGGGCAGCCTGAGGCACACCTGTCTGGAGGCTCAGTGCGGCAGCCGACTCCACGAAAAGCGACGTGACGAACTCGTCTATTTGTTCAGCCGTCATTATGAATACTGACTGAACCGCCATTTTTCGGATTAATCTCTTCGTGACATCACGGAAGAGTTCCATCCGCCGAGTGGTGTTGGATTCGGAGGAGAACGTCAGCAAGCGTGTCCCCAAAGCACGCGACAGCATTGGATAGCCACCAATGCGTGGTTTTTCCAGCAGGTTCACGACCTCGTCTTCGCCTAGTCTGCCTGCGAGCTCGACCCCCAAAAGGTGAACCCGCCACCAGAGCCGTCCTATGGTTGTCCTAGTCATATCGAACAGACGATCTTCAGAGATAGACCACTTCTTACCTTGACTGTTGAACTTCCCGTATCGCCACAGGACGACGTCCGGCACAACCGCCGTGTTGATGAAGTTCCATACATCGATTGAAGACGCGTCTGCGGGCATAATGGTCATCTGCGCGTGAACCTCCGGGCCAACGCTTCTATCGAACTCGACCAGGTTCTTGCTGCTCACTGACGAAGGGAACCCGAACTCTTCGGCAATGCCTGAGATTTTCGATCGCAGGCCCATCAGTTCTTCGGAGCCGGCGCGCTGCCGAGCAAGAGGGTAATACTGTGCCTGAACCGTAGAGAGATCAATAGACGCACCAATTTCACTCAGACTTTGCCTGCGCAACGCTTCCCAGGCTAAGGATGCTTCGTACAGCGGCATGCGGGGATAGCACAGCAAAACTTGCGGGTCCTTCACGCTATCTGCCACCAACTTTCGCTTGCAGCTCCGCTTCCACACGACCTGGATCTTCCTGGTAACGCTGCCGCACTTGGTCCAAGGAAAGACCCAACATACGAACCACACTGCTCAAGACGTATCCAAGAGATTCCTCTGGATATGACACCTGAAGGCTCAGCTCATCGTTACTCAGAGCCTCGCGAAGAAGCTGGCGCATGAAATCAAGCTCGAGAAATCCTAGCCATGCCTGTGCATCCGGCGAATCGGAGTCTTCGAGCATGCGTGAAATAGATGGGTTGTCGATGTTCAGCCACAGCCAGATAGCCGCGGAGGCGCTAGCCGCCAAGTCACGCGTAGTCAACCGGAGCCACCAAAGCGAATTGTCGGAGCTCGGAATGCCATGATCCGCAAAGCTCACAGGCAACATGGGAAGCCGGGGTGCGACACCTTCTAAGATGATCTTCCGGTCAATTCGAAACACGGTGTTTCCAAGCCGTTTCGGGGCAAAGGGACTCTCCGATGTGCGGCCAGCATGAAGAAGTGATATCTGAAACTCCAGGGACAGCGCTCCGGAAACCTGATATCCCGGAACGGTAAGGTATATCTGTTGGCGTCCATTCCGAAGATTGTGAACGTCGGATCTCATGATGAGCGGGGTGCCCGAGGACCGGGCGATGAGGACCGCACCCAAAAGCGCGCTGGACGGCAGCCTGAGTCGGTGCAGTGTCTCGTCCAGGTCCAAGCCGAAGGAGCACTTGGCGTAGATGTCGTCGTAGTACGTCCAGTCTTCAGATAATGTCTCGCCGTCAGCCAGCGGAGCATCTCCAATGGCAATGTCCCACGCGAAAGTCGAGACGTTCTCAAACGGCAGGGTTAAGTGTCCGACACTAATTGCTTGCAATTTCGAGCTCCTCAACTGTCGCGGTAACGCGAATGGCGGCATCGGCCGGTTGAGTGAACATCGCGGTTATCTCATGGTCGTAAGGCAGTGAGACGGTCAGGACTTCCTCCGAGAAAAGTGCACCATGTCCAGTTACCCAGCCAGCAAAACGGGGCATTTCAGCATCGGCTGGACTAGCAGATTCATTACCGCCGGACTCAGTTACAACACGGGCCGCCACCCGAATAGCCAAGTTGTTTCCCGGGCGTCCGCCGGTGACGGCAAACTTGTACTGGGCAACGACTTCTTCGTCCAGCAGGTCAAGAGTCGCCGTAGCCACTTGACGGACCGCTGCCTTTCTCGGTCGTCTGGCCCCTGGGACACCTGGTCCGGTTGGTGGTTGTTCTTCAGCACCTGTACCCGCGAAGCCTGATAACAGACTGCCCAGTGCGGCTGCCACCCGAGAAGCGCCCTTTGAGGCAACTCCGTTAGCAGCCTTGGCGCCTTGGGCGGAAAGACTTCGGAATGTTTCGCGAATATTGTCCAAGGCAATCCTGACCGGATTTGGCATGCCCTTCGCAGCGGCAGTTTTCTGATAGACCCAGTCGTCATGAGTTACGGGTTCCGATTTCGCGAATTCCTTGTTCATGTCAGGTGCTGAAATGAACACACCAAAGACAGGAACACCATTGGGTTGCGCAGCGACGGGCAGGTATTTCACTACCATCCTGGGGTCGCGGAGAAGGGCCACGGAGTTCTCAAGTTCAGATCCCGTAGCCAAGGGCGAGTGACTGACACGATAGGTAAGAAGCCCCAAGTGGCGTTTGGGCTTCTTGCTATGGATGGATGTGAACGTCGTCTGCCAATTGCTCCCATAACCCGGATCAAGTATCCGTTGACGGCCTTCGATGTAGGCGGAAGCGAACTCGCGATATACCGGATCGTCGAGCGGCTTCGGGCCAGGTACCGATTCGCCATCGGCGGTGAATTCGAATCGGATATTTGGGCCTTTTTCAAGGTCCAAAGCGTGCGGCCAAGCCCATTTCAAGGCAGCGTCAGCGATTGCGGCTACCCGATCACGCCCGTTCTCGACGCCCGCAAATTCGGGGGCAACCACCATGATGCTCGTACCTGTAGCGTCCCCAGGCGGGATTCGCATGCCTAAGTCTTCGGCAAGGCCATGCGCCGCCTGCCCCACAAGTGGATCTACGATGCCATCGGCACCGGAAACCCCCCACCAGTTTCGTCCCGTATATCGCCGGCTACCGTCGTCATAGTCGCCGTCACCGCCAGACACGCCGATCAATCGGGGTTCAATGGCTCCCTCGTGGCGCGCTTGAGAGTAGATGAGACAAAGACCTACTTGGCTAGCCCTGTAGAGGACACCTTTGCCCAGCCCATACGTGCCTCCTTCTAGACCTTTAGAAGTTGAGCGGCCCAGATTCCGAACGAAATCAACGAAATCCCTACGTTCCCCCGTTCCTGAAACGTCGGCCCGAATGGGTCCCCCCAACCCCCGTGTCCCGGAATCAGATATGACTAGCACCCGAATTCGGCGACTAAAAACGTGCTTTAGCAGGTCAGTTGACCTGCAGTTGGGCGGCAGTTCACCAAAGACATCCTTGGTCAGAGTAGACGTTTGTTGTTCAGACATTTCGTACTCATCTACGGAATACGAGATCTGCCCACTTCTCTCAGTTCTGGCGTCCCAGCTGTTCTGGAGTGACTCTCGCAGTACAAGATCCCAAAGACCGAGAGAAGTCCGCCCAATGGCGTTGTCCGCAGACCGCGCGTCAAGGCCGCCGTCTGCACCGTATTGCTGCCTGTACAGCGACAACATCAGTCTTGTCCGCCGTTTGCCAGCGAGACCGTGGACAGATCCAGGTCAATCTCCGCCATGTGGCCCAAATCAATCGAGTAAGAAATGTTGCCGAGCCGGTCAATCATGCCGGACGGAAAGAGGGTTTCCGCCGTAATTCGGGGGAAACCCTCGTCAACTAAATACGAATTCTCGGAGAGAGTTGTAAACCTAAATGCTTCGTACGCTGGCGAGTCCGCATCGGAATAATGTGCATCATTTAGCACCGTCAGAAGCTCAACTTTGGAAATGCCCAGTGCGATCAGTTCGCCGACCTTGTCAGGGACGGATTTACCGTTTGGCGAGCGCTCCATTTGAAGGGCCCGAAGGTAGAGGTCACCCAGATCCGGCGAAGCTAACTGACGGCCCCCATGAATAGTGACCACCATATTGTTGTGATTGGTCGTGGCCTTCACCTCAATAGAGCAGTCCTCGAATACGAAATCGTGACGGTTCCCCTTTGGCCCTTGCCACGCAGATAAAGCATGGGGTCCGTGAAATTTCACTAATTCGTGTAGAACGGTGAGCTCGGCCATGATGCCCGCCAACTGCGCCGGCCCCAAGAGTGCCCCGCGTTCGGCCTCAAACAGATTTCTCCAGCGGTCCAGAGTTGCTGACACTGCCCTTGATGCCCTCTCCGGGTCCACTTCAATGGCATCCAGAACGTCGTCTGCCAACAGTCCGAATTGGTGGTGTAGTTTCGGGTCGACGCACCGGAGAATTACAAACGGCCGTTGCGCGCCATCAACAGCAAGCTCAAGTGTCTGCAGTGACAACGACTTACTGTGCCAGTCCAGGGGACCGCCCTTTGGTGTTCCTACTGGAACGAGTACGGTGGGCCGCCCGCTGGCGTCTACGGCACAAAGTACCTCGCCATCTGCCGCAGATATGCCCGATTTCCGGGAATGGAAGCTTCCAGCAGCAGACACATCCTTGGCTAGGAAGTCAAAGACCGAAGCCGACGGCTCTCTCATGCTTTCACCAGCTCATCTTCGACGGCCTTCGCTTCGTCCAACTTATCTGCCGCGTCCAATTCCTCTTCAAGTGCTTCAAGATATTCGGCATCTACCTTGGCAGCGACGTAATCAACCGCTGATCGAGGATTGCGTGAGTCGGGGAACATGAAGCAGAGCCCAACCACGTCGGCCGCCGCGAACAGTGGAACTCGGCGGTTCTCAGCGGGCTCCAAAGCGGATTTGTCTAGGCCGGGATCAGATTCCTTAGCGATGGGGTAGATGCACAGCAGACCTGTTCGATCCGTCGTCTGCCGCAGTTGGCGGAATTGCAGCAATTGGCGGTCCGTAAGCTTGTCTGTGGCCTTTAGGTTCAGCGATTTCCGGATGAAGTCCAACCCAACATCGAGATCGGCAACGCGGTCGGACGTCGAAGCAACCGCCTTCAGATTGGCCGTTCCATCGTCGCTTGGGATGTACATCTTCTTACGGCGCAGGAGTCGGACTTTCCCGGCGAGCCCAAGATCCAGCTCTTCCTCACCGGTGAAGGGTTCCATGAGTACAACGTCCCAGCGTTTCAAGTCACCCTCGGTGCGTTCCTTTTCTATATAACGTCGGATCGCATCCTTGTCGATGGATTTCGCCGCGTCGTGGACCCTATAGCTATCCAGGTAGTCCAGAATCTCGTCGGCCGAGACATCTCGAAATCCGCGTCGAGACGCTTCAAGTTCATTCTCGTCGTGGCCTTTGCCAATCAGCCGCGTAAATAGCTGTTTTGTTGCCGCGATATTGCTCTCCAGCCAATCGCTGTCGTCTTCGTTGAACATAATTGTCTGCACACGACGCCCCGAATAACTGACTTGCGCTTTGACTGCGGAACGCATTTTTGCGGCGGATGTCACTGACATTTGGGGATGGGTTCGAATCTTGACGGGGAGTTCTGCTGGAGTCTTACCCTCCGCTTCGTAGACTTGGATCTCTTCGCGAATTTCGGCTTCAACGATGGACAGCATGAGGAACCAGCTCTTCAGCTCCGAACTCATCCAGATGCGGATCAGATCTTCGTAGCCCACTCGGTACCCAAACCAGCGTCCCATCTGAAGCAAGGTGTCGTAAGCCGATGAGGCACGTACGAAGTAGCTAGAGGTGAGACCTTCGAGCGTCAATCCGCGGGACAGCGTGTTGCCACCGATGACGATGGCCGTCTGAGGATGCTCCTTGTCGTATTTCAATCGGTCGTTTGATTCATAGTTGTCCACAATGACTTTAGTTGCGCGCGCTGTCTCAATCAGGTGTGGCATTAGGTCGTCAAATGCACACGGCTGATTTCCAAATGAGTCGGCAGTCACGCGAGCCGATTCGGACTCCCATAGACCTCGGAATACATCGAAGGCCGTACTGGCCTCATTGACCAGCTCCGCCCTAAGCCCATCCAGGTGATCGACGACGGCTTCCGCAGTCTTCTCATGGGCGCCTGCCAGCATGGAGGTGTGGATAAGCATCGAGGAATGGGCCACTTTGCCGGCACGAAGGCGCCGGGCCGCCGTGCCCAAGAGGAACCACCGGATTGCGGCGTCCATTGCTTCGGGCACTTCGGGAGACCACTGCTCCAGAAGTGTCTTGTTCCGAGGGGGACGAACGGCGTCGACCTCCAAATCAGAGATCAAACGGACCACATCTAGGCCATCATCAACGGAATCCTCCAGGCTCTCACCTTCCAACTGACCAAATATTCGTTCCGCACCAAAATAGTTATCGGGACGAGGCAGGTCCACGATGAAGTCGCGGGGGTAGAGGTCATGCTCGACGCTGGGATCGATGAGCAGATTAGCGAAGGGCGTTGCCGTGTATGCGATGTATGCGGCTTTTGGGTTGGCTAAGAGGTCGCGGATTAGGCCATTAATGGTCGACTGACGCTTTGTTCCCACATCAATGGATGCTTGGTCAGCCTCGTCGTCGATAATCAGAATTGGACAATTTTGACGCGTAGTTGCTGATGCGGTTTTGATCCACTTATCGAGGCGTCGAAGTCTGGCGGGATTCTTCTTCACAACAGCAATCGAACGCATGGAGGCATTGCTGAGAATTGCATCCGCCGGAGTCGTCATGCTGAAGTCCATGTCGACTGAAGTCAAAGGGTTCCAGATTGAATCGCAGGGTTTGATCAAATAGTCATTGATTCTATCCTGCGTCTGCGTGCGCAGATTTTCAGTTGTTCCGGTGAGAACAATGATGAGCCTGTACCCGACGTCGGCCGCTTTCGCCACAACGGACATAAAGTTCGTAGTCTTGCCACTCTGAACGTAGCCAAGCACGAGGCCCCTAGTGTTGATCGCCTCCTTGCCAGGAGGACTCCCGAGGCCGATCACCTTAGAGGACGCCGCGTCGACGTTTTCAACTGCAGACTCAGGCAGTTCCTGAAGCAATCTTGATTTGAGCGTTGGCCAGACCACATCGTCTTGGCGAGGGCCGGAATACCAGAATCCTACTTTCCGGTGCCTGTCAGCCAAGTATCCCGGGTCCGGGATCTCCTTGATTAAGTTGAGCCGCTTCTCGTAAAGGACTCGCGCTGCATGAACTAGACCGTCCGGCGCATACGACAAGGCCGTTTGTGCCCCCTGCAGTGTCATCCCGCCTGCGACCAAAGCTGCAAGCGTGTCGGCCATCGACTCGACCTCACTGGCGGAGTGCTCCGGTGTCCCCATCATTTCCCCATATCTCAAATGTGACTTATCGAACCTTGTCAGATGTTAGCTCCCCTGACTGACGGAATCACAATGCCAAGTTCGAACTTCGGTCCTCAGGCCCGCGGTTGCGTAGGCCATCGAGTCATTAACCTAGTGGGGGCATCGACGGCGTAGGAGGAACAACTTCGAACTAGAGCTCGGAGAGATGCCGCCTCTACTATGTCCACGCCAAGCTCACTCGTGGCAGCCGAATTCGCTCGACCCAATCTGCTAAACAGAGTGGATGATCCAACCACATGTATTCGTAGCGCTAGCCGACATTCTGAATCTCCAATGTGTTCTTCGGCTGCGGCCTGGATCTGAGTGCTGTTGCAGTGGGAACCTTCCCTTGATTCCGTCCCGAGCGTATCTTTGGGGCCTGTGACCATCCTTCTGGGATGGCCCCGGTATTCCGGATCTTTTTCTTCAGGAAGACGAGAGGCCATCATGGGAATCAGGGAGATCACCAAGGCGGGGGCGTGAATACGACCTCACAACCGTCATCTCGTCAGGGCCGGTCGCGAACCATCGCGGTAATACTCGCCGGCGTTCTGCTTGGAACGCTCGGGGCTTGCAGCTCTTCTAACGAGCCTTCTAACGAGTCTTCTAACGAGCCAGACGCCGCGAACGTATGGCCCCTTACGGGTCCGGGAGCTGCGGTCGGTGGTGTGGCCCTTTCAGTCGAAGGCGAAGCCCGGTGGACGGGCGAGGGCTTGCAGGTGAACGGCGCCGATTACGCCAGCACCTCGGCGCCTGGCCCCATCGCCACCAACTCGAGCTTCACGGTGAGCGCATGGGTACGCCCGGCGGGGCAGCCCGGGGGGTACGTCACGGTCCTTAGTCAGGCGGGGGACGTCGCCGGCGCATTTTTCCTGGGCATCGCCGAAGGGTTTTGGTCGTTCTCGGTCAAACCTGAGGATGGCAACGGGGACGGCTTCGTGACCAACCGCGACCGTGCGACACGGGTCGCGGTGAAGCCGGACGCCTGGGTACATCTCGCCGGAGTCTATGATTCCGCTGGCGGGCGGGCCCGATTCTTCCTCAACGGCTACCCGGTCAGCGAGCAAGGCGTCGCCACCGACCCCTTGTACGAAGCGAAAGGCCCGCTGCTGTTCGGTCGCGGCCAGGCGCGGACACAACCGGCTGACTTCTTCGAAGGCACCCTTGCCGACGTGCGAACCTGGGCGCGGGTCCTTAATACTGATGAGGTGAGCGCCGCTGCGCGCGTCGCGGCACCGGACGGTGCCACACTAGATCGGCCAGAGCAGTCGGCGCCGTTTGTCTGCCAGAATCCGCATGGCGGTATCTGTCTCGGTTCCCTTGATGCGGGTACCTACTCGACCACGTCCTTTGAACCGAAATTCTCGTACACGGTCCCCGCAGGCTGGGCCAACGGCGAGGATCTGCCCGGGAATGTACTGCTAAGCCGGAACAACGATCCAGAAGAGGGCACCTGGGGTGGCAGCTACATCGGCGTCTATCAGAATGTACGCGCGCCCGCGCTCTGCGGCGAAGAAGCGCAGCCCGGGGTCGGTACGAGCGCCGCCGAACTCGCCGCGTGGTACCGCACGGTGCCGGGTCTAGAGATCGTGCGGGCCGCTCCCGTGACGGTGGGCGGCTTGTCCGGTGTCGCGCTTGACCTCCGGGTGAGTGACGGGTGGAGGAGCCCATGCCCGCTCGACGGCGTCATCCACGCGGTTCCGGTCATCATCGGCGGCGGAGTTTCTGCCTTGCATCACGTGATCGGCGCCCCCGTGGAAATGCGCCTCTTCCTGCTCGACTGGAAGGAAGGAAACGTCGCGATCGAGGTGACCGCCGTGCTCGAGCAGCACAGCCTCACGGACTATCTCGGGGGAGCCGGAGCTGGCGCAGTCGTTGACTCCTTCGAGTTCGGGTTGTGACTGACGGCTGCATCGAAATTCTTATGAGTCAGATTGTGTTGCTGAAGACATAGGCGATGGCGACCCCGACCTCTTCCGGCTGATGCATCTCCAAGGCTGTACCGCCTGGCCGCAACAGAACGGGCCCGTTCTGCCCTGAGGAGCCTCCCGGTTCAGCGCGCCGCCGGGCGTGAGCACTGGCTTGAACTGCCTGTTGTCACCTCCGACAGCGGCGTGGCACTGGAGGCATCATCGACCTGATGTACCGCGAGGACGATGGAACGCTGGTAATCGCCAACTTCAAGCCCGACGTCAACGTCCCTCAGGAGACCCTGACCTCCTACTGGCGTCAGTTGTCGACCTACGCGGGGATGGTGGCGCGTATCACCGGGCAGACGGTGAGCGAGCTGATCCTGATCTTCTGTAGGCCCGGAGAACCCGAGTTCCTGCGGCGACGATCGAGGAACGGACGTAATGGCGCGGGCAGCACTCCGAATTACTGATAAACGTGGAGTGCAGCCCCATAGCCCAGCGGCAGCCCATGGCCGTTCAGCCAGGACACCATTACCTCCGAGGCTCCAGCCAGACTCAGGTTCTGTGACGGAGCGACTCCTGTATGTGGCTCGTTCCCGGCTTCGTCAGCCAGCGGTCCCAGTCCTATGCGCCAGTTGCTGGTGACTCCGCTGCTGATCACTGCCACCTCTACGTGATAACCCTTGCCGGTCCTCATGGCTTGGGCGTATCTCCCCAAGTGCTGCTCATCGATGCCCTTGGTTTGCACAATGAGCCAGTCGCCGTCATGGCAAACCCCTTGGATGAGGGCAACCAATTGGGACGCCGACTCCACATCGTGCCACCCTGTGTGCCGCTGCTTCACCTGAGCTTTCCACTCCAATGCTTCCTCAGGCTGAAGCTCCAGCATTAGCTCCAGTGAGGTTTCGGGACGTGCGATCGTATCCAGCATGTCGGTGCCTTTCATCTCTAACCGATGCCCTCATTGTCAGAGGCACCACTGACAATTTCTTCCGGCCGTGAGATAGCCCTGAATGTCGGCCCCCATTGATAGCCTGCCGATGTTGATGACCAACGCCGATGGCCAGAAAAGGGAGGCTCCAGTGGCAAATCAAGATAACAATTCCGAAGTGGCAGCAGCTAAGGCAATCGCTACCATCGCGCACAGGTTCCAAACGGACAAGATCGGAGTGCCGTACATTGAACATCCCCGCCGGGTGGCGGCCAAGCTGGACGACTCGAAGCACATTGCGGCTGCTTGGCTGCACGACGTCATTGAAGACTGCGGCATCACCGCCGACGACCTGAGGGCCGCCGGAATCAGCGGCGCGGTGATTGACGCCGTCGTCCTTCTTACCCGGACCGAGGACAGCAAGGGCGACGGATACTACGCAGCCATACTGGAGAACCCCATTGCCCTGGCTGTAAAACTGGCCGACATCGCAGACAATACCGATCCAGAGCGGACGGCGCGTCTGGAACCCGAAGTCCGTCGGCGGCTTGCAGGAAAGTACGAGCACGCGAAGAAGCTGCTCGGCCAGGAATAGCTTGGCCGACGTTGTTGCTTGCTAGCGTGCCCGTTCGGCGTCTGACCCAGTCCCAGCGGGACGTACCCGCCGTCAGCGTCGGTAGGGTTGGCGCATGGCAACATTTGGGGGAAATCGTTGGTCTCGGGCTATCGCGCTTTTGCTGGTTTTGGCCAGCTCCGGAATCGCACTGAGTGCATGTGAGTACCAGGACGCCAGCCCTGCTCCGGCTGACCCGTCAGCTGTAGTCTCCCCGTCAGCTCCCCCACCCGTGCCAAAGGCCAGCCCGCCTCCCAGCCGTAGTCTCCCCGCCGGCGCGCCCTCCCGGGCCAAAGGACGACCCCACTCTTGCCCGAGTCCGAGTAAGAAACCAAGCGCAGCTGGAAAGGCGCATGGGGCTCCCGCCTGACGGTCTTGTCTTGGGCGGATCAGGCGGACTGGGCGATAGCGGACTCGGGGCGTCGGCGACTGAAATACCGAAGGGAAGCTACACAATCACCGCTGAATGCGTGGGAATGCTCAAAGCATCACCGGCCTGGCCGTCTGGCTGCTGCCGCAGGTCCGCCGGATCCCCGACGCCGTCCGACCCTCGATGCGCAAAGCTATCGCCCAGCCCGGCGTGAAATCCGTGGCCATCGCCTGGCCGCTGCTGGTCCTGGCCCACTTCGCGCTCTTCACCTACATCGCGCCGTTCATCCGCGAAGCCGGCCTGCCCGACTACGCCACCAGCCTCTCCCTCACCGTCCTCGGCGCGTCCGGCCTGATCGGCATCTGGATCGCGGGCATCACCGTGGATTCGCGGCCACGCCGTTCGCTCATCATCACGACGGCGGCCATCGCCATCGCGATGCTCCTCCTCCCCCTCGGCAGCGGAACCATTCCCGGTGCCATGGTCCTCATGACCGTGTGGGGCGCAGGCCTCGGCGCAATCGGCATTTACAACCAGGCCGCCATCCTCCGCGCCGGGCGCGAGGACCGGGACGCGGCCAACGGCCTCACCGTCCTGACCATCCAGCTCGGCATCACCATCGGAGCACTCTACGGCTCCGCTGCCCTGGTCCTGGCCGGCCCGCTCATGGTGCCTGTCGCCGCGGCGGTGCCGGTCGTCGTCGCCCTTGTCATTACACTGGGGGGCCGGAGGCACGCCTACCCTCCGGGCCGCAAGGAGCGCGGTTGGTCCGAGCCCGCGGTCATGGAGCCGGTAGTCCGGCACTGAGCAGGGGGGCCGGCGTGCCGGCACCCCTGTGTTCAGATCTGTGCTTTACCGGCTCGCATTCCGGGCATCAGCCCGAGCTGCTCCATCATTGTGGCGACATCCGGATGGGCACGGAAGGAGACGATCTTTCCGTCCCTGACGGAAGCGAAGTACGCTCCGGCCGCAGTCACCGTTACGCGCGCTGGGAAAGGTTGAGAATGTTCCCTTCGCTGTCCAGGAACCAAGCGGCCTTCCCCCAGTCGCTCGTGGCAATGCCGTTCTCCGTCTTCAACCCGGGCATGTCGTACTCTTCAAAGACGACGCCGCAGGCCCGCAGCTCCTCCACTTCCCGTTCCAGGTTGTCCGTGGCCCAGCCCATCTGGGTGTTCTTCGCCGTCCCTGCATTGTCTGTCTGGTAAATGAGGAGTCCCGTTCCGTGGCCGCCGCGGTAAAAAAGGCTGTCGTCCTCCGGGGACTCGGCAGGTTCCAGCCCCAGCTTGTCCCTATAGAAATCCTTGGCCCGGTTGATGTCCTTCGCGGGAAGAACAGCCATGATGTCCAAATCCGTGAGCATGATGATTTCCTTTCTGCATTGTTCTCTGGTGGATGGCGGTGCTCTCCCCCGCCCTACTGCCCCGGAGCGCGGTACGACGGCGTCTTCTTGGCCGCCTCGTCGATGTCTTCCGGCGTCATGAGCGGCTTCAGACGCAGATTCACGGCGCCCGTCGAATTGATCGTCAGCGAAAGTGCCGCGGCGTTGGCCTGATCCGGGATATCAAGGACGCCCAGGACGTCGGTGTCCCCAAAAGCGAAGTAGAAGCTCTCCAGCGATCCTCCAACGGATTTGAGGGCGTCCACCACCACGTCACGCCGCTTGGAGCCGCCTTCCCGCATCAGCCCCTTGATTCCTTCACCCACGTAGTTCGCTTCAAACAGATACTTGGTCATGGTCTTTCCTGTTCCGTGATGGTCCAGGACACGGGCACCCGAGGGCGTGCCTGACACGCGTGACGGTGGGTCCTGGAGCGGTCCCGGAGTGGGGCCGTGCGCACAGCGTAGGCCTACTTCGGCGTGCTAACAACGGCTGTCTGCTAACTCCGCGGACGGGAGTCCGCCACAGCCGGACTGCATCGTCCGGGAGCTGTGTTCGACGTCCCCGCTTACCGACGATCGCTCACATCACCGTCGGCCTGTCAGGGCGTCCTCCGTGCGACGCCCGTGCTTCCTCGTAGCTGCTGTCGAACGGCAGCGAGTCCATCTCCAGCAAGGGGTTGTGGTCCTGCGTCGCCACCAGCTCGCGGGCGGCTTCGTCAGAGTCAACGCTGGGCATGGAGCCGGGCAGGTGCCGCCGGGCGGATTCGGGCAGGAAGTAGATGGCGACCGCGGCGATGGCGGACGTCGCCATGAGGTAGAACGCAGGCATCAGGTCGTTGCCGGTCAGCTGGATGAGCGCGGCAATGATGAACGGGGTAGTCCCGCCGAAGATGGCCACGGCGAAGTTGTAGGCGATGCCCATGGCCGAGTAGCGGTGGGCCGTGGGGAACAGCGCCGGGAGCGCGGACGCGAGAATGGCAACGAAGAATGCCACCGGGAACGCGATAAGGGCCAGGCCGGCGAGCGTGGCGGGAACGGTGCCGACCGAGATCAGAAGGAACGCGGGGAGCGACAGCACCACCGTGCTGATGGCCCCGATCCAGAGCACAGGGCGGCGGCCGATCCTGTCTGAGAGGCGCCCCGTCAACGGGATGCACAGGGACATGACCACCAGCACCGGAACGGTCAGCAGCGTCCCGTGGATCTCGTCGTAGCCCTTGTTGGTGGTCAGGTACGTGGGCATGTACGACGTGAGGGCATAGCCCACGGTGTTGCCGGCAGCCACAAGGATCATGGCCAGCACGATGCGGCGCCAGTGGTCCTTAAAGATCGCCACCGGGCCGACGGGGCGGAGCTCGTCGTCGGTCTCGTGGTGACTGGCGGCGACGGCTTCCGCCTCCTGCGTGGCCTTGAAGGCGGGCGACTCCTCGATCTTCAGGCGGAAGTAGATGGCCACGATGCCCAGCGGGCCGGCGATCAGGAACGGGATGCGCCAGCCCCAGGCCTCCATCTGGGGCTGCCCCAGAACCAGCTGGAGCACCGATACCAGCCCAGCCCCCAGGGCGAAGCCGAGATAGCTGCCCATGTCCAGGAAGCTGACGAAGAAGCCCCGGCGGTGGTCCGGCGAATGCTCGCACACAAACGTGGTGGCCCCGGAGTACTCACCGCCGGTGGAAAAGCCTTGGATCAGCTTGGTGACCACCAGCAGCACGGCGGCCCAGATCCCCAGCACCGCATACCCGGGAAGCAGGCCGACGACGAACGTCGCCCCGGCCATCAGCATCAGGGTCATGGCCAGGACCTTTTGCCGGCCGATCTTGTCGCCCAGCCAGCCGAAGAAGACGCCACCCAGCGGCCGGGCAATGAACGTGGCACCGAAGGTTCCCAGCAGGAACAGGTTCTGCACGGCCCTGTCCGCCTCGGGCAGGAACACCGGACCCATGGTGGTGATCAGATAGCCGAACACGCCGACGTCGTACCACTCCATCGTGTTGCCCACGATGGTGCCGCCGAGCGCCTTCCGCAGGGTCCGGTGCTCGACGACGTTGATGTCAGAGACGCGCAGCCGCCGCGGCTGTAGATGGGGCTCTGTCATGGCTCGCTCACCGCCTGTTTCACGCTGGGCACGTGCCGGCAGTTTCCGGCATCCCCGATCGGTGGAGGCCCAACTCTCCGACCATCTTCCCACTGGCGTTCTGAGACAACAATGAAAATCACAGCTGCCTTCACGCGGCCCGGGCTCCGCCGTCGTACGTAGGGCGGTGACTGGGATAAGCTCGCTTGCGGCCGGAACAGGCATCGACACCAACCGTAAGGGGCGGGGAATTCCTTGGATCTACTGGGCGGCATGAACCGTGACGAACTCGGCATCTCTGCTTGGGTTGCGGCTAGCGTCTTCGCGCTTGCGGTCGGTGTTTGGCGTCCCCGAAAGCTTCATTGGTCTGTGCTTGGATCGGTCCTGCTCTTCGCGGCCCTCAACGCCGGCGCCGGGATCTACGTCCTGAACCATGTCGGTGATCCGCGCTGGTCTGCAGGGGAACCGCCGCTGAGCGCTCCGTCGTTTTCCGGGACGCCCGTGGTGGGGCAGTTTCTGGGCCCTCTAGACTCCGCTCTAAACGCAGTGGTCGGCCAGGTGAACGCGTTCCTGGCATTCAAGCAGGCACTGCCCGTGGCGCTGGGCTTCCTTGGCACGTCCGGCTGGGCCCTGCTGGTGTCGTTCCCGCTTGGCATTCTTGCCACCGTCATCAGTTACGTCATGGATAGGCGCCGAACGGCAGACTTCGAAAAATACCGGGCCACCGTCGACCTGCTCAAAGTTGAGCTTGAGGAGATCAAGCGGCAGATCTCGACAGGGAATTCCGTCGGAACGGCACTCCCTGCATCGGACGAGGTTGCCGATGTGCGGCCCAGACTGACCCGCGGAGAATGATTCAGGTGCGCTGCAGTTGGCGTTCGTCCATTTTGTCTCACGTTGTTGGCAAGCCGGCGGAGGATGTCTCCGCGCGCATGATCTTCGTCCGTGACGAGGGTCTGATGTCCTCAGTAGGGCTCAGGACGGATCAGGCGCCCCGGGGCGCGGGATAATGGAAGCATGACCGATCGGGATCACGACGAGGATCTGTGGCAGGAGTTCGACCGGCTCCCACCCGCAGGGCCGGACCGCGTCCAGGGACTGCCCGGCGGACTGCCGCAGGGCTTTGGCTTCCGCACCGGTGTGCGCAGTGCCAAGGTGGCTCTCGGGTTCGCCGTGTACGCCCTGGCGCTTGGAACCGTTCTGGTCGTCACCGGCGCGGTGGTGTTCATCAGCCAGGGGCAGTGGCTGCTGCTCGGACTAATGGTGCTGATCGAGGCCGTCTTCATCCTGGCCTTCAGCCGGCTAGTGCACCTTGCGCGCATGCGTCGCTCGGCCGAGTAGCCGCGCCTACGCTACCTTCCGCTCCCGCCACAGGAGCGACACCACGAACGTCACCGCACTCAGCGCTAGCATGACCAGCATGCGGCCCCAACGACGCCGTGACCTCGCCGGTGCAGCAATGCCGGGCTCCGCGTTCCAGGGCCTTTGCCTTGCTGGACGAGCATTCGTTAGCCGGGCAGGTGGTTCAGCTTGCGGATCTGGCTGTCGAAGGCAGACGTAGGGACGTAGCGTCGGAGCATGCTGACCTGCCGGACGCGGGAGCCGGCGGTATAGCGGAGCTTGGGCTTGGAATCCTGAGCGGCGGCAACCACTGCGGCGGCAGCCACTGATGCTGGATCGCCTTCCTTCACGGCGCCGGCCATGTACTCCATGAAGACCCCCCGCTGTTTGGCGTAGGCGTCCATGGGCTTGTCGGCCTGCAGGTTGTTGGCATCAAAATCCGTGTTGGTCCAGGCCGGCTGCACCAGGACGGCGCGGACACCGTGCTCGCGGAGTTCGTGGTCAAGGGATTCCGTGTACCCCTCGACCGCGTGCTTTGAGGGAGAGTAGGCGGCCATGTACGGCTGCGGAATGAACCCGACGATCGAGGAAAGATTCACGATCCGCCCCGCTTTCCGGGCGCGCATATGCGGCAGAACCGCCTTGGTCATCCGCATGACACCAAACACGTTGATGTCGAACACGCGGCGATCCTGATCAAGGGAACTTTCTTCGGCTGCCCCCGACGACCCTATGCCCGCGTTGTTGACCAGTACATCGATCTTTCTGAAACGGTTGATGACCTCTTGAACCGCACCTGCCACGGAGTCGTCACTGGTCACATCGAGATCAATGAAGGTCACTCCGGCGACGGGCGGGACGCCTGCCGGTGAGCGGCTGGTGCCGACAACCTCATATCCCGCTTCTGCCAAGGCGGCAGCTGCCGCCTTCCCGATTCCTGACGATGCCCCCGTCACGAGGGCTACCTGCTGTGTAGTCATTGCCTGCTCCTGCTGCTGGATGGTGAAAGAAGGGATCCTAGAACTCCGGGCCACAGCGTAATCGGGCTCGTATTGCCGCTCACCCGTTTACAACTTGCCCGTCCTCGCATCTGCACTGCCCTTAAGGATCGGAGAGTCGCTGCGCCAGTTCTCCGGCTGGACCCTCTCCCAGAGACTTCCCTTGCCAAGCTCTCTGCCCAACTGGTCTTCCCGCCTGAACCACTGTTCGGCACTCCTGATCCTGTTGGGGTGAATTTCGTCGAGCAGGGCGTAATCCCGAGTGATGATGTGGTGTTTCCACACGTTCCAGAAGCCTGTGAAATTGTCCCGGAAGCTCATGGTGCTCTTGTCATTGGGATCGGCGTTATATCCGGCGGGCAGATCAGCAGCGCCGCTCAGCGGGCCACCCCAATATGTGTCCAGATCCGTGTCGATGTATTGTGCCGGATGCCCCGTGACTTTCTCGAATGCCGCAGCCATATCGGCATAAGTCATGTGTTCGATAGCAACTTCGAGGTCCATGCCGTTCGCCCGTTCCTGATTGTCGAAAAGCCAGCGAACATAGAACCCGCAATCTTCGAGGGATACGTGAGGAACGGCGCCCTTGCCCAGCGGGACGCGCCACGTGACGACACCGTCTTCAATGCCGGGGGTCATAGGTGTGAGCGGTGAGATCACCATTTCAATGTAGGGACCCGAGGTGAAGACAGCTGCTCCCATTCGGTTCCGGTTCTTCTGGTTCTGGAACAGTACCCATTCGGCTATGCGGCCTTTACCGTCGTAGTGGCCTGTGCGGAACTTTGAGTCATAGCCGGACTTCTTGAGGGCGTAGTCGAGGTTTCCGTAGACGTAGAACTTGATTCCTTCTTCAATCGCTATCTCGTAACTGCGGATGGCCCAGTAGATCTCGGTTTTCTCACCGGTGTTGAACCCGTCGATGTTGACGTATGCGCCGTCGCAGCCGCGAAATCCTTCCCGCAGCACGTCTTCGTCGGCGAATGACCCTTCGACAATGGAGACGTTGCCGAGCGCGAGGAGGGCCTGGGCTCGTGGGGAGGTGGCGTCGCGGGTGAGGACCCGAACGTTGTATTTTTTGTCGGCGACGAGAGCGCGGACGATGGGCATCCCTTGGGCCCCTGTGCCGCCAATGATGAAGATGGTGGGGGTGGTGTGAAAAGACATGACTTTGACTCCAGGAATTGAGTGCGGACGCAATCGGTACGCGTTAAGCGCAGACATCGGAAACCGATCGGTCTCCTGCACTGTACACCGATCGGTTTCCAAGTCACAAGTGCCCGATATCCCGCGTCGGGGTCCCTGGAACCGATCGGTTTTCATTTCATCGAAATCCGGGTTAGCCTCGCAGTATGGCCACCGAAACGAATCCAAGTTCCCGAGAGCGTCTCCTGGAGGCGGCGGCCACGCTTACCTACCAAAACGGTGTCGGCATCGGCATCGAGGCGCTGTGCAAAGCGGCCAGGGTGTCCAAGCGTTCCATGTACCAGCTGTTCGGGAGCAAAGACGAACTGCTGGCCGCAAGCCTGGAGCAGCGCGCCTCTGCCTTCGTGGCGGGGCTCGTGCCTGCCGCAGGCGATGGCCGTTCGCCTCGCGAGCGGATCCTGCACGTCTTCCAGCAGGTGGAATTGCAGGCCGGCGCGCCCGAGTTCCGAGGCTGCCGGTACCTCGCTGTACAGATCGAGCTCAAGGATCAGAGCCACCCCGCGAGCCAGGTGGCACACCGCATCAAGGGAAATCTGACTGCTTTTTTCCGCACCGAGGCCGTACAGGGTGGGGCGAGCAATCCTGACCTGCTGGCCCGACAGCTCAGCCTGGTCTTCGACGGCGCCAGCGCCCGCGCGGGGATCGGAGCCGACAACCTAACAGGGCTCATCACGCCCACTGTGGGTACCCTGCTCGACGCAGCAGACATACGCTAACCCATCCACCTTTTCAAACAGGCCGGCTGACCCTTGCCTGTACTCAAGCACGCCCGTGACGGCGCCATTCCGCAGCGCCTAGCCGCCAGGCAGCACCGAACCTTCCGCGCGAAGCGGCGGCCGTGAGCCTATTCCTATCGGAGCGCCCTCGGAGCTGTGACCCCCCAGCGGTGACGGCCGAGCGGTGACCGCCGGACCTTCCCACTGCTGCACTTGCACAACAAAACCGATCGGTTTACAGTGATGGAAACCGATCGGTTTCTCGATCCGTACAGGTAGCCGGCGCAGCTGTTGGCTGACGACTAAAGCCAATTACACGCAGCTGAAGAAGTAGCACGCCCTCACCGATTTCAAGGAGATCTTTGTGAACAGTTCACTCACCCACCGCTCCGTCGACGTAAACGGAGTCCGGCTGCACATCGCCGAGCAGGGGGAAGGCCCGCTGGTCCTGCTGCTCCACGGCTGGCCGGAGAGCTGGTACTCCTGGCGCCACCAGTTCGGGGCGCTGGCTGCGGCCGGGTACCGGGTCGTTGCCCCTGACCAGCGCGGCTACGCCCGCAGCGAGCAGCCGTCGGATGTCGCGTCGTACACCCTGCTCCACCTCGTCGGCGACATGATCGCCTTGATCGAGGAGCTGGGCGAGGAGCAGGCGATACTCGTGGGGCACGATTGGGGCGCACCCGTTGCGTGGACCGCGGCAATGTTGCGCCCGGACATGGTCCGCGCCGTGGCCGGGCTCAGTGTCCCGCCGATTCTGCCCGGCGGGATGGTTCCGCCCTCAATCACACGCACCCAGTACGGCGACGGCTTCTACCAGGTTTACTTCCAGGAGCCCGGAATCGTGGACGCGGAGCTCGCCAAGGACATCCCGGACTCCTTCCGCCGCATCCTGGTCGGCGCCTCAGGTGACAACCCGGACAGCACGGAGCCCCGGCCGTTGGTCATACCCGCAGGCCTGGGCCTCCTGGACACCATGCCCGAGTCCCCCGCTCTCCCGGGCTGGCTGACGGAGGAGGATATCCAGGTCTACGCCGAGGACTACGCCCTGCACGGCGAGCAAGCCTTCACCGGAGCCTTCAACTGGTACCGGAACATCGAGCGCAACAACGAACTGCTCGCGCCTTTTCGGGGGCGCGGGATCGACGTCCCCGCCTTGTACGTGGTGGGAGACCGAGACATGGTCACCTCCCTAAGCGCCCCGGACGGGAGCAACCCGCTGAGCGCTGTCGCGCAACTGCACGGCCCGGTGGTGCTGCCAGGTTGCGGGCATTGGACGCAGCAGGAGCGTCCCGACGAGGTCAACGCCGCACTCCTCGACTTCCTCGCCCGCATCGACGCCTAGGCAGCCCGACGACACCACGCAGAACTCCCTGGCCGGCACCATTCCGCTGGGGCAGGGATGGTCATCATCTGACCCAGCCAACCAGACAACCTCAACAAAGGACGCAAATGACAGAGCGCAATCCCATCCTCATCACCGGCGCCGCCGGCGAAATCGGTGGTGTGAGCAGAACGATGGTCGACATGCTGCTTGAACAAGGGCACCCGGTGCGCGCGTTCGTGCGACAGGACGACGAACGCGCGCACTCGCTCCGCCAGGCCGGGGCCGAGGTCTTCGTCGGAGACCTACTCAACATTGCCGACGTAACCGCGGCGCTGAAGGGCTGCCGACGCATCTACTTCAGCATGAGCCTGTCGCCGTACTACACCGACGCCGTCAGCCTCATGGCCGCGGCGGCGCGGGCCCAGGGCGACATCGAGGTCTTCGTCAACATCTCCGAGTACGAGCAGTGGTTCATGCCGTTCGAGAAGATGACCGCACCAGTCGAAGAACGGCGTGCGTGGCTCGGCGGACTCGTCACGGACTGGTCGCCGCAGCAACGGGCCCACTGGGTGGCCGAGCAGGTGCTGGACTGGTCAGGCGTCCCGGCCGTCAACGTGCGGGCGGCCATCTTCGTCGAGAACCCCATTCTGACCTGGCTGGCGCTGGAGCCGCTGGGCATCGGTGAACTGCGTCTGCCCTTCGGCACCCAGCGGTTCGCGCCCATCGCCGGTTACGACGTGGCGGAGCTGTGTGCGAAGATCCTCGTCGACCCGGCACCGCACATCTCGAAGTCCTACGAGCTCACCGGGCCGGAACTGAAGGACATGCACGAATTCGCGGAGGATTACGCAGCCGCGCTGGGACGACAGGTCACTTACGTTCCGGAAGATGTGGAAACCTGGAACAGGCAGTACGTGGACAATGCCCTGGCCGCCTATCCACACATTGCGGAACACCTGAAGGACCTGACCCGGCTGGTCGCCGGCGGACGCTACGGTGCCGCCGGCGTCAGCGAACAGCTGGAAACCCTGCTCGGGCGCCCGCCGAAGACGGTGCGGTGGGCGCTGGAGAACCATCCGCGCGTGCGGAAAATGGCGGCTGCGGGCCTCTGAAATCCGAAGGAGGGTGTCGTGCCGGTTGAGAAGTTCGCCCTGAATCTCGAGGAAGTCAGTTTTGACGATCCGCGGGCTGCCCGATTACGGGATCTGCTGAACAAGGAACTCCTTGCCCGGTACGCCACGGCGGAAGAGCCCAGCCTTTCGGCTGCCGTCAGGTCTGCGTTAAGCGTCCCAGCTGAAGACTTTGTCGCGAATGTCCTCGCCGTGACCTCCCTCGGGCATGCGATAGGGCACGGGGCACTTCGCCTGCTGGACGGGGAGTGGGAAGTCAAGCGTGTCATCGTTGACCCCGCAGCGCGTGGCCTCGGGGCGGCGACTCACCTCATGGCCACACTGGAGCAGATCGCAGCCGCGGCCGGCGCCAGGCGCCTCATTCTTCAAACCGGCGGCAAGCAACCCGAAGCAGAAGCCCTGTATCGGAAGATCGGCTACCGGCAAATACCGGCCTACGCGCCCTACGACACTGCGATACCGTCGTCAATCTGCTTCGAGAAGGAACTTGAGGGTTGAGTCCTTGGTTGCCGAGGGAATCCGGCCGGCAAAAGCCGGGCCCAACGGTGGCAAGAGGACGACGGCGGGATGCACCGCCGTCGTCCTCTGTCTGGTTTTTGTGCTTACTGGCCGGATGCCGGGTCCGCACCGGCCGTTGACACAAGCGGTCCGAGCATCAGACTTCCTGGCTTGAACTCCTCACCACATTCCGCACACAGGACCAGCGGTTTCAGGTCAGCCCCGCAGCTGTGCTTGTAAGAGGCACGGGGCGTCTCGTCGCGCATCCAGGTACTGCTCCAGGCCGCGAGTGAAATGAGAATGGGCGCGACTTCGGCCCCAGAAGTTGTGAGGTGGTATTCGTAGCGCGCGGGGCGCTCGGAGTACTGGACGCGTTCGATCACGCCACGGCTTTCCAGTGTGCGCAGACGGCCCGTCAGGATGTCGCGGGACGCGCCTGTGTTGCGCGCAATCTGATCGAAGCGATGAACGCCCAGCGACATCTCACGAAGCGCCAGCAGCGCCCATCGCTCCCCCAACACGTCGAGGCCCGCCGCGATGAAACACGCCCTCGGCGCGCTAACTGACGTTTCGGTCGGCTGATTCATCGTTCACCTGCTTTCAGTACTCCCCACAAGTATACAGGTCAGTTGGAAAATCCAACTAACTCCGGTAGCCTAAAACTTCGAGGCCGCGACAACATGCGTCGTCGCCAAATCCGACATCAGGAGAATTCATGCCACTGCTATCTGGCGCCGTCGTCCTTGTCACCGGCGCGAACGGCGGCCTGGGCCGCGAGCTCGTGGAACAGGCCCTCGCCCGAGGAGCGGCAAAGGTGTACGCAACCGCCCGCCGTCCGCAAGAGTGGAACGATTCCCGGGTCGTCGCTCTCGCTCTGGACATCACCGACCCCGACTCGATCCGGGCCGCCGTTACCCAGGCGCAGGACGTCACGGTCCTGATCAACAACGCCGGCATGAGTGTCGAATCGGACACTCTGTTGGCACTCCCGGACGAGAAGATCCGTGAAGTCATGGAGACCAACTTCTTCGGACCGGTCGCCCTGACCAGGGCATTCGCGCCGGTGCTCGCCGCCAGCGGGACATCAGCGGTCCTCAACATCCACTCGGTGCTCAGCTGGATCGCACTCACCGGTGCCTACAGCGCGTCAAAGGCGGCGCTGTGGTCGGCCACCAACTCCTTCCGGGTAGAGCTGGCGCCCCACGGCACGCAGGTCACGGGTGTGCACGTCGGCTACATCGACACTGCCATGGCTAAAGGCGTGGATGCCCCGAAGACCTCCCCCGGGGAAGTCGCGCGGAAGTCGTTCGATGGGCTCGAGCAGGGTGATCACGAGGTCATCGTGGACGAAATCAGCGCCGGAGTGAAGCTTGGCCTGTCTGGTCCGATCTCGGATCTGTACCCTGCCCTGGCTGCCAATGCCCCGGTATGACGGCCCCAAACCCTGAAGACCTGCAGAGAATCTGAGGAAACCCCCATGTCAACCAACACCTCGGCGGAACGCTCGGAAACCTTCACCTGGATGGATCCGGCAATCGCGCTCGAACAGCTGCCACGACTGTCGGGTCTGGACTACTTCTCCGGCCTCCGCGACGGCAGCATTGCGCCGCCGCCGATCGCTTCCCTGATGAATTTCGATCTCGTCGAGGCGAAATACGGACACGTCGAGTTCCAGTGCGAACCGGGAGAAGCGCACTACAACCCCCTCGGAATGGTGCACGGCGGCCTGGCATGCACGCTCCTCGACACGGTACTCGGCTGCGCAGCACACAGTACGTTGGAAGCAGGGATCGGGTACACCTCCATAGATCTGGCGGTCAAGTACCTGCGACCCATCACGCTCCAGAAAGGCGCTCTTCGCGCAGAGGGGTCAGTGCTGAAATCCGGCTCACGGGTGATATTCACCGAAGGCCGCCTCAGCACCGCCAGCGGTGAGCTCCTCGCCACCGCCACGAGCACGCTGCTCATCTTCACCCACCAACCGGGCGGACTGACGACATGACTGATACCGGCACCATTGCGGCGCTGACGCCGGCCGTTCAGGAGCGCGCCTTGCCCCCGGCCACCCCTTCGGGAATGCCGGCTTTGAGCCGCTTCGGCATTCCCTTGGGGCTTGCCGGTCTCGGCGGCGGCTGGTCCGCCGCGAGGAGCTCTCTCGGATCCCCGATGTGGCCGGAGGAAATCCTGTACGGAGCAGCAAGCACTCTGTGGCTGATCCTGACGGCCCTTTACGTGTTCAGGGGCCTACGCCGGAAAGGAGCATTCAGGGCCGACCTGAGACATGAGCTGGCAGGGCCGTTTGCGTCCTTCATCCCGTTAGTGGGGATCCTGCTTTCAGCGCACTACAGCCAGTATCTGCCGCCATGGGGCGCCTGGCTGTGCATGGCTTTCATTGCCGCCCTTGCCATCGTCGCTGCCCAGCTCCTCGCCCACTGGGTCACCGGCGGGGTGTCCATGCCATCCATCCATCCCGGCTACTTGCTGCCCGTCGTGCCCGGATTCTTCGTTGCCAGCATCGGATTCTCAAGCATCCATGCCCATGATGCGGCCATGGCCGCGTTTGGCGTTGGCGCGTTCTTCTGGCTGGTCATAGGAACTGTCGTCACCGTCCGTCTGATGACCGGCGGCGAGGTGCCGCCAGCCGCTAAGACCGGACTGTCCGCATATCTGGCTGCGCCTGCAACGGCCAACATCGCTTGGATGGTGTCACATCCAGGACCCGTGGGGGCAGTGCAGCTCGGCCTCACAGGCGTGCTGGTGATCATGGCATTGATGCAGGTCATGCTCCTCCCCGAATACCGCAAGCTTCCCTTTACGCAGATGTTCTGGGTATTCACCTTTCCTGTCGGTGCCACCGCGAACTATTCCATCCGCTGGCTTGCAACAACCGACCTCCCCGGCCGGGAAATCTACGCCTGGACGGTTCTCGGCCTCGCAACAGCCTTTACCTTGGTCATTGCCGCCCGCACCGCGCCGACAGGAAGTCCAGGCCGAAGAGGCCGCGCAGGCCGCTGACGACACCATTACCAGGACGTGAACACCGGACCCCAGCGCACTCTTCTCGTCGCTGGCCGTAGCGATTACGCCGTCTTCCGCTCGCGCCACAGCAGCGAGACCACGAACGTCACCGCGCTCAGCGCCAGCATCACCAGCACCACTCGGCCCCAGTTCTCCTGGTTGACGCCGGTGCGGTAGAAGATGCCGATCATCACGGTGGCGCCGATGGCGCCGACGTACCGGCAGGTCTGGAAGATCCCGGCGGCCACTCCCCTGTCCTCCGGTGCGGCGGACAGGTACAGCCCCTGGTTGGAGGCGATGCTGACCGACCCGTACGGCACGCCCATCAGGGCGGTCAGCACCAACACGAGCAGGACGGCGAAGGACGCTGTCAGGAGCCACAGTGCCGCTGCCGCCACTGCCAAAAGTACGACGCCGGTGATCAGCACCCGCCGGACACCGAACCGGTCGATCGCCTTCACGGCGAGCGGTGTGATGACCACCGACATGGCGGCCAGCGGCAGCATGAGCACGCCAACCAGACCGGGATTGTAGCCAGCGGCCTCCTGCAGCAGCTGGGGCAGCCCGAAGAAAGCAAAGTAGTAGACGCCGCTGAACACCGTGAAGCCTAGGTACACCAGCATCAGAGGACGGTTCCTGCCCAGCAGCCTCAGGTCCAGGAAAGGTTTGCCGAAGCTCAACTCGCGCCAGGCGAACAGCACGGCGAGCACCATCGCCCCGCCGAGCAGCCACCAGCGGAGTCCCGGCAGCGCATTCAGCAGTCCCATGAGGAGCAGCACCATGCCTCCAGTGAACGCGAGGATGCCGGGGATGTCCGAGTCGCGCAGCAGGGTAGCGATGCTTCCCTGCTCGCGCGCCTCGTCCGGCGGAGCCGCCTTCCGAACGATGAGCAGGGCGGCCAGAGCCAACGGCACGTTGATCAGGAACAGCGCCTCCCAGCCGACCAGGCTCACCAACAGCCCGCCGACCACCGGGCCGACTGCAGCCCCGGACGTGTTGGCCATCTGGATGCGACCCAGCGGCCTTGTTGAAGTCGTGTCGGCCAGCCTGGCCAGCGTGCCGACCATGACGACGGCGCTCGGGTACGCCGTCGCGGTCCCCAGCGCCATGAGCGCGCGGGCGACGCAGACCCAAACGAAGTTGGGCGAGAACGGCGCCAGCGCGCAGATCAGAGCCACCAGCGCCATGCCGAGCATGAAGAGCTTCCGGGGCCCGAACCGGTCAGCCAGCCTTCCCATCAGCGGCTGGCCCGCGGCGGAGGTGATGTAGAAGGCGGTGATCACCCAGGTGACCGTGGCGACGTCGAGCCTGAAGTCCTCGCGCAGTACCACCAGGGCGACGGCGATCATTGACGAGTTCAGTGGGTTCAGCGACGTGCCCAGGCTGAGGCCGGCCACGGCGAGGCCGGTGCGGGAAGGGTTGCTCACGGCAACAGTCTTCCGCACTGGGCGGTCAGGCGGCGAACTCGGCACACTTCGGCACTCCCAACTGCCGTCCCCCACGAAAACCTGAACAAATCCTGCACAAAACTGGCCTGTTGCTTGACCGCTTCTTGAGCCCTGCCCGGCATAGTCGCTCATATCAAAGCCACGGCTCAGGGCGCGGGGAAGGACAGGGCCATGAATGCTAGGACGGTACTCTCCAGTCAGCATACCGACAGCCATTGGACTGCTGATGAGGTTAAAGAGAAGCTCGGGCGGGAGTTGGAATCCGATCCGGGCCTGGCCGAATTCCTTGCCGCAGCCCCGAACATGGCGCGCGCCCTCAAAGCCGTCCTGAACCTGGACCTTGGCCAACTGGCCGAGCGGCTAGTCAGAGCCGAGATTAGCGCCATCTTGCACTAGTGAGGATGCGCAGCGGCGAGGAAGCCTGCACTTTCTTACCGTGCAGGGCTCACCGATGGCCGGTGCTGGTGCAGGGTCTCCTGATAGCTCTCGTCGGACCTTTCATCCCTGGGTTCATCGTAAGGAAAGCCACCGGGAAGCGCCCCCTTGGCAAGGCCGCGCAGGACCAAGTGATGCAGCGAGGTTTGACCGTCAGCCATGACAGCGGACATAGTGACCGATGTCGGACCGTGAATTTTGGCATTTGCCATCTGGTCAATGCCGGCCGCGCTGGCCCCGCTCAGAAAAATGACTGCCAAAGCTGCTATTCCGGGCACAAAGGCCCTGCTCCAAAGCCTCATTGAGCAATCATTGCCCACGAACATGAAGGCAGCTATAGAAGGTCCTTTGAAGAGGCTGTGAGAGCACTCAAGAACCTCCTTTGCACCCTTTGCATGGGAAAATATAGCAAGGACAGCTGTCACGGCGCCGGACCCGGCTCCGGCACGTCCGGCTCAAAAAGACCAGGAGGGGATCCTGATGGACCCCACCACCATTGTCGTTGTCATCGTCCTCGTCGTACTGCTGCTCATCGTTGCGAAAATGTCGATCCGGATCGTGCGCCAATATGAGAAGGGCGTGCTCTTCCGGCTCGGCAGGGTCACCGGAGTCAGGGATCCCGGCCTGCGGCTGATCATCCCTGTCATCGACCGGCTGCCGCTGGTGAGCCTGCGCATCGTGACCATGCCCATCCAGTCCCAGGGCATTATCACCCAGGACAACGTGAGCGTCGACGTCTCAGCGGTTGCATACTACCGGGTGGTCGACGCGGTGAAGTCCGTCGTCGCGATCGAAAACGTGGCCGCGGCCATCGACCAGATCGCCCAGACAACCCTGCGGAAAGTCGTCGGCCAACACACCCTTGACCAGACCCTGTCCGAGACCGGACGGATCAACGTCGACATCCGTGAAATCCTCGACGTGCTCACCGTCGAATGGGGCGTCGAAGTCACCCTGGTGGAGCTCAAGGACATCCAGCTACCCGAAAGCATGAAGCGCGCCATGGCCCGCCAGGCTGAAGCCGAACGCGAAAAAAGGGCGAAGATCATCGCCGCCGAAGGCGAAGCCATCGCCGCAGCGGCCCTGGGAGACGCCTCCGACACCATGATGGCCCACCCGCTGGCCCTGCAGCTAAGGAACCTGCAGTCCCTGGTCGAAATCGGCGTCGACAAGAACACCACGGTCGTCTTCCCCGCCCCGCTGATGAGCACCATCGGTGAACTCTCGGCGTTCCTTGCCCGCGAAAACCTGGCCGCGGCATCCTCCAGCGACAAGACACCCATCAAAGCGGCATAACCTCCCAGCAGATAGACCCACCCGTCAGCCGGCGCCGCGCGAAAGGCCGCCGATGGGAGCTGCGCCAATGGGAGCTAACAGTCGCACATTTTGTTGCATCGTGGGTTTTGTAGCGAAACTCAAGGCCGGTTTTTACGTGCCGGTTCCCCTGAGGAATCATGCTCCGCCTACTGCAGCCGCCGCTGCCGGAACATCGGAAACTGCTCCTTCACCCGCGCCACCGTCCCAAGCGAAACCTCAACCACCCGCACCCCCGGCTCCAACCCGAGGTCGGCCTCAACGTAACCCATCGGATCCACCAGCAGGCTACGGCCCACAGACACCGGCGGTGCCTGGCAGACGCCGGCCACGTAGACGCTGTTCTCGATGGCGCGGGCGGCGTTCAAAGCCAGCCACTGCTCCGTCTTGTGCGTGCCCGGCACCCAGCACGAGCAGACCAGCAGCACCTGCGCACCGGCGTCGGCCAGGGACCTGGCGAGCTCCGGGAACCGCAGGTCGTAACAGGTCATGAGACCGAACCGCGCTCCCCCGGCCTCGAACACCACCGGCTCGGTGGACGGTCCCGGCTTGATGAACGTCGATTCCCCGAAGCCCTGCGCGTCGAACAGGTGGATCTTCCGGTACACGGCCAGCCGGGTGCCGTCCGGCCCGAACGCCACCAGGGTGTTGTAGGCCCGGCCCTCCTCCTCGGATGCTTCCACCACCCCCGCCACCAGCGCGATGCCGTGGCGGGCCGCGATGGCCGCAAGCTCTTGGCAGACCGGGCCGTCCAGCGGCTCGGCCACCGCCGGGAACGACGCGTCCACGATCTTCTTCTCGTACGTGGCGTACTCGGGGAAGGCCACCAGCGTGGCACCGTCGCCGGCAGCCGACGCGGCAAACCGGTCGATCGCGGCCAGGTTCGCCCCGACGTCGGTGCCGGACTCCAGCTGCCCGAGGGCTATCCTCACACCCGTTCCTTCCATCCCGTGAGCATCAAGTACAGAAACCTAAAGCACCGCGGCGTCAGGCGGCGGCCTCCACGGTGGCCTTCTCCGTCGTCGTCATCTCCGGCGGCGCGGCCCGGAAGCCGCGGGTGATCAGCGCCAGCACCACCACACCGAGCGCCAGCCACGACAGTCCCAGCGTAATGGCGTTGCTGTCCAGCTGGGAGAGCAGGTACGCGCAGACGATGGCGCCCACCGCCGGGACCACCACATAGGAGACGGCGTTCAGCTGCTCCCCGGCACGCCGCCGGCGCACGTAGTGGAACACCACGGACGCGTTGACCAGCGTGAAGGCGGTGAAGGCACCGAAGTTGATGAACGACGTCGACGTGGCCACGTCCAAAAAGATCGCGATCAGGCCGACGATGCCGGTGACCACCAGGTTCACCACGGGCGTGTGGAACTTGGCGCTGAGCTTGCCGAAGACCGCCTTGGGCAGGACGGAGTCGCGGCCCATCGCGTAGATCAGGCGGGAGGCGCTGGCCTGCGCGGCGAGGCCGGAGGCGAACTGCGCCACCACCAGCCCGGCGAGGAAGACCGCGCCGAAGACCTGCCCGCCGATCTGAAGCGCGATGGCGCTGGCCGCGGACGCCGAGTCCTCGAACACGCCGCCCGGGTGCACCAGCTGGGTGATGTAGGAGACGGCCACGAAGATGCCGCCGCCGATCAGCGCGATGAGCATGATGGCGCGGGGCACGTTCCGGCGCGGGTCCACGGTTTCCTCGGTGAGGGTGGTGACGGCGTCGAACCCCAGGAACGAATACGCCGCGATCGCCGCGCCGGCGGAGACGGTGGCGAAGCTGGACGTGCTGTTGAAGAACGGCTCCGTGCTGGCCAGGCCCCCCGCGCCGGAGATGGACACCACATTGCCGATGGCCAGCACCACGAAGAACACGATCACCAGCAGCTGGAACGCCATCAGCACGTAGTTGGCCTTGTCCGCCACCTTGATGCCCAGGACGTTCAGGACCGTGGTGATGAGTATGAAGCCGACAATCCAGAGCCACATGGGCACGCCCGGGAACTGCGCGCTCAGGTAGGACGCACCGATCAGCCAGATCACCATGGGCAGGAAGAGGTAGTCCAGCAGGATCGCCCAGCCCACCAGGAAGCCCACCCGCGGATCGATGGACCGGCGCACGTACGTGTAGGCGGAGCCGGCCACCGGGTAGGCGACCGCCATCCGGCCGTAGCTGTGGGCGGTGAACAGCATGGCCACCATCGCCACGAGATAGGCCGACGGCGCCGCCCCGCCCGTGGTCTCGGCGATGAGACCGAAGATGGCCAGGACAATCAGCGGGGTCAGGTACGCCAGGCCGAACAGCACCAGCGACGGCAGCTTCAGCGTGCGGGTCAGGGTTGTTGTGGTCACGTGGTTTTCCTTAAGCATTGAAGGACGGGGGCGTCCAGGTCACCGGATTGATCCGGCCTTGGTAGACGGGCAGTTCGACGGCGACCTCGCCGTCCCGGAACTGGGACCAGGGACGGTTGAGGTTCTCCGTCCCGTGGGTGCGGACGTGTTCGACGGCGGCCAGGTCCAGGTCCGCTGTCAGCAGCACCTCGGCGTCGTTCCCGGCTTCCGCGATGGTGTTGCCTTCGGGGTCGACGATGATGCTCTTTCCCTGGCCGATGGGGCCGGCGCAGTTGACGCTGACCACGAACACCTGGTTCACGATGGCGTTCGCCTTGGCCAGCACCAGCTCCTGCCGCCGGTCCGGGGTGGTGGTTTTGACGACGTTGAGGATGACCTCGGCGCCCATCCAGGCGAGCTGGCGCGAGACTTCCGGATACCAGGCGTCGTAGCAGATGTTCAGGCCCACCCGGCCGATTCCGGCCAGGTCCACGGTGGTGAACCGGTCGCCGGGGTCGTAGGGCTCGAACGGGCGCCAGGGGAAGATCTTCCGGTAGTAGCCGGCCAGCTCCCCCTCCGGGGACAGCACCAGCTGGGTGTTGAACAGCTGGCCTTCCGGGCCGCGCTCGCAGACACTGCCGGGGACCAGCCAGATGCCGAGGTCCGCGGCGAGCTCCTTTAGCTCCTTGACTCTTGGACCGTCCAGCGGTTCGGCGGAGTCCTGCAGCGCTTCGGTGCGCTGCAGGTCCGGGTCCCCGTCGCCGAACAGGTGGAGCTCCGGGAAGACCACCAGTTTGCTGTCCGGCTTGGTCTTGAGGGCAGCCGCTACCTCGTCCGCGAAGGCCGAAACGGGTTCGCCGATGAGCCGGGGCCGGGCCTGGGCTGCGACGAGGGGAAGGATGCGTGGCATGGGTTTGTCTCCGGGTTGGGGTGTGATCCGGATAATATTAGATCGGAATGATCCAATTATGGGAAGGGGCGGCGGATGGGCCGTAAAGTAGCGGATATGACCCGTCAGTTGGAGGACACTGCCAGCGCCTCCCCCATCGGCGCCGGCGCCCTGGCCGGCATCGACCGCAGGAGCGCCATCGACGCCGTGCGGCTGCGCATCGGCATGGCCATTTCACTGGGGCTGCTGAAACCCGGCGAGCGCCTGCCCGACCAGGAGGACGTGGCGCTGGGCCTGTCGGTCAGCCCGATCACTGCCCGGCGGGCACTGGCGAGCCTCGCGGACCAGGGCGTGGTGGTGCGCCGCCGCGGCCGGGCCGGCGGGACGTTCGTGGCGGACGAGCCGCCGCGGAACGTGCTGGCGGAACTCACCGCATCACCGGCCGAGTCCCAGGCCGTGAACCGGCTGGTGGACCGGCGGCTGCTCTTCGAATGCGCGGTGACGCACTACGCGGCCGCCAACGTAACGGCCGTACAGCTGGACGAGCTGGAACAGCTGACGCGGGACATGGCAGAGTCCACGGACTGGTCCGGCTACCACCAGGCGGACGAGCAGTTCCACCAATTGGTGGGCACCGCGTCAGGGCTGGGGACCGCCGTCGAGGTTTATCACGAGACGCTGGCCGAGCTGTACGCCTACTTCATCCCCTACCCCATCGAACTGCTGCACAAATCCAACTGCGACCACGTGGCGCTGGTGGCCGCCCTGCGGGCACACGACGGGGACACCGCCGTCGAAATCTCACGGAAGCACGTGGACATCCTGCACCGGAGCATGTTCATGGGGCTGTCAGCGCGAACGGACACTTGAGGCCCCTGCTTGAACCTCTAGCCGGGGATTGCGCCGATCTGCTGCATGAGCCTCATGTTGTCGGTGGTCCCCCAGTGCTCGGCGACCTTTCCGTCCTCGACTCGGATAATGTCAGTCCCGCCGAATTCGACACTCTTCCCGGTTCCTGCGACGCCAGCCATCTCTCCACGATGTGTGCCAGTGAGGACGACGTGGCATGCCTCCATGTTTCCGTCGGCCAGCGACGGCTCGAGCGACTTGACCCTGATATCCGGGAACGCCGTCCTCACCGCATTCACGAAATAGCGGACACCCTCCTTGCCGGGCGGCTGTCCGGGAAGAGCCTCCTCATGATCCAAATAGTCGTCCGTCGCCAACTCATCAATGAGGGACAGATTTCCACCCTCGATGATCTCCCTGTAAAAACGCTCGATCAGTCCACTCCCGTTAGCCATTTCCGAACCCCTCGTGCATGAGACCCATCACAGTTCCCCCAAGGGCGTTTGGCCCCATGGCGGCCAGCGCAGCGACGACGCCCCGCAGGCGCCCCTTCTCTGGCAGTAACCACCAGACTCAGCCGCGGAATCACTTTGGAAACGCGGCCAAAAGCCTGGTTATGCCTGACAGTATTCCCGGGCCCCAGCGCCGTCAATACGCCGTTACTGGCCTTGAAGACCGTCCACTTTTGAACCACCTACAACAACACCGAAGTGGCCCTCCCAACCGCCCGCCGGCGCTGCCGGCGGACCCCGCCACAGTGCCACCGCGGCCCCAAGCATTCCTGCCGCATCCCTTTCGCAGGACACCTAGTCAGAATGCGTAAAAGCAGGATAATGTATTTCTTGTCAAAGGATGCAAATTCCTCCTGCCCGGCAAAGCCGCCGGCAGGGAAGGACTGCCTCACCTCCCCGGCGCGCCGCCGCCGCGAAAGGAACCACCATCATGAACTACGCAAGCTTCGTATCTGCAGACGGCTCCCCCACATGGGGCATCATTGCCGACGGACGGGCGTACGATCTCGGCCCCAGCGGAGCCAACCTTGCCCGCACGCTCCGCGCCGCCGTCGAGCAGGGCATCTTCGGCACCGTCGGTAAAGAGTTCCGCAGTGCCCCCTCCCGCGCGGAAGTGGACATCGAGTTCCTCCCCGCCGTCACCGATCCCGGCAAGATCATCTGCATCGGAGTGAACTACCGCAGCCACCAGGAAGAATCCGGCAAGACGGAGCAGAAGGCTCCCACCATCTTTACCCGTTTCGCTGATTCGCAGATGGGCCACCTGCAGCCGGCCCAGATGCCCGCCACTACCACCAAGTTCGACTACGAAGGCGAGATGGCCCTGGTCATCGGCAAGGAAGCATTCCACGTGGCCGAAGACGACGCCTTTGACTACGTTGCCGGCTACGCCGCCTACAACGATCTCAGCGTCCGTGACTGGCAGCTCGCCGCCTCCCAATGGATCCCCGGCAAGAACTTCCCCGGCACTGGCGGCTTCGGGCCCTACCTCGTCCCGGCCGCCGAGCTGGGCGACGTCAGCGGGCTCACCCTGGAAACCCGGGTCAACGGCGACATCCGCCAGAAGGCCTCAGTGGCCGACCTGTACTTCACTATTCCGCAGCTGATCGCCTACGTCACCGGCTTCACCAAGCTCTCCCCCGGCGACGTGATCGTCACCGGCACGCCCGGTGGTGTGGGCCTCTTCATGGAACCGTCCGGCCTGCTCTCGGCTGGTGACGTCGTTGAGGTGGAAATCACCGGCCTGGGCACCCTGAAAAACACGGTGGAGCTCGTCTCCTGACCCACCCTGCTCCGACTGCACTCTTTGAGGAACGGAACTTAGATAGGCATGGACAAAATCATCGAAACCGACGTACTGGTCATCGGGGCAGGCCCCATCGGCCTGGCTGCGGCCAACCTGCTGGCGGACCAGGGCGTCAACGTGATGCTCGTGGAACGCCATGCCGGTACAAGCGACGAACCACGGGCCATCAGCGTCACCGACGAGACGCTGCGCGTCATGCAGCAGATCGGCATTCTGGACCGGCTGGCGCCGGAGATGCTCATGGACACGGGCGCCCGCTACTTCGGCCGGAAGGAACAGCTGCTGGCGGAGGTCTACCCGGCGAGCCCGAGGCTGGGTCAGCCCGGAAAGTCGCAGTTCGACCAGCCCGTGATGGAATCGCTGCTCCTTGAAGCCGCCCGGGCCCGTCCGTTGATCGACGTCCGCTTCAGCACTGAGGCGTTCCGCATCACGGACGGGCCCGAGCATGCGGACACGGTGCTGATCGACGACGACGGCAAGCACACCGTCCGCTCCAAATGGGTGGTGGCGTGTGACGGCGGCCGCAGCCCGGTCCGCTCCCAGCTCGGGATCCCGATGGAAGGTTCCACCCAGACCCAGAAGTGGATCGTGGTGGACACTATCAACGCCCCGGGTGAACCGGAGCGGTTCTCCGAGTTCCACTGCAACGGGACACGTCCCGTGGTGGTGGTCCCCGGAGTCCATGGCCGCTGCCGTTACGAGTTCATGCTCCTCCCCGGCGAGGACGCTGCGGCAGTGACGTCCCCGGAGGCCATCATCAGGCTCATCGCGCCGTTCCAGACGATTGTCGCGGCGGACATCCGCCGCGCGGCCGTGTACGTTGCCCACCAGCGCGTGGCCCTGAACTACCGCGTGGGGCACGTGCTCCTTGCCGGCGACGCAGCCCACATGATGCCTCCGTTCGCCGGCCAGGCCCTGAACGCAGGCATCCGTGACGCCGCCAACCTTGCCTGGAAAGTCGCCGCGAACGTCCGGGGCACCGGCACCGATGCGCTGGTGAACACCTACCAGGCAGAGCGGCGCCCGCACGCGGTGGACATGGTGCGCCTTTCCCACCGGATCGGCAAAGTGGTGATGAACGTCAACCCCGCGCTCACCGCCATCCGCGACGCCGCCATCACTGCCTCCGGCATCGTTCCCGCCGCCAAGGGCTGGCTCGCGGGCATGAAGTTCCTCAAGCAGCCGCACTTCACCGATGGCTGTGTGGCGGACCTGGGCAGTTCAGTTTCCAGGTGGGCGGCCGCGCTGGTGGGCCGCTCCCTTTCCCAGCCGCAGGTCACGCTGTCCACCGGCGACGCGGTCCCGCTGGACACCGTCCTCGGTACGGGCTGGGCACTGCTGCACTTCCCCTACGATCGGCGCGCACCCCTTGAGGTCCGGCGGCTGGGCACCGTGGAAAACGACGACGACGGCGCGCACCTCGCGCAGACAGACGTCACGGCCGTCACGGACACCAGCGGCGCGTTCGCGGCTGTCGCCGGCAGCGGTACGACCCTCGTGGTGCGGCCCGACCGCTATGTCGCAGCAGCCACCACCCCCGACACCGAGCAGGCGGCGTTCGAAGCGCTGGCCGCGTACGTGCCGCAGCTGGCCCGCCTGCGACACGCCGCAGCTGGAGCGCCGGCTATACGCTGAGAGACCATGGGAAGGGAGCGGGGAGGCCAAGCGGCCTCCCCGCTCTTTTTGCTGTCCGCATGCCCAACTAAGCAGCAGCTCAGGGCGTTCCCAGCGCCGAGAACGCCCTGAGCTGCTACCGAGTTGGGAAAGGCGCGAACGACGGCGGGGCCGCACCCGTCGGGATCGGAATCCCTGGGTGCGGCCCCGCCGTCGCGGTTTGGATCTGCTGGTTAGACCTCGCCGCCGTGGCGCTCAATCACGTCGCTGGCCAGCTGCTTGCCGAAGGAGGTGTGCAGGCGGAGGGCCTCCGCCGCGCGCGCGTAGTCGTGTTCCTTCAGCGCCGCCGTGAGCTCGACAATGTGGCTGTGGTCCATCTTCCGGGCCCACTCTTCGCTGTTGAGGGCTTCACGCCAGACGGTGCCGATTCCGAGGCGGCGGAAGGCGTCAGTGAGCTGGGCGGAACCCGCCACGCTCACCAGGCGGTTGTGGTACTTCGCGTTGGTCTTGAGGAACTTGTCCAGCGCTTCCTTGCCGCCCTGGCGCAGCAGGGCCAGCTCGTCGGTAAGCCGGCTCAGTTCCGCAATGTCCTCGTCCGCAAACTTCTCGAAGTGGCTCGCGAGGACGCCGAGCTCGATGGTGAGGCGGCCGTCGTAGACGCTGTCCGTCAGCTCGCGGGTGATGGGCGCGGGCAGGAATTCGCCCCTGTCACCCCGGGTAACGAGGGATTCGGCCGTCAACTTAACCAGCGCGTTGTGGACGTTGTGGGGATCGGACTTGGAGTGGGCAGCGATCTCGACCGGATCCAGTGCGTGATGCAGCGGAGTTCGGCGGCCCAGCACCCAGTCACGCACGGCGTCGTAGGCGGCGAGCTCCTTGACCCTTTCGAGCCGTCCGAACGCGCCGCGGAAGTACGCCAGCGGCTCGCCTGCGCCGGCCTTGGCCTCCGTGACCTGGCCGAGGAATACGGTGTGCGTGCCGCCGGTAGGGGTTTCCGCAACCCTGCAGACAATGGTGGCGAGGGCGCCGTCCAGCATCGGTACTCCCTCGGCTGACATGGTAACCGAGACGCCGTCGAACTTGTCTCCGCCCTTGCGTCCGAACTTCATGGCGAGGTCGCTCTGGTCCTCGGCCAGGATATTGATGCCGAACACTCCGGCCTTCAGCACGGCGTCGTGCGTGGAGCTGGAGCGGTTAAGGCAGGCAAGCATCATGGGCGGCTCCATGGACAGCGACGACACGGCCGACGCCGTCGTTCCGTAGAGCTCGCCGTCCACGACGGTGGTGATCACCGTGACGCCGCTGGCGAAATGGCCCACGACATGACGGAAGGCAGCGGGATCAACGGTGATCTCCGCGGCAGGAACAACCTGATGTGTATTCATTTCATCCTCCTGGGATTTATTTCTGAAAGTGGGGTGTGAAGAGCTTGATGAGAGGTGCCAGGCTGTCCAGCTCCTCAAGGCACTGGACGAGCCGGACCGCTTCCTCGGCATTCCTGCGCGGGGTCCTGCCTCCGAACTCGGCATTGGCGTAGTACTTGTCCAGGATCTCCGCCTCGCTCATCGGGCTGGCGTAGATGTCACCCCTGGGCACGTCCGTCCGCGTCCTGAGCACGGAACCGTCCCGGAGCCGCAGCTCCACTTCGGCGGTCAGCGATTCCGCAGGCGGCAGCGAATCAACCAGCCGGATCTTGTCCAGCAGCCGCTGCAGGCGCGGATCCTGCATATGCTCCAGCGTGAGGTGCTCCGGCCGGACCGTCCTGTACAGCAGGGCCGTCGCGGCCGTGAAGCGGATGCTGAAGGCGCCGGAAACCTCCGGGCACTCCCCGATCACGAAGGGCTGGCCCACGAAACCCTTCAGGGTCCGCGGGGTCACATGGATGAGGATCTCCTCGATCTCATCCTCGTTGAGGTTGTTCTCGGTGGCCAGCCGCACACAGGCGTCCAGTGAGGGGTGGCTCGCCCGGCACGAGGACCACGGCTTGATCACACAGTCTGCATAGAAGGCCTGGCCGAGCCTGCGTGTCACCTTCTCGGGCGCCGGCGACGAGCAGTACATGTCCAGGAACCCGTGCGGACCGCCGATGGCGTCCGCCGGCCCGGTGAACCCGGACTGCGCCAGCTCCGCGGACACGATGGAATTACGGGCGGCGAAGGCGATGGGCAGTTTGAACGCAAGGGTCTGGTCGAAGATGTTGGCTACCGTCCCAGACAGCTGGTTCACCCCGATTCCCAGCGCGTTCCGGACCTGGTCCGCGCCGAGCCCCATCAGTTTGGCGGCGACGGCGGTGCCGCCGAGTCCGTTAACGGTGCCTGTGTTGTCCTGGCCGCTGTACACGTCAAAGCCCGACGCCGCGGCGAGACGCGAGGTGAGGTCATCCCCCACTATCAGTGCGGTGAGCATGTCACGGCCCGAGGAGCGCTGCTGCTCGGCGACGGCCAGGGCCACCGGAACCGTGGTGCCGCTGATGTGGGCGGCGGACTGCGTCTGGTCCTCGTATTCCGCACCGATCGGCTCGAAGTCGTAGGACCGCATCATGACCGCATTGACCATCGCCGCATTGTGGGCCGGCAGGCGGATGCCGTGGACCAGCACCCGTGATTCCGGGGCACCGCCCCAGCGGCGGGCGAGGCCCAGCAGGGCGTCGTTGCCCTGGGCGCGGTGGCCTGCAGCGATGTTGCCCAGCGCGTCGATGATCCGGATCTTGGCCCGGGCCACGGTGCCGGCGTCAAAGGCCTCGAAACTGGCGTCAGCGACATGCCGGGCCACAGTGCCCGTCATGTTTTCCAGGCCGTCTTCGAGGCCGGCGGCCTCTGCTATCTGCGCCGTCATTACGAAACCTAGCCCCGCGCCCCGACGGTGATCCTGTCGGCGGTGGGGGCGTCGCCCGACGCAGCGGAGGAGCCGTCCGGCACAGCGGGAACGCCGTCGATTTCCGCGAACATGGCCTGGTAGGCACCGGTCTCCCCGGCAGCCTGGGCCTTGCGGTGGTCCAGGGCACGCGCACGGCCGATGCTGCCGAGGTAGAAGCGTTCGTAGAGCTCGATCCGGCTGCCCAGTGCCGAGCCGGCGAAGTCCCAGGCGGTGCGCATGATGCGGGCGCGTTCCTGGGCGCTGATGCCGTTGGCGCCGGGCAGGTACTTCTTCAGCAGCGGGCCCAGGCGCGGATCGTTGAAGGCACCGCCCGTGGGGGTTGCCAGCAGATTGTGCGAGCCCATGGACTTGATGATTTCGTTGATCCGGATCATCCAGCCGGGCATGATGGCCCGCAGGGAGCTGATGTCGTCGTGGCAGAAGAACGCTCCGCCGCCCCAGTCCGAGGCCCGCAGTTCCGCGGAGTGGATGGCCGCGCGGGTGAGGCGCAGGTAGGTGTAGATTTCACCGAGCATGGCGCCGACGTCGGGCTTGTTCTCGGTGCCGGTCACCTTGGCGATCTGCGTGCACAGGTCGTAGGCGAACTCCAGCTTCACGGCGGCGCGGATGGCCGTCTGCTGCTGGGTGTTGCCGGAAGCGGTGCCGGCGTTGATGGAGTTGTAGATGTCCAGGTTGCCGTCGATGAACACGCGGTCCCACGGCACCAGCACGTCGTCAAAGATGATGACGGCGTCCTGTTCGTCGAAGCGGGCGGAGAACGGCTTGTCCGCAACATCGGCGTCCACGCCGTAGTGGTCCCTGCAAATGGCAACGACGCCCGGGGTGGCCACCGGAATGGCAAAGGAAATGGCGTATTCCTCGTACCCCTTCTGGATGGGCACTGCGGGGTAGACATACAGCTCGTCGGCGATCGGACCGAGGGTGGCGAGCATCTTCGCGCCCTTGACGATCAGGCCCTGCTCGGTCCGCCCCACCACGCGCAGGGTGAGTTCCTCGTTCATGCCCTGCAGCTCCCCGACGTTCTTGTCGATCGCGGCGTGCACGATGGTATGGGTCAACGCGAGATCCTTTTCGATCACTTCGCGCTGGTATGCCACCAGCCTCTGGTGGTACACCGGGTCCCCGGAGCGGTCGAAGATGTCCTTGCGGGACACGTGCCCTGCCAGGACCACATTGACGTAGTCCGGCGTACGGCCCAGCATGCCGTTGGAGTACCGGGCCAGGCGGTCGAAGGCGCGGTGGCGGCGGGCGATGTCTTCCTCGTTCCTGGGAAGCGAGTGGCTCACGTTCATGGCCTCGCCGGTCTCCGGATGGGTGGTCAGGCAGTCCGCCGCGTACTTGTGCTGGTAGTCGAAGTAGCCGGCCATGCCTTCGACGGAACCCTTGAAGGCCGGGTGTTCTAGGACGGAGATACGCTCCGATCCCAGCCACACCTCGCGGCCGTCGTCCAGGCCCCGCTTGTACTCTGCTCCGGTGCGTGCAGTCACTGTGATCTCCTTCTCAGCCTGATCCAGCGCTTGGCCGGTCCGCTACATTTTGAAGTAAAAATATATTCTTGTTCGATTTTATATAACTTGGCGAACTTTGACAATGGTTTGGCCGGTACGGCTGCCTGCGGGGATGCTTGCGCCTAACGCCGCGCGCGGAGTTCCGGTTCGATGGTGCCGGCCACTACTCCATCGGCGGCCAGGGCATGCAGCTGCGGATGGTCCGCAGTGAACCGGTCCAGTGGTTCCCCATCTGCGGAACGTGGGCGGCCGTTGGCCACAAAGCTGAGAAGCAGCGACCGCAGCTGGCCGGAGACCGCCTCAAAGCTGTCCTCCGGAAAGCCGCGGAGCATCGGAGCGTCCCGCCAGTCCTCCCTGTTTCCAAAGAGGAACGGCAGTTCAAAGCAGTGCGGACTGCCAACCCCGTCAAGCTTGCTGGGAACCGAGAACCGGAGCAGCGTGGCTTCCACACCGGCCGCATTCGCCCGGCCGGCAAGTTCAGTCGCGGCAAGGCGGAACTGGTGCAAGCTCATGGCCTCCACGAGCTTTGCGTGCGGCGTTGCATCGGGGATCCGGGAGTCCAGGAAGTCCAGGACTTCGGGGGCTTCCTCGAAGTGGCCAGCCACGAAACCCGCCACCTGCTCCGGGCTCACGGCAGCCACCGGCACAGGGTGCAGGAAGGCGGCGGCCTCGTTGTCCGTACTGCTCAGCAGCAAAGATTCCACATGCAAGGACGAGGCAGCACGCCGGAAGTCCATGGCCCAATCTGGCACCAGCCCGCCATCCGCCGCCGGCACCAGCCCAAGGCCCCGTCCCGCATACGCCTTGCCGACTGCTGCCTGGGCTTCAAGGATGGCCGGAACGGGCGCGGTAGCCAGTGACCCGCCGTCGAGGGCGCCGTCGGGTGTCCCGCCGTCGAGCGCGTCTTTAAGGAAACCGTTGAACAGTTCACGGCGCTCCGCATAGGCGGCGGGGCTTAGCGGGGGCTGCCAGGGCAGGCTGAACAGCGCTGTCCGGCAAAACAGTCCCTTGGCAGCCGGGGCAAGGCTCAGCACGTAGGCGTACCAGGCCCCTGCCGAATGGCCGGCGAGAGTGACGGCCGCGGGGTCTCCGCCGAATGCGGAGATGTTTGCCGAAATCCACGTGAGCGCCTGAAGGATGTCCTGCACGCCGAGGTTAAGCGGCACTCCGGATCCACCCAGCAGCGCCAGCGCGCCGAGCCGGTAGCTGACGGTGACCACCACGGCGTTGCCCTCGGCGGCGAGCCGGGCGCCGTCGTACCAGCCGACGTTCCCGGCGCCGCTGATGAAGGCTCCGCCGGGGAGGAAAACGAGGACCGGCAGGTCCAGGGCGCCCTCGGGTGTCCAGATGTCCAGCAGGAAGGAGTCCTCGTCCTGTTCCAGGCTGGACAGCGCCGGGCCCATCAGCCAGTCCAAGGATCCGGGTGACTGCGGGAACACTGTGGAACCTGCCTGCGCGCGCCCGGGTGAGGGATCGCGCAGCGGCGAGAACCTGTCTGCGGCATCCAGCCGCTCACCGTAGCGGACTCCGGGAACGTGGACGACGCCGTCGACCGCTTTTCCGGAATACTCCAGGCTTCCGGTGGAGAAGACCTGCGGGCCGGCGATGACGTTGGCGCTCATGCCAGCTGGTGGTAGTCGTCGAGGTTCACGGTGCGCGTGATCTTCCAAAAGTCCACCACCGGGTACGGCCAGATCTGCGAGACGCGGCCGAACCTGTTCTTGTACCAGGTCTGCACCGAGGGATGGCCCCAGGCCTTGGTGGCGCTGGCGGCGTCCAGCTTTTCGATGAACCCGTCCAGCACCTCCTGCTTGAGGTCAAGGCTCTTCAGGTCGTTTTCCAGGATGATCCGGATGGCCTCGAGGATGTATTCGACGCCGTATTCGATCATGGAGTACAGGCTGCCGTTGACCACATGGCCGGTGTTGGGGCCCGTGACCATGAACAGGTTGGGGAAATTGGGAACCGTGATGCCGGCGAAGGCCTTGGCATCGCCGCCCCAGTATTCGTGCAGGTCCGTGCCCTGGCGGCCGGTGATTTGGAGCGGCTCGAGGAATTCAGACGCCTGGAAACCTGTGGCGTAGACGATGATGTCCACCTCGTGGAGCACGCCGTCCTTGGTGACGATGCCCTCGGGCACCATGCGCTCCAGGCCCTCCGTGACCAGCGTGGTCTGCGGTTTCTTGAGCGATTCCGCCCACACACCGTTGTCCCGGAGCATGCGCTTGCCGCCAACGATGTAGTTGGGCGTGACCTTGGCCAACAGATCGGGGCGATCCTGGTACTGCCTGGCCAGCAGTTCCGTCAGCTCGCGACGCACTTTCTCGTTCACGGCAGAGACGCTGCCTGGCTTGTTCCAGCCCGGCTCGGCAACGGCAGTGTGCTGGCGGCCCTCCACTCCCAGCCAGTGCTGCCAGAACCGCAGCCACTGCCCGTAGTGCGGGAGCTTGCGGACCAGCCACTGGACCGAATCCGGCATGTCGTCGTAGTAGCCCTTGGTGGGGAGCATCCACGGCGAGCTGCGCTGGAATACCGTCAGCGCGGACACCTGGTCCACGATGGCCGGAACAATCTGGTAGGCGCTGGCACCGGTTCCGATCACGGCGACCCGTTTGCCCGTCACGTCCACGCCGTTGTCCCATTCCGCCGAGTGCATCTGGATGCCGGCAAAGGATTCACGGCCGGCAACGTCAGGGTACTTCGGCCGGTCAAGCTGCCCGACGGCGGTAATCACGGCATTGAACCGGCGGGTGACCGGGCGGCCGCCGGCGTCGATCGTGTCAACGTTCCACAGGCCTGTGGCTTCGTCATAGTCCGCGGAGGTCACTTCGGTGTTGAATTCGATGTTTTCCAGGATGCCGCCGCGTTCAGCCACCTGGCGGGTGTATTCGTAAATTTCGGGCCCCTGGGAGAACTGCTGGGGCCAGTCATCCCGCTGGGCGAAGGAGAAGCTGTAGGCATAGTTGGGAGTGTCCAGCCGCACGCCGGGGTAAGTGTTCTTCCACCAGGTGCCGCCCACGGTATGGCCCTTCTCGAACACCGTGTAGGGCACGCCGGCCTGCTTCAGGCGGTAAGCCGCCGCCATGCCGGAGACGCCCGAGCCGATGACGGCGACGCTGAAGTCCCGCCCCACGGCGATGTCCCGGAAGTTCCACTTCGGCTTGCCACCCTGGCCCTCCACCAGGGCCATGTCATGCATGAGCATGGGATGGTACTCGGGGTTGGCAGCGTTCGTGATCCACGTGAGAACGTCCTGCGCCTGTGCCTCGGTGAGTGTCCCCACGCCGGTCAGGTTCTCATCCCGAACGCGTTTCAGTGCCGCGAATGCCAGCCCCCGCGCCTGTTCCTGCTGTTCAGGGTCCATGCCGCCGTGGGGCAGGCCCGTAATGTCAGCGGGGTGCTGCGGCGGGCGAAGGTCTTCGCGGAGTAGCGAGAAGTCCTGGGTAACGGCGGCCAGGGCGACCATGAGGGCCGGAAGGTCCGAGCGCTCCACCACATTGTGGAGGAACGCGTCGTCTTCAGTGATGGCCTCGTACTTCTCGCGCCAATAGAGGTCGTCCACCAATGCCTCCCCTGGGGCCTGGACTGCTTCGGTGCTGGAGTTGGTCAAGGCGGTTCTCCTTGTGATTGCGGGATCTGCAGAGGACCGACGTGATCCGGGTCTCTCTTGCTGGCTTACTCCATTCTAGTATCCAGTTTGCATAAGTCAATCAAGAAAATATTCTCTGGCGAAGGGTAGCATTATGCATATGGCGAAAAGTACCGATTCTGAGACGCTGAGCAAGCACATCCGGGACTCCATGCGGGATGACATCCTGTCGGGCCGGTGGGCTCCCGGAGAGAAGCTGCAGCTTGCGGCACTTTCGAAGCACTACCAAACCAGCAGCACGGTGATCCGCGAGGCCCTCACCCGGCTGGTGGGCGACCGCCTGGTGCTCCTGAAGCCAAACCGGGGCTTCTTCGTGCCCACACTCTCGCTGGCGGAACTCAAGGACATCAACGAGCTTCGCTGCAGGTCCGAGGAATTCGGAATCGGTCTGGCCATTGAGCGCGGCGACCTCGCGTGGGAATCAGAGCTCATCGCTGCCCACCACACCCTGGAGCGGACCCCTTACCGGGACGCGTCCGACGCCCAGCTGACCGAGGCCTGGAACCACGCCCACCAGGTGTTCCATGCCAAGCTCCTGGAGGCTTGCGGCGTGCCTGTCCTGATCGATCTTTGCTCAACCCTGTCCGATCTCTCCCAGCTGTACGGCCGCTGGGCCGGCAACGCCACCCGGTACACAAAGCGGGACATCGCCCGGGAGCACCGGGACATCCTGAACGCTGCCTTGCAGCGGGATGCGAAGGCCGCCTCGCGCCTGATCCGGGAACACTACGAGATAACGCTCAACGCCATCCTCAAGTCCGGCATTGACGACGGCACTGCGCAGCACGGAAATGCGCCTGCCAAGGTCTGATTGCCAAACAAAGAAGCCCTCCGGGAACCTCAATGAGGTTCCCGGAGGGCTTCTTTGTGTAACCGTATTTGTGCAACCGTACGGGCGGAACCGGCGTATCGGCGCAGGTCAGTGGCTGCGGAGGCGGTGCAGAATGCGCGCCCGCGCCTCTGCGAAGCGCGGATCGGCCTTGGTTTCCACCTGGTCCCGGTGATCACCAAAACCTGTCTCAATCACGTCCACCACGGTGGCCGGTTTTTCGGCGAGCACGATGACCTTGTCTGCGAGGTACAGGGCCTCATCGATGTCGTGGGTCACCAGGATGATGGTCACGCCCAGGTTGGACTGAAGATCGATCACCAGGTCCTCGAGGTCAAACCTGGTCTGGGCGTCCACGGAGGCAAAGGGCTCGTCCATGAGCAGGACTTTGGCGTTGTAGGCCAGCGCCCTGGCGATCGCCACGCGCTGCTGCATGCCGCCGGACATCTCCCAGGGATATTTGTGGCCCTGCCCGCCCAGTCCCACGGCCGCCAGGTTCTTCGCCGCCGCTTCGTTTCTCTCCTTCTTTCCGACTCCGCGCCCCTGGAGCGGGAACGCGACGTTTTCAAGGGTGGTCATCCACGGCATCAGCGACCGGCTGTAGTCCTGGAACACCACGGCGAGGTCCCGGTGCGGGCCGCTGATGGCCTCCCCGCCCACGCTTACCGTGCCGCTCTTGGGCCTGATCAGACCCGACAGGACCCGTAGCAATGTTGTTTTGCCGACGCCGGAGGGCCCTACGATCGAAACGAACTCGCCGTCGTTCACCTCCAGGTTGAGGTTGTTGAGGATCTTGTTTTCGGCGTCACCAAAGCCGTAACTCATTGTCAGTCCTTGGACCTGGAGCAGTGGCGCCGTCGCTACCTGTTCCTGCTCGGGTGCTGCCTGAACGGCCATGGTGGCTCCTTCTTTCGGATGTTGAATCGTGGGCGTCATTTGGCGCCTGACTTGAAGTACCAGCTCAGGATCCTTCGTTCGAAGACGATAAACAGAAGCGAGAGGATGTAGCCGATGACGCCAACCAGCAGCGCGCCGGCCCAGGTTTCGGGCACCTGGAAGGTGGCGGATGAATTGAGGATGTAGAAGCCGAGGCCCTTGTTGGCGGCAAACAGTTCGCTGACCACCATGACGGTGATGCCGATGGGCAGGGCTACGCGGATGCCGGCAACGATCTGCGGAAGTGCGGCCGGCAGAACCACCCGGCGGAAATGCAGCCCCGCCGGGATGCGGTAGACCTTGGAAAACTTCCGGATGGTGGGCTCCACGCCCAGGACGCCGTCGATCGTGTTCAGCAGCACCGGCCACATGCAGGCGAAAGCGATGGTGTAGATCTTGGGGCCCTGCCCGATGCCGAATGCGCCGATGATCAATGGCACCAGCGCGGCCTGCGGCACCGAACGGAAGAAGTGGATGACAGGGTCAACGATTTCCCGTAGCCGCCGGGTTTCCCCGAGAACCAGCCCGCCGGCGATGCCGACCACCACCGCCAGCAGAAGTCCCGCGCCCAGGTTGGTCAGGCTGTAGCTTGCTCCGGACCCGATGACTCCGTTGGAGAGGTCCCGTCGCAGGCTGAGCAGAATGTCCTCAAGGGACGGAATGAAAATGTTGGTGCTGTTGGCCGACGCGGTCCACCAGATGGCGAAGACGAGGGCGATCAGCCAGGTCCTCTGCAGGACGTTCAGGAGTGCCTTGGCGAAGCGGCTGCGTTCGCGGAACGTGCCGCCGGCCTGCCGTACGCTCGCGTTTTTCGTCGAAACCGTGCCCGGACCGGGCTTCGGGGGTGTTCGGAGTGCTGTCTCAGTCATTGGCTTGCCTGTTCCACTTGAGGATCTTGCCTTCAGCCAGGTTCAGGAGGCCTGCGATGCCCCAGCCCACCAGGCCGGCGAAGAAGAGGTAGGCGAAGGCCTGGTCCCATCGCTGCGCCTGCTGGGCCAGGGTGATCTGCCGTCCGATGCCCGGCGTTTGGCTGAGCACTTCGACACCCACCGACACCAGAATGGCGATCGAGGCGGAGATCCGGATGCCCGTGGAGATGAACGGAGTGGCGCTCGGGAGCAGGATCCGGCGGAACCAGAGCAGCCTGGGAATCTGGAAGGTCCGCGCGGTGTCCACGACCGATGCGTCCATCCGCCGCGCTCCATAGATCGTCTGCACCAGTACCGGCCAGAGGCAGGAAAGCGAGACGACGAAGATTTCCATCTGTGCGGTGGCTCCCAACAGCATGATGACAACCGGCATCAGAGCCAGGACCGGGAAGGACCGGCCGAAGTCAATGAGGATGGATGTGGAGCGGTCCAGCATGGGGACGGAGCCAATGACCAGGCCCAGCACAGTACCGGCAGTCACCGCAATCACCCAGCCGGTGACGGCGGCTGTCATTGTCTGCGCCAGTGATGTCCAGAAAAGCGCGGAGGTGAACGCATTGGCAATGGCCGTGACTATTGCCGGCACCCCGGGAGTCATGGAGGGCAGCGATCCGCTCCAGATAACCAGCTGCCACACCGCCAGGAGTGCGGCGACGGCCAACAGCCGCTGGCTGGTCAGCCCCACATCGAACGCTCGTATTTGTGTCTTCATCTTCGTCTTTCAGTCAGCGTCTCTTGGCCGGCCCGGCTGCTATTTCGCAAAGCGGGGCGCGCCGCTCCAGAGCATGCCCTCCGCCGTCAGCGGGTCTTTGACGAATCCAAGCTTCTCCATGGCGTCAATGCCCGCCTGTCCTGAAGCGAGGTTGATGGCGGTGTTGACCGGAACATAGGCCTTGGGGTTGATCTTGGCGGTATCGACCTGCTTGATGCGCGCCGAGATGGCAACCACGGAGGCAGAGTTCGCCGGGTCCGAGTAGAACTTGGAAGCCTTTTCCATGGCCTCGTTGAACTTCTTGGCGGTGCCGGGGTTGCTCTTGAGCCACGGCTCTGTTGCGGCCCACACTGTGACTGGCATGTTGCCCTGGAATTCGCGGACCGGGCTGGCGATGCTTTTGAACCCTGCATCGACGAGCTGGTGGTAGTAGCTGTCCGCCACGAACGCTGCATCCACCGTTCCCCGCTCGAGGGCGGCCTGCATCCCGGCGTACGGCACGGCGATTTCCGTAATGGATTTCGGTTCGATCCCTGCCGCCATTGCGGCCTGGAGCATCGGAATGTCTCCGCCGGTGTTTACGCCGTTGACGGCAACATTCTTGCCCTTCAGGTCAGCCACCGTCTTGATGGGGCTGTTCTTGGGAATGACAATGCCGGAGTTATCCGCTTTCGGGTCGACCACGCCGTTTCCGGAGATTACCCTGACCGGCATTCCCTTGGCGGTAGCGCTGGTCATGACACCCCATGACGCCGTGGTGATGTCCGCCTGCCCGCTGACGGTTTGCGCCAGGTTCGCGGAGGGATCCGCGCCGGGGACAATCTCAACGGCCAGGCCGGCTTCCTTGAAGTAGCCCTGCTCTTCAGCGACGTAGGCCGTTTCGAAGTGGATGGGGGCCACCACCACCTTGATGGCGGACTTGCCCCCGGACTCGCCGCCGGCGGCCGCCTCGCTGGGCGACCCGCAGGCCGCCAGCGAGAGCAAGGCGAGTCCGGCAACAGCCGGCACCAGGGCTTGCGTGAAGCGGGTGTAAAACGTGGGCTTTTCCATCCAGAATCTCCTCTTTGAGTAGTGGCGCAGGGGCCGGTAACTCTGGCCGCGTTGGGGGTGCGCCACTGTGTTGCTGGGTATTGGCTTGCTGATGGGCTTGCTGCGTCTTAGGGCTGGCCACTCATGGAGTTATCAGCTGACTCGCTTGGCAAGAATGCATAATGTCTTTAAAATATATCCCTAAGTCTATGTTGTGGCAAGGGTCACAGAAAACATAATTGGGCACCGGCGTTCCGAACTGAGCGGACGCAGCGCCGACGGCAGCGCAACGGCCTACAGCCTGGCTGCGCCGGCGTCGGCGCGTTCAGTGGATGCGTTCCGTGCACCGGAAGCGTCCGCCTCCGCGCCGACTTCGCGGTAACGCCGGGGCCAGACGCCCTGTTTTCCGGGCGACAGGATGCCTTTGGGATCCAGCGCGTCCTTCAGGGTCTCCTGGAGCCGGCGGATAGCGTTGTTGTTGTAGTCGAAGCCGTCGGCGATGACGTCCATGTAGTCGACATGGCTGCGGTAGGGTGCGTAGCCATGGCTGCGGGCAGCCGCCAGCAACGCCGAATAGAGCGCCCGTGCGCGTGCCAGCTGCTCCTGGTTGTCGTTTTCGAAGAAAATCATGGTCACGTGCACCATGTGGCGCGGGTAAAGGTGATAGCCGATGTACAGGTCGAAACCGAACCGGCGGTACAGTTCTTTGGCTTCCCGGTAGAACGCCCACACTTCCTCCCCGCGCGCGGGAATGATGGGGGCTGCGTCAATGTGCCCACCGTTTTCCGCCGCCCATGCCACCGTTGACAGCGGCTTGAGTGTGGGCACTCCGGCCATCTGGGTGCGGTCCATGTCGGCAATGTCGTCATAAGCGACCTGCACGCCTTCAGCACCCTCATAGAGCCGGGCTTTGACCGTGAACCCTTCAAGCCCCGCGAAGCGCTCCCGGATGATCTCAAGCCTGCGCTGGGCGAGCCCTTTGTCGCCGTAGATCGCGAACTTGGCGTTCCACTGGCCGATCCCCATCTCCTGGCGCATTTCTTCCACGCGGTCATCCGGAATGGACCCCTCCCCCTGATACCAGCGCGATCGCGGCCCGTTCATGGTGGCCGCCCGAACGACGTTGCCGCAGAGGGCGTTATTCTGGATGACGTCCTCGCGCCGGAGCTGGGTCAGGATGTCCACCAGCTTGGGCATGTCCTCCTCGCGCTCCACCACAACGTCACCGTTGATGTACACGTCCGGCCACGGCATCAGCCATAGGCCGATCTTGGTGACTATGCCGAGATTGGACTGGGTGAAGATACCGTCCAGGGTGGGGCCGAAGCCGCCTTTGAAGATGGGCCCGAGTTCGGTTCCCTCCATGGCCCACATTCCTGTACGCACCAGCTCACCGTCCGGCAGGACCACCTCCATGCCGCAAATGGACTGCACATGGTCCCCCATCGGCGTCATGCCGTAGCCGCGGTCCAGCGCATTGCCAAGGATCGACCCCCACCCGAGGGCGGGAACGGACATCCACAGCTTCAACCCCTTTTCCTGGATGTGTTCGAAAAGGTCAAAGAAAGTGACGCCGGGCTCGATGACGGCGTAGTTAAGGTGGTCGTTCACCTCGAGGATCTTGTTGAGGCGGCTCAGGTCGAGCGCCACCATGCCCCGCGTGCGCGGTTCCGGTCCCCCGTAGCCCAGGTTCTTGCCCTGGGAGAAGGACCACAGCGGAACGCCGGTGCGGTTGGCGAGCCGGACGATGGCCTGGACCTCCGCCACGTCCCCGGGACGCACACCCGGCCACTTGGCGCGTCCGGGGTTCAGCGGGTAGGGATCGATATAACCCTCTTTGGGCGTGGCACGGACAACATTGTCGGCGCCGACAATGGCTTCTGCCTCGTCAAGGAATCTGGCTTGGGCGTCCATTTACGTTCACATCACTTTCGGGAGGGGTTGCCGCCGGAGCGGCGGTAACTGTGGCGCCGTCGTCGGAGCCGTTTCTTTCATCATGACGACCCGGACTGCTCAAGTAAATCGTCGGTTTCTGCTCATGGTTGTCAGTAGAATTGACAATGTGAATATCACGCTCAACCCCTCGATCACGCTGCGCCAGGTCCTCCACTTTGTGGTGGCGGCCGAAACCGGAACCATGAGCGAGGCCGCACGGCGTCTGCACATGGCGCCGTCGGCCATCTCCATGTCCATCGCGGAACTCGAGCGCATCGTCGGGGCGCAACTGTGCATCAAGCGCAAGTCAAAGGGGCTCACCCTGACGTCGACAGGCATCGTGGTGTTTCGTCAAGCGCGCCAATTGCTTGATCTCGCGGACGAGATCGCATCACTTTCCAAAAGGGACAGGACGGATATCCGTGGTCCGCTGACCGTCGGCTGCTTCATGCCCCTGGGACCCACCATCATTCCCCCGATGCTGGCAGACTTTGCGGGCCAATGCCCGCATGTGGAGGTGGACTTCATCGAGGGCTACCACGAGGATCTTCAGGACCGCCTGCTCAATGGCTCCATCGACGCCGCTTTCGTCTACGACATGGACATTTCCCCCGCCCTGAAGACGGCCCCGCTGCTGTCCGTGGAGCCTTACATCCTGCTGCCGGCAGACCATCCCCTGCGCGAGGCGGAGGTGGTCTCGCTCAGGGACGTGGCGGCCAGTCCACTCATTTTCTTCGACGCTCCGCCCATTTCCACGCGCATCCTGGACATGTACCGCGATGCCGGGTTGACTGCGGACATCCGGCACCGCTCACGCAGCTACGCCACGGTCCGGTCCTTGGTGGCGAGCGGCCGTGGCGTTGCTGTGCTCTTCCAGCAACCCATGCTGGACGCGCCATATGAAGAGTTGAAGGTTGTCCTCAAGCGCGTTGCGGAGCCCCGTGTCCACACCCGCGCCCAGGCCACCGTTTCGCTGGCCTGGACGCGGAGCATGCGGCTGAATGCCCGCGCCCAGGCGTGGGTGGATGTCGCCCTCGAACGGTTTGGTCCTCCCGGCTCCTTAGCTGAGCGGCACTAGTCCGACGGCTTCTACGCCGGGGAGCGGGACTTCTACGCCGTCGGGCGTGAGAGCCCGAGGTTGTCACGCAGGGTGGTGCCCTCATACTCGGAGCGGAAGTAGCCGCGGTCCTGGAGCTCAGGGACCAGCTTGTCGCAGATGAGCTTGAAACCGCCCGGGTTGAAGGGAGCATTGAGGTTGAACCCGTCGCAGGCCTTCGACTCGAACCAGTCGACCATGCGGTCAGCCACCTGGGAGGGAGTGCCGGCCATCCATTGGTGTCCTGTGGAACGGGCCAGGTCCACGATCAGCTCGCGCAGCGTCATGCCCATGTCCACGCTCTTCTTGCGGTAGATCTGGTAGCGGCTGCCCAGTTTGGGGTCGTCGGAGAACCACTCGGCCGGGATCGACTCGTCGAACTCCAACTCGGAAAGGTCCATCTTGAGGTCAGCACCCACCTGCTTACGGCCGTTCCCGAGGTGCACGTAGCCGGCCAGCTCGTTGGCGAGCTCCTGCGCTTCCTTCTCGGTGTCGCCGAGTATCGGCAGGATGCCCGGAATGATTTTGACGTCGTCGGGGTTCCGTCCCTTCTCAGCCACCATGTTCTTGAACTTGGTGTAGAACTCGATGGACGGTTCCTTGAACGGCTGTGCGGTATAGATCCCGTCGGCCACGGAGGAACCCAGGTCCATGCCGGGGCCTGAGGATCCCGCCTGGACCAGCACAGGACGTCCCTGCGGCGATCGTGGCATGTTGATGGGTCCCTCAACTTCAAAGAACTCCCCCTTGTGCCGGATTGCTTTGAGCTTGCTCCGGTCCACGTATTCGCCGGATGCCCTATCCACGATGATGGCGTCATCGGACCAGCTGTCCCAGAGGCGCTGCACAACGTCCACGTACTCGGCGGCCCGCCGGTAACGCACAGCCGGGTCGGGAACGTCTTCCACACCGTAATTGCTGAAACCGTCCGACGACGTAACGATGTTCCAGCCGGCCCTGCCGTTGGACATGTGGTCCAGTCCGCATAGCTGCCGGGCAAGGTTATACGGCTCGGAGAAAGAGGTAGACATGGTCCCGATCAGGCCGATGTTCGTTGTCCTGGCGGCCAGCGCTGCAAGCACGGTCATCGGTTCATAGAACCCGTTCATCTTGATGTCGCCGCGCATGACTGTGTTGGCGTGGACGATGTCGCCGAAAAATACGGCGTCAAGTTTTGCGGCCTCGGCCATGGCGGTCAGGTCTGCCACGAAGTCCAGGTTGCCCAGTTCTTCGGCCCGGCTTCCTTCCATCCGCCAACTGTCCTTGTGGTACCCCGCCGGCAGCATGAAGGTGGTGAGCACCATGTGATTCTTAGGCTTCATCGCCTGGTTCCTTTCGTGATGTGCGCCATTCGGAGCGCGTCGCTGCCTCCAGCATGGCAGTCGGCTTCTTACACGTAAATGGTGAAGTTTCAGTGCAATAACGTCAGTAAAACTGACAATGGTGGTTGTCTGAAGACTAAGGCGATAAGGCTGGAGGTGCACAGCCGCAGAGGGGCGTAGGCGCCGCTGCGGGTGAGCGGGTGCGGGAATGCTTACACTGCGTCGAGCTTGAGGCGTGAGCCCTCACGCGTCAGGCGCACCGCTGCAAGACCCGCTGCGAGTACGACGATCCAGAACGCTGCCACCATCCATACGCCGCCGCCGGCTGCGAGAACCAGGCCTGTGGCGATCATTGGGGTAAAGCCCGCCCCGATCATGGAGGCTCCCTGGTAGGACAGGGACGCCCCCGTGTAACGGACCCCGGTGGGGAACTGTTCGGAGATGTAAGCGCCGATGGGTCCGGCGAGCGCCCCCTGGACCAGCCCGTTGCCAATCACCACTGCGACCGCGAAGCCCCACAGGGTCCCGTTGGTCAGCAGCATGATCAGGGGAAAGGCCAGAAGGATGGCCGCCACCCCAGCGCCGGCGAGGACAGCGCGCCGCCCAATCCGGTCACTAAGGCGTGCTGAATAGAAGCAGACCGCCACCGTCACCACGGCGGCAACGCCTTTCCAGTTGAGGACGCCGGAACGGTCCACGCCGCTTCCCACAGCCATGGAGACGCCCCATACGGTCAGCAGTCCCTGGCAGGCGTAGAATCCCAGCGTTGCCACGAGGGTGACCAGGACAAGCCGCGGATGGTGGCGGAGCACCTCCATCAAAGGCGGGTGCTTGATTTTGGCGGCTTCGGCGTCGAGCTTCTGGAAGACGGGAGTCTCGGCCACCCTGAGGCGGATGATCATGCCGATTAGGATCAGCACGGCGCTGAGCAGGAACGGTATCCGCCAGCCCCAGACCAGGAACTGGTCGCCGGTCAGGGCGGAAACGGCGGAAACCGCAAGTGTGGCCAGCAGCCCGCCGGCTGGCCCGCCGGCATTGGCGAACGCTGCGGCGAGGCCGCGCTTTTTCGCAGGGGCATGCTCCAACGCCATCAACGTGGCGCCGCCCCACTCCCCGCCGACGGCAATGCCTTGGATGATGCGCAGGAGGACCAGCACAATTGGCGCCGCAACACCTATCTGTGCAGTGGTGGGCAGGAGCCCGATCAGGACGGTGGCGCCGCCCATCATGAGCATCGACAGCACCAGCATCTGCTTCCGGCCCAGGCGGTCGCCGAAGTGACCGAAGACAATGCCGCCCAGCGGCCGGGCGACGTATCCCGCCGCAAGCGTTGCGAAGGAGGCAAACAGGGAAAGACCAGGGCCGAGGTTCGCAAAGAAAACGCGATCAAACACCAAGGATGCAGCCGTGGCGTAAAGGATGAAGTCGTAGTACTCGATGATGCTGCCAATGAGGCTGGAGCCCAGGATACGGCGCATGTCCTTGGTGTTCAGTGAGTCGGCCGCGGGTGATTGCCTGCTCGACGGCAGATCCACCGGCTTCTGGCCTCCCCTCGGGGCGGTTTTCGGGTTCAACATGATCTCTTTTCGAAAGCTGTGAGAGTTCGGTGACCGACGGCGTTGTTGGTCACGTCCCGAAGCGACCCGTTCATTCGCTCTTCCAAGCATGGCGCAGATCACAGTAGAAGACCAACGGATTAAGCATAACCGTGGTGAAAGTGTTTAATTTGCGCCGCCGAGGGTCCGGGACCTGGACAATTAAGTCTTCGGAGCGCCTCAGCGGTGGAGGCTGCTAAGGGACCGGCGGTCGACTGGAGCGAGCCCGAACTTGCGAAAATCCAGGGGGCGGTATTCGCTCCACATGTTGTACCAGTTCTCGTCCTCGCCCCAGACAACCGGAGGACGGGCGTCATCGTAAATCTGTTCCAGGTCCGTATAAAGCTCGACGACGGCCCCCGAGGCCTCCACGAAGTAGGCGGCGATGTTATGGCCGGCCCCGTGACGGACCGGGCCCCAGATCAGGTCCCGGCCCAGTTTGTTCAGCCGGTCACCAAGCTTGCCGAGATCAGCAATACTCTGTGTCTGCCACGCATGGTGGTGCAGGGTTCCTTCCCCGCGGACCAGGGCGATACCGTGGTGATCCGGGTTGCACCGCATGAAATAGGCAAAGTCGTCGCCGATGACGTCCGAGAGGCGGAAGTCCAGGACCCTGTGCAGGAACCGCATCATGCCGCCGACGTTCCGGGGGTGGAAGTTCACATGCCCGTAGCGGTCGGGACCGAAGGACTGTTGAAGGGCTACGTCCTCCTGCATGCCCACGTAGATTTCGAACACGAAACCCTCGGGCCCAATAAACGAAAATCCGTCGTCGATACCAACACCGCGGGGCTTGTTGCTGAGGATCGTGAAGTTTTCGTCCTCCACACGCCGGCGGATCTCGCGCAGCGCGTCCCCATTCGCTGCTACCAGGCCAAAGCCATCCACGCCGTTGACGTCGGACTCAATGTAAACGAGTTCGTGGTGGACATTGCCGGCGGCGAGGTACACGGCATCGGAGGTCCGCTCCGTTTCACGAAGTCCAAGGATCTGCGTCGCGTCAAAAACGGAGCTCCTGAGGTCCGTTGTCTGAATACTTACGTGGCCCATGGCGCTGATCAATCCCCAAGACATCCTTGTCTCCTTCTCGTTGTACGGCTCCTTCAGATGCCGTTACCCACGGATCTGTGACTAAGAAAACACTATCGTATTAAGAATCGATTATCTAGAAAAAAAGCAAAATATGCCGCCAGCCTGCACTGTCCGTCGCACGTGACGAGGTCTCCGCACCGGAGCTGGTGCCCCGAACCTTCCGCACGCCGAACCCCAGCGGTAGCCTGAAAAGCACATGACGGGCCGCGCCCACACCTCCGGCAGCGCCCGCCGGCTCCGACGGCACCGGCTCCTGCAGCGCCCACCGGCTCCGACCCGCCATCGGGAACGGGAGATTCCTATGTCTGAACTTGCACAGGGCAGGGAAGCCTACGCCGAGCGGCGCTGGCCGGACGCCGTCGGCCAGTACACCTCTGCTGGGCGTGACACTGAACTGCCGGCCAGCGATCTGGAACAGCTGGCCACCTCCGTCATCCTCACCGGCGGGCCCGACGGCGTGGACATCCTGGCGCGGGCGCACCTGAAGTACCTCGCCGACGGCGACTACGCCGCCGCCGCCCGCTGCGCCGTCTGGACAGGCCTCAATCTCATGATGCAGGGCGAACCGGCCCGTGCTACCGGCTGGATTGCCCGGGCCCGCCGCATCGTCGAGGACCTGCCCGAACCCTGTCCCTCCGAGGGCCTGCTGTTCGTCCCCGCCGGGCTCGGCGCCCTCTACCAGGGCGACGGCACAGCCGCCGCGGAAGCCTTTACCCGCGCCGGCGAACTCGGACGGCAACGCGGCGATGCGGATGCTGCGGCCCTCGGCGTGCTGGGGCTCGGCCAGGCGCAGATCATGCTCGGCCGGCTCAACGACGGCCTGGCCCTGCTGGATGAGGCGATGGTGGCCGTCACAGTCGGTGAGATCTCCCCTATCCCCGCCGGGATCATCTACTGTGCGGTGATCGAGACCTGCCACCTGGCGTTCGACCTGCGCCGGGCCCACGAGTGGACCCGCGCGCTGGACCGGTGGTGCCAAGAGCAGCAGAACCTGGTGGCATTCAGCGGGCAGTGCCAGATGCACCGGGCCGAGCTCTACCGGCTGCACGGTGCCTGGTCCGAGGCGATCGATGCGGCCAAAACAGCGCAGGACCTCGCCTTCCGCGGCGACCGGATGGCCATGTACGGCGGATTCTATGAGCAGGGTGAAATCCACCGGCTCCTCGGCCATTTCGACGCCGCCGAGGCCGCCTACCTTCATGCCCTTGAAACCGGATTCCCGCCGCAGCCCGGGCTGGCGCTCCTCCGCCTGGCCCAGGGCAGGCCGGACCAGGCACAGACCCTGCTGCGGCAGGCCATGAACAGCGTGGACCCCGGGTACCGCCGCCGGATGCTCGCCGCCCGGGTGGAGATCGAACTCGCCGCCGGCGACGCCGAGGCGGCACGGGCCGCCATGGAGGAGCTGGCCTCGCTCTGCGCGTCCATCGACATGCCCATGCTGCACGCCCTGGCCGACCAATCCCGGGCCGCCCTGCTATTCCACGACGGCGACGCCGAGGGCGCGCTGGCCCTGCTCCGCCGTGCCTGGTCCCGCTGGCTCAGCCTCGACGTACCGTTCGAAGCCGCCCGCTGCCGCGCCCTGCTGGCCAGCCTGTGCGCCGCGCTCGGCGATGAGGAGTCCGCCCGGACGGAGCGTGAGGCGGCACGGGCAGTATTTGTCGAGCTGGGCGCCGCGCCGGCGCTGTTGGGGCTTGAGCAGTCGGCCCCCACTTCGCCGGACGCCCCGGCAGCCGCTCGCGCAGGTTCCGCGGACAACGGCGACATTCCCGCCGCAGGGCCGCTCACCGCCCGCGAAACGGAAGTCCTGCGGCTGGTCGCCGCCGGAATGAGCAACCGGGACATCGCCGCCGAGCTGTTCATCAGCGAGAAAACGGTGGCCCGGCACGTCAGCAATATCTACATCAAGCTGGGCCTGAGCTCCCGGGCCGCGGCCACGGCGTACGCCTACCGGCACGGACTCACCTGATCTCATTCCCTGCATAAAACCACCCATTCCCGCGGGCCAAATGTTGCGGTCGGAAATGGGTGATTCGCCCGATTCGCCGCGCCACTGCGAAAAATAGCTTTAGTGGCATGAACGTTTCAGTGCTCGCAGGAATGGTGTCCACCGGCCTCTTCGCGGTGAGCTACCTGCCCATGCTGCTCAAGGCCCTCCGCACGCGGAACCTTGACTCCTACAGCCTCGGCTACCTCGCGCTGAGCAACGTGGCCAACGCCGTGCATTCCGTCTACGTCTTCAGCCTCCCGCTGGGGCCGATCTGGCTGCTGCACTGCTTCTACGCCGCGGCGTCCGCGCTGCTGCTCATCTGGTTCCTGCGCTTCCGCAGCGTTCATGACCCCGCAACCGCACATGCATCAGCAAGGAGGAACCACCATGAATACCACCCCAGCAACTGACACCGGCGGCGCCACCAGCAGCGCCGCCAGCACTGCCGCCGTCGACACCGTCATCATCGGCGCCGGACAGGCCGGCCTGGCACTGGGCTACTACCTGGCGCAGCAGCACCGGGACTTTGTCATCCTCGACGCCGGCACACGGGTTGGCGACGCGTGGCGCACCCGCTGGGACTCACTGCGCCTGTTCACCCCCGCCAAGTACGATGGCCTGCCCGGCCTGCACTTCCCCGGCGATCCTCTCGCTTTCCCCACCAAGGATGAGCAGGCGGCCTACCTCGAGGACTACGCGTCCCGCTTCCACCTGCCGGTCCGGCCCAACACGGCCGTCACCCGCGTGAGCCACGCCGGGCAGCGGTTCCAGGTCACTGCCGGCGCGCAGCGCTGGACGGCGGCGAACGTCGTCCTCGCCACCGGATCCTGCCACCTGCCCAAGACGCCGAGCTTTGCCGCGGAACTGCCATCCGGCGTCGTACAGCTCCACTCCCACCACTACAAGAGCCCGGCCCAGCTCCAGCCCGGCCCGGCGCTGGTGGTGGGCGTGGGCAACTCCGGCGCGGAGATCGCCCTGGAGACCAGCCGCACCCACGAAACCTGGCTGGCCGGCAAGCCCAGTGCCGAGATGCCGTTCCGGCACGGCAGGACTGCGGCCCGGTTCGTCCTCCCGGTGGTCCGGTTCGCCGGGATGCACGTGCTGAACACCAACACGCCGGTCGGGCGCAAGGTGCTGCCCAAGCTGGCGGGCATGGGCAGGCCGCTGATCCGCACCAAGACCGCGGACCTCCGCGCCGCCGGCGTCCACCTGGCGACGCGGGCCTCCGGAGTCCGGGACGGCGAGATAGTGCTCGACGACGGGCGGAGGCTTCCGGCGGCAAACGTCATCTGGTGCACCGGCTTCACGGACGACTATCCGTGGCTGGACATCCCGGCCCTGCCCGCGGACTGGCGGGAGCGGCAGCACCGCGGGATCGTGGACGCACAGCCCGGGCTGTACCTACTGGGCAAGGACCTCCTCTTCGCGGCAGCCTCGGAAACCCTCCCCGGCGTGTGCCGGGACGCCAAATACCTCGCGAAGCAGCTGGCCGCCACGTGGGCACCGCTGACTGAACCGACGGCCCCGGCCGGGCTCGCGGCGTGATGGCAGCGCGAACGGATCCTTCTA
>NZ_JAGGPN010000018.1 GCF_018613795.1 Arthrobacter sp. ISL-65
GCGCATGTAGCCCCTTCCCTGAGCTAGCTCTACATAAGGGTTCTTATCGGCTGGGGGGCGTTCGGCGTCTCACCATTCCGTCATGCACTCATCCAACAGGCTGGCAATGAACAGATATGAAAGACCAGCCGGGCAGCAGGTACCTCACTTCGGGACTTCACGGTAAAACCACAGGGACATGTAGTCGACGCTGCAGGTAACCATGAGCAGGTATCGACGGAAAAACCCTCGAGAGCCAGGGAAGAAAGGCGGTGAGCTTCATGGGCTACATGTACGACGATGCTGGCTCCCCGTTGGGCACAGTAATCCGAGTCAGACCGCTTGTGGGCGTCCAACAGGAACTATCCCCTTCAGATCGGGCACAAGTCATGTCGCCCATCCCCCGTGGCCCCATGAAGAAGGAGGAAAGCACCCCGAGCAGAAGAGGAGGAACCGGGTGAACTACCAACGACCTAGAAAAGAAACCGAAGTCCGATGCTTCTCACGTCATGTTGCAGAGGGCCGGAGAGTCCATGAACAGGTAAAGAACGATAAACAGTCGATCAGCGAGGCAAGCAAGGAGGCAGCCGGCCACCAATGAAAAAGGCCCCCAGAGGGGCCCTTCACAACACAATTGTCCACACTCAGAGGCTCACAAGCCCCTGAACAGGGAAAACACGTGCCCGAGGTGGGACTCGAACCGGGCGCCAGCCCTTGAAAAACCGCCTCTCCCCCGACAACATCCCCAATCCGAACCAGTCCACCGCCGATACAACCGAATCCGAAGCCCAGGGTGTTCACATTGTGCACTCCCTCTTTTTGCCCACTTTGCTGCTCGCCTGAGGGGAAATTTGCACCTTTACAGACGCCACCGGTTCTCTTCTCATTCCTGTTTCGATCTAAAGAACCACAGTCGATAGACAGGACTGGAGTTGCGCCGGCGCCGGGATGGACAATCGACAGGCGAGACAAAACATGAGCTGAGAAATCGATAAGCGACGATGCGTCATTCCTTCTTTCCTAACATCTCATGTGGAAACAAGTTGGAGTAGCCATGACCAGCTCACCCCGGGACCATGGGCGGGTCGAAGACCGACGCCATCGTGCTGCCGAACGACGCCCTAGACAACGCCGCCGACCACCTAGCTCCGCCGCGTTCGGTAATTGAGTGCCCTCTGCAACCCGTGCTAGCACGGAAGCGGCGTCCCACTGCTGGAATGCAGCATAGAGGTATCGGATCTGGATGAGTCAGAAACCGAAGGCCGCAAGGAATACCCGCAATACAGCCAGCGGGCTCCGATCTGGCAGCAGCGCTCCTGGCAGTACTGTCTGCCTCGTCATGGGGTTGCGAACGGGTTCTGTCAGTACGTGCGAGGCAAGGACTTGCTTCGCACCGGGCATTCCGCCGCCAAACCTGGCTCCGCGCAGTATCGGCTGGACCTCAGATGCCGGCAGCATTGACGTTGCCTGGCAGGTTCCCGCAGTTGCCTCTTCCGCTGTCATCGACGCTTGCACGAAACCGAAAATGGCAACCGCTGCTATCAGGGTCACGACCGCCAGCACTGCTCTAAGCACACGGGCGCTTTTCCGCAGTTCCGCCGCTTGCCTCTCTGCCGCTTCCTGCTTATCTCTCGCGGCCTTTAGTTCGGCTTGTTTCGCTGCGACAATTCGATCGTTCTCCCGTCGTCTGGAGGCGATCAGGAAACTCCGCACATTCTTTAGGCGGTTCCTGAAGGCGGGCTTCGAGGCCAGCGACTCTGCACCGGTCAGCCGGGCGCCCTCCAGTAGCCAGGCGTGGCCCCGACCGCTGCTCTCCCACGCCGCTGCGGCGCGTTCAAGATTGTCGGCTTCCTTCAAATCCTCCCGTTCAGTTGCCAGCCACTGGGCCAACTCCTTCCACTGGCGCAGCAAACTCTCCAGCGCCACCTCAACAACGATCTCGCCGCCCCGTACATCTTCAATCAGCAAGCGCCTGGCCACTAACGTGTCAATCAGCGGACGGGCCTGCGCCGGAAGATCCACCAGACGTGCCACCCTGCGCGTTGGCTGATCATTGTCGGGGTTTATGGTAGCCAGCCATGGAATAAACGCCGAGTGCAGGTTCGCAAGCTGGGACTCACGCGCGGTGGGGTCACGGGCGAGCACGGCGTCGATTTCGGTCTGCACTACGCTGCTCATGCCGCCAATGGCCTCGTATCCGTCCAAGGTCAGCTCACCGGCGCCCTCGAAGTCGGCGTACAACCGGGCCAGGGTCAATGAGAGCAGCGGCAGAGTGTCCGCGCCCTCGGCGGACTCAGCCAGAAGCCGCTCAGTTAGATCAGGCTGCACCCGCAGGGGCCGTCCTGCCGCCGTGGACCGTGCGGCGGGTCCGAGGATAACCTCCTTGAACTGGGCAACGGGCATCGGTTTCAGCTCATCAAATACCCGACTGCCTAGGTCCGCCAACTCTGGAGCAGTCTGCATCATCTCGTACCGGTCGGCCCGGATAGTGCCCGCCACAATCAGCGCGGGCGCGGCCCCGTCCCGAGTGCGGAGTAGTAGCCGGCCTAGGAGCCGTAGGAACTGGGTTGCTTGTGGTCCCGCATCCACACTGAATAGTTCCTCCGCCTGATCCAGCGGCAAAACCAGCGTTGGTTTCGGCGTCGTTGGCACGTCCGCCGGCAGCCGGGACGCTGCCGCCGATCTCGCCTCTTCCAACCACTGCAGGAGCGGTTCCGAGTCGACGGCGACGCAAGCATCCTTGATTTCCGCAAGTACTGGTCGGTCCAATCCCAGACTGCTGCGAAGAGCATGGAGTGAGTGGGCGAAGCCACGCTCCCCGGTCAGTGCATTGCGCTCGGGGCGCATGATCTCCAACACCGCAAAGTGGCGGTCGTCCCGTCTTAGCCGGGGCAATAGGCCTGCCCGTAAGAACGACGACTTCCCGGCGCCGGAAGGACCCAAAATCATGAACAGCGACTCGATGCCGGAACTGCGCATACCACGCAACTCATCTAAGCCCCTGACAATCTGTCCGTCGCGGCCAAAGAACACCGCCGCGTCCCATTCCTCCAGCGGTTGCCAGCCTCGGTAAGGTGCCCGGTCCGGATCATTCGTTGGAGGCCATACAAAATGCTCAGCACCGATCCCTGCCTTGCGAAGACCCCTGTATAACCGCTGGAGGCCTTCTGTCTGGAATGAGACGAAACGGTCCATGCCATCAACCGGAATCTTTGTGCTTAAGCCCTCACCGAAGAGGTCGCATCGCTGCCATTCCCCAGTGATACCCCCTTCAGTAAGGGGCTCCAGCCGGGCACACAGAATGAGTTTGTTGAGGGACTCCGCCGTGCGGAACTCGGTTCTGCATTCGGCCGAAGCTTCCCAGTCTCGCGAGAGCAGGCAGATCACTGCCTCACACCGTGCATTAGACCGCCTGAGTGCTTCCTTCCACCGCTCGCCGGGCTGGATCCCGGTTACAGGATCCAAATCCAAAAAGATCTCACCTTCGAGGCTAAGGTCCTGCTCGACCAGCCAACGCTTCAACGCGACAGCCTGAAGAGTGTCGCGACTCGAATGACTAAGGAATACGCGTGACATATCAACACCCCCGCTTCAAGATTATTCTCGGCGGATGAGCAAGCCCTTGGCGTCATCGGCTCGAAGGCCGGCTCGGTAATGCCTTGAAATCCGACACCGCAGTAACGAGCCCACGGGCGCCCACGATTCGGATCACCGCAAATAGCCGCGGCAACAGGTAATAGGTCACGCCGTGAATCCGCTCGGGTCCGAGCACATCGTCCACCCGGGAAAAGCTTCTTCCCATGGCGTCAATGTTGCACCCGTGACCATTTCACGGCAATGAGTGGGAGCGGAGACGCCCGGCTTAAACTGCTCCTGCGGATGGATACATGGCTAATGCCTAATCTCGTGCATGGTTACAGGTCGCTAGAAGGGAACTGTGAAAATCCTCCGAGTTCCGGATGCACCTGACCGAGCCGGACAAGCTGAGACAATAAGGCATCCCTGTTACCTCACGTCAATAGGTGCCGGAAGGCTGCTTCGTTGCCTCATATGAAAAGGTCCGTTTAGGGGGCGGGTTGAACCAGGTGTTGACCTAGACGATATGAGGTAGGAGGACCCGGCCCTCGTGAAGCCCCGAACCTTCTGGAGTCCATTTTCGCCGGGCCCGATCCGGACCGCCAGCCTGCCAGGGGGTGTCGTGCCATGTGTGGGGTGGTGGCGTTCCGGATCGTGTATTCCCCGGCGCTGATGGCCTCTATCAGAAGGTTCGGGGAGGATGTGCCCGGGGCTGGAACCTCCTTTCAAAGCAAGACGTGGGTTGCCTGCCACACTTGGCGGACAGGTAGAGCCACATTTGAAAATTGGAGGTTCCAGCTATGTTCGAGCGTACAAGCGTTGGCCTGGATGTCCATGCCCGAACGGTCGTTGCCTGCGCATTGGACGCGCAGACCGGTGAAGTAACCCCGCACCGCATGACTCCGGATTATGCCGAAATTCTCGGTTGGATCGTGTCGCTCCCGTCCAAACTTCAGCGCCCGTCCGAAGACAGGGTGAAGACCGATGCGAAAGATGCGCTGCATCTGGCTCGCCTGCTGAAGCTGGGCGAGATCACCGCGGTCCGGATCCCCTCTGCGGATCAGGAAGCGGCCCGGGATCTGGTCCGCTCCCGGGAAGACCTCAGGGGCGATCTGATGCGTGCCCGGCACCGGATCTCGAAACTCCTTTTGCGGCAGGGAATCGTCTATTCCGGCGGCAGAGCGTGGACCGGTATCCACGACCTCTGGCTGGCCCGGCAACATTTTGATGCCCCCGCAAGGCAACTGACCTACGAGTCCTCCCTGGAGGCCTTGCATGAGATTTCGGACCGGCGCGACCGTCTTGACGAGGCGATCACCGCGATGGCCTACGGCAGTGAGTACACCCCGGTCGTCAGGGCACTGCAGTGCCTGCGCGGCATTTCAACCTTGACCGCGTTCGGCCTCGCTGTGGAGATCGGTGACTGGGACCGGTTTACTGGCTCCAGGATCGGCGCCTATCTGGGCCTGGTACCGACTGAGCATTCCTCCGGCGCGTCCCGATCCTTGGGCTCCATCACCAAGACAGGCAACACCCACGCCCTCCGGCTTCTTGTCGAGGCCGCCTGGCATCACCGTCGACCATACAACAGCCCCTCACGGCTGATGCGCTCCCGCTGGGAGGAAGCCACCACGGAGGCAAGAACCCGCCGCCATGCCGGAAACCGGCGCCTGCACAACCGTTGGATGAGTTACCTCGAACGCCGCAAACGACCGGTCATCGCCAACGTCGCCATCGCCCGAGAACTATCTGGCTGGTGCTGGTCCCTGGCCACCGGACAGCTCGAGACACCTACATCCACATAACTAAAGATTCCGTTCCCGTCCGGGGCACGGAAAACCTGCCGAGGACGCCCCCTGACTGTCCACGTGGTTCACCTTGCAGCGCGTGGAGTAAACCCGCGAACCAACTATGAGCAGCCCTAACGGCCGCGCCCGTGATTCCTAGACCAGCGGTAACCTCCAGCCGAACAAACTCGTCCTGCGGTAACCAACCCGCGCATATCAGTCTGACCGCGCCGTCGCCAACGACACGGTAACCACTGACACCACGGCCTGTCCCTGGCAGCAAACAAACGAAGCGGTCCCAGGCAACCAGCCCGGGACCGCTTCGCCCTGCCACTTGACACAACCGATCTATATATCAGTTGTCGCAGGGGCGGGTTTTTGCTTGGGTGGGGTTTCCAATTCGCAGGTGAGGCCAGGATCTGCTGGGACAATGCTGCGGGTTTGAGGCGTTGGACTGGGCGTTCATGGCGATGACGCGGCATTTCCGGGTCCCGGGTTTGTGATGGCGCGTTGATGTGGCGTGAGCGCGGCGTCGTGTTTCTTCACCGCTCTGCCCCGTGGCGTTCCTTGCACACCAGCTTCTGCTGCGGTAGCAGGTCACCCTGGCCCAGTTCTTCTGCTCCACATGAGCCCCGTCATTCTTGTTCCCGGGCCGGGACCGGGTGAACGCGATCTGCTGCGCATGGCAATAGGCAAAACAGGTAGTCATTGATGAACTCCGATCCGTTGTCCGAATCAATCCCCAACACCGGGAACGGGAACCGGCCCAGTGCGTACTGCAGCGCCGCGAACACCCATTTCTGGGCCTTGTTCGGCACCGACCGGTTCACGGTCCACTCCGTCGCGATATCCGTCACGGTCAGCGTGAGGCAAAACTGCCCCGAGGCCACCCCGCCCTCATGCCCGACCAGATCGAGAGCCTCAATAACCCTGGGCCCGAAGCGCCCGCGCCCGCACTGGGGTGCAGGCGCGCCGCGCATAATCCCGGTTCCAGCCCGTCAGCTCCACCAGTTCATCAAGGATCCGCACTTTCTCCAGCCGGCTCCCGCGGGCATACGCCCGCGCCTTGATCACCGTGACGGCCTTGCGCTGGCTTATCGTCAGTCCCCCTCAAGGATGTCCGCGCCTTGCCTCTTCCCGGACCTTTTCCAATGAGGCAACGTATCCCGCTACGCGGACCTTTCGCATGAGTCCACGCAGCATCTTCCGGTGCACTGCGGCGCGTGCTAGCCTCACCCCTATAGTTTCATCTAGTGGTCTCACCATACGGTCCGGGTCACCCTGACCGTCAATGGAACGAGGCGCGTGCCAATGGAAACTGCGGACTTGAACAGAGAAACCGTGCTCCCACTTCCTGTCGTGCACTCGCTCGATTTGCTGCTCAAAGTATTGCTTGCCGTCGTCATCGCGGCAGGCCTGACCGGCGCCAGTAGCCCCGCCCCATCGTCAACGCCATCGCCAACGCCAACTATGCAAAGCGGCATGGAGGGATCCAAGGCGGCCCTGGTCCGGATCGAGCTCGTAGCAGTGGCGGAGATCGCGCACATTGACCACTCCAGCGGGGAGGTGGAAATGGCCCGGGGCCGGTCGATCGTGCCGTTGCGGTCCGCCACCGGGATCCTGCTCTCTGCTGACGGGATCGTGGCGACTACTTGGGAGAGCCTCACCCTCGACAAGGACACCGTCGCCGCATACGCCGCAAATGAGCTCTTTGCCTCAAAAATGCACGTGCCGATTGTCGGAAACAACGGGAACCGCGCCCGTCGTGGCTCCACGCCGGACCCTCACTGGGGACCACACCTTCAACACTGCTATAAGCAGGTGACGCACTGCGTCCTCTTCACCGTGGCGCAGTACCACGTGCGCACATACACGTCCAAGCCCGGAGACGTCGTCGCCGAGCTGCTCAACACGCCGTCTAAGCCCAACGACGTCGCGCTTCTTCGAATCAGTGGGGGTGGCGCTGCGCCAACCGCCGCCCTCGCCTCGACTGCCGCAGCACCTAAAGTCGACGGCATGCTGCTGGGCTTCACACAGCGCCCGACCCCGAAAGTGGCTCCGGTTGAGCTTCCCACCAAGGTGGACGCGAGAGCTGCCCGCGTTCAGTCCGCGACCAACCTTGCCGCGCCACTACTCGCCGGTGTGGCGAGTGGTCCGGTTGTTGATCAGGCGACCGGACAGATCCTCGGTCTCGCAGGTTCGCGCCAACCTGATGGTGGCGCAACTCTCGTACCTGCCGCCGCCATCCGGGCCGCGCTGGTGAAGACTGGCCTTCAAGCCTCGCCTTCGAGGTTCGACGCCGTATTCCGCCGGGGCATCGACCATCTGGTGGCAGGCAACCAGGGCGGGTCAGCCGAAAGCGCGCTAGAGGAGTCTTTGACCTACTTCGACTCAGCCCTGGCAACGAACCGGCTCGCCGAAGCCCGGGCATTGGGGGCCAAACAGGCCTCGAAAGGCCAAGCACAGGCAGCGGGGGACAAAGACACCGCAACCTCGTCGCCCGGGGCGCTCGTTCCCGTCCTCCTGGGCGCCCTGCTTCTAGCGGTTATCGGGGGAGCCATGGTGCTGGTGCGGCGGAGAGCTGCGTCGGCCACTGCTTCTGCCGCCAGCGGCAGCCGACCCGCGGCCTCTCATCCTCCGGCCTCCGGGGCCCTCAGGGCTGCGGCACAGGCCTCAGACCACTCCCGAGCGAGCGTAGAGCGGACCGAGTTGACGAAAGCTGCAGGGGACAATGATCGGCATGCCAGCCGGGGTAGGTCCCACTCCGTTCGAACTGACGCGGGAGAGCATCACAGCCCCGCGCAGCCACAGGCGCGCACTCATTTCGCTACACCTCCGGCCCCGGGGTCGGACTCTAACACCCACGCAAGCGCACAGCCAGGCGCGGGCGAAACCCGCTTTGCAGGCCCGCTTGCACCTCGTGCCGTCGGTGGTGCCGTCGGTGAGGTGGCCGCGTTCTGTTTCAGGTGCGGCCGGCAGGTCCAGCCGGAATGGCGATTTTGTGTCAGTTGCGGTCAACGGATGGGTTGAGCCATGGGTTTGACGCCCAACTACCTCGATCCAGGGACGGAGTTGGCTGGCTACCGGATTGAGTCAATGATCGCCCGCGGCGGCATGGGTGTTGTGTACAGGGCACTTGACGTCCAACTCAACCGCCCCGTGGCCCTGAAGCTCCTAGCGCCAGAACTCGCGGCAAACGATAAGTTCCGCCAACGGTTCGTCCGCGAGTCTAGGCTGGCAGCTTCCGTAGACCACCCCAATATTCTTCCCATCTACGGCGCCGGAGAATCGTCCGGGTTGCTATACATTGCCATGCGCTACGTGCGTGGCACGGATCTCAAAGAGGAGCTGGACACCCGCGGCGCCCTTCCGCTGACCGAAGTTATGCGCATCCTCGCAGACACGGCTTCCGCCCTCGACGCCGCACACGCGGCAGGGCTCGTGCATCGGGACATCAAACCAGGCAATATCCTGCTTTCCGACGACCGCACCTATGGCCACCGGCACGTCTATCTAACCGACTTCGGGCTCACAAAGCGTGCTACCTCTGCCACGGGCGTAACGACGGCGGGCCACTTCCTTGGCACGCTGGATTACGTCGCCCCCGAGCAGATACGCGGCGAGGACGTTGACAACAGGGCAGACGTTTACGCCTTGGCATGCGTGGCATACACGTTGCTAGCAGGCCACCCACCGTTTGAGCACGACGACGACTCCGCCCAACTGTGGGCGCACATGACCGAGGAACCGCCGTTCCTTTGCGCGGAACGGCCGGAGCTCCCCTCCCTCATCGGGGTCGCCGTCCAAGCTGGCATGGCAAAAAAACGCGACGACCGGCCTGCCTCATGCGGCGCCCTCATCGGCATGATGGACCCCGTTCCAAGTCCGCCGACGCAGCCGCCGCCCGAGGCCCTTGCCAGTCCTGCCGGCTTCCTGCCGGACACAGACTACGACGGCACAGCCCGAGCCACGGGAGAAGCCTCCCCTCGCAGTCGAACGACAACCGGGTCGAGGCACCGCGCACTGGCACTGAAGCGGGGCCGCGCCTGGATGCTCGGATCCGTGGTCGCCGTGCTCGTCCTGATCCTCGCGGCTGCTCTGGTACTGCCACAGTTGCTCTCCGCTGAAGAGCGAGTGACCTTCCGCGCCAGTGACATCCCATACACGCTCGAAGTCCCCAAAAGCTGGACACCCCGCAGCCGAATGGGGGGTGATAGTACGGTCAGCGTTCTGTCTCCCGCAGACGTCACTGCGCTATTCGCTGACGAGCCGGACGCCCCTGCAGTTGTCGCCCGCATCGCAGGCCAGGACCCCGCCAGCGTCGTAGGGCTGACCATCTACCACCAGGCCGCTGTGGTCAGTGGCCAATCCCCAGCTACCCGCGTCAGCGTCGCCGAGGCACTTCTTCCCGGCAAGGACCCCCGCTTGACAGACCGTGGTCCCGCCAAAATCGGGGAGGTTAAAGCACAGGTCATGGAAGGGACGCTTCCCCTCTCGTCCTCCGTTACCCTGCAGGTGCGCGTCTGCATCTTGGAGACGGATCCGCGCCAACTCCTCGTGTTCTTCGCGCCGACGTCGCTCTTCGAGAAGAACAGCGCGGTCTTCGACAAGGTCGCCGATTCCCTGCGTCGAACAAGGTGAGGCAATGCCATGACTGACCGCACAACTCCATCCATGAGCGGAGCTTCGCTGCACATCCGCCTGAATGGGCATGACTGGAGCTTCCCGCCTGCACGGGCCATCGAAGTGGGTAGAGGACCTGAAGCCGATGTACGCCTCGATGACGAACGTGTAAGCCGCGGACACGTGCGCATATGGCATAGCGACGACGGTTGGTGGGTAGCCGATCAGACCAGCCGAAACGGCACGTGGATTGTGGGGAGGGAGCAGGCCATGGACCAGCCCGTGCCGCTCCGTCAAGAGGGTCTGCGACTGCGCCTTGGCGCGCTGGATGGACCGGAGCTGCTCCTCCGTGCCGAACCGCGGCGGCAGCCCACAAAACAGCGTGTACTCACCATAGGGCGGTCGCGATCGTCTGACATTGTTGTGGACGACCCACTGGTGTCGCGGCGCCACGCCACAGTGGCGATCCAGGAATCAACAGTCCTCCGCGACGAAGGCAGCTTCAACGGCACCTTCCTGAATGGGGAGCGGCTCCGTGGCGAAGCCGAACTCCGCACCGGTGACCAAATCGGGGTAGGCTCAAGCACGCTTGTCTGGAACGGCGCCGACATTGCGGCACCTTCAGCCCAGCGTCCGGTCTTTAGCGCCCGCCACTTGGAAGTCACGACGAAAGCGGGCGACCACCTACTGGACGACGTGGCCGTGACCGTGCCGGCCGGCACACTCGTAGCGGTCATCGGGCCGTCGGGTGCAGGAAAATCTACCCTTCTGGGTGCACTGACCGGCCTGCAACCAGCAACCCGAGGACGCGTGACTTGGAACGGTCGTGACCTCTACGCGGAGTACGCACAACTCAGGTTTCTGGTGGGACTCGTGCCTCAGGAGGACATCCTTCACCGCCAGCTCACGGTCCGGCGCGCCCTGCATTTCGCGGCGCAACTGCGCCTCCCACCCGACACGAGCACCAGGGAACTGGAGGAGCGGGTTGACCAGGTCGTCGCAGAGGTGGACCTGACAAAGCAAATGAACCAGCGGATCGACTCTCTGTCCGGAGGGCAGCGCAAGCGGACGTCGATTGCTTTAGAGTTGCTCACCGCCCCCCAGCTGCTATTCCTGGACGAACCCACCTCCGGGCTCGATCCCGGACTCGACAAGCAAGTCATGGGCAGCCTGCGCTCACTCGCCGACGCCGGCCGCGTCGTGCTGGTGGTCACCCACAGCGTCCTGGCCCTGGACGTGTGCGACCGCGTGCTGGTCCTCGCCCGAGGCGGACGAGTAGCGTTTTTCGGACCACCTGCAGAGGTGCTCCCATTCTTCGGCGTGGACAACTACCCCGCGGCCTTCGCGTCGTTGGAGGACCAGACGTGGGCAGGCCGGTACGCGCGCTCGCCCGCCCGGGACGCTTACCTGGGGCGTACGACTTCCGCAGCGGTTTCGCTTCCGGCAGGTGACTCGCCCCCGCCGCCACGTGCGGCTCCCCTGCGCCAGCTGTGGACGCTGACCCGCCGCAACGCGGCCGTCGTTGCGGCGGACCGGCTCTTCGTCGTTCTTCTCATTGGCATGCCGATGCTGCTGGCGTTGATGGCACATGCTTTTCCTGGTCAGGCAGGTCTCTCCGTCAACGAGGCCAAGGGCGATTTCAACCAGATCCAGCAGCGGCTGATTGTCCTCGTCGTCGGGGCCACGCTCATGGGCACGGCGCTCGCAGTACGGGAGTTGGTTGCAGAACGGCCCATCTACCGGCGAGAGCGGGCAGTCGGCCTGTCCCCTGGCGCATACCTGCTCAGCAAAGTCTTGGTTCTCGGAGTGCTGGTCGCGTGCCAGTGCGCGGTCTTCACCGTGCTCGCGCTTCTTGGACTCCCCGGTCCGGACGACGCCCTCGTGTTGGGTAACGGACACATCGAAGTTGCGGTAGCGGTGGCGGCTGTTGGCATCACCATGACCGTAGCCGGCCTCGTCGTCTCTGCCGCTGCGACGTCGACAGAACAAACCATGCCCGCACTAGTTGCCTTGATCATGGCGCAGCTTGTCCTGTGCGGTGGGCTGTTTACAATAGCCGGACGTGCCGGCTTGGAACAAGTGTCGTGGCTGCTGCCTGCACGCTTTGGCTACGCCGCGACAGCTGCGACCACGGGCCTCCAGAAGCCGCCCGTACCCGAGGCCGACCAGCTGTACGACCCAACGGCCCAGCAGTGGCTCATCGACATAGGGTTCCTGGGCCTCCAGGCCCTGGCATTCCTCGCGCTTGCGGCCTGGGCACTTCATCGCTCAGTAACCCGGAATGCATGGAAATGAGTTGTAGCTGACACTACCCCGCGTTTTGCTGTGGCTGTTCTGCTGACCGGCTAATCAGCCATGCAACCCTTATTGGTCCGGTTCGTAGCGTGAATTGAATCTTTCGGCGGTCATAGCGTAGCCGTCGGTCCCGTCTTCATTATTAAACACGACGACGTCGCCCCTGTTGTAGCTGGTGCGGCCTTCCTTGGTCAGCACGCTGCCGGCTTCCGGGGCAACTTCGGCCCAAACCGGCGTGCATTTAACGTACGCGCCCCTGTGAATCTGTCGGTAGGTCGCGGTAAAGACGTCCGCATCGACCGTGTGGATGTCGCCGCCGTCGTCCACCAGCCAGTCCCCAGGTTTGCACTGCTGTTTAGCGCCCCACTTGCGGTAGATGAACCCGTCGGTATCTAAACGCAACGGCACCGCGACCACATACTGATCCGGCCGGCGTCTATAACGGCGGAGCTCACTCAAAGCGATCCCTTCCTTCAGGCAGGAGGCAGGTCGAATACTGTGCCGAAATCAGTGTCCCGCACATCCCGTGACGCGGCCAGCCCACCCAACCGGTGGAGTACTTCCATATTCCCCGGGACGTCCATGGCGCTGAGCGAAGACATTGCATCCGTGGCGGCAAGGGATCCGCCCAGGGCGTGGACGCCCTCCAGACGCAGGTCCACGTTGTAGCGCAGGTAACTCAGCAGGGGGGCGCCGCTAAGAAGATCGCCGGCCAAGTCCCCTAGTTCCCGGTCGATTGTTCTCGCGGTCGGGCTCGCGGACATCCACTGCAGCATTGTCTCCTGCATCACTGCACAGTCCTGCAACACTGACATCAGTGCCCGTGCGGCATGGCTTGCGGCCAGTCTTGCTTTACCGACGGCGGGATCAGCCGCTCCCGTGCCGATCGATACAAGCAGCAGTTTCTCGGCGCCGGTCGCCCAACCCACGCGGTAGCCTTCCAAAGTGGCATACATTAGAGCCTGCAGGGCCGGGTTGTTAAACGGGCTCACGCCGCCATCAATGAAACTGCCCGTCACAGGGGTCCCGCTAGGACCGCCGCTAATGGTGATGGATTCTGGTTGAAAATAGAACGGCGCAGCCGTGGAGGCCCGCACAACCTGCCACAGAGGATACTCTCCGTTGCCCATTCTGCCGTTGGTGCCGGTAGAAAAATACCGGCCTCGCGGATTGTTGGACACCGGCCAGGGGCTGCCGCTATCCAGCCGTTTGATGACCACCAGCAGTCCGGTCAGCAGCTGCGGACCGCCCAGTGTGGTGTCCACACCGAAGAGATCCTTTAGCTCGGAAACCAGAGCCTGCTCGTCGTATCTGGCCCGCAATGGCACCTGGCGGAAGGCACTTCGTTTAAAGACCCGCCGCCCGAGACTGAAATACTTGTCGGTGATGTCGCCGACGCTCCTGCCTTGGGCAAGCGCGCCCGCGATGATCGCCCCAGTTGACGTGCCGGCAATTAAGTCGAAGTAGTGGCTAAGACGGAAGCCCTCATCGCAAGCATGACGTTCCCGCAGCAGGTCCTCAATTTTTTCCAAGATTCCCAGGCTCAAAACGCCACGCAAGCCGCCACCGTCAAGTGCAAGAATGCGCCTAGGTCTGCCCTCACTTAGGAAATGTTCATCCCGGCTCAGGATCTGGTATGACATTTAGATCCCTTCTCGTGTTTGGGCTGGAGCGGAGATCGTATTCGACGCAGAGCTGCCCCTCGATCCGGTTAAGCCCTTTCGCGCCTTCTGGCCTGCTCCACAAGGTCAGCCGCCCACGGGCGGTATCCGTGCTGTAACACCATGCCCTCGGGCAGCCCCCGGACGGTAGCTGTGGAGCCGGAGACGTCGATGGTGATTCGACCGTTAGCCATGGGGGCGTTGGAAATGTGTACGTCCCCGTAGGATTCCGGGAGCAGAGGATTCATCCAAAGGCCGCCAAGAGCAACATCCGCGTAATAGCCCATCAAACTTTTGACGAGCATAATGGGCGTGGTGGCAGCCCAGGCCTGGGGCGAGCACGCAGTCGGATAGGGCACGGGCTCGTCGAACTGCTCGCGGCTGAAGCCGCAGAATAATTCGGGCAACCGTCCCTCTGAATACTCGGCGGCCTCCAACAGGGCCGAGGCGATACGTTGCGCTTCCACATTGAAGCCGTAACGCAGCAGCCCGGCCACGATGATCGCATTGTCGTGTGGCCAGACCGACCCATTATGGTAGCTCGCAGGGTTGTACGCCCCCATGTTGCTTGCCAAAGTCCGCACGCCCCAGCCGCTAAACATCTCACGGGACATCAGCCGTTTAACCACCAGCGGCGCCTTGTCCTCATCGATAAGTCCGAACAACAGGCAGTGGCCCATATTGGAAGCGCAGGCATCGACGGGTCTCTTCATCGCGTCCAGGGCGATGGCATAGTAACCGCGGTCAGGCAGCCAGAATGCTTCGTTAAACTGCCTCTTTAGCCGTGCAGCACGGTCCCGGTACTTGACGGCCACATCCATGTCGCCGGCATCGCAAGCAAGCCATGAGCGCGCAAGATAGGCGCTATAGACGTAGGCCTGGACCTCGCACAGCGCGATCGGCGGCTTGGCCAAGGTGCCGTCGGCGAAATTGATACCGTCCCACGAATCCTTCCAGCCCTGGTTGATCAGTCCCTGGTCGTTGAGCCGCTTGTACTCTACGAAACCGTCCCCGTCCTTGTCCCCATAGCTACGGATCCATTCCAGCGCCCTGTCCACGTGGGGCATCAAGGCGGCTATGGTTTCTGCGGCGAAGCCCCAGCGGCTGACTTCACCTAGTAGAGCCACGAACAGCGGCGTGGCGTCCACGCTGCCGTAGTAGGCCGATTTTCCCCCCAAGGCCAAGCCGCTGGAGACATCGAGTCTGACCTCGTGCAGGATCTTTCCTGGCTCCTCCTCGGTCCTCGGATTCACCGTGCTGCCTTGACGGTCGGCAAGCGTCTGGATGGTCCCGATAGCCAGAGACGGGTCTACCGGCAGGGCCATGATGGAAGCCCACAGGGAGTCCCGGCCGAATAGCGCCATGAACCATGGCGCGCCAGCAGCCACCACGTTCCGCTCTGGATGGGCGGGATCCTCAATCCGAAGTGCCCCCAGATCGTCGTAGCTGCGCCGGAGGGTCCGTTCGAGGGAGTGGTTACCGATGTGTAGGACCGGAATCTTGGAAACCCATTCCTGCCGACGCCGGTCCTGGGGGCAACCGCCGTCCCCGTTAGGATGGACAAATACTATTGGGGAGCCAGCCGCCTCCATGATGGGTGTCACGGTCAGGACCGTGGTCCAATACCCGTAGGGCGGTATGTTCACTCGATAGCTCAGGGCTTCCGGTGTGATGTCTGCTCCGAGGGCACGGACCTCGACGCCCTTCCGAACGTCTTGGCAGAAGCCCCGGATAGTCAGGGACTCGCCAGCTGCTTCGAGGAGCTTCTCCCAACGCCGCTGGATGTGAGCTTCCTTCACCTCGAAAATATCCGCGAAGTCGACCTCGACTTGGAGGGCAACCACGCAGTCAGCAGGAGCAGGTGAGTAGTTTCGGACGGTGATCTGCTCCGAAATTCCGGCACCTATCTCGCGAAGTCGTTCGACGATCAGCGGGCTGTCGGTGAACCCATCGGAGCGGCGAACGCGCCCGACCATGAGGGCACGGTATGGCTCCTTTGTCTTGGCAGCCAGCGGCTCCAAGGGCTCACCATTAACGGTTAGAATCCATCGCGACAGGATGCGGGTGTCTTCGAAGAAAACCCCGTGCGGATGCTCCGGCTGAAGATCGCCGTTCGCCGCGGAAATGCAAAAGGACGAGCCTTCCACCAATGTGAGCGTACCGACACCCAGAGGCCCGGCCGCCGTATCAGCATTCCATCCAGCCATCCCGGCTCCTTCAAGGGATTTCTTCAGTGGCGAGAGTACTCCGGCATAAGTCGGTCGGTTATCCACCGGCCGATTCCGGCCTTCATTGTCCAACTGAGGCTACGCCCCCGTACCAAGTGATGCCAGAGGAGGACGCTGTGACTCACAAGAAACCTCCGTGGGCATGCGGCGCCTCAGAGGTAGGTCTCCCGGTTAAGGCTTTGCAGGCTGTGCAGAGCGGCCCCTACGTATGGGGGATGAGATTGACGGTGCCCAGTCGCAAGGCTGTGGCGAAGCAGCTGGCAAGGTCGTACCCAGCCGGTATTCGAGTCCAGAAGTGCCAGGTCCTGGACGCCCTGGTTAAGCTGACCGGCCGGTATTGGGGTTATACGCGGAGAGTGCTATGTCATGCCCTTGGTCCGATAACCGCAACATGTTAGATGTGTGAACGCCGCAGGAGACCCTGCTATCGCCCGGCCCGGGCGACCAGGCAAGGCTTATTGTCCATGCCTGGACCCTACCTGCGGCTACTGGTGCCACCGGACTCCATTGCGTGCAAGGTTGGAACGGACCTGCCCCCCGCAGGTCCGTTCCAACATGTTATTCAATGCAGGAAAGGTGCCACTTGTATCAAACTTTATTTCTCGCGGCCGTTTATCGAAGGATGATTGCAGTGCTGCTGTATACCGAGCTGGACCAAGGAGACCAGTGGCCATTCTTGTACACCCGGTATGACACCTTTTGATAGACCTCCTCCGTCCTGTCCCAAAAACCGAAGTCCGTTCGTTTCAGGACGTGCGTGCCCTTAAAGGTGAATGTCCCGCCATATGGAAGATATTTGCTGAAATACGATGTTCCCAGATAGTCGTCCCTGTCCGGCCACTGATCTCGTTCCCACCGTTCCTGCTTGACCTGCACCAAACCGCGAGACGGGATAAACACTCTGCCCGCATAAGCCACAGATTTTGGCCCGCTTGCCGGAGATCCCGCTTCGTAAGGCTTGTCAGCCGTGATGCGGCCTGTGATGAATAACGACGACGCCTGTGATGAGATAGACGGCCGCTCGGTACCCGCAGCCTGTGCCGGCGCCGCCACCGCCGCGGCACCCGCGGCGAGGCTCAACGATACTGCAGAGACCAGCGCGATCTTGGATCCCAGGACTCGATGAGTTTTCATAGCTTTTGTGACAAACACGATGTTGCTCCTAAGAATATGGTTTGAATAAGTTGTTCGACGAGCTACCGACCACGTTCGTGCGGCAGAAATTTCGTTTTATTTGGATAGTTTGCTCTTTTTGCTGAGCTTCAATACCGAAATCCTTCTTCTCTGGAACCGGTACATCCAGTCTGCGATTGCACATAAAGCCCTCGCTTCCGTGCTACCACTGTTGGTTCACACCGCCTCTTGGCCCTTAGTGCCGTGCATAGGTGAATGGCTAGCATCCTGTTCACCACTTTCAGGGCTACATTTGACGGGCCAATTCACCGCGGCGCTCAGGTCAAGGCTTCGTTAGAAAGAACCCGTGGATGGCGGATCCGATCTGCCTCCAGTCACACGTCGTCCTCATGCCATCCATTCGAGCGTGGCCCGGCCGACACGGGCGACACTCCTTGTCCGGCGGCCAGAATGCGTGCTGGCACGGATCCTGACCCCGTACGTCTGAAGGCACTATGGACCTAGCGAAAGGCGCGGATCAGCCAAAGAAGTTCCCTTGCCATCCCATAGCAGTCCGAAGGAGCACGTCAATGTTGTCTACACCTGTAGAAGTGAGCACCATCTGCCAAGGGCAACGCAGGGATGGCGGGGACCACACCCAATTCCTGGACCGTCACTGGACCAAAAGACAACTGGAGGCTGCGGCCGAGGTGGACAGGCGCGTCCAGAGGCACCCACAGCACATGCTCGCCCGAATGGCCCTTGCCAATTATGGGAATTCCTTGGGCCTCGATCGCATCAGAGCCAGCGTAGCTCGGTCTCTGGGCGGCATCTCGGGCACACATTACGTCGTCGCGGCGCTGCATCTGGCACACCTGGCACTATCGTTCCCGCACACACTTTCGTCTACCCAGCAGGCCCTCCTTCTGGCCCCGGTGGAGGCAGCCGAAATGGCACAGGAAACAAGTAATGATGCTTTTACAGAGGTAGAGATCGCTGCCTGATGCTGCTTCCGAGACCGGGGCAGGGGTCAACTATTCGCCTTCGCGTCGCGCTCCGACACCACGGAGGTAGGTGAGAACCGCCAGCACCCGTCTATGGTCCTCCGGCTCGGGCCTCAAGTCGAGTTTAAGGAAAATACTCCGAATATGGGCTTCTACTGTGCGCTCCCCTAGAAAGAGCGACTTTCCTATGGCCTGGTTAGTTCGCCCTTCGGCCATGAGTTCAAGGACGCTCTTTTCCCGGCTCGTGAGGTCATCCCCTGGATCGTGACCTTTGTGTGGACGCGCAATTAGACGTGTGACGAGGTCCGGGTCGATGGCTGTGCCGCCCGAAGACACGCGATGCAGGGCGTCGATGAACTCGTCAACATCGGATACCCGCTCCTTGAGCAAGTAGCCCAATCCTTTGGCTCCATTTTTCAACAGGAACATCGCGTTTTCCGTTTCCACGTATTGGGAAAGTAGAAGAACGCCGATCTCGGGGTATTTGCTTTTTAGGGTTTCAGCAGTTTGGATACCCTCAACTGTGTAACTGGGAGGCATGCGGATGTCCACGACGGCCACATCGGCGCCGTGCTTGTCAATCACCTCCAGCAACTGTTCCCCGTCAGAAGCCTCACCCACGACTTCCAGTCCCTCCGACGTCAGCAGGGCGGATAGCCCACGGCGCAGTAAGGCAGAGTCATCAGCAACGGCAACTCGCAGCGTCATGATAGGTCGCGTTCTGGGTCCGTGGAGAAGGGTAGAACGGCACGAATCGTCGTCCCCTTACCCTGAGGACTGTCGATTGACAATGTACCGCCGAGTGCCGCTGCCCGATCCGCTATCCCCAAAAGGCCACCGTCCGGTCCCGGCTTCGCACCGCCAATTCCGTTGTCCGCTATCTCCATTTGGATCTCTCTTTCGTTTCCGTAGATGCAGATGCCTACCGAAGCCGCCTTCGCATATTTCGTAGCGTTGGTGACGGCTTCGGCGCAGATGAAGTAGGCAGCCAACTCCACATGTCCGGGCAGCCCATTGCATGCCCTGAGATCCAGCTTTATCGGCAATGATGACCGCTCTGCCAGCGCGGTGATGGAGCCCGCCAAACCCCTTTCCCGCAGCGAAGGAGGATACACACCCCTTGCCAATTCGCGCAGTTCATCAAGCGCATTCGTAAGATCAGCCCGCGCCTGCTCGACAAGGCCCCGTATCTCCTGGGCATCTGTCGCCCGCTGGGCCCGTGCCAGCTCCATCGACACCGCAACCAGGCGTTGCTGGGCTCCGTCGTGGAGATCCCGTTCAAGCTGACGACGCCGGGAGTCCCCAGCCGTTACTATCCGCTCTCTGGAGCGACGGACCTCAATGAGCTGGTCCCGGAGCTGTTGTTCCATCTGCTGGTTCTCCAGCGCTAGAGAGGTTGCACTTCGCACAGCGGCAAGCAACTGCGGTTGATCCTGGAGTGCTTCGTCAAAGACCAACGCCCCTACTGGTGTTCCGTGGCGCTCCAAAACCATGCTGACACGCCCAGTGGAACGATCCGGCAAGGTTTGGGAAACTCCCCTGCCGTCAACAAACGACGCCTCATCGGGCAACCAGCGCAAGAGTGTGAGCGTCGGGTCATGTACGGCCCGGCGCAGCGCCCCGATGAGCCTGTCGCTCACCGGGGCGGAGCCGACTTCGACCATGAGGTCACCCAGAGCACCGCGCGCGAACCGGTAGCGCCAAAGGCCAAACAATACAGCCAGCGGAACTATTGCAGTCGCAGGATACTGCCATAGGAGGGCTTCCCAGGACAAAGACCCAGACAGTTGGATTACGGCCAAGGACGCCCATACTGTGGCCGCTGTCTTTACGATTACGGCTAGCCACAACGGAAGGAATGCGGAACGGTATGCCTTCGTCCCTGCTCGCAAGCGGGAGACCAGGACGCCTACTATCGCGACTCCCACCGAGACCTGAAATATGCGGACTGCGTTCCCAACGGCGGTCATAATCGCCGGACTGTCCCAAACAAGAAGCAGATTGCGGGAGGTGGATTCGCCGACCACGACGTGCAGGCGTGGATCAAAGAATGCCCAGCCAGCAACAGGTGCGAAGAACCAGGAAGCGTAGAAGAAGCTAACCGCAGCTTTGTCAGCGCGACTGCGCAGAACTCCCGATGGAAAGCTAAGAGCCAGCTGCAGCAGAGGGGGCTGGTACATCAGCGTTAGCGTGATGCCTAGCGTAAATGCCAGTGGGTCGCTGGATCGGCGAATACCGGATAGGAGCCACAGCCATCCGGCGATACACAACAGCACTCCGGGGTTTCGCGTTGGTCGGCTACGCCAAGCCCAAATTCCAGCTACAACGAAAGCAAGACCCACACCCAGGAATAGCGCCAGTTCAAGAACAGAAAAGGGAGCCCTGCTTGGGTGTTCTCCCCACCGGACCACGCCTTGGGCATTCAAACCCAAGGTTCGTGCGGGATCTTGAAGGGCTATAGGAGACCAATCAACACAAACCAAGACGACTATCACGATGGCCGCAGTAAATGCGACCACAGAAAGCAGCTGCCTTGGAGTCATTTTTATTATCCCATGAAAGCGTGGCCTCGGATCAAAGGCTCAAGCTTCAAGACGACGTCTCACAGGCCTCAGCCAACTGGCCACTTGACGAGGTCAGCAACGGGAGGCCTCTTGTCCGCTAGCGGACCGAGCAATCCGCCCAAACAATCGGTTACTGCCCTTCCTTCCGGCTAGCAGCGAGAGAAATATCCCCGCCAATGGTAGAAGCAGGGAGCGGTGAGTCCGTTGTACCACCGGGCATCAGCCACGGCAATAGGTCGCGTTTGACTCGCAAGACCTCAGTTGATGTGAGCTCACTTCTGTAGTGGACCTCCAGTTGCTCACGGCCAGGATACTTCTGCGGGAGTTACCAGCCCATGCCGAATTATCGTTACTGTCGGCTCGTGCATCTTGTCTCAAGGTGCTTTGCCATGGCGTCCAGAGCGTCGTTCCACCGTGTTGTCAGCGTCTTCGCACTCAACGGTTGAAACAGGCTGTTCAAAACCCTCTCGACTGCGTCATACGCGGCGTTCCTGACTTGCTCTTGCGCCGCGGGGCTGGTTGAGCCCACTATGGCGTCTGTGACGTCGTCCATCGGCCGGGGGAGCCGCGCCGCGCCATTTGTACAGGGCGCCGGTTTTTGGGTCTCGGCGGACGCCGGTCCACCCATTCGTTTAGCAGCGCCGCGAAACATGATGCTCATCATTCGGTAGTCCTTGAGAATGCTTTTGGTTGATGTGATGCCGGTGATCCGTCTCACATCCATGTTCCGCTTACGCCATCGCGCGCACTTCCGTGCCAGCACGGCCTTTCCCAAAGGGCAGATCTCACGCTCTGCAACGAAAAAGGGCCGCAACATCCGGCTAGTTTCCTGGTGGGCGCACAGCTGAGGCTACACGGCGAGTTTTTCCGCCAAACCGTCCGAGTTCCATCGGCCGACAGGCCAGATGCGTGCCGCCAGTTCCGGATGACCGGCGGCAGTTAGCCCCCCGGCCAGCGCCGGAAGCCAACGGTCCTCAAGGCTAGCTGGCCCCTCCTGTTCTTGGGCGATTCCGTGGATCAGCACAATCCCAGCCATGGCTTGTTCCTCCTTTGCATTGCCGTGCCTCATTGCCGGTGATGTGGGGGTCTTTGCTAAACCGGAGGGTACCGGTAGGCACCTCCTTGTGGTAGACCACCGCTATGAGTTCCCGGCATGCGCTGGTCATCGGCTCGCAGTGCGATGCACTGCCGAACCAGCGGTTGTCATTTCTGCCTGACCGTGCCCGGGGGCTTTTTGAGGTGCTCACCGATCCCCTCCGTGGCGGGTGTGAGGCAGCCCCAACCAGTGTCTTCCTGACCGATCCGACAATGGAAGAGCTTCGGCAGGCAGTGAGCACGGCGGTGGCGAAGGCATCGGCTGCGGGGGCCACCCTCGTTTTCGCCTTCATCGGACACGCCGTAACGGCGCCCAGCAGGTACTCCCAGCCCCTCTTTCTGCTGCCCGCCGACGGCAATCCCAACACGCCCGGAACGGAGACCGCCTACGAAATCGGACACCGGTTGGGTGAGATGGACATGGCTGGGTTGGACGGGTTGATCATCATCCTGGACGCCTGCCATGCCGGGGCCGGCGTCAGGGATGTCATCAAGAGTGGCCTGGATCTGGAACAGCAGGTCCGCCTGGAGTTACTGGCGGGCACCTTTCTACGCAAAGCAAGAAATGGGTGTTTTTCCCAGGCACTGATCAGACTGATGGAGCACGGCGCGCCCGGCCTGTCCGCGGACTACCTTGAGATCCGCCACGCGGCAAACGTGGCTGCCGATTATTGCCGGACGGTGCAGCAGCCCCCCGTATATATAGGATCCGGGTTCGGGCAAAACGCCAGCGACCCGGGACTATGGGTCAGCCGGAACGTCGCCTCGCCAGGGAAGTGGCTACTCTCCGGGACGGAAGAGGGCGCGCTAGCGGTGGCCCTAACCCAATCATTTCAACCGACCAATGACCTGGGGCGGGTAACAGCGGCTATGTCTGGTCAGCGCCTCGTCGTTCTCCAGGGAGGCGCCGGGTCGGGAAAATCCGCACTGATTGCCGCTCTGGCGCGGCCGTAGCTAGTGCCCGACCTGCCGGCACGCTATCTGACCGCCGTGGCATTTACGGCGCTGACCCCTACTCTAACCGGACTGGCCAAGACTCTGGCACGGCAGCTGGCGAGGTTCGAGGGTTTTTCCGCCGCAGCCGCCGACTACGAGGGCAGACTAACCCCTCAGGAACTGAACCGACGGCCTGCTCTGGAACGCTTGGTCTTCGGACCCCTGCGTACGCTGAGGGTGCCGCTGGGGCGGCGAATCCGCCTGGCCATTGATGGAGTCGACGAGCTCGAGTCGCCGAGCCGCGCTGAACTTCTGTCCGCCTTGACCGGATTCAGCACGGAAGAGCCTCCTTCGCGAGTGAGTGTCCTGCTCAGCACCCGGGGGGAAGATCAAGGCCAGGACCTTCTTACCGCCCAGGTAAACGTCTCCCGTCCGGGTATGGATGAAATCACCGAATACCTTCAGAACCTGGAGTTACCGGAGGCGCTGGCTGTTGACCTTCAGGCCCACGCCGACACGTGGTTGCAGCTACGGCTGCTCGCCGACCTCGCGGTGTCGGTACCTGCACAGTCCCTCCGTACCGTGGCTGGCCTTGACGACCTCTATCAGGAACTCCTATCGCCGCTGGCCGTTAACAACAACCCCGAAGCAAGGATCGTGGTGGTGGTGCTCTCGGCCGCAGGAAGCGGCCCTGTTCTACCCCTCCGCGTCGCCGTTGGTGCATGTGCGGCGCTAGGCGGACCCGCCGATCTGACACAATTCCGCCACATTGTGGCAACTCTAGGCGGCATCGTAGCTCGTGCGCATCCGGGCACACCAGAAGAGCGTCTCGGTCTTTTCCATGACACCCTTGTTCGACACATCCGTGCTCTCACCGACTGGCCCATCTCGGTTCTGGACGCCCATGCCTCGATCCTGGAGGCCCTCGGCAGCGCAGACGGGCAGGGCGCCCGAAACTACGCACGCGATCGGGCACCGGAGCACCTCTGGGCCTTGGATCGTCACGAGCAGGCGCTCGAGGCCGTGGTTTCACGTCTCGGACACCGCGCGGCGGATAACCGCGACCTCCTCCAAGCGTGGAGTGATCGGGCGAAGACGATATTCTCGCCCGAGGACACCACCTGGCTAGCCCTTCAACGGCACCTGTTGTACTGGACCGGGCGGGCCGGGGACATCGCCGGGGCGATCGCCGGGTTCCGCAAGGTCCTGGACGCACGCCTGAGGGTACAGGGCCCGGACCACCCCGACACGCTCACCACCCGGCGCCAATTGGTGTACTGGATCGGGGAAGCCGGGGACACTGCCGGCGCCGTGGCCGGGTTCCGCGAGCTGCTGAACGTACAGCTGCGGGTGCTGGGCCCGGACCACCCCGACACCCTCACCACCCGCAACAACCTGGCGAACTGGACGGGGGAGGCCGGGGACACCGCAGGGGCGGTCGCCGGATCCCGCGAGCTGCTGGACGCACGGCTGCGGGTGCTGGGCCCGGACCACCCCGACACCCTCGCCACCCGGCACCAATTGATGTTCTGGATCGGGGAGGCCGGGCACACCGCAGGGGCGATCACCGGGCTCCGCGAGGTGCTGAACGCACGGCTGCGGGTGCTGGGCCGGACCACCCCGACACCCTCACCACCCGCAACAACTTGGCGAACTGGATCGGGGAGTCCGGGGATACCGCGGGCGCCGTGGCCGGGTTCCGCGAGGTGCTGGACGCATTGCTGCGGGTGCTGGGCCCGGACCACCCCGACACCCTCAACGCCCGGGGACAATTGGTTTACTGGACCGGGGTGGGCGGGGATACCGCCGGCGCGGTCGCCGGGTTCCGCGAGCTGCTGGACGCACGGCTGCGGGTGCTGGGCCCTGACCACCCGTACACCCTCGCCACCCGCGGTAACCTGGCCAACTGGACCGGGCGGGCCGGGGATACCGCCGGGGCGGTAGCCGGGTTCCGCGAGGTGCTGGACGCACGGCTGCGGGTGCAGGGCCCGGACCACCCCGACACTCTCAAAGCCTGGGGACAATTGGTTTACTGGACCGGGGTGGGCGGGGATACCGCCGGCGCGCTCGCCGGGTTCCGGGAGCTGCTGGACGCACAGCTGCGGGTGCTGGGCCCGGACCACCCCGACACCCTCACCACCCGCGTTAAACTCGCTGACTGGGCCGGGCGGGCCAGGGACACCACCGGCGATCATCGGGTTCCGTGAGTGGGGGTGCAGGGCCCCGACCACCCCGACACCCTCACCACCTGCGGTAACCTGGCGAACTGGACCGGGCGGACCAGGGACACCACCGGCGATCACCGGGTTCCGTGAGTGGGGGTGCAGGGCCCGGACCACCCCGACACCCTCACCACCTGCGGTAACCTGGCGAACTGGACCGGGCGGACCAGGGACACCACCGGCGATCATCGGGTTACGTGAGCTGCCGGACGCACAGCCGCGGGTGCTGGGCCCGTACCACCCCCGACATTGACTGTGATCGGTCTCCCGGCAGGGCCAAAAACACCTGAGAGGGCGGTAGGTCAAAGTAGCGGTCCTCACCGGCACGTTCCTCAAGTACCTCGCCGTAGTTTTCGAATGCGGTCAGGAACCTCGCCCACCGGCCAGTAGTGGCGAGGAAGTTCAATCCTGTAACAGTCTGCGTTTCGCTTGTTTGGTTGATCCGGGTTTCCTGGGGCGCGGGAATCAGAAACAAGAGGGCCGTTTCTCGGGAGATCCCGTCCGACCGGAGGGGCGGGGGTTGGGGTGGTGTAGAGCTCCGTTTCTTTCGGCCTCGGCTTCGAGTTCCGCCACGAGCTTATTCTCGAGCGGCAGGGCACAGGAACTGAACTGCCCCATGTGCTTGCTGGAGCGTATAGCCGGTGAGCCGCGCAAACTCCGCTTTCCGGATGCTAACCGGCACGAAGCTCTGCCGGACCCCGGCACAAAGTGCTCAGGTTCAATTCGTGCAGCGACGCCCCGGGGGTTGGTGTCTATGAGGATCATGGACCGGCGGCGGGGCGTACGAGGTCAGCGCTCCCCCACGTCTGCATCCGGACCTTGCTGACCACGTTCACCGCGGAGAGAAAATCCGCAGCATCGGAGGCATCAATTGAATTTGCGATGAACAGCTGTTCGACCCGCACCTCACCTGCCAAGGGGCATCTTCCAAGCCGTTTCTGCTGCGCCCTCTCGTAGACCACGTGTTTGAGTCCATGCGGAGTCTCCACCGCCGTATATATGCCTGTTACCCGCGGCGTTGCCACTCGCCGCTGTACCCGGCGGGCCGGAACCCCAGCGCAACGTTGATGGCCAGCATGTGTTCGTTCTCCGCCGCGTTGAACGTCAGGATCCGTTCAATCGAGGGATGTTCAGCCTTCAGCCGCCGCAGATTCTGTATCTTGACCAGCATGCCAAGCCGGCTGCCGCGGTGGGCCTTGGCGACCAGCGTGTCGTCCTGTACCGCTAACCAGGGTTTTAACCGGGAGTGCTGCAGGACCGAGTAGGCGGCCAGTTCACCACTCGGCTTGTGCCGCGCCACGGAGACCAGCGACCCCATGCCGGACTGCTCCCACTCATCCTCGACGTGCCGGACGCGCTTGGTGTCCCAGACCTGCGGATCGAAGTGGAGATCGCCTGCCGGGGTGTCGGTGCTCATCCGGGACATGAGAACGGCCATCTGATCGACGTATTCGTCGGGGCAGCGGTCCGTCCAGGTGAGGAGGTCATAGCGGTTCCCGGCGATCGGGCCTACCGTCTGCTCCAAGTCGTCCAGCGTTCCATCCGGTACGGGAAGATCCAGGGCGCTGAACTGGGTGACCTGTTCCAGCGTGTAGCCGGCGGCCAGTGCGAACTTCACCCCACGGGAATCGGCTGGCACTCCACCCATGCCTGTTGCCGGCTTCAGGATGTCAGGTTCGTGGGGATCAAAGCTGGCGGCATGTTCGGTGTAACTCTGCAGTGTTGTGCGGCCGTGGCCAGCCGCGATTTCCTCGGCATGAAGCAGCAGCATCTGCCCGATTTTGCTACCCGTGAACTCATGCAATACGTCAACCCGGACCAGCGCAGCCTGGAGGTTCTCCGCCTGCGGTAGACCGATACTCGACCTGGCCACCATGCGCCCATCGACGCGGACGAAGTAGAACTGCAGCTGTTTGTAGTCGTCGTCCCGCCATGATTCAAGGCGGGCTTCGCGGGGATTGGCCAGGTCAAGATTCCCCCACGTTTCCAGGATCAGGGCGTCGCTGAGTTCGCTGAACTCCAGGAAATCTTTGGCCTCCGGCGAGTCGGTAGAGGATGGCAGGACCAGCGGTTCTATGCGGAAGGAGGGCGCCATGGGATCAGCCCAGCCAGATGAGCGCGATTTCCGACCGCAGGGATCGGTAGGACTTCATTGCTGTTGTGATGAACACAGCTTGCTCCTAATCAGAGATGTAAATGGTTTGTTGTTTTGCACAGCCGCCGCACACCTCTCCGTGCAACGGCCATCGCCGCTTATTGGAGGTTTGGCCCTGCTCGCGGGGGCTTTAATACCGGGAGACTTTCTACTTTTGGAACCGGCACTTTCAGTCTGCGACTGCGTCCAGGCTGCTCGCTTCCGTGCTACCACTGCGGGTGCCACTGACAGTCTGGCGGTGCGCTCAGCCTCTTGCACGACACAAACCCCAAGGCCATGATCGGCGACGCGACTCGTGCTGAACGGCTGCAGGAGTCAACAGGTCCTCGCGCGGCGCATAAAAGGTAGCACCACGACAGCAGAGCCGGCTCCAACCAATCTCTGCAGCTGCCAAGACTGGTTCCTGACGAAGGCCTAAGACCCTCCGGGAGCTAAGTGATGATTCTGCTGCATCAGGGCGCCCGAGGGGAGCTGCCCCAGCTCGTAAGTTTTGCACGACAGGGTCGGATTCGGAACACCACCGCCGCAGGGGCGTTTCCGGGTACCCCTGCTTCTCGGAAACCGTGCTGGCACGGTAGTGCCCAATTCCCACGCAGACGCAACATGGAGTCACCGGGCTAAAAGAATCCGGAACCGGAACTTGGGCCTCTCGAGGTTTATCCATTTCCAATCAATCAGGACCGACACGGCTGCTGCCATCGCTCTGTGACACATGAGCCAAGGACGTCCACCCATCATCACCCAGGAGCGTTAATCATGTTTTCCAAAGCAACACCAACAAAAAAATCCCGCACTGCACGCCGCAAGATTGCTCTCATAGCCGCGGCTTCGCTCGCACTGACAACCATTCCCTTCGCCTTGGCCGCACCGGCCCAGGCAGCCACCACCAAACGCGTCTGCACGGTCGAAGCACTGAAGCCGCAATTTGCTGGGTACACCATTTACAAGGTCACGAAGGTCAACTACAAGATAAAGGTGCACTGCGAGAAGGCCCGGGACGTGCTCATCAAGCAAGAACGTTGGGAAGATGACTACACATATTGGCCTCCCTTCAACGGCAACGATTTCTTGGGTGCATCGTCATGGAACAACTACCGTGTCGAGGCGGGCAAGACGCTGATCATCAACAACGTCCGAACGCTCGTCAACGGAGAGCTTGGAGACGAGGAAGTCTTCCACAAGGCTGCCATCCGGGAGGGCTCGAGAGACCTAGGCATCTGGACGGATTGGTCAAAGTGGAGTGTCAGCGCCAACCTCTCGATTTCATAACTGCGCCGTGCTGTAAGGCAGTCTGGTGGCTCGGATTGTAGGTCGTCTCGGTCAGCCGGCCGGTGGAATCAGGCGGCCAACAGACCCCCTGTGGGATTGGGGAATAGATCACGCTGTCTGTGACAGTTCGAGGTTTCGTTTGGTTGGTTGATCCAGGTTTCCTGGGGCGCGCGAAAAAGAAAGAACGCGCGAAAAAGAAAGAAGAGGGGCGGTCCACAGGACCGCCCCTCTTCGGCCTATCTGCCTGCGTATACGAAAACAACTCGTCGACCAATCCCTTGGAACGCGCCTAACCACCGGTGACCTTCATCCATTGACGACCCTACGGTGCCCGCGTAGTACCTTGAGCAGGCGACTGCCGAGATGCTGCGCCCAAGTCCAACGACGCCATCGCTGAGAACCACCGGGCCCACAACTATCCGGTGGACGGCTTTCGCCTCAGCAACATCGACTCAGACGGTACCGAAGCCGACCCGACCATCCATCTCCTCAGCGCCGACGACTGGCTCGCCGCCAACCAGGTCACCCTGGTGCAGGGCCACTACAAACGCCGGTTCGACGTCGTGCTCTACTCCAAAGGCCTGCCCATTGCATTGAGCAGGGGTACCTTTTCGCTCATCTGTTGCTGCCCGGCCCGAGCGATACGCCGTGGACAGGGGAGGTCGGCGGAGTACGTGTGACGCTTGAGGTGCATCACGCCTGCTCCGCGTCAAGCTCCCCGTCGTCCTTGAGTTCGCCGGCAGCGACGCGCTCAGCGGTGCGCCGATAGGCCTCGGCGATATAGTCCTCAAGGTCGTGGGCCCCGATGCGCCAAATGGCCCGGCCGCCGACCTGGACAACGCGAAGCTCACCGCTCCTGATCAGCGACCGGATGAGGCTTTGCTTCACGTTCAGCTCTTCAGCAGCCTGGTCGATGGAGGAATCGGTGCTTCTTGGGTTCATCGGACACCGGACCATCCTAAGTGCAGGGCCGCTCTCATCGGGCGCTCCGGAATGCTCCTAGAATCCACGGGTCCCAGCTAGCCCTCACTCAAACACCTCTCGGCGAGCAGGTCCAGACTAGCGGGAGAAGCTGCCAACTCCACCGTTCCCTTGTCCGTACTGAGCGTGATGACTTTCCCTCGCGGGAATGCCGAGAATGGGGCCTTTACGGGCTCACCAATGGCCTGCAGTTGGGAGTAGATCTCGATGGGGCCGGCCAGGCGACCAGTGACCCCGGTCTTGGCTCGGAAAAGCAACCGCCGAAATTCTGCTTTCGCATATCCGAGGACCCATCTTTGCTTGAGCGCGGACCCAACCTCCCGATGGGCGCATTCAAAAAGCCCAAGTTCCGCGTCCAGCGCCACGCCGCCTCCTGATGGGGATGACAGGCAGCGCGACCAAGACCGTCACGGCAGCGACGGCCAAAGCCATAATGACCAGCGAAGGCCAAAACCCCACTCTGTCGTTCAAGGGATACACCACCAGTACGAGCAGTGCCACTGTCAGCATAGTGAAAACATTTGCGTCGTAGGCCTTTTCCACCCAGCCTTTGCGCGTCGGCTCCAGGCTTGATTCACTCATGGATAGTGCCTCACCTTCCTGTATATGACGCCGCTCTAAACCTTGGCCCCCGGCGCCCTGAGAGGGTGGCGGAACGAATGGCAGGATGGACCTCGTGGCGACAACGAGGCGGGGCAAGGCTCCGAACCAGGAGTGGGTCCTGATGTACCGGAAAGGGCTGACGCGTGACCGGATCGCCGCACTGTGGAAGCCGCGCCGTCAACGGTGAACTACCACCTGAGGATTGCCCGGACGCTGGAACCAGGGCTGGAATCCGACCACGAGTCGGCCGCCGGTATCAAACCCGCCCACGTCACCGCCCAGGGCCTGAAGCGCATTTGCAGCAACTGGTTTCCCTGGTCCAGGAAACGGGCCTGTACCCGTCCCGGCACTCCCCCAGCGAAGCCGAGCGGACATTGGCCGTTTGGCTGCAGTGCAGGCGAGAGGAGGCCAGGGCCGACAACCTCGCCCAGGCGTACCGGGACGGACTCGCAGGGCTGCCGGGCTGGCAGACGCCGCCACGACCCCAGGCGGACGAGTCCCGGTGGCAGCAACGGCTCGCTGCCCTGGTCGACTACCGGGCCGCAGGCAACGACTGGCCCCGGCACAAAGCCACGGTCGAAGGTCTGGAACATGATATGGGTGTGTGGTTGCATTATCAGCGGGCCGAACTGCACCGCGGCGAATTGGACGAGGCGAAGGTCCAGGCGCTGGACCGGGCCCTGCCTGGATGGCAGAGCGGCCGCCGTCGCGGACGGAAACCGCGGCAGAACGGCTAACTGCTTCCGCAAACAAGTCACGGGCAGCTCTCCCAAGGCAGGAAGGATGCGGAGGCGCAGATTGCTTTGGTAGGAGTTCCATGTCTGAATACGCGGCTCGTCTGCAGGTGCAGTCGTCCCCGTTTGAGTGGCCTGGTCAATTTTCACGGGAGCCGGTCTCCGTGACTCCAGCCAGCGTTCACGGTATGCGGATGTAAGACCGGGCTATCCGCCACCCTCTCGGAGCAGGCAAATGGAGCATGAAAACCCCGCGGTGGGGTGGCCAGGACAAAATAACGCCGCTTCAGTCAAAAGCGGTCATGCCTAGACGTCCTCGAACGGCTATGAAGTAGTAACGAATCACGGTGCCTACAACGACACGAGAAGGAGAGCCCCCGTAAAGAAAACCAGGGTCAACAGTGCTCTCCCTACAGGTTGGTCACACATCATGTAGCCCTCAGGCGCCGACACCATGAAGAGGCAGGAAACTACTTCGAGTCGAAGAGGAGGAGCGCGGTGAACTACCAACGACCTAGAAAAGAACCTCGCACCGAATTTGTCGCACGTCATGTTGGCAGAGCCAGGAACGTCCATGAACTGGTAACGAACAACAACCCGTCCATCCAGGAAGGCAAGGAGGCACCCAGGCACGGCACTGGCCACCAATGAAAAGGGCCCCCGAAGGGGCCCTTCATAACACAATAAGTGCACACTCAAAGGCCTAAAAGCCCCTGAACAGGGAAAACACGTGCCCGAGGTGGGACTCGAACCAGCCGCTCCCCCTGCAAATCCGCCACTCTTTCGAAAACATCCCCAATCCGCCCCAGTCCGAGGCCGGTACAACCGAATCCGAAGCCCAGGGTGTGCACAATGTGCACACCCTCTTTCGTGAGCATTTCTGCTGCTGTACCAGGTCGTGTGCCGCCGCCGTCCGCAGAGTAAGAGTCCCCAATTTAGCGCATGCCGTCGCTCCGCCCTGTGGCACCGACTTTCCGTGCAGTGCCGGAAAGCAGCGCACGACCTCGGTCGGGCCTAGATGTGCGGAACGGGCCGAGGACTGTGGTTCAGTGAGGGCCATGACGGTGCGACCTCCTTCGAACATCCATGGAAGAGCGAATCGAAGAGGACATGATCCAACCCTCGCCCTTATGCCAGCACTCAGCCCTACATTAGGCGCGGCACAGCCGAGACTCCCAGCGACTTCCCGGCATGACTCCGGGCGAAGCCGACTCCGACGAGCGTTGCAATCTCTATCGTGGCGTTCTGATCGTTGGCGTCGGTCCGCGCATATCCCAAATTCACGGCCCTGGCTTCCGTTTGTCTCGTCTCGGTTTAGGGCGTTCCTGAGACACTGCGGTGAGACCGACTTCTTGAGACAGTGCCGATAGTGTGAGTCGCAGCGATAAATGGCCGTCTTTTCGCAGCGCTATTTGTCACCCTCCACCCAGCACGTAAGCGGATCCCTCTACGGGCTGTCCCTGACGGTGGTCGGTGTGCTCGACGCCGTGAGAGTCCTGCAGGATAGGTTCTAGTCGACGAGTGCTGTGGGTTTCAGTAACTGGAAGGCCTCATCGAGCAGCTCCCGGGTCGTGATGGCACCGTTGCGGTGCACCAACTCTGCTGAGGAGACGTCGAGGCAGGTCAGAGCACACAGGGTGATTGCCCGTGCGTGGTACTGCCGTTCCGCTTCGGGGCCGGGCAGGGCGGCGGCGACCAATGGCACGAGAACGCTCATCCAGGCCAGGTGTTTCTCCGTGTTCCTGGCGCGCAGCGAAGGCGTCCCGATCATCACCCGCGTTGCACGCAACGCCCATTCCGGGTTCGATTCGACTGTCTCCACTACCGCCTCGAACCCTGACCGCAGGGCCTGCCATACCGGCATCGATTCCAGGGCCTGGCCTAGGCGCTGTCGAACAGGTTCACCGTAGATCATCGGGTCGCCGAGAACGACGTCCTCCTTGGAGGCGAAGTACCGGAAGAAGCTCCTCGGCGAAATACCTACCGCGGCTGCGATCTGGTCGACGGTGGTCTCGTCGAAGCCCTGCTCGTCGAACATCACAAGAGCAATCTCGGCGATCTGCTGACGGACGGCATCCCGGGTGCGCTGCCGCAACCCAACCCCACCACTGCTTGTACTCATGCAACGAGCATACAACGTCCAGGTTGACAGCCACTGACACAAACGACGTAGACTGTTATCACACGCGGGGTTGCGCCTGTGAACAAGGACCGCAACGCCCGGCTCACTCACCAAGGGAAAAGTCATGCCAACTACTGATCAGATTGATGTCTTCTTCACCTACCGCGTCCTGGATCAGGACCTCTTCGAGCAGTACCTCGCGACGGTGCTTCCCGTTACCGAGAAGGAAGAGCCGTACATCCTCGAGTACTCCTTGGCACGCGGCGCTGACGGGACGATCCTGCAGCACGAGCGGTACGAGAACGAGGAAGCGATCGCCCGCCACCTCGCCCTGACCGCTGACGGGCAAAAGATGTGGGGCGAGTCCACGGAACTCACCGACATCCGCTTCGTCGGGCCCCTCAGCGAGAAGTTCAGGACCGAGAACGCATTGGAACCCATCGCCTCCTGGTGGGACCGCTACCAGTCCGTCAACCGATAACAGAAGGACACATCATGCAGACACGCGCACTCGGCACCCAGGGCCTGAAAACGTCCGCCATCGGCTACGGCTCGATGGGGATCTCGATGGCTTACGGAGCGGCCGACGCCGAAGGCGGATCCTCCGCCATCCAGCGCGCCTACGACCTGGGCGTGACGTTCTTCGACACCGCCGAGCTGTACGGCTGGGGAGAGAACGAGAAGGTCGTCGGACAAGCGGTGAAGACCTTCCGCGACGACGTGGTCATTGCCACGAAGTTCGGCTTCACGCCCGACTACGGTTTCGATAGCCGACCCGAGCACATCCGCGAAGTCGTCGACAACAGCCTCCACTACCTCGGCATGGACCACATCGACGTCCTCTACCAGCACAGGGTCGACCCGAACGTCCCCATCGAGGACGTCGCCGAGACCGTGAAGGAGCTCATCGACGCCGGAAAGGTCAAGTACTTCGGCCTCAGCGAAGCAGGCCCCGAGACCATGCGCCGCGCTCACGCCGTTCAGCCCGTCTCGGTGCTCCAGACCGAGTACTCCCTCTTCGAGCGTGAAGTCGAGGTCCTGTTCCCGACCTTGGACGAGCTCGGCATCGGCTTCGTCCCCTACTCGCCCCTAGGACGCGGGTTCCTCACCGGCACCGCAAAGCCGGCCTCCACATACGAGGAGTCCGACATGCGCAGCTGGGACGCCCGCTGGCAGCCCGGCAACTTCGAGAAAAACGTCGAAGCCACGCGCCAGCTGACCGAACTCGCTGCGACTAAGGACGCCACCGTCGCCCAGCTCGCCCTCGCCTGGCTCCTCGCCCAGGGAGAGAACATTGTTCCGATCCCTGGCACCCGCAGCGCCAAGCGCGTGGAGGAGAACATCGGCGCCGCCGACCTCGCCCTCACCGAAGCCGACCTTACCCGCATCAAGGAAATCCTCCCCGAAGGAGGGTTCGGCTCCCGCTACCCCGAGGGCATGAACCCGAACTGGCAGTAATACCCGAACAACGATGAAGGCGCTAGGCGCGGGACCACACCAGGCCCCGCGCCTTCGCTTGCCCCGCTGCGGAGTGCTTGCTTAACGCCCACTCCGCTCGAAGTTAACAACATCCCAGCGTTTATAAGCAGGGTGTCCGTAAACCGGTCCCTCAGCGCGACAACCCCGCCTTGACGTGCGGTTTGCAGGGTGCCCGTTCGAGGTGTCGCATATACCCCCGCCCGTGGAAATTCGCATCGGGGGTAGCTCTTACGAGACGTCTCGTGAAGGACCGTTCGTGAAACAGAGTCGCCTACTGCTTCCTGTTCCGGCGTGTCCTGTCTCATGACCCGTGTCCGCGTTCTATGTATCGGAGGCGGCGTTTGCGTTACATCTGAGCATGGCTTTAATCGGGTACGCGCGTGTATCAACCAGGGACCAGAACCCCGAAGGACAAACGGACGTTCTCGAAGCTGCCGGATGCGAGAAGATTTTCGTTGAGCATGCCTCTGGTGTCCTCGCCCGACGGCCGGCACTTGACCAGGTGCTTGAGTATGTCCGGGACGGCGACACCTTGGTCGTTACGAAGCTGGACCGGCTGGGCCGCTCTGTGCGCAACCTCAAACAGGTCGCAGAGGAACTGCAGCAGCGCGGCATTGGCCTGCGTGCACTGTCGCAGGGAATTGACACGACGACACCCGGCGGCCGTCTGTTTTTCCATATGCTCGCCGCAATTGCTGAGTTCGAGCACGATCTGATTGTCGAGCGAACCCATGATGGACTCGCTGCCGCCCGCGCCCGCGGGCGCAAAGGCGGGCCAAAGTTCAAGATGACCGCGACCAAGATCTCCCAGGCGCGGGCGATGTACGACTCGAAGGAACACACGGTGCAGGAGATCGCGGACACCTTCGGAGTTTCCCGGCCTACGATCTACCGTCACCTGCAGGCACCGTCCGCCGGGCCTGTGCGGTAAGCAAAGGAACGTGCGGTGTTGCGGCCTAAGTTGAAAGCCGAGGACCGCGCCATGTTGCTGCGACGGCATGTCGAGGAAGGAATGCCGCTGACCCGCCTGGCTGCCGAGTCGGGTATCCCAGTCCGCACCATCCGCCACTGGATGTCCAGGTACCGGGATGGTGGCACAGTCGCCAGCCTGGAGCGCCTGCACGGTCTGACCGGGGAAAGCGCGAGATCCCGCAAGAGCTCATCGACGCGGTCGAAGGACTTGCCTTGCGCCGTCCCGCACCAACAGCTGCATTCATTCACCGCAGGATCGCCGACATTGCTTCAGCCCGTGGTATCCCTGCCCCGAGCTATTCGACAGTCCGGGCAGTGGTAGCTGGCATCGATCCGGGCCTCAGAACGCTCGCGCACGAAGGTGACGCTGCCTATCGGGACACCTTTGAACTGGTTTATCGCCGCAACGCCGGCCGCCCGAACGAGCAATGGCAGGCCGACCACACACTCCTTGACATCGAAGTCATCGATTCTAAGGGCCGCGGTGCGCGGCCTTGGCTCACGGTCGTGCTCGATGACTACTCCCGCGCGGTTGCCGGCTACACAGTATTCATCGGAGCGCCCAGCGCCGAGCAGACCGCCCTGGCGCTTCACCAGGCCGTCCGCGGAAAAGCGAAACCGTCCTGGCCCGTCATGGGGCTGCCCGACGTGCTGTACAGCGATCACGGCGCTGATTTCACCCCGCCCGGTTGGAGCGAGTCTGCCTTGATACCCACATTCAACTGATCCATTCCAGACCCGGAGTACCGCAAGGCCGGGGAAAAATCGAACGGTTCTACCGCACCGTCACCACAGAACTCCTGCCGCACCTTCCCGGCTACATCCCGCACCACACGCGAGGCCGGCCAACCAGCCCACCTGAACTGACCCTGCAGCAACTCGACAGGATCCTGGAGACATTCATCGTCTCGGAGTACAACCACCGTCGGCATTCATCAACGAATCAGGCGCCCGTGCAGCGGTGGTCCGCTTCGGGGCTCATCCCCAGAATGCCCGCGCACCCGGAAGACCTCGACCTGCTCCTGCTGACCGTAGCCACGACCAGGAAAGTACAGCGCGACGGCATCCAATTCGCCTCCACCCGCTACGTTTCTCCCGTGCTGGCCGCCTACGTCGGTGAACAGGTCACCGTCCGCTATGACCCCCGGGACATCGGAGAAATCCGTGTCTACTTCCACGACACCTTTCTTTGCCGGGCAATCGCCCCCGAACTGGCAACAGAGTCCATCACCCTGGACCAGCTACGCGACGCCAGAGCCCACCGGAAACGCGAGCTCAAACACCAGCTGCGCGAGCGGCGCAGCCTGGCCGAGGCTCTGCCCGCCGACACCCGCTACGCCCCCGCGACGCCCGAGGTGCAAGACCCCTCTGAAGCCTCACCCGTTCCCGAACCGATCCCAGGACACAAGCTGCGTGTTTATGAAACCGATTGATCCCGGCAAGCGCACCCTTTTGGACGGAAAGGATGACGGCAGCAGATTCCTCACTTACAAACTAGGCGAGATAAACAGCGCGGCCCCACCACCGCCTTCTGACCAGCCAGCCTTCCTGGCCACCAGAAAACACCGGCGCTTCACCGAATTTGCCAACACTGTTCGCACCCACAGGTACATAGGCCTCTGCTGGGGCCCGGCAGGAGTGGGCAAAACACTCTCGGCCCGCCACTACGCAGCAGTGGATGAATGGGACATCTGGCAAGCTGCCCTCACCGAGAGGGTTGAGCCGGTGCCGGAAAGGATCCTTGAAGCACGGACAGCGTTTTACACACCCACCGTCGCCGCAACCGTCCGTCAAATCGACCAAGGGCTACCGAACGCGTGCCAGCAGATCTCTTACGCGGTGGACTTCGCCGAACATGGAGTCATCGATCCTTTCGTGCACACCCAGTCCCGCTCCAGCGGCCGAACCGAGCTTCTGATCATTGACGAGGCCGACCGGCTCAAAGCGACAGGCCTGGAACAGGTGCGGGACTACTACGACCGTCACCACATGGGGGTGATTCTCATCGGCATGCCAGGAATCGAAAAACGCCTGGTCCGCTACCCGCAGCTATACAGCCGCATAGGCTTCGCCCACGAGTTCCGACCACTCACCACTGAAGAGCTCACAGCCGTACTTACCCAGCGCATGCCCTCAGGACCCTGCAACCCTGAGGACAACCTCGGGTACTCGACCGCTGTCGCGACCATCGCCAGAATTACAGGCGGAAACTTCCGTCTCGTGGACAGGCTGCTCACCCAAATACGGAGGATACAAACGCTCAACCACCTCGACGCACTCACACCCGAGGTCGTCGACGCAGCCAGGGAAACACTCCTGATAGGCCACTAAGCCGTGCATTTTTCGGGCCAAATAGCTCTGCGATTCACAGTGCCGATAGCAAACCCGGCGGACTAACCACCTTCCCATAGAACTTGAGTTCTTGAGACGCCACGCGTGGTCCTACCAAGAGACGTCAGGTAGTGCCGGGTCTGCCGCCACCACCGCGATCACCTCGGAACAGCCAGTCCGCCAGGGCAGCTTCGGATCTAAGCTCTTTCAAAGGGATGTCAACGCGTGGAAGGGACCAGTCATGGTAGATAGCACGGCTCACGAGACAGTCACCAAGGTGCACGCGGAGCACCAGGAGAAGTTCAGGGCTCATCATGAGCGGTTCGCAGCACAATCCTGGTACGACGTCGATCCCCGTCTGGCGCTGCTGCTGGCCCCGATCTTCAAAGGTGACCCGGACACAACCATTGAGCTCACCGTGGTGGCGGACGGCACCGTCATTTCCGGATCGGTCGTATCCGAACAGGCATGGGCAAGGCGGCAGCATGACCAGATCCGCCCCGGCAGTCCCGCCATCGCGGACGCCCTCGATGCCTTGGAGTCGGCAATGGACGAACAGCGGCACCGGGCAGCGGCAGAAACGAACGCCAACCCGCAGCTGAAAACCCAAGACCGGTACATCCATTTCCTGGGCCCCCTGCTACTGTCCGGCGGAGACCATGTGCACCTGCAGGCCACCAGGGTCGACCTCCGCAAAGTCTCCGCGTGGAGCATTGGTCGGGTGCCTGCGGACCAGGAGCTGTAGCGCTTCCCTGGTAAGGCGACCGGGATCCAAGGGGTGGAAGACGACGGCCGCTGAGAAGGCAGGCTATAGCCGTGACCAACCCAGCGCACCCTGCGCCGGCCCATACGATGGCCGGGAAAGCGTCCTGGCGTTTCACCTGGCTCACTCTATGAGCGCTGCTGTTCCACCGGAGCAGCTAAGGCCGACCCCGTGACCCACTGGACGACCATCGCCGTCCTCCTTCTCTTCGGCGCGGTCGACGGCTGGGCGCACCGCCTCGATCAAGTCTCCGCATAGGGGGAAAGCCGCAGGGTGGGAACAACGCACGTCATGGTGTTTGGGCTCCTTCAAGCATTTCATGGAAGAAGGACTAGAAACGGGCAGTTGACGAAAGGTCAAGTATCGGCGTTTTGAAAATGGTCGGGGGAGAAGCCCCAAAAGGGGTCGCGCCGCGGCATCACGTCGGGCTTTCTCCCTCGCTACCCATGGGCTCAAACTTGCTCGGCCAGTGCCCGGTTCACGGCCGGGATGTCCAGAAAGGCGGGGTCATAAGGTTCATCCGACCCGGTCATGTCGGCCACCCACTCGCGAAGCAGCGAGGCGCCTATAAGGGTGGAAGAAAACGCGCCGGAACGTGCCGCGGAGCTCGTGCGGCGGGCGGCCGATGGAATTCCCAAATCCGTCCTCGCCACCGTGTACGGAATTAGCCTCGAGACGGCGTATCAGTACCTTCACCAGGCCAAGCTTTCCTGGGGCCTGCCCTTCGCACGTTTACTGGATGTCCTGTTCGGCCGAGTAGCGGCCTGGGACCCAGCCTCGCTGCTCAGGTTCCGATACCGAGGTGCGCGCCGCCAGCCACATCCAGGGATACGCCGGTGATGTAGCGGTTGTCCGGGTCGGCTAGGAAAAGGATGGCGCGGGCGACTTCGTCGGGCTCGGCGAACCGGCGCATCGGCAGCTGCGCGGCGCGCTTGGCCCGGTTGGCTGCTGCGTCCGGTCCTGAGTCTTTTGCGAATTGTGCCCACATCGGGGTGTTTACCGGGCCAGGGGCGATGGCGTTGACCGAGATGCCGTTGGGCCCGAGCAGCTCGGCGAAGGACCACATGATGTGAAGTACCGCGAGTTTGCTTGCGTTATATGGCAGGTAGTTGAGTCGCGCTTCTTTGGCTGCAACGGAGGAGAGGATCACGATGGCACCTGGAGTTCCGGTCCCTATCATTGACTGTGCCGTTTCGCGCACCATCGAGAAGGTGCCGGAGGCGTTGATCCGCATGATGGAGTCGAATTCTTCCGTCGTGGTTTCCATGATGCCCGGCGTGGGGCCCAGGACCCCGGCTGCGTGGACGAGTGCGTCGATGCACCCGTACTTCGTTGTGGTGTCGCGGACGACTCTGGCGCATTGTTCTTCGGAGGTGATGTCGAGCGGGAAGAAGCCGGCCAGCTCTTGGCCCTCCTTCGGCGCGCGGTCGGCACCTATGACGAGGGCCCCTTCGGCTGTGAGTGCGTCGACGACTGCGTTGCCGATTCCGCCGCTTGATCCGGTTACCAGAACGACTTGGTCTTTAAGGCTCATCTGTTGACTCCGCTTGTCCGTTGCTGCCCTGCGGTTGGCTTGTGGGCTGCTCGTTTCATCTTTCTAGGTCCTTACTTGAGGTGTCGTCGAAGTTTGCCCTCGCTGCGGGCCGCGGTCGCGTCAGCAGGCGTCGGCGGGTGCCTGATCTGCTGCTGCGCTGTTGAAGCTGGGTTGTCTGCCATCCCCCGTCCAGGGTGGCGCACCTGCCCATGCTGTTTAGCTGTTGCCGCTCGTGGCGTGGCTTGCCCATTGCCGGCCTTCTTGTTCTTCTGCGGGCAGTCCGGAAGCGGCGAGGATCCGGTCGAGCAACCGCTGGGTTTGGACGGCTTCGCGGCCGGATGTGAGTGGCTGTGCCCGGTCAGCGACCCGGTCCAGGAAGTGGTGGACGGCGGCGGCGAATCCTAGTGTTTCGGTCGCTGTTGCCCAGCCGTAGGCCTCGGCGCTGAGTTCGCGGGATGTGGTGACTCCCCTGACTGTGGTCGACACTGTTTCGGGTGCGCGGACCTCCACGGTCTTGCCGTCGCCGTAGGCGTCGAGTTTCTCGTTCCAGGCGCCTGCTGTTCGGGCAGCCATGAGTACTCCTGTGTTGCCGGTGTCAAAGCGGATCATGGCTGCGACGCCGTCTTCTTCCCAGGGGTCATCACCGGCCGCGTGCGCGGTAACGTCCACGGGTTCGCCGCCGCAGTACCAGCGGAGCAGATCGACCATGTGAATGGCGTTCTCGAACGTTGCACGGTATTCCGATCCGGGGCGGTTCTTTTGCGCAACGCAGAACGTAGCGCCCTTCTCACCGAACGCCTCGCGCCCTGCCGTGTAGACCGGCGCGTAGCGGCGGTTGAAGTCGACCATCAGGATGCGGCCGCGCTCGTCGGCCAGGTCCGCCAAATGTTCTGCCTCCTCGGTGGCCGGGGCCAGGGGTTTTTCGCAGAACACGTCGACGTCGTTGTTAAGGCAGAGCTGGACGGCGTGGGCGTGTTCGGACCGGGGTGTGAGGACGAAGACGGCGTCCAGGTCCTGCGCGTCCAGCATGTCCTCCGCTGATCGGTATGCGGCGCCGAAGCCCCAGCGCCGGACCAGGTTTCCCGGGTCCTCGCGGCGGGATACCAGGGCTGCCAGCTCGACGTCGTCGCGCTGGACGAGTGTGGGCAGTTGGGCGATGGTGGCGATGTTGCCTGCACCGATGACGCCGACGCGGAGGCGCTGGCCGTTCATCGGGCGTTCTCCATTTCTGCAAGTTCAGTGAGCATCGCGCGCAGCGCGGTCGCGGATTCCCGGAATCCGTCCTCGGGGGTTGGGAGGTCTTGCGGGTGCCAGCGGAACTCGTACTCGATGCTTAGCAGGTCGTTGTAGCCGTGGCGCAGCAGGGCTGCGAGGATCTGGGGCCAGGGAAGGACGCCGGTGCCGATGACCCGTGATCGGACGGCGCGCTCGGATGCGTTGACGCGGGCTGTTTCCGTGGCGCGGAAGGCCGCGTTGGGATCGCTGAACACAAGGTCCTTCACGTGGACGTGACCGATCAGGTTGCCTTGAACGGCAAAGGCCTCGTCGAACGTCTCGTCGTGGGTGAAGGTGAGGTTGGCCTGGTCGTAGAGAACTCGAACGGCCGGGTTGGCGACCTCCTGGACGAGCGCGGCGGTTTCTGCCGCGGTCTGGGTCATGGTGCCGAAATGGTTCTCCACGCACAGACGCACGCCGGCCTGCTCCGCCTCAGGTGCCAGGGTCTGCAGGGCCTCCCGCAATTTCGCCCATCGTACGGCACGGTCGGCGTCACCGGGATGCCAGGACCCCGCGTACACGCGGACCCGGTCGGCGCCGAGCAGATGGGCGGTTTCAATCGCGCCACGGAATTCGTCGACTCCTCCGCGCCACTCGCTCTCATCCAGGGAGTTGATGGCAGTGGTGTAGGGGGTGAGGCCGATGATGGGCAGGCCCTCGCCTTCGGCCGCCTTCAGTGCTTCCAGGGCGGCGCGCCGGTCCCCCTGAGGGAGACCTGAGGTGTAGCCGTCCTGGTAGATGACTTCGGCGGCGTCGAGGCCCGCGGCCCGGAAAAGCTTTAGTGCCTGGGGGACCGTGTGGTGTGGGGTGCCCAGTGTGTGTCCTGCAAGCCTCATTGTTGATTGTCCTTCCTGAAAGTGTCTTGTGTGGCTGTCCAGTCCGCTGGACCGACGAGCCGGGGTGGGGATGCGACGCGGGACCGGTCGACGATTTCCATCAGCAGCCCCCAGGGGGTTATGAAATAGGTCCAGCGGTTACCGGCCACGCGCGGGCTGTCGCCGGCGACTTCCTTGCGCTCCCCGAGTACCCGGACTCCCGGGGTTTCCTGCAGCACCGCGATCGCTTCGTCGACGTCGTCCACCACGAAGCACAGGTGGTGCCCGCCGGCGTCGCAATGCCGCGGTGGGATGTCGCGCCGCTCGGCGCTGCTCCATTCGAACAGCTCGATGTTCAGGTTCGGGGGCAGTCGGAGCATGGCGAGGGTGAGCCGGGCATCAGCGGGGACATCGAAGTTGGTGGGCATGAACTCGTGGTCAGGTCCGCGGTCGGAGCGGTACAGCTCCTCGGCGCCGAGCACCTCGACGAAGAACCTGATGGCGTCTTCGAGGTTAGGAACTGTCAGGCCGACGTGGTCGGTGTGCTGTAGTCCGGGCAGCCGCCGCAGGCTTACTTCGGTGGCCGCGGTCATTTGCGCGGTCCTGAGGTGGAGGCGCGCACCAGAAGTTCAGGTTCGAGAACGACGTGGTCCACCGAGCCGTTCAGGTTCTGCTTTTCCGCCAGTTCGATGGCGATGTTTCCCATGTCTGCGATCGGCTGCCGTACGGTGGTCAGGGGCGGGTTGAACCGTGCCCCCAGGGCCAGCCCGTCAAAGCCCATGACCGAGACGTCCTCAGGTACGCGGATGCCGCTTTGGCCCAGGGCCGAGATGAGCGCGAAGGCGACCATGTCGTTGGCGGCGATAATCGCCGTCGGGGGATTTTCCATCTCCAGGTAGTGTTTGGCCGCGCGCGCTCCTGCGTCGGGGTCGGAGCCGCTGTCGAGTACAAGGGGCGTGCCGTTGCCTTCGGCTGACAGCTCCAGGTAGGCGTCCATCCGGTCCTGGGCGGTGTGCGTGCCGGCGATACCGGAAACGTAGCCGATGGACGTGTGACCCAGCGAATGCAGGTGGTCCAGGGCCAGCATGATTCCGCGGCGGCTGTCGACGGTGACGGTTGGGACTGAAGTGTCGTCTTCCACGCGGTCGATCACCACCACCTTGTGGCCGAAATCGAAGCGTTTCAGGGCCTCGGTGTCGACTTTGGTGGAGGGTGCGACGATCCCGAAGGGTGCGTACATGGCCTGCATTGCGGTGAAATACCCGTCGGTCTTGGCGGGGTCTCCGTTCGTGACGCACAGCAGCAGCTGGTAGCCGCGCTCGTCAGCGGCCTGCGTCATGGTCTTGGCTAGTTCTGCAAAGAACGGGTTGGTGATGTCAGGGACGATCAGCGGGACGAAGGTGCTGGTCTTTCGACGCAGAGCCTGGGCGAGCGGGCTCATGGTGTAGCCGAGCCCTTCGGCGACGCGGAGGATATGTTCGCGGGTTTCGCTTTTCACCGCCTCCGGCCGGGAGAATGCCCGGGACACCGTTGAGCGGTGGACACCGGCCGCCTTCGCAACAATGTCAATACTCAGGTCAGCCATTTTCTCTTCCTCCGTGGTCGTCATATGCCTGCCAAATCGGGCGCATCACATCTTCGAGCTGGGCCAGTGTTGGCAGCCCCTGGAATCCATCTTCCAGCGTCTGCGCGACGCGGCGTACGAACGGGTCATAGAGAGGGTCGCTGTCCACCTCGATCACGGCGGATTCCGTTGTCCCGTCCAACGCGGTGAACGTGGCAGAACCGTCGGAGTTGACGGAGGCGAATCCGACCTCGCCTGCCGACGTGTAGCTGCAGTAGCGCTTCAACGGCGAACCCGGGAAGGCGTACCCGACCTCGATGATGGCTTCTCGCCCGCTGGGGGTGGTGATGATGAGGCTGGCATGGTCCTCAACAGCCCCGCCGTGCAGAACCGAAGAGAGCCGGGAATCGACGTTCTCCGCTGACTCGTCACAGCCCTGCAGGAACAGGTCGACGAAATGCGGTCCCAGGTTCGCCAGGCACCCACCACCTGCAGTGGCAGGGTCCAGCATCCAGGGATTGCCGTTATCCAGGTAGCGCGAGGGCGGCCCGGCGATAAAGGACATCCTCTGGTACGTCGGCCGACCGGCCTTGGCCAGCCAACGGTCGGCAGGGCCGCCCCGCTGAACGAACGGGACTGTCGCGGGCACACCGGCCGCGTCCGCAGCCTTCCGCACCTGCGAAAGTTCCGCAAGGGAGGTACCCAGAGGCTTCTCCACCACGAACGGAATGCCGCGCTCGATCAGCGCAAGACACTTTTCCGCCATGCCACTGTGCGGGCCGAAGACATAGGCAAGCCCAAGATCCGGCAGATCCACCAGGCTCCGCCAGTCAGCCTCTACGGGAGCGCTCCACGCTTCCGCAAGTCCCCGGACGAGCGACACGTCCTCGTCACTGATGCCGACGACCTGGTGTTCTTCGCCGATCGCCGGCGCACAGAGCGGGACGTGCCAGTGCGAAGCACCAAGGATGATCGTGCGTGGTCCACTCATCGGCCAGCTCCTTTGCTAAGTATGAGATCGATTGCTGAGATCGGTTGCAATAACACTATGGATGGTGGGAGAGTTTGTCAACGACACTTCAACAGCGGCCCAAGGGGTGCTCCCGAACAGGGGAAGCTGCCTGGGCCAGAAGAAAGGCCAGCAATGTACAAAAAACTCCGAACCCTGCAGACCATCGACGAATCCGGTGCCGTCCTGATCGTCCGCCTCGAGAACGCTGACGTGGCAGAACGCGTGGCGGAAGCCGCGATCGCCGGAGGTTTTCGCGCACTGGAAATCACGCTCTCGATCCCGGGCGCCGTGGACGTAATCCGCCAACTCTCTGCCAAGCACGGGCCTAACGGAGTAGCGGTGGGAGCCGGAACAGTTCTGGACGAGCACGCAGCCTACGAGTGCATCCGTGCCGGCGCTGACTTCCTGGTCAGTCCCCAACTGAACCCGGCAATGATCCGGACAGCCAACCGCTACCAGATACCCACCATCAGCGGCGCCTACACACCCACTGAGCTTGTTAACTCCGCCGAAGCCGGTGCTGACATCCTCAAGCTCTTCCCCACCGAAGCCGGCGGCATCCCCTACGCCAAGTCAGTTCTAGCCCCGCTCGCACATCTGCCGATTATGCCGGCAGGCGGCGTAACCGTAGAGAACGTAGGCGAATGGTTTGCGGCTGGCGTAGCAGGTGTCGGTGTCGGCAGCTACGTGACCAAAGCATGGCAGCGGGATGGTGACTTCTCCCGCGTTACCGAGGCCGCCAGGGAGTTCCTCTCAGCAGTGGCAGAGGCCCGCCAATGACAGCTCCGAAAGTCTTCATTGTCATCGGCCCTGCCGGATCCGGAAAGACGACCATTGCCCAGCAAACAGCAAAAGAGCATGGTGCTGCATATCTGGACAAGGACCGGATCTGCGGCCGCCTTGTCGAGTTTGTTTTGAAGGCGACCGGACACGACCCCGCCGACCGGGAATCCAACGACTTCTACCGGGAAAATCTGCTGCCCTTGGAGTACGAGACGCTCATGGATGTAGCCGGAGTGAACCTGCGCCTGGGACGATCGGTCGTACTCGATGCACCCTTCGGCGCGTACTTCGCCGTACCGGACTACCTTACGCGCGCCGGGGAAGATTTCCACTGGCCTCTCTCGGAGACCACGGTGGTGCGGGTACAGGTCTCTCAAGACGTGCTCCGAGAACGACTTCTTCAGCGGGGCCTGGAGAGGGACCGGTGGAAACTTGCGCATTGGGACGAGTACTGGGCATCGTATGGCAGCTTGGACTGCACCTGGTCCGGAGTCCGTTTCCTTGATCTCAATAATGAGAAGTCCCTGACAATTCAGGGATGACTCTTCTGGTCCGGCTCGTGTGGATCGGTCCCCGTTCGCCGTCTTGTTTCGTGCTGGCGAAAGGTTTGGACCTTACGTTCTCTGAATAAAAAATCACCGTTGACAGAGCCACCCTACCTACGTATCGTTGCTTGCAACCGATCTCAGCAACCGATCTCAGCGTCGTGATCACTGCAACCGATCTCATTAATAGCCAAAGCAGCGCATCCGCCTCCGGGGAGTTTGTCGTCAGGCATACCTTCGAGCGGGAGACAGGCGGACAAGGGCTCGCACTGCGTCGTTTCGGTTGTCCCGAATATTCCAATACCCTTACCCAGCAAACGTGAAAGTTTGGAGAGTTCAATGAAGACCTCAAAAGAAGCCGTCGGCAGTCCGGACCCTTCGGAGCTTCCCGAAGTGTCGGAGCCCCCTCGCCGCACCGTCAATATGGTGGCCGGCACGATCGGCCACTTCGTGGAGTGGTACGACTGGTACATTTACGGGCTGCTGGCAGCGGTGTTCTCGGGACAGATATTTCCAAGCGATTCCCCGTTCGCCTCCCTTGTCGCAGCACTGCTCACCTACGCGGTCGGGTTTGTTGTACGCCCGCTCAGCGGAATCATCATCTCTCCACTGGCCGACCGCTTCGGCCGGCGGCTCATCCTGACCCTGTCCATCTCCGGCATGGCCCTCGGTGCTCTGATCATCGGCCTCACACCGTCATTTGCGACGATCGGCTACGCAGCACCGATTCTCTTCCTGGTTGCACGCATCCTCCAGGGAATCTCGGCCGGCAGTGAGGCGCAGAGCGCCATCGCATTCATGGTTGAACACGCTCCCGCGAACCGAAGGGGCCTGTTCGGTTCGTTCTCCAACATGGCAAGCGGCTTCGCGACCCTCGCCGCCACCGGCGCCGCGGCAATGGTGACATCATCCTTCGCTCCAGCCGACCTCGCCGCCTGGGGTTGGCGCATCCCGTTCGTCGCGGGGGGCATCCTCGGCGTCGTCGGCCTTATCTTGAGGGCCCGGGCCGAAGAGACCCCTGAGTTTGAGGCAACTGCCCTCGTCGATCAAAAGTCCGCGCCGGCCCGCCTGATGGACCTGCTTCGCGAGCACCCGAAGGCTCTGCTCCAGGCAGCAGCGCTCTCTGCACCGGCCGTGGCCTACTACACCTGGGCCACCTTCCTCCCCACCTACGCCAAGCTGACCACCGGCCGGGACCTGTCCTCCACCCTGGCCGGCAGCGTTATCGGACTGGCCTTGCTGGTTATCATCGTGCCGATTTGCGGTGCGCTCTCCGACCGCCTCGGCCGACGCAAAATCTTCCCCATCATCGGCGCCATCGGCATGATCGTCCTCTTCTACCCCTTGCTCCTGCTGCTGAACCAGCCAGGCTTCGGCGTGTACGTTCTGGTATCGGCGTCCGGGTGGGTGGTCCTCGGTATCTGGCAGTCGGTCTACCCAACCATCCAGGCCGAACTGTTCCCAGCTGCGGTACGGGTATCGGGCATCGGGTTCGCACACCAGATCGTCATCGCCGTCTTCGGCGGCACCGCGCCACTGATCGCCGCCGCATTCGTCGGTTCCGGACATCCCATGTACGTCGCGGTCTACATGATCGCCATTGTCGCCCTCTGCCTCGTCGTCTACTTCACGCTGCCGGAGACCGGCAACCGCGGTGACCGTGCCACGGTGGCGCTTGCTGACCCTGAAGTACTCGAAGGCGAACACCTGGTCTCGAGCCCCTCAACGGCCACCGACGAGGCAAAGCGTTCCCGGTAGGCACGCTGGTACCAAGTAGCCGTGACGGCTCGACTAGGCAAAAAGGGGATGTCTACCCCGAGTCTCTTCGAGCCGTCCGGCTCGCACTTGCGATCCCTCCGCAGGATCGAAACTCACATTGCATTAGAAATGAAACACATTTTCTCCATAGGTGAAGAACAGAAAGGATGCCTTCAAGTGAACCAAATGATCATTAACACGTTTTCCTATCTATGGTCATCTACGGCAATTGATGCGATAGCCGAACTTGTCGACAACGGGTACAAAACGTTCGAAGTTCCAGTCAGCTCTCCGCACTGCTGGCCGGATGAACTACCAGACTCCGAGCGCACGGCAATCAAAGCAAGACTGAACCAATACGGTGCCAAAATCAGGTCCTTGAACGCTGGTGGATATGACATCAACCTGGCGAGCCCCGGCGCCAACATGCGCCGCAAGAGCATTGATCACATCAAGTCAGTGATTGACCTGGCTGCCGCCTGGGATGTATCCGAGGTTGTCATATCCCCCGGCACACGCCGCCCAATGATTTCACCTTCACTGGAGAACACCTACGGATGGATGTACGAGAGCCTGGAAAGTCTCATCCCACTCGCCAAGCAGGGTGGCACACGACTGCTCTTTGAAAACACACCGTATTGTTTCACCCCTACCATCCAAGACCTGGCAGGTGTCGTCAGCACAATCAACGACGATGCGGTCAAGATCGTTTACGACGTCGCCAACGCCGCTTACATCGGAGAGGATCCCGTAGTAAGTCTGCGCGCGCATCACAAGTCCATCGGACTCGTGCACATTTCTGATACCGGAGCGGACAGCTGGGGTCACGACCCTATCGGAACGGGAGTCATCGATTGGGATGGGCTGGGTGACGCCGTCAAGGACACGTGTGGCGTCAAGAATGTCGTTCTTGAGATCATCCGTGAGGAGAACCCGGTTCAGGAATTTTCGAAGGCAATGCAGGACCTCAAGAACCACGGATGGGAGCTGGAAAGTTAACTCCAGCGCAGGAAACCCAGCTCCACATAGAATTTTCCAATCATATAAGCAACTTGCATTGTTAGAAGTGAATTTTCAATGCGAATCAACCTTTAAGAGGAGTTTGTACAAATGAAGGCATTGGTCAGTGGCGGAAGTAGCGGAATCGGCGCAGCGGCATCCCTGAGATTAGCGGAGGCGGCTCTTGCACGTGGTGTGCACCCGATGATTGCCGTGTGCGGACACGAATCCAACAGCAGCCAAGACCAGGTTGTTCGTTCAATCCAGGCAATTGGAGGCACCGCCATTGCATTGGCAGGTGATCTCGGGGATCCCGATGTACCAGGCCAACTGGTCGGAGCTGCTGTAGCAGAATTCGGCGGCCTGGACGCGTTGGTAGCCAATGCCGGAATCGCTAACCCAGGAGCCCTATGCGATCTTTCCGTTGAGGACTGGGACGGAATGTTCTCCGTCAACCTCCGCGGCTCTTGGCTTCTTGCCAAAGCGAGCTACCCGCACTTGAAGGACAGCCATGGCGCCGCCTGTTTCACGTCCTCCATGTCCGGGCAGCAACCCCATGCGGGATCAGGCGCTTACAGCCCAAGTAAAGCTGCGTTGACGATGCTGGCCCAGACGCTCGCATTGGAATGGGCGCCCGACGGCATCCGCGTCAATGTGGTCTCCCCAGGCATGACTCACACACGGATGACGGAAAAAATGTACGAAGATCCCAAAATCAAAATGGCGAGGGAGCAAATTATCCCGCTGGCAAGGATCGGAGATCCCATGGATATAGCAAACGTGATCGAATTCCTCGTAAGCCCTCTGGCGGGTTACGTCACGGGACAGGATATTTGCGTCGATGGTGGCTTCTCAAAGTCCATCCTTAGTCATATCCCGGGCCGGCCAAGCTCGAAGTGATAGGCCAGATTCATGCTCGTATCCGGTGAAAGTATCCTAGCCGCGGGGCAGAACAAACGGTCCACCGTTGTGCACCGTTGGGAACGGCAGTTCCAGGCAGTTGCAGCAACTCCGCATACGGGAACGGATTATTGCGTTTGGGGGCCGTCCAACTCGGCCGTAGCGTCATGGGCCCGCAAAAGACATCGCGGGTCCATGACGACGTTGAGACCGTACTGCCGAGTGGTGTTCAACAAGGTCCCATGAGACATTGCCGTTCACTCTTGGGCCTGAGCAGAGGCTGCCGGAAGAATCATTCGATGGTCTTGTTGAACCTCATCCAATCGGCAGTACGCAAGGAGGAAGCTTGTATATGGCGAAAAGCGTTTTAGACGGCACAGAATGGACCGCAACAGAATTTGCGGTGCTTCGTCCGGAAAAGCAGAGAGCAACTCGCCAGGAATTGGCTTGCCTGTCTTGTGGCGGCCGCGCGGTGTTCCGATCAGGACCGAAGCGCCAGCCATCATTCGCCGCTCGACACCGGCGAGACTGCCATTTGGTCTCGCGGCCATGGAGCGCCTTCAATTTCCTTGCAGAAGCACAACACCCCTGTAGCGCGCTGGTACACCTACCGCCGGAGCTTGACCTGGACACCAGGCCGGCCACGTCTTTTCGCACGGATGTCGCCGCCCTCACGCTGAACAACCTCTGACAACACGCACACGGCCCTCAGATCGGAAGACGGCTTTGAGTCTCATAAAGGACACCTGGCGACGAATCCTAGGGTTATAAGACTGAGTGAGGGACTACTGCGGAGGAGCGCTTTCTTCACGTGTTCTCTGACCTGGCCGCAGCCGGCCTGCAGGGACGCCTGCCCACTTCTTTCCCCCGTTGTATTTCCGCTGTAGCCGCCGTAGCTCACGTAAGGTGGATGTTTCCACAAGCGCCGTGATTGAGGGGTAGCCCTCAAGCTGGCCGACGGCTTGGACGGCCGCACGGATCTGGTCCGCATCGTCTTCCGTGAAGTATGGGGAGACGGTCTTGGATTTCTTAGGAATCGGCATTTCTCCCCTTCCCCGCTGCGACGGATCCTTTGCAACATTTACCACGCGGGAGGTTCTGCGGTGACGCCGGCGATGTGGACTCGGCCGCCAGGGTTGGCTCTGGTGCCGAACCAGGCATCATCGTCCGCGAATTCTCGTGGGCTGACGGTGAACTCATCTGCCGGGTGGGTACCGTCCATTACCGCATCCTCGGTCCGTCGGTTCACAGCGGATGACCCTTCACTTTTCGTGAACTCACGGGAAATGTTCGTGTACCGCAGTGACGGACCGATCTCGTCCACTTCGAGCTCAATCAAGGTGCGCTTCTCGCCTTCCTTGGTTTCGTAGGAACGGGACTTCAACCGGCCGGTGACGATGACGCGCATGCCCTTGGTCAGTGACTCCGCCACGTTTTCTGCCGCTTCCCGCCAGACACTGGCACGGAGGAAAAGTGTCCCGCCGTCCTTCCACTCGTTGGATTGCTGGTCGAACGTCCTGGGCGTGGAAGCGACGGTGAAGTTCGCAACCGCCGACCCGCTCGGGGTGAACCGCAGCTCGGGGTCGTTGGTGAGGTTGCCGATGACTGTGATGGTGGTTTCGCCTGACATGGTTTCGTCCTTTTCTCTGGTTTCGTTCTGGCGGATTAGTTACTGGGCGTAAGAGCTGTGTAGTTCATGGCGGCGGTGACGAGCTTGTGGGTGCCGAGAGCCCGGTTGCCTGGCACTCCAGCCGGTTACGCACCATGCACGGCACTAGAACTATTCCGGAAGACCCTCCAGAGCTCTAGAGAATGTCCAATTCTGCAAGTCGACGTCGACGCCTAGAGTCCTCTTGTCATGAGCAACGTGGGCCATCCCATTCACTAGGTTCCGAACCAAAGCGACTTTGGCAGCTTTTTGTCCCAGAGACCATCGGGATTTTTGGAGCCTACGGTTCGGCTCCGCACACCATTTCAGGCACTCGGTCACGTGAAGGCCAAAGAGCTGACCAGGGCCAAGGTTCAGAGAGCAGACATCCGTGACAAAGCAGGTACCCATAACCATGAGAAATTCGCCCGCGAAGGCCACCAGCCCCGCCATCAAACTCGAAAATGTGGAAAAGCGATTTGGCGACCACGTGGTCCTGAAGCAGGTGTCCCTTACTGTTGATGAGGGCCAGGTGCTGGCCTTGATTGGCCCCAGCGGTGCCGGCAAGAGCACCCTCCTGAGGTGCATCAACTTGCTCGAGCGACCAACAGCCGGGACTATCACAGTGGACGGCGTAACGGTTGAGACCGACCACAAAGTTAGCGCCAGAGAGCTGGCGGCCCTGCGCTCCCGCGTCGGCATGGTTTTCCAGTCATTCAACCTTTTCCCTCACATGACGGCCCTTCGCAACATAGCGCTCCCGCAACAGCGGGTGCTGGGCCGGAGCAAGGAAGAGGCAGAGGAACGAGCACACACATTGCTCAAACGCGTGGGGCTTGCTGATAAGGCACTACAGTATCCAGGACGCTGCTCAGGAGGCCAGCAGCAGCGCATCGCGATTGCACGGGCGCTGGCACTCGATCCGAAGGTCATGCTCTTCGACGAGCCAACATCTGCCCTGGACCCGGAGCTCGGCCTTGAGGTCCTAAAGGTCATGCGTGAGCTGGCGGACGAGGGTATGACCATGGCTATCGTGACCCACGAGATGCAGTTCGCGCGGGACGTAAGCGATCATCTCGTGGTGATGAGTGACGGCGCCATCACCGAAGAAGGCGACCCCCAGGAAATATTCGCTGCTCCCCAGCAGCAGCGAACACGCGACTTCCTCCGGGCAGTATTGGACCGTCGATGACGGGGAACGTGTGGGCATTCGTGGCCCAGGGTGTGTCCGCCACAGCTCAACTCACGGTCCTCGGTTTCGCCTTAGGAGCCGTGTTGGGTCTTCCTCTGGTGGTCATGCGGGCTGCACCCGTAGGGCCGGTCCGCTGGATAGGCAGAGGGTTCATCGAGCTCGTTCGGGGGGTCCCGTTGGTAGTTTGGCTCTTTCTCATTTACAACGGACCGACACAGTTTGATCCACGGTTGGGTTCAGTCTTTACCTCCGGAGCTTCGGCCATCGCGGCAATCGGATTGGTATCGGCCGCCCATATGGCTGAAATTTATCGCGGATCGCTAAAAGCCATTAACCAATCCCAGTGGGAAGCTGCGGACGCATTGGGTATGCCCCGGCTGGACACAGCAACCAAAGTCATCGGTCCTCAAATGATCCGTGTTGCCGTGCCTGCCTCTGCGGCATATGCGATTGGCCTCATCAAGGACTCATCCCTTGCGTCCACCATCGGCGTCTTCGAAATCACGTATTACGCAAACACCGCGGCAGGATCTACCAGTTCCGCACTGCCATTTTTTATCGCCGGTGCATACTACGTTGCCCTCACGATCCCTTCAGCATGGGCGGCACGGCGCCTCGATAACCGGTTACGTCGAAAGGTTGCCCGATGAATGAGATTTGGAATGACTTCATGACATACCGGTCCGAACTTATTGATGGGCTTGGAGTGAGTATTCGCCTGGCACTTCTGACCTTTGCCATAGGACTCCCCGCCGGGCTCCTGCTGGCGGTTGCGAGTTTTAGCCGGTCCAAAGCAGTCCGCATCACGGCTGTTGTCCTGGTGGAGATCGGCCGGGGAACGCCGGCCCTGGTAATGCTTCAGCTCGTGTATTACGGGATTCCGGTCACTTTGACCGGCTTCCTCTCAGCAGGAATTGCTCTGGCACTGACCACCGCCGCTTACACCAGCGAAATCATCCGAGGTGGCCTGCAAGCCGTTCCGGAGGCGGAGATTGAAGCCGGCCAGGCTCTGGGACTCAAGAACTTTCACATCATGCGCGACATTGTGATCCCTCAAGGCCTGCGGATCGCAATCCCACCCTTGCTGGGCTTCTGCATCATTATCTTCCAAGCCACGTCACTGGCGTTCACTATAGCCGTGCCGGAGCTTCTGGCTCAGGCAAAATCCATCGCGAACGTTAACTTCCACTACTTCAACGTTTTCGTGATTGCTGGCCTTCTCTATGCCGTGATCACGGTCCCGGCAAGCCTTATGACAGACCGTCTGGAACGGAAAATGTCTCGCCATCTTCAAATGCAATAACCCACACGCACTGCAAACAAGGAGATACACACATGCGCAAAATCGCTGCTCTAGTAGGAACCACGCTTCTTGCAGTAACCGCTCTAACTGGATGTGCCCTGGATTCCGCCAGCGCGCCGGCGAAGGCGGATTGCACGCCCGCACACTCGGGTCTATCTACCGTGAGCAAGGGCGTGCTCTCAGTATCAGCAGCTACCCTGCCGCCTTTCACACAGGTGGACGGCACGAAACTGGCAGGGGCAGAAGGCAAGATCTTGGACAAGATAGCAGCCATGGAATGCCTGACCCTTGCTGCCCAGCCGCTCGACACAGCCTCCGTCATCTCATCGGCACAAAACGGGCGGGTAGACGTCGCTGCCGGTAACTGGTACTGCACAGCAGAACGCGCCAAGGCAATGTCCCTGGCAGGCCCCGTCTACGGTGACCAAATCGGCATCCTCTCCTCCTCCGGAGCCAAAACGTTCTCCGAGCTCGAAGGCAAGACTGTCGGAACAGTGGACGGCTATCAGTGGAACGCTGAATTCAAGACTCTTTACGGCGCAGGCCTAAAAACCTACCCCAATGCGACCGCCATGATCAGCGATCTCAAGGCCGGGCGTATCGATGCGGCCGTTGACTCTTACGGTTCAGCTAAATATTCCAACGCGCAGAATAGTGATAAGTGGAAGGTCGAGGTCCCTGAACCCGACAAGCGGGTGGCGTCCAGCGTAAATCCTGCCCAGGTCTGCTTCCCGGTTCCAAAGTCGAACGAAACGTTGGCCAAAGCGATCATCAGCGATCTCGAGAAACTTCGTTCTGACGGAACTTTGGCGGACATCCTGGGGGACAACGGGCTGGACCGATCAGCCGCAGATGTGAAAGAACTCCAGTTAATCAGCTGATTTGCCATGGGGATAATGTTTCTTGTCACCCGACGAGAGAGTGCGGTGGTGGAGAGAATAGCAGCCTCTCCACCACCCGGATCCGGTGACGCCGAGGCCACGAAGCTCGGCGCAGCAGCGTCACTTTCGCCGTCATCCCGTTGATGGCCCTCTCAGCCTCGGCACACAGGCACGGACGCGCTGACGATGATGTGGCACGCGTTGTCGGCATCAGCGGAAAGCAGGACCTCTGCCGACGGCGGCTCCTGTCAGCCGCACTGAGGATCGGTCACGGCCTGTAAGAGCCTGTTCCTAAACCCCGAAAGACCTGTGACTGGGCCGTGAGTCGGCGTGGCGGCCTTTAACGCAGTGGAACTCCTGTTAATCCGGTGATTGTTGACGTCGCCGGTTCCCAGGAGTTCCTTCGTGCTAGTTTGCCGTACCCATGATGAAAGCGCCACCGGGCGACGAGACTCACCAATAGTGCTCGCGAAACGGGGTGCATGCCTCATTTGAGAAACGCTCGCGAAATCAGGGTCTGTCAGATTAACGGTGGGTCTGGCCTGGCTTGTGGTTAGTTGATTCTGCCCTCGAATGCGATCGCGAACGCGTTCAAGGCCGGCTTCCACCTCGTGGCCCATCGTGCCCGGCCCTGCCCTGTGGGGTCAAGGGAGCGGGTCACGAGGTAGAGGCATTTCAGCGCCGCAGCGTCGTTTGGGAAGTGGCCCCGCGCCCGCACGGCACGCCGGTAGCGGGCGTTGAGGGACTCGATGGCGTTGGTCGAGCAGATCACCCGCCTGATCTCGGCGTCCCAGTCCAGGAACGGCGCGAACTCGGCCCAGGCGTTGCGCCAGAGCCGTCCAATCGCCGGGTATTTGACCGCCCATTTAGCCTCGAATTCTCCGAAACGCTCCTTCGCGGCGGCCTCGGTCGGGGCGGTGTAGACGGGCTTAAGGTCCCGGGAGAGCTCGTCCCAGTGCTGGCGCGGCGCATAGCGGAAAGTGTTGCGGATCAAATGGATCACACCCGTCTGAACCGTGGCCTGCTCCCAGACAGTGGTGATGGCCTCGGGCAGGCCCTTGAGCCCGTCGCAGACCGCGATGCACACGTCCTCCACACCGCGGTTCTTGATCTCGGTCAGGACCCCGAGCCAGTACTTCGCTCCCTCCCCGCCGTCTCCAGCCCAGATCCCGAGGATGTCGCGTTCGCCGTTCACGGTGACGCCCAGCACGACGTAGAAGGGCTTGTTGCGCACCTGCCCATCGCGGACCTTGACGTGGATCGCGTCGATGAAGACCACCGGGTAGACGCGGTCCAGAGGCCGGTTGGCCCATTCGGCCATCTCCTCCGAGACCTTCTCCGTGATCCGGCTGAGGGTGTCCTTGGAGACCGTGACGCCGTAGACGTCGTCGAAGTGCGCCGCGATTTCTCCGGTTGTCAGGCCTCGCGCGGTCAGGGACAGGACGACCTCGTCGATCCCGTCTAGGCGGCGCTGGCGTTTCTTCACGATCCGCGGCTCGAAGCTGCCCTCCCGGTCCCTGGGCACATCGACCTGAACGGGGCCGACCTCCGTGAACACGGTCTTGGACCGGATCCCGTTGCGCACGTTCCCGCTTTCGGCCGGCCCGTGCCTCTCGTGGCCGAGATGCTCCGTGATCTCC
>NZ_JAGGPN010000001.1 GCF_018613795.1 Arthrobacter sp. ISL-65
TGACCGCCTGAATCCGCCGATCCTTTAGCGGGCGCTTCACCGGCTCGTCTTCAAGTGCGTGTTTCACTCGAAGCCGGTGCCCTCGATGCCGTATTGCTCTGAGTGCGGTCATCACCCGGGCTCTTCGGTCAGCTGCCCTCGAACGCGACCGTGTCACGGTTCTTCGAACGCACGGTGGCCAACCCGGAGCTGTTCAGCTACGGCTTTGAGACCCTCACCCGGCAACTGCGCACCCGGGCCTGGGACGCCGCCGGTAACCGGAACCCGGCTCTGTCCGCAACGGCCGCGGACCCGCTCATCATCGATCTTGACGCGACCCTGGTGACCTCGCACTCCGATAAGGAAAACGTCGCCGGCACCTACAAAGGCGGCTACGGGTTTGCCCCGTTCATCGCGTCCTGTGATTACGGTGCCGGTAACGGATCCGGGGAAATCCTCGCCGCGATTCTGCGCCCGGGCAACGCGGGAGCGAACAGCGCCGAGGACCACATCCGGGTCTTCCACACCGCCCTGGCCCAATTGCCCGAGGGCTTCTACGACGCCGGCGTGCTGGCCGGGGAGAAGGTCCTGGTCCGCACCGACAGCGCCGGCGCCTCGCGGAAGTTCCTCTGGCACCTGCACAGCCTCGGCGTGCAGTTCTCCACCAGCTACACGCTCCCGTTCGGCAAGGCACACATGATCGACTGGATCACCAACAAGGAGTACTGGCAGCCGGCACTGGACCAGCACGGGAACGGCCGGACCGACGCGTGGGTCATCAACGCCACCGACGTCATACCCCTTACCGACTACCCGCCGGGCACCAAACTGTTTCTCCGGGCCGAGCCGCTGCACCCCGGAGCGCAGCCCACCCTGGTCGATGTCGACGGGCACAGGATCACCGCACTGTTGACCAACTCACCGCGGTGGCACGGACCGTTCCTGGACGCCCGGCACCGTGCCCGGGGAAGGTGTGAGAACCGGATCAAGACCCAGAAAAACACCGGTCTGGGCAAGCTGCCGTTCTTCGACTTCGCAGCGAACCAGGCCTGGGCGAACATCGCCGCCCTCGCCTTCAACCTGGTCTCCTGGGTCCAGCTCGCAGCCCTCCCGGACAGCCATCACGCCAAGGCCTGGGACATCAAACGCTGGCGCTACCGGGTCTTCTCCATCGCCGGGAAGATCATCACCCGCGCCCGACGGAACCAATTGCTGCTGCCGGAATCAGCGCCCGAAAAGGACCTGCTGAAACTGCTACTGGAGAACACCGGCCGCCTAAAACAACTCCCGCCCGCCGCCGGCTAAGCGGGCACCCCTCCCTGCCCCGACGACCAACCGCACAACCGGAAGTGGAACCGGCGCCAACCCCCGGCGAACCAACGGGCCAGACCACACTGCCCGAAAACAGAAAACAACCACCAGCAATCCGCCAGCCCGAAGCAGCACGCATCATCCGCCGCCATGAAAAATCGGGGCTAGCGGGGTGCGGCTAGTGAGTTGGGCGCGGTTCCGGCGCCGGGCCAGGTGGCCGGTGCGGCGGGTGAGGACCGGGATGCGGGCGCGGGGGCACATGTTTGTGCAGGTGTGGCGGCGGGGGTGGCGGGCCGCCATGCGGCAGCGGATGCGGGGGAATCTGCCCAGCGGGCCGTTCCCCCGGGCTTTGGATCCGTCCCTCGTTGCCCTTGGCATCGGCCGTTGTTTGTGTCGGCGCAGTCACCCCGGCTGCCGCGGGTGCGTTGTCCAGGCCTGTTCCTGCGGCGGATCCTTCATTGGATGTTCCCGCGTCGAGCCCGTAGTAGCTGTAGAGCTCCTGCTCCTGCGTCTCCGTGATAGCGCCGCGGTCGCTGTCGATCCGGGGACCGTTCTTCACCGTGTCTTTGGCGAAGGCGATCCTTATCACGGATTCCTCGAGGCTGGCACCGGGGAGCGGGGCGAAGGATTCGGACATGCCGAACAGGCCCGTCCGCACGGTAACGAAGACCGGCTCCCCGGAATCGCCGCTGGTGAACACCTGTTCCACGGAGCCTATTTTCTCCCCGGCCACGTCCACGACGATGCCTCCATTGAGGACGATGTTGTCAATGTCCTGCAGGCTGAGCATGAGGCCACATCCTTTAAGTCGCTCCGCAGGCATCGGCTGGCCTGTCCCATATTCTGTCCGGATTCTTCGCACCCGGCGATAGGGCCGTTCCCGGCGCGGGTGGCCGGACCGACCTCTGGAGATTTACGGTCCGGTGGCTGCCAGTGCCGCCACCGCTGCCAGCAGGGTCAGGGGTGCGGCGATCAGGCCGAAAAGCGCGTAGCCCCTCCATGTGATCAGGACGTTCATCCGCACGAGCCGGTCGTGCCAGAGCAGCGTGGCCAGGGACGCCCACGGTGTGATGAGCGGGCCGGCATTGGCTCCGATCAGCAGGGCCGCCATCCGCTGAGGCGTCTGGGCCAGTGGTTCGGCCAGCAGGTATGCCGGCAAATTGCTCAGCAGATTGGAACCGGCCGCACCGGCCCCGGCCAGCCTAACGAGATCCAGGAAGCCCTGGCCCTGCCCGGCGAGCTGGCCCACCAACACAGAGGCACCCAGCTGCCGGGTGGTTTCCATCACGAGAAAGAGTCCGGAGGCGAACAGCAGCAGGGACCAGGGAACCAGCGAGACCTTGAGCACCCGGGGTCGCCGGCACGCGAACACCACACTCAGCACAACGGCGGCAGCCACGGCGGGAATCCAGACCGGGACCCCGGACACCAGAGCCGGCAGCAGCAATGCCAGCACAAGGGCGGTGCCCCCAAGGAGGACCCGGTCCGTCGCCGCAGGCGTCGATCCTCCCCCGTTTTCCTGATCCGGCCTGATCCGCCCGACCGGGATCCGTGAATAACGCTTGCGAAGATCGCGGCGGAAGACGATGCCGATGAACACCAACGGCACGAGAATGGCAGCAAGGGACGGCCCCCACATGAGAGCGGCAAAACCGGCAGGACTGATACCGCCAAGGCTGTGCTGCGCCAGCAGGTTAGTCAGATTGGAAATAGGCAGCAGCAGGCTCGCGGTGTTGGCCAGCCAAACAGTAGTCAGGGCAAACGGGAGCGGCGGCAGGCCGGCCTGCCTGGTCACGCTGACCACCACCGGGGTCAACAGCACCGCCGTCGTGTCCAGCGACAGAAAGATGGCGCTCAACGTGGCGAACAGCGCGAGGAACAGCCACAAGAGAACGCTGTGTCCCCGGCCCCAATGCCGGAGCCGTCGAGCGGTCCAAAGGAAGACTCCGGCCCCGCTCGCCAGCTCCGTCACCACGGTCATCGCGACAACGAACAGCAGGATCGGCGCCACCCGGTCAATCAGCACCCCCAGAGCGGCCAAGGGCAGGGTCCCGGTAGCCACCGCCACGGCGCCGGCGACAAGCAGAACCACCCCAATAATCGCCAGACGCATGAACGAATCCTATTCCCCATACTCGAACCGCCAGGCCAAGAACCCATATACTCTCCTGGGCCGCAGAGGGCGGCGGCATTACGGCCGGGGAGCTTCCACACAGCTTCAAGCCGAGCCCCGATCATGTCGATAATGACGCCGCCTTCGTTTGACGAAAAACATAGGGGCACCCCGTTCTTGTGGCCCCAGCGGGGCTGCTGCAGTTGAACTTACCAAGGAGAAAGGAGCGGACCGTCTTACTGCCTGGCTCTGCAGCAGACGGGGCTGTTGTCGAGCGTAGCGCGGCCTCCGGCGCGGCCCTACCCAGCGTGTCGACTCTCAGGGATTCCGCTCATCTACTGAGGGATCGCGAAGAAAGCCTTCGGGTCGTCGGTACCCAGCAGGTCGTGCTGGAGCCATGACTCAGGGCGCCTGGCGTAAACACTCTGAATGGCCTTTGCTGGCCGCGGCCGTCATCTTCCTCGGCGCCTACTCCATCAGGTGATCGGCAATGCCGAGGCTCCGGCAATCGAATTCCTGATCTGGGGCACCTGGGCCGTCTTCGTTGCGGACTACATCATCAACCTGGTCCTGGTGCCGGAGAGGGACGGTGGTTCCTGCGGAATCTGCATGAACTGGCCATCGTCGCCCTCCCCGCGCTCCGGCCGGTACGGTTGTTGCGGCTCGTCACTCTCTTGCGGGTCATGCACGGCATCGGGGGCAACGCCCTCCGCGGCCGGGTCTTGACCTACGTTCTGGGCTCCGCGGTCCTGTACGCCGGCGCGCTGGCCGTCCTGGACGTCGAGGCCAACGCTCCGGGATCAAACCTGACCAGTAACGGTGACGCCCTGTGGTGGGCGATGACGACCATCACCACCGTGGGCTACGGGGACCACTACCCGGTGACCGTGATGGGACGCTGCGTCGCCGCGGGGCTGATGATCGGTGGGGTTGCGGTTCTGGGTGTCGTGACGGCTTCTGTCGCTTCCTGGATGGTGCAGTCCGTGGCCGAAGAAACGGTGGCGGAGTTGGACGCCGCCAAGCCCCGTCACAGGAGGAAGCTGGTCCTCGGTGACGCACTGGAGACGGAGAAGGTCAAAGCCAACTACGACACGGGCGTCTTGACGCTCCGGATCCCGATGGCAGCCTAGGCAGCTCCGCGCAAGATCGAAGTCGAGACCAAGGGCGGCCAGCACCAGATCGGCGCCTAACAGACCGGGACGGGATGACCGTTACACGCTAACGCTGCCTATTGGGCGGTTGCTATTACTACACGCGCCACCGCGCCTTGATAGCGCACATGCAGCAGCAGCGCACGGAACATCCCGCCCGGCGGCCCCCGGCCACGCAAGTGCCCGGGGCGCCGTTTCCGCCGGCACCGGAATGGATGGCAGCCACCTGCACGGTACCCGGCATCACGACCAGGACTGCACACCATGTTTGCCGAGAATCAGCAAGACGCCCCAACGCAACTGCAGCATCTACAGGTGGGCGATACTGTCCGGGCGGCGGGGCGGAGTTCAGAGTCACGGCCACCGTACACCAACGCCGCACCGTCCAGCTGGAACTTGAAGCGCAGGACGGGGAGCATCCGACTCTCATCGGAGTCGCCAGCGCAGCCCTCCCCTTTTAGTCTCGACGGGCAGGGGCAGGCGATACCAGCAGCAGGACTCTGCAGGCACAGCCATGTGCGCCGACGGGGGGAACGATAGGGTTGAGCTCAAGCGTCCTTCTGCACGTCGGTTATCAGAATGGATTTCTTCCCTTTGGCCGGAGCCCCACCCTAACCGTAGGGGGCGACAACACGGTCGGATTCCTGGACGGACCATCCTGGATGATCGGACAAGGCCTTGGTTTTAGCTTCCGTCTTGTTTGCTGCGATTCCGAACCAGACTTCGGTGCGATTGTTGCCATTTGTAACCACGACCCGCCAACGAAATTTCCTCGTCATGATGATCTCGAGCTCTCACAACTCGATTGCCCAGCCTTCCTGGTAGTCGGGGTGGTCTCTGTATGGCGACGCCATGCACATGAGGACGTATTCGCTGGTCCCGCCAACCTCGCTGGCCATGTCGGTGACGACGAGAGGTACATTGGCCAGTATCTGTCGTTTCGCTGCGCATTCCGCGAGGATGCGACCCGGATTGAACTGCGCGATGTATGTCCTGTCTTCGTCCTTAGAGGAGAGGTAGCCGGGGGCGTCGCCAGCGTAGGCGTCGAGGACCGTTTGTTCGTCCGCGGCGTAGAGCGCCGGACTCCGGGTTCCGTCTTTCCTGAACCATTCCCAAGGCGCAGGGGAAGCTGCCTGGGCGACAGCTTCGTCTTCACTGATCCGGGCTTCCAGGAACTCGATAATATCCATGCTCCATCGTGCCACCAATCGAAGCGTCGGCCCTGGGAGTCCGATGTTCTTCCCGATCCGGGAGGCAGCTAACCATGCGCCTACATGACGTGCACCCACCTCCTAAGATGGCCCCCATGGAGACCCGAACGAACATCGAAGCCCGCCACTGCGACGAGTGCGGGAAAGTCACCCCTCACGTGGTGCACTATCTGGTTGACTATTCACCCCGAGGGGTGACACGCACCGAGATCGGGAGTGGCTGCACGCGCTGCGCAGACGCTAAGGAACAATAGCCTCTAGGGCGTCCGCGCTGGCCGATCCAGTAGTTCGGACATCCCTTCCGCCGGGACATCTGGCAACGCGCCTCGATCCCGCTGGGATCCCCGAAAACAAGTGGCGTGATCCTCCAACCTCAGCTTTGAAGCCGGACCGCCTCCACGACGTCGTCCTCGTACAGGCAGTGCGCCGTGGCCTGTCAGGATTCGTAGCGCCCGTAGTTCCCCGGATCCAGGATGAACTCCCAGCTCTACTCCAGTGCAGTCCGCCGGTCTTCCGGCCAGTTCCGGTGCCCCTCGGTGGCGCTGATCCTGGCGTATCTTGGGGCGACAATCCTCGTGGCAATCGCCCTGGTCGCCTGGAGCAATATGCTGCAGCGGCAGCTTCCGGAAAAGCTGGGTGAGAAGCTGGGCCGTGCCAGGCAAGAAAGCGGCACCCGATAGTTTAGGAACCACGTCTTGTTTCCCAGACCGTTGAAACAAACTACCTGCCGCCCAAGACCTTGGGAAAATCCTGACGGGATACCCCGCAAACCGGGGGGTGGAAACGAGCTCCGACTCTCAGGTGTACCCTTGGATTTCATAATGTGCTCCGGGCACGGTGGTTTTGTCGCTGAAGCACAGGTAGCGGCAACCACCGCTTCAGATCGCCAGGCCCGGAACGCATTCCCCCTTGCACTACGGGCCCGGCGGGACATCACCTTGAGGAGACGAGCTCTCCGGCTGCAGTCCCTCGACCCTGGTCCTACCGACATCAGCAAGACATTCCGGCAGTGTCGCGGCGAAGGCTGCCATGTCGAGCGCCGTCTGGCAGCCGCCCGCGGGACACTGGCCCTGATGTAGTCGAGAACAGCCTTATAGCCAGCATCCGGATCCGTGCGTTCGATCGAGAGCATCTGCACCATGTGGCCCAGATCGACAGAACTGATTCGTGTAGGTGTCCGTGCTTATGGTCAGCGTGCCCCTGAACCGGGGATCTTTCAGGTTCGTGAGCGAGGCGGTCAGCGAGTCTGGTTCCTCACACCTTTTCGCTCATCTGTTGCTCCCCAGCCCGGGCGATATGCCGCGGACAGGGGCAGTGGGCGGAGTACGTGTGACCGGGGAGGTGCATCAAGTCTGCTCCGGGTCAGATTCCCCGTCGTCCTGGAGGTCGCCTGTGGTGACGCGCTCCGCGGTCCGCCGGTAGGCCTCGGCGATGTAGTCCTCGAGGTCGTTGGCCCCGATGCGCCATACGCCGCGGCCCCCGACCTGAATCCCGCGAAGCTCCCCTATCCTCAACAGTGCCCGGATCTGGCTGTCGGAGACGTTCAGCTCTTCGGCGGCCTGCTATACGGTCAGGAAGCGGCGATCTTGAAAATCATCAGACACCGGCCCATCCTATGTGCAGTCTGGCCCCGTTTGGCGCCAGCACGGCAGGGCCCCGAGAGATCACGGCCGAACAATCCGCAGCCCTTTCTCGACTTCGGGCTTGACGATGTGGATCATGATCTGGCGCGTTTGCTCAATGCTTTGCTTGTGGGTGAATCTCGTGGACCGTGCTTTTGTCCATGACGCGGTTCCCTTTCGGGCATTGTGTACACCCCTGGGTTTTTCTCCGGACCGGCACGTTTTCATATTTTTCGTGGCCATGGCTGCAGAGCCACCACCACTTTCTGTCATCTCCTGGGAAGATCACTGACGGAGTGAGCGGTGCGTTTTTTGTTGGGTGCCATTCTGTCGCCAGAAGGGGAAAACGTGTTTGAAAATCGTTGTCGCCAGGCAGCAGTCTTTTGTTCGAGCAGTAGGGACAACCATAGCCACGGTCCCGATGCCCGACCCGGTATTGGATAGTTTGCTCGTATGCGTGCCCTTTGGGGCAGGACCACCAGACCTTCCGGCGCGATCCGGGACCGACGTCTTGGGGACTCAGGCCGCCATTCCGGATCCCGTCCCATTCGGCTGCTATGTCCGGCGCCTTGGTTTCCAGGTCATTGAAACCAGGCATGACCCGGACATGTCCGCAGAAGGGACACCCTTGGCCGCGGACCCGCATTTTAAGGGTGGCGCGGTAGATGTGGTGGAGCGGGCATTCCCACCAGATCTGACGGCCAGCACCCGCCACAACATCCCGTGGAGTTATGGTCCCGTTCAAATATGGGTGCCATTCTTTCGCAAGATCCGGGTGCGTCGTGGCCAAATCATTGTCTCCCGGAAGAACCTTCTTGTTCGAACAATATGGACAGCCGTTGCCTGCTCTACGTGCCCGTACCGTTGCTGGGAACGTATGGCCCCGCTTGCACAGCCACCAAGCGGTGTAGACCGATCGTGGGAATATCATGGACGGTGTGCGGCTCCCGTTCAGCGTCGGATGCCATTCCCTTGCGAGGACGGGGTCCACGCTGGCAAGGCTTGTTTCGTCAGGGATTACCCAGCGATGGGAACAATATGGGCACTTCCCGCCGGAAGATCGATACCTCAGCGATTCCCTGTATTCGTGACCCACCGGGCATCGCCACCAATATTTTGATCGTCCGGAGGCAAAGATCTCCGAGGGTTGGATAGTCCCGTTACGGTTCGGGTGCCATTCCGCCGCCAATGCCGGGTGTGTTTCAGCGAGACTGTTATACCCCGCCAAGACGCGCGAATTTGAGCAGTACGGGCATCCTGTCCAACCGTGCCGCAAGGCAATGGCCATGTGTTTCGGGAACTTGGCATGCCGGTGGCCGTTAACGCAGATGTATCTGACACGGGTGTTCGAGGAAGCGCGTATGTCTTCCCGGGCAATCGAGAACGGCCCCCAGTCGTACAGCCGGAGAGTGAAATCAGTCCAGCGATCTAGGTCGCATGTCGTGAGTTGGTCGAGGAACCTGCTGAAGGGCTCTAGCGGGCGAACCACTTCGTTGATGATGACCGCGGAAATGACAGGCGTTGGAAGTGCGTGCTGATCGGTGCCTGTCTGGCCGGGATTTTCCCCGAATTGTTCGCGGACGGTCAGGAAGGCCGGGCGGAGGAGTTGCCACAGCCGGTCGGTCACAATCTCCGGATTCGGCTGGACGAAAGCGCTGACTGTGCTCTCCAGTTGGCCGTAAGCCCACGCGAAGGTATGCCTTGGGTCAAGAATCGCTTTCAGGCACGACGGTGCCAGAACGGCGCTTGCGACGGCCATCATGGGAGCGTAGATCGCTGCGTCGCGCTGTTCCGGGCTTTCATAAAGGCGTCCTGCTGTATCTGACCATCGCCGAAATATTGCGCGGAGCTCCACAAAGCGCAGCGCATCCAGTGCCCCTGTTTTCCGGAGCTGCAGGAACATTCGATCTGCTCGGAGCGAGTCGACGGTTGCGGGAACCTGCGTGTTGGGCGTGGTCCCGGGACCGACCCACAGCAGGTGCCGGGGACAGACGTTGGCCTCCATATTCGGGTACTGCTCGACCGTTGCGCCTCGGGCGCACATCCTGCACATAAAGCGTTGATCGATGCCGGCAATGCAGCGGGGACACATCGACCCGTCCGGATGCTTCGGAAGATGGGCCTGGCCCCGTTCGAATGCCCCAGGCCCAAGACCTCCTTTGGTCCGCGCGATGCGGGCTACCTGGCCCTCCGGACCGTCATCCGGGAATAGCATGTGCGCCTGCGAGATCCAGGCCTTGAGGCTTGCTGCCGGTAGGTGGTTTGCCGTCATGAGGCGGCGGAGGTAGCTGCCGGGCGTTTCGAGGTGACGGAGGCGGACCCTTAGTGGCACTGGTCGGTCAAAGTCTCTATGAGCGGCAGCCATCACTATCCGTCGGGCCATATCTTGCGCCGATGTGGAATTCGAATCTGTGCGGGGATACGGTTCGTCTTCCCCCTGGCGTGGCTCCTCGTTGCCCGGACCCCGGTTTTGCTGTGTCATGGACCGCCTCGAAAATCTGTTGCCGGTCAAGGGAAATGACGAATAGGACCGGGACCCGGCTCAGCCGGTCCAGATCAGGCGTCCCGGCGATACCGGTCAGGGGCGCAACGCATCATCGCCTTGGCTTCCGGGGGCTACCCGCGCCTGAATCCTTGAAATAATCAGGCCGCAACGGCTGTCGATGTCAGGGACCGGCCACGACAGCGCTGTCAGTACCTCTCACGCAGCCGGCGAGTCCTTAACCCCGCTGACTGCCCACCGTTCAGCGAAGAATCTTCCAAAATTCGCGCCGTTCAGCTTCCTCCCTCCGCCTGTTGCGGCTGAGTTGGATGCACCACCAGATCTCAGCAATAAGCAGAACTCCATAGGGACCAACAGCGGCAAGGATTTGCCACCACTCGGCAGGAGCAGTGTGAATGACGATATGAACAGGGCCGGGCGGCAACGACGCAACCACTATTTCACCTGCCCTTCAGGCGCGGGCGACTCTCGGAGCATACCGGGCAGCCTGAACCCGCGACGCGCTTGTTGATGGCAGCCTGGAACGAGTGGCCCTCGAGGCACAGCCACCAGACCTTGCGCGGCGACCCCGCTCCGACATCGGTCGGCTGAAGACCCGGGTTTGCCTGGTAGTCCCATTGCGCGGCCACGCTGGGTGCGAGGGTGGCAAGGTCGTTGTGTCCGGGCCAAACTTTGAGGTTGGCGCAGTAGGGGCATCCGGTCCGTTTACGGGAGCCGATCCTGGCGAGGTAGGAGTGGTCGTCTGGGCAAAGCCACCAGGCTTTCCTGCCGGATCCTTCAGAGACCATGCCAGGTGTTAGATCGCCGTTGAGTTCTGCTACCCATTCTGATGCCAACTGGGGATTTGTTACATCCAGGGTGGTAACAGCGGGAGTCGGCAGTCGTCCGGAACAGTAGGGGCAGTTTCGCCGGCCGGGGCGTGAAAGGTTGTTAGGCGTTTCCAGGTAAGTGTGGCCTTCCGGGCAGAACCACCAGTATTGCCTGGAGTTGCTGCCGGCAATAATGTCCGAGGGGATTACGGGGGCGTTCAAGGTGGGGTGCCATTCGGTCGCGAGTGATGGGTTTGTCTCCGCCAGAGTGTTGTACCCGGCTAGGGGCAGGGCCTTGGTACAGTAGGGGCATCCTGCCCGGTTCTGTTTCATGGCGAAAGCCATGGTGTTCGGCGCCTTCTGGTGACGGTGGCCACGGGCGCATATGTAGTTCGCTGAGGCCGAGCTTTCCTTGGGGACGTTCTCGTGTGTGACGGGCAGCGGACCATAGTCATAGAGGCGTTGATTCATGTCGCGCCAGCGATCGGCGTCGCAGGTTTTCAGCTGGTCCAGGTAACGGCTGAACGGTTCGAGGGGCCGGATGATCTGGGTCATGACCGTATCAGGGAAATCGGGGATGGGCAGTGAATGCCTATCGGTTGACTGCCGGGCAGCACCACTCTCGATCCATTCCCTCAAGGAGAGGAAAGCTGGCCGCAGCAGCAGCCAGAACCCGTCGGTGAGGACCTCGACGTTGTCGGCATACCCCGACAGTATGGTGTGGAGGAGGTTGTACGCTGACGCGTAGGTTGCACGGGGATCAAGGATTCTTTTCAGCCCAGCCGGCTGCAGAATCGCGGCCGTCGCCGCCATCATGACTGGGTAAAGTTGCGGTTCCTGTTCTTCGAACGTTCGGCTCTCCCCGCGATTCGAGGCGGTCCACCGTCGGAAAATCGCACGGACTTCCATGTAGCGCAGGGCATCCAGGGCTTTCCGGTTTCTCAGCCTTCGAAAGATCACGTCCGCCCGCACTGCATCCGGCCCGGCCTTCACCTGGGTGGCCGGGGTAGTCCCCGGGCCGACCCACAGATGGTGCCGCCGACAGACATTTCCCTTCAAGTGCGGGTACTGTTCAACGCTCCGCCCGCCGGAGCAAAGTCTGCACATGTACCTGTGGTTGATGCCCACGAAGCAGCGGCGGCACTGAGTGCCGTCATCGTGCTTCGGCATCATGGTTCGCGCCTGCAGAAAGGCCTTCGGGTTGAGGCAGCCCTTTACTCGCGCGATCAGTTCCGGGATCTCTTCTGTGGCCGTTCCTGGGTTCGTCATTCTTGCCTGCCGTATGAGCACTGGCTGCATGTCTGCGGGGAGGTGATTGGCGGCAAGGAGGGCATGGAGGTAGCTCGCCGGCGTCTCGAGGGCGAGCAAACGGGGTCTCATCGGAAATGACCGCTGAAATTCGCGCACGGCCATCAGTTCAGATTCCTGGGATCGCGTCTCGCGGGTTTTTTGGGGCCGGTTTGCCCCACCGGAGCCCGGCACCGGATTTTGCTGTGTCACAGACTGCCTCCAAATTCTGTTGCGAGGTCAAGGGAGATGCCGTCGAGGGCCTCCCTGGTAATCCGTTCGTTCTCGGGTGCGCTGCCCGTGAAGATGAGTACCTGGGCGGCTCCAAACAGCAGGTGGGCCAGTGACCCTATCGATCCCTTGGTGCGTTCATGAAGGTACTTTGCCGAGTGGGCGAGGTCGCCAGGTTCATGACTGATCAACCCCAGACGCTCTTCAAAGAGCCCGACAATAAGATCCCAGAGATTTCTTTCGGCCTCATTGGCGATCCCATAGTTGGCCAGCTGTTCCAAGCTGAAGCGTCCTGCCACTTGTCGTCCGCGATCATCGGCCAGGTAGGGGCCCGCATGGATGTTGATGCCGACGTAGACAAACGTTGCGGGAATTCTGTTGGAAAGGCTCTTCAGAACATCCACACTTTCGCTATTCCCGGGGTTTGTTCGTTTCAGATTGTGGAGCTCATCGACTACGACCAGCTTGGTGCCGGCTTCTATCAGGCCCGCGGAGACGAGGTGCAGCAGGTACTCGAGCGTGTCCCGGGGCAGAACAGGGAGGCCCAGGAAGCGGGCGAACTGGATCGCCAGAGCCTTCCCCGTCGAACCGGGCGGCACTTCGACGTAAACCACCGGGACCCGGCCCAGCCGGTCCAGATCAGGATGGTCCCGCCGATAGCGGGCATAGACGTACCGCATGGCGGCTTTGGCCGCGGTGGTCTTGCCCGTGCCTGACTCCCCTGAAATCATCAGGCCGCAGCGCCCTGAACTGCGTGGGCCGTTCAAGAGAATGAGGTGGACGACTTTGAGGATGACCGACCTGACTTGCGGTGTTCTGATGATCAGATCAGATCCAAGGTGGGCGATCCGCCTGGCGTTCAGTTCCTCGCGTGCCTGGGGTGACATTGTGTTGTAGCTGCCGATGTCGGGAACCTCGACGGGCTCGTCAGTGCCCTTGAGGAACGTGGTGAGTCCTTCCAGATGGGTTAATGGCTCCAGGACTTGGTCGGTGAACAGTTTCATATCAGGTCCTTCTCAGGATCGAACCATTCCGGTGCAGGATAGCTGCCTTTTTGGTCCTTGGTTGCTTTTCCTCTCGTTGTCTTGGTTTGTTCCCGGGGTGCTGTGGTCCGCGGCTGGGGTATTGGCATACCTCTTCGTTCGTCTGTTCCGAGGGCGACTGCGCTTCGGGCAGCCATGTGTTCCATCCGGCGTTTTTCCGCTGTCGCGCGTGCGATGATCTGCATCGTCAGTTCGACGGCATCCTCATCCTGGAGCACGCCCATTTCCGCTGCGATGCGCCGGCTTTCGCTTCGCACGGCGGCACTGAAGGGCGCCGTCAAACCACCCGCTTTCGTCCAGTTGCATTCGATCCAGTGTCCGTTGCGCGGATCCTTGATCCACACAGCGAAGGGGTCGTACGGATTGTAGTGAACCCGCCATTTGTTGTTGTGTGTCTCGGGCGACGGCTGCCCGCGGAACGGGTACAACTCGACGGAGTCGTAGGTTCTCCGCAGGCAAGTTATGCCATTGGGTTGGATGCAGAGGTCTTTGGAGGGCATGCTTTCGATGTAGTCGTCGGCTCCGAACGGGATGGGCACTGTCCCCGTTGCTTCGGCCATGGCGGCCATCACGGCTTGGGGTGAGATGCTTTCTGCGGGATGGACTGGGTCTGCCAGCCCTTTCCGACGCCACTTCGCCCAGCAAAGGTCCACCCAGTCCTCGAACACCTCATTCAATGTGAACACATCAAGCAAGTCCCCGTCCTTGGTGGAGCTTCCCTTGGTGGCCGTTGATCCGCCCGTGTACCCGGGCATGTACTGCGAGAACCCGGTTTTGACTGATTCGAAGGTGCGTTCCACCAGTGGCTTGTCGCTTCCCGTGTGGAGCGATGCCTGCGTGAGACTGATTCCATATTTTTCGCACATTGCCCTCAGGACACTCGACCGGTAGTCCCGCGCATTGTCGGTAACGATCCGTTGTGGAGGGAAGTACGGCCGCGCCGGGGCGGGAGATTCGTCGGATCGTATCCTGGCCGCAGGGTGCGTGGCACGAGGCAACGTGCCAGGGTCACCACGTGGTCGAAGCCCTTAGTGCCCCGCAAACGTATTGTGCTGGCGATGATCATTTCGGTATCCACGTCCACGATCACTGTCAGCAACGGTCGTACCCGCTCGCCTTTGTCATTGAGGACCTCAACGTCGATTACCGTTGTGTCCATTTGGCATTCCCGTCCCATCATGAAGCGGGTCCGTGGCTGAAACATACGGTTCGGAACGCTGGCCTTCGAACGCCGCGACGTGGCGTTGCGGAAAGTATCTTTTCCGCGTGTCATGATCCTGCAATAGCGCCACAGCGAAGTTGGCGGCGGAACTTTAACCCCTTCTCCGGGGTGCTTGAGTAGTAACTCCTGTTTGAGACGGAATCGGAGCCGGCCAACCGTCCCGGTCGATTCGTTCGTCTCGTGCCCAATGACAGTTGCCAGCGCTACCATCACCCGGGGGTCCACCCGTCCAAGGGGGTTATACAGACGAAATTGCCGACGGTCCAGGACACCAGCAATACCGACCGCGCTGTACGCGCGGAGCCGGCGTTTGATGGTTGAGGGTGAGCAGGGGATGCCCAGGATCTGCATCTCCCGGGATTTGTTAGCGATGCGGGTTGCGAGGCTGAGACCGGGATCGTATTCGGGGCGGGGAGACCCGGGCTCTCCGTTGAGGCGCCTGCCTGTACTCAGCTCTTCGAGGTGGTCGGCCCACATCACAGCTTGCTTCCGTTTGTCTTTTCCTACCCGGTCCAAGTCCCTTGGTTGTGCTTTCGCCCAGCGGTCGCTGGGCCCGATCCACAGGCGTGCCATATCCAGCGGGTCGTACCAACTTTCCTCACCGGTGCCAAGATGACGGAGCAGTACATGTCCGTCCTTGAACTCCAGTACCAGGTATTCGGCGATCGTCTTTGCACCGTCTGTCAGCGTGACCTTCATTCCGATTTCGATCTGCCTCATTCCAGAGCCTCGCTTTCAGACATTTCAACGGGAGCTTCACAGTGGAGGATGGTCGACCAGGTCAGCGGCTGTTCTTGGTCGAAGAGTACGAAACGGTGCCACATCAGGCTGTACAGGCTGTGGATCATGGCGGAGGCGTCCCCGGAGCCCACCCAGAGGCCGGTGTCTCTCAAGGAATGAGGTTCCTGAAGAAACGCCTGCAGGTTCAGTGTCACCTCGGGCGGCGGAAGATAGCGTCCGTGCCTGTACGCGGCAATCCACTCGAGGTTGTTACTCAATGTCTTACTCAAACCTGTGAAGAGGAGGTAGTCCCAGCCGATGCGATCACACAAGAACTCGGTCTTTCTGAACGTCTCCATGTCATCTTCTGTGGTTTCCTCCTCCGGATGTACGTCAATGAGGAGTTGGCTGCCGGACTCGTAGACGGCGAAGAAGTCCGGGAAATGATGGGATCCATCGAGAAAGTGCAGGCACATGGGTTGCGAGGAAATGGCTCTGATGGCGTACATGTGGTCCAGCCACATGAGCGCCAAGTATTCGGTCCACGACTCATAGCGCACCAGAGCACCTGTGCCGGCACACCAGTAGTAACCAGGATGATTTGGCCGGCCAGGATAGTTCGCGCTCTCCCGGGCTGCCCGCGCCTTCTCCAAACCCAGAGCCGAGGCACGACTATCCGCAGCAGCGGTGCGGATCTTTCCTCCAGAGTCCACCCATGACAGGGCCTCAACCGCAAGAGAGATGGGGAGTTTGTCCAATCTGGGACGCCGCGACCCTGTCTTAATGGCGGTCATTGGGCCCCCCGGTCTGGGCCGTCACCAGCGAGTGATCGTAAGCTACAACATGGCAGAAAAAGCGATGGTGCGGCCAAGTCCGCGTGACCACGATATAGGGGAACAAACGGCCTGCAAAACGTATGATTTCGTTGACAATTTGCAAGCCACGTGTAACGAAAACCTTAAAACGAGGGTGGGATGAAGCTCGTCCCGTCAGGACGAGCCCAGCAAACTTGGCACCGAAGTCTGCCGCCCGCACCTTTCGTCACTTCCGCATTCGGCCGACTGAATCCCGGCCACATCTAATTATCCGCCCCTGTCTGTGCATGAGCAACGACGGAGCAATCCCGTAGTCTTGGGGCATGAGTACGCGTACGGCAGTTGAGGCCGTCGTCAAGGAGGCATGTCGCGATGGGGGCGCCCAAGCCGTGGCCAACAAGCTGCTCGGGCTAATGTCGCCGGCCGCAGCGATGCTGTGGCTCAACGGTTACGACGGACAGCTCGGCGGGGCTCAGCCGGTTGTCGTCCTGCGGCTCGAAGGGTCAGAACCCGTCTTAGCAGCTCTTCGTGCCTTCGAGGAAGGTGCTTTCGCCTGAACTCCCCCTTAGTTCATCGCCGAACAGCTCAACGTCCCGATTCTTTTTGGCGGCGCCCCTCCCCCTCGTGCTGCCAGCGGCCGGATCCCATGTCTGCTGTCGCTGAAATGCGCAGAAATTAATAGCACGAGTCATCTCCTGCGCGGAATGCCGGCCAACCGCGCTGCCGAGGGCAGGATACGGCGAAGACTGTCTCGTCTGTGTCCGGTGGCCGAGAGCACCCAGCTTAGAAACCTCAACGGAACGTCAACAGATCTGCAGGCAGTCCTTCACCGGAGGGCGCCGGCAACCGTGGTCCTCCTTGGCTAAAAGGGCAGGCGCCCGTGACAGGCCGGAACTCACATTTACACTCACTCACGCACAGGGCAGCGGCTACACTCGCAACATGGGCAGGAGCTACGCAATGACGATGCGGGACGCTGGTGACTACCGCAACGGGCAGTGAGTATCTGATCGATCTGCCAGCGAGAACCGTGAAACGGCGGATGGCTACCGCGGCCCCGCTCTATGATTTCCTGGAAGCAACTTTCTCGCAGCTGCGCCGTGACGGGGATACTTTGGAGCTGCTCCTGCTCAAGACCCGGGCGATCGGGATCTCTGCCCTTCGCTGGGTTGTGATCCGCGACGATCGCATGTCGACCCTCAGGAGAACCTCCCCGGTCGTGAAGATCAAGCCACGGGAAGAGCCGGAAGGATGAGCAGCGGGACAAGCGGTTTCCCATTCGTTGTCGTGGGCGACTGGCACGGGCATCAGGGATGGGGACTCACGGCCATACGGTCAGCAGCCCGGGAAGGCGCGAAGGTGATCATTCACGTCGGTGATTTCGGTTTCGATTGGCCTGGCGCCAAACGAAACCGCTACGAAGCCAGACTGAACCGGTCATTGTTTGAGCACGGAATCACACTCATAGTTTCCCCTGGTAATCACGACAACCACGACACCATCGAGAAACTCCGCGTGGAGAGCGACGGCCTGGCCACGTTCCGATCCAACATCATGGTCCTTCCCAAAGGCGGCAGAACGGAAATCGAGGGCCTGCGGATAGGTGGCTTAGGCGGAGCATTCTCTGTCGACAAGGAATGGCGCCAAAAGGGAAAGGACTGGTGGGCAAACGAAGAACCCACAGCCGAAGACGCAGAAAGACTGGTCGCCGGTGGCCCCCTAGACGTCCTCATAACGCACGACGCGCCTGCGGGCGTGCCACTGAGAAGCAACCTCGACCTACCACACGACATGGTCGAACAATCGATGCGCACCAGGTGGCTGCTCCGAACCGTCGTGGACACGCTGGCGCCGCCCCACGTTTTCTGCGGCCACTGGCACCAGAGGGTAGTTCATCAAATGACGCATGCAAACGGATGCGTCACCCGTGTGGACGTACTAAACATGGAAAATTCCCGCTACGGCAACGGGGTTTTGGTATGGCCCGGCACCCCACCGTTGCGTGTCGAACCTCTCGACATCCGCAGCAGCTAGGGCTACGGCCGACTCCCTGCCTTTCGTTGCGGCAATCTGGCACGTCCTCAGAACCTGCTGACAAAATTCACGTATGGCTCCTTCCTCGGCTCTGACCACCCAGCAAGTTTCGGTACTGAAGTGGATTGGTGACGGCCATCCGGAACAAATCCCGCCGGACTACTCGCTCCGCATCTCCGCCAGGGCCCTGGAACGCCGGGATTTAGTAAGGATCAGTGGCCACGGCCCAAGTTGGGCTGCTGATCTCACGGACAAGGGACGCAGGGCGCTCAACAATCCAGAACCAAGCGTCTCATCCTCGCCGTCGCCCGGCAGCCCGATGGAGACTGCGCTGCCCAGGAGCCAGGCGGCAACAACGGCATCCCAGACAACGCAAAGAACCACCGGATTGCCCGGCCCCAAACCTATCCCTGCCGCCAAACCGAGGCCCAAGAGCGATGACTTGCTCGCGGCGCTGCTCGCTAATGGCACTGTCCGTTTCGAGCCAAAGCAGTACCAGAGCGTTCAAGCGCAAGTTAGCTACCTGAACCGCAAGGGACTTGTCCCCAAGGAAAAGGTCATTGAAGTCCGGGGACCAGGTTGGGGTTCTGAATCCGGGAAAATAACCCTGAGCGATCGGCCCGCCTGGCAATACCAGCAGCTCGATGACATCGAGATCCCGACATCCCTAAGGAATCCCTCAGACGCTGTGCATACAATGCAGCGCCGCGGTGACCAACTCGACATGAGCGAAAAGTGCTTCCGTCACGCCCTGCTCATCGTTCAGGCGATCAACACAACCTGCACTCAGCGCGGGTACACGATAACGGCACGCGACCGGAACCAATATGACTGGATGAACGGACCGGGCTATAAGCACGATCCCGACTACGCCGGCCACATCGAGGTCGGGATACGAGAAAACACCTTCGTCCTCGCCCTCAGCCAGGAAAACGCCCAAGCCCCAACGTCACGAGAGGCGCGAACGAACACCGCCAAGGCTGCTGAGCAAGTCAAAACAAGAGCCACGGTCAGAATCCGAATCCTTGGCAGCAGACGGAGCTTCTGGCGCAGTGAATGGACCGAGTCCAAGGGCGGAACCGGTATCGAATTTCTTCCTCGGTTGTTTCAGGAGCTCGAACTGCGCGCGCAACGAGCCGACGATGAGCGACGCGATGAGGAGGAAAAACGCATCCGAACGCGGCGGGAGTGGGAGGCAGTCAAGGGCAGGGCCAGGGCGCTATTCATCAGGGACAAGAAGCTCGAGCTGCTCTACGACCAGCTACATCGCCGCAAACTCGTCACTGAACTCGAGCTGTACCTGGACGAACTACAGGTCCGCCTAACTGACACAGACGATCGGGTTCGCCCCAACGTATCCGAATGGGTTGAATGGGTATCCACCTACAAAGACGAAATTGATCCACGTCACGGCCCGCTTGCTCTCCCCGGCATCCAAGATCCTTCCGATTCTGACATTGCCCCCTATATGGACGGCTGGAGCACCAGCGGCCCTTACAAGTCGCCACGATCCGAGCAGACTTCCGATTTGCAGTTTCCCCTACCGCAACCCTGGCATCCGAACCGCAGAGAATGGCCGTGAGCCGTTATCGGTCCCACGCGGCTTGCCCACTCCCCAATGAACGCTTCAAGCAAGACAGCGGGCTCCTGACGGCAGCAGCAACGGGCTATCGGTGGTCACTCGCTGTTCTGGAGGTCTTCCCGTACCGCGTCCAGGATCTCACCCAAGGTGCCGGAAAAATTCGGCGTATTTCCCTTGAGCGGAAAGGTCAGCCCAAGACCGTTTTCATATTCCACAGTGAATTTCAGGCCCGCGGTCGACGGGTCCCGCTTTTCGTATGAGGGAGCGTCTGTGATCGTGAGGCTCTTGATGGTATCTCGTCGTATCATATTGACCACGGGACGGGCGGATCCGGCAATGCGAAAAGCAGTGTGAAGCAGCAAATTGTCTGTCAGCACCACCAGTTCACATTCCTGAGTTTCCCCTTGTCGCTCTGGGGTTAGTCCGGCGACGGCCAGCGTATCTTTTTGGTCCGGCCCGATAGCCGCGGCGAAAGCCGAGAGAGCGGCATCCACATACTGCTTCGGCAAAGGACCGCCAGGGCCAAAGTGCGGGTTGACCTCGTCTACGAACGTCTGGCTGGACTGCTCAAACTTGCCGTAAAGACTTGAGGCAATTTCCTTGGGTGTGCGCGTCACAATGTCCTTGTCGTTGAAGGGTAATCTCCGCCGGATTGACGGCATTAAAAGATTCCAAGCCACAGAACCTGAAAAATTCGTCACAGTATATCTCCACCAACAATACAACTGTCGAAATTAGCAGGATTTAGCTCAAAATGCACTCATTAGGGACTGTTGCTGAAATCAGAAGGCTACCAAGCCCCGGAGCGCTATGCCTGGGTAAGACATCGCCGACGATCACGTAATGCGTCCACGGCATAAGTTGCCTGACTGTCATGTGCCTTATTTGACGGAAGTCCGCAGACGTCTTAAGCCTGACCATTGGTAGTTTGGCTTAGATGATCACAACAGGCTGCCGCGACCGGGCCACGCAAATTCCTTCTTTTATCACATAGCATTCGACGTAATGGCTACCGGCATAGAGCGTGCTTTCCTTTTTCCGCCGTTGGCCCACATCCCGAGTAATCTCACCGCGCAAGGATTGCTTCCGCTCAGCTTCTAAGCCCGAATTTCGAACTTTCCAATACACGTCGAAGGGCCCTTTCACGCTGGTCCCTTCTACCGCAAAATGTAGATCACGTTGCTTGGGAACAACTCCCGCGCCTGCTCGTAATGCACGGCGTTGAACGCGATTGAGCTCGCGAGGCGGGGATACGTCACACCTGACGCTGACCGTGTCAGTTATTTGGACAGGGAACATTTCCTCAATGAATCGTTCTTTAGGCGCACGGCGGCCTGTTGAGTTTTTGACCGCCGCACTGGCGGACATGGTGACTGCGTTCACGACTGATTCAGGAAACGCTGGTCCGAACACCTTTCGCCAAGCGGCAATACTCTCGTCGACTGTTGAGGCATCAAACGCTTCGCGGATCTTGGGGGCCAACTCATGAATCCTGTCCCGGAAGGCAGCAAACTGGCTGTCAGTCCAGCGGTGGTTAAAGGACGTCGCCGGGCAGCTCGGGTCGGCGAGATGTGGTTTTGTCCACTGTGACTGTAACCACCGGTCCAAGTCTTCAACCAAATGCAGGAGGGTGGTAGGCACATCTTTGTAGTACTCGCCGTTAAGGTCGCGCCAGCTGTCCACGATGTTTCCAACCATGGTTGTCAGTAGGACTGACTTCAGCTTGAACGCATCCTGATGATCTCTGAGGTACTTAAGGAGCCGGATGGCCTTGCGAAGGTTGCGGTTGGTCAGCCGGTCTTTTTCCTGAATCCATTCGGAGAAGCCGACAGGATTCGTGTCCTCAAACTCGTTAGTATTCCGATTGACAATGACCTGCCGGCCATTCGCCATCACAACATAGGTGATGATGTCGATGTGGCAGTCGTTAGCGTACGTCACCCGGACGCAGCGGTCCTTCTTGGAGCTCATGCCTCCATAGATCGCGTGATCAGACAGCGCGGTGTAGACAGTATTTGCGTAGCTGCGCGGGTTCTCATTCCAGGCTTCATCCTCGCTGAGTTGAACGAGGAAGTCCGCATCGAATTCAAGGCCAACAGCTGGACGGATGATCGTTTCGTGAGCCCATGAGCCCTGCGGGACCGTGTCGAGGACGCGACCGTCCAAGGAATCCGCCGCCTTCAACGCCTCTGTGATGCGGACTACCCTCGTGTCGAGGTCGCCTAGCCGACTCGCGTTCAGGTTCACCGTATCGGTCAACATCTTGCCGAAATACTGGGTCAGTTTCATGATTTCCCAACGTGGATGGCGGGGACGTAGCCGCCGCTCGGCGTACGGTCATAGAGCTGAAGTGATGGATATACATCGCGTGAGAGAACCCGCCCGAACTCCACAGCGGAGGACAAGGGCATAGCTGCGAACACATGGAGGAGACGGACGTGCTTATGGCCCCGACCCTCCATCTCGGCGAGCATCCGTCTGCAAGCATCGCTGAAGGCGTCCAGTGCCCCCGGCCCTGCCAGGACATCTGGGTGTGCAAGCTGATCGACAGCAAGCTCAAACACCGGGAGGTCGCGAACGCCGGGCGGCAACTCATCCCGGTGAATGGTGCCGCTGACGTTGATCACGAGAGTTGCTTCGCAGCTGGCAGGCTCTGGGTCTGGCACGCTGAAGGCAAACGTGGCTGTCCCGTCCGGTTCAGGCCACTTCCAATCGCCGGTGCTCCGGTGCTTCTGATAAACATCGACCGGAACCTGGTCACCCAATTGAGCCCCAAGATAGACCAGGAGCGGCAGGCGGGCGAAAGCGAAGACACTCAAATGGATGATGTCATCGCTGGCGACCGCTTCCGCCGCCTTGGTCTTGACAGCCCTGTCGATTAATTGGCATGCCGCCGCATAATACTCAGGCGACGGCCCGTCTTCGCCGGGTAAACCGCGCAGGTCTATCTCGAGCATGTTCCGCGTGGACAAATCGAACCGCGGCATTCGTCCGGCACTAGCCATCACCGCAGTCGCCACAGCGTCCCGGCCAACCTCGGCTGGGCTTCCGCGAAGCCAACCCAACATCCGAATTGGAGTGGTCCGGTTGTACTCACCGAAGCTCGTCGCTAGAAAAACCTGGTCCTCATGCTTCCGCTTCAATTCACGAAGAAACGGAACGGTAAAAGCCTCCCTTGAACCCCACTTGTCGATCTCGCTGTGCTCGTCATCGCAGATAAGCATCAGGTTATCGGCATTGTCCCGCTCGTCATCGGTCAACAACCCGTCCAGGCCCCTAGGCGACTTCGCACTCGCCTTCTGACCAACTATGTGGGCTGCCTGACCGAACGTGAGCTCCCTATAGCCCAACTGGCCCTCAAGAAGATGCCGGCGGCAGATCTGGCAGCGGCCACCAGACCTGACCCACAGCTTCAACCGCTCTGGATCAGGAATCTTGCGCTCCGCCATCAACTACCCTCCGACTATTCTGATGATTGATTGGCCCATGAGCCGGACCGCAGCACACGAGGCCGTTGCCCGGCCGGCATGACCCGACACTGAAGACAAGAGCCAGAGAAAATCATGCCCAGCCTTGACCCATCGTTCCTAAAGCCAGCCGAGGAACCGGCACCCCGACCACGGCGGCCCAACGTCGCATTTTTCTTATCGTTGGACCACACCCGAAAACAAAGCCAGCTGGTTCAACTGGAATGGAACAGATTCAAGTAGACCGGAAGCCGGTCAACTAGAACGGAACAAAGGTCAACTAGTTTGGAATCTCACACCAGATACTGCGAAATTGCTCAGTTAGGGCGCGGTCTCACAGCTGGCTAGAAGTCCCAGTCCTCGTCCTCGGTGTTGACAGCCTTGCCGATGACGTAAGACGAGCCCGAACCAGAGAAGAAGTCGTGGTTCTCGTCGGCGTTCGGAGACAGGGCCGACAGGATGGCCGGGTTCACGTCAGTGACGGAGGCCGGGAACATGGCCTCGTAGCCCAGGTTCATCAGCGCCTTGTTGGCGTTGTAGTGCAGGAACTTCTTGACGTCCTCGGCCAGGCCGACGCCGTCGTAGAGATCATGCGTGTACTGGACCTCGTTCTCGTACAGCTCGAAGAGCAGCTCGAAGGTGTAGTCCTTGATCTCCTGCCGGCGTGCCTCAGAAACCTTCTCCAGGCCCTTCTGGAACTTGTAGCCGATGTAGTAGCCGTGGACAGCCTCGTCACGGATGATCAGGCGGATCAGGTCGGCCGTGTTCGTCAGCTTGGCGCGCGAGGACCAGTACATCGGCAGGTAGAAGCCCGAGTAGAACAGGAAGCTCTCCAGCAGCGTGGAAGCCACCTTGCGCTTCAGCGGATCGTCGCCCTGGTAATAGTCCATGACGATCTGCGCCTTCTTCTGAAGGTTCTCGTTCTCGGTGGACCAGCGGAACGCCTCGTCGATCTCCTTGGTGGAGGCCAGCGTGGAGAAGATCGAGGAGTAGCTCTTCGCGTGCACGGACTCCATGAACGCGATGTTCGTGTACACGGCCTCTTCGTGCGGCGTGATTGCATCCGGGATCAGGGAGACGGCGCCCACGGTGCCCTGGATCGTGTCCAGCAAGGTCAGACCGGTAAACACGCGCATGGTGAGCTGCTGCTCGGCCGGCGTCAGCGTGTTCCAAGACTGGACGTCGTTGGACAGCGGCACCTTTTCCGGGAGCCAGAAGTTGTTGACAAGGCGGTTCCAGACGTCAACGTCCTTGTCGTCCTGGATCCGGTTCCAGTTGATGGCCTCGACGTGGCTGAGCAGCTTGACCTTCTCGGTCATGTCATCCCCTAAAAAGTTGGGTTGGTTCTTACTTAAAGCGTACGACGGCGGGCGGGCGCCCGCCGTCGTACCATTACGATTTAGTTGAACATTAAAGCATGCAGCTGACGCAGCCCTCAACCTCCGTCCCTTCCAGCGCGAGCTGGCGGAGGCGGATGTAGTAGATGGTCTTGATGCCCTTGCGCCAGGCGTAGATCTGCGCCTTGTTGATGTCGCGGGTGGTGGCAGTGTCTTTGAAGAACAGCGTCAGGGACAGGCCCTGGTCCACGTGCTGCGTTGCAGCGGCGTAGGTGTCGATGACCTTCTCGTAGCCGATCTCGTACGCGTCCTGGTAGTACTCCAGGTTGTCGTTCGTCAGGTACGGGGCCGGGTAGTACACGCGGCCCAGCTTGCCTTCCTTGCGGATCTCGATTTTGGACGCCACCGGGTGGATCGAGGAGGTGGAGTTGTTGATGTAGGAGATCGAGCCCGTCGGCGGGACGGCCTGCAGGTTCTGGTTGTAGATGCCGTGCTCCATGACGGAGGCCTTCAGTTCACGCCAGTCCTCCTGCGTGGGGATGTGCACGTTCTTGAAGAGCTCCCTGACCTTCTCGGTCTGCGGCACCCACTCCTGCTCGGTGTACTTGTCGAAGAACTCGCCGGAGGCGTACTTGGACTTCTCGAAGCCGCCGAACGTCTGCCCGGTCTCAATGGACAGCAGGTTCGAGGCCCGCACCGCGTGGTACACGACGGAGTAGAAGTAGATGTTGGTGAAGTCCAGCCCCTCTTCGGAGCCGTAGTGCACCCGCTCCCGCGCCAGGTAGCCGTGCAGGTTCATCTGGCCCAGGCCGATGGCGTGCGACTGGTCGTTGCCGCGGGCGATGGACGGCACCGAGGTGATGTTCGACATGTCCGAGACAGCCGAGAGGGAGCGGATGGCCGTTTCGATGGTCCGGCCGAAGTCCGGCGAGTCCATGGTCTTCGCGATGTTCAGCGAGCCCAGGTTGCAGGAGATGTCCTTGCCGGTCTCGTCGTAGGACAGGTCATCGTGGTACGTCGTGGGCTGCGAGACCTGGAGGATCTCCGAGCACAGGTTGGACATGATGATCTTGCCGTCGATCGGGTTTTCCCGGTTCACGGTGTCCTCGAACATGATGTACGGGTAGCCGGACTCGAACTGGATCTCGGCGAGGGTCTGGAAGAACTCGCGCGCCTTGATCTTGGTCTTCTTGATCCGGGAATCGTCCACCATCTCGTAGTACTTCTCGGTGACCGAGACGTCGGAGAACGGCATCCCGTAGACGCGTTCGACGTCGTACGGCGAGAACAGGTACATGTCCTCGTCCTTCTTGGCCAGCTCGAAGGTGATGTCCGGGATCACGACGCCGAGTGACAGGGTCTTGATGCGGATCTTCTCGTCCGCGTTCTCCCGCTTGGTGTCCAGGAACCGGTAGATGTCCGGGTGGTGGGCGTGCAGGTATACGGCACCGGCGCCCTGGCGGGCACCCAGCTGGTTGGCGTAGGAGAAGCTGTCTTCGAGGAGCTTCATCACGGGGATGACGCCGGAGGACTGGTTCTCGATCTGCTTGATCGGGGCGCCGACTTCGCGGATGTTGGTCAGCGCGAAGGCCACGCCGCCGCCTCGCTTGGACAGCTGCAGGGCCGAGTTGATGGAGCGGCCGATCGACTCCATGTTGTCTTCGATGCGGAGCAGGAAGCAGGAGACCAGCTCCCCGCGCTGGCGCTTGCCGGCGTTCAGGAACGTGGGGGTGGCCGGCTGGAAGCGGCCTTCGATGATCTCGTCCACCATCTGCAGCGCAAGCTGCTCGTTGCCGCGGGCCAGGTGCAGGGCAACCATGCACACGCGGTCCTCGTAGCGCTCCAGGAAGCGCTTGCCGTCGAACGTCTTGAGCGTGTAGGACGTGTAGAACTTGAAGGCGCCCAGGAAGGTCTCGAAGCGGAACTTCTTCTTGTAGGCACGGTTGAAGAGCTCGCGGATGAAGTTCATCGTGTACTGGTCGAGGGTCTCGCGCTCGTAGTACTGGTTCTTCACCAGGTAGTCGAGCTTCTCCTCGAGGTCATGGAAGAAGACCGTGTTGTTGTTCACGTGCTGCAGGAAGTACTGGTGTGCCGCCTCGCGGTCAGCCTCGAACTGGATCTCGCCGTTCGGACCGTACAGGTTCAGCATCGCGTTCAGCTCGTGGTAACCCAGGCCCTTATAGGCAGCGGGGAGCGCCGGCTTCTCCTGCTTTTCAACAGCCGTCTCCATGGACGCGTCCTTTCCTTCGGGCCTGGTTACTTCTGTGTCTGCGACAGTCGTGTCCAAAACTCTTCCAATCCTTTTTGTACACGGGAGACGTCTTCCGGCGTACCCATGAGTTCAAACTTATATAAGTGGGGGACCTTGCATTTGGCAGCGATGATGTCGCCCGCCATGCAGTAGTTGTCCCCGAAATTCGTGTTTCCGGCCCCGATGACTCCCCTGAGCAGGCGCCGGTTATCCGGGTTGTTCAGAAACCTGATGACCTGCTTGGGCACTGAGCCCTCGCCGCCTGTCCCGCCGTAGGTGGGGACCACGAGCACGAACGGTTCACAGGCAACAAGGGGTTCATCCTTGGTGTGCAGGGGGATCCTGGCTGCGTCCGCACCAAGCTTCCCGATGAAGCGGCTGGTGTTCTCGGAGGCCGAGGAAAAGTAGATGAGGCGGCTGTGAGTCTGGTTCACGGGCGGTGTCTGATTGACGGGCGTCGTGTCCGCAGCACGGGCTGCGGCCGGCGCATCGGCAAGTGCCGGCGCAGCCATGCGAGTCACCTCATCTACTCGGGAATTCTCTGCCGGAAACGGCGTGGGCGCAGCCTTAGGCCACAGAGGCGGAGGCGCTCAGCGCCAGCTCCTCGATCTTGTCCGGGCGGAAACCGGACCAGTGGTCCTGGTCCGTGACGACGACCGGTGCCTGCATGTAGCCGAGCGACTTCAGGCGCTCAAGGGCGTCCGCGTCCTGGGAAATGTCCACGCTCTGGTAGGCGATACCCTTCTTGTCCAGTGCACGGTAGGTGGCGTTGCACTGTACGCAGGCCGGCTTGGTGTAAACCGTAACGGTCATGGTTCCTGTCCCCTTTGTTGAAGTCACTGCTGCTGCACTCTTCTGAGACCTTGCTTGTGTCTCTGTATTGAAATCTCTGGCATCGTAGCGGTGGACTCTGCCCGGACCTTACTGTCCAGTACTGGCTACGCCGGTCTCCCGCTCAATCTGTATGTCGATACTACATGTAGTGCGCGGCCCCGGAGGGGACCCCAAGATGATGTATTACAAGTATGTCATTTAATGCACTTTTAATCCACAGGCCGGTGCCCTCAAAATGTCCGGATTTCCGGGTTTTTGATGGACGGAATCCACACCCTGTGGAGTAGTTAGCCACATTTAAACCCCAGCGTGTCGTCCCGAAGACGGCGTGTCGTTGCACCCCTGACGGCACCTTTTGGGTGCGCCGGAACACAACACTGAGGGCCCCGAAGCATGCTTCGGGACCCCCACTGTGATTAAGCAAACGCCAAACTGGGGCTGAGCCTCCGATCGGCTAGAGCTGAGCCTCCCGGCGGTCCAGGACGATCTGCTGCACGTCCAGGTATCCGGACTGGAAGCCGGCCCGGGAGTAGGAAAGGTAGAACAGCCACATCCGCTGGAAGACCCCGTCGAATCCGAGCTCGCGCACCTCCTGCGCATGCTGCAGGAACCGCTCCTCCCACAGCCTCAGGGTGGCGGCGTAGTGGTCGCCCCTCCCCCGGCGCTCCCGGACCCGGAGGGTGGTGTGCTGCTCCGTGACGCTCTCGATCGCCCGCACGGAGGGCAGGAATCCGCCCGGGAAGATGTACTTGTGCACCCAGGTGTAGGCGTTGCGTACTCCAGGCCGCAGCCGTCGCAGCGGATGCTCATGGTCATATCCGAATCCTGCGTCTCGACGCCTAGTTACGCGAACAGCCGGATGAGGTTCGGGTAGGTGCGGTTGTTGTGCACAATGAAGCCGGTGTCCACGGCGAGGCTCCCTGAGTCCTGCCGGACGTCGTGCGTGTGGGCATGCCCGCCGGGCCGGGAATCCGCCTCAAAGAGGGTCACGTGGTCCCGGTGGCTGAGGATATGTGCCGCCGTCAGGCCCGCCACTCCGCTTCCGACGACGGCGACCCGCCGCCTCTCGTCTCCACTCCATGCTGGGCTCGGTGACAATCTTTGCTCCTCTGCTGAACAGTTGCCGCGGAATTGGTAGTCGCGGACTATTCGGAGCAGACGCGGGTGCCGGATGGGTTTCCCTTCTCCTGCCACTTTTCCTGCCACTGAGCGGCCGGAGTAAGGTTGGCTGGTGGTCAACCCCGTGCATTTGAGGACGCTCCTTGAGGTAACGCGGCTGGGTTCCTTCGCGGCCGCGGCGATCAGACTTGGCTACACCGCCTCAGCCGTGTCCCAGCAGATGTCCGCCCTGGAGCGTGACACGGGCGTCCTCCTGTTCCAGCGCTCCGCCCGGAGCGTGGTTCCTACGGACGCCGCGATGGTGATGGCGCGCCACGCGGCGAAGGTCCTGACGGACATCGAGGCGCTGATGGCCGCGGCCTCCAAAACGCACGACACCACCAGCCAGGAGCTCCGGCTGGGCATCTTCCCCAGCCTCGCCACCTACGTTCTGCCGCGGATCCTGCGGAGTCCCGCATGGAAAGGCCTGGCCATCGACCTGCGGGTGTCCGTCGCCGAACCCGCCCAGACCATCCAGGGGCTCCGCACCGGCGGCGACACGGATGTGGCGCTGGTTTACCAGGTGGGACAGTCCGGGCTGGCCTGGCCCCACACCATCAACCGGCAGTGGATCGGCGACGACAACTTCCGCGTGGTCCTTCCCGCCGGCTGGGGATTCCGCACGGACGCGAAGGTGGCCGCGGACCATCTCTCCGACATGCCGTGGATCATGCACCACCCCGGCACGAGCGATGCCACCGTCATTGAGCGGCTCTTCGCCGGCTGCAACCTTCACCCCCGCGTGGTGGCCTACAGCGACGACTTCCATGCCAGCCTTGAAATGGCCGCCGCCGGGCTGGGGGCAGCGCTGGTGCCGGAACTTGCGCTGCTGCACCGGCCGGCCGGCGTCGTGGTGCTGGACGTCCCGGAAATCCGGCTGGCCCGCAACGTCTTCGCGCTGCTCATCAACGACAAGAAGACGGCGCGGGTACAGCTGTTCGTGGACTTGCTGGCGGAAACGATGGGCGGCCTGGGGCAGTCAGTTAAATGATCCCCGAAGCTGGAATGCTCTGCTTTTCGGGTCTATGTTGAAGATATGACCACCAAGGTAGCAAGCCAGCACTTCGGAGTAATCGAGCTGAACCACGGCAGGGACCATAACGTTGCCGCGGAGCACGAGCTGGCCGGACAACGCCTTGAGCTGGACCTGAACATCAACGCCCATGATCACTTCGACGAAGCGGCCATGCATAAGGTGGACTACCGGCTGCGGTACCTCCCCGAACTCGTGGACGAGGTCAGGGAGATGATTGCCGAGGAGCTCGAGCAGGACGGCACCAGCCCGCAGGAATACCTCCGCTTCCACTGCAACGCCATCAAGGACGAGCACCTGCAGAAGGTCTTCGGCGTGAAGGAAAAGAGCCAGCTCACCAATGCGGTGTTCCTCAAGGCCCTGAAACTTGGCCACGTGGGAATCTACCCCGGCCAGCCCGAACGCTACTTCGTCCTGGACTTCACCCTAGGCGAGCACTTCACCGACGAGGTTCTGGTGGCGTCCGCGGACGAGGACGGCGTCGTCGACGACGAAATCGTCTGGGAGTCCTGAAGCGATCGATAGTTAAAGCCCGACGGCGGGCGGTCACCGTGAGGTGACCGCCCGCCGTCGTACGTGGTGCCGTTGGCTACTTGGCGCCTTCGAGCAGGCCGGCGCGGACCGTCTTGGTGGCCGCGACCAGGTTGCGCAGGGACGCTTCGGTCTCGGCGTAGCCACGCGTCTTCAGGCCGCAGTCCGGGTTGACCCAGAGCTGGCGGGACGGAACATGCTTCACGGCGGTGCTCAGCAGTTCGGTGACTTCCTGCTCGCCCGGGACGCGCGGCGAGTGGATGTCGTAAACGCCGGGTCCGACGCCGCGGCCGAAGCCGTGGGACTCGAGGTCGTGGACGACCTCCATGCGGGAACGGGCAGCTTCGATCGAGGTCACGTCGGCGTCCAGGCCGTCGATGGCGTCGATGATCACGCCGAACTCGGAGTAGCACAGGTGGGTGTGGATCTGCGTGGCGTCAGCTGCACCGGCGGTGGACAGGCGGAAGGAGTTGACGGACCAGTCCAGGTAGGCGGCCTGGTCTGCCTTGCGCAGCGGAAGCAGTTCGCGCAGGGCGGGCTCGTCAACCTGGATGATCTTGATGCCGGCAGCTTCGAGGTCGGCGATCTCGTCGCGCAGTGCCAGGCCCACCTGGTTGGCGGTCTCGCCCAGGGGCTGGTCGTCGCGGACGAAGGACCAGGCCAGGATGGTGACCGGACCGGTCAGCATGCCCTTCATCGGCTTGTTGGTCAGGGACTGGGCGTATTCCGCCCAGGCCACCGTGATGGGGGCGCTGCGGGTGACGTCGCCCCACAGGATGGACGGGCGGGTGCAGCGGGAGCCGTAGGACTGGACCCAGCCGTGGACCGTGACGTCGAAGCCTTCCAGGTTCTCGGCGAAGTACTGGACCATGTCGTTACGCTCGGGCTCGCCGTGCACCAGGACGTCGTAGCCGAGCTCTTCCTGCAGCTCAACAACGCGCTTGATCTCGTCCTTCATGAGCTGCTCGTACTGCTCGTTGGTGAGGTCACCCTTGTTGTTGCGGGCGCGGGCCGAACGGATTTCCGAGGTCTGCGGGAAGGAGCCGATGGTGGTGGTGGGCAGCGGCGGCAGGTGCAGTGCTGCTTCCTGGGCGGCTTCGCGGACCGCGTACTCGGAGCGGTTGAAGTCGGCCGGGGTCAGGGCCTCGGTGCGGGCGCGGACGTCGGCGCGGCGGACACCCTCGGCTTCGGCGCGGGAGGCGATGACGCGGGTGGCCTCGTCGATGGCCGGCTGGACTGCGGCGGCGTCGGTCAGCAGGCCGGCGAGGGTCACAACCTCAACGGCCTTCTGGTCGGCGAACGCCAGCCAGCTGCGCAGCTGCTCGGACAGCTGGGCCTCTTCTTCGACGTCGTGCGGGACGTGCTGGGTGGAGGTGGAGGTGCTGATGGCCAGCTTGGCGACGCTCTTCTGCAGCTCGGCGATCTTGTTAGCCGAGGCGGCAAGATCGTTGCGCCAGATGTTGTGGCCGTCCACGACGCCGGCAACGAGGGTCTTGGTGCCCAGCGCAGCCAGTGCTGCGGCGGAGGGAACCTCGCCCTTGAAGACGTCGATGTGCAGGGCATCGATGTTGGTGGCGGCAAGGGTGCCGAGCTGGCCATTCAGTGCGCCGTACGGAGTGGAGACGAACAGCTGCGGGCGGCTGGCGGCAGCGGTGAGGACCTCGTAGGCACGGGCTGCGGCGGCCTGGATCTCCTGCTCAGGGGTGTCCTGGTCCACAACCAGGGCGGGCTCGTCCAGCTGGACCCAGCTGGCACCGGCAGCTGCCAGCTTCTCGAGCAGCGCGGTGTAGACCGGCAGGACGTCCTCGAGGCGGGACAGCGGGCTGAAGCCGGCGGGGGCGTCGTCGGAAGCCTTGCTCAGCAGCAGGAAGGTGACGGGGCCGACGATGTACGGGCGGGTCTCCACGCCGTTGGCCAGGGCGTATTCGAACTCTTCAACGATGCGGTTGGAGGTCAGGGAGAAGTTGGTCTCCGGGCCGATTTCCGGCACGAGGTAGTGGTAGTTGGTGTCGAACCACTTGGTCATTTCCAGCGGCTGCTGTTCCTTGTTGCCGCGGGCCAGGGTGAAGTAGCCGTCGATGTCCAGCTGTCCCTCGGCGTTGAGGAGGTTGCCGAAACGGGCGGGAACGGCGCCGACGTGGGCAGCGGCGTCGAGCACCTGGTCGTAGAAGGAGAACGTGCCCGGAACTGCTGCGGCTTCGGTAAGCCCGAGGCCCTGAAGGCGCTTGGCGGTGCTTAGCTGGATCTCCTTGGCGGCGGCGTCCAGGGCCGCGGCGTCGATCTTGCCTGCCCAGTAGGCTTCAACGGCCTTCTTCAGCTCGCGGCGGCGGCCGATGCGGGGGTATCCGAGGATGGACGCGGACGGGAAGGGCGTGGCGTTCTGTTCAGTCATGTGAAAGTCCTTGAATCGTTGCGAAAAGCTGTGAATGTCGTGGGGAGGAAATGCGGTCAGCTGGCCAGCTGGCGGCGGGCGAGTGCGTTCAGGCGGCTCGACGGGCGTGCCGGCCGGGCAAGCGACAGCTTGTCCAGCACCTCCAGCGCGCTCTGGTGCTCATTGAACGTGTAGATGTGGAGTCCGGGTGCGCCGGCGTCCAGGGCCGCGTTGGCCAGGTCCACCGTTGCGCTGACGCCGATGCGGAGCCGCTCGGCGTCGGTATCTGCGGCAGCCATCCGCTCGATGAGCTCCGGGGCGGGTTCGACGCCGGTCAGCTCGCCGAGGCGCTTGAGCCGCCGCAGGCTGGTGAGCGGCATGACGCCGGGGATGATGGGGATGGTGACGCCGGCCCGGCGTGCCCTGGTCACGAGGTCCGCGTATTGCTCCGTGTGGAAGAACACCTGGGTGATCGCGAAGTCGGCACCGGACCGCTGCTTGGCCAGCAGCACCTCCACGTCGTGGGCCTCGCTAGGGGATTCCGGATGCCGTGTGGGGTAGGCCGCCACGCCAACGGCAACCTTCCCGGCGCACAGCAGTGCCGAGCGCCGCTGCTCCACCCGGCGGATGAGCTCGATCAGGTCCTGGGCGTAGCGCAGCGAACCGCTGACCGGTTCGCCGCTGTCCTTGGGCAGGTCGCCGCGGAGGGCAAGGATTCCGCGGACGCCGGCATCGAGCAGTTCACCGATGATTTCCGCGAGCTCGGTTGGCGTGTTGCCAACACATGTCAGGTGGGCAAGCGGACGGAGGGTGGTCTCCAGCACCAGGCGGTTAATGAGTTCGACGGCGGTGTCGCGGTTGGAGCCGCTGGCACCGTAGGTGACCGATACGTAGTCGGGATCGGTGGCTTCCAGTTCCCGGATGGTGTTCCACAGGGTCTCCGCGGCAGCGGGCGAACGGGGCGGAAACAGCTCATAGGAGAGCGCCACCGGCGCGGTGTCGGAGAGATTTGGATGTGTTTCAATAAGGCTTGGTGGTGACATTTGCGTCCTTGGCTTTGGGCCATTGAAGGCTGCGCTGCCGTGGCGGAAGCCAGGGCAGCAGGCGGTCAATGAATTGAGTTTGGGGAACACGGGACGAACTTCGGCAGGGCGCAGCCGCGACTGTTACGCCTGTAAAGAAGTCCACCGTGAGCAAATGTCAGGCCCACATGGGGGCACCCACACCCTCCTTGGCGGCCGGCGGGCGGCACATCCGCAGCGGAGGATCGCTGACACGTTACCTGGGTAACTTGTATAGAACTCTAGAAGCCGTCCGGGGGCGCCTTCAAGTTGACGCCGAATTAAGACGCTGCTTTACGCCCGATTGGATCGCCCGTTCAGAATTATCTTCGCCAAAAGGGACCCCTAGCGTTGCTGGCACCCGAGCCGCGCGGGGAGCCAGCGCAGGCGTACCTCTTTCCAAACCGAAGAATTAGGTCCATTCTTTTGTCACGTCGTATCGGATTCGGCAAGGTCTCAGGTTGAGGAGGCTGGATGCTCCTTCTCGTTCTTCCTCGGTGAATCCTCCCGAGAGAACATTATCCGCGCCTGTCGCTTGGCCTGCGTCGCACCGTCCCATGATTCGCCCGCTGGCAGGGCGCGGTTCGCCAGCTTTCCGCTGCGGCCGGGCACGGTATTGACGCGCGGTGGAGTTGCTGGAAGCCAGAAATCCCCACGGCGAAAGGCCATCGAGATGTTCCACCTTTCCAAACCACCGCTTCACAAATCACCGTCCGCCCCGGGCTCCGCCCTTGTGCTCCTCGTCGCGCTGGCCACTGTTACGGCCTGCGCCCCACAGCAAAATACCGCCCCGCAGGCAACCACCGGTTCCGCCGCACCGACAGCGACGTCGGCCGCAGCCTCCCCAACCGGATCTGCGGCTTCGGGATCCGCCACCCCCGGTTCAACCGGGACAGCCGGCGCGGACGAGCTCTGCGGTCCCGGCTCCGCGATCAACTTTGACAGCTCCCAATTCCAGTCATCGCCTAACGTGGACAACAAATGGTTCCCGCTCAAGCCGGGCATGCAGTACACCACCACGGGTGACGTCAAGAGTGCCGAGGGAGACATCAAACGGACGGTGGTGCACTCAATAACGGGACTGACCAAGGTCATCGACGGCGTGAAGACCCAGGTCATGTGGGACCGGGACTACGCCGACGGTGAGCTCGTGGAATCAGAACTGGCTTTCTTCGCCCAGACCCAGAGCGGGGACGTCTGGCTGTTCGGTGAATACCCGGAGGAATATGAAAGCGGGAAGTTCACCGGTGCGCCTTCCACCTTCATCCATAGCTTGGACGAGGCCCAGGCCGGCATGGCCATGCAGGCGGACCCCCAGACCAACACGTCTAGTTATGTCCAGGCCCACGCGGCGAGCATCGACTTCCTGGACTGCGGGCAGGTCTTCAAGCAGAACGAGCATGTGTGCGTCGCCACGGGCTGCTATGACGATGTGCTGGTGATTGACGAACGCAACCCGCTGGAGCCTGCGGTGGGTCACCAGCGGAAGTACTACTCGGCCGGAACGGGCCTGGTGAAGGTGACTGCTGTAGGCGGCGACACCCAGGAGACGCTGGAGCTCGCCAAGATCGAACAGCTCACCGACGCCAAGCTGAAGGAAATCAACCAGGAGGCGCTCAAGCTCGACCAGCATGCCTACCAGGTCAGCAAGAGCGTCTATGCCGAAACGGACAAGGCTGAGGTTGCCACTGAAACGTCTGTGCCTGCCAGCAGCCCGGCTACGGGCGACAGCCCGACTGTTCAGCCCGGCTACTAGTCAGTACAAGCGTCCGATACCGGAACGGGTGCCCGGCGGGAGGTTACCGGGCACCCTCCCGTTAGCCCACGATCAGGTCTATTCTGATGCCATGATCCAGCTACCAGCCAGCTACGAGGAATATCTCGTCGGCAAGGACCCAAGCTTCGTCGACATGGTTCGTCCGATCCTCCTCCAGTCGGCAGCGGATCAGCTGCACGGCGTCCGGGTGCTGTACATCCCCCGGGGGCACCAGGCACACCTCGACGATACGATTCCCTACGGGACAATCGTCGAGGACATCGACTAGGGTTCAGCCCTCCAGCAGCAGCCGCTGGGCCCGGGGCGCAAGGGTGTGCTCGAGGACCAGGCATGCAGCGCCCACCGCTCCCACGTCCTCCCCCACGCCCGTGCCCACGACTTCGACGGCATGGATGTTGCCGGCATCGCTGTTCTGCTGGATCAGGCCAGGGACCTTCGCCAGGTAGCGCGCCGACAGCAGCGGCCAGAAGGGGCCGCCGAACACCACCCTGTCCACGTCCAGCGTGTTGGCCACCGCTGACGCCGCCCGGGCCACGAGTTCTGCTGATTTGTCGATGATGGCAGCCGCTTCGCTGTTGCCGGCGTCGGCTGCTTCGCAAAGCATGGCAAACCTTTCCTGGACGGCAGAGCTGCTGGCGGCAGTTCCGGGCTCATCCAGAATGCCTGCAGCCTGGGCCTGCGCGACCAGGACCTGGGGAATGCAGGTGGACTTGACGCAGCCGCGCAACCCGCAGTCGCACGGGGCTCCGTCAGGGTCAACGATGATGTGGCCGATTTCGCCGGCGTTGCCTGATGTGCCGCGGACCACCTCGTCATTGAGGACAATGCCGCAGCCGATGCCGGTGCCCATGTACATAAAAACAAAGCTGCCGGCGCCGCTGGCTCCGCCGGCCCAGGTTTCCGCGACCGCTGCGCTCGTGACGTCCTTGTCCATCAGCACAGACAGTCCTGTCGCCTCAGCCAGCGCATCCCGGAGCGGAACGCTGTCCCAGCCGTTCAGGAGCGGCGGCTCCACCACTGTGCCGTTGTCATGGTCGATGGGTCCGGGCGCCGCGACGCCCAGGCCGGCAATCTTGGCGCGATCCACACCCGAGGCCTCGACCAGCTTGTCGATTTCGGCGGCAATGGCGGTAATAACAGCCTCGGGCCGGGAGCTGTCCGGCGTTTTCACGCTCGAATGCAGGACCACTGCACCCAACAGATCAAGGACGACAAACGTTGCCACAGCAGGGTCCAGATGCACCCCGACCGCATACATGCCAGCGGGATTCAGGCGAAGGATGGTTCGCGGCTTGCCCGGTCCGCTGCCCTCTTTGCCCGCCTCGACAATGAGGTTCTGGTCCAGCAGCCGGCGGGAAATGTTCGAAATGGTTTGCGGGGACAGACCAACGATCTGGGCAAGTTCAACGCGGCTGAGCCCTCCGGCGGCACGGCGGATGGCATCGAGAATGACAGTCAGGTTGAAGTCGCCCATCCGCGGCAGGTTGGTTCCGCGCCTCGGCGAGGGCTGGCGGATCTCGGTCAAGGATTTTCCTAACATCTTTTGTTGGCCACTATCGATGCCTGAATCGTACGTTACGCCCCGGGGAACGGGTACGCCCCACGCTCAGGGCAGTGCAGGCGCGTTCGACGACGGCCGGCGGGGCTCAGGCGGCAGCCCGCCTGACGCTGACGGCCACCGTGAATTTGGGGTTCCGGCCCCTCACCGTGGTGGGACCAACCAGCCGTTCCAGCGCCGTCATGTAACGCAGGTGGCTGTTGAATACCGTCCAGAGCTGGCCTCCGGGCGCCAGCACCCGGCCAGCTGCCTCGAAGAGCTTCAGCCCCGCCCCGGCGTGGACGCTGGAACCGAGGTGGAACGGGGGGTTCAGCAGAATCAGGTCCGCGCTGCCGGCCGGAAGGGTGCTCATTGCGTCATCCTGGACAGCCGTGATGCTGGCTGCCAGGCCGTTGGCCCGGGCAGTTGCCCTTGCCGACGCCACTGCAGCCGCGGACCGGTCTGTGGCGATGACCTCGGCTCCGGGGTGCCGGCGGGCATACGTTGATGCCAGGATCCCGGTGCCGCAGCCCAGGTCCACGGCCTTGGCGGCGGCCGGGATCTGCGGCAGGAATGACAACAGGAAGCGGGTTCCAATGTCCAAACGGCTGCCTGCGAAAACGGCCCCGTGCGCGCAGATGTCCAGGTCGAGTTCGGCGTTGTGTTCCGTGACGGGGTACGGCGGTTTGCCTTCCGCACGTTTCGGGTCGGTGGCGAGGAGTAGCCGTGATTTTTGCCGGGCCAGTTGCGGCTGCACCGTACCGAAGTATTTGCCCAGCACGGCGTTCATGCCCAGCGACATGTGCTTGACCCGGCCGCCGGCAAGCAAGACAGCGCCGGCAGGCGCGTGCCGGGCAACGGCGTCGGAAATTTCCTCGAGTTCGGCGAGGGTCTTGGGAAGCTGCAACAGCACCAGGTCCGCGCCGGCCAGCAGTTCGGCGCCGAGCGGCAGCTGTGCAAAGTCTCCCGAAACTCCCAGTGCCGCCGCATTGCTGCGCAGTGCCCGCTCCCCTGTGACCAGGTCCTGGTGCACCCTCACCTCGGCCGGCACCGGGCCGGTACCGCCGGCCAGCAGCCCGAGCGTGAGCGCCCCGTAGTTGTCCCCGATGACGGCAACCCTGCTGTCCGCTGCGAGCCGATCCGCGGCGGCGTCCAGCAGGAGGGTGTCTGTGGCGTCCCACGCCTGGAGGTTGGCGGCCTCGACATCGGGGTGCCTTCGAAGCAAGCCCAGGACCTGCCCAAGACCGTTTTCTGTCACGTGGTGCCGCCGCCTCTTCCTTGCTGGTTGCCCGGGCAGAAATCCGCCCGTGCAAATCTACCGCGGATCAGCCACGGCCGCGGAGGCTGACAGGAGTTTGAGGATTTCGGTCACCGCGGCCCGGCCGGCGCGGTTTGCGCCGATGGTGGAAGACGACGGGCCGTAGCCCACCAGGTGCACCCGGGGTTCCGCGGCCACCTGCGTCCCTTCCATGGCAATCCCGCCGCCTGGTCCCCGCAGGTGCAGCGGCGCCAGGTGCTCCAGCTCGGCGCGGAACCCGGTGGCCCACAGGATCACATCCGCCGCGAGGAACCCGCCGTCCGCCAGCCGGACGCCGCCGGGTTCTATCGCTGTGAACATCGGCCGGCGGTCCAGCACGCCGCGCGCGGCTGCCGCCCGGAGAACCGGGGTCCAGATGAGCCCGGTGGCAGCCACAACGCTTTGCGGCGGCAGCCCCTGGCGTACCCGCTCTTCCACGAGTGCGACGGCGTCGTGCCCGGCTTGCCGGTCGAACCCGTCCCGCCATACAGGCTCGCGGCGCGTGAACCAGCTTGTCGTTGTGACCTTCGAGATTTCGTCCAGCAGCCCGACGGCGGAGATTCCGCCGCCCACCACGATGACGTGCAGCCCGCGGAACTCCTCTGCGGACACGTAGTCGGCGACATGCAACTGGCGGCCCTCGAACGTGAACTGGCCCGGATAGATCGGCCAAAAGGGCCTGGTCCAGGTTCCGGTGGCGTTGATGACTGCCCGGGCCGTCCAGCCGCCGACGGATGTGGTGATCCTAAGCCAGCCCGCCGGGTCAGCGTCCGCACGTTCAATGGCGAGCACCTTGACGGGCCGCTCGACGGCCAGCCCGACCTGCCTCTCGTAAGCGGCGAAGTAGCGGCTGAGGAATGCGGAGCTTGGTTCCGCCGGATCGACATCCGGCTGCGGTATTCCGGGAAGGTCACTGATGCCGTTTACGGTGGCCATGAGCAGGCTTTTCCAGCGGTGCCGCCAGGCTCCGCCCGGCCCGTCCTCGGCGTCCAGCACCGCGTACGACCGCCCTGCACCGGCTGCCGTCACTGCACCACGTTGCTGTTCTGCTGCCGGGGCTGGCGTGAAGCCGCGGCGGGCCAGGTGGAAGGCGGCAGAGAGGCCGGCCTGCCCAGCTCCGATGACGACGACGTCGGCATTGCGGCTCGTTCCACCGCTTGCAGTGCTACCGCTCAATAGTGCCGCTCCCCCGGCTCGCTCATCCGCCTCATGTCTTCATCCTAGGCGCCGTCCCGGCCCGGCTGGCGCGCGTCCTTGGCAAACGGAAGGCCCTCCTGGACACCGAGGTGCAGGAGGGCCCTTCGGGCTATTAGTCGCTTGCTTGCTCAGTCGTCTTGCTCAGTCGTCTTTTCAGTCGTCGCTGCCGTGGCCGCCGCTGCCTCCGCTGTCGTCGCCAGGCTCAACGCCCTTGCGATCGCCGCCCTTGTCGTCGCCGGGCTCAACAGCCTTACGGTCGCCGCCCTTGTCGTCGCCGGGCTCGGGTGTTGTCCGAAGTCCACCGTGGTCATCGCCGGGTTCAGCTACCCGCGGCGCCTGGTCTGAGCGGAGACCGCCGTTGTCGTCGCCGGGCTCGGGGGCGGCCCGGAGGCCTCCCTTGTCGTCGCCAGGTTCAACGGAGAGGGAGCCGCTGCCAACGAAGTTTTCTGCAGGCGCTGCCACGCTTCCGCCGTTGTCGTCGCCGGGCTCAGGGGTGGTCCGGAGCCCTCCCTTGTCGTCACCGGCTTCCGCAGGCTTGGAAGCTTTCTTGGCGGCCGATGCCTTCTTGTCGTCGGCTTGGGTGTCATCGCTGGACTTGGCGGCTGGCTTGGGTGTGGCCTTGGCGGAACTGACCGCGGGGGCGGAGGTTCTCGTGGCGGAGTCGTCCGTTACGAGGACGTTCCTGGCGTCGTCACTGGTACCCGTGCCGGTGTTGCTCAGCGACTGGGTGGTGGCGAAGGCGGCGCCTCCGGTGAGGAGGACGCCGGCGACGGATAATGCGAGGGCTGCTCTTGTTTTCATGGCTCCACACTAGGAACTCGCCGTCGAGGATAGGTGTAAAGGAAATCCAAGACTTGTCCAAGATTGCCGGTAAGGTCCTCCCCCAACCCGGACCGCCCTCCCGCGGCCGCGCGGCGGCCATCCGCCGCGGCACAGGACGGAGTGCCGAGTCAGGTGAGACGGGTCAGACAGGGAGGAACGCAAGGCAAGAAGGCGGGCAGGAAACGGTGCGCCGGCATGAAAAGAGCCTGCGTGAACAGACCGGCGGGTCAGTCGTCGGCGCCGTGGCCGCCGCTGTCATCGCCGGGCTCCGGCGCCTTCCGCAGGCCGCCCTTGTCATCCCCTGGCTCAACGGGGACCATGCCGCCCGGGACGGGGACGGGCTGAACGGTCACCGCTCCACCGGCTGACCCGCCACCGGGGCCGGAGGACGACGGTGCCGCCGCGGAACCGCCTGCATTCCCGGGCGCTGTGGCCGGGGCAGATTTTGCCGGATTCGATTTCGCTGCGTTTGATGATGCCGCTGCACCGGACTTCGCGGAGCCCGGCTTTGCGGGGCTGGATTTCGCCGGGGTGGCCCCCTTCTGTCCACCTGCTGGCGTGCCTGTTGCCTGTGGTGTGGCCCTCGGTCCATCGCTGGTGCCAGGAACGGGCGGCACGGCGCCATCCGGCAGGAGGACGATGTTGGCATTGCCGGTGCCTGGGGGCGGAACGTTCAGCACCTGCGTATTGACGGCAAGTGCCGCCGAGCCCGCTGCGAGTATGCCTGCAACGGACAGCACCAGGGCCGCTCCCGTTTTCATGGCTCCACTCTAGGGGCAGGGCGGGAAAGACGCGCCCAAGGAACATCCAAGATTCGTCAAAGATCGCGGTACCGGCAGTGGGTTAAACGAGAAAAGCCGCCGGATCACGGTCGATTCCATGATCAGGCGGCTACTTGGTGGAGCTGAGGGGACTCGAACCCCTGACCCCCTGCATGCCATGCAGGTGCGCTACCAGCTGCGCCACAGCCCCAAGCTGTTCCCTCCGGAATCTTTGCGTTTTCCCGAAGCAACCCGACCAGCGTAGTCCAGAAATCGCCAAGATGCGAATCAGCAACATGTGGCTTCGGTCACATTCCCCCGGCACCCGAAGCCCGGCTGGCGCCACTTTCCGGCAAAGAAAAATCCGCCGGAATCTTTCGATTCCAGCGGATCATCAGGTGGAGCTGAGGGGACTCGAACCCCTGACCCCCTGCATGCCATGCAGGTGCGCTACCAGCTGCGCCACAGCCCCATATTCTTGCTGCTTCAGGCCTCACGCTATGCCAGTGGCATCCGTACTTCTGTTCGGATCTCTCCGAAGCAACTCAAATATCTTAGAACAGCGTTTCCGAAAATTCCAAATCGGGCATATTCGGTCCCCTCGCTACTCCTGCTCGGCGGCTGCAGCGGCCTTTGCCGAAGCGTCGTCTCCCAGCTGCAGGTCCACCACCGGGCAGTCCTTCCAGAGACGTTCCAGGGCATAGAAGACGCGGTCTTCCTCATGCTGAACGTGGATGACGACGTCTGCGTAATCCAGCAGGACCCACCGGCCGGCCGAACGGCCTTCCCGGCGGACCGGGCGGAGATCCTGCTTGGTGAGTTCCTCTTCAATGCCGTCGACTATCGCGTTGACCTGGCGTTCGCTGGGTGCTGAGGCAATGAGGAACACGTCAGCCAAAGCCAGGCGTTCGCTGACGTCAAGGGCGACGATGTTTTGGGCAATCTTGTCCGCCGCGGCCCTGGCTGCGTGCCGGGCTATGGTGACGGACGATTCGGATGCGGTCACGGGACTCCTTGTGGTGATGAAAAAAGCGTAGGTGGTGGTACTGGCTGAAGTCAGCGTGAAAGGCCGCTGATGATCATGATGATGCCGGCAATGAGGGCGATTGCGCCGAGCGCCAGGACGCCAAGCTGGATCAGCCTCAGCCGGTTGGCCCGGGCGAGTCCGGCGGTGGCCGCGTCCAGGGGTTCCAGCCCGTAGGCAGATTTCGCGGACACTGGCTGCAGCGCCGTCACGTCTTCGCCGGACTCGTCGGTCCAGGCCGCATTCTGGCGGGCCCCGGCCGGAGGCGCTGCCGCCGAGCGCGCCGCCGCTTCCGCCCGGGCAATGACCCGCGACCGTCCGGTGGACGGCGCACTTGGGCGGGACGCTTTGGCTGTCCGGTTGCCACGCGCCGGAACCCGCGGACCAGGGTTGGTCACCACGGGAACATGCGAGGTGGCCGGCCGCTTCATGACGGGACGGTCCACACCAGGCACCTGTTCAAATTCCAGCGGCGTCACCATGGCGAGGTTGCTGGCGGTGGACGGACCATTTTGTCCGCTCTGCTGGGGCGTGTTCTGTTCGGCAAGCTTCTGCTTGGCCATGGCCCGCTTGTTGAGCACAGCGGCCCGTTCGGCCAAGGCGATCTGTTGGGCCAGGATGTCCGGATCCACGGCTTCAGGATCCGTCGCCGCGATGTGTTCCATCTTGGCGATCTGGTTCTTGGCCTGTTCGGCGAGGAGGGTACGGGCTTCAAGGGCCTGCTCCACGGTCATGCCCTCGGGCAGCCCGTCCCTTGCCGGCGTCGCGGGCCGCGGACCCGGACCGCTGGAGGGCTGGCCAGCCGGCTTGGACCCGGTGGGTGGAGCGGTTTTGCCGGCCGTACCGGAAGAAGAGTCAGGCGAAGAATGGGGCGGTTTCCCGGTGGGGGCGCCGCCGTCGGCCGGTGGCACAACGGGCATTGCCGAGGTAACCGCCTGCTCCTTGAGCTGCATCAGCCGCAGCTGGCGGCGCGTCGGCGGGCCGCCGCCGGAAAGCTGCTCTTCCTTTTCGGACAGCTCCTTGATGGTCCGCAGCGCGGCCCTGTCGCGGGCACGGATCTGGGACGAGCGTTCGGCGGCTGACCCTGCTGGCGGGGAGTCCACGAGGCCCGGCGCCACCCGGCGCACACGTTCAGTGGCATTTGCCTGCCTGCCGTCTCCGGCGGGACGCGAAGAGTCCGTCTTTTCCGGGCCGGCCGGAGCTGGCGTGCCCGGGCCTGCGGAGGCCGGGCGCTTCGAAGCAGCCGGGTTTGAGGCGGGAGCCTTTGAAGCAGGCGGTTTTGAGGCAGGGGCTAAATCGCCGGCACCCGGAGGGGCGGCGTTCCGGTTCTGGGCCAGGGCTTCATCCCGGGCTTTGCGCAGTTCTCGGCGACTACGGATCGGTTGCTGTTCCTGACTCATCTCAAACTCATTCAGTGCTGGCTGGATCGTTTGTCTCGGTAGTTTCGGAGCTGCTGTTCCCGGCGGGTGCGGCGTAGAGTCCGTATTTCGCGATGTACTGCACCACTCCGTCCGGCACCAGATACCACACCGGGTTATGGGCAGCAACGCGGGCGCGGCAGTCTGTTGAGGAGATCGCCATGGCGGGGACCTCGAGCAGGCTGACGTCCTTTCGGCCCATGCCGTCGAGCTCATGGCCTGGCCGGGTAACGCCCACGAAGTGGGCCAGCGACCAGAGCTCGTCGATGTCCTTCCACGACAGGATTTGTGCCAGGGCGTCGGCGCCGGTGATGAAGAACAGGTCGGCGTCGGGCCGCTGCGTACGCAGATCCCGGAGGGTGTCGATGGTGTACGTGGGACCGGGACGGTCCACGTCTACCCGGCTTACGGTGAAACGCGGGTTCGACGCCGTCGCGATGACCGTCATCAGATAACGGTGCTCGGGTTCGCTGACCTGCTTGCTGGACTTCTGCCACGGTTGGCCGGTGGGGACAAACACGACTTCATCGAGCCCGAACTTGTCGGCCACCTCGCTGGCGGCCACAAGGTGGCCGTGATGGATGGGATCAAAGGTCCCGCCCATCACGCCCAGCCGCAGCCGGCGCTGCGTATCCTTGTGGTGCAGTGCGGAGGAAATGTTAGTGGCCCTGGCCGTGGTCGTGCTTGTTGGGGTGCTGGCGGTGCGGGTCAGCGTGCTCGTCCACCGCAGAGTGACGGTTGCCCAGGTTGCCGTAGGAGAGGGTAATGAACATCAGCAGCACAAGGATGGCAAACATCGAGATGCCGAAGACCCATGGCTCGGCCCACAAGGGCGCCCTCTCCTCGTGTTCGGCAACTGACGCGGCAATCTGCTGGAGCAGCATTTTCTCCCCTAGGAATAAAAGGATGACAACGGCGGAGAGATTCCCGCCGGTTCGGACTTCTTTACTATGTTACCGCTATGTCAGGAGCGGTTTCCGCGATGTTAATCGCGGACCTGGCCCTCGCCCTGGACAATCCATTTGGTGGTTGTCAGCTCGGTCAGGCCCATCGGGCCGCGGGCGTGAAGCTTCTGGGTGGAAATGCCGACCTCGGCACCCAGGCCCAGTTCGCCGCCGTCGGTAAACCGCGTGGACGCGTTGACTATGACGGCAGCGGAATCGATTTCCGCGATGAAACGCTCTGCGTTTCGCAGGTCATTAGTCAGGATGGCTTCGGTGTGTCCAGTCGACCACGTGCGGATGTGCTTCACGGCGTCGTCCAGGCTGTCCACCATGGCCACGGCCAGGTCCAGGTCCATGTACTCCGTGGCCCAGTCGTCTTCCGTTGCCGGCAGGGATTCCACCGAAGCGGGAAGCGCTGCCCGCACGCGGTCATCGGCGTGCAGCCGGACTCCCGCTTTGTTCAGGGCTGCGGCGACCGCGGGCAGAACCGTGGAGCCGGAGTGCACGAGGAGCGTCTCCACCGTGTTGCAGACGCTGGGCCGCTGCGTCTTGGAGTTGAGGAGGATCTCCACCGCCATGTCTTCACTGGCTGACTCGTCGATGAAGATGTGAACGTTCCCCTCGCCGGTCTCGATGACCGGCACGGAGGAGTTGTTGACGACGGTCTGGATCAGTTCACGGCCGCCGCGCGGGATCAGCACGTCCACGCGCCCGCGGGCACGCATGAGCACGTTGGCGCCCTCGCGGCCGAACTGGTCCACGGTCTGCACGGCATCCGCCGGCAGGCCCACGGACTCCAAAGCGTCGCGCAGCACGCGGATGAGGGCTTCGTTGGTGAAGGCTGCTGCCGAACCGCCGCGGAGGATCACGGCGTTGCCGCTCTTGAGGGCCAGGCCGGCGATGTCCACGGTCACGTTCGGACGAGCCTCGTAAATCGCGGCAACCACGCCCATGGGGACGTTGACCTGGCGCAGGCGCAGGCCGTTGGGCAGGGTCTGGCCGCGCACCACATTGCCCACGGGATCGGGCAGACCGGCCAGGTTTTCCAGGGCGGCGGCGAGGGCGGCAATGCGGGTTTCGTTGAGGGTCAGCCGGTCCAGGAGGGCGGCGGACGTGCCGTTGGCGCGGCCCGCTTCCACGTCCTTGGTGTTCGCGGCCAGGATCTGCTGCTTGTTCGCGAGCAGGGCGTCCCCGATGGCGCGCAGGGCCTTGTCTTTCCAGGCCCGGTTGGCGCGGCCCATGCTGCGGGCGGCCTGGCGGGAACGGTCGGCGATCGCGTACACGGCGGACTCGATCTCAGCCGGTGTGGGCTGCCTGTCTTCCGGCAGGGTGGGGACCGTCGTAGCGTCGTTGGATGTCTCAGCTGCTTGGTTCATCAGTGCCTCAGTCATCATTCAAGTCTAGGCGAGTCCGGCGCCTAGACCAGAACCAGGTCGTCAACGTGAACAACTTCACGGTCGAAGCCGCGGCCCAGAGCCTCGCCCAGCTCCACAGTGGACCGTCCCAGCATCTGCGGCAGTTCGGCCGCGGAGTAGTTCACCAGGCCGCGGGCGATCACCGTGCCGTCCAGCGAAACCATTTCGACGGCGTCTCCGCTTTCAAAGTTGCCCTCAACAGCCTTGATGCCGGCGGGCAGCAGCGAGGTACGGTTGTCCCGCACGGCCCGGACGGCGCCGTCGTCAAGGATCAGCCGTCCCTGCACATGGGCGAGGTGCGCGAGCCACATCATCCGGACGGACTTGCGTCCGCCATTGACGGTAAACCAGGTTCCGACGTCCTCGCCGGCCAGCGCGGCGGAGGCGTTGGCGGTGGACGTGACGAGGGCCGGGATGCCCGAATCGGCCGCCATCAGGGCCGCCTCCACCTTGGTCTGCATGCCGCCGGTGCCCACGCCGGCCTTGCCGGTCTTGCCGATGGAGACGCCGTCGAGGTCCTCCGGGCCGTCCACTTGGGGTATCCGCTTCGCGCCTAGGGCGGGCGGGCCGTCATACAGGGAGTCGACGTCGGACAGCAGCACCAGTGCATCGGCGCGCACCAGGTGCGCCACGAGGGCTGACAGGCGGTCATTGTCGCCGAAACGGATCTTGTGGGTGGCCACGGTGTCGTTCTCGTTGACGACGGGCACGACGCCGAGGTTCAGGAGCCGGTTGAGGGCCCGGAATGCATTCTGATGATGGCTGCGCCGCATGAGGTCATCGGCGGTGAGGAGCACTTGGCTCACGGTGACGCCGTGGGCGGCGAACGCATGGGTATACCGGGCCATCAGCAGTCCCTGCCCCACGCTGGCGGCGGCCTGCTGTGTGGCGAGGTCACGCGGACGCTTTGCCAGGCCGAGCGGCGCGAGACCGGCCGCGATGGCGCCGGAAGACACGAGGATGATCTCGGTGCCCGCATTGCACTTGGCGGCCAGCGCGTCTGAAAGTTCGGTCAGCGCCTCCTCCGATATTCCGCCCTTGATGCTGGTAAGGGACGACGATCCTACTTTGACGACAATGCGGCGCGCCCTGGCGAGCATGCTGCGGTCGTCGGTCTTGGGTTCCTCGATGACAATTGCGGAAGTATCAGTCACGTGTGCGGGTTCACTCCTCATGTTCGGTGTTCAGTCCACTCTCCTTGAGGGGCCGGGCAGCCCGGCGCGCGCTGACGGACTCGGTCCAGATGCCGGCCTTGCGTTCGGCTTCCAGCTCGGCCCGTGCCGCTGCCTTCGCGTCGCGCCGTTCGATCTGTTCCTCGCGCTTCTGGCCGCGGGTGGGACGGTCGCCGATGTCTGCGAAGCGGACGTCCGTGCCGCGCGGCGAAGCCAGCAGCTCGGCGCCAGCCATCATGGTCGGCTCCCAGTCGAACACCACGCCGTCGTCCTCGCCGATCACCACGGTGTCGCCGGGCTTGGCGCCCTGCTTGAACAGCTCGGTTTCGACGCCGAGCTTGGCCAGGCGGTCGGCAAGGTAGCCAATGGCTTCCTCGTTGGTGAAGTCCGTCTGCTTGACCCAGCGCACGGGCTTCTCGCCCAGAACGCGGAACAGAGGCTCCAGGTTTTTCTCCTCGCGGCGGATCCGGAAACCGGTCTCGTTGACGGCGCGGGGCCGCAGCACCGGTGCGTGCACCTTCGGCGGCGTGGCTGCCACACTGTCGCGGGCGGCCTTGACGATCTCTGCCATGGCGAAACCAAGCTGGCGCAGGCCCTCATGGCTCGTGGCTGAAACTTCGAAGACCCGGTAGCCACGGGATTCAAGCTCAGGCCGGACAAACTCGGCCATGTCCTTGCCGTCCGGCAGGTCCACCTTGTTAAGCGCCACCAGCCGGGGGCGGTGGTTGAGCGGGACAACCTCGCCGTCCGAGCCGGCGTAGCTCATGTCCACCGCATACTTTTCGAGCTCGGTTTCGATAATTGCGAGGTCGGAGAGTGGATCTCGGTCAGATTCCAGCGTACCGCAGTCCAAAACGTGCACCAAAGCGGCACAGCGCTCGACGTGGCGGAGGAAGTTGTGGCCCAGGCCCTTGCCTTCGCTGGCACCCTCGATGAGGCCCGGAACGTCGGCAATGGTAAAACGGACGTCGCCGGCCTGGACCACGCCAAGGTTGGGGATGAGGGTGGTGAAGGGGTAGTCGGCGATCTTCGGGCGGGCGGCCGACATGGCCGCGATCAGGCTGGACTTGCCGGCGGAGGGGAAACCTACCAGGGCAATGTCGGCGATCGACTTCAGCTCCAGGACAATATCGCTGGCGTCACCCTCGATGCCGAGCAGGGCGAACCCGGGCGCCCGCCGCTTCTGCGAGGACAGCGCGGCGTTTCCCAGACCGCCGATCCCGCCGGACGCTGCGACAAATTCGGTGCCCTCCCCCACGAGGTCAGCAAGCACCTTGCCGTCCTTGGTCTTGACGACGGTCCCCTCGGGGACAGGCAGGACCAAAGTTTCGCCGTTCTTGCCGCCGCGCCAGTCACCCATGCCCGGGCCGCCGTTGGTGGCATGCCGGTGGGGTGCGTGGTGGTAGTCCAGCAGCGTGGTGGTCTGCGAGTCGACGCGCAGGATGACGTCGCCACCGTTGCCGCCGTTGCCGCCGTCGGGCCCGCCCAGCGGCTTGAACTTCTCACGGTGAACGGAGACACAGCCGTGGCCGCCGGTACCGCCGGATACGTGCAGTACTACCCGGTCTACAAAGCTCGCCACGTTGAATCTCCTCTGTTGCTGATCAGGCCGTTCTGAACGTCCAAATCGATTGTAATGCGGTTAAAAGAACAGTGGAGCGAGCCATCATGGCCCGCTCCACCGGTTCAGAACTTGTTGTTACTCTGCAGCTGCAGCAGCAACGATGTTGACGACCCGACGGCCGCGGCGCGTGCCGAATTCAACGGCGCCTGCCTGCAGGGCGAACAGGGTGTCGTCGCCGCCACGGCCAACGCCCGCACCGGGGTGGAAGTGGGTGCCGCGCTGGCGGACGATGATCTCGCCAGCGGAAACTACCTGGCCGCCGAAGCGCTTGACGCCGAGGTACTGGGCGTTGGAGTCACGACCGTTGCGAGTGGAGCTCGCGCCTTTTTTGTGTGCCATTTGGAATGCCTGCCTTTAATTCTTGAGACTGCGGGAAACCTGAACAGTAACCAGTGGTTACTTGATACCGGTGATCTTGACCTTGGTCAGTTCCTGGCGGTGACCCTGGCGCTTCTTGTAACCGGTCTTGTTCTTGAACTTCTGGATGACGATCTTAGGACCACGGAGGTCCTGGAGGATCTCAGCCGTAACAGTTACCTTGGCCAGGTCCGCAGCTGCGGAGGTGACCTTGTCACCGTCCACCAGGAGCAGCGCGGGCAGCTCAATGGTGCTGCCAGCTCCACCGGCGACGCGGTTCAGGGTAACGAAGTCTCCAACGGAAACCTTCTCTTGGCGGCCGCCTGCGCGGACAATCGCGTACACCACTTGGGAACTCACTTCTCTCGACGTTTATTACTAAATTTGCGTGCGGAAGCCAGGTCCGGAAATTGGCCTGGTTCTCGCTGTGCCTCAACGCCGTGGATTCCCCGGGGGAATCCGTGAGCTATCCCAGGAACATGTCCGAGTGGACGATCCCGGGTCATAACCCAAGTGTTGGCGTAAGCACCGAAGATCTAGAATACGCTAATTCCGTCGTCGGCCGCAAATGAGGCTGGCACCGGTGGGTTGTCCGTGATAAGCGCCACACAGGCCGCTGTTCCGGACATCCGATGCCGTGCGCCACTATCCTACCGGGTAGCGGGCCCGCTTTCGCTCAACTGTGGCGGCTCGGCGCGTCGAAGAATTCCACCTCGTACCGGCAGGACTGCCGGAAAGCGGCGATCATCGCTTTGCGCTCCCCCAATGACGCGGCACGGCCGGCGTCGTCGGCGATTTCGATGGCCCGCAGGGTGGCGGCAGCAAAGTCCTCGTCGGCGTAAGTCCGCAGCCACTCCGCGTACGGGTGCCCGGCCTGTGCTCCGGCGGCCACATATTCGGCGTGCAGGGTCTCCCCCACCTCGGCGTACAGCCAGAAGCAAGGCAGGACCGCGGCAACCAGCACCGCGTAACTGCCGCCCGCCGAAGCCGCCAGCAGATGATCGACGTAAGCCTTCGTGACCGGGCCCAGCTCCGTCCGCACGGTGCGCGTGCTGAGCCAGTTGCGGTGCAGTTCCGATTCAACTTCCAGGCATTGCTGGGCGGAGCGGGCCCAGAACAGCTGCTCGGACTCGGTTGGCGCGAGCGCACTGGCCCTGGCCAGGACCCGGGAGTAGCCGTTGAGGTATATGGCGTCCTGTGCCAGGTAGTACGCGAATTCCTTTTCCGCCAGGGTGCCGTCGGCAAGCCCACGGATGAAGCCCAGGCCATAGATGTCTTCAAGGTCGGCAACGGTCTCGGCGCGCAGCAGTTCCGCGAACCCGCCCCTGCGCTCGGGCTGGGCCACGTGGTGGAAATGGTTGATCGGTCCGTTGCCGGCGCCGACCTCCAGCAGCCCGGAGGTGCGGAGGGCTCCGGCCAGCCACGGTTTGACCGCTCGCAGTGACGCTTCCCAGTCACCCAGCCGCGCCTGCGCGGTGGCCATGGCCGAGGAAAGCGAGCACCCGGTACCGTGGCTGTTCCGCGTGCTGATCCGTTCGCCCGCAACCTCAACCACCTCCGCCGACAGCAGCCCGGCCGTGTTCACGAGGGCGTCCGGGCAGGTTGAGCCGTTCAGGTGCCCGCCTTTGACGAGGACCGTTGCACCGGTCTGGTCCGCGAGCCGCCTGCCCTGGTCAAGGGCGGCGGCCCAGTCCGCGGCCTCCGTTTCCCCGAGCAGCATGGCCAATTCGGGAAGGTTCGGGGTGATCAGGTGCGCCAGAGGCAGCAGTTTCCGGAGGGCTGCCTCTGCAGACTCCTGGAGGAGGCGGTCACCGCTGGTAGCCACCATCACCGGATCGAGAACCACGACGCCGGGCTTCACCTTTTCGAGCCAGACGCGGACGGCTGCGATAACACGTTCATCGCCCAGCATGCCGATCTTCACGGCGTCCACGTGGATGTCGTCGCTGACAGCGTCCAGTTGCGCTGACAGGAAGGAAGCCGGCGGAACGTGCACGCCGCACACGCCGGTGGTGTTCTGCGCAGTGAGGGCCGTTATTGCCGCCATGCCGTAGCCGCCGTGGGCCGCAATGCTTTTCAGATCGGCCTGGATGCCTGCACCGCCGGAAGGATCCGAGCCTGCGATGGCCAGGACCCGGGGAACGTCGCGGGAGGTCTGAATGGCCGGCCCAACGGTTTCCAGAAGCGACTTGGCGGCGGCCGGGGGTGCGGGCAGTACTGAAGCTGATGACAACGAAGACATCCCTTCGCCGGTGCTAACCGGACAGGTTCAACGGGTTTGGATCTCAGCCGGCCCTTGCGCGGCACCCCGTGTCAGTCCTCCAGCCTAGCGGTTCGTTCGGCGCGCGGCGCCAAATTTGGCGTTTGAGACGGGCTTCCGCGGGCGCCGTTGACCGCTGCCCTCTGCCTTCTGCCCTTTGCCGGCTGACGAATGCCCGGAACCAGGAAGGTCCGGCACCGCAGCCGCGGTGCCGGACCTTTTACTGGTGGGCTCGGAGGTCATTCACCCCGGAGTCCGGGGAGCTCAGAGTCCGCTTGTCCTACAGTTCTGAGGCGGGTACCCCGACCCCCAGAATGATCGGTTCACTGGCCGGCTGCGGAACCGCCTTGGGCGTCTGCGCATTGCCTGCCTCGGGTGCCTTGGCCTCGTGCGAGTGCCCGGCGGCGGCAGCCGGAGCAACCTCGTGGTGTTCCACGGATGTCTCGTTGGCTGCACCCTGGGCGCGGCTGGCACTGCGGTTTCGGCGCGGACGGCGGCTGCGGGACGGTGCTGCGGGGCTTTCCACCGGCTGCCGTGCCGCAGACTGACCCGCGGACTGGCTTTCGGCCCGCTGACCCTCCGGCTGCTGGCTTTCCGGGCGGACCCGCGCGGGAGCCTCGTCGTTGGCCTCCTCCTCTTCGGCGGGGGCAACCAGAGCGCCGAGGTGCGCGAAGGCTTCCTCCAGGCGGTCCAGCGTCAGGGCCGGCGCATCCTTGACCGGTTCCTCGCTGTGATCGACAAACGGAAGAATCACTTTCTCGCCGCCGAAGGTGAGCACTGCTCCGGGCCGTCCGGAGACGCTTTCCGTTTCCGGAGCGCGGTGCACCACGGGGCTTTCCGGTGCGGCGGCAGCGGGCGCGGCGGGCCGGGCGGCCTCACCCGACGCTGCGGCACTGTGCGCTGCTTCTTCCTCATGCAGGTGTGCGGCGTGGGCCGCTGCGGCGATGTTGGCGAGGGCAGCGCGGGTGGCCTCAGCCTTGGCGTGGCGCTCCGCCTCCGACGGTTCGGGGTGGTGCAGTGCTGCAGGGGCGGCGGGAGCAGTCTCGGCAGACGGCTGTCCGCCCTTGCCCCGGCGGCGCTTCCGCTCCGTACGGGCCGGCGGCTGGACCTCGGCACGGTGCACGTGGTGTTCAGCGGCCACGGTGTTGGCGCGTCGGTGCTCTACCGGCTCGTCATGGGTGACGACGCCCCGGCCCGCACATGCCTCGCACTGCTCGCCGAAGACTTCCAGGAGGCCGGTGCCCATGCGCTTGCGCGTCATCTGCACCAGTCCCAGGGACGTCACTTCGGCCACCTGGTGCTTGGTCCGGTCGCGGCCCAGGCATTCCACCATGCGGCGCAGGACCAGGTCGCGGTTAGACTCCAGCACCATGTCGATGAAGTCGATGACGATGATGCCGCCGATGTCGCGCAGGCGCAGCTGGCGGACAACTTCCTCGGCTGCTTCAAGGTTATTCTTGGTGACGGTCTCTTCAAGGTTGCCGCCGCTGCCGGTGAACTTGCCGGTGTTGACGTCAACCACCGTCATGGCCTCGGTCCGGTCAATGACCAGCGAGCCGCCGGACGGCAGGAAGACCTTACGGTCGAGCGCCTTATGGATCTGCTCGTCGATGCGCCAGGCGGAGAAGATGTCCTCGTCCTTGGTCCACTTTTCGAGCCGGCCCACCAGGTCCGGGGCAACGTAGGTGACGTAAGCCTCAATGGTGTCCCACGCTTCGTCGCCGGAGACGATCAGCTTGGAGAAGTCCTCATTGAAGACGTCGCGCACAACCTTGATGGTCAGGTCCGGTTCGCCGTAGAGGAGTTCCGGGGCGAGGACCTTGGTGGACTTCGCCTGGCTGTCAATCCCCTCCCACTGGGCACGGAGACGGTTGATGTCGTGGGTCAGTTCCTCCTCGGAGGCCCCCTCGGCGGCCGTGCGCACAATAACGCCGGCATCCTCGGGGAGGCGGTCCTTGAGGATTCGCTTCAGGCGGTTGCGTTCGACGTCGGGCAGCTTGCGGGAGATGCCGGTCATGGACCCGCCGGGGACGTACACGAGGTAACGGCCGGGCAGGGAGATTTGGCTGGTCAGCCGCGCACCCTTGTGGCCCACCGGATCCTTGGTGACTTGGACCAGGACGGAGTCGCCGGACTTCAGCGCGTTCTCGATGCGGCGCTGCTTGCCTTCGAGGTTCACGGCTTCCCAGTTCACTTCGCCGGCGTACAGCACGGCGTTGCGGCCACGCCCGATGTCCACGAAAGCAGCTTCCATGGACGGCAGAACGTTCTGGACCTTGCCCAGGTAGACGTTGCCAATCAGGGAGTCCTGCTGCGTCTTGGAGACGAAATGCTCGGCCAGGACGCCGTCTTCCAGGACACCGATCTGGATTCTGTCGTCGCGCTGCCGCACGATCATCTGGCGGTCCACGGATTCCCGGCGAGCCAGGAACTCGGCCTCGGTGATCACGGTGCGGCGACGGCCGGTGTCCCGCGATTCGCGGCGGCGCTGCTTCTTGGCCTCCAGACGGGTGGATCCCTTGACGCTGGTGACGCGGTCGCTCGCAGGCGCCTCGCTAATAGTCCGGGGGGCGCGGACGCGGGTGACCGTGTTGGGGGGATCGTCTTCTCCCCCGCCGGTCAGTTCCAGATCCTGGTCGCCACGGCGGCGGCGACGGCGACGGCGGGACGTCACGCCATCTTCGAGCTGCGCACCCTCGTCTTCGCCGGCCTCGTCAGAAACTTCAGTGCCTTCATCGCCGTCGGTGATCTCACGGTCGGTCCGGCTGCGGCCGCGGCGGCCGCGGCTGCGCCGCCGGCGCCGCCCGCCGTCGTCCTCCAGCTCGTCCTCGACGTCCTCGGCGGCCGCATCCTCTTTCGCGGCGGAAACGGCAGGACGGACCACCGTGTTCAGGTCAGGGGCCTGGAAGATAATCGACGTCACTGACGACGGTTCCAGGAAAAGCGAGCCCAGGGGCGACTGCCCGGCGGCCTCTTCTTCGGCTTCTTCCTCGACAGCGGCCTCCAGTGCAGCCGCCGGTGCGGCAGGGGCTGCCTCGGTTGAATGCGCGGGGGCAGCAGCGCGCGCCCCAGCCGCCTTGGCGGGCTCTTCCGGCTGTCCTTCCGCCGGCACCTGCGATGCTGACGTCCCTGTGACTGCAGACTCAGTTGTTGCCGACTCAGTGGCCGCTGCGGCGGCGGGTACCTCGGAGGACTCCGCGGGGCTTTCGACCGGCTCGGTGACCTTGGGCTTTGTTGTGCGGCGGCGGCGGACCGGCTTGGACTCGGCTGCCGGTTCCTCGGCGGACGGAACAGCCGCAGCCTCGGCGTCCGCGCCGGCGGTCTCTGCAAAAGCGGGCAGCGGTTCTTCGGCGACCTTCTTCCGGGCGCGGGTCCGGCGGACCGGGGTCTTGGCCGGTGCTTCTGCGGCGTCCCCGACAGCCGACTCCGGCACTGCCGTTTCAGGTGCTGCAGTTTCAGGTGCTGCGCCTTGAGACGTCAGTGTTTCCGGAGCGGGCAGTTCCGACGCCGCAGTCTCCGCGGCCGCTGCTGTGGCCTTGGGCGACGCCTTGCGGCGGGTCCGGGTGGCTTTCTTGGGGGCCTCAGCGGCGGTTTCGCCGGTGGCAGCCGCTTCTTCGTTGACAGCTATAACCTGGTCATTATCCATATGTGGCAACACTCCTGCCCCTGACGTACCGCCACATTCGGCACCCATTGGGGCACATATTGTCAAAACCCGCAGGCATTGACAGAAGTCAATTGGATACCAGCAGGCTCGCACCGGCAGTGGGGTGCGGCAGGCCTGACAGGCCGGCGGGGTTGTTACTGGAACCCGTTGTTTCTGACATCCACAACCAGGTGCCGTCCAATGGAAGGCGGGAGGCTGGATCTTCTTTCCAAAGCCTGCACCACTGCTCATTGGCGGTCTTGGGAACAAGCCACCGGACTGGAGTTCGAATGTGGTTCTCGCTCCAGCCACGTTTATTCTCTCATATCGCCGTTCAAATACGCTGTAATTGTGTGACAAAGCTGGTCAATGCCGCCATTGGCCACTGGTACAGGCTGCCTTAAGCTGGCGGCGATACAATCTGGGCAGGAGCACCCCAGACAAAGGACGCCATCCAATGCCACGCACTTCGCCTTCCACGGGCACGGACTACGAACAGGATCCCCAGGACGGTGCCGGGCCCGCCGCGGCTTCGGCCGGTGCCGCAGTTCCGGCCATGACCCGCGACCGCCGGTTCGGCTGGCTGCTGGTCGTCACCGGCATTGTGGGCTGGCTGGCATCGGGCATCCTGGTGCTGGAAAAGCTTGAGGTCCTCAAGGATCCCAACCATGCCACCGTCTGCGACGTAAACCCCTGGATTTCCTGCGGTCAGGTGATGCAGACCCCGCAGAGTTCAGTCTTTGGCTTCCCCAACATGTTTATCGGAATCGTGGCCTTCGCCGTGATCATCACCACCGGCATGGGGCTGCTGGCCGGCGCCCGGTTCGCCCGCTGGTACTGGCTCGGCCTGCAGGCCGGCGTCACTCTGGGCTTCATCTTCGTGGTCTGGCTGTGGGCCCAGGCACTGTACGTGATTCACATCCTGTGCCCGTTCTGCATGGTTGTCTGGGCAGTGATGATCCCGCTCTTCGTCTGGGTGACCGTCCGCAACGTCGTCCGCGGCGCCATTCCGGCGCCGGCAGGCCTGGCCCGCATCCTGGGCGATTCCGGCTGGATTATCACCGCGCTGCTCTACGTAGCCGTGATTGCGACTATTTTCTTCGCGTTCATCCAGGTGTTCGCCGGCACCTCGGGCTTCTAACGGCGCGAACGTACAGTTGTGGCCCCCCACTCCGTCGAGTGGGGGGCCACAACTGTACGTTCGCGCTCAACCTGCCAGCGCGCTTAACCTGCCGGGAAGCTCAGGCCTGGAACCAGATCTTGATTTCGCGCTCGGCCGAGTCCACCGAGTCCGAGCCGTGGACGAGGTTCTGCTGGACCTTCAGGCCCCAGTCGCGGCCGAAGTCGCCGCGGATGGTGCCGGGGGCCGCCGTCGTCGGGTCCGTGGTGCCGGCCAGCGACCGGAAGCCCTCGATCACACGGTGGCCTTCGAAGATCGCCGCGACCACGGGGCCGCTGAGCATGAACTCCACGAGGGGCTCGTAGAACGGCTTGCCCACGTGCTCCTCGTAGTGCTGCTCGAGCAGCTCCCGGCTGGCGTTGGTCTTCTTGAGTTCGGCCAGGGTGTAGCCCTTGGCTTCGATCCTCTTGAGGATTTCGCCGGTCAGGTTGCGGGTGACGCCGTCCGGCTTGACCAGGACAAGGGTGCGCTCAATGCTCACAGTTGCTCCAATGAGGTTGGTTGTGGGTTTCCCGGTAAGTCTACGGGGTCTGGCCGGGGCCTTCGTTGCCGGCGGCCTCCGGGTGCGTGGCCTCCCATTCCGCCTGCTCGCGGTCCCGTTGCGCGGACTCGCGGTCGATCCGGATGCCGGCGCGGATGCCGTACCACCAGGCGATGGCGAACAGCGCACCGACGAGGAACATCAGGGGTTCCGCGAAGCCGCTGATGATGAGCACCAGCTGCAGGATCCAGCCCAGCGCCACGCCCCACGGCCTGGACAGCACGGCGCAGGCGAGGATCAGCACCACGCTCAGTCCGATGCCCACGGAAAGGATCAGCGCCGGGGAGATCTCGGCACGGCGCAGGCCGAACACAGCCAGCGTGGCGAAGAAGACCACGAAGGCCTCCAGCAGCAGGACCGTCGAGGCGAACATGACCTTGGTGGACCGCCGCTTCTTGGGCATGCCGGGGCGCCATTCGCGCTGGGCCTTGGTAAGCCGGGCCATCAGGCGGCTGCCTTTCCAAGCAGGATGCGGGCGTCCGCCACCAGCGTGATGGACCCGGTCACCAGCACGCCGCCGGCGAGGTCGTCGTTGGCTTCGGCGCGTTCAACGGCCCACTCCAGCGCATCGTCCAGCTTTTCGGCGATGTGCACGTTTTCCTCGCCAAAGCCGAGGTCGACGGCGAGCTCCGCCAGTTCCGCTGCGGGCACCGCCCGCGGCGAGTTGGACTGGGTGAAGCAGAATTCCTCCGCGAGGCCGCCCAGTGACTCCTTGAGCTGGCGCAGGATCTCCTCGGCGTCCTTCTCCTTGAGCACGCCCACCACGAGCACCAGCTTGCTGAAGCTGAACGCCTCCTGGATCGCCTCGGCGGAGGCACGGATGCCATCCGGGTTGTGGGCGGCATCCACGATGATGGTGGGGGCTGTGCGCAGGACTTCCAGGCGGCCCGGGGACGAGACCGTGGCGAAGGCCTCCTGCAGGACCTCCAGGGACAGCTCCTTCTCGCCGCCGCCAAGGAATGCCTCCAGGGCGGCCACGGCCACTGCCGCGTTCTGGGCCTGGTGGGCGCCGTGCAGCGGCACCATGAGGTCCGGGTAGTGGCCGGCGATGCCCTGGACGGTCACTATCTGTCCGCCGACGGCGACCTGCCGGGATTCGACGCCGAATTCCACGCCTTCGAAGCGGAACGGCACCTGCACCTCGTTGGCCTTCTCCAGCAGGACCTGGGCGGCATCCAGCGGCTGGGCCGCGCTGACGAGGAAGCCGCCGGGCTTGATGATGCCGGCTTTCTCGTAGGCGATGTCCTCGGTGGTGTCGCCCAGCAGGTCGGTGTGGTCGAGGGAGATGGGTGTCACCACGGACACCTGGCCGTCGCCCACGTTGGTGGCGTCGGTGATGCCGCCGAGGCCCACCTCCATGATGGCCACGTTGACCGGCTGGTCGGCGAACACGGCGAAGGCCAGGATGGTCAGGCACTCGAAGTACGTCAGCCGGGGCTGGCCCTCGGCGGTGAGTTCGTCGTCCACGATCTGCAGGTACGGCCGGATCTCGTCCCAGATGCGCACGAACGTGTCGTCGGACACCGGCTCGCCGTCCAGGCTGATCCGCTCTGTGACCTTGGACAGGTGGGGGCTGGTGTAGCGCCCGGTGCTGAGGCCGTGGGCGCGCAGGCCGGCCTCGATCATCCGGGCCGTGGACGTTTTTCCGTTGGTCCCGGTGATGTGGATGATCGGGTAGGCCTTGTTCGGCTCCCCCAGCACATCCATGGCGCGGAACAGCGGCGCTAGCCGGGGCTCCATCTTGTTTTCCGGCGCCCGACTCAGCAGCTCGGCGTAGACGCTCTCCACGGAGAATTCATCGGTCATGTTTCAGGCCCCCATTTTTTCGACAGTAATCTGCAGCCCGGTGTCGTCCCCGCTCGAGTACAAGCCAAGTTCTACGGTGAGCGTCTCGGTGACCACAAGGTTTTCGTGCGCTTTCACGGCCTCGACAATATCCATCGACCCGGTAACGCTGGTCCTGATCCGGTCGCTGACGTTCAGCCCGGCGTCCTTGCGCGCCTGCTGGATGGCTCGGACCATGTCCCGGGCCAGGCCTTCGGCCTCGAGCTCGGGGGTGACCTCGGTGTTGAGGACCACGAAGCCGCCGCCAGGGAGGACCGCGACAGATGCGGAACCGCCGTCGGACTCTGCCACCACCGTCTCCAGCGTGTATTCCTGGGGCTCCAGCTCAAGGCCGCCCGCGGTGACCACACCGGCGTCGGAGACGGACCAGTCTCCGGACTTGGAACCCTTGATGGCCAACTGTACGTTCTTGCCGAGGCGCGGACCGGCCGCGCGGGCGTTGACCACGAGCTTCTGTTCGATGCCGAACTCCTCCGGGGAGGCAGTGGCGGCGTCCAGCAGTCGCACCGAGCGCAGGTTCAGTTCGTCGGCGACGACGGCGGCGAAACCGCCCAGCGCATCCGCGCCGGGTGCCACGACAGTGAGTTCCTGCAGCGGCAGGCGCACGCGCAGGTTGGCGGCCTTCCGCAGCGAGGAACCGGTGGAGCAGATCTGCTGCACGCGGTCCATCGCCTCGACCAGCGCGGCGTTGGACGGGAACAGCTCGGGGTCCGGCCAGTCGGCGAGGTGCACGGAGCGGCCGCCGGTGAGGCCGCGCCAGATCTCCTCGGAGACCAGCGGCAGCAGCGGGGCGGCCACGCGGCACACGGCTTCCAGGGCGGTGTACAGGGCGTCGAAGGCGTCGGCGTTCTCGTCGAAGAAGCGCTGGCGGCTGCGGCGGACATACCAGTTGGTGAGCATGTCCAGGTAGCTGCGGAGTTCGTCGCAGGCCCCGGAGATGTCGTAGGTGTCCAGCTGGGCGGTCATGTTCCGGACAAGGTCGCCGGTGTTTGCCAGCAGGTACTGGTCCAGGGTGTCCGCGTAGCCGTCGTACCGCAGCTGGGCGTCGTACCCGTTCCCGCCATCAGCGGCATTCGTGTACAGCGTGAAGAAGCTGTACACGTTCCACAGCGGCAGGATGACCTGGCGCACGCCGTCGCGGATGCCCTGCTCGGTGACCACGAGGTTGCCGCCGCGCAGGATGGGGCTGGACATGAGGAACCAGCGCATGGCGTCCGAACCGTCGCGGTCCAGCACCTCGGAGACGTCCGGGTAGTTGCGCAGGCTCTTGGACATCTTCTGCCCGTCCGAGCCCAGCACGATGCCGTGGCTGATGACGTTGCGGAAGGCCGGCCGGTCAAACAGCGCGGTGGACAGGATGTGCAGCATGTAGAACCAGCCGCGGGTCTGTCCGATGTACTCCACGATGAAGTCGGCCGGGTTGTGGGTGTCGAACCAGGCCTCGTTCTCGAACGGGTAGTGAACCTGGCCGTAGGGCATGGAGCCGGAGTCGAACCAGACGTCCAGCACGTCCTCCACGCGGCGCATGACGGACTGTCCCTCTTCGGGTGTGCGGGGGTCGTCCGGGTTGGGCCGGGTCAGTTCGTCGATGAACGGACGGTGCAGGTCCACCTGGCCATCCTTGTTCAGCGGCAGCCGGCCGAAGTCGGCCTCGATGTCCGCGAGCGACCCGTACACATCCGTGCGCGGGTACTCGGGGTCGCTGGACTGCCATACCGGGATGGGGCTGCCCCAGTAGCGGTTGCGGCTGATGGACCAGTCGCGGGCGTTGGCGAGCCACTTGCCGAACTGGCCGTCCTTGACGTTGCCGGGGATCCAGTTGATTTCCTGGTTCAGTTCAGACATCCGGTCGCGGAACTTGGTGACCTCCACGTACCAGGAGGAGACGGCGCGGTAGATCAGGGGGTTGCGGCAGCGCCAGCAGTGCGGGTAGCTGTGCTCGTAGCTGGCCTGGCGGACCAGGCGGCCCTGGGCTCGGAGCACCTGGGTGATGGGCTTGTTGGCTTCGAAGACCTGCAGCCCGACGATGTCGTGGAGGTCGCCGTGGGCGAACAGGTGCAGGAACTTGGCGCCCTCGTCCACGGACAGGACCACGGGGATGCCGGCTTCCTCGCAGACCTTCTGGTCATCCTCACCGTAGGCCGGGGCCTGGTGGACGATGCCGGTGCCGTCGGTGGTGGTGACGTAGTCCGCCACGAGGAAGCGCCAGGCGTTTTCCGTGCCGTACTTTTCCGTGTCGGCGAAGTCGTGCCAGAGCGGCTCGTAAGTGAGTTCCTCGAGCTCGGCTCCGGTGTGGGTGGAGCTGACAGCGGCAGCCGCGGCAGCGGCGTCGTCGTACCCCAGGTCCTTGGCGTAGCTGCCCAGCAGGTCTTCGGCGAGCAGGAAGCTGCCGGTGACGGGTGCCTCGGCCGAGGCGGCCTTGACGCCGTTCGGGCCGGCGGGCAGCACGGCGTAGCTGATGGAACGCCCGACGGCGAGCGCCAGGTTGGTGGGCAGCGTCCAGGGGGTGGTGGTCCAGGCGAGCGCCTGGACTCCGGCCAACTGCTTGGACAGTTCCGACTCCCCCGCCTTGACGGGGAAGGTCACCGTGACGGTCTGGTCCTGGCGGTTCTTGTAGACGTCATCATCCATGCGCAGCTCATGGTTGGACAGCGGCGTCTCGTCCTTCCAGCAGTACGGCAGCACGCGGTAGCCGTTGTAAGTCAGGCCCTTCTCGTGCAGCTGCTTGAAAGCCCAGAGCACGGACTCCATGTACTCGACGTTGAGCGTCTTGTAGTCGTTGTCGAAGTCCACCCAGCGGGCCTGGCGGGTGACGTAGGCCTGCCATTCGTTGGCGTACTTCATCACGGAGGCGCGGCAGGCGTCGTTGAACTTGTCGATGCCCATGGCCTCGATCTGGGTCTTGTCAGTCATGCCCAGCTGCTTCATGGCTTCCAGCTCGGCGGGAAGGCCGTGGGTGTCCCAGCCGAAGCGGCGCTCCACGCGCTTGCCGCGCTGGGTCTGGTAGCGGCCCACCAGGTCCTTGGCGTAGCCGGTCAGCAGGTGGCCGTAGTGCGGCAGGCCGTTGGCGAAGGGCGGGCCGTCGTAAAAGACGAATTCGTTGCTGCCGGGGGCACCGCCGGGAAGGTCGGCGCTGCGCTGGTCGATGCTTGCCTGGAAGGTGCCGTCCTCGTCCCAGTACTTGAGGATCCGCTCTTCGATCTCCGGGAACTTCACGGAGGCGGACACTCCTGCAGAGGAGCCCGGACCGGACGGGGCTGCTGAGGCCTTGGGGTAATACGTCATCTCGACATCCTGGGTTGAGCTGGTGAACAAATTCAGGATGCGAGGACGGCGCGTGCGCAGTCTTACAACTGCACCGGCACCGCGGTACCACCTCACTTACCGCTGCCGAACTCCAAGCGAGTTCGACCACGGCCGCTCATTGCTGCTGTGACGGGCTTACCCGTCCGGTTCTACTGGCCCTGGTCCGCAAGGCGGGCCGGGTGTTCTTCCGGAAGCTCACCGGTGATGGCCGGGTCAAAGCTGTTGGCTCCAGTCTAACTGCTGTTGCCGGGGCGGCCATAACCATCCGGCGGCCAGAGCCTAGACTCGATCCATGACTGCTTCGGCCCGGGTGTTGGCGCTCTGCATCCTCGTGCCGGTCGCTTCGCTTTCGGTGTTCCGTGCCATCCCGGCCGAATGGCCCACGCCGGTGGTCCAGCTGCTGTCCTTCACCCCGTGGCTGGTGATTCCTGCCGCCCTTGCGCTGGCCCTGGCGCTGCTGGGCCGGCGGCATCTGGTCACAGCCGCTGCCGTCCTGCTCCTGGGAGCCCAGCTTTTCTGGCTCTGGGCGCCGGATGCGGGCCGGGCGGATGGCGGGATAGCAGACGCCGGACGGGCGGGTGCAGGCCGGGCGGACTCCGGAGCCTCCGGTCCCGGCAGCACCGTTCCGCTGACGGTGATGAGTATCAATTCCCGCTTCGGCAAGGCCGATGCCGCCGAAATCGTCCGGCTGGTCCGGGACAACGGAGTGGAACTTCTCGCCATCCAAGAGCACACCCGGGCGCTGGAGGACCGGCTGGCCGCCGAGGGACTGGAGGGTCTCCTGCCCAACAGGATCAGCAGCCCATCAGAGAACGGCTCGGGCAGCGCAACGTACTCAAAACACCCCGTCCAAGCCATCGGGCGGATTCCCGACACACCGTTCCAGATGCCGACCTTCCGGGTGACCCTGCCCGCTGCCGGTGGTGCGGCCGCCACGCTCGAGGTCACGAACGTGCACACCCTCCCGCCGGTGGATGTCCGGGTCGGGCAGTGGCGCAGCGACCTTGAGTCGCTGGCCCGGCTGGTCGCCCGCGACGGGGCGGGCGGCCAGGGCAACCAGCTCCTGCTGGGCGATTTCAACGCCACCTACGACCACTCGGAGTTCCGCAGGCTGCTCGACGGCGGCCCGGGGGGCCGGAAGCTGGTGGACGTCGGCACGGCATCGGGGGCGCGGTTCATGCCCACGTGGCCGATGGACGGCCAGGCGCTTCCCGGCATCACCATCGACCATCTGGTCACCAGTCCGCGCATTCCGGCGTCGGGCTACGCCGTGCACCGCGTCCCCGGGACGGACCACGCGGCCGTACTGGCCACGCTGGACGTGCCGGTTGCGGGCTAGCCTGCTCAGGCCTGCTTGCGGATCAGCTTGTAGTTCGACGCCTGCGCCACCGGGCGGATGACGATCTGGTCGAGGTTCACGTGGTGCGGTGCGCTTACGGCGTAGCGCACCACATCCGCCACGTCCTCGGCGGTCAGGGGCTTTTCCACGCCCTGGTAGACCTTGCCGGCCGCCTGCGCGTCACCAAGCCGGTTCAGGGCAAACTCCTCGGTCTGGACCAGGCCGGGGGCAATCTCGACGACCCGGACGTTATGCTCGGCCTCTTCCAGCCGCAGCGCCCCGGTCAGGGCATGCTGGGCGAACTTGGCGGCGTTGTAGCCGCCCCCGCCGTCGTAGGCATCCAGCCCGGCCGTGGACGTCAGGTTCAGGACCGTGCCCTCGCCGTTCTCGCGCAGCATCGGCAGGAAAGCGCGGGTGAGCTTCATGGTGCCGAGGACGTTGACGCGGTACATCCACTCCCAGTCCTCGGTCACGGCCTGGCCCACACGGTCCGCTCCGCGGGCACCGCCGGCGATGTTGACCAGCGTGTCGATCCCGCCGGCGGAGGTCACCTCGGCCAACAGGCGGGCCACGTCCGCGTCCTCGGAAATGTCGGCAGCGAGGGCGACGGCGCCGGTCTCGGCTTCCAGCGCGGCCAGCCGTTCCTGGCGGCGGGCGACGGCGTACACAGTCCAGCCGTCTGCACGGAGCGCGCGAACGGTGGCCTCGCCAATGCCGGAGCTGGCGCCTGTAACGAGGGCTGCCTTCTTGGTGGACTTGTTGGTGGACACGTCAGAGCTTGCGGAAACCTCAGTCATGGCACCACCCTAGTGCCAACCGCAGGGTGGACCAGCCCAATGTTTACTTCCGCGAACCCCGTGCTGTAAGGAACTCCAGCAGTACCTTTGCATGGTTCACCTCCGGATCCCTGGCCGCGTACAGCAGCGTCACCTTCCGGTGCCCGGCCGCCAGGTCCCGGAGCTGGTCCACCGCGGGATTGCCCGCCAGCTCGTCCTCATACTGGGCACGAAAGTCCTCAAACCGCTCCTGCATGTGGGCGAATTCCTGCCGCAGCGGGGGCGACGGCGCGACGTCCTTGAGCCACAGCTCCAGCTGGGCCCGTTCCTTACTGACCCCGCGCGGCCAGAGCCTGTCCACCAGAACCCGGCAACCGTCGTCGTCAGCGGGTTCCTCATAGATGCGTTTGATTGCAAAGGAAGCGCCTGCTTTGCTCATACGCCGCATGCTACTCCCGGCGTGCGGCTGCAGGCGCCTGCCGACGGGCAGGAAACAACTGCCCGGCATGAAACAATTGGCCCATGGCTGAATCAACGCAGGGTACAGACACGCCCGCCACCGCCCCCATCAACGTTCCCGACAAGCCGGCCCTGGAGGGCCTGGAGGCTGCCCTTACGCAGCGCTGGCTCGAGGAAGGAACCTACCGGTTCGACCCGGACACCACCCGGGAGCAGGTCTACTCGATCGACACTCCCCCGCCCACCGCTTCCGGTTCCCTCCACGTGGGCCACATGTTCTCCTTCACGCAGACCGACGTGCAGGCGCGCTACATGCGCATGACCGGCAAGAACGTCTTCTACCCCATGGGCTGGGACGACAACGGCCTGCCCACCGAGCGCCGCGTCCAGAACTACTACGGCGTCCGCTGCGATCCCGCCATCCCGTACAACCCGGACTACCAGCCGCCGGCGCAGCCGGCGAAGAACCAGCGGGACTTCGACGTCGTCTCCCGGCAGAACTTCATCGAACTGTGTGAAGAGCTGGCCGTCGAGGACGAAAAGGTCTTCGAGAACCTGTTCCAGACCCTCGGCCTGTCCGTCGACTGGAACCTTACCTACCGCACCATCGACGACACCTCCCGCGCCGTCTCCCAGCGCGCCTTCCTTGCCAACCTGTCCGCCGGCGACGCCTACATGGCCGAGGCCCCCACGCTCTGGGACGTCACGTTCCGCACCGCGGTGGCCCAGGCCGAGCTCGAGGACCGCGAGGTGGCAGGCGCGTACTACCGCTACCCGTTCTTCACCGCCGAGGGCGAGAAGATCTTCATCGAGACCACCCGTCCCGAACTGCTCGCGGCCTGCGCCGCCCTGGTGGCAAACCCCGACGACGAGCGGTACCAGCCGCTGTTCGGCAAGACCGTGAAGTCCCCCCTGTTCGACGTCGAGCTCGAGGTCAAGGCCCACCCGCTGGCCAAGGCGGACAAGGGCTCGGGCATCGCGATGGTCTGCACCTTCGGCGACCTGACCGACGTGACCTGGTGGCGCGAACTCCAGCTCCCCACCCGTGCGATCGTGGGCCGCGACGGCCGCATCCTCGCCGAGACCCCGGAGTGGATCACCACGGACGCCGGCCGCGAGGCGTACGCCGCCATCGCCGGCAAGACGGTCTTCTCCGCCAAGGAGGCCGTGGTGGAGCTGCTTACGGCAGCGGACCTGCTCGACGGCGAACCCAAGAAGATCACCCACCCGGTGAACTTCTTCGAAAAGGGTGACAAGCCCCTCGAGGTGGTCACGTCCCGGCAGTGGTACATCCGCAACGGCGGCCGCGACGAGGACCGCCGCGAACGCCTGATCGGCCGCGGGAAGGACATCGAGTTCCACCCGCCCTTCATGCGCTCGCGCTACGAGAACTGGATCGCCGGCCTCAACGGGGACTGGCTTGTCTCCCGCCAGCGCTTCTTCGGCGTGCCGATCCCGGTCTGGTACCCGCTGGACGCCCAGGGCAACCCGGACTACGACAACCCTGTCCTGCCGTCCGACGACCTGCTGCCGGTGGACCCCGCGGCCGACGCCGCGCCCGGCTACGACGAGTCCCAGCGTGACCAGCCCAACGGCTTCACCGGTGACGCTGACGTGCTGGACACCTGGGCCACCTCATCCCTGACCCCGCAGATCGTGGGCGGCTGGAGCCGGGACGAGGACCTGTTCGCCAAGGTGTTCCCGTTCGATCTGCGCCCCCAGGGACACGACATCATCCGCACCTGGCTGTTCTCCTCCGCCGTCCGCGCCGACGCCCTGCAGGACGTCGCCCCTTGGAAGCACGCGGCCATCTCCGGCTGGATCCTGGACCCGGACCGCAAGAAGATGTCCAAGTCCAAGGGCAACGTGGTGGTGCCGACGGATGTCCTGAACGAGTATGGCTCAGACGCCGTCCGCTACTGGGCGGCCTCCGCGCGCCTGGGCGCGGACACCGCCTACGAGATCGCGCAGATGAAGATCGGCCGCCGCCTGGCCATCAAGCTGCTGAACGCCTCGAAGTTCGTCCTGAACCTGGGCGCCACGGAGAATTCGGTGGTTTCCACCGATCTGTCCGTCCTGACCAATCCCCTGGACCGTGCCCTGCTGGCCCAGCTCTCCGACGTCGTGGCCCAGGCTACCAAGGCGTTCGACAACTACGACTACGCCCGGGCGCTGCAGATCAGCGAATCGTTCTTCTGGCAGTTCACCGACGACTACGTCGAGCTGATCAAGGATCGCGCCTATGGTGCCGCCGGCGAGACCGAGCAGGCTTCGGTTCTCGCTGCCCTGGCCACCACGCTGGATTCGCTGCTGCGCCTCTTCGCGCCGTTCCTGCCCTTCGCCACCGAAGAGGTCTGGGGCTGGTGGCGGGCCGGTTCCGTGCACCGCGCCGCCTGGCCGGCGCCGCTGGAGATCACCGACGGGGACACCGGCATGCTGGGAACCGTGGGCATTGCCCTCAGCGGCATCCGGAAGGCCAAGTCGGAGGCCAAGGTCAAGCAGCGCACCGAGGTCCTGTCGGCGACGATCACGGCGACAGAGTCTCTCGTGGCCCAGCTCCAGGCAGGGCTCGGGGACCTCAAGGCAGCGGCCAACGCGCAGGAAATCTCGCTCAACACGGGCGAGGGCGAGCTCACGGTCAGCGACGTGGAACTGGCTCCGGCCGAGGAGCCTGCACAGGCCTAAGGTGAAGTGAGCCCGGAGCATTTCGGGCAGTTCCGGATGTTTCCGGGCAAAGGGGAAGCCCCATCAGCGTTTTGCCGTTGGTGGGGCTTCGACTTTTCGGCTGTCTGGTGACATCTTTGACAGTCTGGCAAGATCCTTGGAGTTTCAGGTCTTCCTACCTTGTCACCGGTAGTCTGCTTCTAACTTTGCCGAAGGCTGCGTTGGAAGCCTGTCACTGAATCTTTGGTTCTTGCGTCTCACTTCTTTCGAAGTGGGTAAGTTCCATCTTTGTCCTCCTGCTGCGGATGCGCAAGAGCCCCGGCGGAACTACTCTCATGTAGTTCCGCCGGGGCTCCGAAGCCGGGGCTCTGTCTGCCCGACGGCGGCCCCGCAGGCCGCGCGTTCCAGGACTAGTCGAAGGCAGGGCTTTCGGTCCGGCTGCGCTTGATCTCGAAGAAGTGCGGGTAGGCCGCGAGGGTGACCGACGCGTCCCAGATCTTCCCGGCTTCCTCCCCGCGCGGAATGCGGGTGAGGACGGGTCCGAAGAACGCGGTGCCGTTGAAGGCGACCACGGGGGTTCCGACGTCCTGGCCCACCAGGGAGATGCCCTTTTCATGGCTGGCACGCAGCTGCGGGTCGTACTCGTCGGAGCCGGCGGCGGCTGCCAGCTCGGCGGGGAGGCCGCAGTCGGCCAGGGCCTTGCTGATGACGATCGAGAAGTCCTTCTGCCCGCCGTCGTGGATCTGCGATCCCATGGCGTCGTACAGCGGCTTGACCACGTGGTCACCGTGCTGTTCCTGGGCGGCGATGATGACCCTGACCGGCCCCCAGGCCTTGTCCATGGCGTCACGGTACTTGGGATCGAGGTCGCGGCCTTCGTTCAGCACGGACAGGCTCATGACGTGCCACTCCGTCTGGATGTCGCGGACGCCTTCCACCTCGCCGATCCAGCGGGAGGTGATCCAGGCGAACGGGCAAAGGGGGTCGAACCAGAAGTCGGCCTTGTTGGCGGCGGTTTCAGACACAGCAAATCTCCTCAGGGAAGTCTTCGGGGTGTGGCGCGCCGCAAAGCCATACTCGCAGGGCACCTTAAGCGACAGCGATGAATCGGGTCGGTTTATTCCGGTGCAGCGATTTATCCGGGCTAGGCTGACTTGTTCCGCCGCTTGGCCACGACGTCGTGCGTGATCATGGTGGGCTGGGCCTTCTTGGCCACCACGTCGGCGGTGATGACCACGCTGGCGATGTCGTCCCTGCTGGGCAGGTCGAACATGACCGGCAGGAGGACTTCCTCCATGATGGCTCGCAGTCCGCGGGCTCCGGTTCCCCGTTCCAGGGCCTGGTCGGCAATCACGTCCAGGGCGGCGTCGTCGAACACCAGCTCCACGCCGTCCAGCTGGAACATCTTCTGGTACTGCTTGACCAAGGCGTTCTTGGGCGTGGACAGGATCTGGATCAGGGCGGGACGGTCAAGGCTGGAGACGGTGGTGATGACCGGCAGGCGGCCGATGAACTCCGGAATAAGCCCGAACTTCAGCAGGTCTTCCGGCATCACTTCGCCATAGGAGTCGGTGTTCTTGACCTCGTTCAGCGGAGCGCCGAAGCCGATGCCCTTGCGGCCGGAGCGGGAACCGATGATGTCCTCCAGGCCGGCGAAGGCGCCGGCAACGATGAAGAGGACATTCGTGGTGTCGATCTGGATGAATTCCTGGTGGGGGTGCTTGCGGCCGCCCTGCGGCGGAACCGAGGCAACCGTTCCTTCGAGGATCTTCAGCAGGGCCTGCTGCACGCCCTCGCCCGAGACATCGCGGGTGATCGAGGGGTTTTCGCTCTTGCGCGAAATCTTGTCGATCTCGTCGATGTAGATGATGCCCTGTTCGGCCTTCTTGACGTCATAGTCGGCGGCCTGGATGAGCTTGAGGAGGATGTTCTCCACGTCTTCGCCCACATACCCGGCTTCGGTCAGGGCGGTGGCGTCGGCAACGGCAAAGGGGACGTTCAGCCGGCGCGCCAGGGTCTGCGCAAGGTAGGTCTTGCCGCAGCCGGTGGGGCCAATCAGAAGAATGTTGGACTTCGAGATTTCAACGTCGTCGTGGTGGACGCCCTCGGCCAGTGTGCCGCTCTTGGGCGCATGCCCGGCCTGGATCCGCTTGTAGTGGTTGTAGACCGCGACGGCGAGGGAACGCTTGGCCGGTTCCTGGCCAATGACGTATTCCTGCAGGAAGTCAAAGATTTCGCGGGGCTTGGGCAGTTCGAAACTGCCCAGATCGGCGACCTCTGCGAGTTCTTCCTCGATGATCTCGTTACAGAGCTCGATGCACTCATCGCAGATGTAGACGCCGGGCCCGGCAATGAGCTTGCGCACCTGCTTTTGGCTCTTGCCGCAGAAAGAGCACTTGAGCAGATCCGCGCTCTCGCCAATCCGAGCCATATGTGAACCCCTTAGTATCTTGCCGCAAGGGCAGCTTTGCACCGGTTGCATCTAACCACGGCCGGGATCCGGCAATGATTTACATCCACTCTAGGTCACATTCGGCCCGAGGGGTGGAAACCGGGCGCCGGTGCGGTTCAAAAATCTAAACCGCACCGGCGCCCGTTACTTCTGTTTACCCGGCATGTGCCCGCATCTAGCGGGCAAGTGCCTGCGGCTTGATCTTGCGGGAATCGAGGACCTGGTCAATCAGGCCGTAATTCTGCGCCTCAGCGGCCGTGAGGATCTTGTCCCGCTCGATGTCGTTGTTGACCTGTTCCGGCGTCCGGCCGGAGTGCTTGGCCAGGGTATCCTCCAGCCAGGTCCGCATGCGCATGACTTCGGCCGCCTGGATCTCCAGGTCGGATGCCTGTCCGCCCTGGCCGCCGGACAGTGCCGGCTGGTGGATCAGGACGCGGGCGTTGGGCAGGGCGAGGCGCTTGCCCGGCGTTCCGGCGGCCAGCAGCACGGCCGCGGCACTTGCGGCCTGGCCCAGGCACACGGTCTGGATCTCGGGGCGGATGTACTGCATGGTGTCGTAGATCGCGGTCATGGCGGTGAAGGAGCCGCCTGGCGAGTTGATGTAGATGGTGATGTCGCGGTCCGGGTCCGTGGACTCCAGCACCAGCAGCTGCGCCATGACGTCATCGGCAGAGGCGTCGTCCACCTGGACGCCGAGGAAGATGATGCGGTCCTCGAAGAGCTTGGTGTAGGGGTCCTGGCGCTTGAAGCCATACGGCGTGCGCTCCTCGAACTGCGGCAGAACGTAGCGGCTTGTCGGCAGGTTACCGGCAGACGATCCGAAATTGTAGTTCATGTTCATTGCTCCTGGATTCAGTTCTGTCTTGTTGCCGGTTAGCTCTGGCCGTTTGATGAAGCGTTTTGGGTTCCGCCGCCGCCGGCGACAGAACCTGCATGCGCCGAGATCTTGTCGAAGAAGCCATACTCGAGCGCCTCGCTGGCGGTGAACCACTTGTCGCGGTCGTTGTCCTTGAGGATGGTGTCCACGGTCTGTCCGGTCTGGTCCGCCGTGAGCTCAGCCATGACCTTCTTCATGTGGAGGATCAGCTCGGCCTGGATCTTGATGTCCGAAGCCGTTCCGCCGATGCCGCCGGAAGGCTGGTGCATCAGGATGCGGGCGTTCGGGGTGGCGTACCGCTTGCCCTTGGTGCCGGAGGACAGCAGGAACTGTCCCATGGAGGCCGCCAGGCCGGTGGCGACGGTAACGACGTCATTGGGGATGAACTGCATGGTGTCGTAGATGGCCATGCCGGCCGTCACCGAGCCGCCGGGCGAGTTGATGTAGAGGTAGATGTCCTTGTTGGGATCCTCGGCGGAAAGCAGCAGCAGCTGTGAGCAGATGGCGTTCGCGTTCTCGTCGCGGACCTCGGAGCCAAGCCAGATGATGCGCTCTTTCAGCAGGCGGTTGTAGATGTAGTTGTCCTGGGCTGCAGGATCGACGGTTGCCATGCGGGGGGCCGCTGCTTGCTGTGACATTTGTACTTACCTCTCGCTGGTGACGGTGACATCACTGAACGACATCACTGAACTTCACTACTTGGACACTAACCGCTTTCGGAGCGGATTTGTTCGTCGGAATCACGCTGTTCGCTGACGGCGCACGATTGCCCGCGGGAGCCGCACACCGGCCGTTAACGCGCCAGCCCCCGGATCCGAGGACCCGGGGGCTGGCGCCGCTGATGCGTGCGGCTACTAGAACTTCACGGCCGCGGGATCGTCGTTCGCGACGGTCTCGGCGGCTGCCTCTTCAGCTTCGGTTTCTGCTTCGGCTTCGACGGCCGGAGCCTCTTCGCCGCCGGGGCGGACGAAGTCGCTCAGGTCAACCTTGTTGCCCTCGGAGTCGGTGACCTCGGCCTGGCCCAGGACGACGGCCAGTGCCTTGCGGCGGCGGACCTCGGAGACCATCATGGGAACCTGGCCGCTCTGGTCGATGATCTGGGCGAACTGGTTCGGGTCCATGCCGTACTGGCTGGCGGTGGTGACGATGTAGTCGATCAGCTCGTTCTGGCTGACGCCCACTTCTTCCTTCTCGGCGATGGCGTCGAGGATGATCTCGTTCTGGAAGGCGCGCTCGGTGTTGGCCTTGACCTCGGCGCGGTGCTCTTCGGTGTCGTGCTCGCCTTCACCGTGGGAGTTCTCGGCCTTGAAGTGCTGCTCGAGCTGCTCTTCGACGACGGACTCCGGAACAGGAACCTCAACCAGCTCAACGAGCTTGTCCAGGACCTTGTCGCGGGCCTCGACGCCCTGCTCCACGACCTTGGAGTCGGCGGCCTGCTTGGCGAGGTCCTCGCGCAGTTCGGCCAGCGTGTCGAACTCGGAGGCCAGCTGGGCGAAGTCGTCGTTCGCCTCGGGCAGTTCGCGCTCCTTGACGGACTTCACGACAACCTTGACCTGCGCGGCTTCGCCGGCGTGGTCGCCGCCCACGAGGGTGGTGTCGAAGATGGCGTCCTCGTCAGCGCTCAGGCCGGTCACGGCCTCGTCCATGCCCTCGAGCATGGTGCCGGCACCAACCTGGTAGGACAGCCCGGTTGCGGAGTCCACCTCGGCGCCGTCGACGCTCGCCGTGATGTCGATGCTCAGGAAGTCGCCGTCAGCTGCCGGGCGCTCCACGGTCTTGAGCGTGCCGAAGCGGCCACGCAGTTCGTCCAGGGCCTTGTCGACGTCGGCGTCGGAGGACTCTGCCGCGGCAACCTCAACCTTGATGCCGGCGTAGTCGGGCAGTTCGATCTCGGGGCGGACGTCAACCTCGGCCTGGAACTTCAGCTCACCATCGGTGGCGGAAGGATCCGGAACCTCGGTGATCTCAACCTCGGGACGGCTCAGGGGGTGGATGCCGGACTCCTGGACTGCAGCCTGGTACCAGCCGTTGAGGCCCTCGTTAATGGCGGTCTCCAGGACGTAGCCGCGGCCGACACGCTGGTCGATCAGCTTGGCGGGAACCTTGCCCTTACGGAAGCCAGGGACCTGGATCTGCGAAGCAACAGTCTTGTATGCCTCGTCGATGCTGGGCTTCAATTCCTCAAAGGGGACCTCAACATTGAGCTTGACCCGCGTGGGGGTGAGGTTCTCGACAGCGCTCTTCACGGTCTAAGTACTCCTGGTTTTGTTGGATGGGTTCTGCAAACGCGTTGTTGTGACCAGGCCTGGGGCCCGGGCCGCAGAGTCGGGGTGACAGGATTTGAACCTGCGACTTCCTGCTCCCAAAGCAGGCGCTCTAGCCAAGCTGAGCTACACCCCGTAATGCACAGGACAGTCTACGTTCATCCCTGCCGCGTTTGCACATTTGACACTTGGGGCATGAATTAGGTTTAGTTATATCCGGCTTGAACAGCCGCCGAAGAAAAGCCCAAAGGCCAGTACGCCGGAACGCTTTCCTCGGGGACGTAGCTTAATGGTAAAGCCTCAGTCTTCCAAACTGATTACGCGGGTTCGATTCCCGTCGTCCCCTCCACATCAAAGAGGCCCCTCGTCGAGGGGCCTCTTTTGTGTTACCCCCGTTGCTATCCCGACGACTCTGGGCAGCAGCTCGCAGCCGGGCAGCCCGTCGGCAGCCGTGGTGGGGCACTTTGGTGGCGCGGGAACCAAGAAGTGCGACGGCGGCCGGCGTGTCTTGTGTCAAAGTGCCCCGTTTCGGTTCGCCTCGGGAATGTCAGCTCAGGCGGGCTGCTGGCAGGACGGGCACCAGTACAGTTTGCGGGCGGCGTGTTCGGCCAGGGCAACCGGAGTGCCGCAGACCCGGCACGGCTGGCCGTGGCGGCGGTAGACAAAGTGCGCCGCCTCCCCCGGCGGAAGCTGGCCGCTCCGGGTCCAGAAGCCGGCGGTGGTGGTGATGATCCGCCCGTCGCGGACGCCGTCGGCCATCACTGCAGCGGTGTCATCCCAGAGGAGCCCGGCGGCGTCCGCGGTGAGCGCGCGGCCCGGAAGCAGGGGGTCGATCCTGCCGCGGAACAGGATTTCGGCCCGGTAGACATTCCCGACGCCGGCAATCACCTTCTGGTCCATCAGCAGCGTAGCGAGCGGCGTCCGCTTAGCCAGGACGCGCCGGATGAAGTCGTCCCTGCTGCCGCCGGTGTTGTGGAGCGGATCGGGGCCCAGCCTGTCCAGCACGGCTGCCGCCTCGGCATCGGTAATGGCCGCGCACGTGGTGGCACCGCGCAGGTCGGCCCAGCCATGGTCACTCACCAGCCGGACCCGCACCGCCCCCACCGGCGCCGGAGGCCCGGCGTACTCCGCGGAGGCAGGATCGCCATTGCCTTCGGGTGACGCATTGCCATCAGCCACTTCCCGCTCCCCCACCCTGCGGGGCGCGCCGATGCTGGAGGCCCCGCGGAAGTGGCTGTCCCCGCCGAAGTCCCAGGCCCCGTAGAGGCCGAGGTGGACGTGCAGCACCAGTGCGTGCTCGAAGTGCAGGAACAGGTGCTTTCCATGCGCGGACGAGTGCACCAAGGTGTGCCCGTCCAGCAGGGCGGCGCCGGCGGCAAAGCGGCCCTGGGGGCTGCTGACAGCCAGCCGCTCGCCGGTGAACACGTCACCGAACTGGCGGGCCAGCCGGTGGATCGAGTGGCCTTCCGGCACTAGTCGACGATCTCGCCGGTGGTTTCGTAGGTGGCGATCTTGCCGATGCGGCGGATGTGCCGCTCGTCGTTGCTGAAGGGCTCCTGCAGGAAGGCCTCGATCAGGGACGTGGCCTCCTCAACGCTGTGCTGGCGCCCGCCGACGGCCACGACGTTGGCATCGTTGTGCTCGCGGGCCAGCGTGGCAGTGGAGTGGTTCCAGGCCAGGGCGGCGCGGACACCCTTGACCTTGTTCGCCGCGATCTGCTCGCCGTTTCCGGATCCGCCCAGCACGATGCCCAGCGCGTGGATGCCTGATTCCTGGTCCGCCACCACTGCGAGCGCCGCGTTGATGCAGAACGACGGGTAGTCGTCCAGGGCGTCGTATTCCTTGGGTCCGTGATCCACCACGTCGTAGCCGTTCGCCGTCAGGTGCTTGACCAGGTGGGCGCTCAGCTCCATGCCGGCGTGGTCGGTGGCGATGTGGACCCGCGGAAATGCAGGGTTTGTTGTCACGGTAGCTTCCGTTCAGTCATGAGCACCGGGGCGCGGCCGGGCTGGTACAGGTCAAATCAACAGATCCAAGAGTACTCGGTGTGCTTCCCCCCAGCGGGGAGCCGACTGGGCGGTGGCGCGGCAGTTACGATTCCGTTTCACCCTGGGCCGGCGGGCGCGTGTCGCGGCGGGCCCTTGCCGCAACGCGGGTCAGGACCTCTGCGAGAAGGGCGGCGGAGTCGGGGTTACCGCCGCTGACGGCCAGCTTGTGGCCGTCGGTCTTGCGCACGACGACGGCGGGGCCGCTGCTGACGAGCACTGCTGCGGTTCCGTCGTGGTTGCGGTAGCCCCAGCCGCCGTAGTCGGCGGCGCGGACGTCCGCTGGTTGGGCGGCGGAGATGGCGGCGGCAGGGACGTCGATCACTCGCAGGATGCCGGCGAGGAAAACGCGCAGTCCGCTGCGGTCCGCGGTGACCCGGGCGAACAGGAACGCGGCACCCACCAGGGCGGCCGCCACGAGCAGTGCTCCGAGCCACGGCACTGCGATCGCGATCAGCGAGGCGGGAAACAGGCTGGCGATGGCAATCATCACGAAAACCGAACTTCGCGCGTGCACCCAGAACCGGACAGAATCCCGGACAAGCTCAGGGTCGAGTTCATGTTCCAGGGCCTGCTGCAGGGCACGGTCATCCTCCGGCGTCCACTGTTGGTCCGCCTTGAACACAAAACCGATGATGACGCCCAGGGAAAGCGCGGCGCCGCTTCCCGAAGCAAGGACAATGATGTCCACGCTTGACTCGCGGGCGTCGGCCACGCCGGCCTGGCCTACGAGGGCGGCCGCCAGCACGGTGGTGACGAAAAGGCTCACCGTCAGCCCCGCGCCCATCATGATCCGGCGCATCACGGTGGGCCGCGACACCGGCACGGCCTGCAGCAGCACCAGCCAGCCGGTGAGGACTATCAGGGCGGCCCCGCCGCCCACGAAGGCGGGGAACGGCGCGAAGGCGGTGCCGCCGTCGTTATTCCACATGACCGCCAGCGGTTCCGGCAGATCCGGCCGCAACAGCACGGCACAGACCGCGAACCCGGCGGCAAGCAACACTGGGAAGCCGATCGCGAACCGCAGCGCCTTAGTGTCCACAGCATCGAGGATCTTTCCCATGCCTTAACGCTACCCCTGCGCCGGCCGGCTGGAGAGGACTTCCACAGGGAGCGAGCCCGGGAACGAGCCACAGAAGTGAGCCACGCAACTTGCCAAGCGCCCCGGGAATGAAACAATGGCTTCACAGTGATGCATCCGCACGCATTACCACCGTGCGCAGCAGCCGGCGGGCCGGGCCCGTCCGGCCACCACAACCTCTGGAGGCACAACCTTGCCAGGCATGAATCTGACCCGCGCCGAAGCACGCGAGCGGGCCGCCCTGATCGCCGTTGACTCCTACGATGTCAGCCTGGACCTGACCAAGGGTGAGACAGTCTTCGGTTCCGCCACCACCGTCAGGTTCACGGCGGCGCCGGGATCGTCGACGTTCATCGACGCCGTGACAGATGCCGTCCACACAGTGACGCTGAACGGCCGCGAACTGGACCCCGCCGAGGTGTCCGACGGCGTCCGGATCCAGCTGCCGGACCTTGCCGCGGACAACGAACTGACCATCGTGGCGGACGCCCCCTACATGAACACCGGCGAAGGCCTGCACCGCTTCGTGGACCCGGTGGACGGCGAGGTGTACCTGTACACGCAGTTCGAGGTGCCGGACTCGCGCCGCATGTTCGCGGTCTTTGAACAGCCCGATCTCAAGGCCACCTTCCGGTTCCGCGTTACCGCACCCTCGCACTGGGACGTCATCTCCAATTCCCCGACGCCGGAGCCGGTGGCGGCTGCCCCGGGGAACAACGGCGGCGCCCGCTCCGTCTGGGACTTCACGCCGACGCCGCGCCTGTCCTCGTACGTCACTGCGCTGATCGCCGGACCGTACCAGTCGGTGCGCAGCGATGTCACCAGTTCGGACGGCCGCGTCGTGCCGCTGGGCGTCTTCGCCCGCAAGTCCCTCATGCAGTACCTGGACGCGGAGAACATCTTTGAGCTCACGCGCCAGGGATTCGAGTTCTTCGAGGCGCAGTTCGGCTGTCCCTACCCGTTTGAGAAGTACGACCAGCTGTTTGTGCCGGAGTTCAACGCCGGTGCCATGGAAAACGCCGGCGCAGTCACCATCCTCGAAGGCTACGTCTTCCGCGGCAAGGTCCCGGAGGCGCAGGTGGAACGCCGCGCCATTACCGTGCTGCACGAACTGGCCCACATGTGGTTCGGCGACCTCGTGACCATGCGCTGGTGGAACGACCTCTGGCTCAACGAATCCTTCGCCGAATACATGTCGCACCTGGCCGCGGTGGAGAACACCAAGTTCCAGAGCGCGTGGACCACGTTCGCCTCGGTGGAGAAGTCATGGGCCTACCGCCAGGACCAGCTCCCCACGACCCACCCGATCTTCGCCGAGATCAACGACCTGCAGGACGTCGAGGTGAACTTCGACGGCATCACCTATGCCAAGGGCGCCTCCGTGCTGCGGCAGCTGGTGGCCTGGGTGGGGCCGGACCAGTTCATGGCCGGCGTGCGTGAATACTTTGCCAAGCATTCCTGGCGCAACACCGAGCTCGGCGACCTGATGGTGGAGCTGGAGAAGGCCAGCGGACGCGACCTGGACCAGTGGGGCCGCCTGTGGCTGGAAACGGCCGGCGTGAACTCGCTCAAGCCGGAGCTGGCGGTAGACGCCGACGGCACCATCAGGTCCTTCGCCATCCTGCAGTCGGCGGTTGCCGAGCAGCCCACCATCCGCCCGCACCGCCTGGCGGTAGGGTTCTATGACCTCACCGAGGAGGGCACGCTCGAGCGCGTGCACCGTGAGGAACTGGACGTCGACGGCGAACGCACCGAGGTCCCCGAACTGGCCGGACTCAAGCGGCCGGATCTCATCCTGCTCAACGAGGATGACCTCGCCTATGCCAAGGTGCGGCTTGATGAGCAGTCCCTGGCCACCGCTAAGGCGCACCTGAAGGATTTCCGGGAGAGCCTGCCACGGACGCTGGTGTGGGGCTCGGCCTGGGACGCTGCACGGGACGGGGAAAGCCCCGCCCGCGGATACGTTGACCTGATCCTGGCCAACATCGCCTCCGAGTCTGATTCCTCGGTGATCCTGGTGCAGCTGCGGCAGCTGGCCACCACGCTGACCTTCTACGTTGCCGAGGAGCACCGCGAAGCCACCACCGTTGCCGCCGTCGACCGGCTCTGGGAACTCGCCACGGACGTGCCGGGGGGGTCCGACGCCCAGCTGCAGTTCATCAAGTCGTTCGCGCTTCTGGCGCGCAGCGGGCAGCAGCTGGACCGGATCACCGGGCTGCTGGACGGCTCGGCCACCCTGGCCGGGCTGACTGTGGACCAGGACCTCCGCTGGGAGCTTGTGGCCTCCCTCGTGGCGGGCGGCAGGCTGGGCCAGGCGGACATCGACGCGGAACTGCAGCAGGACAACACCTCCAGCGGCCAGAACGCGGCCGCCCTGGCCAAGGCAGCCATCCCCACCCCGGAAGCCAAGTTGGCGGCGTGGGAGTCAATCGTCGTCAAGGGCGAGCTCTCCAACGCCATCCAGGCCTCGGCCGTCGCCGGCTTCACGCGGGTGCTGGACACCGCGCTGCTGAAGCCGTTCGTGGAGAAATACTTCGAGGCGGTCCCGGGAATCGTTGCCGACCGTACCAATGCCCTGGCCCAGCAGATCGTCGTCGGGCTGTACCCGGCGCAGCTGACCAGCCAGTCCACCGTGGACCGGACCGACAGGTTCCTGGCCTCGCTGCCGGAGGAGAGTGCTGCGCTGCGCCGGATGATGCTGGAAAACCGCGACGGCGTGGCCCGGGCGCTACGGGCACGCGCGGCGGATGTCTAGGCAATGGCACTCGACGAACACCACTATGCGCTCACGGTCCGCTGGACCGGCAACCTTGGAAGCGGCACGTCGTCCTACCGGGACTACTCCAGGGACCACGACATCGAGATTCCGGGGCTGCCGGTCCTGCAGGGCTCGGCCGATCCCACCTTCCACGGCGACCGGTCCCGCTACAACCCCGAGCAGCTGCTGCTGACGGCGCTGGCGCAGTGCCACATGCTCTCCTTCCTGCACGTCGCGGTGCGGCATGGCGTGGTGGTCCTGTCCTACGAGGACAACGCCACCGGCATGATGCGGCTGAACCGCGACGGCAGCGGCCAGTTCGAAACCGTGACGCTCCGCCCGCACGTGACGGTGGCAGATCCCGGGGACATCGCGCTGGCCGGACAGATGCACCATGAGGCGAACCAGGTGTGTTTCATTGCCCGTAGCGTAAATTTCCCCGTCCTGCACGCTCCCGTTACCACAGCGGGAAGTCCTTAGCCAGCGCCAGACCCCGCTAGGCTTTAAAGTGACCAAAGAGCGGCCGGCCTCCCCGGAAAGCGCGGAGACCCGCCGCCGCCGGACAGCAGCAAGGAGCCTTCCTGCAGATGTACAGCATGTTCACAGCACCCTCGGCCTCACTGGAACCCACCGGACTGGACCTTGCCGGCGTGGCCATCAGCCTCGGCGCAGGCATACTCCTGTGGCTGATCGCCAGTTTCCTGATCGCCAGGATCACCAAGCGTGTGGCTAGCGGCACGTCACTGTTCAAGAAGCCGCATTTCCGCTGGGTGGCGCCGGCGCTGCGCGCCCTGGACCATGAGCGGCGCGTGCAGCGGGCCAACACGATCGGATCGCTCCTCAAGAGCGGCATCGGCGTGATGATCGCGGTCATCACCACCATCTACATGCTGAAGAACCTCGACGTCGACGTGGCGCCGCTGCTGACCAGCGTGGGAATCCTCGGTATCGCCATCGGCTTTGGCGCCCAGCAGCTGATCAGGGACTTCCTTGCCGGCATCTTCATCACCATCGAGGACCAGTACGGCATTGGCGACGTCATTGAAACCAGCGAAGTGGTGGGCGTCGTGGAGTCGATCGGGCTGAGGATCACGCGCGTCCGCGACGAGAACGGCGCCATCTGGTACCTCCGCAACGGTGAGATCCTCCGTGTGGGCAACCGCTCGCAGGGCACCTACGTCCCGCCTGCGGAGCCTGAAGCGACGGCTGCCGATGCCGAGCACGCACCCCAGCAGAAGGCCGGAGAATAGCCATGACCATTCCATCCCTTCCCACCCCGCCGGAGCCGGGCGTCCGTCAGCCGCTGATGCGCAACGACCCCTTCAGCCAGCCGGGCTACACGGACAACTTCTACGACGCCGTCGGCGGCCATGAGACGTTCGTGAAGCTCATTGACGTCTTTTACGACGGCGTGGCCACCGATCCGCTGCTGCGTGCCATGTATCCGGAAGAGGATCTGGGTCCGGCCAAGCGGCGGTTCCTGATGTTCCTGGAGCAGTACTGGGGCGGCCCCACCACCTACGGCGAGGAGCGCGGCCATCCCCGGCTGCGGATGCGCCACATGCCGTTCCGGGTGACGCCCGAGGCGAAGGACCGCTGGCTGCACCATATGCGGACGGCGGTCGATTCCCTTGACTTGCCGCCACTGCATGAGGGAACGCTGTGGGATTACATGGAGCGCGCCGCGCTCTCGATGGTGAACAGCCCGTCCGAGGCGCAGGGCTAAGATCGGCGGCGGCTTCGCGCCGCCGGTAATCGGCGGCCTACAGCAGGCCGGCGCCGGTACGTGCCAGCACGTGCCCGCGGTTGCCGCTGAGCCGGAACCAGCGCCCGGAACGGTAGAGCTTCTGTTCGTCCTCGCCCAGGAATCCCAGGGCAAGGGCGGCGAACGCCGCTCCGGCCGGAACCCCGTGCCGCCCCTCGAGCCCGCGTCCCCAGACGGCGGCCCGGGCGTTGTTCACGATCATGGCTCCGGGTTTGTCCGGAACGATGCCGGCCACCTCGGCGATGCCGGCCTCGGCGGCCTGCCGCAGTTCGGCGTCGGGCACGGAGTCCACGAGTTCCCAGCCGCTGCGCGGCGCACCCACGCCGGCCCATGATTCGGTGACGGTCGACGGCGGGACCGGAAGATCGGCGTCGTTCTCCCCCGCCCGAGCCAGCCGGTCCAGGACAGCAGCGAGCGGAACCGTGACGTCAACGGCCGATGGCTCCGCGAGGCCCATGGTGCGCAGGCCGAGAATCGTGGGGGTGGACTCCCCCAGGATCCGGGGCCGGAGCACGCACACGTAGGCGGCCAGGACCATGCCGGCCGCCTGCAGGCGGATGGCGCCGTCATCGATGGCCTTGGCGCGGGTGACGAAGGTCTTCAGATCGGCGAGGTCGCGGGGGTCGGCGAAGCGGAAAGACTGGGTAAGAAGATCAGACACGTTAAGAACACTACCGGCTGGGGCTCGGTTGAGCGGTGCCGGGGTGCCGTCTAGAGTCAAACCATGACTGAAGCGGACGCCGGATTGCAGGCCTTGCCCACGAATGACCCCACGAACTCCCTCCTCGAACTGCTAGACCTCGGCGAGCTGGAAGGCGCCCGCACCGACGAGGATATTTTCATGGGTCCGTCGCAGCGCCAGCCGCACCAGCGCGTCTTCGGCGGCCAGGTCCTTGCCCAGTCCCTGGTCGCCGGGATGCGCACCGTGGAGGAGGACCGCACCGTCCATTCCATGCACGGCTACTTCCTCCGGCCCGGCGACGCGAACAAGCCCATCACCTTCGGTGTCCAGCGCCTGCGGGACGGCCGCTCGTTCTCGGCCCGGCGCGTGCATGCCTACCAGGACGGCACACCGATTCTGTCCATGATCGCCTCATTCCAGGCCGGCGATGAGGGCATTGAGCACCAGTCCGAGATGCCGGCCGGGATTCCGGATCCGGAGACGCTGCCCAGCACGGCTGACCTGCTGGGCAAGTTCGATCACCCCGTCGCCCGGCACTGGTCGTACGAACGGCCCTTCGATATCCGCCATGTGGATCCCGCCCTGTATGTGGCGGCCACGGGGAAGAAGGAAGCACGCAACGCCGTGTGGATGAAGACCTTCAGCCCCATGCCGGACAACGCCAACACGCACCGCGCCGCGCTGGCCTACGCCAGCGACTACACACTGCTTGAGTCGATTCTCCGCAGGCACGGGCTGAGCTGGATCACGCCGGGCATGAGCGTGGCGAGCCTTGACCACGCCATGTGGTGGCACCGTCCCGTGCGCGTTGATGAGTGGCTCCTGTACGTGCAGGAATCCCCCAGCGCCCAGGGAGCGCGGGGCCTGGCCACCGGCAAGATCTTCAACCGGGAGGGCCTGCACGTGGCATCCGTGGCGCAGGAGGGCATGGTCCGGGTGCCGACGGACATCAAGAGCAAGGTGGCCGGCGCCGTCCAGACCAAGATCCTGCTGCACCAGATGCGCAAGGCCTAACGGACTTCTGGCACACGAATAAGGCCGGGCCCGGCCTTATTCGTGCTCAGCGCTAGATTTCACCGCTTGGTGAGCCGCGGCTCGATTAGTCGCGGGTCAGGCGACGGTGCGTGACGCGGTGCGGCTTGGCGGCGTCGGGGCCGAGGCGCTGCACCTTGTTCTCCTCGTAGGATTCGAAGTTGCCTTCAAACCAGTACCACTTCGACGGGTTCTCCTCGTCACCTTCGTACGCGAGGATGTGGGTGGCCACCCGGTCCAGGAACCAGCGGTCGTGGGAGACCACGACAGCGCAGCCCGGGAACTCCAGCAGCGCGTTTTCCAGGCTGCTGAGGGTTTCGACGTCGAGGTCGTTGGTCGGTTCGTCGAGCAGGAGCAGGTTTCCGCCCTGCTTAAGGGTCAGCGCCAGGTTCAGGCGGTTGCGCTCACCACCGGAGAGCACGCCTGCCTTTTTCTGCTGGTCCGGTCCCTTGAACCCGAACGCCGCGACGTAGGCGCGGGACGGCATTTCAACGTTGCCCACCTGGATGAAGTCCAGGCCGTCGGAGACGACCTCCCAGAGGGTCTTGTTGGGGTCGATGCCGCCGCGGCTCTGGTCGGCGTAGGAGATCTTGACCGAGTCGCCGATCTTCAGTTCGCCGCCGTCGAGGGGCTCGAGGCCCACGATGGTCTTGAACAGCGTGGACTTGCCCACACCGTTCGGGCCGATGACGCCGACGATGCCGTTGCGGGGCAGGGAGAAGGACAGGCCGTCGATCAGGGTGCGGTCGTCGAAGCCCTTCTGCAGGTTCTTGGCTTCAAGCACCACTCCGCCAAGGCGCGGTCCCGGCGGGATCTGGATCTCTTCGAAGTCCAGCTTCCGGGTGCGGTCAGCCTCGGCCGCCATTTCCTCGTAGCGTGCCAGACGTGCCTTGGACTTGGTCTGCCGGCCCTTGGCGTTGGAGCGCACCCACTCAAGTTCCTCGGTAAGCCGCTTGGCCTGCTTGGCGTCCTTCTTGCCCTGGACTTCCAGGCGGGCCCGTTTCTTCTCCAAGTACGTGGAGTAGTTGCCCTCGTAGGGGTACAGGTGGCCGCGGTCCACTTCGGCGATCCATTCCGCAACGTGGTCCAGGAAGTACCGGTCGTGGGTGACGGCGAGCACTGCGCCCTCGTAGGAGGAGAGGTGCTGTTCCAGCCACAGCACGCTCTCGGCGTCGAGGTGGTTGGTCGGCTCGTCGAGCAGCAGGAGGTCCGGCTTCTGCAGCAGCAGCTTGCAGAGGGCCACGCGGCGGCGCTCACCACCGGAGAGCAATGTGACATCCGCGTCGGCCGGCGGGCAGCGGAGGGCGTCCATGGCCTGCTCGAGCTGGGAGTCCAGGTCCCAGGCATCGGCGGAGTCGATGGCCTCCTGCAGGTGGCCCATCTCCTCGAGGAGCTTGTCGTAATCCGCGTCCGGGCTGGCCATCTCCTCGGAGATTTCGTTGAAGCGCTGGATCTTGCCGTAGATCTCGCCAACGCCTTCCTGGACGTTGCCGAGGACGGTCTTCTCCTCGTTCAGCGGCGGTTCCTGCAGCAGGATGCCGACCGTGTAGCCAGGGCTCAGCCGCGCCTCACCGTTGGAGGGGGTGTCCAGGCCGGCCATGATTTTCAGGATGGTGGACTTACCGGCACCGTTGGGGCCAACGACGCCGATCTTGGCGCCCGGGAAGAACGACATGCTTACGTCGTCGAGAATAAGTTTTTCGCCAACAGCCTTTCGGGCCTTGGTCATTGTGTAGATAAATTCCGCCATGGTTCCAAATCTAGTGGGTTGGCGGTGATATCTCACATTCCGGGCTCAGCCGGCGGCTCCTACGAAACACTTCCCGTTCGACAGCGCCGGCAGCACGGTCACCGTCACCTTCCCATCGCGGACCTGGCCGATCACACATTCCTTGGCCTGGACAGCCGCCGCTTCCATGGAATCGACCTCGAGTCCGGTGGGCGTGCGCCCTGCCGAGACCTCCAGGTTCCGCGCCGGAACGCCTGCCGCCGTGAGCGCCGAGGTGATCTCCGCCGTGGCCGGCTTGGGGTTGGCTGCGACTACGCCTCCCAGGACGTCAGCCATGGTCCGCTGCAGTGCGGCTGTGGCCCCGGCAGTGGATTTGGTGGCTGCCGCAGGCGCCGACGGCTTTGCCGAGGCTGATGCTGCCGATTGCGTGGCCGCCTGTTCTCCAGCGGCCTGTCCTTCCGCCGTCTGGTTCACGGTCGCCGGATCTCCCGGTGCCGTGCAGGCGCCGAGCGCCGACAGCACAACAACCGCCAATGCGAGCCGGCCGGTAACCTTTTTGGCAGTTCCCCGGGCACCAGTGGCATTGCCGCGGAGCGCTTTGTTCCGCTGAAGTGTCGTCGCTCGCATCACGCTGCCATTCTGCCATGCGGCACCGCCAAGGGGGTGCAGTGCCGCACGCCACCGGCGTTCAGGCAGCGGCTCCCGTGAGTTCGCCCGTTTCAGGGTCGAGCTGCAACTCGTCGCCGGCGTCGTCGAGGAAGATGCCCGCCGCAGCCGGGTCTTCGTCGGCTTCGTCGCCTTCCTCCCGGTCCTCGTCGGAGCCGCCCCCGGCCACGCCTGAGGATCCGGAAGCGCTGCGGTCGCCGTTCGCGGGGCCGAATCCGTCAGCGGCCTGGGGGTTGCCGGAATTGCGGATGAAGTTGGCGGTGCCCCACTTGAGATCGTGGCCCACCGCGTCCGCGTCGATCTCAGCGTCGTGGTAGATGCGGCCGTCCTTCTCCCAGCTGCGCATCTTCAGCTTGCCCACGACGACGACGCGCTGGCCCTTCTTGATGCTGCAGCCCATGTTCCCGGCCAGCTGCCGGTATCCCTGGACGGTGAACCAGTTGATGTTGCCGTCCACCCAGGCGTTGGCCGTGCGGTCGTACCGCCGTTCAGCGGAACCGAGGCGGAATGAGGCGGTGGGAACGCCCCCGGGAGTTGTGGAACTGCGGATCTCCGTGGCCACGAAGCCCCGGACCGTAATGTTGTCACTCATCTTGGTGTCCTGTCTCGAAGTGTCTTGCCCTAGCAGGCACTTCCAGCATCAACCGCCGACGCGACCGCCGGGAAGTACGCAATGCTGTATGTGGATAACCGAAACGTTCCTGCCCGGTGCCGCCGACGGGCCCGTAGGCAATGTAGACTTTTTGAGGCACCCGGGAAGCCGGGAAACCAGTTGCCCCAGTAGCTCAGGGGATAGAGCAGCGGCCTTCTAATCCGCCGGTCGGGGGTTCGATTCCCTCCTGGGGCACGGCTAAAAGCGGTCCTGACCTGCGCAAACGCGAGTCAGGACCGCTTCTGTTTTGCCTGGGAAAGCTGCATCCACCGCTTGCCCAAGGCCGGGCTTTTACTACGGTGCGGAGCGCGTACCTGCATCCTTGCCCGTCCCTGACGTTGGAACGAAGTTCCAGGTGAAAGACCCGTTGTCTTTGAGTGTCATCCGAAGGAACCCGTGGGTGTTGCTGAACCGCTTCACGATGTACGACGGACTGCTCGTGAAGGAGCGGAGGCCGATACCTCCCGTGGATACCTGGAACGCTGTCATCCCGTCACTGACGCACTGGTCGTTGTTGTTGACCGGACATGAGCGTTCGTAGTTGTGTTGTGACCCTGACAGGGTCAGACGGACCCGGTGCTTGTACATCACGTCGATCCACGGCTTGTGGTCGGCGGCCCGGTCATGTTCGGCCGTCTTCGACGTGAAGTACGGTTCATGGTAGACAACTGCCAGATACTTACCCGCCGCCTTGGCAGCAGCGAGGTCGCGATCCAGCCATGTCGTCAACGCCGCAGCTTTCGCGGGGTCGTACCGCCAGTGCGCGGACGACAGGAACGCAAAGTGCCAGTTCCCGAAATCCGTTGAGTACGGATCCCCGTTCCCGATGAACCCGCGCTGCCGGTTGATCGCAGCCTTCGCCGGGGCACCACGGCATTGGCCGTTCATGAAGTTGTCGAGGTCTTCGTTGCGGCCCGGTTGCCAGTCGTGGTTGGGGGCGGACACCCAGTACAACTTGGGCTTCGTGCCACCCCACAGCGGGGTCCAATACTTCACGTAGTCAGCGCAGCGCGGAGTGTCGTACTGGAAGTCCCCGAGCCCCAGGAACGCGTCAATCTGGTTCTTCTGCACGAGCCGGGTGATCGCCGCACCGTTCCGGCCGGACGGGCTACCAGGCTCAATGTTCCTGACGCCGTTCATGTCACCGACAGCAGCGATCCGAACATCAGGCGCCGGGACCCTGGGCTTGTTGGGGGACGGTAGCGAACCCGGGCTGAGAGACGTCGCTGGTTGCGGCACCTCCCCGCCGCCGAGAGCAAGGGACGCAGCCCAAAGGCCAGTGACGCCTATGAGGAAAGCGGACGTTCCAGCGATAACACGATTGCGGCGCATCGGGGTGCTCCTCCCTTCGGGGCGGCCGTGTACTACTTCGGACAAGTACGCCCCGTATGTCTACTTCCGAGTGTAGAACACCCCCGGGACGCTCGTCAGGAGTTCATTGAGGCGCGGGGTGCCATTACCCACGGTGGCACATTGCAAGCATGCTTACTAATTCGGCCCGACTGTGCCTATGATCGGATTGCGCCGGTGATGTGCACGGGCCGGCCACCTGGACCAACAATCAAGGAAGGAACATCCGCATGCAGCAAAGCCAGCCGGGCGGAAACCCGTCCGATCCGGAGCTTCCCCGGCCTGCGAGCCCGGCGGCAGGTCAGCCAGGCGCCGCAGTGCCTCTTGACCCGGCACCGACCGAAGCGGCGGCGGGTACCGGCCCGGCGGCCCGCCATCCTGGTACGGCCGCGATCCCGGGTTACGACGGAGCCACGTCACCGCGGCCCGGGCTGGCAGAGCCTGACCGGCGCGTGACGCGCGCCGGTATGATCTGGGCGGCGGTGGCCTCGGCGCTGGTGGTACTGGTACTGCTGATCATCTTCATCCTGCAGAACCAGGAACTCGTCCAGGTGAAGTTTTTCGGCCTTGAAGGCGCGGTGTCGCTCGGGATGTCCCTCTTCATCGCGGCAGTAGGTGGAGGTGTCCTCGTGGCCATGGCGGGCGCAGCCCGGATCATCCAGCTGCGTGCTGCTGCCCACCGTGGCAGGGTGCAAGCCAGCCGAAGTCGGTAAGCAGCAAGTTGCCAGCGGCGCTGTCTAGTCCTCCAGGTACTCCTTGAGGTTGCCAAGCACCATGCCCCAGAGTTTTTCCGACTCCGCGGCTTCGCCATCACTCTTGTTGTTGCCCTGGGTGATGCTGACCCGGGTTCCCTCCGCAACGGGCTCCAGCCCGTATTCCACGGTGTGGTAGCTGTCCGGCTCGTCGGGCAGGCCTGATAAGGGGCTGTAGTGGGTGATGCGCAGGAGTTCGTTGGGGCGGGCTTCCAGCACCGTCCCCTTGTCCTGGTAGGACTTGCCCTGCCACTCCCCCTCGAACGTCACAGGCTCACCTTCCCGCCAGGTCGATGTGACGTTCGTGCCTAGAAAGTATTCCTTGACGTCGGCCGGATCCGTCAGCGCCTTCCACACTCGCTCCGGCTGCGCTGCGACAACAACGCTCGCCTCGGCGTCCCTGAAGTGTTTGTCCATCTGCTTCCCCTCCTGGCGCCACCCTACCCGCGGATAGCCACCGAGGTAAGGGCGGGTTCAGGCGAAGGGTTGCACCAGTTCGGCGTAGCGGTCCTTCATCCTCGCCAGGACGTCGTCGCCGTCGGCGTCCCAGATCTCCTGGTTGAAGATCTCCACTTCGATGTCGCCGGTGTAGCCGGCGTCCCGGACCCAGGTGCCGATCGTCGCGAAGTCAATCACGCCGTCGCCCATCATGCCGCGGGAAAGCAGCGCGTCCGCAGCGATTGGAAGGTTGAAGTCACACACTTGGTAGGAGGCGATCCGGTTCTCCCGGCCGGCACGCTCGATCTGGGCTTTCAGCTCCGGGTCCCACCAGACGTGGAAGGTGTCGACGGCGACCCCCACCGCCCGGGCGTCGTACGGCGCCGCCAGGTCCAGTGCCTGCCCCAGCGTGGAGATGAGCGCGCGGTCGGCGGCGTACATCGGGTGCAGGGGTTCCAGCACCAGCCGGACGCCATGTTCGACGGCGAACGGGACGAGGTCCTCCAGCCGGTCGGCCACGCGCTGGCGGGCAGCCACGACATCCTTCTCCCCCGGCACCAGACCCCCGACCACGAGGAACAGTTCCTGCGTATCGAGAGCAACGGCCTCCAGAACAGCTGCCCTGTTGTCCGCGAGCGCTGCCGCCTGCCCTTCGGCGTGCGGAGCCGTGAGGAAGCCGCCGCGGCACAGCGAGGAAACCCGGAGCCCGGCATCCCTGATCAGTTTGGCCGCCTTGTCCAGCCCGGCCTCGGCAACAATGTCCCGCCAGGGGGCGATGGCGGGGATGCCTGCACGCGCGCAGCCGTCAACAGCCTCGGCGAGCGTCCACTTCTTGGTGGTGGCGCTGTTGAGGGAAAGCCGTGCAAAGGGGGACGGTTCTGAATTGAAGGTCATACTCCCACTCCGTTGATGCGAAGGAAATCGGACATCCGGAACGCTGCGAGGGCTGGGTCCTTCAGCAGCCCGGCTTCGTCGGCCAGTTCAAAGGTCTTCGCGAGGTGCACCACGGAACGGCCCGAGTGCAGCCCGCCGACCATCTGGAAACCCGGCTGCTTACCGTTGAGCCAGGACAGGAAGGCGATACCGGTCTTGTAGTAGAACGTGGGGGCACTGAAGATGTGCTTGCCCAGTTCGCGGGTGGAGTCCAGGATGGCACGCGCTTTGGCGGCATCTCCGGCGTCGTAGCTTTGCAGCGCCGCGGACGCAGCGGGATAGATTGCCGCGAAGATGCCCAGCAGGGCATCCGAGTGCAGGGTTCCGTCGCCGTCGATCAGTTCCGGGTAGTTGAAGTCGTCGCCGGTGTAGAGGCGGACGCCCTCGGGAAGCGCCGCCCGCAGCGCGATTTCGTGCGAAGCGTCCAGCAGGGAGACCTTGACGCCGTCCACCTTGTCCGCGTTCTCGCGGATGAGGGAGAGGAACGTCTCGGTGGCCTGGTCAACGCTGTCCGAGCCCCAATAACCGGCCAGCGCGCGGTCGAACATGGTGCCGAGCCAGTGCAGGATGACGGGCTGGTCGGCTTCCTGGAGCAGCGCGGAGTAGACCTTCAGGTAGTCCTCGGGACCGGACGCCACGTGGGCCAGCGCCCTGGAGGCCATGAAGATCACCTTGGGCCCGGCCTCGCTGACGACGGCGACCTGCTCGCGGTAGGCGGTCAGGACAGCCTGCAGCCCGGCCGCGCCGGCCGGCAGTGTGGCGAGGTCCAGCTGGTCGGTACCGGCGCCGCAGGACACGAGGTCGCGGACCGTCATGCCTGCAGTGGCCGTGGCGCCGGCGGAGACCACGGAGGCCGCCTCCGCCCCCGTGCGCTTGATCAGCTGCTGTGTGGCTGGCCAGTCCAGGCCCATGCCACGCTGGGCGGTGTCCATCGCGTCGGCAACCCCGAGCCCGTAGGACCACAGCTCATGCCGGTAGGCCAGTGTGGCGTCCCAGTCGAGACGGGCCGGGGCGCCCGGAGTGTTGTCGGCAGTGACTTCGGGGATGACGTGGGCCGCAGCGTAGGCGCGGCGCGATGTCAGCGGCGCCATCGGTTTGGCCCAGGTGGTGGCGGAACGGAGGCGGTATTCCCGGGTCCCGCCGTCGGATGTGGGAAGGATCAGTGAAGTCATCAGAGCGTGATCTCCGGAATGTCGATGGTGCGGCGTTCGTCGCTGGACTGCAGGCCGAGTTCGGCGAGCTGCACGCCGCGGGCGGCGGAAAGCAGCCCGAAACGGTGTTCGCGGCCGGCGACGGCGTCGCGCAGGAACTCTTCCCACTGCAGCTTGAAACCGTTGTCCAGCTCCGCGTTGGCCGGCACATCCTGCCACTGGCTGCGGAAGGATTCCGTGACCGGAAGGTCCGGATTCCATACCGGCTTCGGCGTGTGGGCCCGCTGCTGCGCCACGCACTTGTTCAGCCCAGCGACGGCAGATCCGTGCGTCCCGTCCACCTGGAATTCGACCAGCTCGTCACGGTAGACCCGGACAGCCCACGAGGAGTTGATCTGGCCGATGACGCCGTCTCCCCCGGGGGTAACCAGCTCAAAGATGCCGTAGGAGGCGTCATCTGCCGTTGCGTTGTATTCTTTGCCGGCCTCGTCCCACCGGGTGGGGATGTGGGTGGCGGTCTTGGCATTAACACTCTTGACCTTGCCGATGATGCCTTCCAGGACGTAGTTCCAGTGGCAGAACATGTCCGTGGTCATTCCGCCACCGTCCTCCTTGCGGTAGTTCCAGGACGGGCGCTGGGCCTCCTGCACATCGCCCTCGAAGACCCAGTAGCCGAATTCGCCGCGGATGGACAGGATCCGGCCGAAGAACCCTTCGTCCACGAGGCGGCGGAGCTTGACCAGGCCCGGCAGGTAGAGCTTGTCATGCACGACGCCGGCGGTGACCCCGGCTTCCTTGCCGATGCGGGCCAGCTCGATGGCCTCCTCGAGGGTTTCCGCCGTCGGCTTCTCGGTGAAGATGTGCTTGCCGGCCTGCATGGCCTTCTTCAGGTTTGCGGCCCGAAGGCTGGTCATGGAGGCGTCGAAGACGACGTCGACAGTGGGGTCGTTGATCACGCCGTCAAGGTCGGTGGTCCACTCCGAAATTTTGTGAAGCTCGGCCAGCTCGCGGATTTTCGCTTCGTTGCGGCCAACGAGGATCGGCTCGATCTGGACCTTGGTGCCGTCCTCCAAGGTGAAGCCGCCGGCGTCACGGATGGGGAGGATGGAGCGCAGCAGGTGCTGGCGGTAGCCCATCCGGCCGGTTATGCCGTTCATGGCGATACGGATCGTCTTTGTTTCGAAGCCCATGAGTCCTCATTCAATCGTGGTGGATAGCAAATTGGGAAAGCGCATTCCCGCTGCTTCCATAGTGCAGTCGCGCAGCCAATCTGGCAAGCGCTTTCCGGAAGTTTCTGTAACTGCGATAATGTGGTCATCAGCCGAGTTTCCCGATGCTGGGGCCCGTTGAAGAGGAGTTTCGCCTGTGGCAGCAAGCACGCTGACCGAAGTAGCCCGCCTGGCCGGAGTCTCCCCTGCCACTGCCAGCCGTGTCCTGAACGGTTCCGCCAGGACCCCCGGACCTGATATCGCTGAGCGTGTCCGGAAGGCTGCGGACTCCCTCGGCTACATCCCCAACGCCCAGGCGCAGGGCCTCGCGAAGTCGAGCTCCGGCCTCATCGGACTCATCGTGCACGACATCGCCGACCCCTACTTCGCAGCCATCGCCCGCGGCGTCCAGGCCGCAGCCCGGCACCAGAACAAGATGGTGCTGCTGGCCACCACCGCGGGCAGCCCAGCGGATGAGCGCGCGGCCGTGGCTGCCTTTGCTGCACGCCGGGCGGACTCGATAGTGATCGCGGGATCGCGGTCTGCACGGACCGCCGACAAGCAGGGCAACGCCGAACTGGCCGCCGAGCTTGACCGCTACTGCCGCAACGGCGGCCGGGTGGGCGTCGTGGGACACGCCGTAGTGGGCGCCGAATCCGACGAGGGCTATCACGTGGTTGGGGTTCCCAACGAGGAGCTCGCCGCCGAACTCGCCCGGGAACTAGCCGCCTCACATGCCGGGGAGTTCGTGATCATCGCCGGCCCGGAGGGCCTCCTGACCTCCGACGACCGGGTGCGCGGCTTCCAGCGCGGCCTGGCGGATGCCGGGCTTCCGCCGGCAGACGTCCTGCACACCGGATTCGACCGCACGGGCGGTTATGAGGCGGGCATGGAGCTCGCCGCACGCATCGGGGCGCACGGCGGAAGCGGCCAGGCCGGTGCTGAAGCCGCCGCACCGCCCCGGCTCTGTATCTTTGCCGTCAACGACGTCATGGCGATCGGGGCCACCGCCGCGCTGCGCTCCAAGGGGCTGCGTATCCCCCGTGACGCCGCCATCGCCGGCTTTGACGACATCGAAACCCTGCGCGACTTCCGGCCGGCCCTCTCCACCGTCCGCCTGCCCCTGGAGGAGATCGGGAGGCTGGCAGTGCCCGGCGCGGGTTCCGGCACCGTGGGCGCCGGCACCGTGGGGGTCACGGGCGAGGTGACGCTGCGCCGGAGCACCGAGCCGGGCGGCGAACCCGCTTCCTAGTCCGGAAACGAGGCGGTTTCGGCAACAAACACAGTCCTGCAGCAGGACAGTCCCGGCGGCAAGGGAAGGCGGCCATGACAGATTCACAGGGGGCAGCAGGCGGCATCACCACGGCGGCCGCCGAGTGGCCCGCCGTCGAGGAACTTTTCGGCGTCCGCGGCGAACCGTCACGCTGCTGGTGCCGGTTCTTTGCCCTTCCGGGAGCCAGCTTTGCTGCCACGACGCCCGCTGACCGCAAGGCACAGCTGAAAGACAAGTTCGACGGCGGCGGGCCGGCGCCGGGGGTCCTGGCGTACCGCGGCGGCTCCGCAGTCGGCTGGTGCGCCGTGGAGCCGCGGAGGTGCTACCCGCGGATTCTCCGTTCCCAGGTGTTCAAGGCGGCCGGTCCCGCGGCCGCCGACGACGGCGGCGGGAGCATGTGGTCGGTGAGCTGTTTCGTCGTTGCTCCCGGCCATCGCCGCAGCGGCGTGGCAGCGGCCCTGCTGGCTGCCGCCGTCGACCACGCACGCGCCAACGGGGCCACGGTTGTGGACGGGTATCCGGTGGATCCCGCGCAGCGGCCAAAGGCCGGTCCGTCCGATCTCTACCAGGGCACGCTGGGGCTGTTCCTGGCGGCCGGGTTTGAGGTGGTCAGTGACGCAGTTCCCGGGCGCGCGGTGGTGCGGCTGCGGGTCGGATGACCGGAACAGCCTTCCTCACGGCAGGGTCAGGATCACCGGTCCGGCCGCTGTGATAGCCACCGTGTGCTCGCTGTGGGCGGACCTGCGGCCGCTGGCGGACCGCAGCGTCCATTCGTCCTCGTCGTGGAAATAGTCTCCGTTGCCGCCGAGAATGAGCATGGGCTCGATGGCGATCACAAGCCCCTCCGCCAGCTTGATTCCCCGGCCAGGCCGCCCGTCGTTCGGTACGGACGGCTCGGCGTGCATGGTGCGGCCGATCCCGTGGCCGCCATGGTCAGCCAGCAGGCCGTAGCCGGCGCGGCGTGCTGCGCCGCCGATCGCGTAGGCGAGGTCGCCCATCTTGTTTCCCACCCGCGCGGCATCGATGCCCCGGGCCAGCGCGGCGTCCGTGGCCTCAATGAGTGCCTGGTCCTCCTGGCTGGGCGTGCCCACGATGAAGCTCTGGGCCGCGTCACCGCACCAGCCTTCGACGAAGGCGCCGCAGTCCACGCTGAGCAGGTCCCCGTCGCGCAGCCGGTACCCGTTGGGATTCCGTGCACCACGGCGTCGTTGACGCTGGTGCAGATCACGCCCGGGAACTGGACCGACGCCCACCGGGGCTTGTAGTCGAGGAACGCGGGCGTGGCACCGGCGTCCGCCATGATGGCGGCAGCAACCTCGTCGAGTTCCTTCAGCGAAACATCCACCGCAGCGGCCTGCCGGACGGCTGCCAGGGCGTTCGCCACCACCCGCCCGGCCTCGCGCATCATGGCAATTTCATCGGGCGTCTTGATCATGGACATGGATTGCCTCCTGGAATTCTCTGGCCAGCGGCAGGCGGGTCCCTGCGGGCAGCGCCTCATACGTTGCCTACTCTAGGACCACACGGACCGCAGCGGCAGCAGCAACCGCTGCCTCGGGCTCCTTGAACGGGCTATCTTGACACCATGGCAAATGAAGCGGTGCTGGCGTTGATCCGCTCCGAGCTGCGGGCGGCGGCAGACCCCACCCGCGGCACTGCGGCCCAGGCCTACATGAAGTCCTCAACGCCGTCCCTCGGCGTCCGCGTGCCGGAGGTGCGCAGGACAACCAAAGCCGCGGCCGCTGCCCATCCCTTCGAAACCGCCGAGGACCTGCGGTCAACGGTGCTGGTCCTGTGGCGCGAAGCCCGTTACCGCGAGGAACGCTACGCGGCGATTGACCTGACCGGACTGCGGAGCGTGGCCGGAGACCGGCGGATGCTTCCGGTGTATGAGGAGATCATCCGGACCGGCTCGTCCTGGGACTATGTAGACGGCGTGGCCCACCGGGTCGGCACGCTACTCCAGGCCCACCGGGAGGAACTCACCCGCGTACTGCTCCAGTGGAGCGCCGATCGGGACTTCTGGATTCGGCGGGCGTCCATCACGGCCCAGCTGGGAGCAAAATTCCAGACGGACACCGGGCTGCTCTCTGCCGTCATCGAGGCGAACCTGGCCGACCGGGAGTTCTTTATCCGCAAGGCCATCGGGTGGGCATTGCGTGAGTACGCCAAAACCGATCCAAACTGGGTCCTGGATTTCGTGACGCGGAACGGCCCGTCACTCAGTCCGCTCTCGCGCAGGGAAGCCCTGAAAAACGTTCAGGTCAGATAACAGGGCGCGTCGTCACGGGCTGGTCCGCCTTGCTGAAAAGCAGCTTGGTGCTGCGGTCCAGGAAGATCAGGTACAGGGCAAACAGCAGGGCAATGATGGCGGCTGCGTTGCGGGCCAGCGCCAGGGCAAGGCCCAGGTCGTCGGTCTGCAGGTAGGGGAAGACTTCCAGCTGGTCGGAGATGGCATAGACCATGAAGAAGGAAACGATGAAGTACAGGGCCTTGACCTGCCAGTCGTCGCGGATGCCCGTGACGGCGAACAGCGGGATCAGCCACACCACGTACCAGGACTGGATCATGGGCGCGAGCACCACAACAGCCGCGAAGGCGAGGGTCAGGCGGCGCATGAGGCGGTCGTGTTCGCCCCGGAAGATCTGCCAGGCGACGATGCCCACGGCAAGGAGCTTGCCGGCGTCGTAAACCCATTTGGCCAGCCCCCAGCCGTCCAGGCTGAACGCGTTGAAAATGGAGGCGACCACCAGGCCAAGCAGTCCCACCGGCGCGTACCAGATCCAGACACTGCCGGGCGCTGAGAGTCCGTTGATCCAGCCGAACCCGAAGCCGTTGACCAGGCTCATGGCGTAGAGCAGGGCAAGGCTGATTCCGGCCGTCAGGCCCCAGAACACAAACTTCCTTGGCCAGCTGGCCCCTTTGCCCGCCCAGAGCAACCCGATAAACGGAAGGAACACCACGGTGATCGGCTTCACCGCGATGGAGGCCGTGACAAGAACGATGCCGAGGATGACCCGCCGGGTTGCGCAGTAGTAGAGGCCCGCGAGGGCCAGCCCGATCATCAGCGCATCGTTGTGGACGCTGGCGATGAAGTTGGTCAGGAAGAGCGGATTCGCCACCGTCAGCCAGAGGGCACGGTGCGGATTGACCCCGTGCAGCTCGGCAAGCTTGGGCACGTAGACGATGCACAGCACCACACCCGCCAGCGCGGCGAGGCGGAACAGCATGATGCTGGCTTCCGGGTGAACGTTGGTGGCCCAGACCACGAATTGTTCGATCCACAAAAACACCTGGCCGTAGGGAACCGGGGCCTCGGTCCACATCTTGTCCGCTCCCAGCTGGAAGTAGTTGGACAGCGCCGAGATGCCGTTCTCGTACGGATTGAAGCCCTCGACCATCAGCCGGCCCTGGCCAATGTAGGCGTAGACGTCCCGGCTGAACAGCGGGACGGTGAACATCATGGGAAGGCCCCACGCGACGACGGCCTGGAGTGTGGCCTTCCGGGCTTCCCGGCCCCACACGTGGACGTGCTGGCCGAGCCTGAGCCAGGCCCGGACCAGCAGCATGCCGCCCACCGCAAGCAGCACGATGGACAGCCCTACGCCGAACGCCTCGGTGCGCATCCAGATGAATAGGGGCATCCGCCGCAGCTCTGAGACCGGCGCCAGCCATCCGACGCCGAGCGAGCCGATGAGCAGGAACATGGAACCGATGAAACCGGCGAGGATTGGCGAGCGTGGGTTGTCCACTTCCGGCCGGGCCGGGTCCATGGAAGTGCCGGTGGCCGTTTCCCCTATCGCAGGCACAGGCGCCGTCATCTCAGGATCGTCCAATCTCTTCTGCGCCTAACTCTTCTGCGCGTATCTCTTTTGGGCATATCTCTTTTGGGCGTGCTGCCCCATCTGCAGCCAAGCTGAACGGCCAGCCAAATTGGGCAGCCGGCCAAAACGGTCGACGCCGGGGACGCGGCCGCCGCAATGAGGCGATGCCACGTACCCGAAATATTAGCATCGGAGCGCCTCTCCAAGGCTTGCACGCGGCTAAACGGTAGGCTAAACGGGTGCCTATTACTAACGAACGCATCGTCTGGATCGACTGCGAAATGACCGGCCTCGACAGCGTCAACGACGCCCTGATCGAGGTCGCGGCCCTGGTCACCGATTCCGAACTCAACATCCTCGGAGACGGAATGGACGTGGTGATCAAACCGGACGACGCCGCCCTCGCGCAGATGAACGACTTCGTCCGGGACATGCACACCCGGTCAGGCCTGCTGAACGAGCTTCCGGCCGGCAAAACGATGGCCGAGGCAGAGTCCTTGGTGCTGGACTACATCCGCAAATGGGTGCCGGACCCCCGCAAGGCGCCCCTCGCCGGCAACTCGGTGGGAACGGACCGGGTCTTCCTGGGCAGGGACATGCCCTCGGTGGTGGAGCACCTGCATTACCGCATCATCGACGTCAGCACCATCAAGGAACTGGCCCGGCGCTGGTATGCGCGCGCCTACTTCCAGGCGCCGGCGAAGCTCGGCGGCCACCGCGCCCTCGGGGACATCAAGGATTCCATTGACGAACTCCGGTACTACCGGGAAGCCGTCTTCGTGCCCGGCCCCGGACCGGACAGTGCCACGGCCCAGAAGATCTCCAAGCGCATCTCGGCGTCGCCCTCCGCCGTTGACCAGCAGGCGTCGGAAGGCGCTCTGCCGCCCGCAGCACAGCAGTCCGGGAAGTAATCTGCGCCACGTTTGGGGAAAATTTTGCCGAAACAGCCAAAAGTGGCAAAAGCATCCCCAAACAGCAGGTAAGCTATTTGTCGTTGCCATTTCGGACGGCCGGGACACCGGACAGTCTGCAGGGCACATGGTGGGCGTAGCTCAGTTGGCAGAGCGCCTGGTTGTGGTCCAGGAGGTCGCGGGTTCAACCCCCGTCGCTCACCCGCACCGAGGTCGGCAGTTTTCTGCCGCCCAGCAACAAAGGCCGTACCGGTAACCCGGTACGGCCTTTGTTGGTTTTCACCCCTGCCGGCTCCACTCCGGCAAAGCGTCGAAGGATCCCCTGACATGACTGTTCTGCCCATCACCATCTGGGGTGAGCCGGTGCTGCACCGCCGGGCTGCTGAAGTTGAGGAGTTCGACGACGGGCTTCGCCAGCTGATTGCCGACATGTTCGAAACCAACGACAAGGCGAACGGCGTCGGTCTGGCCGCGCCGCAGATCGGCGTGGGCAAGCGGATCTTCGTGTACAAGTACGAGAACGAGGACGACGTTCCCCCGGCCGGCGTCGTGGTCAATCCTGTGCTGACCCTCGCCAAGGTGTCCGGGGCGCTGCCGAATCCGGACGAGGAAGTGGAGGGCTGCCTTTCCTTCCCCGGCGAGCAGTATCCACTCAAGCGCGCCGAGTGGGTGCGCGTCCAGGGCTATGACGGGCTCGGAAATCCGGTGGATTTCGAAGCCACCGGCTGGTTCGCCCGCATCATCCAGCACGAATACGACCACCTGGACGGCAAACTGTACGTCAACCGCCTCATCGACAGGTATGCCCGCAAGGCCATGAAGCAGGCAAAGAAGAGCGGCTGGGGCGTCCCGGGCCTGACCTGGATGCCGGGCGTCGACCCGGACCCGTTCGGCCACTGACACCGCCTGTTTGCTGCCGCTGCGGCCCTACCGCGGTACCACCGTCTGCTGCTGCGGGCATGAGTCCAGCACCCGGGCCATGGCGTCCTTTTCCGGCTGGGTGACCCAGAGGCCATACGCTGCCTTCACCGAAATCTGCCGCGCCACATAGTGGCACCGGAAGGCCTTGTTCTTCGGCAGCCACGTGGCGGCGTCCGACGCGCTTTTCTCTTGGTTGGCGTCACCGTCCGCGGCAATGAGATTGACCGGATCGTTGGCAAGGTTCTGCCGCTCCTTTAGTGTCAGCTGCTGGGCCCCCTTCTGCCAGGCGTCGCCGAGCGCCACCACGTGGTCGATCTGCACGTCCTTGCTCGAATCTGCGCCGCGGACGAACCGGACCACCAGCCCCACGTACGGTTCATGCATGGTCCCTGACGCGACCTTGCACTTTGACCCCCCGGTGAAGGCGACGTCGAGAAGGTCCCGGCGCAGGATGTCGTTGCGCGTATCGCAGCCATTGTGGTCTGCGTCCTGCCAGGCCTGGCCGAAGGCGGACCTGTCATAGTCGCTCCCGGATGCCCTGCCCTTCACTGCCAGGGTTTCCAGTGCGGCGGCGGCGTCGCCCGGCGGCAACGGGTTCGGGGGCGTCACGGGCTTCATCCAGGCGGCATCGAACACCGGCGCCTCGCGGGGTCCGGACACGGCAGGCTCGGCCGCGATGAACTGGCCCGCCGTAAAAAACCACACGGTGGCGGCGACCACCGACACCGCTGCCACACCGAGCACCGCCCACGCCTGCCGGGAGCGGCGCCGCGCACGCCGGTAAGCGGCCCAGCTGACGCTCACAGGCGCGTCCCAAGGCGCCGGGTGTTTCGGGCAGGATGCGGGTACACATCCACGAGCCTAGGCGAAACCACCCGTCGCTGTGCGGGTATCCACAGTGTGGAGGACAGGTGCCCTGTGGAGGGCTGGCCGCCTACTGCTCGCGCATGACCCGATGAAGATCGGTGTTCGCGAGATCCAGGAGCCGCTGCAGCTGGGCCACCCTGTCGTCGCCTATTTCCCCTGCCGCATGTGACGTGCGCGCCTCGTCCAGAAGCCTTTGGGCTTCTTTCTGGTTGGCCTTTGCAACATCGAGGGCATGTTCCAGGGTTGTCTCATGCTGGAGGGTCGGGTTCTGTTCCATGACACAAGTTTGTCCCCGATTTCCGCCTGATTCCAGAGAATTGCCCGGGAACTTCCCGGGAACGGGTCAGCCCCGCCGGCACAACTGTGCTGACGGGGCTGACGAAAGGTTCCGGTTAGACCGAGGCTGCCACGGCCAGGACCGGGGCGGCATCCTTTTCGGAGTCCTTGGCCGGGAAGGTCGGCGGGTTGACCCCGGCCATTTCCTCCATGACGCGGACCACTTGGCAGCTGTAGCCGAACTCGTTGTCGTACCAGACGTAAACAACCAGGTTCTTGTCGTTGGCGATGGTGGCGAGGCCATCGACGATGCCGGCACGGCGGGAGCCGACGAAATCGGTGGAGACCACCTCGGGCGAGTCGATGTAGTCGATCTGCTTGCGCAGATCGGAGTGCAGCGACATCTCGCGCAGGTAGTCGTTGACCTCGTCCTTGGTGGTTCCCTTTTCCAGGCTGAGGTTCAGGATGGCCAGGGAAACATCCGGGGTGGGGACCCGGATGGAGCTGCCCGTGAGCTTGCCCAGCAGTTCGGGCAGCGCCTTTGCCACGGCCTTGGCGGCGCCCGTCTCGGTGATCACCATGTTCAGCGCGGCGGAACGTCCACGCCGGTCGCCCTTGTGGAAGTTGTCGATCAGGTTCTGGTCGTTCGTGAACGAGTGGACCGTCTCCACGTGGCCGTGAATCACGCCGTACTTATCGTTGAGGGCCTTCAGGACCGGGGTGATGGCATTGGTGGTGCAGGAGGCTGCGGACACGATCGGGTCCGAAGCGGTGATGTCGCGGTGGTTGATGCCGTGCACGATGTTCTTGAGCTCGCCCTTGCCCGGTGCGGTGAGCAGGACACGGGCAACGCCCTTGCTCAGCAGGTGCTGGCCGAGGCCCTCGGCGTCGCGCCAGCGGCCGGTGTTGTCTACCACCAGGGCGTTGTTGATGCCGTAGGCCGTGTAGTCGATGGTGGCCGGGTTGTCCGAGTAGATGACCTGGATCTGGACGCCATTGGCCGTGATGGTGTTGGCGTCGGTGTCCACCCGAATGGTTCCTTCGAAGGAGCCGTGCACGGAGTCGCGTCGCAGCAGGCTGGCCCGCTTGGTCAGGTCGTTGTCGGAGCCGCGCCGGACCACGATGGCGCGCAGCCGCAGGCCGTGGCCGCCGCCCGCCTTTTCGATCAGGAGGCGCGCCAGCAGGCGGCCGATGCGGCCGAAGCCATAAAGCACGACGTCGGTGCTGGTGCGGTCGTCGCCGCCCCGCTTACCCACGATCTCAGCCAGCTCGGCGCGGAGGAATTCCTCCAAAGTCAGGTCCCCGCCGTCGGACTTGAATTTCTGGTTCAGGCGGGCAATATCGATGGCAGCGGCACCCAGGTCCAGCTGTGCCAGCGTGTTCAGCAGCGGTGCCGTCTCCTCAAGGAGCAGCTCATCCTTGCTCATCCGGCGCGCAAAGCGGTGCGCCTTCAGGATGTTCATGGTGGACTTGTTGATCAGGCTGCGGCCGTGGATGGAGGTAACCACGTTGTTTTCACGGTACAGCCGGCCGATAACCGGGATCATGGCCTCGGCGAGCGCCTCACGGCTCATCCACGTATCAAGACAAGAATCTGACGTCTGGCTCACAGAACTACCTTCCTTGGTTCAACCGGCTACGTCCTCGTAAACCGGATGGCGGCCACTGGAAGTTATCCAGGGCAAGCTGGCACCGGCAGGGTTTAGGTCCACCCCGGATGCCGTTGGACGTGCAAAGAAATACCGCCGGCTGCGAACGCAGCTCCGGCGGAAGAACTTCTACGTTCACCATCCATTCTAGGGCGGGCGGAGAGCTTCTTTTGCCCCGGAGCCCGTGAAATCACTCACACCACGGGCCGGGCAGCATTACTTCTCTCCGTACTGGAGGCGGCCAATGCTCCAACCCGATACGTTGCGGAGGTTGTTCCGCGCTTCCCGCACGTCTTCGGGAACGTCCGCCCTGTACTCGCCTGATGCGCTGATCAGCGCTTTCTGGCGTCTGGACCACGCTTCCTCACTCGCTACGGAGCCGGAGAATATCGTCCCGTCAACCACGACCGTGAGCTCAATCTTAAGCGGATGGGTTGACCGATACGCCGGGTTCTGTGCTCCCGTGCCGTTGCCAGCACAGGAGTAGCGGCCATCCATCTACGAACGCCGTTGCCGGCGCCCTCCAGCGGCCTACCCGGACACTCGGGCGGGCAGCCCTCAAACGTGTCCTGTCTGGCCTTGCTCCGGGTGGGGTTTACCTAGCCTTCCCGGTCACCCGGGAAGCTGGTGGTCTCTTACACCACCGTTTCACCCTTACCTGCTTCGTGCCGCTTTCAAATCGGCGCGACGCAGGCGGTCTGTTTTCTGTGGCACTGGCCTGCGGGTTACCCCGAGTGGGCGTTACCCACCACCCTGCCCTGTGGAGCCCGGACGTTCCTCGAGCCACTTGCGTGACGCGCGGCCGCCTGGTCAACCCATCCGGAGTCCAGTTTACGGGCTTTCCTGGGGGGCCGGACACCCGCCGGTTCCGGGGTCTAAAATCGGGAAATGGACCAGCCGTCCTTTCCTCGGCGACGCATGCTGCAGCTGGCAGGAATCGCTGCCGGCCTGACTGCAGCCGCCTCGTCAGCCTGCACGGCCCCGCCTCCACCGGTTCCCGGCCCCACAACGACGGCGGCCATCCGGCCGAGTCCCCCGTCCGCAGTGTCGCCTTCCGCGTTGCCCCCTTCCACAGTATTGATCCGGACAGGCGCTTTTAGCTCCCGGTTCCGCCCGGCGGCCACCACGCACTGGTCCCTGGCTGTGCCGCTTCCCGAGCAGGCCAACCAGGTGCTGCCGGTGGCGGTCTTCCTGCACGGGCTGGGCGGCAGCAGCGAGGTTTTACTGCGCGACCTCGTTGCGGACCAGGCCCTGCAGCGCCATCTGGACGACGGCGGCCAGCCCTTTGGGATTGCTGCCGTGGACGGCGGCGACTCCTGGTGGCATGCCCGCGCCGACGGCAGCGATACGCAGTCGATGCTGGTGCTCGAGTTCCTGCCGTTCCTGGCCGAGCAGGGGTTCGACCTCGGAAGGGTCGGCGTCTTCGGCACGTCGATGGGAGGGTTCGGCGCCCTCCTTCTGGCGTCTCGGGGCAGGGTGTCCGGACTTCGCGCCGTTGCGGCCATGAGCCCGGCCGTCTGGTCCAGCTACGAAGCGGGGATGCAGGGCGCCTTCGACGGCCCGGCTGATTTCGCGGCGAACAACGTTTTCGCGCTCCGTCCCAGGCTTGCAGCGATTTCCAAGCGGATCGACTGCGGCAGTGAGGACGAACTGGCCTCGACGGTGCGCCAGTACCGTTCGGGACTTCCCGGCCGGGTGGAGGGAGGCTTTCAGCCCGGCGGCCACGACGGCCTGTACTGGCGGTCGATCCTCCCGGACGTGCTGGACTTCCTTGGCCGCCACCTGGGCTGAACGCACGCACCTCAACTGATCCGCACCGCGACTGATCCCAAGCGGACCCGGCCGGTAAGATCGTACGGTGCTGATTCTGCTCCCCCCATCCGAAGGCAAGACCCCGGCCGTCCACGGTGACGCCATGGACTGGGCTTCGTTGAGTTTCCCCGTGCTGAACACCTACCGGGCCAAGGTGCTCGACGCGCTGGGGACAGTCAGTTCGCATGAGGACGCCCTCGCCTTGCTGGGCGTCGGCGCCTCCCTTAGGGACGACGTCGAACGCAACACCCGGCTCCACGCCGAACCGGCGGCGCCGGCGCACCAGGTGTATTCGGGCGTGCTGTACGACGCCCTGGGCTACAGGTCGATGACGCCGGCACAGCGGCGCCGGGCGGATGACTCGGTGCTGGTCATCTCCGCGCTGTGGGGCGCCATCCGGTTCGCCGACGCAGTGCCCGCCTACCGGCTGTCCATGTCAACGGCCCTGCCCGACGTCGGACGCCTTGCCTCATTCTGGAAACCGCAGCTTACCGAGGCCCTCGGCGAAATTGCCGGTGGCCAGCTCCTGGTTGATTGCCGGTCCAGCACCTACGCCGCCGCCTGGACTCCCCCGCCGGCAGACACCGTGGCGGTCAACGTGTTCACTGAGGTGAACGGCGCGCGGAAGGTGGTCAGCCACTTTGCCAAGCACACCCGCGGAGAGCTGGCCCGGCACCTGCTGACGCGGCGGGGCAAGTCCCCGGCGACGCCGGAGCAGCTGCGGAAGGCGGCGGCCGAGAAGTGGCAGGCCGAACTCGTTCCGGGCACGGCGCGCAAGGCCCACGCCCTGAACATCATCCTGCCCAACTAGCCGGCAATTGATGTCGTTTTGGGCGCTCAGAACGACATCTACTGCCAGTCAGTTGGGTGAGGCGGTCAGACCCACTCGGCGGAGCGCACCAGGATGCAGCCGGAATCCGGGCAGAACACGATGTCGTCCTCGGAGGCGGCCTTGATCTCGGCCAGGTCGCCGGGGCTCAGCTGCATGCCGGAACCTTCGGACGTGCCGTGGAAGAGCCGGGCCGCGCCCACTCCGCGGCGGGCCAGGGTCTTCTCGTAGACTCCAAGCATTCCGGCGTCCAGCCCAGCGGCGAAGCCCGCCCGCTTGCCTGCCACCTCGGTCTCCTCGGCAGCGACCTCGGCCAGCGCCGCGTCGAGCTCTGCACGGATCCCGCCAAACGAACCCTGGATGTCGTCCACGATGCTCTGCTGGGCTGCCTGACGTTCGCGCAGGACATCCAACCGCTCGAGGACCTCCAGTTCTACGTCCTCCAGGTCTGAACGGCGCTTGTTGAGCGAAGCAATGTCCTTCTGCAGGGCGACGAGATCCTTGGAGAGACCGGTTCCGCTGTTGAGCTTTGCCTCGTCCCGTTCGATCCGGGTCGCCACCTGCTCCACATCGGCTTCGGCCCGCTTCAGTTCCGCTTCGGCGTCATGGACGGCGAGTTTCGCGGCGCCCAGCTCACCGTTGGCAACGCTGAGGGCAGCCTCAAGATCGGTGATCCGGGGATCGGATTCAAGGGTACGGCGGCGGTTGGACAGTGACTTCAGCCGGGCATCCAGGCCCTGGAGCTCGAGCAACTTCAATTGTTCCGCCGGTGCTGCCTTGGCCACGTTTTACCTCCGCTTGATCCCATCCGGCTCCTGGCCGGCACCCCGTTGGGGTTTTCTAGACTCTAGTCGCCGCCGGGAGTCAGTATGAAGTCCCACGGATCGCTGTTGGTGGTGCTGACCTGTATTTCGACGTCGAGGCCCTGGTCCGCGAGCACGTTGCCCAGCGCTTCGGCCGCGGCCGGGAGCCACAGCCATTCGCTGGCGAAGTGCGAGACGTCGATGAGGTACGGGCGGTCATTGACGGCAGCCTCCCTGGCTTCCGAGGCCGGGTGGTGGCGCAGGTCCGCGGTGACGTACAGGTCAGCATTGCTGGCCCGGACCTCGTCAAAGAGGGAATCCCCGGCCCCGCCGCACACCGCGACCCGCTGCACGAGGCCGTCCTTATCCCCGGACACGCGCACTCCGCCCGCCACCGCCGGGAGGATGCCGAAAACCCGCGCGGCGAAATCGCCCAGGGTCATGGACTCGCTCAAGTCCCCGACCCGCCCGATGCCTTCCTCCGGAAGGCCGTCTCTCGAAGGAGTTAACGGCGACACGTTTTCAAGGCCCAGGGCGTCGGCCAGGACGTCAGAAACGCCGCCCACTGCTGAGTCGCCGTTGGTGTGGACCGTCAGCAGTGCCGTTCCGGATTCGATCAGGCGGTGCACGGCCCGGCCTTTGGGGGTGTTGGCGGCAACCGAGGTGACGCCCTTGAGGAGCAGCGGGTGATGGGTAATGAGCAGCTCCGCGCCCCATTCGATGGCTTCGTCGATAACCTCGATGGTGGGATCCACTGCGAACATGACGCGCGTGATTTCAGCGGACGGATGGCCGGCCACGAGGCCCACCTCGTCCCATGACTCTGCCAGCGACTCCGGCCAGAGCTCCTCCACGGCCAGCATGAGCTGCCCCAGGGTAGCAGCGGCGGGTGACTCCGCGGCGTCGGGAGCTTCTTCCGGTTCCGCTGCAACGTCGCTGTTCACAGGTTCCATACTCATATTTTTACCCTACAGTCGGCTCTGGCCTCAGCCCGGTATATGACCCTAAGGTTGGCTGGGGGAATCATTGGCGCCCGCGAACCATTGAAGAGGACATGAAAACATTTGTGCTTGGCGGGGGCTGCTTCTGGTGCTTGGACGCCGTCTACCAGAAAACGAAGGGCGTCACGTCGGTGGTTTCGGGATACACCGGCGGCCATGAACGCCACCCGGATTACTACTCAGTGTGCTCCGGCACCACGGGGCACGCGGAGGTGGTTGCCGTGACCTTCGATGAGGATGTCATCCCGGCCGAAGTCATCCTGGACATGTTCTTCGCCCTGCACGACCCCACCACGCTCAACCGGCAGGGGTACGACGTCGGCACGCAATATCGCTCGTCAATGTTCTATGAGACCACCGAGGAGAAGATCCTCTTCGAGGAGGCTATCGAACGGAACCAGGCGCTGTGGTCGCGGCCGATTGTGACCGAGGTCAGCCGGCTGCCTGTGTTCTATCCGGCGGAGAACATCCACCAGGACTACTACGCCAAGTTTCCTGAGCAGGGGTATTGCCAGGTCATTATTAACCCGAAGCTGGCCAAGGCCCGGAAATATTACTCTGCATGGCTTAATGCGTAGCAGTGGCGCTGACCCCCTCGTTAGGCTGACCAAAGTATTCCTTCCTGAGAGATAGGCGCAAGTACACATGGCACGGATCTACGACGATGTAACACAGCTGGTGGGCGGCACCCCGCTGGTCAAGCTCAACCGCCTGACGGAAGGCCTGGACGCCACCGTTGCGGTCAAGCTTGAGTTCTACAACCCGGCCAACAGCGTCAAGGACCGTATCGGCGTCGCAATCATCGACGCTGCTGAGAAGTCCGGCGCGCTGAAGCCCGGCGGAACCATCGTCGAAGGCACCTCCGGCAACACCGGCATTGCCTTGGCCATGGTGGGCGCAGCCCGCGGCTACAAGGTCATCCTGACCATGCCCGAGACCATGTCCACCGAGCGCCGTGTGATGCTCCGTGCCTTCGGCGCCGAGATCGTGCTGACCCCGGGTTCCGAAGGCATGCGTGGCGCCGTGGAGAAGGCCCAGGAGATCGTCGCCAACACGGAGAACTCCATCTGGGCCCAGCAGTTCGCCAACGAGGCCAACCCGCAGATCCACCGTGAAACCACGGCCGAGGAAATCTGGACCGACACCGACGGCAAGGTAGACATCTTTGTCTCCGGCATCGGCACCGGCGGGACCATCACCGGCGTCGGGCAGGTCCTGAAGGAGCGCAAGCCGGGCGTCCAGATCGTGGCCGTTGAACCCAAGGACTCCGCCATTTTGAACGGCGGTGCCCCCGGCCCGCACAAGATCCAGGGCCTGGGCGCCAACTTCATCCCGGAGCTCCTGGACACCAACGTCTACGACGAGGTCCTGGACGCCACCTTGGAGGACTCCGTGGCCGTAGCCCGCGAGCTCGGCATCAAGGAAGGCATCCTGGGCGGCATCTCCTCCGGCGCCATCGTGTGGGGCGCCCTCGAACTGGCCAAGCGCCCGGAAAACGCCGGCAAGCTGATCGTGGCGGTCGTCTGCGACTTCGGTGAGCGTTACATCTCCACCGTGCTCTATGACGACATCCGGGGCTAGACCTTAGCCAGCCGCTTTCCGTTTCCTGTAGAAAGATCTTTGTGGGTTTCTTCGCAAGACTTAAGGAAGACCTCGACGCCGCCCGGTCCCACGACCCGGCGGCTCGAGGTTCTTTTGAGAACTTTTTCGCGTACTCCGGGCTGCACGCCATCTGGGCGCACCGCCTGACGCACAAGCTGTGGCAGGACCCGTCCACGCGGTTCCCCGCCCGGCTCATTTCGCAGCTCACACGCTTCCTGACGGGCATCGAGATCCATCCCGGTGCCACCATCGGACGCCGCTTTTTCATTGACCACGGCATGGGCGTGGTCATCGGCGAAACGGCCGAGATCGGCGAGGACGTCATGATCTACCATGGCGTCACTCTCGGCGGCCGTTCCCTCGCCAAGGTCAAGCGCCACCCCACCATCGGGGACCGGGTCACGATTGGTGCGGGCGCCAAAATCCTGGGGCCGATCATCATCGGCAACGACAGCGCCGTGGGGGCGAACGCCGTCGTGGTCAAGGACGCACCGCCCGAGTCCATCGTGACGGGTATCCCGGCAAGCTGGCGGCACCGCGACGCCCAGCGGGAGACCAAGCCCGCCGTGGACCCGGCTGAGTATTACATCGAATACCGAATCTGATCCTTGCGGTGGGGCGGCTGTGCCTTTTGGAGCTGTTAGTGGCCGGCCGCCTCAGCGGGCGATGTGTTTCAGCACCGCCGTCACCGCCAGGTCGTACACGCGGTCCGGCAGCAGCCGCCGCAGTGCCGTGATGGCAACTGCGCCCCTGCCTACGGGGTAGCGGGTCCGGGGACGGGCGGCGGTGGCGGCCTGCAGCACCGCTCTGGCGACGACGTCGGGCTGGGTGGACGTCGCTGGCCTCTCGGTGGACGCCAGCACGGCGGCCATCTCCGTGGCCTGGGCCGCGTACGGCCCGCCGCCCGAGCTGGCCAGCAGCCCCTCGGCCGCAATCCCGCCCCACTCGGTAACGGTGCTGGCGGGCTCGATGATGGACACGCTGATGCCGTGCGGCTTCAGTTCCAGCCGCAGCGCATCACTGAGGCCTTCCACGGCGAACTTGGTGGCGTGGTACCAGGTGCCAAGCGGCTCATAGAACTTGCCTCCAATGGAGGAGATGTTGATGATCCTGCCCCTCCCGGCAGTCCGCATGGAGGGCAGGACCAGCTGCGTCATCCGCGCCAGGCCGAAGACGTTCACGTCGAACTGCCGGCGCCCTTCGGCCACCTCCATCTCCTCCAGCGCACCGAAGGAGCCGAAACCGGCGTTATTCACCAGGACATCGATCCGACCCTGCTCCCGGAGTACCGTGGTCAGCAGGCTCTGCATGGACCCGTCATCCGTGACATCCAGCGGCAGGACCCTTATCCCCTGCGCCTTGAGCGGTTCCATCCTGTCCACCCGCCTGGCGCCGGCGTAGACAGTGAATCCATTGGCGCTGAGCAGCTTGGCCGACTCGAATCCGATGCCGGTGGAGGCTCCGGTGACAATCGCTACGGGCTGGGACACTCGGCACTCCTAGGGGCGGATCGGCGTCGTCGTCTGGAACGGCTGGAACCGGATGCACGAACGGCCGGCACCTCCCAGAGTATCCGGGAGGGCCGGCCGTTCCTGCGTTACACCGCGGGTGTGGCTAGTGGGTGTCCACTGCCTCGACCTCGGACTTGTCCTCGCCCCACAGCGTGTGGAACGTGCCCTCGGCGTCGACGCGGCCGTAGGTATGCGCACCGAAGAGGTCGCGCTGGCCCTGGATGACGGCGGCGGCGAGGCGCTTGCGGCGCAGGCCGTCGTAATAGGCCAGCGAGGAGGAGAACACGGGCACCGGAATGCCGAGCTGCACGGCGGTGGCAACCACGCGGCGCCAGGCCGGGAGTGCTTCGGCGATGGTCTTGGTGAAGGCCGGTGCGAACAGCAGGTTGGCCGGCTTCTGCTCCGCGGCGTAGGCCTTGGTGATTTCCTTGAGCAGCTCTGCACGGATGATGCAGCCGCCGCGCCACAGCGAGGCGATCTCGTCCAGCTTGAGGTCCCAGCCGTACTCCTTGGCGGAGGAGGTCAGCATGTCCAGGCCCTGGGCGTAGGAGACCAGCTTGGAGGCGTACAGCGCCTGGCGGACGTCCTCGACGAAGTTATCGGGGATTTCGACGGCGATTTCCTCGCCGGCCAGCAGCTCCTGGCCGAGTTTGCGCTGCTCCGCCTGGGAGGACAGGGCCCGGGCGAAAACCGACTCGGCGATGCCTGAAACCGGGGAGCCCAGTTCGAGCGCGGAGATGACCGTCCAGCGGCCCGTCCCCTTCTGGCCGGCGGCGTCCACGACGACGTCAACGAACGGCTTGCCGGTCTTTGCGTCCACGTGGCCGAGGACCTCGGCCGAGATCTCGATCAGGAAGGAGGCGAGCTCGCCCTTGTTCCAGTCGGCGAAGATCTTGGACTGTTCGGCGGGCTCAATACCGGCGCCCGAGCGCAGGAGGTCGAAGGCTTCGCCGATGACCTGCATGTCGGCATATTCGATGCCGTTGTGCACCATCTTGACGAAGTGGCCGGCGCCGTCGGTGCCGATCCAGGCGCAGCACGGCTGGCCGTCAACTTTGGCGGAGATCTTCTCCAGCAGCGGGCCGAGGGCGTCGTAGGACTCCTTGGAGCCGCCGGGCATGATGGACGGGCCGTTGAGGGCGCCTTCCTCACCGCCGGAGACGCCGACGCCCACGAAGTGCAGGTCCTTCTCGGCCAGCGCGGCTTCCCGGCGGCGGGTGTCCTCGTAGTGCGAGTTGCCGGCGTCGATCACGATGTCGCCGGGTTCCAGCAGCGGAACGAGCTGGTCGATGACGGCGTCAACCGGCTTGCCGGCCTTGACCATGATGAGCACGCGGCGCGGCTTCTCCAGGGAGTCCACCAGCTCCTGCAGCGTCTCAGTGCGCACGAAGTCGCCGTCGGTGCCGTGCTTTTCGAGGAGGGCGTCGGTCTTCTCAACCGAGCGGTTGTGCAGGGCAACGGTGAAGCCGTTGCGGGCCAGGTTGCGGGCGAGGTTGGCGCCCATCACCGCGAGGCCGGTGACACCGATATGTGCTGACATCAAAAACTCCAATTCAGTGTGTGCAACATGTGTGCATTGCGTCCCGCATGTGCTGCGAAACACGCTTTAGAAAAGTTGGCTGTGAATAAAGCATATATATTCGAGGGCGAGGGCGAAAGCGGGTGACCACTCCTTGGACTCCAGCCGCGCCGTTTAGAGTCTATGACGTGCCTCTCCCGGCGGCGTCCAGACTCCACCGGCTGCGGGGGAACAAAGCCTCCCGGCCCGATTATGCTTACCACTATGTCAACCAGCCTCCATCACCGTGCCGTCGAGCACCTGGGTACCAGAATCGTCGACGGCAGCCTCCCGCCAGGGCATGTGATGCTCGCGGAGCAGTTGGAGGACGAACTGCAGGTATCACGGTCTGTGATCCGGGAAGCTGTCCGCGTGCTGCAGTCGCTTGGCCTGGTGGAGACCACCAAACGCGTGGGCATCAAGGTCCTGCCGGCGCACCGCTGGAACCCGTTCGATCCGCTCGTAATCCGCTGGCGCCTGGCCGGGGAAGGGCGCGGGGCCCAGCTGCGGTCCCTCGCGGAGCTGCGCTCCGCCGTCGAGCCCGTGGCCGCCGAACTCGCTGCGGTCAACGCACCGCAGGAGCTGCGGCAGGAACTGCTCGACGTGGCCCTGGCCATGCGCGACGCCGGCCAGGCCGGCGACGTGCCGCGCTTCCTGGAACTGGACATCCAGTTCCACTCCCTGCTGCTCAGCGGCTCCGGCAACGAGATGTTTGCCAACCTCGTGGGGCAGGTGGCCGAAACCCTGACCGGCCGCACGGTGCACGGCCTCATGCCCGACCGGCCCCGGGACCTCACCCTGCAGTGGCACCTCGATGTGGCCGAAGCCATCTTTGAGGGCCACGCAGCGGAGGCCCGCGAGGCGTCGAGCAGGATCATGCGCCGCACCATCTCGGAAATGGAGCCCGTATGGGTGGAGCAGCCGAGGGTTTTCGTCCCGCTGCAGCGGCGGACGCAGTCCGCCTAGCCCCGCTTGGCTGGCACTGGCCGCCGCTGGCCCGGATTTAGCTGTGCCTCTGTTTAGCTGTGGCTCTGTTTAGCCGTGAAGTTGAGGAGGACTTTGCCGGATTGGGCGGAGTTGCGGGCGGTGTCGAAGGCTTCGAGGGCGTCGGTGACGGGGTAGTCGTGGGTGATGACCGGGCCGATCTTGAGGGTGCCGTCGGCGAGGGCGGTGATGACCTCGTCGATTTCGTCGTTGAACCGGAACGAGCCGCGCAGGTCCAGTTCGCGGGTGATGGCCAGGGAGATCAGGACCGGCTGCGGGCCGGTGGGCAGCAGCCCGACCAGGACCACCGTCCCGGCCCGGGCCGCGCCCTGGATCGCGGAGGCCAGGCCGAGGTGGTTCCCGGAGGATTCGATCACGACGTCGGCCTGCACCTTGGCGATCGCCTCGGCGTCGGCGGCGTTGAGGACCTCGTCCGCGCCCACCTGCGTGGCGATCTCCAAAGGTTTGGCGTGCATGTCCACCGCGACGATCCGGGCAGCGCCGGCGCGTTTGAGGACCGCGACCGCCAAGGCCCCGATCGGGCCGGACCCGATCACGAGCGCGGTTTTGCCGGCCACGTCCCCGGCCCTTGCCACGGCATGCCACGCCACCGACGCCGGTTCGATCAGGGCGGCGGTGCGCAGGTCCAGGTCCTCTGGCAGGGCCCGGAGCATCCGGACCGGCAGGGTCACGTACCTGCTGAACGCCCCGTCCGTGTGCGGATACCTCGCCGCGGAACCCAGGTACGTGCACCCCGGCGACAGGTTCGGCCTCTCCGCCGGATACCGGGGCGCGTCCGGGCCCGTGCCCGCTCCGGGGGTGGCCGGGTGCACCGCCACCGGCGTCCCCGCGGCCGGTCCGGTCCCGTCCGCCGCGGCCTTGACGACGCGCCCGGAAATCTCATGGCCCAGCACCAGCGGGGCCTTCAGGATCGACTCGCCCGCCGCGCCGTGCAGCCAGTAATGCAGGTCCGACCCGCAAATCCCGCCGTACAGGACCTCCACGACGGCCTCATCCGGCGCCGGGGCCTTCAGCGGGACGTCGTCGATCCGCAGGTCACCCTTCGCGTGCGCGACCACCGCCGGGCCGGAGACCGGCAGGTCGGCTGCTGTTGAAGTGTGTGTTGTTGAAGTTTCTGTGTGTGTCATCAGACC
>NZ_JAGGPN010000019.1 GCF_018613795.1 Arthrobacter sp. ISL-65
ACCGCCGCCTCCGACGTCAAAACCACCGCCACGGACGCCAAGGACCACGTCCAGAACACGTAGCGGCGACAACGCTCTAAAGAATCCAAGTACGACGACGGCCGGCCCGCTTGACCGCGGGCCGGCCGTTCGTTTCGGCTCGGTCGCGCTCTGGATCGGCCGTCACCTAAAGCGTATTCTGGAGACACGCTTTTTTGGGGTGTGAACCGCAATGATGGTACGCAAAAGCATGGTTTCGCGATCCTACACGGCCTTGGGAAGGTTGCTCGGGTTCGTGGTCCTTAGTTGCGTCTGCGGCGCCTTGGTTGCCGCCTACTTCGTTCCCCAGATTGCTGCTGCCGGCGCGGCCGTCAGCAGCTCGATGAACTTCTACAATGGCCTCCCCTCCGAGCTTGCGGTGCTTCCGCCGGCGCAAACCACAAGAATCCTGACGTCGGACGGGAAACTGATTGCCTCGTTCTACGAGGAAAACCGGGTACGGGTTCCGCTGAAGCAGATGTCGCCGTACGTCAAGGACGCCGTGGTGGCGATCGAGGACAGCCGGTTCTATGAGCACAGCGGCGTCGACCCCGTGGGTGTCCTGCGGGCGCTGGTGAGCAACGCTTCCGGCGGGGACCGGCAGGGGGCATCCACCCTCACCCAGCAGTACGTCACCAACGTAGCCAATGAATCAAAAGTTACATCCGGCCGTGAGGACGAGGTTGTCCTCAGCGGGGAGAAGACCATTGGCGACAAGGTCCGGGAAATGAAGCTCGCCATCGAGCTGGAGAAGAAATTCACCAAGGACCAGATCCTCGAGGGCTACCTCAACATCGTGTTCTTCAACCGCAGCGCCTACGGCATCGAGGCGGCGGCGCAGCAGTTCTACAGCGTTCCGGCCAGCAAGCTCAGCCTCCCGCAGGCTGCAATGCTGGCAGGGCTCGTCAACAGCCCCAGCCTCTACGACCCCGTGAGCAACCCGGAGAACGCGCTCAAGCGGCGCAATCTGGTCCTGGACGCCATGCTGGCGCAAGACAAGATCACCAAGAAGCAGCATGACACCGCCGCGGCCACCGGCGTGGGTTTGCAAATCCGTAGCTCGAAGCAAGGCTGCGCCGCAGCCGCCATTGCTCCCTATTTCTGCGACTACGTATCCCACCTGATCCTCAACAACCGTGCCTACGGGGCAGACACGGAAGCCCGGGAGCAGAAGCTGTTCAGGGGCGGGCTGACCATCACCACCACGCTGGACAGCCGGCTGCAGACGGCGGCCCAGTCACAGGTGAACTCCACCGCCGGAGCCAACCCGGGCAAGTGGGGAGCTTCCCTGCTGACGGTCCAGCCGGGCACCGGCAAAATCCTGGCGATGGCGCAGAACACGGAGTTCCTCCCGCAGCCCGGCAAGTTCGATACCCAGCTGAACTTCAACGTGGACGCCAAGGATGCCAACGGCAATGACCTTAACGGGGCGGGCGGGTTCCAGCCAGGATCCACCATGAAGCCGTTCACGTTTGCCGAGTGGCTGCACCAGGGGCGAAAGATCACCGAGGAGGTGGACGCCACACGGCGGGAGTACCCACTGGGGTTCGGCTGGCGGGACTCGTGCGCCAAGGTAGTGGGCGGCTACAGCAGCAGGCAGCGTGCGGCAGGCCTTGAAACAGCCGACGATCTGCAGAACGCTTCAGCGGGCTACTACCGCAGAATGCCAGCGAACTACGGGCTGTACAACTCCATCAACACGGCCACGTTTGCCGAGGTGGCACAGCTGGACATCTGTGGCATCGATAAAATGGTTGCTGCTGTGGGCCTGCGAAGCGGGCTGGACGGCTCGGAGATTAACATGCATCAGCTGGGCAATATTCTCGGCGGCACTGCCGTGTCACCGCTCAGCATGGCCACCGCCTTTGCCACCTTCGCTGCCGACGGCCGCTACTGCGCGCCGATTGCCATCCAGCGCGTCACCGACTTCACCGGACGGGCGCTGCCCAGCCAGCAGCCGGCTTGCCGCGCAGCCGTCGAGCCGCAAATTGCCCGCGGCGTGAACTCGGTCCTGCAGGACGTGCTCAAGAAGGGTTCAGGCGTCTACATCAACCCGAAGGTCCAGAGCAAGGTCCCCGTCGCGGCCAAGACCGGCACCAACAACAGCAACGGTGCCACCTGGGTACTGGGCTACACCAGCGGCCTTACCACCGCATCCTTCTTCGGGGACGCCCTGAACGGCCAGAAACGGCCAGGCAGGAACATCACCATCAACGGCAAGCACTACGACCGGATTGACGGCTACATGATCGCGGGACCGCAGTGGGCCAACTACATGCTGAAGGTGGCCAAAATGTATCCGGCCAAACCGTTCCCCAAGCCCCCGGCGTCGATGATAGGCACAGGGGCCAAATAGCGCCGCGATGCGCGCTGAAAAGTACCTACTCGAAGTGCGTTTCCACACCTGATCCCGAGAGCCTTCCCAGCAGTTCCGCGGCCACGTCGCGCAGCTTCTGGTTCCGGTTGCTGGAGACTTTGGCCAGGATGTCCATGGCTTCCTTCTGGGAGCACCTGTTCTGGGCCATGATCACTCCGCAGGCGACGTCGATCGCAGTACGGCTCTGCATGGCGGCCTCAAGGTTCTGCGCCCGCGCCTGGGCGGCCCCGATCCTGACCGACAGATGGAGCGTGCGGCCGGCCAGGTCACCGAACTCGACCGCCCTATCGAAGAGCTCAGGCGTGAAAAGGCCGGGTGTGGGGCCGAAGAAGTTCAGCGCCGCACTGGCACCCTCCCCGATGTCCAAGGGAACACCCACCGTGGAGTACACGCCGTTCTCTGCGAGCCGCTTCTGGTATTCAGGCCAGCGGTCATCCGCTTGGACATCGTTGAGCAACTCGGGAGCCATGGTGAAAAGCGCCCGGATGCAAGGCCCGTCGCCCACGTGCTGCTCGATGTGGTCCAGCTCTATGGCGCGAGGGCTGCTGCCCGCAACGGTTGAAGTGTGTCTGCGCCGCTTCAAGGTGATGGCGCATTCAATGGCCGTTCCCGCGAGGCCGCTCAGGGTGGAGGCCGCAAAGCCGGCCAACCCGTCGAGAAAGCCATCAACATTCTCGGCCCCGATGAGGATGTCCTGCAGCTGAAGTACGGCTGCATCTTCGTTCGCTTCGGTCATTCCACAATGCTAGACGCCAAACTGCCAAGATGTTCTTGCTGGTGTACACCGAAAATGCAGCAGCGGGACTGGCCCACGTCCCAAGGACCGCTGACCGCGTCCGTCATGCTGCCTGCGGCGTTCCAAAGAGTTCCGCGGCGAGGCGCAGCAGGTGCTCCGGGATGCTCGTGTCCTTGCCCTCGGCGTCGCGGCCCAGGATGATTGCCGGCCCGCGGGCAGCGCCTGCCAGGTCAAGTCCGCAATCATGCATCAGTTGTTCGGCGCGGAGGGGTTCGCCCAGGCGCGGCGGGACTATCAGTGCGGTATGTGTAGTGCTCATTTTTGGTCACTCTTAATAACAAGTTCAGGCATGCCGGTGTTCCCGCCGGGCTTAGGCAGACGCCTGCTGCCCGGCCTGGACCAGCTGCACCTGTACGCCGGCCTCCGTGAACAGCGTCACCTGGCCCGGATCGGCGCCGGAGTCCGTCACCAGGGTCCACGGCAGGGCGAGCTTTGCCCAAGCATGGAATGGGCGCTTTCCCAGCTTGCCGGAGTCTGCCAGGACATAGACCGCCTCGCCCCGCCGGGCCATGAGTTCCTTGAGCCTGGTCTGCGCATGGTCCGCCTCGCAGAGCCCGTCGTCGGCGGTGACGGCGTCCGCACCGAGGAACACCCGGTCAAAGCTCATGCGCTCCAGGGCAGCCTCGGCGAGGGGACCCACGAACGTCTGGCTCACGCCGCGCAACCGGCCGCCAAGGCAGTCCACCTGGATGCCCGGCGAGTCGGCCAGCTCCTGCAGCGTATTGATGCCCGGCGTGGTGACGGACAGGTTCTCCCGGTCGCGCAGGGCGTGCGCCAGGGCACCGACAGTGGAGCCGCCGTCGAGTAGGACGTTCTCGCCGTCCTTCACCTCGGCAGCCGCCCAGGCCGCGATGGCGTGCTTCTGCTCGTACGCCTCGCCGGTCCGTTGCCGCAGGGACGGTTCGGGGTGTGCGCCCAGCGCCACCGCCCCGCCGTACGTCCGGGCCAGCTTCCCCTGCTCGTTCAGGTGTGCCAGGTCCCGCCGGATGGTGGAGGCGGTGACCCGGAAATGCCGTGACAGTTCCTCCACAGACGCCAAACCCGTGGTGACGGCAAGGTGGTAGATCTCTTCGCGCCTGGTTTTGGCGGTGGTCATCTGTGGCTCTCCTTTGCTGTCACCATCGTAGGGGTCCGGCGGCTGCCCGCCTCAAAACACGCGCCTCACAGTGAGGCGCCGCCGCAGATCACATAGTTCTGTCCGGTGATGGACTTTCCGTGCGGCCCAAGAAGGAAGCCGGCGAGCGCCGCAACGTCTTCGGGATCCACAAACTGGCCGAGCGCCGGCAGCTTCGGCGGGGTGGCCGCCCGGCCGGGGTCGGCCAGCATGGGCGTGTCCGTGGGCCCCGGCGAGAGCACGTTCACCGTGATGCCGCGCGGGGCAAGCTCCTGGGCCCACGTCCGACCCATGCCCATCAGTGCCGCCTTGGTGGCCGCGTACTGGCTCTTGCCCGCCGCGCCCGTGGAGGTCCGGCTGCCGATCAGCAGCACCCGGCCGCCGTCGGGCATCCGCGGGACCACCTCGTTGGCCAAGGCACTGGCGGCCCCGACGTGGACGGCGAACATGCCGGCGAGCGCGTCGGGGTCCAGCTCACCCAGCAGCGCGGTGCGCTGGTATCCGGCCGCGTGGACCAGCGCGTCCGCCGGGTCGATCCCCGCCACCGTTTCCGCCAGCGACGACGGGCTGGACAGGTCTGCCTGCAGCCACCGGAAGCCCGGCCCCAGCGAGGTCTCGCTGCGGCTCAGGCCCGTGACTGCCCAGCCGTCGGACAGCAGCCGTTCGGCGATCGCCTTGCCGATGCCGGAGCTGCAGCCCGTGACAATCGCGTGGCGGGTGCCGGTCACTGCTCGTCGCCTGCTTCGTTGTCCCCTCCGGGAGTGGCGCTGCCCTCGTACGCCCACTGCGGCTCCACGCGGACGTACTTGATGGCCTGCCGGAAGTAGGTGTACGCGATGTTCAGCGCACCGTCCGGGCCCTGGTGTATGGAGGGGTAGGAGTACTCCCGGTTCAGGCCGTCCCGGGAATTGTTGGAGAGGCAGTAGCCGTCCCCGACGTCGAGGTTCCGTCGGATGGGCCAGGTCCGGCCTGAGTCCTCCGAGATCGCAAGCGTCATGGGCGAGCGCGGCGTCCCCCAGAAGGCGCGCCGTTCGCCGTCGTCCGTTCCGGCGCCGGGGACCGGCGCCGGTTCCACCAGCTGGCCCTGTTCGGCGGCCAGGCCGTCGTCGTCGATTTCGTCGTAGAGCGAAAGGCGGCGCTCGGTGTTCTCCTCCGCGCGGCTGTGGTTGTAGACCAGCGCCAGGCGGCCGTCGGCGAGCGCCGCGAACTGGATGGAAGAGTTGTTGTTGGGCAGCTCGGTGGGGGCGGGCTCGCTCCAGGTGGTGCCGTCGTCGGTGGAGCGGGATTCGTAGATCGAGTCGGCCCAGCGGCTGCGGAACAGCGCCAGCAGCGAGCCGTCGGCCACGGGCTGGATGTTCATGTGGACACAGCCCAGGCTGCCCGGCAGGATGTGCTCACTCCAGGTGGACCCGCCGTCGTCGGAAATCATCACGGCACTGTCGTCGCTGTTGCCCACCCACTTCTCCCCGGGCGTGGTGATGCAGCGGAAGATCGGGATGATGAGGCGGCCGGACGGCAACAGCACCGGCAGCTGGCGGACGAACACTCCGCCCGTTTCGTTGGCGGGGAACAGCGTTTCCACGGGCCCCCATGTGCGGCCGCTGTCCGTGGAAGTACGACGGCGGACCTCCGCCGTGTCCTGGTTGCCCGCCTTCTGTGCGGTGTACAGGAGCCAGAGAACGCCGTCGTGACCGGCAGGGCCAGGCGCGGTGAACAGGATCGGGTTCTGCTCCGAGCGGGTGGAGTCGTCCGAAAGCTGCTGCGCCGGTGACCACTGGCTGCTGCCCGGTTCCAGGGTGGAGAACCAGATAGAGATGTCCGGCACGCCCTCCTGCGTGCCGCCGAACCACACGCAGCCGAGGCGGCCGTCGGGCAGGGTCAGGAGGTTGGCGGCGTGGCTCTGCACGGTGGGCGCCGGCAAGTACGCGAAGTCGGCGCCGTCGGCGCGCTTCACGGCGCCGTCGGGCGTGACGGTGCTGTAGCCGGCGTTGGTGGTCTGCATGCCTCAGCCCTCCGCCCTGGCAGCGGCAAGGTGCGCCTTGGCAGCCAGCTCCAGGTGGGTCAGGTCCGACGCGACGGTGGTGAACGTGTAGCCCTGGCGCAGCCGCTGGGCGGCAATCTCCCCGGCGGCGGTGTGGATGCCGGCGGCGATGCCTGCGGAGGCGGCAGCCTCGGCGACGGTTTCCAGGGCGGCATTGAACTCGGCCTCGATGGCGGGGTCGCCCGGGAAGGCGCCGCCGACGGCGATTGCCAGGTCCGAGGGGCCCACGTAGATGCCGTCCAGGCCCGGCGTCGCGCAGATCTCCTTCACGTTGGCCAGCCCCTCGGGCGTCTCGATCATGGCGAAGACCAGCGTTGCCGCGTTGGAGTCAGCCGGGACCGGGCCGATGCGCAGCGTCGAGCGCATCGGCCCGTAGGAACGCCCGCCGAGCGGCGGGTACTTGGCAGCCGCAACGGCCGCGGCAGCGTCCGCTGCGTTGTTGACGAGGGGGACGATCACGCCGACGGCGCCGGCGTCGAGCGCCTTGCCGATCGCGGTGAAGTCGTTGGCCTCTACCCGCACCATGCCGACGGCGGTGTGCCCGGCGTCGATGGCCATCAGGCCGTTCAGGACGCCCGAGTAGCCGAGCAGCCCGTGCTGTGCGTCCAGGGCCACGTAGTCGTAGCCGAGCCGGCCGATGCGTTCCGTTGCCACGGGCGCATCCAGCACAGCCCAGTAGCCGACGGCTTGCTCACGGGCGCGGATCTTGCGGGCGAATTCAATGGCCAGGTCCGATGTCATCTGTATCTTCTACCTTCAGTTCGTGGGTGGTGACGGCTAGCAGCCTGTATATGCGTCAGCGGTTATATGCCGGCATAGGCCCGCGGAGCCCGGAGCCGACGGCGTCGCAGGCACTGGTGACGTCCTCGGGCAGGGGTCCCTTGGCCACGGCGGCAATGTTGGCGCGCAGCTGCTCCACCTTGGAACCGCCCAGCAGCATGGAGCCGACGCCCTCGCGGTAGGCGAGCCAGCGCAGCGACAGCTCCGCAAGGGTGATGCCAGCACCTTCCGCGATGCCGGCCAGGGCGTTGACGGCGTCGAACAGCTGTTTGTCCCAGTAACGCTGGGTGTACATGGCGGCCAGCTTGGAGTCACCGAAGCGGCCCTCCGAGGGCTTGGCCTCGAAGCTGTGCTTGCCGGTGAGCAGGCCGCCGCCCAGCGGGTTGTAAACCATGGTGTGGACGTTGTGGGTGGCGGCGAATTCCAGGTACTCCTCCTCCACGCGCCGGGCCACCAGGTTGTAGAGCTGCTGCGCCACCACCGGGTTGGGCGCACCCACCTCCCGGGCCACGTGGATCACGTCGGCAATCTGCCAGGCCGCGAAGTTGGAGACACCCAGCGCGCCGATCTTCCCTTCTTCCGCCAGCTCTGCCACGGTGCGCAGGGTGTCCTGTAGCGGCGTGGCACGGTCCGGCTGGTGCAGGTAGAATAGATCGATGCTGTCCACGCCGAGCCGGCGGAGGCTGCCATCGACGCTGTTGCGCAGCCCTTGCGGGGACAGCGGCGTGTGCTGGCCGTGGTCCGCGTGCGGCATGCCGGCCTTGGAGGCGAGGATGACCTCATCGCGGCGCCCCTTGAGGAGGCGGGCGAGCATTTCTTCCGTCACGCCGCCCACGTACGCGTTGGCGGTGTCGATGGTGGTGATGCCGGCGTCGAGGGCCTCCTCCACCATGCGTCCTGCGGTGGCCTCATCGGCGGTGTCGCCGAACGTCATGGTGCCCAGGACCAGCCGCGAGATGGGAAGCTTCAGTCCTTCCACCGGGGTGCCTTCTGGCTGCTTGCTCATGCGTTGATTCTCCGTGGTTGCAGTATCGGTCGGGGTTCAGGTCGGATAAACGGCCGGATCAGGGGAGCCGGGTCAGCCTTTCAGCGCCAGCGACCGGACGACGTGCCGCGGCTTGAGGCCGCGCATGGTGGATGGGTCCAGCGCCGCACGGCGGAGCTTGCGGGTGTAGTCCTCCTTGGGCGCGGTCAGCACGGATGCAGTGCTCCCGAACTCCACGAGCTTGCCGCGCTGCATGACCATGACGCTATCGCTGATCTCCTGCACCACGCCAAGGTTGTGCGAGATGAACACGTAGGTGATGCCGGTTTCGTCCTGGATGGACTTCAGCAGCCGCAGCACCTGGGCCTGGACGGACACGTCCAGCGCGCTCGTGGCTTCGTCGCAGACCAGCAGTTCCGGCTTGGAGGCGAGTGCCCGGGCAATGCCGATGCGTTGCCGCTGGCCGCCGGAGAATTCAGCGGGGTGGCGGTCCAGGGACTTGGCCGGCAGGCCTACCTGGTCGATCAGCTTCGCGGCTTCCTTGTGCCGCTCGGCCTTGGACCGGACGCCCTGCAGCTTCAGCGGTTCGGCCACGATCTCCTGGGCGGTGAGGTGCGGGTCCAGGGAGCCGTAGGGATCCTGGAAGACCATCTGGAACTTCGAGCGCAGCGGCCGCAGCTTAGCTTCGCTGAGTGCGGCCAGGTCCGTGCCGTCCAGTTCGATCCGGCCGCTGGCCGGCGTCACCAGCCGCATCAGCGCCTTGGCGATCGTGGACTTTCCGCAGCCGGATTCGCCGACGACGGCGATCGTCTTGCCTTTGTCCACGGAGAAGGAGACGTCATCCACGGCGCGGAACGTTCCGCCGGGGACGTGGTAGTCCACCACGAGGTTCTCGACGGAGAGGAACGGCTTAGTCATTCTGGACTCCGGTGCTGGTCAGGGCGGCGTCGCCGGCCGCGGTGGTATTGGATGCGGTGGACTTCGGGTCGGTGTTGACGGTGGGCGTTTCGTCCCACGGCCCCAGGACCGGCACCGCGGCCAGCAGGTTGCGGGTGTACTCCGTGGCCGGTTGCTCCACGACCTGCTGGACGTCGCCGGACTCCACGAAGGAGCCGTCCTTCATCACGTGGATGCGGTCCGAGATGAGCCGGGCCACGCCGAGGTCGTGCGTGATCATCAGGATGCCGATGCCGCGCTGCTCCTGGAGTTCCAGCAGGAGGTCCAGGATGCCGGCCTGCACCGTGACGTCCAGCGCCGAGGTGGGTTCGTCGGCTACCAGGAGTTGCGGTTCGCTGGCCAGCGCGATCGCGATCAGCACGCGCTGGAGCATGCCGCCGGAGAGCTGGTGCGGGTACTTCTTCAGCTGCACTTCCGGTGTTGGAATATGGACCTGTTCCAGCAGCCGGATGGCGCGGGCCCGGACGGCGTCCTTCTCCTTGGAGGCGGCGCCGGCGATCCGGATGGCCTCGGAGAGCTGGCTGCCGATGGAATGCACGGGGCTCAGCGCGGTCATGGGGTCCTGCGGGATGAGCGCGACTGTCCGGCCGCGGACCTTGTCGATGGCCTTGGGTACGGCCACCACGTCCACGCCGTCGATGAGCACGGTGCCGGAAAGCACCGCCAGATCGTCCGGGAGCAGGCGGAGGACGCCCATCGCCGTCGTCGACTTGCCCGAACCGGACTCACCGATGATGGTGACCGTTTCGCCGCGGTGGATGCTGAAGTTCACCGAATCAACGGCCCGGACGATGCCGGCGTCGGTGATCAGCTCCACCTGGAAGTCGCGGACCTCGAGCAGGGCCGGTCCCGTGTGGCCGGAGTCAGCGTGGCTCTTCGTGCCAGCTTGTGCGTTCATGTCAGGCACCCTTCTTCTTGCGGCGGGGACGGTCCCGGAGGCCGTCGCCCAGCAGGTTCACGCCCACCACCATCAGCACGATCACCAGGCCGGGCAGGGTGACCATCCACCAGGAGGTGGTGATGTAGTCCTGGCCGTCGGAGATGATGCGCCCCCAGGTGGCAAACGGACGCTGGGGGCCGGCGCCGAGGAAGCTGAGGGCGCTCTCGAGCAGGACGGCCTGGGCCAGGAGCAGCAGCACCACGAGGGTTGCCTGCTTGATGACGTTCGGGATGATGTGCTGGATGAGGATCTGAATGCGGTGCAGGCCCAGGATGCGCGCCGCGGAGACGTAGGGTTTTTCGCGTTCCACGAGCACCATGGACCTGGTCAGCCTGGCCACTTCCGGCCATTGGGCAATCGCAATGACGAAGGTGATCACCGGGATGGACGGGCCGAAGAGAGCCACCACCAATAGCAGCATCATGAGGAGCGGCAGGGACATCTGGGCCTCGAGCACTCGCGAGACCACGGTGTCCACCCAGCCGCCGAAGTAGCCGGCGGCGGCACCGAGGATGATGCCGATGGCGCCGGAGACCACCACGGCCAGGATGCCGATGGTCAGGGACACCTGGCCTCCGTGCAGGACGCGGGAGAGCAGGTCGCGGCCCAGTTGGTCGGTGCCGAACAGGTGGCCGTCCACCAGGGGCGCCAGGCGGCGGGCGGACAGATCCTGGTGGTTGGCGTCCGGCAGCGGCAGCACCTGGGCCAGCAGGATCGGAATGATGACAATCAGCGTGCAGACGGCGCCGATGCGCAGCTTCCACTTCGCGGCGTTGCGGCGGCGGGTGGCGCCGGCCTTCGCGACGAGGTCCTTCGTGACGGCGCTGGGCGAGGGTGTCCGGGGTGGTTGTGCGGCGGAGGCCGCCGGAGTTGCGGTGTCGCTGAGGCTCATGCTGCTGCCGCCTTTCCAAGACGAACGCGGGGATCAAGAAGCGGGTAGGCAAGGTCGATGACCAGCTGGACGGCTACGGCCAGCAGTGCCGTCAGCAGGACGGTCGCCTGGATAAGGGGGTAGTCGCGGGTTTCGAGGGCACGGACAATGAGGGAGCCAACGCCGGGCCAGGCGAACACCACCTCCACCACCACCACGCCGTTGAGCATTGCGGCGAAGCGGGTGCCGAGGGCGGTGAAGACAGGGATGGCGGAGTTGCCCATGGCATAGCGCCAGGTCAGCGCCGGACTGCCCACTCCCCTGGACCGCGCCACGGTCAGGTAGGGGGCGGCGAAGTTGGACGTCATCTCCCGCCGCACCATCCGGGAGATCAGCGCGATCTGCAGGGTGGCGATGGTGACGGTGGGGAGGACCAGCCCGCCCCAGGTGGCGAAGCCGGAGGCCGGGAAGAGCGGGATCAGGACGGCGAAGCCGGTGAGGAGCATGATGCCGGTCCAGAAGTCCGGCATGGACTGCCCGGCGATGGTGAGGACGTTGACACCGAGCTCGCGGTTAGTGTCCGGGCGGCGGGCCATCCACACGCCCAGCGGGATGGCCACCACGGCGGTAAGGAGGATGGACGCGGTGGCGAGGGTCAGCGTGTACGGCATCCGCTCCGCCACCACCTGCATGGCCGGCGCCTGGAAGGAGTAGGAGGTGCCGAGGTTGCCGGTGAACAGCTGCTGCAGGAAGATCCAGTACTGCTCCAGCACGGGACGGTCCAGGCCGAACTGTTCGCGGACCTTAGCCAGCTGCTCGGTGGTGGCCAGCGGTCCGGCGTAGGACACGGCCGGATCACCGGGGGCCAGGCGGATCAGGATGAAGACCGTGGAAACCGTCAGGAACACGGTCAGCAGGCCTTGGCCCAGCCGCTTGAGGATGTACTTGGTCATGGCTCAGGCCTCCAGCCGGACGTCAACAAGGGGGTAGGAGTTGGTGGGAGCCAGAGCCAGGTCTGTCACGCGCTTCTGGTGGGCCAGCACCGACTTGGGAACGAATGCCCAGGCGCAGGGCCAGGTGTCCCAGATGGCCTTCTGCGCGGTGGCAAGCAGCTGCTCCCGGTGCAGCGGATCCACCTCGGAGGAGGCGGCCTGGATCTTGGCCTGCACGTCCGGGACCACGTAGCCCTGATAGGTGTCGCGGGTCTTTTCCTTTTCCGCGGTTCCGGCGTACATGCCCTGCATCATGGTGATGGCCAGGCCGGTGGGGCTGCTGAAGCCGTTGCCCAGCAGGTCCCAGTCGCCCTGCTTGCCCTGGCGCCAGGCCAGGATGTTGCCGCCGGGCTCGAACTGCTGCAGCTGGGTCTTCACACCGATGTTGCCGAACATCTCCACCAGCGCCTCCATCACGGAGGTGTCGGAGGCGAACTCGCCGGTTTCCCAGATGATCTTCAGGTTCAGGTCCGTGACGCCGAGGCTCTTCAGCGTGGCCTTGGCCTTCTCCGGGTCGTAGGTGTAGTTGCCGGTCTTGGAGAAGCCGGTGAGGCTGGACGGGACCACGCCTTCGGCCTCGCTGACCGAATCGACCAGGACGTCCTTGACCAGAGCCTCGCCGTCGACCGCCCAGCTGAGTGCCTCACGGACGCGGGCATCGGAGAGCGGGTGGCTGGAGGGCTTACGGAAGTTGTAGAAGATCTGGTTCAGCCGGAGGCTTGACGACTCCGCAAGGACGACGCCGGGAAGTCCGGCCAGCTGCTCGCGCGAGTCAGGCGTGATGGAGTCGATGACGTCCACCTCGCCGCTGCGCAGTGCGATGACGCGGCTGGATTCCTCGGGCAGGAAGCGGACCTCGACGTTGTCCACCTTGGGGGCGGGACCCCAGTAGTTCTCGTTGCGCTTGAGGCTGTAGGTGCCGGCGCCGCGGTTGAACTTGGTGACGACGTAGGGTCCGGTGCCTACGCCTTCCTGCAGCTCTTCCGGCTTGTTCTTGGCTGCCGGGCTGATCAGGATCATGCTCATGAGGGAATCGAGGATGGGGATGGGGTTCTTGGATTCCATCCGGAACGTCCGGTCGTCCACCGGAACCACGGTAGGAAATTCGGGGAAGAACCCGGCGACGAAGGAACCCTGCACCTGCTGGTACATCTTCAGTGCCGTGGCGATGTCCTCGATCTGCAAGGGGGTGCCGTCCGAGTAGCGGACGCCTTCGCGCAGCCGCACCGTCCACGCGGTGGGCGAGGTCATCTCAAAGCGGTCCGCCAGGACGAGGATCGGTTTGGTTTCGGGACCGATGGCCGTCAGTCCCTGCCGCACGGCGCGCTGGACGGTGACGGCGGCGTCGAACTGGTTGAGCTTGTTGTCCAGGCTGACGAGGGACCTGTTGAGGGCCAGCGTCAGGGTGCTGGGTCCCGGCAGGCCCGTGGGGCCGGCACACCCGGCCAGGGAGCCTGTGCCCAGGAGAAATCCGGCGGCTGCGCCAAACTGCAGGAGGCGGCGCCGTGAGATCTCACTTCCTTGAGGAAGAACGGTCATCGTTGACCTCTCGGTTGAATGGGACGGCTGGCGGCCGGATGGCCTGCGCCGTGTTACGTGCATCACTCTGCCAGCTCTGCGCGAAATGCGCAACTGAACTAGCGCAATTCGCGCAGTCATGCGAATATGGTGCTACCGACAACCCGAAGAAAGGAGGACACGTGGCTGCAGTCCTCATCCAGGCCGATGACTTTTCCGGCGCAGCAGAAGTGGGGCAATGCTTTGCAACCCAAGGGCTGGACACGCGCCTCCTCCTGTCCGCCCCGGATGCGGGCACAGTTGCCGATGGCACAGAAACCGGCAGCCGCCCGGACGTTTTGGTGGTCGACACCCACTCGCGGGCCGTGGCCCCGGAATCCGCAGCGGCGGCTTCGGCTGCCGTATTCAGCAGCCCTGCTGCAGACGGTGCGCGCATCCTGTTCAAGAAAATCGATTCCTTGTGGCGGGGCAATGTTGGCCCGGAACTCGCGGCACTTTCAGCCTTGGGCCACCACGTTGTGGTGGCCGGCGCACTCCCCCAGCTGAACCGGACAGTCGCGGGCGGCCGGCCCTTTGCAGACGGCGTCCGGCTGGACGGCACGGACCTGTGGCGGGCAGAAGCAGCCGCCCCGCCCGCGGAAATCGCGCAACTGCTGGGCCCTGGCCCTTCGGTGCAGCTTGCGGACCTGTCCACGGTGCGGTCCGGCGGCCTGCCCGGCTTCCTGTCCGATCGCCTTTCCCGTGCCACTCCCGCCACCGTGATCGTCGACGGCGAGACGCCGGCCGATCTGGAGGCTGTGGCGGACGCGCTGCTGGACCTGGACTTCAGGGCCGGCGGACGGCGCATTGTGCTGGCCGGGACCGGCGGCATGGCCCTGCTGCTGGCGGCGAAACTGGGCAACAGCTCTGCGCGGAACGCGCAAAAGCGGGAGTCGCGTGGACTGACGGCCGCGGACGGACCCCGGACTGTGCTGGCCGCCGTCGGCTCCGCCTCGGCGAAGGCCGCGGCGCAGCTGCGGAACCTGGAGGCCGGCGGCTTCACTGCCCTCCGGATCGCTCCCGACGAGCTGCAGCATCCTGAGGATTTCCGGTCCAGGCTCGCGGAAGCACAGCAGCTCCTGGCGGCAGGCGAGCCGGCAGCGCTGACTGTCAGCGCCGCCGTCGTCAATCCGAACGAGTCCGGCAGGATGGTGCGGAACCTGGCGAAGCTCGCTGCCGACGCGGCAACTGGTCCCCCGGCAGCAGCTCCCGCCGCGGACGCGGATCTGATCCTCACCGGCGGCGAAACCGCCCGCGAGGTACTCGACGCCCTCGGCGTCCGCTCACTGACCCCGCTGGCGTCCGTACAGCACGGCGCCGTGGTCAGCCTTTCCGACGACGGGCGGCTGGTGGGCACCAAGCCCGGCAGCTTCGGCGACAGCGACGCCCTCGTCCAGCTCTACTCCGCCATCAAAGACCTTCGGTCTTCCAACAGCACTTCCCATCCCTCCCACCCACCTGGAGCCCCAATGACATCAGCAGCCAACGCAACCGAACAGGACAGCCGGCCCTTCATCGCCGTGACGATGGGCGACGGCGCCGGCGTCGGCCCCGAGGTGACCGTCGGTGCCCTTCTCGACCAGAACGCCTACCGCGACTGCCGCCCGGTGGTCATCGGCGACGTCCACCGGCTGCAGCTGGGTGCTAAGGCGCTGGGCGTGGAAGCCAACATCGTCGAGGTGGAGACGGTGGGCGACGCCGTCTTCGAGGCCGGCCGGATCAACGTGATCGACCCGAAGCTGCTTGCGGCCGACCTGCCGTGGGGCCAGGAGTCTGCCGAGGCCGGCAACGCCGCCTACCACTACATCCGGATTGCGTGCGAGCTGGGCATGGGCGGCCAGGTCCAGGGCATCTGCACGGCGCCCCTGAACAAAGCTGCGCTGCACAAGGCTGGACACATCTACCCGGGCCACACCGAACTGCTCGCGCATTTCATGGGCGTCGAGGAAGTGTCCATGATGCTGTCCACGCCCAAGGTCAAGGTCATCCACGTCACCACGCACATCGGCCTGATCGACGCCATCAACAAGATCGAGCCCGGCCTGGTGGAGCGGACCGTGCGCCGCGGCCACGGCGCCATGCAGCGCGCCGGCATCGCCAACCCGAAGATCGGCGTGTGCGCCATCAACCCGCACGCCGGCGAAAACGGCCTGTTCGGCTACGGCGAGGAGGCGGAGAAGATCACCCCGGCCATCGAAAAGCTCCAGGCCGACGGCATCGACGCCCGCGGCCCGCTCCCGGCGGACACCGCGTTCTTCCTGGCTGGCCGCGGCGACTACGACCTCATCGTGGCGATGTACCACGACCAGGGCCACGGACCGATCAAGGTCCTCGGCATCGAGGCCGGCGTCAACATCACGGTTGGCCTGCCCGTCATCCGCACATCCGTTGACCACGGCACCGCCTTCGACATCGCGGGCAAGGGCATTGTGGATGTGCGCAGCATGATCGAGGCGCTGCGCCAGGCGGCGGAGATGTCGCCCAGCCCCGCGGCAGCCTGAGCACTAGGAAATCTGCAGGCCGCCGTTGATGTCGTAGGTCGCGGCGGTGATGTAGCCGGCGTCCTCCCCCATCAGGAACGCCATGAGGGCGGCGATGTCGCGGACCGTGCCCACCCGGCCCACAAGGATGTCCCGGGACATGTCGGCCTTGCGTTCGTCGGTCAGGGTGCCGCCCATGATGTCGGTGTCCACGGGGCCCGGGGCGATGCAGTTGACGGTGATGTTGTGCTGGCCCATCTCCCGTGCGAGCGCCCGGGTGAACCCGATGATGGCTGCCTTCGACGAGCTGTACGCCACCTTGGAATAGGTGCCGCCGCCGCGCTGGGCGGAGATGGAGGACACGCTAACCACGCGGCCGAGCCTGCGTTCGATCATGCCGCGGAGCACGCGCTGCGTGACCAGGAACGTGCCGGTCATGTTGATCCGGAAGACCCGCTCCCAGGCCTCGAGCGTCTCGTCCATAAACTCGGTGGGTGAGCTGATGCCGGCGAGGTTCGCCAGCGCCACGATGGGCGGCATATTGGCCTCCACCTCGTCGACGGCGGCGTTCACGGTGGCCGGGTCGGAGACGTCGGCGCCCACGCCCCTGGCCGCCACACCGTACACCGAGGAGATGTCCTCCGCTGCGCGCCGTGCAGCGTCGCCGTCGATATCGAGGATGGCCACAGACCAGCCCTGGCTGGCGAGCATTTCCGCCGTCGCGCGGCCAATGCCCCGGGCTGAGGCGGCCCCGGTCAGCACCGCGGTGCGTTCGGCCGGGAACGTGTCGTGGTGCGTCATGTCTGGGTCCCCTCGTCGTTTGCTGCAGTGTCAGTACTTGGTGTCGTCGAACTCGTCGGCGGCGACTGCTTCTTCACCGACAGCAGCGTGGGTGCCCGGCTTCACGTGCCCTTCGGGGCGTTTGCGGGCGTACAGGAAGGTGGCGACGGCGGTGACGGCGAGGCAGGCGGCCAGGAACATCAGGCCGGAACGGTTGTCGCCGGTGGCGTCATTGAGCAGGCCCACGATGTACGGAGCCACGAAGCCGCCCAGGTTACCGAGCGAATTGACCATGGCGAGGCCGGCCGCTGCCGCCGCTCCCACCAGGGCGGTGGACGGCATGGCCAGGAACGGGGCGATGGCGGAGTAGATGCCCATGGCCGCGAGGGTCAGGGCGATCAGGGCCAGGATGGCGTTGACCTGCACCAGGCTGCCGGCAGCCACCAAGCCGACGGCGGCCATCACCATGCTGATGCTGGCGTGCAGCACGCGGTTGCCGGTGCGGTCGGACCGCCGGCCCCAGAAGTAAACGAACACGGCCGCAATCGTGTAGGGGATGGCGACGATAAAGCCCACCTCGGTAGTGCTGAACTTGCCGAGGGCGGCGACGATGGTGGGCATCCACAGGCCAAGGCCGTAGATTCCGCAGACCAGGCCGAAGTACAGCGCCGAGTAGGCAATGGTGCGCGAATCCTTCAGGCCCGCCAGGAAGTGGTGTGGCTGGCCCTTTTGCTTGTGCGCGAGTTCCTCATCCATGGTCCGGGTGAGCCACTCCCGCTCATCGGCAGCGAGCCAGTGCGCGTGGCTTGGCCGGTCCGTTATGAGGACGGGGGTGAGCAGGCCGAGCAGGATGGCCGGGATGCCTTCGATGATGTACAGCCACTGCCACCCATGCAGGCCGGCGATGCCTTCCATCTGGAGCAGGAGGCCGGACACCGGGGCGCCGAGGGCGTTGGAGACGGGCTGGGCCAGGATGAAGATGCCCAGCACCAGGACACGCTGGCGAGCCGGGAACCACAGAGTGAGGTAGAAGAGGATTGCCGGGAAGAAGCCGGCCTCGGCCGCGCCCAGCAGGAAGCGGATGATGTAGAAGGTGGTTTCCCCGTTCACGAGTGCCATCGCCGTGGCGAAGATGCCCCAGGAGATCAGGATGCGCGCGATCCATTTGCGGGCACCAAACTTGTACATGCCGGCGTTGCTGGGGATCTCCAGCAACGCGTAACCAATGAAGAACATGCCCGCCCCGAGGCCGTACGCTGCCGCGCTGAGACCTATATCCTCACTCATGGTCAGCTTGGCGAAGCCCACGTTGTTCCGGTCCAGGTACGCAACGAAGTAAAGCAGCACAATGAGCGGCATGATGCGGCCGCGCACTTTTCGAAGGGTCCGTTGGCCCAGTTCGTCCAGACGGTTGGCCGGATTCATAGCGGTCATGGTGCACCTCGCAGGAAGAGACGGGTCCGCCGGTTCCTCGACGGAACAATTAAGGTTTACCACTCCGTCCACGGATAGTCATTATGCTTACTAATTTCTTGAGCGAGCGCACCCCCTCTAATGACCGCTGCTAACTCCTGCTGCTCAGCCACTCCAGCAGCCGGTCCAGCGGCCACGTGGTGATGATGCGTTCAACCGGAATCCCGTTGTGTTCGGCCCGCTCGGCGCCGTACTGCAGGAAGTCGAGCTGCCCTGGTGCGTGGGCGTCGCTGTCGATGCTGAACAGGCAGCCGGCCTTGAGTGCCAGCTGCATCAGCCTGTCCGGCGGGTCCTGCCGTTCCGGCCGGGAGTTGATTTCGACGGCGACATTGGCTTCCGCGCAGGCCGCAAAGACCCGCTCGGCATCGAATTCGGACTCGGGCCGCGTCCCGCGGGACCCCTGCAGCAGGCGGCCGGTGCAGTGGCCCAGCACGTTGGTGTGCGGATCGCGGATGCCACCGAGCATCCGCTCCGTCATGGTGCGCCGGTCCGAGCGGAGCTTGGAGTGCACGCTGGCCACCACCACGTCCAGCCGGTCCAGCATCTCCGGCGTCTGGTCCAGCTCGCCGTTTTCCAGGATGTCCACCTCGATGCCGGACAGCAGCCGGAAGCCGCCGTCGGCGTCGCCGTTCAGCCCGGCCACCACGTCCAGCTGCTCGCTGAGCCGCTCGGCAGTCAGCCCGTTCGCGATCTTGAGGTTCGGCGAGTGGTCTGTCAGGGCCAGGTATTCCCGGCCCAGGTGCCGGGCGGCGGCGGCCATCAGCTCCGGCGGAGAACCGCCATCGGACCAGTCACTGTGGCTGTGCAGGTCGCCGCGGAGCTGCGCGCGGAGCCCATCTCCCCCGGCCGCGAGTGGCTTGGCGCCGCCCTGCCGCAGCTTTTCCAGATAGTCGGGCACATCGCCGTCCACAGCCTGGCGAATGACGTTGAAGGTGGTGTCCCCGATCCCCTTCGTCCGCTTCAGCCTGCCGTCGCGGGCCCTCTCCGCCACCTCGTCCGGCGTCAGGGCGCTGATGACGCCGGCCGCCTTCCGGAAGGCCTGGACCTTGAACGTCGGCGCGGCGGAGCGCTCGAGCCAGAAGGCGATCTCGTTGAGGGCGTCAGCGGCGTCCATTCAGTACTAGTCCTGGTGCAGCTGGATGTAATTGCCGCAGCCGTCGTCGAACACCGCGGAGATCCCGGAAGGGTCCTCGGCAGGCTCGCCCCGGAACTGGACGCCGGCGGCGGACAGTCGCTCGTACTCGGCTTGGACGTCCGGTGAGCCAAAGACGATGGCGGGGATCCCGGCGTCGTACAGTCCATTGCGGTAGGCCGAGGCAATGGGGTTGTCGCTGGGCTCCAGCAGCAGGCCGGCACCGGAGGCCGCTCCTGGGTCCTTGACGATGAAGAGGTTGTGCTCGGGCATGGCCATGAGCGTGTCGAAGCCGAGGGTCTCCGTGTAAAAGGAGTGCGCCGCGGCAGGGTCCTGGACGTGGATGCTGCACATTTTGAGTCGCATGGCGCCTACGCTACGCCGCAGGGCCGCCGCTGCAAACCAGCCGTTGACCAGCGCCGCGATAGGGGCTGCAATTTAAGTGCGGCCCGAATCGCCGGGCAGCGCCCGTCCTTGGGAGGTGCAGTGGTGCCCGCAGTTTCCGAAGCCGCCCCGTTGGGGCTGCTGCAACTGGTCCTCTGGAGCGCACTACTGGCGGCCGCCGTCGCCTGCACGGTTATCGTCGTGCGCCACCACTCAAAGACGTCCGACGGCGACAGTTCAGACCTGCTGTTCTGGGACCTTTTCGGCGGAGCGGTGGTGATCACACCGGCCCTGCTCATTCCCGCGGTGGCCTCCCCGCTGGCCGGCCTGGCGCTGGCCGCCGTGGCGGGGGTGAGCGGCATGGCCGCCTACCGCAGCAGCCCTGCGGTGCTCACCTGGTACGAAACCCGGCGGCGCCGGCGGGTGGACGGTCCGTTGTGCCAGGCGGCCGCCGTCGTGCATGAAGAGATCCTGGGACGCTGGGCGCGCTACGAACTCGACCCCGCACTCGCCATCAGCTATCCGGACCTTGCGGACGTCGGTCGGCCTGAGACCGCTGCATTTGTGAAGGCCCTGCGGGAGGCGGAGAAGCTGAAAACTGCCTGGGATTCCGGCTATCCGCATGCCGTGGATCGCCTCGGCCATGCGCTGGACCGCGCCGAAACCGCCGCGGGAGTCCCGGCGAGCCTGCGGCCAGCCCCGATCTCACAGCCTGCATGGTTCACAGGCACAGCAAAGCGGCGGTGAAGCCGCGTCACACAGCCGAATCGGACTATTTTCCCAGGCCGCCTGCGCCGCTGCATCCCTCGGGTTGCAACGGGCCGTCCGGAGGAGCCAGCCGTAGGATGGGGCCATGTCAACGTACTCAGTCGCGCGCAGCACTGTCATCCCCGCCCCGGCCAAGGACGTGTTTCCGCTGGTCAACAGCTTTCGCGAGTGGCCCAAGTGGTCGCCCTGGGAGTCCGTGGACCCGGACATGAAGAGGACCTACTCCGGCGCGGAATCCGGCGTCGGCGCCAAGTATGCCTGGAGCGGCAACCGCAAGGCAGGTGCCGGCACCATGGAGATCGTCGAATCGAAGGATGCTGACGTCGTTCGGATCCGGCTCGAGTTCACTAAGCCTTTCGCCGCAGTCAACCCCACGGCCTTTACTTTCGTTCCGGAGGGTGGAGGCACCCGCGTCACCTGGACCATGGTCGGCGAGCACAAAGGCATCGGCAAGGTTTTTGCGCTGTTCATGAATATGGACAAGATGGTGGGCGGCGACTTCGAGAAAGGCCTGGCATCGCTGGCTTCCGTCGTCGGGAACAGGCAGGCTTAGTCTGCGGTTCCCCGGTCACGGGTTCTTGCCCGGCACTTGTTCGAAGGGCCTTTTTCCGGAAAGGTAGTAAGCACCCTTAGCAGTGCCGGAAATCGCAAAGGAGACACCATGCAGATCGACAAGTCCCAGATCCTCGAATTCCTGAGGTCCCGAGGCGACAACGACAAGGCCGCACAGGCCGAAAATGAGCTGCCGGACCAGGTGGACACCGACCAGCACGCCGGGTTGCTCTCCAAGTTCGGCATCAATCCTGCGGACCTGCTGGGCAAGCTTCCCGGCGGGTTGGGCGACAAGCTTGGGGGCCTCGGGCTGTAGCTGGGCGGCATCTGTCCTGACCGCAAAAGAGAAGACGGGTTCCCGCTTAGGCGAGGCCCGTCTTTTCTGGCAGGCCCGATAACGCACGCTGGTCAGGCGACCGGCCGCAAGAAATATAGTCTTAGACAGCGTGCCGAACAGTCGGTTTCCGCCCGGCGTCGGAACGGCGAAAACAGATTGAGGATAGCGGCTTGGACGGAGTCTTAAAGGGATTCTTTGTGGTGGGCATGGTCCTGTTCGTCGGCTACATTTTGGCCAGGACAAACGCCCTTGGGCCGCACGGGACGAAGGTGCTGTCCACCCTGACCTTCATGGTGGGGCTGCCAAGCCTGATGTTCTCCACGATCGCTTCCCGGCACATCTCCGAAGTGCTCAGCCAGACAGGCCTCATCTCCGTCGTTACGGCACTTTGCTGCATGGCGCTGTTCGCGCTCAGCGGGGCGATCGCGAGGTGGGGCGTCCGGCGCACCACAGTCGGCGCGCTGGCGACCGGAATCGTCAATTCCACAAACCTCGGCGTTCCGCTGTCCCTGTACATTCTTGGCAGTGCCACGTTCGTCACCCCGATCATGCTGTTTCAGTTGGCACTCGTGACCCCGGTAGCACTGACCATCCTGGACCTGACCGATCCTGAGGGGAAAAGGACATCCGTTTGGAGCATCCTGTCCACTCCCCTGCGCAACCCTGTCACGGTGGCAGCCATCCTCGGCGTCATCGTCAGCGCGGCCGGGATTGAACTTCCTGCCCTGGTGCTGGATCCTCTGAAGCTGGTGGCCCAGCTGACGGTTCCGCTGATGCTGATCATCTTCGGCATGTCGCTCCACGGCCTCTCACCGCGCCAAGGCACAGTTGACCGCGTCCCCACCCTGTTCGCCGTCATTCTCAAGTCGGCCGTCCAGCCGGCCCTCGCCTGGCTGCTGGCCGTTTTTGTGGTCCACCTCGATACCTTCAGCACCTTCGTTGTCACGTCCTGCGCGATCCTTCCCACCGGCCAAAACGTGGTCCTATATGCCGTCCGGTACGGCGTGGGCCAGAATCTCGCGCAATCCACCGCGGTGATTACATCGGCCTTGGCAGTCCCACTGCTGCTGGGGGCTGCCTGGCTGTTTGGTTGAGCCCTGTCCGCACTACTGACGGCGGACGCCTTCCCGGAATAAACTCGGCCATGGACTTCATGAACAGTGATGGGCCTTCGCTGGATCCCTTCCCGCAGTACGAACGGATGCGGGAATCCGCTCCCGTCTTCCACGACGAGCAATCCGGAAGCTGGCATGTCTACAGGTACGACGACGTCCAGAGGGTTCTGTCAGAACACGGGACGTTCTCGTCAAGGATGGGAGGCGACGATCCGTCTGAGACGGGCCAGCTGTTCGCGGCGAGCCTGATCAGCGCTGATCCGCCGCGGCACCGGCAGTTGCGCTCCCTGGTGACCCAGGCGTTCACCCCGAAGGCAGTGGACGCCCTAGCGCCGCGCATCTCGACCCTGACGAAGGAGCTGCTGGACGGGATTGCTTCCCAGGGTTCGGCAGACCTCATCGGCGAGTTGGCCTACCCGCTGCCGGTCATCGTGATCGCGGAGCTGATGGGAGTCCCTGCGGAGGACCGCGACCGGTTCAAGCACTGGTCCGATGTGATCGTCAGCCAGACGCAGACCGGAGCGCAGACTGCCGACCACAGCTCCACCAACCGGGAAATGACCGAGTACTTCCTGGCCCTCATCGAACGCCGCAGACGCCAGCCCGGAAGTGATCTGATCAGCAACCTGCTCGTGGCCGAGATCGACGGGCAGAAGCTGAGCGTGGCCGAGCTGCTGGGCTTCTGCAGTTTGCTTCTCGTCGCCGGAAACGAAACAACCACCAACCTCATTGGCAACGCGGTCCTTTGTTTCACCGAAGTGCCGGGAACATTGGAACGGCTCCGCGCCGAGCCATCCCTGCTCCCCCAGGCCATAGAAGAAGTGCTGCGCTACCGCTCTCCAGTCCAGTCGATGTACCGGGTGACAGCTGCTGACACCACGTTGGGCGACGTCCAGGTCCCGGCCGGCGCCCCGCTGGTGGCGTGGATCGGATCGGCCAACCGCGATGAGCGGCAGTTCCGTGATCCTGGCCAGTTCGACATTGACCGGGGACCGAGCCGGCATCTCGCCTTCGGCCACGGCATTCACTTCTGCCTCGGTGCCCCGCTTGCCAGGCTTGAGGCCAGGATTGCGCTGCGGGCCGTTCTGGACCGGCTTCCCGGACTTGTCCTCACTCCGGGATCGCACCTCGAACGGATGGACAGCACGATCGTTTACGGAGCTAAGGAGCTGCCCGTCAGCTGGACAACCCCTTGACCCGGCCGGGATTGGAACGGATGCTGGTTTCTTCGTCTCCGGCGGCTTCGACTACGACTACTCCTGCATCTGACGCACGAGGTTAAGCGGGGCCGGGAAACACCAACGGGGAATCAGCCGCCGATTGATGCTCGCTCCGTCTGCCTCTGCTGCTCGAGGTAGCCAAACAGCTGCCGCAGGCCGAAGGTCCACTCCGGGAGTTCCTCCGCCGCGCCCACACGGTTGATGAGGGCGCCGAGGTGGCGGCTTCGGATGGTCACAACATCCCCGTGTTTGTGCGTGAACCCCTGCCCTGGCTCGTCGCGGTCCTGGGTCGGCGCGAACAAGGTCCCGGTGAACAGGGCGAAGCCGTCCGGGTACTGGTGGTGCCTGCCGCGGGTGGCCGTCACGAGCTCCTCGAAGGGCCTGCTGATCCTGGCCAGCGTGTTCCGCCCCTCGAGCATGTAGCCGTCCGGGCCCTCGACGCGCAGCAGGATCTCCTCTTCGCGGAGCGTATCGAGCGTGAAGCCTCCGTCGAAGAGCCTGATCAGCGGCCCCAGGGCGCTGGATGCGTTGTTGTCCTTGGCCTTGCCAAGCAGCAGGGCGCTGCGGCCCTCGACGTCGCGCAGGTTGACGTCGTTGCCGAGTGTGGCTCCCACAACGTCGCCGCGGGAGGTGACGATCAGCACCAGCTCAGGTTCCGGGTTGTTCCAGGAGGAGAACGACGGAATCCCGATGCCGGCCCCCAGGCCAACCGAGGACAGCACCGGGGCCTTGGTGAACACCTCCGGGTCCGGCCCGATGCCCACCTCGAGGTACTGCGACCAGAGACCCTCGGCAATCAGGACCCGTTTGGCCTCGGCCGCCTCCGGGGACCCGGGCCGGACCGCTGCGACGCTTCCGCCGAGTGCCTTCCCCACAAGCTCGCGCATCTCGGCCGCCCTGCCGGCGTCGCCGGCGCACCTTTCCTCGATCACGCGTTCGATCATGCTGTCCACGAACGTCACGCCGCAGGCCTTGATGACCTGCAGGTCAACGGGGGCGAGCAGGTGCGGGTGGGCAGTGTCGCCCGCCAGCGAGGCGGCGACAACGTCGGCCGTCGCCCACCGCTGCTCCGCCAGCGCAGGATCAAGGAGGGCCGCACGGACTGCGGCGGCTGGATCAGGCAGTTCGAGCAGTTCGGAGACGGTGCCTGCGAGACGCGTCAGGTCGATGGCGGAGTCCCCACTCAGTGCCACAACGCGGGGACCGCCGGTGGCAGGATCCCAGATTCGGCCAATCAGCAGCGCCTGGCCGGCGTCATCAGGAAGGACAGAACTCACCGTAGGGACAGAACTCACTGACAATGGCGAAACGGTCACGGCTGGCCCCCGATCATGGCATCAACACCGGCATCGGACGGCCGGCGCCAAACACCGTCCACACGCTGCGGCACGTTCCACGGGTTGTTGTCCCGCAGCGGCTCCGGCAGGCGGGCAGCGGGGAACGATTGGTAGGCCACCGGCCGCAGGAAGCGCCGGATGGCGGCGGTCCCCACCGAGGTGGTGGCCGACGTCGTGGCCGGATACGGGCCTCCGTGGTTCTGGGCGTAACTGACGGTGACTCCAGTGGGCCAGCCGTTCCACAGCACCCGGCCACTGATGTCGGTGAGCCGGGCAGCGAGCCCGGCAACGTCGTCGTCCTCTTCGGCCTGCAGGGTGGTGGTGAGCTGGCCCTCCAGCAGACCGGCAAGGTCCGCCAGCTCAGCGGCGTCCCCATATTCGACCACCAGGCTGGCCGGGCCGAACATTTCCTGCCGCAGGATGCCGGGGTCGTTGCGCACCGCGTCGGCCGTGCTGCGCAGGACGGTGGGTGCCGGCGCTGCCGAGAAGTCACCCTCGAGAAGCACGTCCACTCCGGGACTGGCGTTGAGCCGCCGGACCGCTTCACTGTAACCGCCGTGCAGCCGTTCGCTCAGCAGCTGCGCCGGCCCGAAATCCGCAAGCGCGCCGGCGAGGACATGGCCGAGCTCCCCGGCCTCTGCGGCAGACCCGGCGGCGGGAACGAACAGCAGCCCCGGCTTGGTGCAGAACTGGCCCATCCCCAGCGTGAAGGAGCCCGCATAGCCCGTGAGGATCTCCTCGCGGCGGGCAGCCCAGGCGTTGGGCATGACGAAAACGGCGTTGATACCGCCCAGCTCTCCAAAGAACGGGATGGGCTCCGGCCGCGCGGCGGCGCGGTCCAGCAGCGCCCGGCCACCCGCCGTCGAGCCCGTGAAGCCGATGGCCTTCACCAGCGGATGGTCCACCAGTGCCTCGGCGGCACGCCGTCCGGAAACCAGGGAGAACAGGCCCGACGGCGCCCCGGCAGCTTCCAGCGCGGAGGTCACCGTTTCGGCGGTCCGGACCGCAAGCTCGCGGTGTCCGTCATGCGCCTTGTGCACGACCGCGCAGCCAGCAGCGAGCGCCGAGGCACTGTCCCCGCCCATGACGCTGAATGCGAAGGGGAAGTTGGACGCGCCGAAGACGCCCACGACGCCGAGCGGAACGTTGTACCGGCGCAGGTCCGGGCGGGGACCCATGCCCCAGTGCGGGTCGGCGTGGTCGATCGTGGCGTCGAAGTGCTCGCCCTGGAGGATCTCGGCAGCGAAGAGCCGGAGCTGGAAGACCGTGCGCTTGAGCTCGCCCTCCAGCCGGGGAACGCCGAGATGCGTTTCCCGGACCGCGATCCCCACCAGCGTTTCAGCATCCTGCTCCAGGCCGGCGGCCACGGCCCCCAGCCAGGCGGCACGGGTGGCCGGGCCTGCGGTCCGGCCCTTCTCGAAGGCGGACTGCGCCGCTTCAACGGCCGTATCCAGCTCCTCGACGTCGGTGGTCCGGTCAGCGGTGTCGGCCGCAGCGCTGGCGCCGATCATCGGGCAGCCCCTGCGGGAGCGAGGGTTGCGCCCGTGACGGCGGCGCGGCTGCCCACTTCCTGCCAGCCGGAGCCTGCAGGGAATTCCCAGCGGGCGCGGGAGGCAGTCAACATCTCGGCACCGGTCCCGGGAAGGACCGGTGCGGCGTAGCGCCCGTCGACGATCCGGACCGGCTCTGCGAAGTGCTCGTGCAGGTGGTCGACGTACTCGATCATGCGGCCTTCCTGGCTGCCGCTGACCACGGCGTAGTCAAAGAAGGAGAAATGCTGGACCAGCTCGCACAGGCCCACGCCGCCCGCGTGCGGGCAGACGGGGACGCCGAACTTGGCCGCAAGCAGGAGATTGGCGATGTTCTCGTTGACACCACCCACACGGGTGGAATCGAGCTGCAGGACGTCGATGGCGCCGGCCTGCAGCAGCTGCTTGAACACAATGCGGCTGGCCACGGCCTCACCCGTGGCCACCCGGACCGGCGCGACGCCCTTCCTGATGTCGGCGTGGCCCAGGATGTCATCCGTGCTGGTGGGCTCCTCGATCCAGTAGGGGTTGAATTCGGCAAGCTCATTGACCCAGTCGATCGCCTCGGAAACCTCCCAGCGCTGGTTGGCATCAATCGCGATCGGCAGGTCGCCGACTGCCTCGCGGGCAAGGGCCATTCGACGGCGGTCATCGTTGATGTCGCCGCCCACTTTGAGCTTGATCATGGAGAAGCCATCGGCGGCGGCCTCCTTGCTCAGCCGCACCAGCTTCTCGTCGCTGTAGCCGAGCCAGCCGGGCGAGGTGGTGTAGGCCGGGAACCCGTCCGCCTTGAGTGCGGCGATCCGGGCGGCCTTGCCCTCCTGTCCGGTTCGCAGGATCTCCAGCGCTTCCTCGGGGCTGAGGGCGTCGCGGATGTGGGTGAAGTCGACGACGCTCACCAGCTCTTCCGGGCTCATTTCGCTGAGCAGGAGCCACAGCGGCTTGTTCTCGCGGCGGGCCCGGATGTCCCACAGGGCACTGACCAGGGCACCGCATGCCATCTGCGTCACGCCCTTCTCGGGTCCCAGCCAGCGCAGCTGGGAGTCGTGGATCAGGCGCTTCGATGCGCCGCCCAAGTCGTAGATCAGTTCGTCGATGTCCCGGCCGACGAGGAGGCGGGCGTAGGCGTCGATGGCGGCGGTGAGGATCTCGTTGCCGCGGCCGCAGCTGAAGACGAAGCCGTGGCCTTCGTCGCCCCCGTCGGTGCGGATGACGACGTATGCGGCAGAGTAATCGGGGTCAACATTGACCGCGTCGGAGCCGTCAAGCTCCAGGGACGTGGGGAACCGGACGTCCTGCGTGCTGACGGAGGTGATGGAAGGCATGGGCGCTTCTTTCAGGTCTGAGGGACGGGGATCGATTCCTATATGAATTTTGATAATCATATAGGAATGGTGATCCAGATCAACCCCCACTGCGCCTCGGAAATCCTGACACCCGCAATTCGGGCACGAAAAAGCCCCAGCCACAATGGCCAGGGCCCTCCCGCGCGCACCTGTGGCGGTCCGCCTATTTGATGATCCGCTTTCGGGGCGGGCCAACCTCCTCCAGCGGGGCCAGCTCGCCCTCGAAGGCCTGGGCGAACCTGTCGAAGGAGTTGCGGATGTGCCGGGTCATGGCCGCCTCCGCCCCCTCCGGATCACAGGCCTCGATCGCATCCGTGACGGCGGAATGCTCCGCCACCGTGATGGCGCCATCCACGTCCGCCGGGTAAAGCCGGAAGGTATGGAGGTGGCAGTGGGTCTGCCCAAAGGCGTGCCGGACCACGGAATTCCCCGAGGCGGCCAGGATGGTGTCATGAAAGCGCGTGTCGTGCGCCACGAGGTCCTGGCGGAGGTCCTTCGTGACCTTCATGGTCTTCCTGAAGCCGGTCAGCTCCTTCTCCAGGGCGGCCGCAGGGTTGGCCAGCCGGTCGACGGCGGCCGCCCTGGCAGCCCAGGGCTCCACGAGCAACCGGAACTCGAACAGCGAGCGCAGCTCGACCAGATCCAGCAGCGGCGTGGTGCTGTATCCCCGACCGGGGCTGTAGACCACCAGGTTGTCGCCTTCCAAACGCTGGAGCACCTCGCGCACTGGCGTTTGGGAAACACCGAGGCTGCGCGAGACCGCGTCGATGTTGATTCGCGCACCAGGGGCCATCTCACCCTCGAGAATGGCCGCACGCATGGACGCGTAGACGTCGCTGACAGCAGCCTTTCCGCGGGAAGTATCGGACGATTGACGTGGTGGCACGCGGTTACCTCATGATTCTGGTCTGACTGGAGTCACTGGGGGAATCATAAGCCACGCGCTCCGACACCTCGGGGCAAACTTTTTTGGGCTCCCTCTTGATCCGCGCCACATCATCTATATGATTAACCAGATTCCTATATGATTTTGGCGCCGATCTCCTCGGCGTCTCCCCTCCCGCCGGTGCCCACAGCACCCGAAGCCATGTTCACGTCGAAGGAGACCGCATGACTGCGCTCGGAAGCAAGACCGCCGCCACATCATCCGCCACGCCACCCCGCCTGATGACCCGAAAGCGCTGGGTGATCATCTGGCTCGCCTTTATCGGCCTCAGCATCAACTACCTCGACCGCTCGAGCCTCAGTGTCGCCCTGCCGTTCATGGGCAAGGATTTTGAATTGACCGCCACCCAGCAGGGCCTGATTTTCGCTGCCTTCTTCTGGGCCTACGACTTCTGCCAGCTCGCAGCCGGCTGGTACGTGGACAAGGTGGGCCCGCGCCGGTCATTCACCCTGGCTGCACTCTGGTGGTCCGTCTTCACCATGGTCACCGCCGCTGCCTCCAGCTTTTGGTCCCTGTTCGCCGCCCGGTTCCTGCTGGGTGTGGGCGAAAGCCCGGCCCCGAGCACGGCCGCCAAGGTGGTGGCCACCTGGTTCCCGGTCCGGGAAAGGGCGTTCGCCACGAGCATCTGGGATTCGGGTTCCCGTGTGGGTGCGGTGATCGCGCTGCCAATTGTCACCCTCATCGTTGCCCTGACGTCCTGGCACGCGGTGTTCATCATCATCGGCGTCGCCGGCATCATCTGGGCCGCCGTCTGGTGGAAGGTGTACCGCAGTCCCCAGGAGCACGCCGGCGCGAACGCGGCCGAGGTGACCTACATTGAAGAAGGCGGTGCCCGCGGTGAGGGGAGTGACGATGCGAACGCAGCGAAGCTGCCGTGGCGTTCACTCTTCAAATACCGCACCATCCTCAGCATGATGTTCGGTTTCTTCTGCCTGAACAGCGCCATCTACTTCTTCATCACCTTCTTCCCGAGCTACCTCGTCAAGGAACGCGGCTTCGACCTCCTCAAGCTCGGCATGTTCGGCGCGATTCCCGGTATCTGCGCGGTCCTTTTCGGCTGGCTCGGCGGGTACCTGGCTGACCGCGCCGTCCGGAACGGCATGTCTGTCACCAAGGTCCGCAAGACCGCCATTGCCGGCGGCCTGGCAGGCGGTTCCGTCATCATGTTCGCCGCGCTGGTTCCCGAAGCCTGGATGGCCCTCGCACTGTTGTCCGTGGCCTACTCGAGCCTCACGGTTGCCGCCACCGGCATCTGGTCGCTGCCAGCCGACGTAGCACCCAGCTCCCGCCACGTGGGTTCCATCGGCGGCCTGCAGAACTTCGCTTCCAACCTGGCGGGCATTTTCACCCCGATCCTGATCGGCGTGCTGGTGGACCAGACGGGGTCGTTCGTCGCGCCGCTCGCGGTGATCGGCGCGGTATCGCTGGTAGGCGCTGCCAACTACCTGTTCATCATGGGGAAAATTGAACCCCTAAAGGTCAAAGAGGCCTAAAAACAGCAACGCGGGGTCATTGAAGTGACCCCGCGTTGCTGTTGGTAGCGGGAGTTACAGCTCCACGGTGCCGCTCTCGCCCACGCTCATGCGGCTGTGGGTGACTTTCGACTTGACCCACTGCAGGACCGTCGCCGCGGTGCCGCCGGGGCTGGTCCAGTACTCAGCGGAGTCGGAGTCCACGCGCAGCAGGACCACCTCAGGGGTGTCCGGCCCGTCCGGGAACCAGGCCTCGACGGACTGGTTCCACAGTTCGCGGATCTTGGCCCGGTCGCGCACCACTTCGGCGGTCCCGGCAACCGAGACCCACTCGGTCCGCTTGCCGAAGGACACGTTAATCCTGGCATCGGCAGTCACGTGGGCCACCTGGGAGGTTCCCTCCCCGGTGAAGAACCACATGTCGCCGTCGTCCTTCACGTTCTGGACGGCCAGCGGCCGGCTGACCAGGGCGCCTTCTTCATTGATGGTGGTGAACATTCCGATGTGGGAATCGTTGATGATGTCCGTGACCTTGCTTATGCTTTCCGTGCCCGTCATGCTGTCACCTCGTTCTGCTCGAGTTCGTTCTCTTAGACCGGGTCAATGCCCTACCAGCCACCCTATTGGTAAGTGTGCTTAGTTTCTAGTCAGAGCCCCCGCGCCAGCACCTTGCCCTTGAAGAACTCGGGCCGGATCCGGGCCATCACCAGCATCGCGACCACGCCGAGCAGGATGACGCCCATACCCAGGATGAACACCATGCCCACGCCGCCCACCGACGAGCCGGAACCGTACTCCGGGTCCATGGAGTCGTACGCCGTCTTGACGAACATCACCAGCAGGATCACGCCGCCCAGCAGCGGAGCCAGGAACTTGAAGAGGAAAGCCCGGGCGCTGCTGAACGCCATCGCACGGAAGAACCAGACACACGCGAGCGCCGTGATCCCGTAGTAGAAGCAGATCATCATGCCCAGCGCCGTGATGGTGTCCCACAGCGCATTCTCGGACGTGGTCCGGGTGATGACGTAGAACGCCGCCGCGGCAACAGCCGCCGCAATCGTGGCGTAGCTCGGTGATTTGAAGGTGGGGCTGACCTTGCCGAACTTCCCGGGCAGGGCTTTGTAGTGGCCCATGGCCAGCAGCGTCCGGGCCGGGGAGACGAACGTTGACTGCAGCGACGCCGCGGAACTGCTCAGGATGGCTAGGGACATCAGGATGGCGAACGGCCCCATGACCGGCCCGGACAGGACCGCAAAGATGCTGGACTGGTTGTCCGGGTTGCCGGTGCCCAGGCCGGCCTCACCCACGCCCGCGAAGGACAGGGTGGCCAGCGCGGCCGTCATGTAGATGGCCACGATGACGACGACGGTCACGGTCGCCGCCCGCCCGGGGGTCTTCTCCGGGTTCCGCGTCTCCTCGTTCATGGTCAGGGTCACATCCCAGCCCCAGTAGATGAAGATCGACAGTGACACCCCGGCCGCGAAGGCTGAGAAGGAGTCCACGGCGAAGGGGTTGAACCAGTCCGGCGAGATGGCCGTGGCGTCGAAGGCGGTTCCGTTGGCCACGTGCACGAGCGCGGAGACGGCGAACCACCCCAGCACCAGCAGCTGGAACCCCACCAGGACGTACTGGACGCCCTTGGTGGTTTCCATGCCGCGGTAGGAGATCCAGCACGCCGCCGCGATGAACACCAAGGTGGTGGCGATGTTCAGCGGCAGGTTCGTGGTCAGCTCAGCGATCCCGGGGTTACCGAGCAGTTGGGCGAGCATCAGGTAGAAGAAGTCAACGGCGACCGCCGCCAGGTTGGACAGCACAATGATGGTGGCGGCGATCAGCCCCCACCCTCCCATCCAGCCGACCCACGGGCCAAAGGCGCGCGTTGCCCACGTGAAGGAGGTTCCGGCGTCGGGCATTGCGTTGTTCAGCTCCCGGTAGCCCAGCGCCACCAGCAGCATGGGGACGAATCCCACCAGGAAGACCGCCGGCAGGTGCACGCCCACCTCGGACACGGTGGGGCCGAGGGCCGCGGTGAGCGTGTACGCCGGCGCGATGCAGGACACTCCGATCACCACGGCCCCGATCAGCCCGACGGATCCGGCCTTGAGGCCCTTGTCGCTCAGGCTTTTGTGCGTGTCCTGGCTAACGGCGGCTTCTGTACTCATGTGATTGCCTCTTGTCATTCATCGTCGAATGGGGATGGGAACCGCTGTGCCGGGTCAGCCGACGGCGGCCGTTGCGTTGGCCAGTTCAGGTGCACCGTGCGCTTCGGCTGACCGTGCAGCCTGTGTGATTCGGGCTGCGGTGGCCTGGCCCATGCGGACCGCCCCGTCCACGTGCTGGTAGCCTTCGGCGGCGAGGTCGGAGGAGCACCAGTAGATGGGGCCCACGGCTGCGTGCTGGTCCTTGCCGTAGCGGTGCAGGCCGCCGAGGTCGTAGCTGGCTGCGTAGGCGCCGCGCGTCCACTCCTCCGAGCCCCAGTCGGACTCAAAGTACACCTCGGGCTCGAGGGCCTTGTCCCCCAGGAAGCCGGCGATCGACTCCAGGACGGCGCGGCGGCGCTCGTCGGCACTCAGTTCGAAGACGGCGTCGGCCTTCTCGTCGGAGATGAAGCCCACGAGCGTTCCGCGGGTGTCGCCGTGGTTGGTGTTGTCGTAAACCTCCTGTACCAGCGAGCCCGCGCCGAACCCGGTGCCGGAAAGCCCGTCCTCGCGCCAGAACGGCGCGCTGTAGACGGCGTGCACCTTGATGACCAGGCCCAGGGACTGGTGCTGGTGCATCTGGTGCTGGCGGCGCGGCAGCGGAGGGTTGAAGGAGACGCGGGAGTAGAGGTTGGGCGGCACCGCCATGATCACGAAGCGCGCGTTCACCGTGGCCCGGTCAGAGACGGCGGTGACGCGGTGGCCGCTGCCGCCGTCGGCCTCCCAACGGATGGTGCGCACCGGGCTGTAAAGAACGACGTCGGTCCCCAGTTCCGCTGCCTGCAGCAGGGATACCTGCTGCATCCCGCCGATAACCCGCTTGTCCAGGATGAAGTCCTCATCCGTGAGGTGGGTGAAGGAACCGGCGGAGGCGGCCATCAGGACGGCCTGCAGGGCGGAGAACGCGTGGGCCGGCTTGGTGAGCATGCCGCCGGCGATGAAGAGCCCGATGTTGTTGCAGGCTTCCTCGTCCGGGGAGTTCTGGCGCAGCCAGTGGTGGAAGGAGATGGTGTCCAGCTCCCGCGCCTTGGGGTGCGCCCAGGGTTCCGTGGGGCCGATCTGGGCAGCCAGCTCGTCCAGCAGCGCGATGAGCTTGTCCATCTCGGCAGCCGTGGTGGCGCTGACCGGGAACATGTCGCCGGTGTACCGGACCGGCGTGCCGTCCGCCCCGATGTAGACGGACTCCCCTTCCCGGTAGCGGGAGTACGTTTTCAGGCCGAGTTCGTCCAGCAGGGCCAGCAGTGCGGTCTGGTCCGGAGATACCCACTGGCCGCCGATCTCGAGCATGGCCCCGTCCACGGTGTCGGTCCAGGTCCGGCCGCCCACGCGGTCACGGGCTTCCAGCACGGCGACGGACAGGCCCGCCTTTTTCAGTTCACGGGCGGCGGTGAGGCCGGAGGGGCCAGCGCCTACGATCACTACGTCGCGGTCAAGATTCAGCATGATGTCCTTTCTCTGTGGCCGCGTAAGTGATGCGAACCACTAAATGAATGTCATTCATTTATAAGAACTATAGAGCCTTTGGCGAGGGAGCGGAAGGGGCTGATGGAATAATGCGAAGGACGTTCACCCGCAGAAAGGTCAGCCATGCCGGCATCACCAGCCGTAGCAACAGCCGGTTCAGCCGCAGCCGGTCAGGGCAGCCGGCGCCGCGCCGGACGCCCTGTGGGAGGCGTGCTGGACAAGGCCGGCATCACGGAAGCCGCGCTGCGGCTGATCGAGAAGAAGGGTTACGACGGCCTGACCATGGCCGCACTGGCCCGCTCGCTGAACGTCGCGCCGTCGGCCCTTTACAACCATGTGAAATCCAAGCGGGACGTGCTCCTGCTGCTGGAGGACCATCTCGCCTCCCTCGTGGACGTCTCGGCGTTCGGTGCCGGCCCGTGGGAGGATGCCGTCCGGACGTGGGCCTGGAGCTACCGCGACGTGTTCTCCCAGCACACCCCGCTGATTCCGGTCATTGCCGTGCTGCCCGTGACCGATGCTCCGCAGACCCTGGCCATGTATGAAACGGTCAGCGGCGGCTTCCGCGACGCCGGTTTTCCCGAGGAGCGGATCGTCTCCTCCATCGTCGCGCTGGAATCCTTCATCTTCGGCTCGGCCTACGACGTCACGGCGCCGGCGGACATCTTTGATCCCGGCACCATGGCGGAGGCGACACCCAGTTTCACGGGTGCCGTCCGGAGCCTGGCCGAGCAGGGGCATGAACGGCCGGCCGACGTCGCCTTCAGCCTTGGCCTTGAGGCACTGATCAGCGGGCTGGGCGGCCTGCGGGGCTGATCCCATTTCTCACACCGTCCAAGGCGACTAAAATTCCTTAATACGCAACGTTGCGAGCTCAAGGACGGCGCCATGACCGTAATCGACCCGGAATCGCTGTTCTTCGAGTACAAGCTCCGGTACCGCGGCACGCCCGGACTGGAGCATGAGCCCTCGGACTATCCGCTGCGCTGGGAAGTCGCGGTGAGCTGTCCAAGTCCCACTCCCGGCGGTGACGAGGAGCGGCAGCTCGGGAGCGCCGTCGTCCAGGTTGTTCCCAAAGCCGGCATGATCAACCTCGTCCTCACCACCGGCAAAGCGGACCAGGAGATGGCCAAGGCCGTTGAAATGCTCACCATGGGCCGCCCGGACCTGATCAGGGAGTACCTGCAGGACGGCGGGGACCTGATGATCGTCTCCTCGCTCGAGATCTTCCCGGAGTACCGCGGCGGGAGGACCGGCTACTCGGTGCTGAACGCCATCATCGAAACCGTGGGCCGGTCCGTGAGTCTGGTGGTGGTCCATGCCGCGCCGGCGGACGGCGGCGGGTCCCCGCCGGCCGACTCGCCGGCGCATGAGGAGGCCAAAGCGGCGCTGCGGGCGTACTGGAAGGACTTCGGGTTCGAGGACGCTACCGGCGACTACCTCGTGTTCGTGCACAAGAAAATCCTGGGCTGACAACATGCGGGCTACGGCGCACGCACCACCGCACCGCACCAACGGCCGCCTGAGCGGGTCACGCCGAGGGCAGCCCGCTGTCCAGCGCAGACACGGTGAACCAGTCGTCCAGCTCGGCGGCAGGTACCGGGCGAAGGATATGGAACCCCTGCGCCTGGTCGCAGCCGTAACTGCCCAGCTGGTCCAGTGCACCTCCGTCCTCCACCCCTTCGGCGACCACTGTCAGGCCAAGGCTGTGCGCGAGGTTGATGGTTGAGGCCACCAGGGCCGCAGCCCGCGGGTCCTCGGTGATCGAAACGATGAAGGAGCGGTCAAGCTTCAGCTCGTTGATGGGCAGGTCCCGGAGGTAGGCCAGCGAGCTGTAGCCCGTGCCGAAGTCGTCAATGGCCACCCGTATGCCGCGGGACTGCAACCCGGACAGGATATCCCTGGCTCGGACCCGGTCTGGCATCATGAAATCCTCGGTGATCTCGACCATCAGCGCCGACTCCGCGAGGCCCCGCTCCTTGATCATGGCGGCAATCCGGTCCGGCAGCTCTGCGTCGATGAGTGAGCTGGCCGAGAGGTTTGCAGCCACGGTCATTGGCCTGCCCTGCGAATGCCAGATGGCTGCCTGGTCCAGGGCCAGGGTGAGCACGCGGTCATTCAGGGCGTTCATGAGCCCGCCCTCCTCCGCCAGCAGAAGAAACGAACCGGGGGCCAGCAGTCCGTGCCGGGGGTGGTTCCAGCGGACCAATGCCTCCACGCCCTTAGTTTCCCCGGTGAGCGCGTCCACCTTGGGTTGGTAATGCAGCACGAGCTGGTCCTCGATGAGCGCGGCGCGAAGCTCCTGGAGCATCCTCAGCCGCTCTTCCCCGGGACTGTGGTCCTCGCTGGCGTACACGTGGCTGCCACTGCGCGACGTTTTGGCCCGGTACATGGCCGTGTCCGCCTTGCGCAGCAGAGTCTTCAGGTCCTCCCCCTGTTCCGGGAACAGGGCGATGCCGACGCTGACACCGACCTGAAGGGCAATGCCCCTCAGTGTGAGGGGCTCACTCAGGGCAGCCCGGAGCCGGTCGGCGAGCTGCAGGGCCTCGTGCTCGCCGGCATCAAGGAGAAGGATGGCGAATTCGTCCCCGCCCAGCCGGGCTATCAGGTCACCGGGGCCCAGGCACCGGCGGAGCCGTTCGCTAACCTGGACCAGCAGCCGGTCCCCGACGTCGTGGCCCAGGCTGTCGTTGATTTCCTTGAATCTGTCCGCGTCCAGCAGGAGGAAGGCGCACGGTGCACCCTGCCGGGCGTCGAGCACGGCAGGGGCGTCGGTGTACAGCGCCCGCCGGTTCGGCAGCCCCGTTAGCTCATCCGTCCTGGCCTGCCGGCGCACCTCGGCGAGGGTGACCAGCTGGCGGAAGGCCAACTGGGTCCGGATGCCCGCTGACACCAAGGTGGCCGCAGCAAGCCCCACGGCGAGTTCCGGCACCGGGATCCCGGTGCCCACGATCAGGACCCCGAGTCCGGCGGCGGTGGCAACCATCGGAACGGCCGGCGTCCATGAGCCTTCACTGGCACCCTCGGCTTTCTCCTCCTGCCGGGCGAACCCGTCCGCCCAGGCTGCAATGAGGCACAAACCCGCTGTCCAGCCGGCATCCAGCGGCGTGCCGAGGACGTAGGTGTCGGTGGCCAGCCTGGAGGCGTAGACAACGTCAGCGGCGGCGAACACCATGAGCCCCAGCATCAGAGTTGCCCCGCTACGGCCCGTGGCAAGGCCCGGTACTGCCGCCATTCCGGCGGTCACGGCCAGAACGATGAGATCCAGGAGAGGGTAGGCGACCGCCACGGCTGTAGCCAGTGAGGAAAACCCGCCGGCGGCCGACAGCAGCGGGCTGAGCAGAACCACCAGGACGGTGGCGGCACCGAGTGAGCCGACGACGGCGTCCAGCAGCACGGAGCGCGCCAGCCGCTGGCGCAGCGGGAGCAAATAGACGAACAATCCGCCAAGTGCGAGCGGGTAGAACAGCAGGTAACCGGTATCCGCAGGCGACGGGAAGGGCAGCGATCTGGCCCCCGCGAGCGCGGCCACGTAGTAGGTGCTCCCCGCTGCAAACGCAGACAACGCCATGGCCACCAGGGCGAGTGCCCAGTGGTCCTTGGCCCGGTAGGCCGCCAGCCAGGCCACAGCCGCGGGCGCCCACGCCGCTGGCACCCCGATCCAGACGTTCACAAGCGGGCTGAACCCGTCCCGGTCCAGCAGCAAGCCACCCAGATACAGGCCCAGCAACACCCACATGAGCCACAACAGGGTGCGCCGCGTACCCTTCCCGCGGCCCAGTGTATGGCCGCTTGGAATCACGCCTGTTTTCATCCGCCCCCCAGCGTGTACAAAGCAACCGCATGTGACTCGTATCGTACGGCACGGGCAGGGTTCATCCGATAGCCGTCCTGAGATTGTGACCGCCTCTTGACTTCTGGTTACCGGCCGGTAGCTTTAGGGAAGCACCCCGGGACCCCAGACACCCGGGGGATTCGCCAAAGAAGCCCCGCACCGCCCTTTCACGGACGGTGCGGGGCTTCCGCTTCCCCATTTCAGGAAAACATGGCTGTCAGGAAAACCGGGCCGGACGGAACGTGGACAACATGGCGTGCCTGCAGCCGCTCAGGATCTCGCCGGCAAGGAGTTCGCCGACAACGAGCCCCAAGGTGGCTCCGGAGTGGGTGAACGCCACGAAGCAGCCGGGCACCTGGCCAAGTTCGCCCAGCACCGGCTCGCCGTCGCCCGGGATGGGCTTGTAGCCGATCTTCCAGCTCGCGGGCTTCAGCTCAGGGTTGCCGGCAATGAGCCTGGAGGCCTCGTCGGCGAGTTCCTGGACCACGTCGTCCGGGATGCTGAACGAACCGTCCCCGTGCTCCGTGATGTGCTCCTCGTACCAGTCGTGGTCCAGGGCAAAGGTGCCGCCCGGGTTGGGGCGCACGGCGGCCCGCGGCGTGTTCATCACGGCCCGCACATCGTGCTCCACCGGCTTGGTCAGCACCAGCATGGACACCGGGGAACCGTTGGGGATTTCAACGCCCAGGGGTGCGACGACGGCGGGCGTCGCCGCCCCGCATGCCACCAGTACCGCGTCGGCGTCGTACGTCTCGCCAGCCGCTGTTTCGACGCCCACCGCCCGGCCGCCGTCGACCACCACGGAGGACCTGCCGGCGTTCAGCACCAGCCGGCCGCCGCGCTCGTGGAACTCCTCCATGAGGAAGTCCACCAGGTCCGGCAGGCTGACCCAGCCCTCACCCGGGTTGAAGATGGCGTTTTCAGGAACAGCACCCGCATCGATGGCGGGCGTGAACGCCGCAATGCCTTCCGGTGCCAGCAGCTTCGAGTCGTAGCCGATGGACTTCTCGTAGGCGTGGCGGGCCTCAGTGATCTCCCGCTGCCCGGCGGCGTTCCACATCAGCCCGCCGCCGAACTGCAGCCACTCCCGGCTGGGATCGGCAGCGAAGAGCGTCCGGTACCGGTCCACGCCGGCGAGGCGGAGCTGGTGGTAGGGCGTGGACCGTTCACCGGCGGAGTTGAGCCAGGAGAGCGAACGGCCGGTGGCTTCGCTGGCCAGGCCCCGTTCGGTCAGCAGCGTCACGGAGGCGCCTTCGCGGAGCAGGTGGACAGCTGTGGAGACACCCAGGATGCCGCCGCCGATGACGGCGACGTGCTTGGTGGCGGTGGAGGACATGAGTTCTCCCTTTCTATGCATTTTGGACACGGTTGATAGCGACGCGGCGCTAAGGCTCAGGCCAGCGCGTGGATACCCTCGATGACTTTGAGGACTTCGAGCGGCTCTGACGGATCGACGGGCACCGGCCCCTCCCCTCGGAGGGCGGCGGCGAGCTGAACGTAGAACTCGGGGTACGCGCCCCGCTCTGCGGGAACAGGATCGGCGCCCCCGTCCACACCCAAAAGCCCCCAAGACTCCTGGGGATCGATGCCGTAGGCGGGATCCGACGGCATCACGCCGGCCGCGAGCGCGGGCTCCTGGCCGTCCAGGCCCCACTTCGTGTAGCCGGCTTCGGAGCCGAGGACGTGGAAGCGGGGGCCCACCTGGGCCGCCATCCCGTTCATCCACAGCCTGGTGCGGACGCCCGACTCGTGGAGCAGGGAGACAAAGGCTTCCGTGTCGGCGGCTCCTGGATCGGATCCGCGATTGGCGGTCTCGCCGTAGCTCTTTTCAACCGGGCCGAACAGCTGGATGGCCTGGTCGATCAGGTGCGCGCCGAGGTCGTGGAGGATTCCGCCACCCTGGGCAAGCGAGACGCTGTCGCGCCAGTTTCCAAAGCCCTCCGGACGCCACCATTCGAACCGTGATTCGAAGGTGCGCACCTCGCCCACAGCCTCCGATCGAAGCAGCTTCTGCAGGGTCAGGAAGTCGGCGTCCCACCGTCGGTTCTGGAACACCGTGAGCTGCACCCCGCCGTCGGACGCCAAGGCGATCAGTTCCGCCCCCTGGGCGGAGGTGGGCACGAAGGGCTTGTCCACCACCACGTGGAGGCCGTGGGCAATGGCTGTGGCAGCCAGGTCGAAATGGGTGTGCGGCGGAGTGCCCAGGACCACCAGATCCAGGTCGCCGGCCTGGGCGAACATCGCCTCCGGCGTCGGAACGATCCGCGCCTGCGGGTAAAGCCGGGCCGCCTCAGCGGCACGCGCCGGATCCGCCGTCACGATCACGTCCAGCGAGTAATGCGGATCCGCCGCGAGCAGCGGGGCGTGGAAAACCTTGCCGGAGATTCCAAAACCCACGACGGCGGTCCGGACGGGTGCCGCTGTACCGTTCCGCATCACAGCACCTCCGAGAGGAAGCGCTGCAGGCGTTCGCTGCGGGTTGTCGAATAGTTCGGCCGGGGTTCCGGCCTCCACGACTTCGCCTTCGTCCATGAAGACCACCTGGTCAGCGACCTTGCGGGCGAAACCCATCTCATGGGTGACTACCAGCATGGTCATGCCGCGCCGGCCGAGCCCGGCCATCAGGTTCAGGACGCCCTTGACCAGCTCCGGGTCCAGGGCACTGGTGGCTTCGTCGAAGAGCATTACCTCCGGTTCCATGGCCAACGCACGGGCGATGGCCACGCGCTGCTGCTGGCCGCCGGAGAGGTCGCGGGGCCGGTGGTCTGCGCGCTCGGCCAGGCCCACCTCAGCCAGCCGGCGGCGTGCGCGTTCGGTGGCCTCGGCCTTGGGCATGCCCTTGACGCTCCAGAGGGCCAGCGCCACGTTTTCCAGTGCGGTGTGGTCCGGGAAGAGGTTGAAGTGCTGGAACACCATGCCGATCCGGGCGCGCAGGATGTCCGGCTTGACCTGCAGGGCACTTTCGCCGGCCAGCAGCACGTCGCCGCTCTTGGGTTCGTGCAGCCGGTTAACGCCGCGCAGCAGCGTGGACTTGCCCGAGCCGGAGGGCCCGATGATGCAGGTGGTGGTCCCGGGGGCGACACTGAGGCTGACGTTGCGGAGCACCTCGATGTCGCCGTAGGCCATGGTTAGGTTCCGCAGCTCCAGGCTGGAGCCGTGGAACGTCTCGATGTCCGGGGCGGCCTTGCCGGCGCTGGTGCTGGTGTTGGCGCTTGTGAGGTTCATGTGTTGCTCCCGGTGGTGAGCGGCGAGGCCGCGTCGAGTTCGGTGACTTCCTTCAGGCCGGACGTGGGCGCGGCGGGCCGGCGGCGGCCGGTGCGGAACCTGTTGTCGAAGTAGTTGACCAGGTGGGTCAGGGGCACGGTGATCACCAGGTAGAAGATGCCGGCCATGACCAGGGGTGAGAGGTTACCGGAGAGCACGGCGGCGTCCTGGCCCACGCGGAACAGTTCGCGTTCGCTGACCAGCAGGCCGAGGAAGTAGACCAGGGAGGAGTCCTTGACGATGGCGATGAACTGGTTGACCAGGGCCGGCAGGACGCGGCGGACGCCCTGCGGGACCACCACCAGGGCCATCGACTTGGCGTAGCTCATGCCCAGGGCGCGGCAGGCCTCGCCCTGGCCCTTGTCCACGCTGAGGATGCCGGCCCGGAAGATTTCGCCGATGTAGGCGCTGGCGATGAGGCTCAGCGCGATGATTCCCAGCGGGTATGGCGAGGGCCCGAAGATCGACTGGCTGAAGCGGGCGAAGCCCTGGCCGATCAGCAGGATAGTGAGGATGGCCGGCAGGCCGCGGAAGAGGTCGGTATAGATCCGGGCCGGAATGCGCAGCCAGCGGGACCTCGAGATGCCCATGACCGCCACCACCATGCCCAGCACCACGCCAAGGATAGTGGCGGCGGCGGAGATGATCAGTGTGTTCAGAAGGCCAACCCCGAGGAGTTGGGGCAGCACCTCGAGCATTGCTTCAAAGTCGAAGAAGGTACGGCCGATGATGTTGAGCCAGTCCATTGATTGCTCTCAGACGTTAGTTGTTTGATTCGGGTGCCGGGCGGGCTGCGGGAGCAGCCCGCCCGGCGGGAACGGCGCTGTGCCGGTCCGGCTGCCGGTTACTTGCTTGCGGTCGGGGCCGGGGTCGGGGTGGCGGTCTGCTCGGCCTTGGGCAGGTACTGTTCCGGCATCGGGGAGCCCGGGAACCACTTCTGGTAGAGCTTCTTCCAGGTTCCGTCTTCCATCGCTGCGGCGAGGCCCTTGTCCAGGGCCTCCTTGAAGGCGGGCTTGTCCTTGGCGATGGCGAAGCCGGCGGGGGCGTCGAAGGACGGGATGTCCGCCGCGCTGATCAGGCCGTACTGCTCCTGGTAGGCCTTGGCAGCCTCGTAGTCGAGGAAGTGGGCGTCCACCGAGCCGCTGTTGACGGCGGCGATGGCGGTGTTGTTGTCCGGGAAGCGCACCAGGCTGGCAGACGTGAAGTTCCTCACGGCGTAAGCTTCCTGAAGCGTTCCCTGGACCACGCCCAGGCGCTTTCCGTTGAGGCCGTCGACATCCTTGATGCCCGAGTTCTTGGTGGTGATGACGGTCAGGTAGCCGGCGAGGTAGCCGCTGGAAAAGTCGACGGTTTCCTTCCGCTTGTCGGTGATACCAATGGCGGCCACGCCGACGTCGAACTGGCCGTTGGCCACGGCGGAGAGCAGACCGGAGAAGTCCTGACCGGTGAAGACCACTTTGTCTACGCCGGCGCGGTGTGCCACGTCCTTGAACAGTTCGACGTCGAAGCCGGTGAAGTTGCCCTGCGCGTCGGTGAAAGTGTACGGCTTTGAGTCGCCCAGGCTTGCCACCCGGATGGTGCCCGGTTCGATCAGTCCGTACGGGTTCTCGGCCGGGCTTGAGGTTGCGGAGGATGACCCGCCGCAGCCCGAGAGGGCGAGAATGGCCGCCAGGGCTGCGGCAGCCACCGCTGCCGGGCGGAAGTTCAGTTTGATCACAGCGTTGTCCAATCGTGGGAGGGAAAGCGGTGCTGTCAGGGGCCGCCGAAGGATTTGGTCGATGAAGCTCTTGCTGAGTCCGGTCTCAGTCCTTACGATTGAGACCGGACTCACATCGATTGCTAGAAATGTAGCGGAACTCACACGCTGCGTCAACAGCCCCTCTGGAAGGTGAACATGAGCAGTGACGGAGCAAGACGGCGGGACGTAACAGTTGCCGACGTCGCAAAAGCTGCCCAGGTGTCCAAGGCCCAGGCCGCCCGTGCCTTGGGTAATTACGGGGCCGTCAGTGAAGACGTCCGTGAGCGGGTTCTCGCCGCGGCGGAAGAGCTTGAGTACCGGCCCAATGAGCTGGCCCGCAGCATGAATACCGGGAAATCGCACACCATAGGCGTGGTGGTGGGCGACATCGAGAACCCGCATTTCGGCTTGGCCACCAGGGGGATCACGGACACCGCCAAGAAGAGCGGGTTCAACGTCATCCTGGTCAACACGGACGAGAACACCGCGGCGGAAGTCGACGCTGTCCGCGTGCTGCTCGACAAGAGGGTCGACGGCCTGATCGTCGCGCCGGCGTCGTCGGTGGAAACGCAGCACCTGCGGCGGGTACAGGAATCCGGCCGCCCGCTGGTGCTGCTGGACCGCTCGGCTGACGGCCTGGCGGTGGAGACGGTCGCGGTCGACATGGCTGCCATCTCGTACGAATCCACCCGCTATCTTCTCGACGCCGGGCACCGGAGGGTCGCCTTCATCTCGACGCTGCGCACCGGCGCTAGGTATTCGCCGGAAATGCGGCTGGATTCATCGCAGATCTCGGACCGCCTGGAAGGGATGCGGCGGGCCTTTGCTGACGCGGGGTCCAAGTTCCCGGAGGACCTCGTGCGGCTCAACGCCGGCGATGCCGGCTCCGTCCGTAACCTCACTCGCGAGGTGCTGCTGGGTGCTGACCCGGCCACCGCCGTCGTGGCTTCCGACGGCCTGATTGCCCTCAGCGTGGTGGAAGCCATTCAGGAGTTGGGACTACGAATCCCGGACGACGTGTCGTTCCTGATGTACGACGACTTCGCCTGGACCCGCCTTACCACACCGCCGCTGACGGTGGTGGCGCAACCCGTCTACGACATGGGGGCCGCGGCAGCGGGCGCCCTGATCAGGCAGATCGAGGGCCGCCCGCCATTGGCTCCGGCACCGGAGTTCAGTGCAACCCTGGTCCGCCGGGGCTCAGTGGGTCCGCTTCCGGACTCAAAGCCGGCTCACTCGGCGTCGTCGTCCTTCTCGCCTTCCTTCAGGACCAGTGCCGTGCCCTGATAGGCGCCCAGCTCCAGGAAGAAGCTGTGCAGGTCGTCGACCTGCCCCACGGCCTCGCCGCTGAAGAGGTCGTGGACGCTGGCGCCGGGGACAAGGTGGGCGGACTGGATGCTGCCCGCAATGTCCTGTCCGGAGAAGTTCAGCACGGTGGCCTGCAGGTCCCCGTCCCCGAGCCGGTTTACCAGGACAAGCAGACCGCGGTGGGAAACTTCCGGCACATCCAGCAGGGCGCTGGTGGCAATTCCGGCCTGTTCCCGCACGGCGAGGATCTTCTGCAGGCGCCGGGCGAAGGACGCCGGATCCTTGAGCTGTTCTGGCAACGGGCCGTAGAGGCTGCGGGCACGCGGCATGCCGGAGGAGGAGGCCTCCGCCTCGGGGCTGGTGCCCATGATGTCGTGTGCGCCCCGGTTGATCCAGCGGGTGTCGCCCTGCGCGGTAAGCTCCCGCACTTTCTGACGGTCAAGGGTGACTATGCCGGTGAGGTCCCAGCCGGACAGGGCAAAGACGCCAGGCTGTAGCGCGTTGTACATGGACAGCAGAATATGGACGTCAAGGATCTGGGCCCGCTGTTCGTCGGTCAGGTTCTCGGGGTCCTGGATGCCCAGGGCGGCCATGATGACGCTTGCCGTCGTGCAGGCGATGCCGTTGGTGGTGAACAACGCATTGTACGGAGCGTTCGGGCCCGTCAGCCGTTCCCGGAGGGTTTGCTGAACGTGCTCTGCCAGTTCGGCGCCGGTGAGCTCCTGGCCGTTGAGTTCGAAGACATCGTCCCTGTGGCCGGCGGCAAAATGGACCAGTTCGTAGGTCAGTTCGTCGTGGTTCTGCAGGGCATGGACCAGTGATGCCTGGTCCACGCCGATTTCCATGGCCAGCCGCAGGGTCAGGCGCAGGAATTCCGTATCGGCAGTCACCAGCGCGTAGTGGTAGGCCGGCCTGGTGACGAAGTCGTAGGAAAGGTCGGGGCCCGCCTCCGAGGTGGCTTTGATGTCGTCGATGGTCAGGTTGAGTTCCTGGAAGGAGAACCCGCCCACCTTGCGGATCATAGACCCGATCAGCTGGTTTGCCGCCTCGGACAGCGGGTGCCCCTCGGACCAGCCCGGCTGCTCCTCTGCGCTCTTCTCCACGCCCAGGAACCCGTTCGCGTCCAGCCGCAACGCACCCGTGCCCAGGTCGAGCAGCGAGTGCAGCGCGTCACCGACCACGAGCCGCATGCCCGCGAAGGTCGGGTCCAGCCAGTTGATGGACGGCTGGCCGGCCTTGAAGTAGTGGAGGTAGACCCAGCGCCTGGTTTTCCCGGCCGTGTCCACGATCGGGCGGGTGGCGCTCCAGTTGGTCTCCTTGACCCCGGGCTCATAGAAGATCACGCGCTGCAGCCGGCCGATGATGTACCCGGCCTTCTGCAGTGCCTGCTCCGCGTCGGGGCTGAGGTTGACCGAGTCTTCGCCTTCGGGAACGTCCGGCAGCAGGTGCCAGTCCTCTTCCGGGATGTCGATCATGTGGTAAATGCCGGGGTAGTCCCGGAAGTTCATCTCGGCCAGGCGGAAGTCGGCCCCCTTGCCCGTGTGGCCGGGAACGATGTCATCGATCACCGTGCCGTCATGGTCGGCCGCGACCTCGCACATCTTGCGGAATTCGTCCTCGGTGCCGAATACCGGGTCGATCGCCATGCTGATGCGGTCGAAGTGCCCGTCCACGCTCGGTGTCTGGGACCAGCCGCTGATGCCGCCGGCGAGCTTGACCGGACCGGTGTGCAGCCCCCTGATCCCGATCTCGCGGAAAGCATCCCACAACTCAGGATCTCCCAAAGCCGAGAGGAAGGACTGGCCCGGGCGGGTGATGAAGGACAGGGGGTAGGCGGTAAACCAGACGGGGGCGCGTTCCACGGCCGCCCGCGGGTTGGGATGGGCATACGAGTTCTGCCACATGCTGGCCTGCCCTGAGAGCTGCCGCGCCATGACGTTAGCGTCGCCCAGCATCGCCTGGTTGCGCAGCCACTCAACATAGGCCGCGTTGCGCCCGTCGAATTCCAGCGAGGGGCGGTCGGCGAAGAACTGCCGGCGGCGGGCAATCGGCCTCAGCGCCTTGGGACGGGCGGGATAGAACTGCTCGTCGTAGGTGATGTCGACCGCCTCAGTCACTTCCGGCGCTTCGGCTGCTTCGGCCAATTCCGGCGCTTCGGCCGCCTCGGCTGCTGAGTCAGCCGGAGCCGCTTCGTCGGCTGGGACCGCTCCTGCCTCGGGTCCGAATCCGTTGCTCTCGCCGTCAAACTCGTCGGCTGCTGAAACGCTCTGGTTGAAGCTTGCTTCCCGCACAGACTGCTCCTTTATCGGTGGTTGCTGCGTGGCACCCCCGGGGTGTTCTCAAGTGTTTCCGTACCCCGGCATGTCGAGAGTATTCACGCTTGTCCGCTTCGCCCACCCTATGCCGAGGGCCGCAGGAATATCGACTATTGCCGTCAGCGGTTCTTTCAGCCGGTTGTCTCACCGTCCCCCCGCTGCTCCCTCGTCACCGGGTCGAGCAGGGCCAGCCGGGCCTACGTGCTGAGGTCCCAGTGGGCTCGGATTGCCTCTGCAATCGGACTAACGGTGACGTCCACCCGGAAAGCAACGGGCGCGGTCCCTGTCTCTTCGATTGTCGCGTCACGGTACACGCGGCCGCATGAGGGACAGAGCGTGTAAAGGTCCTCATCAGCAGGCCATTGCGCCAACTCCACGGGTATGGAGGTGTTTCCTCCGACGTAAACGGGAACGCCTTGTGAGTTTGCCTGTATCAGTCCGTCCTTGCTGACGGTGTTGCCGCAGACACAGGTGATGGTGGTGACGTCATGACCGATCACGTCGGCGGTTTCAGTGTCCACGATGAGCTCCCCGGTGCTGGAAGCGACCTTCTGGTATTAGCTTATGCCTGCCGGAACGTTCGTGTCGCTGCACAGAAGGCCCCGGACCCAAAGGTCCGGGGCTGCGCGAAAGTCGCTTACCGCTGGATGCTCACCGTGAGGTCCAGATGGATGTCAGTGTCGGCGGCAAGGCGGGTCTGGAGGTAACGGGCAAGACTCGCGTCGGTGGCAGTATGAGCGCTCTGCGGGATCGCCCCGCGGAGGAGAGCCTTGGAATTGGTGGACTTGACCATGTCCAACGGCACCCAGCCACGGTGGGTGGAAGTGAGGCGTTCCAAGTCGGTGCGGAAGGAGCGAGTGTGGTCGTCGCGGACCGTGGCGCACATGGTGAACGGGATGAAGGCGGTAGGCAAAGATGTCCTTTCACGAGGCAGCCGATTGTCGGCGCCCACTTAAAGGAAGGTCTTTTCGGTCGCGGCTATTCCTTCAGGCGGGTTTAAGAGTCCGACGTCACGGCAGGGTGATGCTGGCCGCGGGGTGGCGAGCTAGTTCCCGTAATGCCGGAGACGGCAGGCCTTGCCGGCTTTTCGGAAGACCGTCAGCCCGTCCTTTTGGTGGACCACGGCTCGGCCCTTTCCCTCCTCCTGGAGGATCCAGAAAACGCTGCCGTCCAGGGCCACCATGTCAACGCGACCGGCGGCCACCTTCTGCCGGTCGCGGCATACGGTCACCTCGTCCGCACGCGAAAGCTTGCACCAGTCGGGGACGGGCTCCAGGGGGTTTGAGGCGTGCCGGGATCCTGAACGGGAGCCCGGCCCGCCTCTTACCAAGCGGTGCTTCGAGTTCTAAAACTGGCCGCCGTCGGCCTTCACGGCCAAAACGGGACGGTCAGCCTGCATGAGGATGCGCTGTGCGTGGCTGCCGAGGATGAACTTGCCCACCTGCGTGCGGTGTCGCAGCCCGATGACAATCAGGGAGGCATTTTCCTCCCGGGCGACATCGAGGAACTCATCCGCCAGGTCATGCTGGTAGGGCGGCTGGATCACCCGGGCCGTGACGCCTGCGTCCGCTGCCTGCCTGGAGGCCTTGGCCAGGACATCGTCCGGTGCCACAGACTTGTCCACCAGGGCGCCTTCACGGGCGGAGTTAACGATCACCAGGTCCTGGTTGCGAAGGCGGGCCTCCGCAATGCCGGCCGCGAGGGCCGCCTCCCCCGCCGGGGTGGGGACGAATCCAACGATGATGCTCATACCTTCTCCTTGATTTCTGTGGCGGCGGTTCGCGCAGGGACGGTGGCCTTGCGCTTGGCCAGTGCCGAGCGGATGCCCGGCAGCGCGGCCACGAGGACGAACACGATAAGGAGCGTGGCGGAGATTGGCCGGCCGAAGAAGCCCAGCGGGTCGCCGCCGAACACCAGCAGGGCCCGACGCAGGGAGCTTTCCAGCAGTGAACCCAGCACGAATGCCAGCACCAGCGGACCCGGTTCGAAGCCGAACTTCTTCATCAGGTAGCCCACGATCCCGAAGACCACCACGAGCGTTACATCGAACATGCTGTTGTTGATCGTGTACGCGCCGAGCAGGGTGATCAGAGCTGTGATGGGCGCCAGGATGGCGGCGCGTACGCGGAGGATCTTCACGAAGATCCCCACCAGCGGCAGGCTCATGATCAGCAGCAGGATGTTGCCGATGTACATCGAGTTCACCACGCCCCAGAACAGTCCCGGGTCCTGCTCCACGAGCTGCGGCCCGGGCGTAACGCCCTGGATGAGCAGCGCGCCGAACATCAGTGCCATAGTGGCGTTGGCCGGGATGCCGAGGGTCAGCAGCGGAATGAACGAGGACGTCGCCGCCGCGTTGTTGGCGGTTTCCGGCCCGGCCACGCCTTCCGGCGCGCCCTTGCCGAAGCGCTCGGGCTGCTTGGCCCGCTTCTTCTCCATGGCGTAGGAGGCCATCGAGGCAATGGTGGCTCCGCCGCCGGGCAGGATGCCCAGGAAGAAGCCGAGGACCGAGCCGCGTCCGATGGCACCGGACGCCTGCTTGAGGTCGCCCCGGGAGGGCCAGACGTTTGCGACGGCGGAGGGCGCCTTCGCCGCGCGGTGCCGCTCTTCGAGGTTGTACATGATCTCGCCGAGGCCGAAAATTCCCATGGCGATCGGCACGAAGTCGATGCCGTCGGCGAGCTCCAGGCTGCCAAAGGTGAACCGGTTTTCACCGGTGAAGATGTCCCGGCCAACAGTGGCGAGCAGCAGGCCGAGGGCGGCGGCGATGAGTGCCTTGGTCTTTGACCCGCTGCTGATGGTGGCCACCAGCAGGATGCCCAGCAGCGCCAGGGCGGTGTACTCGGCGGGGCCGAAGTCCAGCGCGAAGCTCGCCACGATCGGGGCCAGGAAGGTCAGCCCGATAATCGACGCGGTACCGCCGATGAATGAACCGATCGATGCCAGGCCCAGGGCCGTTCCGGCCCGTCCCTGCTTGGCCATTTGGTAGCCGTCGAAGACAGTGACTACCGAGGATGCCTCGCCGGGAAGGCGCAGGAGCACCGAGGTGATGGTGCCGCCGTACTGGGCGCCGTAGAAGATGCCGGCCAGCATGATGATGGCGGTGACGGGCTCTACGTTGTAGGTGAGCGGAAGCAGGATGGCGATGGTTGCCGCGGGCCCCAGACCGGGCAATACACCGATCAGCATGCCGATGACGACGCCGATCAGGCAGTACAGGAGGTTCATTGGCTCCAGGACGACTGCAAATCCGTTGATCACGGGATTCAGGAAATCCACGGTGGTCTCCTAGAAGAGGTGGGGGATGGAAGTGTTGAGCGCCGTCACGAAGATGCCGTAGAAGGCGGCCACCACGACGGCGCTGACCACGAGCGTGGAGCGCCAGGTTTCGCCGCCGAGGAAGCGCATCCAGATGATGCACAGCACCAGCGCCGGCACTTCGAAGCCGGAGAGCGGCATGAGGGCCACCATGGCGGCCAGGGTGACCAGCCCGGTCAGCGGGGCCGTGGACATGCGGGTGAACTTCTCCGCGTCCCGGTTGTGCCGGCCCATGATCAGCTGGAACAGCCCGAGGGCCACCATGACGCAGCTGATCATGAACGGCCACAGGCCCGGCTGGGGGGCGGACGGAGTGCCCAGGCCCATGGCAATGGACAGGACCACGGCTCCGACGCCGACGCCGATGACCACGAGGGAGGACCCCACGTTGGCCAGCGCGCCGGCAGCAGGGGGCTTTTCTTCCTCCCACTGGGCTGCGAGCTGTTCCGGCGTCAAGTCATCGACATCGGTGCCGGGAAGATCGTGGGTGCCGTTCCCGGCGGAGGAAGCAGCGTTGGAGCTGTCCCCTCCGCCGGATACAGGTGTTGCTGCCTGCACAGGAATCACTTGTTCCCGGCGAGGCTGATGTCGTACTTCTCCACCAGGGCTTTGTACTTGGCTGCGTAGTCCTTCCACTGGGTGACTACTTCCTCGCCGGAGATTTCCTTCGGAGTCAGCATGTTCTTCTTGTTGAACTCCTTGTACGCGTCCGACTTCAGGGTGTCCTGGATGGCGCTAAGGAGCTTGTCCTTGACTTCCTGCGGGGTTCCCTTGGGAGCGGCGATGGCGCGGTACTGCGCGACCGGAACGTCATAGCCGGATTCCTTAGCGGTGGGCGTGTCCGGCAGGAAGGAGTTGCGCTCCTCCGAGAAGACCAGCAGCGGGGCCACCTTGCCGGCCTGGATCTGCGGCATAGCCTCGCCGAGCTGGATCGTGGCCAGTTCCACCTGGTTGCCCAGGACGGCGGTCAGGGCGGGCTTTCCGCTGTCGAAGGGAACGTCGGTCCCCTTCACGTTGGCCTGCTTGAAGAGAACGGTCTGGGCGAGCTGGCTGCCGGTGCCGACGCCTGTGGTGCCGTAGGTGACGTTGCGGCCTGCAGAGGTCACGTCCTTGATGGACTTGAAGCCGGACTTTTCGCTGGCAACCAGGACGTAGTCGTCCTGGGACAGGCCGGAGATGACGTCATAGTCATCGATGTTGACGGCCTCGTCCTGGGTCACGGCCAGCGGCGTGATGGTGATCAGGGAAGCGTTGATCAGCAGCAGGTTCTGACCGTCGGCCGGCTTGCCTGCCACCTCCTTGCTGGCCAGTGCGCCGTTGGCGCCGGGCTTGTTCACCACGGGCATCGGGGCGCCGAGGGTCTTGGCCGCGCCTTCGGAGATGGCCCGCGCGATGAGGTCGGTGCTGCCGCCCGGGGCCTGGCCGACGGTGAGGTTGACCGGGCCGTTGGGGTACTTCGACGAATCGCTGCTGCCGCCGGAAACGTTGCCGCATGCGGTCATGGCCAGCAGGGTGATGGCCGACGCCGCTCCGAGAACGGCGCGGCGGGTGGGGAAGTGCATCATTGAAACTCCTCGTTTGCACTGCGGGCTGCCTCAGCCCTTGGGGGTATGTGAACCGGGTCACTGCCGGTTCGCTAGGTCGAGTGTAGGGAGGGGCTATGATGCATGTCTAAGCCCAAATATGCATCGAGTAATACCGGGAGAGCATCATGTTTACCTTCGACCAGTTGACTGGGTTCATCGCCGTGGCCGAGGAACTGCACTTTGGCCGGGCCGCCGAGCGCCTCAACATGACCCAGCCGCCGCTCAGCCGCCAGATCCAGAAACTGGAGAAGACCGTGGGCGCCGAACTCCTCGACCGGGACAACCGCCGGGTTGAGCTGACCGCCGCCGGACGGGCGTTCCTGGACGAGGCGCGCAGGCTCATGGCACTGGCGAGCCGGGCACCCGTGACGGCACGGCGCATTGCCTCCGGCCGGCAGGGCCATCTCCGTATCGGCTTCACGGCCGCGAGCGGGTTCAGCATCCTGGGTCCGCTGCTGGAGGAAATCGGCGCAATCGTGCCCGACGTGGACATCGACCTCCAGGAACTGGTCACCGGCGAACAGATCCAGGGCCTGCTCACCGGCGAACTGGATCTCGGCCTCGCGCGTCCGCCCTTCGACACCGAGGTTTTCAACTCCCATCTGCTGTACCGGGAGTCCATGGTGCTGGCGGTTCCGGCGTCGCATCCCCTTGCGGACCTCAAGCGGGACATCCAGAACGAGGATCTCAAGGACGAGCCGCTCATCATGCACTCCCCCACGCAGGCCAGGTACTTCTACGACCTCGTGGTCCGCCTGCACGATATCCGGCACGAGAACGTGGTCCACACGGTCAGCCAGATCCTCACCATGGTCTCGCTCGTGGCGGCCAAGCGCGGCGTGGCTTTCGTGCCGCACTCGGCAACAGCGCTGGGCATCCGTGGGGTTTCCTTCCTGCGGCTGGCCAGCGGCGAGGAGGAGCCCGTGGAGCTGCATGCCATCTGGAACCGCGACGCCAAGAACCCGGCGCTGGTTCGCCTGTTGCGCGACTTGGAGTTTGCGGCCAACTGAGCTCTTCCGGCCCCGGCCAGCTCAATGCGCGGAGGGTATCAATAGATACAAAAAAGCACTTAGACAGGCATAGCGCCAGTCCCTAGGCTGAAAAGGAAGCACACCGCCTCCGCCGCCCCCGGCACCGACTCCAAGGACAATCCCGTGGCTAAACTTTCACCCCAGGAACTCGCCAACACCCTCAAGGACGGGCTGCTGTCCTTCCCCGTGACCTCCTTCGATGCAGAGCTGCGGTTCGACGAGGAAAACTACCGCAAGCACCTGGCATGGCAGGCCAGCTACCCCGTTGCCGGCCTGTTTGCTGCCGGTGGAACGGGTGAGGGTTTCTCCCTCACTCCGGCCGAGTCGGCCCGCGTGGTCCGCGCCGCCGTCGAGGAAGTCGGCAGCACCGTCCCCGTTCTGGCTTCCGCCGGCGGCTCCACCGCCCAGGCCATCGAAAACGCCAAGGCTGCCGAGGCCGCCGGAGCCGAGGGCATCCTGCTGCTGCCGCCTTACCTGACCGAAGCGGACCAGGGCGGCCTGATCGAGCACGTCAGCGCGGTCTGCAGCTCCACGTCCCTCGGCGTCATCATCTACAACCGCGCCAACGCCATCTACAAGGACACCACCGTGGCCACCCTGGCCGACCGCCACGAAAACCTGATCGGGTTCAAGGACGGCGTGGGGGACCTTGAGCATGACGCCCGCGTCTACGCCAAGCTCGGCGACCGCCTGTTCTACCTCGGCGGCCTGCCGACGGCCGAAACCTTCGCCCTCCCGCTGCTGCAGCTGGGCATGAGCACCTACTCCAGCGCCATGTACAACTTCGTCCCGCAGTTCGCCCTGGACTTCTACCAGGACGTGCGCAACCAGGACCGCGTCGCCGTCAACCAGAAGCTCAACGACTTCGTGATCCCGTACCTGGACATCCGCGACCGGGTCAAGGGCTACTCCGTGTCCATCGTCAAGGGCGGCCTGGACGCCATCGGCCGCTCGGCCGGCGGGGTCCGTCCGCCGCTGCAGAACCTTGCGCCGCAGGACCTCGCAGACCTCAAAGCACTCATCGCCACCGTCTCCTGATCCACCCTCTCCTAGGAGTAACCACCGTGACCCTCACCGGACATTCCCTGATCGCAGGGCAGCCAGTCGCAGGCGAAGGCAAGACCGCCTTCGGATTCAACCCCGCAACCAACGAACAGCTTGAGCCCACCTACACTCTGCTCACCGAAGAGCAGTTGAAGGCAGCGACCGCCGCCGCAGCCGATGCGTACCCGTCCTTCAGCACGCTCGACCCCGAGACGCACGCCGGCTTCCTGGAAGCCATCGCCGGCAACATCGAAGCCATCGGCGACGAACTGACAGTCCGTGCCGGCCAGGAGACCGGCCTGCCGGCCGCGCGTCTGCAGGGTGAACGCGCCCGCACCACCGGACAGCTGCGGCTCTTCGCCAACGTGGTCCGCCAGGGTGACTTCCGCGGCGTGCGCATCGATCCGGCCCTCCCGGACCGGACGCCGCTGCCCCGCGCCGACATCCGCCAGCGCCAGATCCCGCTCGGTCCTGTCGCCGTCTTCGGTGCCAGCAACTTCCCGTTGGCCTTTTCGACGGCGGGCGGCGACACCGCCTCAGCCCTCGCCGCAGGCTGCCCCGTGGTCTTCAAGGCACACAACGCCCACCCCGGCACCAGCGAACTGGTGGGCCAGGCCATCGCCAAGGCCGTTGCGGACCTCGGGCTCCACCCGGGCGTCTTCTCCCTGATCTACGGCCCGGGCAGCAGCATCGGCCAGTCCCTCGTGGCAGACCCGGCCATCAAGGCCGTGGGCTTCACCGGGTCGCAGAGCGCCGGAATCGCCCTGATGCGCACCGCCGCCGCCCGGCCGGAACCCATCCCCGTGTACGCGGAGATGTCCTCGCTCAACCCCGTGTTCGTCTTCCCCGGCGCCCTGAATGGCTCCGCCGAAGAGATTGACGCCCTGGCACAGCAGTACGTCACCGCCGTCACCGGCAGCTCCGGCCAGCTCTGCACCTCCCCCGGCCTGCTGTTCGCCCCGGCCGGTGAGGCAGGCAACAAACTGGCTGCCGCCGTCGGACGTGCTGTTTCCACCTGTGCCGGCCAGACGATGCTGACTGCCGGCATCGCCGGCTCCTGGAACTCCGGGACCGAGGCGCTCGGCGCCGCCGAGAACGTGACGGTCGTGGGGACCGGAACCCCCGGCCCCACCGAGAACGCGCCGGCACCGGCCATCTACGGCACGGAAATCCGCGACTTCATCAGCAACGAAGTGCTGCACGCGGAAATCTTCGGCGCAGCGTCCCTGGTGATCCGCTACTCCTCCGCCGAGGAACTCATCGAGGCCACCAACCGGATCGAGGGGCAGCTCACCGCTTCCCTGCAGCTCACCGAAGAGGACTACCCGACGGCGGCACGCCTGATCCCCGCACTCGAGCAGAAAGTTGGGCGCATCATCGTGAACGGCTGGCCCACCGGCGTCGAAGTCGGCCATGCCATGGTCCACGGCGGACCCTTCCCCGCCACGTCTGACACGCGCACCACCTCCGTGGGTACGCTGGCCATTAACCGGTTCCTCCGCCCGGTCGCCTACCAGAACCTGCCCCAGGAACTGCTGCCCGTACCGCTTCAGGACACCAACCCGTGGCAGCTGAACCGCCGGATTGACGGCACGGTTGTCGCCGCTGACGCCACTCAGACACAGAAAGAGGAGGTCAACGCATGACCGCCCAGCCGACAATCGCCCGCGTGGAGGTAGTCCCGGTTGCGGGCTACGACAGCATGCTGATGAACCTCAGCGGCGCCCACGGGCCGTTCTTCACCCGGAACGTGGTCATCGTGACCGACTCCGACGGCCGGACAGGCCTCGGCGAGGTCCCGGGCGGCGAGAAGATCCGCACCACCATCGAGGAAGCCGGTGCGCTGATCGCCGGCAGGCCGGTGGCCCGCTACCGCTCGCTGCTGCGCGAGATCGCCGCGGAGTTCGCGGACCGCGACGCCGGCGGCCGCGGCCTGCAGACCTTCGACCTGCGCACCACCGTCCACGCTGTCACCGCCGTCGAGTCCGCACTGCTGGACCTGCACGGCCAGTTCCTTGGCGTCCCGGTGGCCGAACTGCTGGGCGACGGCCAGCAGCGCACGTCCGTGCCGATGCTCGGCTACCTGTTCTTCGTCGGCGACCACAAGCGGACGGATCTTCCGTACCTCGTGGAGGACGCGCCGTCGGACCGCTGGGAAGAACTGCGCCGCCAGGAGGCAATGACCCCCGAGGCCGTTGTCGCCCTGGCGGAGGCCGCGCAGGAACGTTACGGCTTCAGCGACTTCAAGCTCAAGGGCGGCGTGCTGTCCGGCGACGACGAAGTGGACGTGGTCACCGCACTGGCCAAGCGCTTCCCGGACGCCCGCGTCACGCTGGATCCGAACGGCGGCTGGCTGCTCGAGGAAGCCATCCGGCTGGGCAAGCGGATGCAGGGCGTCGTGGCCTACGCCGAGGACCCCTGCGGCGCCGAGGGCCGCTTCTCCGGGCGCGAGGTCATGGCCGAGTTCCGCCGTGCCACCGGCCTGAAGACGGCCACCAACATGATCGCCACGGACTGGCGCGAAATGGCGCACGCCATCCGCAGCAACGCCGTGGACATTCCGCTGGCGGACCCGCACTTCTGGACCATGCACGGTTCTGTCCGGGTGGCGCAGCTGTGCAACGAGTTTGGCCTGACCTGGGGCTCACACTCGAACAACCACTTCGACATCTCGCTGGCCATGTTCACTCACACCGGCGCAGCCGCGCCCGGCGAGATCACCGCGCTGGACACGCACTGGATCTGGCAGGACGGGCAGGGCCTCACCAAGAACCCGCTGCAGATCAAGGGCGGCGCCATCGAGGTTCCGGCCGCGCCCGGACTGGGCATCGAGCTGGACCGCGAGGCGCTGGACCAGGCGCACCAGCTGTACCTGCAGCACGGCCTGGATGCCCGCGACGACAGCATCGGCATGCAGTACTACATCGACGGCTGGTCCTTCGACCCGAAGCGTCCCTGCCTGGTCCGGTAGGCCGTTCCCGGCTGCCTTCCGGCAACGCTAGTAGATTTCCGCACATACAGATAAATAGAAGGGTCAAGAGTGGGCGGCGTTGTCTCCGGAATACTCATCGTTTCGGCAGTCATCGCCGTCGGTTACCTCGCAGCAAGGTTCCGCATTCTGGGTCCCGAGGTCCAGGGTGCGCTGACCCGCACAGCCTTCTACATCACAAACCCCGCCCTGCTTTACACCGTGGTGGCCGGCTCGGACATCCGGGCCGCCCTCGGCACTGATGCCCCGCTGGCGCTGCTTTCGGCAGCGGCCGTGGGGCTTCTTTACTGGCTGCTCAGCTTCCTGTTCTTCCGCCGCCCCGCTGCGGAGACCGCCGTCGGCGCGATGGCCAGCAGTTACGCGAACGCCAACAACATCGGCATTCCGGTCTCGCTGTACGCCGTCGGAACCGCCCAGCATGTGGCACCGGTGCTGCTGGTGCAGCTCCTGGTTTTAGCCCCGTTCTACCTCACGCTCCTGGGAGTCTTCTCCGGTGCCCGGATTTCGTGGAAGAAAGTGCTGCTCCAGCCGCTGTCCAACCCCATGATCATTGCCTCGGCGCTCGGCGCCGTGGTTGCGCTCACGGGCTGGCAGGAACCGGACCTGCTGCAGAAACCCATCGACATGCTGGCGGGCGGAGCCGTCCCCATGGTGCTTCTTGCCTTCGGCCTGTCGCTGGCCGGAAGGGCGCCCCTGCAGAAGGATGACGGCCGGACAGAGACCCTCGTGGCAACGTTCCTAAAGATCGCCGGCATGCCCGCGATGGTCTGGCTGTTGGGGCGTTTTGTCTTTGGCCTGGAGGGGCAGCATCTGCTGGCCAGCGTGATCATGGCGGCCCTGCCTACGGCGCAGAACGTCTTCCTCTTCGCCTCACCCTATGGCCGGGGCATGACCGTGGCCCGCGACGTGATCCTCTGCACCACCATCCTGTGCGTGGGGGCGCTGCTGGTTGTTGCCTGGGCCGCCGGGTAGGGAGCGGGCATTCTTATTGCCCCCACCTAACGTCACACAACGCTGCGGCATCCGGATCCGGATAAGCAACGACCTACCCTTGACTGGTGACTTTGACTAAGATCCGCACCGCCGCCGCGAGCTCCCTCGCCGCCGCAGGCCTCCTGTTTGCCCTCGCCGCCTGTTCCACACCGGCCGCCACCCAGCCATCCACCTCTGCGCCGGCTTCCCCGGCAACGGCTTCATCCAGCGCCGCCTCCGAGCCCTGCGCCGGTGTGAAGGTCGTCGTCGATTCGGGCGCCCTGAAGCAGGCCGCCGCAGATGGTTCCGTTTGCGTCCCTGTGGATGCGCCGACTCTCGCTTCCAAGGTGCTCGACGAGGCAAAGGTGAAAACCGAGGGCACTGACGCCTATCCCAAGGAACTGGTGTGCCGTGTGAACGGCGTGCCCGCCGCAGACTTCGACATCGCGCACAAGGGCGGCACGTACCGGGAAGAATGCAAGAAGATGCCCGCCGCCTTTGCCTACTGGTCGCTCTGGGTTAAGCCGGCCTCCGGCCCCTGGGCATACGCGCAGGAAGGCCTCGCCACCCTGAAGGTGAGCCCGGGACAGAGCCTGGAACTGCTCTACACGGTCGACGGCGCACCGGCCACACCCGCGGCGTGACCTTCCGACCCGCGCCGTTACGCGCAGCGGCGGCTCTCGCCGTCGTATTCATCGCGGCGCGGGTCATCTACCGCATCCTTTTCAACGGGGCGGGCACCGGTGGCCCGGTTCTGCTCAACATGCCGCCGGTGCTGTTGCCTGCCCCGTACGCCCATGTGGTACTCCTCGGTCCCGTAACGGCACCTGGCCTGTGGGAGGCGGTCCTGTCTGCTCTGCCGATTGCCGGGATGATCCTCGGTTTCGGCATGCTCAACGCCTGCGTGGATGTGGGCCGCGGCTTCGTGCGCCTGGCCCGCGGCGGCCCCATGCAGGGCATAGCCCGGATGCTTGTGGTGGCTTGGGCGGCGCTCCCGGCGCTCTCGGACGCCGTGAACTCCGTGCGCCTGGCTTTTCGATTGCGGGGCGAACGCTTCGGACCCCGCGCCCTTGTTCCCGTGCTCGAGCGCACTCTCGAGCACGCCGGCCGGGTTGCCGCGGCCCTGGAGCTTCGCGGCTTCGGGAGCCGGGCAGCACACCAACCCGGCCGTGGTATCGAAGCACCGGTTCTGGTCCGGGACGCACAATTCCGCATTGGTGACGCCCAGGTGCGCGTCGCCGGGTTCGCGCCGTCGAGCGGGTCAATCACGGTCATTACCGGGCCCACGGGCTCCGGCAAGTCCACGATCCTGCGAGGTATCGCGGGCCTCCTCTCACACGTTGACGGTGGAGAAGTTTCCGGCACGCTGCGCGTCGCCGGAACGGACCGTGCCACCACGCCGCCGCGCGATACCGCCCGCCTCATCGGCGTCGTATTGCAGAATCCCCGCGCCGCATTCGCCACCACCCGGGTCCGGGACGAAATCTCCCTCGCACTTGAGCTGCGCGGCATGACGGCCGGTACCGCCAAGGCCTGGGTGCTGGAGGTCGCCGAGCGTATCGGGGTGTCGGCGCTGCTGGACCGGAATCCCAGCACCCTCTCGGCGGGTGAGGCAACGCTCGTAGCCATCGCCGCCGCGGTGGTGGAGCATCCGGCCCTGCTCCTGGTTGACGAGCCGCTGGCCGACCTCGACACCGCAGCACGCGGACGCGTCATCGCCGCGCTCAACGCCCTCGCCCGCGAAGCGGGTGTCTGCGTCATCGTGGCAGAGCACCGGGCGGAATCGCTTGTACCGGTTGCCGACTCGTGGTGGACCATCGACGACGGCACCCTGGTGCCCGATGTTGCGCCATCCGCGCCTTCGCGCCCGGTCGTTGCCCGCCCGACGCCGCCACAGCCAACGGAGCACGTGCCCGTGCTGACTGCCACAAAGCTCGCGGTGCGCCGAGAGGGCAAGCCGCTCGTGCGCAGCGCATCCCTGACCCTGCACCGCGGTGAAGTGGTCGCCCTGGTGGGCCCGAACGGTGCCGGGAAGTCCTCCCTCCTTGTGGCACTCGCCCTCGGTGAAGGCATACTCGGTGAAAGTACTGTCGACGGCGGCCGAGTCGCCCTTGTGCCGGACGCCTCGGACGACCTCTTCACCAGGGATACCGTCGCAGCAGAGCTCCGCGCGGCGGATCGTCGGCAGGCGCGTGCTTGGCGGCGCGCAGAAAAGAACAACGCAGGCCGGCACAGCCCGGGCAGTGACCGGAACCCCCCAGCGCCCGCGGTTTCACGCCTTGCCCGTTTGCGGGGCGGCGTCCGGATGCCCAGTGGACACGAACATCCCCGGGACCTCTCTGCAGGGGAGCGCAGGATCCTTGCCATCGCGCTGCAGACCATGGACCACCCTCAGGTACTCCTTATCGATGAGCCCACCCGCGGACTCGATCCGGCGGCGCGCACGGCAGTCGCAGCGGCGCTGCAGGCAGCGGCGGACGACGGCGCCGCTGTCCTGTTTGCCACCCACGACCTCGACTTTGCGCACGGCCTCGGCGCCAGGATCCTCCCAATGCGCGACGGTGTCGCGCCCTATATGGGGACAGAAGCCGCCGCCCCTGCCACTGCCCCCGCAGCGCAGCCCATCGAAACAGCGCTACCTGTTAAAGCCCCACCGTTCATGGACCGGCGGCCGGACATGCCAGCTGCCGAGAAGGCCCGGCGCGTCCGGATGCCACGGGCTGCGGAGCTCACAGTTCTCGGAGCTGCAAACCTTCTCGCCCTCGCCGCATTCTGCTGGCCCTTGCTTGCGGCAGCTCTCCCGGAGGATGCCGCCGCCGCACTCCCGTACGCGGCGCTGGCCATTGCACCCCTAGCCGTCGTTGCCATCATCGTGTCCCTGGACGGCTCGGTCCGCTCCGCACACACGGTGGCGTTGCTCGGCGTCCTGGCAGCCGTCGGCTCGGCGGTGCGGGTGGCCAGCACCGGCGTCGGGGGTGTGGAGGCAGTCTTTATCCTGCTGATCCTGGCCGGCCGGGCCTTTGGTGCGCGTTTCGGCATGCTCCTCGGCGCAGCCACCATCGCCGTCTCAAGCGCCCTGTGGAGTGGCATCGGCCCGTGGTCACCGTTCCAAATTTTCGCCTGTGCGTGGGTGGGTGCCGGGGCAGGCCTGCTCCCCCGCCGGGTGCGCGGGCGGGCTGAATTATGGATGCTGTGCGGCTACGGCGTCGTGGCGTCCTACGTGTTCGGCCTGCTGACCAATCTGTGGTTCTGGCCCTTTGCGGTAGGGGCCGGCACCGGCATCTCCTATGTGCCCGGAGCACCGCTGGCCACCAATCTCTCCAGCTTCCTGCTCTACTCGCTTTTGACGTCGACGGCGGGCTGGGACACCCTGCGTGCCGTCACCACGATCGTCGGAATCACTGTGGTGGGGCGGGCCATCCTCGCCGCGCTCCGGCGGGTGAAGCCGGTCTCCAGCCCGGGCGGAAGCGCCGGCGGTCAAGCCGCGCGCACTCAATCCTCCCGGGCCAGGGACCGGCGCCAACTCACACCTTGAAGTACTTCGCCTCCGGGTGGTGGAACACGAACGCGTCGGTGGACTGTTCGGGGTGCAACATCAGCTCATCGCTCAGGATCACGCCCATCCGCTCGGGGTGCAGCAGTTCCACCACCTTGCGGCGGTCCTCCATGTCGGGGCACGCGGGATACCCGAGCGAGAACCGCGCACCGCGGTAATCGAGCTTGAAGTAGCCTGCCTTGTCCTTCGGCTCCTCGGCTGCGAAGCCCAGCTCTGAGCGGATGCGCGCGTGCCAGAACTCCGCAAGAGCCTCGGTGAGCTGCATGACCAGGCCGTTGAGCTCGTAATAGTCGCGGTAGTGGTTCCCCTTGAACAGCTCGGAAGTCACCTCTTCGATCTTCGAGCCGGCGGTGACCAGCTGGACCGGCAGCACGTCGATCTGCCCCGACTCGCGCGAGCGCACGAAGTCGGCGAGGCACAGGTGCCGGTCCCGGCGCTGGCGCGGGAAGTCGAAACGCAGCCGCTCGGTGCCGATCGGACCGCCTGAGCCGCCATCGGGGGCGAGCAGTCCCGCGGTGCCGAGAACGCCGTCGTGATCCTCCCCGTGGTGCAGCACCACCACCTGTTCCCCCTCGGAGACCACCGGGAAATAGCCGTACGCGACGGACGCATCAAGCATTCCCTCGGCGAGGATGCGGTCCAGCCAGTACCGCAGGCGCGGCCGGCCCTCGACTTCCACCAGTTCCTCGTAGGAAGCGCCGTCATCACCGCGGCCGGGCTTAAGCCCCCACTGCCCCATGAACGTGGCGCGCTCGTCGAGCAACGCCGCGTAGTCGTGGAGTGCCACGCCGCGCACAATGCGCGTGCCCCAGAACGGCGGCGAAGGCACGGGGTTATCGGCGGCCACGTCGGAACGGCCGGGCATGGCTTCCGGCTCGGTCACCGTGAACTTCGGGCCTCCCTTATGGAGGCGCTTCTTCAGCGCGGGCAGGCCAACCTCTGCGGGGTCGGCGCCGCGGGCCACCTGCACCAGCGGTTCCATGAGCGACAGGCCCTCAAAGGCGTCCTTGGCATACCTGACGGTTCCCTCAAACTGCCCCGCCAGGTCCTGCTCCACATAGGCGCGGGTCAGGGCTGCGCCGCCGAGGATGATGGGCCACTTCTTCGCGAGCCCCCGGGACTGCAGTTCCGCGAGGTTCTCCTTCATCACCACGGTGGATTTCACCAACAGCCCGGACATGCCGATCACGTCGGCGTCGTGCTCCTCGGCCGCGGCGATGATGTCCGCGATCGGCTGCTTGATGCCGATGTTGATCACCTTGTAGCCGTTGTTGGTGAGGATGATGTCCACCAGGTTCTTGCCGATGTCGTGCACGTCGCCGCGCACGGTGGCGATCACCATGGTGCCCTTGCCCGACGCGTCCGACTTCTCCATGTGCGGCTCGAGCAGCGCGACCGCGTTCTTCATGACCTCGGCGGACTGCAGCACGAACGGCAGCTGCATCTCGCCGGCGCCGAAGCGCTCACCCACAACCTTCATGCCCTCGAGCAGCTGGTCGTTGATGATGGCCAGCGGGGTCATTCCCTCGCTGCGTGCGAGGTCGAGGTCCTCTTCGAGGCCCTTGCCCTCGCCGTCGATGATGCGCCGCTGCAGGCGTTCCCCGGTGGGCAGCGCGGCGAGTTCCGCGGCGCGCTGATCCTTGAGCGCCGCGGTGTCGACGCCGGCGAACATGTCCAGCATGCTCGCCAGCGGGTCGTACGTGACATTGCCGTCGTCGTCGTACTCGCGGCGGTCCCAGACGAGGTCCAGCGCCACCTGGCGCTGCTCCTCCGGCAGTGACGCGAGCGGCACGATCTTGGCGGCGTCGATGATGCCGCTGGACAGGCCTGCCTGCACGGCCTCGTGCAGGAACACCGAGTTCAGGGCGATGCGCGCTGCCGGGTTCAGGCCAAAGGACACGTTGGAGACGCCGAGCGTGGTGTGGATCCCGGGGTACTTAGTGGTGATCTGGCGGATGGCCTCGATAGTTTCGATGCCGTCCCGGCGGGTCTCTTCCTGGCCGGTGGCGATGGGGAAGGTCAGGCAGTCCACGATGATGTCTTCTACCCGCATCCCCCATTCACCCACCAGGGCCTCGACGAGGCGCGAGGCAATCGCCACCTTGCCATCGGTGGTGCGTGCCTGGCCGTGCTCGTCGATGGTCAGGGCGATCACGGCGGTGCCGTGTTCCTTCACGAGCGGCATGATGCGCGCGAAACGGCTGTCCGGGCCGTCGCCGTCCTCGTAATTGACGGAGTTGATGACGGGGCGCCCGCCGATGTGTTCGAGCCCGGCTTGCAGCACGGGCGGTTCGGTGGAGTCGATGACCAGCGGGAGCGTGGAGGCCGAAGCGAAACGCGAGACGACTTCCTTGATGTCGGCCACGCCGTCGCGCCCCACGTAGTCAATGCACACATCGAGCAGGTGCGCGCCGACGCGGATTTGCTCGCGGGCGATATCGACGCAGTCATCCCAGCGCTCTTCGAGCATCGCCTGGCGGAACGCCTTGGAACCGTTGGCGTTGGTGCGCTCACCGATGGCGAGGTACGAGGATTCCTGGTCGAAATTCACGTGCTGGTAGAGGGAGGCGATGCCGGCTTCCCGTTCGGTGGGAACGCGGCCGCCGTCTGCTCCACGCCCGCCGCTGGTGACGGCGGCGCTGCTGCGGAAGGGCGCAAGGCGTTCGACGACGGCGGCCATGTGTTCCGGCGTCGTACCGCAACATCCGCCCACGAGGCCCAGGCCGAATTCCCGCACAAACTGCTCGTGCGAGGTGGCGAGTTCGGAAGGCGACAGCGGGTAGTGCGCACCGTCGGCGGTGAGGACCGGCAGGCCTGCATTGGGCATGCAGGCGATCGCCACGGAGGACTGCTTGGACAGGTGCCGCAGGTGCTCGCTCATCTCATCCGGCCCGGTGGCACAGTTCAGGCCGATGGCGTCGACGCCGAGTGGCTCAAGCGCGGTGAGCGCCGCGCCGATCTCGGATCCCATCAGCATGGTTCCGGTGGTCTCGACAGTCACCTCGACGAAGATCGGGAGCCGGACGCCGCGGGCCACGATCGCCTGCTTGCAGCCGTTGACCGCGGCTTTGGTCTGCAGGAGGTCCTGGCTCGTCTCGATGAGGAAGGCATCCGCTCCGCCGGCGATGAGGCCCTCGGCCTGCAGGGCGAAGGTCTGCTTGAGGTAGTCGTAGCTGGTGTGCCCGAGGCTGGGGAGCTTGGTGCCAGGCCCCATCGAGCCCAGGACCCACCGCATCCGTCCGTCTGCGGCTTCCGCGGCCTCCGCACGCTCGCGGGCGATCTCTGCGCCCTTCCGGGCGAGCTCTTCAATGCGGTCGTCGATGCCGTAGTCGGAGAGATTTGACCAGTTCGCACCGAAGGTGTTGGTTTCGACGGCATCGATTCCCACCGCATAGTACGCGTCGTGGATGTCCCCGATGACATCCGGACGCGTGTCATTGAGGATCTCGTTGCAGCCTTCCAGCCCCTGGAAATCGCTCTCGAGCGACAGTTCCCGGTCCTGCAGCATGGTGCCCATCGCCCCATCGGCAATGACGACCCGGTGGTTCACTGCATCCAGAAGCGACTGGGAGCGAACGGGACGGGGGACGGAGTCTATATCAAGCGCAAAACGAGGCATGTAAACAGACTACGGCCGGGGCCCGTAACAGTGCGCCGTATTTCCATGTGCTACGACGGCGGGTGGACCCACTACTTGTAATACAAGTAGGCTACTTGTATCCTGAGTGTGCGGGCGATGTTGCCCCCATTTCCCAAGGAGAACCCATGAGTACCGTCGATCTCATCCGGCACATCAAATTGTCCACTGCACGCCTTCCGCTGGCCGTCCCGATCAGCGATGCCAAGGTGTTCACGGGCCGTCAGAAGCCCATGACTGAGGTCGTTTTCCTCTTCGCTGAGATCACCACGGAACAGGGCCACACCGGCCTCGGCTTCAGCTATTCCAAGCGAGCCGGCGGCCCCGCCCAGTACGCCCACGCGAAGGAAGTTGCCGAAGGGATCATCGGCGAGGACCCCAACGACATCGGCAAGCTCTACACCAAGCTGCTCTGGGCCGGCGCCTCCGTGGGCCGCTCGGGTGTCGCCACCCAGGCCCTCGCCGCCATCGACATTGCGCTGTACGACCTCAAGGCCAAGCGCGCCGGCCTGCCCCTGGCCAAGCTGCTGGGCTCCTACCGCGACTCCGTCCAGACCTACAACACCTCCGGCGGCTTCCTAAACGCCACCCTCGACGAGGTGAAGGCCCGCGCCACGCAGTCCGTCGAAGAGGGCATCGGCGGCATCAAGATCAAGGTCGGACTCCCGGACAGCAAGGAAGACCTGCGCCGCGTGGCGGGCATCCGCGAACACATCGGCTGGGACGTGCCCCTCATGGTTGACGCCAACCAGCAGTGGGACCGCGCCACCGCACTCCGTATGGGCCGCCAGCTCGAAGAATTCAACCTCATCTGGATCGAAGAGCCGCTGGACGCTTACGACTTCGAGGGCCACGCCCACCTCGCCCAGGTCCTGGACACCCCCATCGCCACCGGCGAAATGCTCGCCTCCGTGGCCGAGCACAAGGGCCTCATCGCCGCCAACGGCTGCGACATCATCCAGCCCGACGCCCCGCGCGTCGGCGGCATCACCCAGTTCCTCCGCCTGGCTGCCCTCGCGGACGAACGCGGCCTGGGCCTGGCACCGCACTTCGCGATGGAAATCCACCTGCACCTGGCCGCCGCCTACCCGCGCGAACCATGGGTGGAGCACTTCGACTGGCTGGACCCGCTGTTCAACGAGCGCCTCGAAACGAAGGACGGCCGCATGATCGTTCCGGACCGCCCGGGCCTCGGCGTCAGCCTCAGCGATCAGGCCCGCGCGTGGACCACCGAGACCGTGGAATTCGGCGCGTAACCTAGAATCCATGAGCCGGAACCTGACCGCGGACCTCGCCGCCGATCTTCGCACCCGCATCGTCGACGGCGTCATTCAGCCCGGTGAGAAGCTTCCGAGCGAGAACACCCTCATCGGCGAGTTCGGCGTCAGCCGGACCGTCGTCCGGTCCGCGCTCACGCGGCTCCAGGCAGAGGGTCTCGTGGAAACCGAACGTGGGCGGGGCAGCTTTGCGCTGACCCCGCCCCCGGCGGGTCCGACGTCGGGCCAGCCCACCAGGGCTGTGGTCACCGCCGAGGACCGGCTGCACCTGCTGGAATTCCGAATCGGAGTCGAAACCGAAGCGGCCGCGCTAGCGGCCGGAAACCGCACAGAGCGGCAGCTGAACGCCATGCGGCAGGCGCTGTCCGAGTTCACGGACAGCGGCGAGCACCCTGCCCACGCGATGAAGGCTGACTTTGAGTTTCACAAGGCCGTTGCGGCAGCGTCGGGAAACCCCTTCTATACGGACTGTCTTGCCTCCCTCGGCCAGACCATGATCGCCATGCCGCGCACCCGGCTGATGACCGGCGTTGAGCATTACATACGGGACCACTTCGAACAGGTTGTGCACGAACACGGGTCCATCTTTGCCGCCATAGCGGAAAGCGACGGAGCAGGGGCCTCCGCAGCGATGCGCAATCACCTGGCCAACTCGCGGCGCAGGCTCCGGGCCGGACGCGAATAGGCGCCCCGGATCACGGCCCGCTGGGCGCGAGCTAAGCAGGTCTAAGCAGGCGCCTCAATGAGATCTAGAAGCCTCAGAACCGCGGGGTTGGCCGTCTCCTCGTTCCATGCGAGCTCCAGTTCCACGCGGTTCAGCTCCTGCACGCCGTTCCGCCCGTCGATCTCGTGGAATTCCACGCCCGCCGGGGCAAAAGCCATGGCCGAGGCGGGAACAAGCGTCATTCCCAGGCCGGCCTGAACGAAGGCCAGGAGCGCCGGGACCTGGCTGGCGTACTGGGTGATGTTGGCGTGCGCGCCCGCGCTGGCGAACAGCCGGAGCACCAGGTCGTGGAAGTAGCGGGCCTCCTTGGTGGAGTACATGAGCAGCGGCAGCCTGTCCAGGTATCCGAGCGGCAGCGGCTCACCCTTGCGCCCCGCCATGTTGCCCAGCAGAGAACTGCCTTCGGGCAGCGCCACCACCAGACGGTCCTGCATCAGTGGCCGCGACACCACCCCGGGCCGGGCGACGATGGGGCGCAGCAGGCCGATATCCACGTTCCCCTTCACGAGCCCGTCCATCTGGTCCGTTGAAACCAGCTCCCGGAGCACAAAGGACACCCTCGGCATGTTCTCCGCTGCACGGCGCAGCATCAGCGGCAGCGCACTGTGCCCGGCTATCGCCGTGTAACCCACCGTGATGGTCCCGGCCTGGCCGGACGAGACGCGACGGACGTCCAGGTCCGTCTTGATACACAGGGCCGACATGGCCGGGACTGACCCTCGCCAACCTGCGTTCCTATGTCACCACAGGTTCTGTCCTGACGGCGGTGCAGGCATGAGCGTGGCCGTGGGATACGTTGCCACCCAGGAAGGCCGGGCGCAGCGGACCTGATGATGGACGCCTCGTACGAGGAGGACATCGAGCTGATTGTGATCGGGGTCCGGCGCCGCTACCAGGTGGGAAAGCTCGGGCAGTAGTTCCCTGCGGGTATCACGCCATGCAATATGCGTGTTGGACGGGCATGAAACCTACTGCTTACAGTTAATACGGTGCTGTGGCGAGGACCACAACGGCCTGCCCCGTAGTCCCCACAGCGTGATCTTGCTGCTCTATCAAAGAGGATTCCCCCATGCAGTCTGTAGACACCGCTGTCACGGATCTGGCTTCGGCCATGAAGAAGTTTTTCCGGCGCGTGCTGCCCATCATGCTGGTCATGCTCGTGTGCAACCAGCTGAACAGGTCCAACATCGGCTACGCCCAGGACCATCTGCAGGCTGACGTCGGTATCGGTGCAGCGGCCTACGGCTTCGGCGCCGGGCTGTTCTTCATCGCGTATGCCATATTCGAGCTTCCGAGCAACGTGATGATGGAGAAGTACGGCGCCAAGATCTGGCTGACCCGGATCATGATCAGCTGGGGCATTGTGTCCTTCCTGATGGCGTTCGTTCAGAACGAGACAATGTTCTACGTTCTGCGGTTCCTGCTGGGTGCCGCGGAAGCCGGCTTCTTCCCGGCCGTCATCTTCTACTTCGCACGCTGGGTGCCCGCCGGCCAGCGCGGCAAGGCGACCGCCGTTTTCATCGCCGGATCCTCGGTGGCAGCCGCCCTGTCCGGCCCCATCGCCGGCCTGCTCCTGAGCCTGCACGACGTCCTGGGCCTGCGCGGCTGGCAGTGGCTATTCGGGTTCGAGGGAGTGCTCTCGGTCGTCGTCGGCATCACCGTGTTCTTCTTCCTCGATGCAAAGATCCAGGACGCCAAGTGGCTCACCGCCGTCGAGAAGTCGGCTCTGACCGCAACGATCGCCCAGGAGGACGCCCAGCATGCCAAGGCCGACGGCGGCAAGGTCAACCGCTGGAAGATGCTCCTGAACCCGCAGATTCTCCTGCTGTGCGGCATCTACTTCTCGGTGCAGCTTTCCATCTACGCGAACACGTTCTGGCTGCCCACCATCGTCAAGCAGATCCCCGGCACCACGGACCTAAGCGTCGGCTTCCTCTCCTCCATCCCCTGGTTGTGCGCCGTTTTCGCCATGTACTTCGCGGCCAAGTGGCAGGACAAGGCAAAATCCAAGCGCCCGCTGCTGGTCGCCGCACTCCTCGTGGCCGCCGTCGGCACGCTCGCAGCAGCCCTCGCCTCCCCGGTCCTCGCCCTGGTGTTCCTCGCCGTCGCAGCCATGGGCTTCAAGAGCGCATCACCGCTGTTCTGGACCATCCCGCAGTCGACCCTGCACCCGCTGGTCCTGGCCCCCGCCATCGCCATCATCAACTCCCTGGGCAACCTCGGCGGTTTCGTGGCACCGTTCGGGTTCGGCATCATCAAGGAGCAGACCGGAAGCGTGGTCCCTGGCCTTTTCGCCCTGGCGGCGGCATCGACGGTGGCAGCAATTCTGGTGTACTTCCTCAAGGAGCGGAAACCAGCCTCAGACGTTGCTGAGAAGGCATCGGCGCCGGGCGCAGCAGGGCTGGAGCCGTCAACAGCGAGGTAGGCCGTCCAGCGTTACCAGTCAGTGTCCTGAGCCCTCGGGGCGGGTGTCGGAATTCCGGCACCCGCCCCGAGGCGTTTTAAGAGAGAGTAAGCTGCACTCGAAGACGGGGACCGCAAGCGCGGCATCGGAACTCGCCAAGCTCGTCAACGCCGCGCTGGCTGCCCGTTAACAGCCGCTGAAACAAGAAAGAACCCCGGGAAATCATTGATTTCCCGGGGTTCTGATGCGTGCGCGAGGGGGGATTTGAACCCCCACGCCCTTTCGGACACTGGCACCTGAAGCCAGCGCGTCTGCCGTTCCGCCACTCGCGCGCAACTTCTTCCACTCAGCCCAACCGGAATCCGGTTGTGCACCTCGTGAAAGCAGCGAGATCAAGCATAACGGACATTCCCCGCAAATTCCTAATCGGGGCTTCGCAGCCGCCTTGCAGCATGATTCTCCCGGCAGTGCCACGGTTGCGAAGGCCCCCAATGCCACCACGGAGGCAAGGTTCCAACCTGTGATCGCTCCCACATCCGCTGGGGAAACGTGAACGAATCGGGCTCCCGGCGCGTTGTGGATTAAGGTCTTTCGCAGACGTGGCAAGTAGTATCGGATACATAGGGGCCCGCTTCCGGCGGGCACGGTGTTTTGTTGTGACCGCATCGCCAGAATGAGTTCCACGGGACGTGCTGTCCCTCAGCAGCAAGGAAAGGAGAGGACCATGGGTTTGCTGGACAAGGTCGAACGCGGCATTGAAAAGGCCGTCCGCGGCGTCTTCTCCACCGGCTCCAAAGCCCAGGTTGAGCCCGTGGAAATCGCGAGCCGCCTCCGCCGCGAAGTGGACCACAAGGCCATCACCATCGCCGCCGGACGCACCTTGGTGCCCAACATCTTCGACGTGCTCCTGAGTGACGAGGATTTTCAGCGCGCCCAGGAATGGGGAACTCCCCTGGCCGAGGAACTCTGCGACGTCGTGATCAACCATGTCCGCAGCCAGGGCTACATCCTCCAGGGGCCCGTCCGCATTTCTTTCCGCCGGGACGAATCCCACCGGGCCGGCGACTTCGAGATAACCTCCAAAACCGAGAAGTCCTCCGGTTCAGCGCCGGCCGCGCCGGCTGCTCCGCGGGCTAACGTGCCGGCAGCGCCAAGCCGCCAGCCAGTCCGCCTGCAGCCTGTCCTGGATATCGACGGACAGCGCTATTCACTCAATGCGCCCTCAGTCGTCCTGGGCCGTTCATCAGAGGCTGACATCCTGGTGGACGACACCGGAGTCTCCCGCCGGCATCTGGAAATCCAGACCCACGGCGGCACCACCACCGCCGTCGACCTGGGCTCCACCAACGGCAGTTACGTCAATGGACACAAAGTGGCCGGCAGCATGGAGCTCACCGACGGCTCCACCATCACGATGGGACGGACCAAAATCATCTTCCGCCTCCTGCCCGCCAACAGTGGCGGCCGCCAATGAGCGAACTGACTATCACAGCCCTGCGCTTTGGGTTCCTGCTTCTTCTCTGGGTTCTCATCTTCAGCATCGTCTCCGCCATGCGGCGCGATCTCATGATTGGACGCAAGGCGGCCACCGGCGCCCCCACGGCACGACAGGTGCGGAAGAACCCGGAACTCGCCGAACCGGCCCCCGCGCCGGCAAAGCAGCAGGCCCGCCAGTTGCTCGTCACCGAAGGCCCGCTCAAGGGCCGCACGGTCCCACTGGCTGCCAGCCCCATCCTGCTGGGACGCGCGCAGGAGGCCACACTGGTACTCGAGGATGACTACGCTTCCGGCAGGCACGCCCGGCTCTTTCCGCAGGGAAGCCGCTGGTTCATCGAAGACCTCGGCTCCACCAACGGCACCTATCTGGCCGACCAGCAGCTCACCAGGGCCCTGCCCGTGGACCTTGGTGTACCCGTGAGAATCGGCAAGACGGTCATTGAATTGAGGCCGTAGACATGGCCGCTCCGGACATGCCCGCGGGCGAGGTGCCAGCCTCGCCTCGGCCCCTTATCCTGCGCTATGCGGCGCGTTCCGACGTCGGCCGCATCCGCGCGAAGAACGACGACTCCGCCTACGTGGGGCGGCACCTGGCCGTCGTGGCGGACGGCATGGGCGGCCACGCCGGCGGCGATGTTGCTTCCGCCGCCACTGTCCTGGACATGATCCACCTGGACACCGACGACTACGATGACGACGCCGGCACCGTGCTGGCCGACGAGATCCAGACCGCCAACTCGCTGCTCTCGGAACTCGTTCACATCAATCCCAAGCTGGCGGGCATGGGCACCACCGTGACCGCCCTGCTGCTGGCCGAGGGCAAGCTCCATTTCGCCCACATCGGCGACTCCCGCGCCTACCGCCTGCGCGACGGCGAGTTCGAACAGATCAGCATCGACCACACGTTCGTCCAGCGCCTCATCGACGAGGGCCGGCTGCGCCCCGAAGAAGCGGAAACCCATCCGCACAAGAACGTCCTGATGCGCGTCCTCGGTGACGTCGATGCGAGCCCCGAACTGGACCTCGCCACCATCGATGTGCAGCCCGGAGAGCGCTGGCTGCTCTGCTCCGACGGTTTGAATTACGTTGCGGGCCATGTCGTGGAGCGCACCGTGCGGGAAACGCCGGATCTGAGCGAATGCGTCGAGACGCTCGTTGACCTCACCCTGGAGGCGGGCGCGCCGGACAACGTCACCGTTGTCATGGTGGAAATCGTGGAGGAAACGCCCGACGACGTCAGCACGGCCGCCGTCGAAATCGTCCCTGACGCCGGACAACCGGAAGCGATTACCGGGACGAAGGCTGCGGCCCCGGCAGAGCCATCCGCTGCCCCGGGTTCCGTAGCCGCCGATTCGGGGCCAAGTGATTCGAAGCCTGGATCCACATTTCCTCCCGCCCCGCCGGCCGCGGTTCCCGCAGCAGATCCCGCGTCCGGCAGCTCCGGGCCTGATCGGACATCCGAGCCCGACGCCACGGGTGACGGCGCCGGCAACCCGCCGTCGAACGAGCCGTCCACCAGCACCGATCCCCACCTGGGTGAACACCTGTCCGCGGAGGTACTGCGCGAGGAGCTGTCCTCCCGGCCCCACATCCTCGTCGGCGCCGCCGTCGCTGCTGCCGAGACCGGTTCCATCCCCACCATTGCTGGCCGCACCGTCGCGCGCCGCGCGGCAACCGTCCTGACGCACAAGTCAGACCACGCCCGCGAGGTGGCCGAGGAATTCATGCCCGTGAGGCGTCCACGCCGCTGGCTCACCCTGGGAATTGCGGGCGCCGCACTCCTGGTCCTCGCCGTCGGGCTTTGGCTCGGTTACGCCTGGACCCAGACGCGCTACTACATCGGTGAATTCGATCAGCGGGTGGCCATCTTCAACGGCGTCTCCCAGCGCCTCGGCCCCGTCCAGCTCTCTACCCTGGAAGCGGTCACGGACATCCGGATGGATTCGCTGCCCCAGTTCTCGCAGCAGCGGGTCCGCCAGACCGTCCCCGCGCGGGATCTGTACGATGCCCAGCGGATCGTCAAGAACCTTGAGCGCACGGGAAGCACCGCACCCTCGGATGAGTGCCTGACTCCATCTCCGACTGCCACCGCCTCGGCCTCGGCCTCGGCCTCGCGGAAGGCTACGGCATCAGCCACGGCCAAGGCCTCCGCCACCCCGAAGCCATCAGCCACGCCCCCGAAGGCGAGCACAACCGCCAAGTCGACGGCAACGCCAACTGCAACAGCCGGAGCCTCGGCCGTACCCACCCCAACCGCAACCTGTGAGGGGGGCCAATGAGCCACGCCGACACCATGCCCAAACCCCGGCGCAACGTGGAACTGCTGTTGCTCGTACTCGCCCTGTCGGTCAGCATCGGCGCCAATGCACTGATCAGCATCGACGAACAGACCTCACTGGACACGGACTTCTGGTTCCAGTCCAGCCTGCTCGCTGTCGCGTCCCTGGTGTTCCATGTGGTCCTCCGGCTCCGGGCTAAGTATGCCGATCCGGTAATACTTCCGCTGGTCGTTACCCTGAACGGCCTCGGCTTGGCGATGATCCACCGGCTCGACGCTCCGGGGGAAGACACCGGCAACAATCAGCTGCGCTGGACCGTCATCGCCATGGCCGTTGCCATCGCCGTGATCTGGTTCCTCAAGGACCACCGTGTCCTGCGCCGCTTCACCTACATTTCCCTGGCCGTCAGCGCCCTGCTCCTGATACTTCCGCTGGTCCCCGGCATCTCCGCAGGCGAAATCCTCGGCGCCCGGGTCTGGATTCGCCTCGGTCCGATGACGTTTCAGCCTGGTGAGGTCGCCAAGATCACCCTCGCCATATTCTTTGCCGGGTATCTTTCCTCGAACCGCGACCTCATCATGCTGGCCGGCCGCAAGATCGGCCCCATGCAGTTCCCCCGGTTCAAGGACATGGGTCCCATGATCACGGCCTGGCTCGTGAGCATCGGCGTGCTGATCTTCCAGCGCGACCTCGGGTCGTCCGTGCTGTTCTTCGGCCTGTTCATCGTGATGATCTACGTGGCCACCAGCCGCATCAGCTGGGTGGTCATCGGCCTCACCCTGATCCTCGGCGGCGGCTTCGTGGCGTCCAAGGTCTTCTCGCACGTTGGCCTGCGCATCGACAGCTGGCTCAATGCCTTCACGGAGGAAGTTTTCGGCCGTTCCCCCGGCGGCAGCGGCCAGATCGTCGAAGGCCTGTTCGGCATGGCCAGCGGCGGACTCGTGGGCACCGGCCTCGGACAGGGCCGGCCCAATCTGGTGCCGTTCGCCAACAGCGACATGATCATCGCCTCCTTCGGCGAGGAGCTGGGCCTGATCGGCCTCTTCGCCATCGTGATGATGTACCTGCTGCTCTTCACCCGCGGTTTCCGTGCGGCCCTCGGCACCCGCGACGCCTTCGGCAAGCTCCTCGCCTGCGGCCTGTCCTTCGCGGTGGCCCTGCAGTGCTTCGTGGTGATCGGCGGCGTCACGCGGCTGATTCCGCTGACCGGCCTCACCACGCCGTTCCTGGCCGCTGGTGGCTCCTCGCTGCTGGCCAACTGGATCATCGTTGGCCTGCTGCTGATGATCTCGCACACGGCCCGCGGCCCGGTGGACACCTCACCAATGCAGCCCGGCCGCACACCTGAGGCGCAGAAGCCGGTGCCGGTGACAGCCGCAGGAAGCCGGCAGGACCGGAACACCACACAGACTCTCCCAGACGCTCCCACCGAGGCGGTGAAACACCTGTGAACCAGGCCATTCGACATTCATGGATCGCCGCGATCGCCATGTTCGCCCTGATTTTCGGTGCGATCAGCTACGTCCAGGTGGTGGGTGCGGACGAGCTCAAGGCCAATCCGTGGAACAGGCGAGCCATACTGCAGAACTACTGCAATGACCGGGGGGCGATCCTCGTGGGTGGCTCCGCCATCGCCGAATCCGTCCCGGGCAATGAATCCTGCAAGTTCCAGCGCCGGTACAACCAGCCTGACCTGTACGCGGGGCTGACGGGATACTTCTCCCGGAGCTACGGGGTCACCGGCCTCGAAAGCGCCATGGATGCCCAGCTGGCCGGAAGTTCGGACCAGCTGTTCTTCGACCGGATCGGGCAGCTCTTCCTGGGCAACCAGCCCAAGGGCGCGTCCGTCGAGCTGACCATTGACCCCAAGATCCAGAAGCTGGCGTACGACCTCATCCCGGACGGCCAGCGGGGGTCGATCGTCGTGACCGATCCCAAGACGGGCAACATCCTCGCCATGGTCAGCAAACCGTCCTATGATCCCAACCTCATCGCCACCCAGGACGTCGCCAAGGAGCAGGCCGCTTACAACGAGGCCATCAAGGTCCCGGGCGTCAATCTGAACCCCTCGGTCAGCGGCCCCACGGGCGCCCTGCTGGCACCGGGCTCGGTTTTCAAGCTGGTGGACACGGCAGCAGCCCTGAAGTCGGGCAAGTACAACGCCGACAGCGTGCTGCCCAACCCGGCCCAGATGAGCTTCCCGGGCATCCAGTACCAGCTGCCCAACTACGCCGGCGGCAACTGCTACACCCGGAACACAGCGAGCTTCGCGTTCGCGCTGCAGCAGTCATGCAACACGCCCTTCGCCAGTATTGCCCGCGATCTCGGGGAAAACGCGATAGCCCAGCAGGCCAGCAAGTTCGGCTTCAATTCAGACCTCGGCGACCAGCTCAAGCTGGATTACGCCCCCAGCGTCTTCCCCTCGGACCTCGACGACGCCGGATTGGCGCAGTCCGCCATCGGCCAGCGCGACGTCCGTGCGACGCCGCTCCAGATCGCGCTGATGACCTCGGCCATTGCCAACAGCGGAGTGCAGATGGCGCCGAACCTGATCAAGGCCGTACGTTCCCCGGACCTCCGTGTGATCGACGAACCGAAGCCGGCGGCTTTGCGAACCTCGACGACGCCGGAGATCGCCGGACAGATCACCGACTGGATGACCAGCGTGGTCAGCGAGGGCATCGGCTCCGGCGCCGCCGTCCCCGGCGTCGAGGTCGCCGGCAAGACCGGCACCGCCGAGCTCGGGAACGGCCTGAACAACTCTTGGTTTACGGGGTTCGCCCCGGCTAACGATCCGCAAGTGTCCGTCACCGTCGTCATGCAGGGTGTGGACATCAGCACCGGAGCACAGCTAACCAGTCCGAACGCAAAGAAGATTTTTGAGGCGGTGTTGAATAAGTGAGGCCTACATCGGGAATCACCCTCGGCGGCAGATTCCAGTTGACCACGCGTATCGCGATCGGCGGCATGGGTGAAGTCTGGAAGGCCAAGGACCAGATCCTGGGCCGGATCGTGGCCATCAAGGTGCTCAAAGAGGAGTACACGGGCGACCCCGGCTTCCTCCAGCGGTTCCGCGCCGAAGCCCGCCACACCGCGCTCCTCAACCACGTGGGCATCGCCAACGTCTTCGACTACGGCGAGGAGGAAGGCTCCGCCTACCTGGTGATGGAGCTGGTCCCCGGGCAGCCGCTGAGCAGCATCATCGAGCACGAGCAGGTGCTCTCACCGGACCGGACGCTGTCCATCATGGCGCAGACGGCGCGGGCACTGTCCGTGGCCCACGCCCAGGGCCTGGTGCACCGTGACATCAAGCCCGGAAACCTGCTCATCACCCCGGACGGGCGGGTCAAGGTCACCGACTTCGGCATCGCGCGCCTGGCGGACCAGGTGCCGCTGACCCAGACCGGCCAGGTCATGGGCACCGCCCAGTACCTCGCCCCCGAACAGGCCACCGGCCAGACCGCAACCGGCGCCTCGGACATCTACTCGCTCGGCGTCATCGGCTACGAGTGCCTCAGCGGGCACCGGCCGTTCTCCGGCGAATCCCAGATTGCCATCGCCCTGGCCCAGGTCAACGATGCGCCGCCGCCCCTGCCTGAGTCGCTGTCCAAGCCGGTCCGGGCGCTACTAATGTCCATGCTGGCCAAGGATCCGAAGAACCGCCCGGCCAACGCCATCAAACTGGCCGAGGCAGCCGAGGCCATCCGCAACGGTGACATCCCGGCAGCCCACGCCGCCGTCCCCGGCATGCTCCTGTACGAAGGGGGCACCGGCGCCATGACGGCCCCGGTGAATATCGCCACGGCACCAACCGGCGTGATCGGCTCGGAGAAGAGCCCGGCGGCGGCCACCTCCGCGCTGCCCGTGCTCGGCGCGGCAGCCGCGGGAGCTGCCGCTGGCGGAGCCGCGGCTGCGGCCGCCGGGAACCCCACCGATGCGGCCCCCACGCGGGCGGGGAGCACGCTGTCGCGTGCCGATGCCCTGGCCGCCGAGCGCAGTTGGGACCAAGAAGAGGACCAGTACGCAGCACCGTACGACGGCGAACCCGCCGATGAGCCCGAGCGGCGGAAGCGCAGCCCGTGGACCTGGCCGCTGATCGCCCTGATCCTGCTGGTGCTGTTCGTCGTCGCCGGCATCCTTCTGAGCCAGGGCGGCTTCCTGTTCCCGGGCCAGAGCCCTGCCGCCACCACGTCGAGCACACCCAGCCGCAGTGTGAGCACCAGTTCCACCCCCACGCCCACCCAGACGTCGGAGACGCCGACGCCCACACCGACACCGACGCCGAAGCCGACGCAGTCCACTCCCGCGGCCATCAACGTCATTCCGGACGCGTACCTCGGCAAGCAGTACAGCGAGGTCCGCGCCGAACTGATCGCGCTCGGGCTCAAGGTCAACGGCGATGAAGTCTTCAACGCCGCCACACCAGGCACTGTCACGGACCTCAACCCGTCCGGCCCGCTGCAGGCCGGCGACACCGTAAAGGTCACGTATTCCAAGGGACCGAAGCAGATCGCCGTCCCGGACATCAGCACGGGCAGCAGCGAGTCCGAAGTCCAGTCAGCCATCGAAAAAGCCGGTCTGCGCTGGCAAAAGGGTGCCGACGAGCCCGGCGATCCCGGCCAGGACGCCGGAACCTTCGTCCGTTCCGAGCCCCAAAGCGGCCGGGAGGTCGACGCCGGCACTGTCGTGACTTACCACCTGTCCGAGGCGCTGATCCCCACCCCCTCGTCCACGCCCACGCCAAGCGGCTCGCCGACCGGACCATAAGCCGTGACCACGCCGCGAACTCCGTCACACCGGGAAGACAACATCCCGGTGACCAGTCAGCGCGTCCTGAACGGACGCTATGAACTCGGGGAACTCATCGGCCGCGGGGGCATGGCCGATGTGCACCGTGGCCTGGACACCCGGCTGGGCCGGACGGTCGCCATCAAGCTGCTCCGCCCGGACCTGGCCCGGGACCCCCAGTTCCAGGCCAGGTTCAAGCGCGAGGCCCAGGCCGTCGCAGCCCTGAACCATCCGTCGATCGTGGCCATCTACGACACGGGCGAACACACCGTGCCGGGCGACGCGCATGACCAGGTCCGCGTTCCCTACATCGTCATGGAGTTCGTGGCGGGCAAGACTCTCCGGGACCTGATCAGGGCCGGTGACATCACCATTGACCAGGCCGTGGAGTACACCCTGGGTGTCCTGTCTGCACTGGAATACAGCCACAAGGCCGGCATCGTGCACCGGGACATTAAACCTGCGAATGTGATGTACTGCGCGAACTCGGACATGGTCAAGGTCATGGACTTCGGCATTGCCCGCGCGGTGGCCGATTCCTCCGCGACCATGACCCAGACCCAGGCGGTGGTGGGCACCGCCCAGTACCTGTCGCCGGAGCAGGCGCGCGGCGAAGCAGTGGACGCCCGCAGCGACCTGTATTCGGCAGGCTGCCTGCTGTACGAAACTATGACCGGCCGCCCGCCCTTCGTGGGTGAAAGCCCCGTATCTGTGGCGTACCAGCATGTCCGCGAGAAGCCGGAACCACCCAGCAACTTCAACCATCAGATCTCCGGAGCGCTGGACAGCGTGCTGGAAAAGGCGCTGCAGAAGAACCGTGCGGACCGTTTCCAGGACGCCGCGGCCTTCCGCCGTGCGCTGCGGGCCGCTAACAACGGGATCGCCGTTCCGGCATTGTCGCCAAGCGAAGCGCCGACGGACCCCAATGACATTCCTGAGCCGCACCGCACGCCGCCCACCGAAGCGTTTTCCATGACCGGAGCCAGCTTCCTCGACGACGCTCCCGTGGGCCGCCTGCGCCGTACCCGGGACATGGACGATGATGCGTCCGTGCTGCCGGCCGATGCCGCGGCGGTCTACGAGACGGCCGAGCACGATGAACTTCCGCTGGGCCTGCCCCGCGAACGGCAGCGATCGGGCTTACAGAAGTCCCGCCGTCGGGCCTGGATTACGACATTCGTGCTCTTCACGCTCCTGGTGCTGGCCGGCGGCGGCCTGTGGTTCTACAACTTCCTCAACCAGCCGCCTGCCGAACCGGCACGCGTCGCGATTCCCTCGGTCGAGAAGCTTTCCGAATCAGAGGCGCTGCAGACGCTCTACGACGCGAAGCTGCGGCCACAGATCAAGCGGGTGCAGCACGACGCGATCGCCAAGGGCACCGCCATTGGCACCGCGCCGCCGGCGGGATCGTCGCTGGAACCGGACTCGGAAATAGTCCTGAACATCTCTTCAGGCCCCAGTGCCGTCAAGATCCCGGAGACGCTGCCGGGACGGACGGAAGCGGCAGCCCGGGACATCCTGCGTCAGGCGGGACTGGTGGGCGCGCCGTCCACCACCATGGCCAACAGCGCCACTGTTCCGGCGGGCCTGGTGATCACCACCAAGCCGGCGCCGGGTCAGCAGGTGGCGGTGGGGAGCACCGTTGAGATCCTGGTGTCCACAGGCAAGGTGGTCATGCCGGAGCTTCGCGGCATGACCCGTGCCGAGGCCGAGGCAGCGCTCAAGGAGCTCGGCCTGGTTGCCGTCATCAGTGAGGCGGAGAACTCCCAGGTCCAGCCGGGCAAGGTGACCGGCCAGAGCGATCCGATCAACTCGCTCGTGGAGCAGGGCAAGGCCATCACCGTGACGGTGGCCAGGGCCCCGGCTCCGGCGCCCGCACCCACCCCGACGCCGACCCCGACGCCGAGCCCCACCAAGGGCAAGTAGAGCCCTCCGCGTGAATCAGTAAAGGACCAGACAGCCGCAAGCTGTCTGGTCCTTTACTTCGCTCTGGTGCCGGCCCCGGCTAGTGCTGGATAAGGGGGCTGAGCTTGGCTGCCCGTTCGGCCGCACCCTTCACGCCAAGCGACTCGAGCCAGTTGCCAAGCATCTGGTAGCCGCCCTCGGTCAGCACGGACTCGGGGTGGAACTGGACACCGCACAGCGGCGCGGTGCGGTGCTGCAGCCCCATGATGACGCCGCTGGCGGTTTCCGCCGTGATCTCCAGGATCTCCGGAATCGTGTCCCGGACGGCAGCCAGGGAGTGGTAGCGCGTGGCCGTCACGGGGGACGGCAGCCCGGCAAAAACGCTGGCCCCGTCGTGCTGGACCAGGGAGGTCTTGCCGTGCATGAGCTCCGGGGCATGGGTCACCGTTCCGCCGTACGCCTCCGCAAGTGCCTGGTGCCCGAGGCAGACGCCAAACATCGGCTTCGTTTTCTCCCCGCACCAACGGATCAGCTCGATGCAGACCCCCGCTTCGGACGGCGAACCCGGGCCGGGCGAGATGAGTATGCCGTCGCGCGTTTCCGCCATTTCGATCGCCTCGGCGAGGGTCACATCATCATTGCGGACCACTGTTGTCTCGGCGCCCAGCTCCTGGAGGTAGCCCACCAGGGTGTAGACGAAGCTGTCGTAGTTGTCCACGACGAGAATCTTTGCTGTACTCATGGGTTTCTTGGCGCACCAATCGTTGAGTCGGTGAATTGGGTGAACTGGGACATCCAGGGGAAAAGGAACTCGACCATCAGGAACACGGCGCCGGCAGCCAGCAGCACCGACGTGAGGACACGGAGCCAGAGCGGGCCGGGGAGATGACGGAAAATCCAGCCGTACATGCCTAGCCTTCTCCTCGTGCGCGTGCCACCTGGGCTGCGATCTCGGCGGGCGGCCCCGCCGACGCCGGCTGCCAGCGGTCCAGCACCGAGTAAGCGATGATCCGTTCCTCGGAGCCGAAGCGAGGATTGCAGCTGGTCATGGTGAGAAGGCTTTCGGTGGGGCGCACTCCGGGCTGGTTGGGCACCGGGAGGAGGACCTCGGCTTCGCTCGGCAGAACAATGCGGTTGTTGCGGAAGACATAGACGTAGTAACCGTCCCGCGTCTGGACATAAATCTTGTCCCCGGGAACCAGCGTGTGGATATTGTCCAGCACGGCGCCGTGCGTCTGCCGGTGGCCCGCCACGGCGAAGTTACCCACGGCGCCGGGCATGGAGGTGTTGCCGTAGTGGCCGAGGCCCAGGGTGTCCAGGACGTCCGCGCTGGTGCCCTCGACAATGGGCCGGGTGTAGTTCTCCCCGAACCGGGGGATGAACATAATCCCGATGGTTCCGCCGTGCCCGGGGGCTTCTCCCACCACTGGCGCTCCGTAGTCCTTCGGGCCGGAAGCGGCCGTGCCGCCCGTCGCGGCAGGTGTGGGCGCGGGGGCCACCGGACCACCCAGGTCCCTGGCAAAGTCCTTGACCGCGGCGGTTTGCTTGGCATCGGACTCCACGTTGGTCCACCAAAGCTGCCACGCGACAAACAGGAGCAGCACTATGCCGGCGGTGATGAGCAGCTCGCCGAAGATCTGGACGGCCTTCCGCAGGATTACGACGCCGGTCACCGGCTTGGCGGTTGCCGCCACCTTCTCCTGCAGTACCACGCGATCTCCTCCAAGGCGGTTGCGGGGCACCGGCGCGGACTGAACTACAGCTAGAATTGGCTGCTAGTAAGACTTCAGACCTGACCAAGAGTGTGCAGACCGCCGGCTATCCCCTTCCAGCAGGATATCAAGCCCCGGTCCATCCTCTTGATTCAGCCGCCAAGGAGGACATGTGCCCGAGTCAAAGCCACGTAAGAAGACTGCCCGCCCGGCCGAGCCCGTTTCCACCGAGGCTTACAAGCCGAACCCCGTCTGGTTCAAGCCGGTCATGTTCGGCCTGATGATCATAGGGTTGCTCTGGATCATCACCTTCTACATCAGCGAGGGCCAGCTGCCTGTGCAGGCATGGGAGTCCTGGAACATCCTGGCCGGGTTTGGCATTGCGATCGTCGGCTTCCTGATGACCACGCGCTGGCGCTCCTGAACCGACGCCCATGACCGCAGAAGGCATCATCATCGGCGAGGATGGCCTGGCACGTCCGCTGTGGGCCTCCACGGATCCTCTTCTGCGCGAGTATTACGACACTGAGTGGGGCCTGCCCGTCCGGGACGAGCAGGGCCTTTACGAGCGCATCAGCCTCGAAGCTTTCCAGGCGGGCCTGTCCTGGGCCACGATCCTGCGCAAACGCCCCGCCTTCCGTGCGGCCTTCGACAACTTCCATCCCGAAACCGTGGCCGCCTTCACCGAGGCCGACGTCGAGCGCCTCCTTCAGGATCCCGGCATCGTGCGCAACCGTCTTAAGATCCGTGCCGCTATCACCAATGCCCGGGCCACCATCGCGCTGCGGGACGAGGGCGGCCTCGTTGACTTTGTCTGGACGTTCCAGCCAATCTCGACCCCTGCCCCCGTCACATACGCCGACGTGCCCACCACGTCCCCCGAGTCCATCGCCCTCTCCAAGGCGCTGCGGAAGAAGGGCTTCGCCTTCGTGGGGCCCACCACCATGTTCGCCCTGATGGAAGCCATCGGCATGGTGGACACGCACCTGGTGAACAGCCACCGCAGGGGAACCTCCGGCGTCTGGGCCTGACTGCTGCTGCGCTGCCAGCGCTGCCGGCTCAGGACCGCTGCAGGGCGCAGGACCGGCCCCTGAATCCGCCGGTCCACACATGTTGGTAAAGATATCCACAGTGTTGATAACTCCGCCGACCGCAGCCCAGGGAAAAGACACTGAGCGCCCGGCTGGCGGCGCCAAGATGGCCAAACTTGCATTTTCCAAGTTATTAACAGTTGTGGAAATGACTGTGGAAAACCCTGGTCTTCAGCCCTCTTGAGGCCGGACAGGATGCTGGCTGGTGATAGACACGCGGTTGAAGGCGTTCATCGCGATGGCCAGCCAGCTCACGGCTGAGTACTGCTCGTCGGTGAGGTGCTCCCGCGCGTAGGCGTCCTCCAGCTCGCGCGTGCGCGCGTCCGGGAGAACCGTGATGCTCTCGGCCAAGGCCAGCGCCGCACGCTCGTGGTCCTCAAACACCGCGGTGTCCCGCCAGGCGGGCAAGACGGCCAGGCCCTGCGTGGATTCACCGCCCTTGACGGCATCAGCGACGTGCATGTCGAGGCAATACGCGCAGCCGTTGATCTGCGATATGCGGACGTTGAGCAGTTCAACGAGCTTCGAGTCCATGCCAGCCTCCAGCATTGCTTCCTTGGCCTTCAGCCCCAAGCCGTTAAGCGCCCGCCACGCTGCCGGGTGGTGCTTGTCCAGAAAGATGTGGCTGTGGGTACTCACGTCAGTGCTCCTTGCGGTCGGACGGGTTCACCCCCGCGGCTGTCAGTCAGAGACTACAGGGGGCGTGCTGCGGGCAGGCGGAAGGTTATCCACTTAGCAACAGGCGACTACCCACAAGTTATCCACAGTTGGGGAAAACTTGTGGGCATCGTCAGCGTAATCGCCAGCATGTAGGCGTTGTGGAGCTTCTAAACCTATGACTTACACCTCTGCGCGTTATTAACAGTGTGAATAACCCTGTTGAAAGGACGCTTGCTAATTCCCTTCACGGACGTTCAGGTGCCTGTTTATGCCCAGGACACCCCACTGCGGCGAGGTTTGGGTGAAGTTGTCCACTTAACCACAGCAGTAGGCGTCCCAGTTATCCACAAGTGTGGAAGAAAACGTCCACGCGGACCAGAGGCAGGCCGGAAGGCCGGGATTCAGGGGGCTGGCCTGTGACTTACATCCGTGTAAGTTATTAACAGTGTGGATAACCGCTGTGGAAAACTCACCGGCTGTGTGTGTACCGAGCCGCGGCCAGCGGACACAAAAAATGCCCCCGCTTCGGAAAGCAGGGGCATTGCGGGGAGGAACCGTACCAGAAGGCCGTAAGAAGCGGTCAGGATGCCACGAGCACCCGGTACCAGGAAGCCACGGCCAGCAGGACCAGAGCCAGCGCCAGCCCTCCGGCCTGCAGGATGTTGCGCCGCGGGCCGCGGGGCGCGTAGGCAATGGCGGCTGCGCACAGGGCACCGGTGATAAGGCCGCCCAGGTGGGCCTGCCAGGCGATCTGCGGCACCATGAAGCCGATGACGCCGTTGATGGCGATGAGTACCCAGAGCTGTCTCGTCTCACCGCCCCGGTGGCGCTGCACCACGAGCATGGCGCCGAACAGCCCGAAGATCGCGCCGGAAGCACCGACCAGGCCCACGGGCCCGCCCTCAGGCAGGATCGGTGTCATAAGCAGGTATCCGACCGACCCGCCTATGGCGGACAGCAGGTACACAGCAAGAAAGCGGATGCGCCCCAGCAGCGGTTCCAGCGCCTGACCAAAAATCCACAGCGTGTACATGTTCAGGACGATGTGGAGCAGGAAGCCCTGGGAGTGCAGAAAAGCGGATGTGAGCATGCGCCATGGTTGGAACACCCCGTACTCAGGCGTTGCGTAAACCGACGCGTAGGCGAGCGTACGGAACACCGCGTTTCCGGGAAGCACCCACTGCAGAACAAACAGGAGGGCACACACCGCGATGATCGCGAACGTCACTACAGGCTTGCCGGACGCAACGGCGCCGCCGTAGACGGTCCGTGCTGTCGGCGTCGTACGTTTTGCTTCGTTGACGCAGTCAACGCATTGGAATCCGACGGCGGCCGCGCGCTGGCACTCGGGGCATGCCGGCCGCCCGCAACGCTGGCAGCTGACATACGAGGGCCGGTCAGGGTGCCGGGGGCACACCGGTGCCTGCGCTGACGGCTCCGCCGCCGGAGTTCCGTAGCTCATGTGGCTAGAGCTGCTCGATGTCGATGCTGTGGATGGTTACATCTTCAACCGGGCGGTCGCCCATGCCGGTGCGGACACCTTCAATGGCGTCCACAACCTTTTTGGATTCCTCATCGGCAACTTCGCCGAAGATGCTGTGCTTGCCCTGCAGCCAGTCGGTGGGGATGGTGGTGATGAAGAACTGTGAACCGTTGGTTCCCTGGCCCATCTGGATGCCGGCGTTGGCCATGGCCAGCTTGTACGGTGCGCTGAAGCTCAGCTCGGGGTGGATCTCGTCGTCGAAGCGGTAGCCCGGTCCGCCGGTGCCGCGGCCCAGCGGGTCGCCGGCCTGGATCATGAAATCCTTGATGATCCGGTGGAAGATGGTGCCGTCGTAGAGCGGCGTGCCGGTCTTGTCCTCGCCGGTCTCAGGGTGGGTCCAGGCCTGTTCGCCGGTGGCCAGTCCCACGAAGTTCTTAACGGTCTTGGGCGCGTGGTTGCCGAAGAGGTTCACAACGATGTCGCCGAGGCTGGTGTGGATGGTTGCTTTTGCAGTTGCTGAGGCAGTCATAGGGCCATTCTTTCACGGCGGGTCAACGCGAACCGGGGCTGTTAAGACAGTTCCGCGCTGGGTGAAATCCACCGTGAATCCGCCGGAACGATAGCAGCCCGGCTATTCGTGCACGTAGGCTAACAACAGAACCGTCACATTAATCGGGAGGTAGTTGTGAAGAAATCGGATCGTATTGCCCGCGAACTGGAGTTGTCGGTCAGTTCTGCAGTCGAGAACGCAAAGGACCGTGTGGAGGCAGCGGTGGACTGGGCAGTTCCCCGCCTGCAGCAAGGCCTCGATACCGCTTCCCCCAAGATCCAGGAGGGGCTCAAGGTGGCGGCCCACAACCTTGCCGACGGCGTCGCCACGGTGACGCCCCGGATCCAGGGCGGCCTGGCGACGCTCGCACCCAAGATCCACGACGTTGTGGAGGGTGCCACGCCGCGCATGCACGAGGCCCTGGACCGGGCAACGCCCGTCATCACCCAGGCCCGCGACCGCGTGGTGGTGGAATACCTTCCCCGGTTCTCCGATCAGATCGGAACCGCATCCGAGGCCGTCCACCGGACCCTTGAGGGCACACCGGCACGCATCGACGCGGTGGCCCAGCGACTCGGCGACGTTGGCATCATCCACACCATCCAGGAACAGGCGAATCTGGCTGGCGGGCACCTGAAGTCGGCCGCGTCCGAGGCAGGCCGGGCGGTGACCGGCAAGGCCGTGGTGGTGGAGCCGGAGAAGCCGAAGAAGCGCGGCCTCCTGATTGTCGGTGTAATCGCCGCGGCGGTGGCCGCCGGCGTTGCGGCGTGGAAGGCTTCGAAGCCGGTCGAGGACCCGTGGAAGACCCCCGCGCCCGTAACGCCCGCACCGTCGACCTCGGAGATCACCACCCCCGCGGCGTCCGCCACCGGTGTTGGATCGGCTGCCGGTGTTGGCTCGGCCGCGGAGACGCCGGCACCGGTTCCGGCCGCCCCGGCTGGCGGCTCTGCTTCCGCGCCGGCCGATACACCGCTCGATGCTGCCTTTGCACTGGCCGCCGAGGACGAAGCCGACGCTTCTGCCGACAAGGCAAAGCATGTTGCCGAGGACTCGGATTCCGACGCCGGTGACGTTGCCACCGATGCCAAGGCCGCGGTGAAGAACATCGAATCCAACATCGAGAACGGTGCAGACAAGAAGGCTTAGCCATTGCCCCTAGGAGGGCAGTAACAGGAGGGGTTCCGCAACCGCGGGACCCCTCCTGCTGTCTGCGGGATTATCTGTACGCCTCGTCGTGCCTAAAAGACAGGTGCCGCCGTCATGGAAAGCATCGGTGCTAAGTTTGAGGGGATGTCACCCGATAGATCCGCAGAAGATGCCTTGACTGACACTGAGCCGCGCGTATCGATTGTTATCCCGGCCTACAACGAGGAAAGTGTCATCCGGCAGTGCCTCATCGCCGCGGTATACCAGTCGGTTCCGGCGCACGAGATCATTGTGGTGGACAACATGTCCAAGGACCGCACAGCGTCGATCGTCACGCAGATGCAGCAGGAGTACCCGGAGAGTCCCATCATCCTGCTCCGCCAGGACAGGGAGCAGGGACTTATCCCCACCCGCAATTTCGGGCTGGACAACGCCACCGGGGACATCTTGGGCCGGATCGACGCCGACTCGGTGGTGGAGCCTGACTGGGTGGAGCAGGTGCAGAAGGCCTTCGAGGACCTGTCCACATCGGCCGCCACCGGGCCCGTGGTCTATTACGACATGCCGATGCGCCGCTTCGGCCTCAAAGCCGACGACAAGATGCGCCAGCTGATGCTGAAGCTGGCCAAGCACCAGTACCACTTCCTGTTCGGGTCCAACATGGCCCTCCGCCGTTCTGCCTGGGAGACCATCCGCGACGAAGCCTGCCGGGACGAAAGGGACGAGATGCACGAGGACATCGACCTGTCCCTGCATCTGGCTGATCACGATCTCAAGGTCCAGTACTGGCCGCAGATGGTCTCCGGGATGTCGGCCCGCCGGCTCGAGGATTCACCCCGCGACTACCGGTACTACGTGACGCGCTTCGACCGCACCTACAAGGCACATAACGTGAAGAAGATGGCCCTCAAGGCGCCGATGGTGGTGTTCTTCTCCGTGTATTTCCCCGCCAAGCTCCTGCGCGCCATCCACACCGTCAACACCAGCCAGCCTGTCCGCCGCGGCGGCCAGTAGCGCCCTGAAAACCAGCCGGAAAGGGCCGTCCTTAGTCAGCCCCTAGTTCGGCCAGTGGGCGTTCCTCCGGCGGCTTGCCCCGTCCGGCTTTCCCGTTCCACTGTCCGGCCACCACGACGGCGAGGCCCACGAGGATGAGCGCCAGCCCGGCGTAGGTGCCCGCAGGCAGCGTCTCATCCAGGAACACGGCGGCCAGCAGGGCCGCGCCGGGTATTTCAAGCAGGATGATCATGGACACCAGCAGCGGGCTCATGGTGGCCAGCAAATGGTTGAATGCCGTATGCCCCACGAGCTGGGCGCACACCGTGATCGCCAAAATGCCCAGCCAGCCGCCCGCGTCGAACCCGGAGAGGGGCTGGTTGGTGAAGATCGCCAGCACCGCCACCAGGACTGCGCACATGCCGTAGCAGAGGGCTGTGTAGGTTCCAGTGGTCATGCTCTGGCGTGCCCGTCCGCCGGCCAGCGTGTAGATTCCTGCGAGAAGTCCGCCGGCCATGGCCAGGAGGTCGCCCAGCAGGGCGTCCGGGGAGGTCCCCAAGTCAAAACCCGTGATGGCCACTACGCCGCCGAAGGAGATGCCCAGGCCCACCAGGACCTGCCAGCGGTGCCGCACGCCGCGGAAGAGCTGAATGATGGCGATCCAGGCGGACTGGAGGCAGACGAGCGCCGTAGCGGCAGCCACGGAGGTCAGCTGCAGGGACGTAATGAAGCAGGCGAAGTGAAGAGCCAGGGCCACAGCCGCAACGAGCGACCAGCGGAACTCATATGGTGTGATGCGGCCGAACTGGCGCGGTTCCCGGACCAACGTAGGAGTGGCCATGATGGCTGCCGCGATGGCATTGCGCCAGAAGGCGATGGCGAGGGCCGTGACTGTGGTGGCGCCGAGCGTGGCGGCGATGAGCGGTCCTGACGAAGCCACGCCCAGGACGCCCAAGGCCGCAATGAAAAGATTCACTGTTCCACAGTAGTGTGCCCCGACTGGTTGAGCCCGTCGAACCCCGGGACAGACCTCTAGCAGGGCAAAGCAAAAGGTCCCGGCCGTTTCCGACCGGGACCTTTCTTATGGTGGAGGCACGGGGACTCGAACCCCGAACCCCCTGCTTGCAAAGCAGGTGCGCTACCAATTGCGCCATGCCCCCATAAGAAGCAACCCGTCAATCATACCCTAGTTCCGGAGCCTGGCTGACCAGCCTCCGAACCGGGATCCGGGCTATTCAACCTTGTCGGTTGAATCGCTCCAGACTGTTTTCCGGGCTTCGGATTCCTGCACCTTTTTCTTGTAGAGGAGGGCGCCTGCGATTGCAGCTGCAATAACCAGCAACTTCTTCACATGCACCCCGTTCCGGCTTGATTCCTACGGAATCCGGCCTAAACCTCGACTTGAACCTGTGCAGGTTCCGTGGGCGTACCAGGACTTGAACCTGGGACCTCTTCGTTATCAGCGAAGCGCTCTAACCGCCTGAGCTATACGCCCCGATGCCTCATCGGGCCGAGACATGACTCTACAGCACATCCCGGCCCGATCTCAAATCGAGGCATTTCAACGGGGTTTTTCCGCGGAAATACGGGGTTTTTAGTCGTCGGTGAGGGTCACGCCGATGCCGCCGACAAGCGTCGCCGAGATGTTGTACAGCACGGCCGACAGCATGGACAGGGCGGTCAGCAGCACCACATTCACGACGGCGATGATCGTCGCGAAGGACGCCACCTGGCCGAGCGACGCGACCTTCTTCAGTTCGAAGCCGCCGCCCTCGGAACCGGCGAGGGTTCCGAGCAGGCTGTCCACCTGGTCGAAGATGCCGGTCAGGTCCAGCACGGTCCACAGCACGATGGCGGCCACTACCGTGACGATACCGAGCGCGACGGACAGCAGGAATGCCATTTTCAGAACGGACCAGGGGTCAACTTTGCTGACCAGCAGCCGGGCGCGGCGCACCTTGGCCTTCGGAGCCGGCTTGATCAGCCCTTGCGCACCGGGCGCACCCTGCGGGGCCTGGGGCCGCTGTCCGGGGGCTGCCGGGCGCTGTGCCGGCGCGGCCGGCCTCTGGCCCTGTCCTGCGGGTGCCGGGCGCTGCCCCGCACCTGCCGGGCGCTGCCCCGGAAGGCCCGACGGCGTGGCCGGGCTCTGCTGGGGACGCACCGGGGCATTCACCCGGGGAGCGGACCCCGGCTGACGCATCCCGCCGGGACCGTTACTGCTCGGCTTGGGAAATGAGTCGGAATTGCTCACTCGTTACCTCCGGTGTTGTCTTCGTTCGCCTCAGCATCGCCGGACGTTCCTTCTGCTTCATCGGCCAGGGCTGAGCCCGCCTCTGCGGATTCCTCGTCTGGTCCGGCATCTTCAGCCAACGTTACGTCATCAGCGGCGATAGCCAAGATTTCTGACGCGCTCGGTTCATCGGTGTGGTCGGCTTCGGACTCCCGCTCGGCGCTGGCTTCAACTTCCGCTTCGAGGCCGCGTTCGGTGTTGCGGGCCACCTCGATGATGCGGTCGTTCTTGTCCGGCTTTGCGAAGATGACGCCCATCGTGTCGCGGCCCTTTGCAGGGACGCCGGTCACGGATGAACGGACAACCTTGCCGCCGCCCATGACCACGAGGACTTCGTCTTCCTCCTGGACCACCAGGGCGCCCACCAGATCGCCGCGTTCCTCAGCAAGCTTGGCCACCTTGATGCCCAGGCCGCCGCGGCCCTGCAGTCGGTATTCCTCGACGGCGGTGCGCTTGGCGTAGCCGCCTTCGGTCACCACGAAAACGTAGGAGCCCTCGGCCACCACATTCATGGCGAGCAGTTCGTCATCCTCGCGGAACTTCATGCCCGTCACACCCGACGTGGCGCGGCCCATGGGGCGGAGCGCGTCGTCGGTGGCCGTGAAGCGGATTGACTGGCCCTTGCGGGAAACCAGCATGAGGTCGTCCGTCTCGGAGACCAGCTGTGCGGAGACCAGTTCGTCCTCATCCCGGAGGTTGATGGCGATGACACCGGCGGACCGGTTCGTGTCGTAGTCCTCCAGCCGGGTCTTCTTGACCAGGCCGCGCTTGGTGGCGAGCACCAGGTACGGCGCGTGCTGGTAGTCCTTCAGGTCCAGCACCTGGGCGATGTGCTCGTCCGGCTGGAAGGCCAGCAAATTCGCTACGTGCTGGCCCTTGGTATCGCGGCCGCCCTCGGCAAGTTCGTAGGCCTTGGCCCGGTACACACGGCCGAAGTTGGTGAAGAAGAGCAGCCAGTGGTGGGTGGTGGTCACGAAGAAGTGTTCCACCACGTCGTCGCCGCGCAGCTGGGCACCCTTAATGCCCTTGCCGCCGCGCTGCTGCGAACGGTAGTTGTCGCTCCGCGTGCGCTTGACGTAGCCGCCGCGGGTGATTGTGACCACCACTTCCTCTTCGGGAATGAGGTCTTCCATGGACATGTCGCCGTCGTAACCCATGAGGATCTGGGTGCGGCGGTCGTCGCCGTGCTTGGCCACGATCTCGGCGAGTTCCTCGCTGATGATCGAGCGCTGGCGTTCCTCCGAGGCGAGAATCGCGTTGAATTCGGCGATCATTGCTTCGAGTTCGGTGTGCCGGTCCTGGATCTTCTGGCGTTCCAGGGCAGCGAGCCGGCGGAGCTGCATGTCGAGGATGGCACGCGCCTGGACCTCGTCGATGTCCAGCAGCTCCATCAGTCCGTCGCGCGCGGCTTCCGTGGTGTTGGAGGCGCGGATCAGGGCGATGACCTCATCCAGCATGTCCAGCGCCTTGAGGAGGGCACGCAGGATGTGTGCTTCTTCCTCAGCCTTGCGCAGGCGGTAGCGCGTGCGCCGGGCGATGACGTCCATCTGGTGGGTAACCCAGTGGCGGATGAAGGCATCGAGGCTGAGAGTGCGCGGCACCCCGTCCACGATGGCCAGCATGTTCGCGCCGAAGTTCTCCTGCAGCTGGGTGTGCTTGTAAAGGTTGTTCAGCACCACCTTGGCGACGGCGTCGCGCTTCAGGACGATGACCAGTCGCTGGCCGGTCCGGCCGGACGTCTCATCGCGGAGGTCGGCGATGCCCTGGACCTTGCCGTCCTTGACCAGTTCGGCGATCTTGATGGCCAAATTGTCCGGGTTGGCCTGGTAGGGCAGCTCGGTGACGACGAGGCAGGTCCGGCCCTGCAGCTCCTCGACGTTCACCACCGCGCGCATGGTGACGGAACCACGCCCGGTGCGGTAAGCGTCCTCGATGCCCTTGTGGCCCAGGATGGTGGCGCCGGTGGGGAAATCCGGTCCCTTGATCCGCTTCAGCAGCTCTTCGAGGAGCTGCTCACGGCTGGCGGTCGGGTTGGCCAGGTACCACTGGACGCCGTCGGCTACTTCACGGAGGTTGTGCGGCGGGATGTTGGTGGCCATGCCGACGGCGATGCCCGAGGATCCGTTGACCAGCAGGTTGGGGAACCGCGCCGGGAGGATGGTGGGTTCCTGGTTCTTGCCGTCGTAGTTGTCCTGGAAGTCGACGGTCTCCTCGTCGATGTCTCGGACCATCTCCATGGCGAGCGGCGCCATCTTGGTTTCGGTGTACCTCGGGGCCGCGGCGCCGTCGTTGCCGGGTGAGCCGAAGTTGCCCTGGCCCAGCGCCAGCGGGTAGCGCATTGTCCAGTCCTGGATCAGGCGCACCAGCGCATCGTAAATCGCCGTGTCACCGTGCGGGTGGTACTGGCCCATGACCTCGCCCACCACACGGGCACACTTGTTGAAGGCGCGGTCCGGGCGGTACCCGCCGTCGAACATCGCGTACAGCACGCGGCGGTGAACCGGCTTCAAGCCGTCCCGTACGTCCGGCAGCGCACGTCCGACGATAACGGCCATCGCGTAGTCGAGGTAGGAGCGCTGCATCTCCGTCTGGAGGTCCACCTGCTCCACGCGGTCGACCAGCACGTCGCCCTCCAGCACCGGCTCGGTGGCGTCCGGAGACTCGGCCGGGACCTCAGGTGTTTCGTCACTCATAGTCTGTATTTTCCGTTTCAGGTATATGTCGGTTCTGGAATATCAGGCGGAGCAGCCGCTAGATATCGAGGAACCTGACGTCCTTTGCGTTCTGCTGGATGAAATTACGGCGGGACTCGACGTCCTCGCCCATCAGCACGGCGAAAATCTGGTCGGCGGCGGCTGCGTCGTCCATGGTCACCTGCAGGAGGGTGCGCCGGTCCGGGTCCATGGTGGTATCCCAGAGTTCGGTGTAGTCCATCTCGCCGAGACCCTTGTAGCGCTGGATGCCGTTTTCCTTCGGAATGCGGCGGCCTGCGGCCTGGCCGGAGACCAGAACGGCGTCGCGCTCACGGTCGCTGTAGACGTAGTCGTGCGGAGCATTGGACCACTTAATCCGGTATAGCGGCGGCTGCGCGAGATACACGTAGCCGTTCTCGATCAGCGGCCGCATATAGCGGAACAAAAGGGTCATCAGCAGCGTGGTGATGTGCTGGCCGTCTACGTCGGCATCAGCCATCAGCACGATCTTGTGGTATCGCAGCTTGCTCAGGTCGAAGTCCTCGCCGATGCCCGTGCCGAACGCGGTGATCATGGACTGGACCTCGTTGTTGCCAAGTGCCTTGTCCAAACGTGCCCGCTCCACATTGAGGATCTTGCCGCGGAGCGGAAGGATGGCCTGCGTTTCGGGGTTGCGCCCGCGCTTGGCCGAACCTCCAGCCGAGTCACCCTCCACGAGATAGACCTCGCACTTCGAGGGATCCTTCGAGGAGCAGTCGGAGAGTTTACCCGGCATGCCGAAGGACTCCAGGGGGCTCTTTCGGCGCGCATTGTCCCGGGCTTTGCGCGCGGCCATGCGGGCCTGCGCCGCGGAAATGGCCTTGCGGATCACGTCGCGCGCGGGGCCGGGGTTGCGCTCCAGCCAGTCGCCGAGCTGATCGGTGACCACGCGCTGAACGAAGCCCTTGACCTCGGAGTTGCCCAGCTTGGTTTTGGTTTGGCCCTCGAACTGGGGCTCGGACAGCTTCACGGAGATGACGGCCGTCAGGCCTTCGCGGATGTCGTCGCCGGTGAGGTTCTCCTCTTTTTCCTTGATGATGCTCTTCTCCCGCGCGTAGCGGTTGATAAGTGAAGTCATCGCGGCGCGGAACCCTTCTTCGTGGGTACCGCCTTCATGCGTGTTGATGGTGTTGGCGTACGTGTGCACGCTTTCGGAGTACGCCGTGGTCCACTGCATCGCCATTTCGACGGCGATGTGCCGCTCACCGTCCTCGGTCTCGAAGGCGATGACGTCCTCGTGGACAACATCCACCTTCTTGCTCGAGTTCAGGTGCTTGACGTAGTCAAGGAGACCGTCGTTGTACTGGTAAACCACCGTGCGGTGCTCGGCGAGGACCTCACCCTCGGTGAGGACGCCGTCCAGGTCCAGGTCGCCGGCCTCGTCAGTGCCGGTTGCTGCCTGGCGCTCGTCCGTGAGCGTGATGCGCAGCCCCTTGTTGAGGAAAGCCATCTGCTGGAACCGGGCACGGAGTGTTTCGAAGTCGAATTCCACGGATTCGAAAATGCTTGAATCCGGGTAGAAGGTCTGGGTGGTTCCGGTCTCGTTGGTCTCCTCGCCCTTGACCAGGGCGCCCTGGGGCTTTCCACCGTCGGCAAAGGCCATCCGCCAGACGTGGCCCTGCCGGCGGACCTCGGTGTTAACGCGGGAGGAGAGCGCGTTGACCACGGAGATACCCACGCCATGCAGGCCGCCGGATACGGCGTAGCCGCCGCCGCCGAACTTTCCGCCGGCGTGCAGGATGGTCATGACCACCTCAACGGTGGGTTTGCCCTCGGTCGGGTGAATGTCCACCGGGATGCCGCGACCGTCGTCGGTTACCTTGACGCCGCCGTCCGCCTGCAGAACAATCTCGATGTGCGTGCAGTAACCTGCGAGGGCCTCATCCACCGAGTTGTCCACCACTTCGTACACCAGGTGGTGCAGGCCGCGCAGACCGGTGGAGCCGATGTACATGCCAGGCCGTTTGCGTACGGCCTCGAGGCCCTCAAGAACGGTGATGTCGCTGGCGCCGTACTCCCGCGGCGTGACAGTCTCAGCCGGGTCACCGGTGGTTGGGGCATCCTCCGTCACGGGCTCCACTGCCTCGATATCTGCATTGTCGTTAGCCACAGGCGCTTTCGACTCCTCTACGTTCGATGATGGCCGGCCTCCGCCGTCCGCCGAATCAAAGGGCGGCCGCCAAAAGGCACGTCACTGTAGCGCCAGCTACTTGGTCGATCTGCGGAACCGCTCCCGCCCATGAAAAAGCGCGGGAAAACGGACTCAGTCAACGTTTCACCCGCGCCCAGTTATCTAGGGGAATTCTATCGTGAAACGCCGCTGTTTCCCGCATTGGCGGGGCGCGGACGCGCCCCAATGTGCCCCTCGCAGGCCATTGGCTCCGCCTGCAAGGCTCCAGCAGGCCACGTTTTGGGCTCCTATACGGCCGACGGCGGTTTGAGCGCCCTGTACGCCGTTTGCGGTTTGTTCACGGAAGGCACAACCGGCGGGAGCTGCACCGGCCGGTTCGGCCAGCGCTGTCCGTTGCCGTACCGGCTGGTTTGGCCTCCCGGCTACCCGTAGGTGTCCCGCGGTCCGCGGCCGTTGACGGTACGTCCGCCCTTGCGCCAGCTCGGTGCCGCCGGGCCCAGCACCTGGATGCTGGTGACAACCCCGTCGCCGAGTTCGGTGCGGAACTTTTCGAGCAGGCTCATGCTGAGCAGCCGGAGCTGCGTCGCCCAGGCGGTGGAGTCGCACCGGACATGGAGGGTGGTGTCTGTGAAGCTTTCCGGGGTGCAGTGGGCAGCGATTTCCGGGCCCACAAGCGTCGCCCACTCGGCCATGACCGAGCCCACGGCTACCGGCGAGGTCCAGCCGCGCTCGGCGACCAGCCGGCCCACGACTTTTCCCAGCCCCAGGGGATCGCGTCCGGTGGAGTGGAACTGGCTGAAACCCCGCGTTCCCCCCGGCGCGGTTCGTGGCTTTTGACTGGCGCCTGCCCGCGGCGCCTTCCGGCGGACCTCTCCACGTGCGGCCGCTGCCTCACGCATCCTGTTCAGCGCCGCCTGGGCGGCATCGATTTCATCGGGATCGCGGCCGGGCTGCAGGCCGCCGTCCTTATCCCTGTTCATCGATTCCTCCCGGGATTACCTTCACCCGCCGGCCCGCAAGCTCGTCTGGAATATCGGCGTCGACGGCGGCGGTCACCAGCACCTGCTCGGCGCCGGCAACTATTGCGGCCAGTTTACGCCGCCGGTGGACATCAAGTTCGGCGAAGACGTCGTCCAGGATGAGGATCGGCGCAGAGCCTCCGGTGCGGGCGTCGTCGAGCATGACGTAGTAGGACGCCAGCCGCAGGGAAAGGCACATGGACCATGTTTCACCGTGCGAGGCGTAACCCTTGGCGGGCGCCTGCCCGAGTACGAGTTCCAGCTCGTCCCGGTGCGGACCCACCAGTGAGATGCCCCGTTCGCGTTCTTTGCGGCGGGACGCCGCAAAGGCCTGTACGTAGCGTTCCGCAAGCTCATCCACGGACAGCATGCGCAGATCCTCGGCCGGGTTTCCCGGCCCGGGTGGTGCCGTCGAAGCACTGGCCGGTTCGCCGTCGTCGTCCATCATGGTCTGGAGTGTGGAGCGGTAGACCGCGTCCGCGGTCTTGGAACCGTCGGTGAGCTGGGCGTAGGCGCTGTTGAGGTGGGGCCGGAGCCGCTCGACGAGTTCCAGCCTCGCGTAGAGCAGTTCCGCCCCGGCGCGTGCCATGTGTTGGTCCCAGACATCGAGGGTGGCTTCGTGGCCGGCTGTGAATTTTCCGGCCCGTGCCGACTTCAGCAGTGCGTTGCGCTGTTTGAGCACGCGGTCGTAATCGCTGCGGGTGGCGGCGTGCCGGGGAATCAGGCTCACCAGGAGCTCATCCAGGAAGCGGCGCCGGTTCGACGGATCGCCCTTCACGAGCGCCAGGTCCTCCGGAGCGAACAGGACGGTGTGGCAGATGCCCAGCAGGTCGCGCGCACGGACCGGGTTGCTGCGGTTGATGCGTCCCCGGTTGGCCCTGCCGCCGTTGATTTCCAGCTCCAGGATGGTGGACTGTTCCCCCCGTACCAACTTGGCTCGGATCAGGGCGCGGTCGGTTCCGAAACGGAGCAAGGGGCCGTCGGCACTGACCCGGTGCGAACTGAGGGTGGCCAGGTAGCCGATGGCTTCCATCAGGTTGGTCTTGCCGATTCCGTTGGAGCCGACCAGGACCGTGACGCCCGGGTCAAACCGGAGATCCACTTGGGCGTAACTGCGGAAGTCAGTCAGGGACAGGTGTTCTAGGTACACGCGATCTTCAAATTCTCGGGAACCGTCGGTCCGGAAGCCGCACGGAGCCCGGACACGGAGTTACTTGGCCGGACGGGTCGCATGGCCGCCGAACTGGTGCCGCAGCGCGGACACCATCTTCATGGCCGGCGAGTTGTCCTCGCGCGAGGCGAAGCGGGCAAACAGCGCGGCGGTAATGGCGGGGGCCGGAACCGCATTGGCAATGGCCTCTTCCACGGTCCAGCGGCCCTCACCGGAGTCCTCGACGTAGTCGTCGATGGAGGCGAGTCCGGGATCCTCGTCCAGCGCCTTCACCATGAGGTCCAGCAGCCAGGACCGGACAACCGTTCCCTTTTGCCACGCGCGGAACGTTCCGGGGAGATCGGTGACGATGTCCTTGGCCGCGAGGAGTTCATAGCCTTCGGCGTAGGCCTGCATCAGGCCGTATTCGATGCCGTTGTGCACCATCTTCGCGTAGTGGCCCGCGCCGACGCCGCCCACATGGACAAAGCTGTCCGCGCGGTCGCCTTCCGGGCGGAGGGCGTCGAAGACCGGCAAGGCGAGTTCAATGTCTTCTGCCTCTCCGCCGGCCATGAGGCCGTAACCGTTCTGCAGGCCCCAGACTCCGCCGGATACGCCGCAGTCGGCGAAGCGGATACCCTTTTCGGCCAGGGCCGCGGCGTGCTTCTGGTCCTCGCTGAAGCGGGAGTTGCCGCCGTCGATCACCATGTCACCGGGCTGCAGCTTCGCACCGAGCTCGGTTATGACAGCATCGGTGATTTCACCGGACGGAACCATGACCCAGATCAGGCGCGGCGCAGGAAGTGCGGCGATGAGCTCGTCCGTGGAGGCGACATCGGTAACCTCGGGGTTGCGGTCGAAGCCAGTGACATCGATCCCGCCCTTGCGCAGCCGTTCGCGCATGTTGAAACCCATTTTTCCAAGGCCGATCAGTCCGATATGCACGGTGTGAACTCTTTTCTGCGCGGATGGGTAGGGATTCAGGATCACCAACTAGGTAGCAGCTCGGGGCGTTCTGCGGGTTCAGAGGCCCCTCAGCTGCTACTCAGTTGGGCGAGTGGCTTAGTTGGGCAGGCGCACCGGCATCACGAGGTAGCGGTAGTCGTCCTGGTCCTCACCGTCGATGTCGTTCTGCGCGGTGATCATGGCGGGCTTCGGCGCCGTGGTGAAGGAGAAGCGCACAAACTTGGTTTCGATCACGCTGAGGCCTTCAACCAGGTAGTGCGGGTTGAACGCCACCGTGATGTCCTCGCCGGACAGCTGAGCTTCAAGCTCTTCAGATGCCTGCGCGTCCTCGCCGGTGCCGGCGTCTAGGTGCAGTTGGCCCTGCGTAAACGCGAGCCGGACCGGAGTGTTGCGTTCCGCAACCAGGGAGACGCGGCGGACGGCCTCCACAAGCTCCTGGGTCTGCACGGTGGCGTGAATCGGCGTGGAATCCGGGAACAGCGAGCGGATTTTGGGGTAATCGCCGTCGACCAGCAGGGACGTGGTGGTGCGGCCGCCGCTTTCAAAGCCGATGAGCCGGCTGTCGTCCTCGGCGATGGCCAGGTTGATGTCACCGCTGCCACCCAAAGTCTTGGCAACCTCGTTCAGGGTCTTGGCCTTGACCAGGGCGCTGGTGGAGATGCCAGGCGTGACGGGCTTCCACGGAACCTCACGCATGGCGAGCCGGTAGCGGTCCGTGGCCAGGAGGGTGATGAGGTCATCCTCGATCTCCATCCGCACGCCGGTGAGGATGGGAAGAGTGTCATCCTTGCTGGCCGCGATGATCACCTGGGACACAGCCTGGGCGAAGGCATCGCCGGCAACAGTGCCAGTGATGGTGGGTAGCGCAGGCAGCGGCGGGTATTCGGCCTCGGGCATGGTTGCCAGATGGAAGCTGCTTCGCCGGCAGGTGAGTGTGACCTTGTTGCCGTCGGTTTCGATGTCCACCGGTGCCGACGGAAGGCTGCGGCAGATGTCCGCGAGTAGGCGGCCGGAAACCAGGATGGTGCCTTCGTCCCTGATGTCGGCAGGAATCTCAAGCCTCGCTGAGGTCTCGTAATCGAAGCTGGACAGGCTTACGGTCCCGGATTCAGCCTTGAGCAGGAGGCCGGAGAGCACGGGCACTGGCGGCCGCGGAGACAACGACCGGGCTGTCCATGTGACGGCTTCTGCCAGGACGTCCCGTTCGACTCTGAACTTCACGGAAGGGTGCCGCCTTTCATTGCTGCTGCCATTTTCTGAACGGGAACTCGCAAGGAGCCCACAAGACCGGTGCCCCCAAAGTCCCTGAACCTGCATGGTCCGTGCATGGCCGACCGCAAACAGACCCAGGGATGGGAGCGCTGCAGACAGCTTAGCCGGAACAACAGGGATTTCCCCATCCCCGCCAGTGCTGCCGGCTCAGCCGGCTGCCCGCGGCCGATGCTTTGGCCGGTGCGGTGGAGGTCCCTGAACGAGATTGTTATTTGAGGGATTTCAATTTTTTGGGATTAGTAGTGTTAATAACTGCTGTGGAAACTGTGGATAACCCGGTTTCACGGCTCGGATCCGCGGTTGAGCCCTGTTCATGGACTGTGGGTTCGGCACGTTTTAAACAGGGTGTGGATGGGGACAACTTATTTGGCCTGTTTGGTGATCCACAGGCGCCTTAAGGGTTTTAAGCCCATTAACCGCGGTTGTCCCCTTAACTGTCCACAGGGTTATCCACACGCCCCTGTTAATAAGGTTAAGAACCTTGGATCAGGAGTCGCGCTGCTGCTGCTTGATCCGGTTGGTGAGCTCGGTGACCTGGTTGTAAATCACACGCCGCTCGGCCATAAGTTCACGGATCTTGCGGTCGGCGTGGATCACGGTGGTGTGGTCCCGGCCGCCGAGCTCCTGGCCGATCTTGGGCAGCGACATGTCAGTCAGCTCGCGGCACAGGTACATGGCGATCTGGCGTGCGGTCACCAGGGTCCGGGTCCGCGACTTGCTGCACAGCTCCTCCATGCTGAGCTTGAAGTATTCAGCCGTCTGCTGCAGGATCTGGCCCGACGTGATTTCCTGGGCGCCATCGTCGGTGATGAGGTCCTTGAGCACCATCTCCGCGAGGGCCACGTCCACCGGCTGGCGGTTGAGGCTGGCGAACGCCGTCACACGGATGAGGGCGCCTTCGAGTTCGCGGATGTTGCTGGCGATCTTCGAAGCGATGTACTCCAGGGCGTCGTCCGGGGCGGACAGGCCTTCGCTGAGGGCCTTCTTCCGGAGGATGGCGATGCGTGTTTCCAGTTCGGGTGGCTGGATGTCCGTCAGCAAGCCCCATTCGAAGCGGGACTTCATCCGGTCCTCGAAGCCTGCAAGCAGCTTGGGTGGCTGGTCAGAGGTGATGACCACCTGCTTGTTGTTGTTGTGCAGCGAGTTGAACGTGTGGAAGAACTCCTCCAGCGTCCGGTCCTTGCCGGCCAGGAACTGGATGTCGTCGATCAACAGGACGTCGACGTTGCGGTACGTCGTCTTGAAGCTGGCGCCTTCATCGTCACGGATCGAGTTGATGAAGTCGTTGGTGAATTCCTCGGAGTTGACGTACCGGACGCGGATGCCGCTGTAGAGGCGCCGGGCGTAATGGCCGATGGCATGCAGCAGGTGGGTCTTGCCCAGGCCCGAGTCGCCGTAGATGAACAGCGGGTTGTAGGCCTTGGCCGGGGCTTCGGCCACGGCGACGGCCGCAGCATGGGCAAACCTGTTGGAGGAACCGATGACGAAGGTGTCGAAAACGTACTTGGGGTTAAGCCTGCCGAACTCGTGTGAAGTGCTCGGCAGCATTGGCTGCGGCTTCTGCTCCACCGAGGGATCGTTTGCGAGGGAAAGCTCGACGGCGGGTTCGGGCTCCACGTGGATGGGCACCAGATCGGTGTCGACGTCGATCGCGCAGCGGATGTCGTCAGAGAAGACGTTGCGGAGCGCGTCATCGAGAGCGTCCTTGACCTGGGTCTGGAGCACTTCCCTCGTCAGTTCGTTGGGCACGGCAACGAGAAGGGTGGAACCGATGAGGCCCTGGGCCTGCGCGAGGATGACAAAGCCGCGTTGCCGGGGCGAGACGCGGTCGTCCTGTTCGAGAAGATTCACCACGCGCCGCCAGGAACTTCCGACAGTGTTGGCGTGGTTGGCTTCGTCTACTGTCATCAAATTCGGTTCCTCAAAGCTTGCTGCCTGCATTACATGCAGCCGCAAGCCCGAAAACCAGGGTGCTGGCCCGGCTTAATCCACAGGGTTATGCACAGTCCGTGGATAATCGGCTACTGAGACACTCTAGGGGATGAAAAGCCTAGAAGATAGCTGGGAAGTCCCTTGTGGATAATTACACCGTTGTGGTTCGAAAACGGCGATTGTGGGCCGCTTCATCCACAGGTTCGGCACACGGTTAGCCACAGCTGGGGAAACACGCCGGATGCCCTGCTGGTTTGACTCCCGGCGGCGTTTTGCCCTACCGTTGTGGAGTCCTTTGTGCCTGCTTTCTGAACCCATTTTGGACTTCCGGACGCTTCGCGTGTTCCGGGAAATCCAGGGGAAGCAGACACATACAAAACTTAGCGTCGGCCAGTTCTTCCCCTTACTGATCGGGTGGGCGCACCTTTGATCCACTGGAGTAACTAACGTGAGCAAGCGGACTTTTCAGCCGAATAACCGCCGTCGGGCCAAGAAGCACGGCTTCCGCCTTCGTATGCGCACCCGTGCCGGCCGTGCCATTCTGGCCGCCCGTCGTGGCAAGGGCCGCACCGAACTGTCGGCCTAAATACTGACTTGTCGGTCTTCTTCCTTCTGCGAGATTAGCGGTGCTTGCCACCCGGAACCGCCTGAGGACTTCAACCGATTTTTCAACAACTGTACGTTCCGGCGTCCGCAATGGACGCCGGAACGTAGTGTTATATACGGCAACTATTGGAGCCGACGAACCAAGCCGCATCGGCTTCATTGTTTCCAAAGCTGTCGGGAACGCTGTTGCCAGGAACCTCGTTAAGAGGAGACTTAGAGAAGCCGGCGCTGTCTCGCTGCACGAGTACGGCACCGGGTTCGCTATTGTGGTGCGTGCTTTGCCTGCCTCCGCAACAGCCAGCTGGGATGAACTCCTGGCTGATTACAACGCTGCCTTGGCTAACACCATGAGGCGGCTGGCTGGCCGCCACCCGGGGGTGACCGGAACGAGGCCGGCCGGAACGCGACCGGACGGAACAACACAGGAGGGGACACAGCGTGCTTGACCCGAGTGCCGCCGTCGTCCGTTCCCCCAAGTCCGCAGCAGCGGCTGCGGGCAGCTTCATCTGGAACCTGCCCCGCAATATCCTCATTCTTCTGCTCCTGGCCTACCGCAAGGTGATTTCTCCCTTGTACGGCCAGGTTTGCCGCTTTTTTCCCTCCTGCTCGGCTTATGCGCTTGAAGCAGTCACCGTCCACGGTGCCGTCAAGGGCAGCTGGCTCGCGGCCAGGCGTCTGGCACGCTGCCACCCGTGGAACGCCGGTGGCGTGGACCATGTCCCCGCCGGCCACCGGGAATGGCCTGAAAACCAGACCCCCACAATTGTTGTGCTGAACAACCCGGACAAGTACCTGGATGCTCAGACTGATGAAGAAGGCCGCGCTGCGGCCTGACGAATAGGGATATCGTATGGACTTCTTTGAAACAATCATGTTTCCGTTCAAGTGGCTTGTGTCCATCATCATGGTGGGTTTCCACGAGGGCCTGACTGCCATCGGGCTGCCTGCGGCCTCCGGCTGGACCTGGACACTGTCCATCATCGGCCTGGTGCTGGTGATCCGTGCCGCACTGATTCCCGTGTTCGTGAAGCAGATCAAGGCTCAGCGCGGCATGCAGCTACTGCAGCCGGACCTGAAGAAGCTGCAGGAAAAGTACAAGGGCAAGACCGACCAGCTCTCCCGCCAGGCCATGGCGCAGGAGCAGATGGCCATGTACAAGAAGCACGGCACCAACCCGTTCTCGGCCTGCCTGCCCATGCTGATCCAGATGCCGTTCTTCTTCGCGCTGTTCCAGGTGCTGTCCGGCGTCGCGAACGCCAGCTCCAGCGGCCAGGGCATTGGCGCCATGAGCGCGAACCAGGTCCAGCAGTTCGACAAGTCCAGCATCTTCGGCGCTCCGCTGTCCGCGACCCTGCTCCACGGCACGCCCCCGGGCGGCAACGAGGTCGCTGTGTGGATCCTCTCGATCATCATGATCCTGGCCATGACGGCCTCGCAGTTCATCACGCAGAAGCAGATCATGGCGAAGAACATGTCCGAAGAGGCCATGGCCAGCCCGTTCATGCGCCAGCAGAAGATGATGCTCTACATCCTGCCGATCGTGTTCGGTGTGGGCGGCATCAACTTCCCCATCGGTGTCCTCATCTACTGGACCACCACCAACCTGTGGACCATGGGCCAGCAGTTCTTTGTCATCCGCCGCATGCCGACGCCGGGATCCCCCGCCGCCAAGGCTCTCGCCGAGCGCCGTGCCGCCAAGGGCCTTCCAGCCCTTCCTATCCTGGGCGGCAAGAAGGCCGACGTCGAAGGTGAAGCAGCTGCCGCCGCCGCGGTTGCGCAGGCCCGGGCGCAGCGCATTCAGCCACAACGTAAGAACAGGAAGAAGAAGTAATGTCTGTTGAGAGCTCTGAACACGCACTTTCCGCTGAAGCCGGCGAAGACCAGGACTCCGTTGCCTCTACCGCAAACGCGGGCAAGGGCACGACGGCAAGCCGCCTGGAAGAAGAGGGCGATGTAGCCGCCGACTACCTTGAGGAACTGCTCGACATCGCCGACATCGACGGCGACATTGACATCGAGGTCCGCAACGGACGCACCTACATCTCGATCGTGGCCGAGGAAGAGTCCGCGGGGCTGGAAAGCCTCGTTGGTCAGGACGGCGAGGTCCTGGAAGCCCTTCAGGAACTGACCCGTCTGTCCGTTCTTTCCGCGACGGAAAACCGCTCACGCCTGGTGCTTGACATCAACGGCTACCGGAAGGAACGGGCAGGTCACCTGCAGAAGATCGCTGAGGACGCCGTTGCCAGCGTCAAGGAAACAGGCGAGCCCGTAGCGCTGGAGCCCATGAGCGCCTACGAGCGGAAGATCGTCCACGACGCCGTCGCCGACCTTGGATTCGTCAGCGAGTCCGAGGGCGAGGGTGCAGGCCGGCACATCGTCGTTTCCGCCGACTGAATCGTTGGCTGACTTACTGATGGTTGCAATTACGGCAGCGGAGCGCCAGGCTGCGGAGAAGATCTTCGGCGACCGCTTCGGCCTGGCGGAACGGTATGTCGAACACCTGGCGACGTCAGGCACCGAGCGCGGGCTTATCGGACCGCGGGAAATCCCCAGGCTCTGGGGACGCCACGTCCTGAACTGCGCGGTGATCGAGAGTGAAATTCCCCGGGGCAGCCACGTGGCCGACGTCGGGAGTGGCGCCGGACTCCCGGGCCTTTGCCTTGCTATCGCCCGCCCTGACCTTGAACTGACGCTCATCGAACCGCTGGAGCGCCGGGTGATCTGGCTTCAGGAAGTGGTTGACGATCTCGGTTTGAGTAATGTCACCGTCATGCGCACGCGTGCCGAACTTGCCGTTGGGATGGTGACGGCCGACGTCGTGACCGCCCGGGCAGTGTCCGCACTGAGCAATCTTGCAGGCCTCACCATTCCGCTGCTCGGCGGCGAGGGTGAAGTCGTGGCCATCAAGGGTCGCAGTGCCGCCGATGAGATCGACAAGGCGGCTAAGGTCATTCGCAAGCTTGGCGGCGTGGAGACGTCGGTGGTCACAGTAGGCCAAGACCTGCTCGAGGAGCCCACCACGGTGGTGCGCATCGTAGTTAAGAAGACCCAAAAGAGGGCCTAGCCCCGCAAGGTGCCGCGGGTCCTTGGGGTGTAGCGGTTAGGCTAGAGAACGGCAGTGAAAGCCGAACGAGAGTGAGTGTGTCCCAGTGACCAGTAGCGAAACCTCCACGCAGCGGATTCCCCCGTTCGTGTCTCTGGGGTCGGCGCGTGCCTTTGGCGCATCACCGGTCGCTACGACAGTAAATCAGTCCAATCCGGTTGCAGGCACGAGCGCGGCCAAGGTTTCACGTGAAACTGCCGCCCGGGGCAACGTCTTGGACACGCTGGATGATTCGAGCCCCATCGCCCGGGAACTCGCGCACGAGAACAGGAGGCGGGAACGCCTCCTCGGCCGCAACCTGCCGAAGCCGGAGAAGACACGGATCTTCACGGTTTCAAACCAAAAGGGTGGAGTGGGAAAGACCACAACCACCGTCAACATCGCTGCAGCGCTGGCGGCGGCGGGCTTGAACGTCCTGGTCATCGACATCGACCCGCAGGGCAACGCGTCCACGGCACTGGGCATTGAGCACCATGCCGACGTCGACAGCATCTACGATGTCCTGATCAACGATCTGCCTCTGGAAGACGTAGTCGCACCGTGCCCGGACATCAGCAACCTCATCTGCGCCCCGGCCACCATCCACTTGGCCGGCGCCGAGATCGAACTCGTTTCCCTGGTGGCACGGGAGCAGCGCCTCCGCCGCGCCATCGACGTCTATGCCAAGTCCCGGCAGAAGAAGGGCGAGCAGCGGCTCGACTACATCTTCATTGACTGCCCGCCCAGCCTGGGCCTGCTGACGGTCAATGCCTTCTGTGCGGCCGGCGAAGTACTCATCCCCATTCAGTGCGAATACTACGCACTCGAGGGACTGAGCCAGCTGCTGAAGAACATTGAGATGATCCAGAAGCACTTGAATGCAGAACTGGAAGTTTCCACGATCCTCCTCACCATGTACGACGGGCGCACCAACCTGGCCGCCCAGGTGGCAGCTGAAGTCAGGCAGCACTTTCCGGAGCAGGTCCTTGGCGCCGTCGTTCCGCGCTCTGTGCGGATCTCCGAAGCGCCGAGTTACCAGCAGACCGTCATGACCTACGATCCATCCTCCAGCGGCGCGTTGTCCTACCTGGAAGCCGCAGCGGAAATCGCTGAGCGTTAGAATTTTCCAAACACAGCAACAGCCGGAGCCCGGCATAGCCGGGCTCTTCCGATGGAGGGAATCATCCATGAGCGATAAGCGACGCGGGCTCGGTCGCGGTCTTGGCGCACTCATTCCAAGTTCCGCGTCCGCAAGCGCTTCGGGTAACGGAGCAGCTCCGTCGCGCCCTGTGGATCTCTTCTTCCCGGAGGCGCGCAAGACGGCTGAACCCGTCCCGGCCGTTGAGCCGGACAAGTCTGACCTCGACGAAACGGCTGCACGCCGCTCCGGTCGGAAGGCTTCGGCGGAGTCTCCGGCTGAAGCGGAGGCTGCCGCAGGCAGCGAGGGTGCTTCGGATGCGGTAAAGCCCTCCCCTGCCAAGTCCACGGCGAAGACTGCTGCTTCCCGGAGCGGTGCTTCGGAAGCCCGCGCGGGTTCCGCCAAGAATGCTGAGGAGTCCGAAGCCGTTCGCCCGGACACGTCTGCGGCGGATGAGCCTAAGAACGGTTCCGCTTCTGCCCAGTCTGCCGCTGCCGGGGGCAACGCAGAATCCGCTACTGTCGCGGACAACGGCGTTGACCTCGTCGAGGTTCCAGGCGTGCGTTTTGCCGAGATTCCTGTCACGGACATCCATCCAAACCGCAAACAGCCCCGTTCCGTCTTCGATGAGGACGACATGGCGGAGCTTGTTCACTCTGTTCGTGAAATAGGCGTCCTCCAGCCAATTGTGGTGCGTACTTCAACCGAAAAAGGTGGAGAACCGTACGAGCTGGTGATGGGTGAGCGCCGGTGGCGTGCCGTACAGGCTGCTGGACTCTCCACGATTCCGGCGATTGTTCGTGATACGACGGATGATGACCTGCTCCGTGACGCGCTGCTGGAGAACCTGCACCGCAGTCAGCTCAATCCGCTCGAAGAAGCTGCCGCGTACCAGCAGCTGCTTGAGGACTTTGGCACGACGCACGAGCAGCTGGCTGACCGCATCGGTCGCTCCCGCCCTCAGGTGTCCAACACCCTGCGGCTCCTGAAGCTTCCGCCGCTGGTGCAGCGTCGTGTCGCAGCAAATGTGCTCTCGGCCGGCCACGCCAGGGCTCTCCTCTCGCTGCCGGATGCGGCGTCCATGGAACGCCTGGCGCAGAAGATTGTGGCTGAGGGCATGTCGGTACGCGCCACCGAGGAAGCAGTCACGCTGCACCGTGAACCCGCGACGCCAGCGAAGAACAACATTCCTCGCCCGGGCGCACGTCACGAACGGCTGGATTACTTGGCGTCCTCGCTCTCGGACAGGCTCGACACCAACGTGAAGATCTCGCTTGGCGCTCGTAAGGGACGTGTGAGTATCGAGTTTGCGAGCGTTGAGGACCTGAACCGCATAATGGATGTCTTAGCGCCGGGCGCCGAAAACTAAAGAATAAGCCAACGATCAGGGCCCGTTCTTAAGAACGGGCCCTTTGCTGTTCCTGCGCGCGATGGATGCCGACAGTCAATTTACGGCTTCCAAGTGATCGTGCCGTTACTGTGATGACGGCACAGCAGGGTGGCTGTGAGCAGGGCGCGGCGCTACTGAGGGTGCTGCAATCCGTACTCGCTTGGATACTTTTGACTCCTGGGGCTCTAGACGGAGCCGGCTCACTGGTTGCGGAGTCTTGCCTGGCAGCAGCGTCCAGCGCTTCCCATGGCCGTGGAGCGACGCATGCGGGGCAGTCAGACCCGGGCTTGAGCGTCCGCAGCTGCAAACTTCGGCGAGGAAAATCACTCCAGACCTTGTGCCTACCGGCAAATACCCCTGGTCCCTTATCTCGGGTGGGCCGGGCGGGACGCGCCTATGACGATAGTTTGCGTGGCGGAGCGTGCTGCAGGGCAAGGTCGGGTGGGGCGGCCATTCTTCGCGTGCTGTGGCGCGCGGTTCGACAGTCAGTGACCATTTCTGACAGTGACGGACGTGTTTGATGACCCGCATATGTAGACCTGAAGCGCGTATTGGACTTGCAGATCGCCTGGGCCCCGCCCACCATGACTCTGACCCAAGCTCGGGACGTTCACTACGCGATTGGACCAGCGCAACCCTCGCGATCCGGGGCTGTTTCACGTGAAACAGGCGAGTTGTCCGATGCAGATCCGACCAGGCTCACATCAGCTACCGCTGGGTTGTACGGGCTTTGTTCTGTTCTGTTATCTTCCCTCAATATTCTCGGCGCTTCCCGTGACTCGCGCGCCGAAGGCTAAGTCGGCAGGGGCCGGTCTGTTCCATGCCTCGCGCTTCGGTGGAACGGTAACTGCTTTCGCCCCTGCGCGCCCGCAGCCTCGGCTCACTGGGTAGTCGCGGCTGCAGTATCCCGACATCCGCTCCCGGGGCGTTTGGACTTGGAGCGACCGGTGTGGCCGCAGGCTGCACCGGCCGTGTTCTGGCCAGTGGGGCGGACCCGGCCTTCAGCAGCATACTCTTTGACGCGCCGTTCTTGATGGCCCATATGGACGAGGCCCCCATTGGACGCGTCTCGAGGCTGTCGGCAGCTGGGTGCTCCTTGCGTTTCACGTGAAACATACCGCTGACCGGTACGTTTCGCGTGTGCCAAGATGTTGGGGCGGATGATTCGTTCTGTCCACGGGGATGTAGAGATGGCTGTCGGCTGCTCCGTCCGCGGGTTCGGGACGTTCTAGCGCTTTCTGCTCTGGTGCGGTACCCTACTGCGGCGGAAGCGTGGCGCGGCACGCTATGTAAGCACCCGCTGGGCCACGGTGTCTACCTCAGAATGAGCGCACCGCATGCGTTCCCCGGGCGCTTCGGCGGCTCATGGCCAAGCCAGGCAGGTATGGACTACAGGAGTTCGGCAGGTGGAATAGACCTGGACATCACGTACGCCTCGAGACAAAACATGACAGCGTGCTGTGCAGAGGACTTCTTGAAGAGACAGTAGCGGACCTGCGGCCTGGGCGGCGGACACGACTCACCGCGCGGACTGTCATCCTATGTTCAGCGGGACCAAGGCGCAGGTGACGACGGAGGCCGCGCGGGCACGAGCTATCAGTTCAGGGGCCAACGGTCGCAGACCCCGATATGGTCGGTTCCAACTCCCCTGCGGCTGGGAGTGGGGTGCGTGGAGCTATCGCATCCGGCGGCACCTCGATGCGGCGCCTCTCCTGCAAGAAGTTCCTAGCCGCGTGAGGGGCATCGCATGTCGAACACTGGGTGTTGGACTAGCTCTGCGGTGGCGCCGTTTCACGTGAACATGACCCCCTCTGCGTCGACGTGAGGTGGTCCAACGCGTCTCGCCCTGGGATTGAGTGTGGGAGCCCTTTCCAACGTGCCATTGATGCTTCCGAAAGCCGCAGTACCGAGCCGCGCGGGCAGACTAGATGCCGGTGCCGAAGCGGCGCCGGTGCGATTGGCTTGGGGTCTTCGCCGCGATCTTCAACGTCGGAGGACGGGGGCGCCGCCCGGAACGACACACACCACTAGGTAAAACTCCGCGATCGCACGCTAGCGGTGATCCGGAATGCAATGCGTGTAAGCGCCGCCGCCTCTTATGCAGCAGGCGGCTCAAAGCCGGGTGGCACAAATTAGGAATCACCTGGTCGCATCCACATGCGAGCCGGGCCTGACGACCAACCGACGACGGCAGTATTGGTGCTGCACATCCTGTCTGCGAGGTGGTGATAGACCGGTGGATAACCCTGTGGATAACCCTGTGGGTAACGCTGGGGATATGGGGCTGCGGAAGTGGCGAGGGACCACCCGTTCGGCGGCCCTGTGATGGCCTTAGTGTTCTGTGCGGTCGGGCTTCCCGTATTTGTTTCACGTGAAACGCCACGTTGCCAGACGGCGGCTGTCACGGTGCAGTCAGGTGCCTCAGTTGCGGCACGCCTTGGAGCATTAAAAAGGTTTCCTAAAAGGTGATTCTCGGCACAATTACCAAGGAACCTTGAAGGTTGCATCGCGTCACGCCGGGAGGCTACGCCGACTCGCCCGCCGAACGGCGCGGGCGTGAGGTGTGAGATCGCTCATGGAGCTGACCGTATGCCCACAGTGCGGCCGAGATGCCTGTGGATAAGCATGTGGATTCACCTGTGGATAAGACTGTGAATAAAGTCACCGTGAGGCCCAGTGAATACACATATGACAGGGGGCCCAATCGCTTTGCGCGGAGTCACCGTCCCCTATCGCGACAGCGATCAGAATGGATAGTGAAGTTGGGCCACGGCTCGAGCTGGGCGACCTTGGTCCCGCGACTGTGCCTACCCGGATGACGCCAAGGTTCGTCGGACCTGACCCATCACCTGGGAGGGCACGAATGGAAAATCATCGCTGCATCGGAGAGCAGGAGTTGGCCTCATGACTGACGCCTCTCGATCCGCGGGCGCCAGATAATGGCCTGAGGCTCTCGACGCATAGACATCCGTACAGCACGTGTTGCCGCGAGGACCAGGGTGCGATTGCGATGCGTTCGATGCGCGTCTCCACGGAGGCCGCGCCTGCGCGTTATCTTTGCACTCCTAGGACAGTGGTGTTGTGCGCCCCGCCGAAGGTTTTGTGGTTCTAGGCCAGCGTCGGTTTGTTGTGATGATGGCTAGGGCCGGATCGTGAAATGGGTCCTCGGCGAAGCTGGCGCCGCGCGGCGGAATCCCTTAGACCGGGTGGGAAGCTGGTGCGGACCTAACGTTTCGGCGGGGCCGTGGGCCGTATTCCCTCCGCCTCGTAAGGTGCTTCATCACCGGGCAATGACCCGACGTCGCAATCTCCGACTTCCATCGGGCTGAGCACGGCGTCGACTCCGCATACCGCATTCCCCTCTGAGAGGGAAGGCCGAGGACCGGGAGGAGCTGAGACCGCCCTGGGTTCGCGAGGGAGCTGTCGATAGACCAGGAGCAGTGGACCAGAAACTGGAGTGGAAGCTACGAGGAGGCCGGAAGGGTACCGAGGCGAATAGCTCAAACGGGTTACACGACAAGACCTCGTCTCGTATGGAGACGCCGCCCAGTCTAGTGACGTATTCCGCACTGCTCGTCCCCCCATTCCCCCACTGGTCCGGAAACGAAGGCCGTTGGGACATGGGGCGGTCCCATCTTGTGTTGGGTCTACTTGGCGGATCCAGCTGTGGCTGGCGGTATCCGGGCAGCCGGGCTTGGACTATGCCATCATGTGGCGCGGACAGAGCCCTGGTCGCATGAAGCCCGATGGTGGCACCTGGCCCGCAGCATTGGCCTTCTGGCACTCGGGCTGGCTGTCCTGGCTTCGTCGGAACGGCCGTCCGTGACGCGCCAAAAGGAGATCTCGCGCTACGGTGCGCCAGACTTCCGCTCATGTGATTGGTGCTCAAAGGGGGGTCCGCTTGTCGTCTTGCGATCCGATCGCCGGCGATCCCCCGGCTCGATCGGACACTGCGGTCATGATGCGCCACACTACTCAGGGATTGTTGCCAGGCAGTGGCGCTTCCCTGCGGCGGCCAATCTGAACTGGTGCGCGCGGTGTTTCACGTGAAACTATTGGGGTTGCTCCCCTGCCGAGGCTAGCGGGATCAGTGTCGTTTCACGTGAAACATTGGCTTCGGCTTCTCGCAGAAGGTTTTTCCAGGGTGCCTCATATTGCGCAGCGTCAGGCATGGAGCCGTCGGGAGGCGACTGTCAGTTCCTGGGGCGCTGATGTAGAGCAACGCTTTGATGGGAATCTGCCTCTCGAACGCCCTGATTTGGGCTTGCAGCTGCCGTGGGCCGAGTGATAGGAGAAGGCACACGCGGAGTACACCCAAACCCTGCGGCTACAGGGTCCGCGCCCGGCCACCTTTACAAGTGTGCAGCAGGGAAATCAGGGTCGTGATGTGAGTCCCCATTTGTACCTACTCGCTGAGAACGCACGGAAAGCCACGGCTAACACCTCTTAAACTGTGTCCGCCACTCGGGGATAAGATCAGGCCTGGAGTTGCTCTAGGTTTCAGGTCTTTGCAGCTTGAATCGAGAAGAACAACCTTCCCATTCTCAGTGCGGGGGCGGCGCCGCTCAGCGCTGGTATCGGCAATCGGCGATCGGCGTCCGAGACATGCGACCGCAGCCAGTGGCTGGCCCCGCGTTTGGGTCCGCTTGCGGGAACCTCGGAACTGGTGCCGTCTGGGTCTGCTTTGTATCAGGCCGTGGGTCTGTCTGCAACCGCAGCCGTACTCATAAGGTATATATGGGTGCTCCCGTCCACAGCCCGCGTCGTGGGTTCGGGGTGCTCATAGGCTGGCTCACCGGAGGGCTAGAAGTGCTTGTATGTGTGGATTCGGTGAGCACGTAGTGCTGGCACCCATCTGGGCCAGTAGTTCGTCGTGCGGTGCGGGGCCGCGAGATGCTGCAAAAGCGGGGAGCCCCCACGGTACGACATCCATGTCGTCATATGTCTGCTCGACCTCCAGTGGCGCAAGACCCTGAGGGAGGGGTACGCGGTGGAGTGGGCTCGCCGTTGGCGAGGCGATTGAGCTAGTCCAGGGGTAGTTTTCGTAGCAGGCCGTCTCGTTTTTCGGTGATCTCGGTTCTGCGCATCCAGATGCCTCGACTGGTTAGGGTCGTTCATGTTTCACGTGAAACGTATCCGGCTCAGAGCGCTCCCAACACCACCCTGCCCTCCAGGCACCAGTTTCTGCGGTTGGGTGCAAAAATATGTCCAGGGGCTCCTTGCTTCATTTGTTAAACCACCCCTAACCATTTCGATACGCGAAGCGCAACGACGGCGACCTGCTCGCTCGTCGGAATCCGCACAACGTTGCCTAGCAACTATTCCCCTACATGAACAGTGCGCCAGCATCCAGGTGGCGACTGACCATGACCTTGAGTATTGAACGGGCCGCTGCGGGGCCCTACGTTCCAGGCTTACATCTACCGCTTCGGCAAAGGTGGCAGTTCCCTTTGGTGGCTACTTCCGCGACCTTCAAGCTTGTAGCGAACCAGGCCACCACACTGGGCGTGGTGGTGAAGCGGTCAAAAGTCGTCCGCTGATCGTGCGCCAAAGCGGAATTGGAGTGTCCCGTTCGTCGGCAATGCTAGAGGACGACGGGCGAAGAGCCATGATCACCGGCTCGCGACCCGGTTCCGCATTGTCCGATGGCTGGGTCCACTGATCGTTTCACGTGAAACATCCTTGTCTGCGGTCCACAGCTCCCACAACCGCAGCCCAAAAGGGTCCGGGCCGGATTCTCGCATCTTGCCCGAGGCGACGTGCGTATCCTCAATTCGAAGGCGCTGTCCGCGATGCGTCACGCTTGCTGGCGGTGCTCCGCCCATACGGCCCCTATGCCCCACCCCCGTGTGTGACTGGACGATTCTGGGAGAGTAGACCGAGCATTCGCATCCCAATCGAGTTTCCTTCGGCACCACGGCCCCCGGGTGGGGGTGAGTGGGCTATGTGGCAAGGTGGAGTAACGCTGGAATGACAGAGAAAGAGGACGAATCGGCATTCCACGCAGCATATGAGTCACGGTTCGTCCCAGCTGCCGCTCGCTCACATCGAGCCTGTGTGCATTATCCCAGCGGATGTCGTCCGGACCGTTAAGTACGTGCCGTCGTCGCTGAGGTTTACCCGCAGAACGAAAGGTGACCATCACTCCTCTCGGAGTGATGGCCACCTTTCTGGCGCCTGTTGCCGGCGTTGCCTGTCAGGATTCCCGTCCAGGCATGCTGGGACTAGGACAGAACGTCCGCGAATTCCTTCTCGAAGAACTGCTTCGGCTTGGCACCAATGACCGTGCTCTTCACTTCGCCGCCCTGGAACAGGTACACGGCAGGAATGGAGGTGATGCCGTACTCGGCGGCGATGGCAGGGTTGTCATCAACATTCACCTTAACGACGTTGACCTTCTCGCCGTACTCCACCGAGATCTCATCCAGGATGGGACCCAGCTTCCGGCACGGACCGCACCATTCGGCCCAGAAGTCAACGATTACCGGCTTGTCAGCTGCGAGTACGTCGCTGCTGAAACTTGCGTCTGTTACGTCTTTTGCGTTGCTCATAACCCTTGTCTCTCTCTTTCGATGCTTTTCAGCGCCGGTCAGGCGTGAAGGTCTGCGAGGTAGTGCTCGACGTCGATCGCTGCGACACAGCCGGAGCCGGATGCGGTGATCGCCTGGCGGTAGGTCGGGTCCACGACGTCGCCGGCGGCGAAGACGCCCTTGATGCTGGTGCGGGAGCTGCGGCCCTCGACGGCAATGGTCCCGGCGTCCGTGATCTCCAGGCTCTCCTTGACGAGCTCGGTGCGAGGATCGTTGCCGATTGCCACAAAGACGCCGGTCACGGCAAGTTCGGACTCGGTGCCGTCGACCAGGTTCTTCAGTTTCAGGCCGGTGACCTTGCCTTCGCCGAGGACGTCCTCGACGGCGGTGTTCCACACGAAGTTAATCTTCTCGTGGGCCTGTGCGCGGTCACCCATGATCTTGGAGGCCTTCAGGGTGTCGCGGCGGTGGACCACTGTTACGGACTTGGCGAACTTGGTGAGGAAGAGCGCTTCTTCCATGGCCGAGTCGCCGCCACCGATCACTGCGATGTCCTGGTCCTTGAAGAAGAAACCGTCGCAGGTTGCACACCAGCTCACACCATGGCCGGAGAGCCTCTTTTCATTGGCCAGGCCGAGCTCGCGGTACGCCGAGCCGGTGGACAGAATGATGGCACGGGCGCGGAAGGTCTCCCCCGTTGCGATGGTGACAGTTTTGATGTCACCGTCGAGATCCAAGGCGGTGACGTCCTCGAACTGGATTTCGGTGCCGAAGCGCGCAGCCTGCTTTTCAAAGTTTTCCATGAGATCCGGGCCCATGATGCCCTCGGGGAAGCCAGGGTAGTTCTCGACATCGGTGGTGTTCATGAGCTCACCGCCCGCGGTGACGGAGCCAGCCAGAAGCAGCGGCTTCAGGTTGGCGCGGGCCGTGTACACGGCGGCTGTGTAGCCTGCGGGGCCGGAGCCGACGATGATGACATCACGTACTTCTGACGCGCTGTTTTCTGCGGTGCTCACTGAACGGTGAACCTCTTCCTTTGTCGATGCGCCAGCCTTCCGGCCGGCCACATGGCACAACTGATTGGCAGTGTGGAATATTCCAAACGTGTGTGGAGGCAGGCGGGAACGCCCGTGCCTGCACGGAAACACCGCCACGGGACTTTCCACAAGGGTACCGCCTCCGGCTACCCAAGGCATGCCGGTTACGCCCCGGAGGAACGTCACCGCTGAAAGGTAGTGTCCCTATTGGGCAGGTGCTCTACTGGACCTTGATCTCCGCGAGCCGCAGGCCGTAGCCAAAGCGGGTCTTCGGGGCTGCGAGCTTGGGCAGGTTCTTGATCGAGACGATGACGTACTGGGCAGTCACCGGTTCGGCCAGAGGCATGGTGAGGTCAGGCGAGGTGAAGCTGTTGGTGCCCACCTGCTTTGCACCGTCCAGCGAGGGGCGGTCGTTGGTGTAGACCGTGATGCTTCCGCCAGACGCACCCAACTGGTTCAGGGTGATCGAGGAGACCTTGGAAGGGCTCTTGAGCTTGACCACCAGCGGGACACCCTCGGGAGCAAGACCGCCCCAGTCCTCGGTGGCAAACTCCATGTCTGACCAGTAGCTCGCCGCGTTTCCGTCGGACGCCTTGCCGAGGTCGCCGTCGTACGTCGAAGCGAAATCAAAGTTACCCTGGCGGGTGATCCCCTCGATGGCCGGCGGCCCTGCCGCCGGAGCGGTGCTTGGGGCCGGCGTACCGGTACTCGGCTGGGCCGCAGCCGACGGCGGTGCGGTGGCTCCGGGGGTTGCTTCCGTTTGCGGTGCACCCTTGAAGAGGCTGCCGAGGTTGGTCACGGCAAAGATGAGTCCGACGATCAGGACGGCCGCGAGAAGGCCGCCAACGAGCCAACGCATGGAACGCGGCTCCTTCTGGGGCTCGTCGTCTTCATGGTCGTAATAGTCGGCTGCGGGAGCAGCGCCGGTGTGGGCGACCGCAGGGAAATTGCCCGCACGGCGGTCCGGCTCGTGCGCGTCGCTGCCCTCGTCGTCATACTCGTCTTCGGGGACGTAGTCATAGTCGTTCTCGGACCACAGCGACACCTTGGATGAGCTGCGGCCGTCACCGGCAGCCCCCGCGGAAGCTGCGGCTGCCGCACCTGCACCGGCGGCTCCACGTGCGGCGTTTCCGGAGCGGTTGTTTTCGCGTTGCAGGAGTGCCTGCTCAACGTTGTCGTGCTGGACGAACTCCTGGACGACGTCCTGCTCATAGCCCTTATCCGGCTGAATCGGGTGCGGCGCAGTGGTCTCCGGGACGCCCTGCCGGTTTCCGCGCGAACCAGCCGCACCTGCGGCTGCACCTGCGGCGGCCGCAGGCGCGGCACCCGCTGCCGGACCCGCGACGGGGCGGGCTGCCGGAAGCGGCGGCACGACGGGAGCCTTCCGGACCGGCGCTGTGGGGGCCTGCGGCGCAGGAGCGTGCTGGCCAAGTCCCTGCGGAGCCATGGCCCCGTGGGTGGACCGGCTGGCGGCGGGGCTCGGCGCGCTGGCAGGGTACTGCCCGCCCGGTCCGGACTGGCCTCCGCTGTAGTTGATGTACCCGGCTTCGACCTCGTCGTCTTCGTCGTAGGTTTCGGGTTCGTGGGAGCGCGCCTGCCCGAAGATCTCGCTGCCCAGGGTGTCCGTAAAGAAGGGCTCCACGTAGGGCGGGTTGGAAGCAACCACCAGGTCCAGCAGGTCAGCGGCGGAGGTGTGGTTGGTGATCAGGTAGGTCGTGGCGTCGCTGACACCAAGGTCCAAAATCTGCATGTTCCCGGGGCGCTCCCCCGTGGCCACTTCACGGGCACTCTGGGCCACCTGGTCGGCGTTGTACGGGCCGGCCACCAGGATGCTGACCGAACGGTTCAGCACCTGGTCCACACCGTCCAGCACCAGATCCTGGTCATGCGAGCTCAGCACTGTGGCCGTGACCTTGTAGCGGCCGCCAAGTACTGATCCGACATCGATCGGGTGGGACACGTGTTCCTCCTAGCCTGTCCGGGAAATGCTTCTGGCCCTGGCGATGCATCGCCTTGAAAGGCCTCCGGCGCGCCGGCGGACCCGTGGTCTGCAACTACCTTTGTTCCCCTCGATCCTAGCCGATGCTGTGCAGCGGCCGCGGAAGACGGGGCTGGCCGACTCCCTCCCGGGTTACTTTTTCTTCCTCCGCCGTGACGGGAAGTGGGGGTTCTGGCCGGGTCTTCCCTGGTAGGTCCTGCGGCCTGGAAGCGGGATCTCCCCGCGCAGGGCGTTCCTACGGGCCGTCCCGGGGACGTCCTCCTCAGGAAGGTAAGCCGCTGCGTCGTAATCTTCCGGTTCCCGGTGGGGCGCGGGCCCGGCGCGGAAGGAGGCAGAATCGAACTCGCCGGAAATCCGGGGAATCAGGCCGGTGTCCGAAGAGACCGTGGCGCGTTCCGGCGTCGGACGCCGCCGTGCAGCAGTGCCAGCGGATGCTCCGGCAGCCGAAGCCCCGGCGGTAGCCGCGGCAGCGGGAGCCGCCGCCGGTGCGCCGGAGCCCCCGCCAGAACCGCGGCCCAGCCGCCCAAGCAGCGGCCGCAGCAGGTCGCGCAGCTCGGTGACCCGGAACAGCTTCAGCAGCAGCAAGTACACGGCCAGCATGACAGGCCCGACGACGACGATGGTCGCCAGTGCGGCGGGCCGGCTGCTCCAGGCGAAGCCCACCGGGCTGTAGCTGCCCATAAGCCACAACGCGCCCACACCGGCAATGGCCGAGCCGAGGGCGGCGTAGCCCATGCGGATGTATGAGTTGATGATCCGCGGACCGTCCAGGTGCCCCAGCAGGCGGCGCAGGAAGATGGCGGAGACGACCACTGAGAGGATGTTCCCTGCGGTATAAAGGACGGCGATGGCGAAAATGATCTGGTCGAACGGCAGGAACTGAATGAAGAACGCGGCCACCACATTCACCAGGGCCAGCACCAGCTGGATGTAGAAGGGCGTGCGGGCGTCCTCGTTGGCGTAAAAGACCCGGGACATCATGAAGTTGGCGCTCATGAACGGGGTGCTCAGCGCCAGGATGGTGAGCGTCTGCGCCAGCATCACGCCGTCCGTGCGGGCACCGCCGGAGAAGAACATGCCCAGCGGCCCCGCGAGTGCGAACAGCGCCAGCGCACCGAACACCGTTGCAACCGCCATGGTCCGCAGCCCCTGCGACAGGGCTTCACGGAGCTCCGCACGGTTGCCGTCCTGCGAGGCGCGGGTCATCCGGTTGAACAGCACCGTTGCCAGGGAGAGCGCGATGATCGAGTGCGGGAGCAGGTACAGCTGGCTGGCCACTTCCAGGACCGCGTTACCCGGAAGCATGTCACCTGCGGGGTCGCCGGCCTCCTGCAGCCGGAGCCGCTCGGCTCCGGGGATGGTGGCGATGCGCATGACGTACAGGAACGCGAGCTGCCCGGCAGCTGCGGTCAGGAGCGTCCAAACGCTCAGTCTCGCGGCATGGCCCAGCCCCACCCCGCGCCAGCCAAAACGCGGGCGCAGCCCCAGCTTCAGCCGGAATACCGGGATCAGGAGGATGGCCGTCTGGGAGAGGACGCCGATAGTGGAGAACCCGGCGACGAAGAACGTCTGGGACGCGCCCCAGTTGTCCAGCGAATGCGGGTTGACATTGTTGGCACCGAAGATCCAGATGAACATGCCAAGGCCGGCAATGGCCACGATGTTGTTCATGATGGGTGCCCACATAGCCGGGCCGAAGGCCCCGTTGGCGTTGAGGACCTGCGTCAGCAGCGCGTACAGGCCATAGAAGAAAATTTGCGGCAGGCACCAGAAGGCGAAGGTAACAGCCAGTGCCTTTTGCTGCGGCGAGTAGCCCTGCGTGGTGAGTTCGATGACCGCCGGCGCCAACAGCGTGACCAGCAGGGTCAGGGACAGAAGCACGAGAACTGCCAGCGTGAGCAGCCTGCTGATGTAGTCCGCTCCCCTGTCCGGAGCCCTGCTGGCTTTGATGATCTGCGGGACCAGCACGGCATTGAACACCCCGCCGGCCACGAGCAGGAAGATCAGGTTGGGCAGGTTGTTGGCGTTGATGAACGTGTCATTAACAGTCGAGCCCAGGCCCAGCGCCGCGCCGAGCATCCAGGTCTTGCCGAATCCCAGCACACGGGACACCAGCGTCCCGGCAGCCATGATGGCGCTGGAACGGGCCTCGCCGGGCTGCGCGGCACTGGAGGCTGCCTCGCTGGCAGGCGCTACACCGGGCGGTGTTTCGCCCGGCTGCGCGGGCTGGTCGGAGGACGGATTGGCTGCTGACATCGTCTTCATCGTCTCACCCGGGCGCTGATATTGCGGCACGCACGGGGGTACCCGGCAGGCATTGCCGGACGGTCAGAGGTGCTCGGGAAGGACTTCGCGTGCCAGGTCGGCGATGCGGCGTTCATTGGGGAACGAAAGCTTGCGCGCAAGCTCGTGGATGGGAACCCAGGCAACATCAACCGCTTCCTTGTCAGGATCGTTTTCGATGGTGAGTTCGCCGCCGGTGGCGCGCAGCAGGTAGTGGTGCACTGTCTTATGCACGCGGTGCCCGCTGACGGTAAACCAATAATCGATGCTGCCCAGCGGGGCCAGAATGTCACCGTCGATGCCGGTTTCCTCCGCAATCTCACGGACCGCGGCTTCCTCGTTATTCTCCCGGCCCTCGGGGTGGCCCTTGGGCAGGCACCACTCCAGCCGTCCGCCCCTGTTAAGGCGGGCAATAATCGCTACCCTCAGTTCGTCGTCGGACGTGTCCACTACGACGCCTCCGGCAGAGACCTCCTCAACGGTGGGGAGCGAGGCCGGGGCCGAGTGCGGTGCAGGAGCGACGTGGGCACCGATTGCCGACGGCAACGGTGGGTTCGTCCTCCTGCCGGGAGCGCTCGGTACTGGATGGGCCATGCAGTCCACTCTAACGACTCTTGCCCCGGCGTGATGACCGGGACATGGCTTCCAGGTGGACTGCGTGTTACGGGCTTTGCCGGCTTCGTCGCACAATGACGGGATTTGGTGCGGTAGGGCTTGGTTTTCTGACAAGCTTAAGTAACTATGGCGCACGCACATCAAAAGACTGATCTTCACACCGTTGACTTCCAGGTGGACCCGGTGGTCCTGGAGCTCGGTCAGCGGTTCGTGGACGCCGGTCATGAGCTGTCGCTCGTCGGTGGCCCGGTCCGGGACCTCTTCCTGGGCCGCGCCTCCCCCGACCTCGATTTCACGACGGATGCGACGCCGGACCAGACCGTGGCGCTCATTAAGAAGTGGGCGGACAACTTCTGGGAGATCGGCCGCGCCTTCGGAACGATCGGCATGCGCAAGGCCGGCTTCCAGATCGAAATCACCACCTACCGCGCCGAGGCCTACGACCCCGAGTCCCGGAAGCCGGTAGTGGCCTTCGGTTCTTCCCTCACGGACGACCTGCTGCGCCGTGACTTCACCATCAACGCCATGGCCCTGCGGCTGCCCGCGCTGGAACTGGTGGATCCCTTCGGCGGAGTCCGCGACCTGCACGCCTCCGTGCTGGCCACCCCGGGCGCTCCCGAGGCATCCTTCTCCGACGATCCCCTGCGGATGATGCGGGCCGCGCGGTTTGCGTCCCAGCTGGGAGTGTCCGTGCGGGACGACGTCCGCGTTGCCATGACCCGGATGGCCGAGCGCATCAGCATTATCTCGGCCGAGCGCGTCCGCGATGAGCTGGTCAAACTCGTCTGCGGGCGGCACCCGCGCGTGGGCATCGACCTGCTGGTCGATACCGGCCTCGCCGAGTTCGTGTTGCCCGAGGTGTCCGCGCTCCGGCTCGAAGCAGACGAACACCACCGCCACAAGGACGTCTACCAGCACTCCCTCCAGGTCCTGGAGCAGGCGGCCGCCCTGGAGACTGGTTCCGACGGCGCGGTCCCCGGCCCGGACTTTGTCCTGCGGTTTGCGGCACTGATGCACGACGTCGGGAAGCCGGCTACGCGCCGGTTCGAACCGGGCGGCGCGGTCAGCTTCCGCCACCACGACATGGTGGGATCCAAACTGACGACGAAGCGGATGAAGACGCTGCGCTTCGATAACGACACCATCAAGGCGGTGGCCCGCCTCGTGGAACTGCACATGCGCTTCTACGGCTACGGCGACGCCGGCTGGACCGACTCGGCTGTGCGCCGCTACGTGACCGACGCGGGGCCCCTGCTGGAGCGCCTGCACCGCCTCACTCGCTCAGACGTCACCACGCGCAACCAGCGCAAAGCCGAGCGGCTGTCCTTTGCCTACGATGACCTCGAATCCCGGATTGCGGCCCTCCGCGAGCAGGAATCCCTGGACGCGGTCCGTCCGGACCTGAACGGCGCCGAGATCATGGCCCTGTTGGACCTCAAGCCCGGGCCCGTCGTGGGCAGGGCGTACAAGTTCCTGCTGGAGGAACGGATGGAAAACGGCCCGCTCGACCCCGCCGACGCCGAGTCCCGGCTCAGGGCCTGGTGGGCTGAGCAGCCCGAAGCCGATGCTCCTGCTGCATCTGAGTCTCCCGACGATCCCGCTACTTCTGTGTCTCCCGGCTCTCCCGCCGACGTCGAATCTTCCCTAACCGAGGAGTCCAAGTGAACGCCGCCAACATCGCCCGACCCCAGCTCTGGATCCTGCGGCACGGCGAAACCGAGTGGTCCAAGAGCGGCCAATACACCGGGCTGACGGACCTGCCCCTGACGGTGGAGGGCGAGCAGCAGGCGGTCGAGGCGCGGAGGATCCTGGACAGCGTTGATTTCGACCTGGTCCTGACCTCTCCGCTGCGCCGGGCCCGGCGCACCGCGGAACTGGCCGGTTTTCCGGATGCCGTCCACGAACCGCTGGCCGTGGAATGGGATTACGGCGACTATGAGGGCATCAGCTCGGACCTGATCCGCAAGGACAATCCCGACTACCTGATCTGGACGCACGGGGTTCCCAACGGCGAAAAGCTGCATGATGTGGCTGCCCGGGCAGACAAGATCGTGGCCCGGGTCCTGGAGTCAGGGCTGGACAACGTCCTGATTGTGGCCCACGGCCACTTTTCCCGCATCCTCACCGCCCGCTGGCTGGAACTGGAACCTGAAGAAGGCCGGCACTTCATTCTGGGAACAGCAAAAGTCTGCACCCTGGGCTGGGACAAAAGGACGCCTGCCATTGTCCGCTGGGGCCTGTAAAAAATTTCCTTTGAATCTATTTTTCGAACTTCCGGAAAATAAGTAGTCAACCAGATCATTCTTGGTGTACTTTTATTCCTGACCCCAGAGCGATCTGCCAGGGTCATGGCGCACGGTGTCCGGCAAGTCAGCCGGCACCGGCAGAGCAGAAAAGGAGGTTGGGAAAATGATTACTTTGACTAGCGGATGGAAGATGACCATCACCGCGTTCCCGGCCTTCGTTGCTGACCCGCGCCCTCTTCACGGACTCGCCCGAGCCTAATTCTGACAGCCCTGCCGGTCTTCCACATGTGATGGGAGAGCAGGCGGGCCAGTGGCAGACAATTCTGCCACTTCCTCAGAAACCCGGCGGTCTGCCGTAGCGGAACCACGCGGTTGCGCAGCTTCCCCATAGTTCGGAACCCTGCTTCCTGTTGGGCTTGCCGCGCTGCCGTTTCGTGGGCCAATTGCCGCTTTTTCGGATCACATTTCCTTGCCGGGCATTTCTTTGCCTTTTTACGGCCATTTCTTGGCATCCTCGAATGGCTCTAATTTCCGCGCCCGGATTCTTTTCATCACTTTCTGAAAGGAGGTGAAAAAATTATGCTCCGCAAGCTCCAGGAGGTTTTCTCCGACCGCGATCCCAGCGGTGATGCCGGCCTTTCCAGCCCCGATGCCACAACGGTCCAGCAATCACAGTTCGACGGCCAGCTGCTGGACCAGAAACGGGAGGACGTCTACGTGCTCATGCACCAGCAGATGAGCGGCATGCGCTGAACCGCAGGCCCTTCGCAGTTCTTGCTCCGCGCCTTCGATCCAAAGAGGAGGATCCGGTGGGCCACATCGGTCAGCAGTTTCCACAGGGAGCCCGCGCGGCTACGCGCGGGCTCTCGCCTTTTAACGTGGGTAAGCTCGAGACCATGCAGGAGACACAGCCGCCGCCCGATCGAAAGCTCGCGCGCCTGGTGGTGCCGAGCCGCAGCGACCGGCTCCTGCGCAATTTCACCGAGCTAATCGGCGGGCCCCTGGGCCAGCGGTCTGCCCCGGGGGTGGTCGCGCCCGGCTTCTTCACAGTGGAACGCGTGCTGATCATCCTGACCGTGCTCGCCGCCCTCGCTGCCATCGCCGTCAAGGACTACTGCCGGGTGAATGGCTGGGAGACGCCGTCGCAGTTCTACGCGACCTGCTATTCGGACTTCCCGGAGCTGTTCCGCAACCGGGGCCTGGGCGATGGAGCCTTTCCGTTTTTCACTCCGGATGTCCTTTTCGAGTATCCGGTCCTGATGGGCCTGATTGCCGGCATCACGGCCCGCCTGGTGCCGGGCGAGGGAGTCACCGACTCCCGGATTCTCGGTTACTTCGATGTCAACGCGACCCTGATTGCCGCCGTCTGGATTGTCACCGTGCTGGCCACGGCCCGTATGGCCCGCCGACGGCCCTGGGACGCAGCCATGGTGGCCCTCGCACCGGGCATCGTCCTGGCCGGAGTGATCAACTGGGACATGTGGGCCGTGGCCATGCTGGCCCTCGGCATGTACTTCCTGTCCCGGGAGAAGCTGGTCCTGGCCGGCCTCCTGATCGGCCTGGGCACTGCCACCAAGCTCTATCCCGTCCTGGTTTTCGGCGCCATTTTCCTGCTGGCCCTGCGCACCGGGAAGATCCGTGCCTTCCTTATCCCGGCAGCATCTGCCGCCGCGGCGTGGCTCGCCGTCAATCTGCCCATTGCCGCGCGGGACCCGGCCGGCTGGAAGTACTTCTTCGAGTTCACGCAGGACCGTCCCGCCGGCTACAGCTCGCCTTGGTTTGCGTACAACCTGGTCGCCGGGCGGGTGCGCTGGACGCTCCTCACTCCGGAGGCCATCAACACGCTGGCCCTCAACGTGTTCGTGCTGGCCTGCGTCCTCATTGCGGTCCTGGCGCTCACCGCCCCGCAGCGGCCACGGATTGCGCAGCTGACCTTCCTGATCGTGGCGGCATTCATCCTCACCAACAAGGTCTACTCGCCCCAGTTCGTCCTTTGGCTGGTGCCGCTGCTGGCCCTCGCCCGGCCGAAGTGGCGGGATTTCCTGATCTGGCAAGGCATCGAGGGGCTGCACTGGGCGGCCATCTGGATGTATCTTGGCCAAGTGACCAGCGGCGGCGTCTCACAGCACAACATCGACATGCCGTACTACGTCCTGGCCGTCGCTGCCCATATGCTTGCAACTGCATATCTCATGCTGCGGGTCGCCTGGGACATCTGGGACCCCCGCTACGATCCCATCCGGCGGCACGCCATGGACGATCCACACGGCGGTCCCTTCGACAACGCCCCGGACAGCCTGCGGATCGACCTGCTCCGGCCCTCCGCGTCCCTGGTCCCGTGGCGGACGGTCGCCCGAGATGCCTGACGTCGCCGTCGTTGGTTCCGGACCTAATGGCCTCGCCGCCGCCGTCGTCATGGCGCGGGCGGGACTCAAGGTGCACGTATATGAGGCCGCGGACCAGCTCGGCGGGGGATCCCGGACGTCCCAAGTCATTGAGGAGAGGCACTGGCACGATGTCTGCTCGGCCGTTCACCCCATGGCACTGGCCTCGCCCTTTTTCCGGGCGTTCGAACTGCCGCGGCGGGTGGACCTTCAGCTTCCGCCGGTGCAGTTTGGGTCCCCGCTGGACGGTGGCAGGTCGGCCCTGGCGTACCGGTCGCTCGACCGGACCGCCGACGAGCTGGGCCGGGACGGCCGGGCCTACCGCAGGCTCATCGCTCCGCTGGTGCGGCACATTGACGGCATTGTACAAACCACGTCGGACCAGTTGCTGAGGGTTCCCGGCCACCCGCTGGCCGCCGCCGTCCTGGGACTGCGGACCCTTGAGCAGGGATCGCCGACGTGGAATTTACGGTTCCGGGAGGATAGGGCACCTGCCCTGGTCAGCGGTGTGGCCGCCCACGTCGTGGGGCGCCTGCCGTCACTGTCCGGGGCGGGGGCCGGCTTATTGCTCAACGCTTTGGCGCACAGCGGGGGCTGGCCCATCCCGGTGGGCGGATCGTCTGCGATCGCCGAAGCGATGGCCACGGACGTCGAGGCCCATGGGGGCGTGCTGCAGACGGGTTTCCGCGTCACGTCGCTGGCGGAGCTGGAACCGGCGAAAGCAGTGCTGCTGGACGTGGCGCCTCCTGCCCTCTCACGCATCGCAGGCAGCCGCCTGCCCGCCTCCTACCGGCGCGCGCTGGAGTCCTTCCGGTTCGGCAACGGCGCGTGCAAGGTGGACTTCATTCTGTCCGGGCCCGTGCCGTGGACCGCTGCAGGATTGGCAGGGGCCGGAACGGTGCACGTGGGCGGCACACGGGCGGAGATGACCGAAGCGGAGAACGCCGTGTCCCAGGGCCGGCACCCGGAGCGGCCCTACGTCCTGGTCTCGCAGCCATCCGTGGTTGACCCAAGCCGCGCGCCGGAGGGCAGGCACATCCTCTGGACCTACTGCCATGTGCCAGCGGGGTCCACGGTGGACATGGGCCAGGCCGTCATGGACCAGCTGGAGCGCTTCGCACCCGGGTTCCGTGACCTGGTGGTGCGGCACAAGGTCACGACGGCGGCCGAACTGGCCGCCTACAACGAGAACTACGTGGGCGGCGACTTCAGCGCCGGCCTCCTGGACCCCCGCGGCCTGATCCAGCGGCCGGTCGTCTCCCCCGTTCCATGGCGAACTCCCGCGCGTGGTGTATATCTGTGCTCCTCCTCGACGCCGCCCGGACCCGGCGTCACCGGCATGTCCGGGTTCCACGCGGCGAAACACGCGCTCAAGGACATATTTGGATTGGACGTCCCGGTCCTCGGCGTGTAGCCGGCGCTCCTCCCTTGGGCGCGAACGGAGACTTGAGCCCCGCTGACAGCGGGCGCACGGGGCCGCAAATGACCGTGTTCATGCGCTGAAGCGGGGCGGGGTTGCGGCGCAACTGTGGCGTGGCTGGCACGGGGCAGCCGCCGGGGGATAATAACGCAGTGGGGAACACTAAAAAACTTGCACTTGTCCTTGCCGGTCTCATACTCAGCGGCTCACTGGTGGCCTGCGACGACGGCCGCGGCGGCGCGGAAGCCGCGGCGAAGCAACTGGCCTCCGCCGTCGCCGGCCTCGACCTCCGCCCGGTTGCCTTTGACGGCCGCGACTCAGCAGTGGCCAACGACCAGCTCAACCAGGTCTTCAAGGCGCTGGCGCCGGCCAAGCCCTCCGTCGAAGCGGGCGAGCTGGCGCTCGACGGGGACACCGCCCGGATCCCGCTGAACTACAGCTGGAAGATTTCCACCGGCGAGTGGAAGTACACCGTCTCGGCCGACCTGCGGAAATCCGGCGACAAGTGGCTTACTGTCTGGTCGCCCGGGCTACTGGTCCCGAACCTGGCCGAAGGGGAGATTCTCAGCAAGGCCACCCAATCGTCCCCGCGCGCCGACATTCTCGGTGCCGGCAACCAGAAGCTCGTTACGCTGCGCGCTGTGATTAAAGTTGGCATCGACAAGCCCCAGCTGCGCGGCGCCGATGCCGCAGATTCAGCCACCAAGCTCGCCAAGCTGGTGGGCGTGGATTCCGCGGGCTACGTGCAGCAGGTGGCGGCATCCGGTGCGGAAGCGTTCGTTCCGGCCATCACCCTGCGCAACACCAGCGACCGCGCCGTGACCGACGCAGAGATCGAGGCCATCCCCGGTGGGCGGGCCATCCCGGACGAACTGCCGCTGGCACCGACGCGGAACTTCGCCCGGGCTGTCCTTGGCACAGTGGGCGAAGCCAGCGCAGAGCAGATTGAAAAGTCCAACGGCACCCTGACCGCCGGTGACGTCATCGGCACCGGCGGACTCCAGCAGCAGTACGACGCCCAGCTCCGCGGCACGGACGGCACCGTCGTCCGTGTGCAGCGCGCCGATCTGACCCGGGAAGAGATTCAGGCCGCCCCCACGGACCCGCGGCGCACCGTCTTTGAGGTGCAGGGTGTTCCCGGCACGCCGTTGCAGACAACCCTCGACACGAAGCTGCAGCAGCTCGCCGAGGACACCCTTGCCGACATCAAGCCGGCGTCCGCCATCGTGGCGCTCCGGCCGTCCACGGGGGCGGTTCTGGCCGCCGCGTCCGGACCCGGAAGCAACGGCTACAACACCGCCATGCTCGGCCAGTACGCGCCGGGATCCACCTTTAAGGTGGTGGACTCCCTCGCCATGATCCGCAACGGAGCCACCCCCGATTCCACTGTCGAATGCACGCCCACGCTCACCGTCGACGGCAGGAAATTCAAGAACGCCGAGGGCTATCCCAAGGACTCCCTCGGATCCGTGACCCTGCGTGACGCCTTCGCCCACTCCTGCAACACCGCCTTCATTGCCGCCCGGGACAAGGTCACCCAGGCCCAGCTGGAATCGGCCGCCACCTCCCTCGGGGTAGCAGTGGAGGCGCCGAAGCTGGGCGCCGAGGCGTTTCTTGGCTCCGTTCCCGGGGAGGCCGAAGGGACCGAACATGCGGCAGCCATGATCGGCCAGGGCCGGGTGCTGATGTCCCCGCTGTCAGCAGCCGTGATGGCAGGCTCGGTGGCGAAGGGCTCGCCCGTGTCCCCGGTCCTGGTGCAGGAGACGGCTCCCGCAACGTCATCGGCCAGCCCGGCGCCGACGGCGGAAGGTTCCGCCCCGTCGTCGACCGTCACAGCGGAAGCCCCAGCCAAGACTGCCCAGACACCCGTCACCAAAGCGGAGGCCGCGGCCCTCTCAGACATGATGCGTGCAGTGGTGACCTCCGGCCACGCCGGATTCCTGGCCGACGTGCCCGGCGAACCCGTGGGTGCCAAAACGGGAACCGCCGAGTTCGGCAACGCCAACCCGCCCAAGACCCACGCCTGGATCATCGCCGTGCACGGGGACCTGGCGGTTGCCGTGTTCGTTGAGGACGGCGGGCTCGGCGCCACCACCTCCGGCCCGCTGCTGAAGAAGTTCCTGACGGCCGCCGGCTAACGCATCGCGCTGACGCCCGGCACGCTCCCACCCATCACGCTCGAGTTTTGTCCACTTGTCGCGACTTGAGGGCGCATGTGGGGACGATAGCTGTACAAAAACTCCGTCGGGCGGGGCATGGGAGAATTGCCCGGTGGCCCATATTGACGTTTCCGGCATTGACTACTTCCTCTCCGATGGCACCCAGCTGCTCAACGGGGTGACCTTCAAGGTCCCGGATGGCACCAAGACGGCGCTCATCGGACCCAACGGAACGGGCAAAACCACCCTGTTCCGCATCATCGCCGGTGACCTGACACCGGATGAAGGTGTAATCGGCCGCTCCGGAAACATGGGCATCATGCGGCAGTTTGTGGGGCAGGTCCGGGACGACTCCACGGTCCGCGACCTCCTCGTATCCGCCGCACCTCCGGCGCTGGCGGACGCGGCCCGCGCCGTGGATGAGGCCGAGCTCGCCATGATGGAGCACGACGACGAGCCCACCCAGATGCGGTACGCCCAGGCGATCGTGGACTGGGGAGACGCCGGCGGGTACGACGTCGAGACGGTCTGGGACGAGGTGTGCATGGCCGCTCTGGGCCTTCCCTTTGACCGCGCCCAGCACCGCCGCGCTTCCACGCTGTCCGGCGGCGAGCAGAAGCGGCTGGTGCTGGAGGCGCTCTTCGCCGGTCCCGACGAACTCCTGCTCCTCGACGAACCGGACAACTACCTCGACGTCCCTGGCAAGCGCTGGCTCGAGGACAAGCTCAACGAATCGAAGAAAACCGTCTTCTTCATCAGCCACGACCGGGAGCTGCTGAACAACGCCGCCGGCCGCATCGTCACGCTCGAGCCGGGCATCAACGGGGCCGGAGCGTGGATCCATGGCGGCGGCTTCGGGTCTTACGTCGAGGCACGGGCGGACCGTAACGCGCGCTTCGAGGAGCTGCGCAAGCGCTGGGACGAGGAGCACGCGAAGCTCAAGGAACTCGTCAACATGTACAAGAACAAGGCAGCCTTCCGCTCGGACATGGCCAACCGCTACCACGCAGCCCAGACCCGGCTGGCCAAGTTCCTTGAGGTCGGGCCGCCGGAAGCCCTGCCGATCGAGCAGAACGTCCAGATGCGGCTCAAGGGCGGCCGCACCGCCAAACGCGCCATCGTGGCCGAAAAGCTGGAGCTGACCGACCTCATGAAGGCCTTCTCTACCGAGATCTGGTTCGGGGACCGGGTGGGCGTGCTGGGCTCGAACGGCTCCGGCAAGTCGCACTTCCTGCGGCTGCTCGCCACCGGCGGCACCGATCCGGAGCGGGAACATCTCCCGGTGTCCGACGTCGAAATCGCCGAAGTGCCCCACGAGGGCACCGTGAAGCTTGGCGCCCGTATCCGTCCCGGGTTCTTCGCGCAGACCCACGTCCGGCCCGACCTGATGAACCGCACCCTGCTCGAAATCCTGCACCGCGGGGACGAGCACCGCTCCGGGCTCGGCCGTGAAGCCGCCGCCGGGGCGCTCGACGGCTATGGCCTTGCAGGACAGTCGGAGCAAAAGTACGAGTCGCTCTCCGGCGGTCAGCAGGCACGGTTCCAGATCCTGCTGCTGCAGCTTTCCGGTGCCACGCTGCTCCTGCTGGATGAGCCCACCGACAACCTCGACCTGCACTCGGCCGAGGCGCTGGAGCGGGCCATCGACCACTTCGAGGGCACAGTCCTGGCCGTCACCCACGACCGCTGGTTCGCCCGCACCTTCGACCGCTTCCTGGTCTTCGGCTCCGACGGCAAGGTGTACGAGTCCGCCGAACCCGTCTGGGACGAAAAGCGAGTGGAGCGCGCCCGCTGATTGAGCCGGTCGGTGGTTGATCTGTCGAGATAAGGTTTCGACAAGCTCAACCAGCCGGGCAGGCTCCACCGGCGGCGGCACTAGAGTTGTCGAATGACCTCAACCCAGCAGCTTGCCGGCCGGCAGGTCTCCGCCGCCGCCCTGGCCACGTTCATTATTTTCGGCGCGAACGGCCTGGTCTTTGCGAGCTGGGCAGCCCGCATTCCGGCTGTCACGGAGATCCTGGGGATCTCGTCCGGGCAGATGGGAACGCTGTTGCTGTGCACCGCCGTAGGCTCGCTGATCGCGCTTCCCACCGCCGGACACGTCATCACCCGCATCGGCACCGCCAACACTGTCCGGGCCAGCGGCTTCCTTGCCGCGCTGGCGGGTGTGGGAATCGCTGCGTCGCTGCTCGCCGAGTCGGTGCCCGGCACCGCCGCTTCGCTCTTCTTCTTCGGCATCGGGATCGGGTTGTGGGATGTGTCCCAGAATGTTGAGGGGGCCGACGTCGAGCACCGGCTCCGCAAGACCGTGATGCCCAAGTTCCATGCGGCCTTCAGCGGCGGCGCCTTCGTGGGCGCCCTGATCGGGGCAGGCCTGTCCGGTCTGGGTGTGGGCCTTCCCCAGCACCTGCTGGTCATCGCCGCCTCGGTGGCGGTGCTGACGTTCGTGGTCCCCCGCTACTTCCTCCCCCACACCGCTCCCGAACAACCCGCCGACGGCGAAGCCAAGGCGGCCCGCGGACCCTCGGCGTGGCGGGACGGCCGCACCCTGCTGATAGGCGTGGTGGTCCTCGGTGCCACCCTGACCGAGGGTGCGGGCAACGACTGGATCGCGAAGGCGGCCGTGGACGGTCTGGGAACCTCCGAGTCGACCGGCGCCCTCCTTTTCGCACTCTTCGTGCTGGCCATGACCGCCATGCGCTTCTTTGGCGGCACTGTCATCGACAAGTACGGCCGGGTGGCAGTGCTCCGGGGAAGCATGGCTGCCGCCGCGGCCGGCCTAAGCCTGTTCGTGTTCGCTGGGAACCTCTGGCTGGCTGCTGTTGGCGCAGCGCTGTGGGGAGTGGGGGCTGCCTTGGCGTTCCCGATGGGAATGTCGGCAGCGGCGGATGATCCGCGGCACGCGGCGGCCAGGGTGTCGGTGGTTTCCACCATCGGCTACGTCGCCTTCCTGGCCGGTCCGCCGCTGCTGGGCTACCTGGGGGACCTGACCGGAATCCACCTGGCACTGCTGGCCATCGGTGTGCCCATCCTGGTCGCCCTGCTGCTCGCCGGCGCCGCCAAACCCCTTCCCGTCAGGGAATGATCGTCCGGGAAGAAATCTCCCGTAACGCGAACACACCCTTGTACCGGGCGGTAGGGTGGGGAAATGCGACGAATGCTGCGCCGCGGACCCGGCTGGGTCGCCGCCCTCGACCGCACGCTGATGCGGGCCGTTTCCGGCTTTCCGGGCGGACACCATGACACATTTTTCCGGCGGCTCTCGGCTTCGGCCAACAAAGGAAAGCTCTGGTTTGGCGTAGCGGCCGTGGCTGCTGCCATTCCGGGACGGACCAGGCGCGCAGCGGTCCATGGGTTGCTGGCACAGGGTGTGGCGTCCGCCGTGACGAACCTCGTTTTCAAGACCCTGCTTCCCCGCGCCCGGCCGCTGCCTGAGCATCTGCCGGTCTTCCGCTTCGTCCATCCCCAGCCCACCAGTTCGTCCATGCCGTCGGGCCACTCGGCCTCAGCGGTGGCGTTCGCCTTGGGCACCGGAATGGTGCAGCCGGCATTGGGAGCAGTCGTGGCCCCCGTGGCCGCGGCCGTTGCGTACTCCAGAGTGCATACAGGCGCCCACTGGCCTTCGGATGTGCTGTTTGGTTCCGCGATCGGGGCCGGCGCGGCCCTCGTGACGAGGAAGTGGTGGCCTGTCCGGCCACCCATGCCGGCTACCTCCAGGCGGCGAGTGGAGGCGGCCAAAGTCTCTCGAGGCGAGGGCCTGAGTATCGTGGTGAACACCCTGGGTGGCTCATTTACCGAGGAAACTGCAGCAGCCCTGAAGAAAGTATTCCCGCTTGCGCATATAACTCTCATGGCACCCGAGGACGATCTAGCCCAGCGGATGGCGGAGGCAGCCACCATTCCGGGCATCCGCGCACTCGGAGTGTGGGGCGGGGACGGAACTGTGGGCACTGCCGCCGCAGCCGCCGTCGAGCATCATCTTCCATTGCTGGTGCTGGCCGGCGGAACCCTCAACCACTTCGCCCGGGACGTCGGCACGCCCTCCTTGGTGGAGGCGGCAGCCGCCGCGGAGAGCGGTGAAGCGGCGCTGGCCGACGTGGGCGCCGTCGCTGTTGAACGCGGTCTCGCGGACGATCCGGAAAAGGTGGAGCTCATCATGCTCAACACCGCGAGCATCGGACTGTACCCGAACCTGGTGCGGCGCCGTGAACAGCTGCAGCCCACCCTGGGGAAGCCGCTCGCCGGTGTCGTGGCGATGTTCCGTACCTTCGCCGTGGAGAAACCGATCACGCTGATCGTCAATGGCGTCCGGCACCGGCTCTGGATCATGTACCTGGGCCGCGGCCGCTACTACCCGCGGGACCACGCCCCGCTCGTCCGGCCGGTGCTGGACGACGGCGTGCTTGACATCAGGATGATGACCGCCGACGAGTCGTTCGCGCGGCTGCGCATGCTGTGGTCCGTGCTGACCGGCACGGTAGCCACGTCCCGGATTACCCACCTCGCCGAAGCCACCCGTGTGCGCGTGGAGTGCGGCACGGCCCCCATGGTGCTTGCGGTGGACGGCGAAGCCATGCCCGGCGTCCGGGCCGTTGAGTTCAGCCTGAAGCGGGCCGCCCTGCGCTACTACTCACCCAGTGAAGACAGTTGAGGCCTCATCCCACCGGATGACGCCCGGAAACCCTGATTAGCCCCTGAATCATCCCTGAGACCGGCGAATTCGGCAGGCGGCGTAGGTAGCGTGGAACGTGCACACCAGACAGCACGCCAGCAGCTATGCAAAGGAAAGCTTCCATGATTGAGGCAGAAGGCCTGACAAAGGTCTACGGCGACAAAACCGCCGTCGGCGGCGTCAGTTTCACCGTCCAAGCCGGCCAGGTCACCGGCTTCCTGGGACCCAATGGGGCCGGCAAGTCAACCACCATGCGCATGATCATGGGCCTGGACACCCCGACGGCGGGAACGGTCACCGTCAACGGTGTCCCGTTCGCCCGGCACGCGGCACCGATGCGGGAAATCGGGGCGCTGCTCGACGCCAAGGCAGTCCACACCAGCCGCTCAGCGTACAACCACCTGCTGGCCATGGCCGCCACACACAGCATCCCACGGAAGCGGGTGCACGAGGTCATTGATATGACAGGCCTCGCGGACGTGGCCCGGAAAAAGGTCAAGGGCTTCTCCCTTGGCATGGGCCAGCGGCTGGGCATCGCCGCGGCCCTCCTGGGCGACCCGCAGACCATCATTTTGGACGAACCCGTCAACGGCCTCGATCCGGAAGGCGTGGTCTGGGTGCGGAACCTCGTGAAGTACCTGGCCTCCGAGGGGCGCACGGTGTTCCTGTCCAGCCACCTCATGAGTGAGATGGCCCTCACTGCCGACCACCTGATCGTGATCGGCCGCGGAAAGATCATCGCCGACGCCCCCATCAAGGACATCATCACGGGCAAGGGGCAGAGCCGAACCCGGGTTCGCTCCGATCAGCCCGACCGGCTCATGCACGTACTTGCCGGAACAGGGGTCGCGGTGGAGCTGCAGGACCACGAACTCCTTGAGGTCACAGGCCTTGATCCCCGCCAGATCGCCCGCAGCGCCCTGGACAATCAGGTTCTGATCTACGAACTCACCCCGCTCCAGGCGAGCCTTGAAGAGGCCTACATGGAGCTGACCAAGGACGAGGTCGAATACCACTCGCTGATCACCACGGGAGCCCCGGTTTCCGCCCAGTCCGGAGGCAACTGACGCCATGAGCACATCGACTTCCACCCAGCCTGCCACCGCTCCCGGCGGCGCCGCCAACCGCAATGCAGCAAGCCCGGGGCCTGGCCCAAGCTTCTTCCGGGTCCTGAATTCGGAATTCATCAAGTTCCGCACGCTCCTGTCCACGGTGATCCTGCTCGCCTCGACGGCCGTCGTCATGGTTGGCTTCGGTGCCCTGTCCGCCTGGGGAACAGGACAGTTCGCGGACCAGGCCGGCTCCGACCCCGGGGCAGCCGAAGCCATCGCGGCACAGGGCGGCGACCTCGCCGTCACGGTCCCCACCTCCGGCGCGGCATTCGCGCAGCTGATCCTGGGCTCACTGGGCGTCCTGCTTATGAGCTCGGAGTTCACCACCGGCATGGCCCGTTCGACCTTCGCGGCGGTGCCCAAGCGGCTCCCCGCATTCATCGCGAAACTTGTGGTGGTCGTGGTCAGCGCCTTTGTCCTGACGGCGGTGTCCACCTACATTGCCGGCCTGGTGTCGGTGCCGATCCTGGACAACTTCGGCCTCAAGCTGGACCTTGCAAGCCCGCAGTCGGTCAAGCTGCTGCTCGTCACCAGCGCCTATGTGGCCGCGGTGGCCGCAATCGGCATGGCACTCGGTACGCTGCTGCGGAATTCCGCCGGCGGCATCATGGCCCTCGTGGGCCTGTTCTTCGTAGCACCGATCGCGTTCCAGCTCATTCCGGGCGACTTCTTCGAGGAGGCACGAAAGTACCTCCCCGGAAACACGATCACCCCGCTGACCGCCGTGGAGCACGTCCCGGACACGCTCGAGGTCTGGCAGGCGGCCCTCGTGCTGGGCGCCTGGGTGGTGGTGCCGGTGGTCCTGGCCATGATCCTGCTGAAGAAACGGGACGTCTAGCCGCGCCCAGGGTCTGCCCATGATTGATGCTGTTTCCGGAAAGGACGCGCCAGCCACCCCGGCTGACGCGTCCTTCGCCGAGCTTGCTGCCCGACGGCGGGGCCGGGTCCGGCGCTACCTGTACCGGCGTCCGCGGGTCATGGATGCCGTGGTGGTCGCCTGCTATGCGGTGCTGGTGGCGCCCACCGTGATCGACGCCGTGAATGCGGGCAGGTGGGCCGCGGTGGGGCTGCTTGCCACCGTTGCGCTGTCCCTGTTCCTGCGGCGCCGGCGCCCGGTAGCCGTGGTGGTGTTCATTGCGGCGGCCGAGGTTGGCGTGACCCTGCTTCATCCGTGGGGATCGAACGTGTCGGCAGGGCTGTGGTTCTCGCTCTACGCCGTGGCCGTGGTGCACACGCGCCGCTTTGCCCTGGTCACGATGGCCGTGGCCTCAACACCGCTGGCACTGCTGTACTTCCTCGCCGCGGTGGGCCCGCTCGAGCGGGAACTGCCCAGAACTCCCGCCTCACCCGAGGAGTTCCGGCTCGTGACAAGCATTGCGGCGGGAACCAGCATCGCATTCTCCAACATCATCGCCACCGGAATCGGCATTTCCGTCCGGCAGCGGCGAGAGCACGAGCAGGAAACTGCAGCGTGGGCGGCCCAGGCCGCCCGCCTGGGGTCGGTCAAAGAACGCAACAGGATTGCCCGGGAGATGCACGACGTCGTGGCCCACTCGCTGACTGTCATGGTGGCCCTGTCCGACGGTGCGGCCGTCGTGGTCCGCAGGGATCCGGAACGCGCAGCGGAGGTCCTGGCGGAACTGTCCAGGACCGGCCGCACCGCCCTGGCGGACATGCGCCGGGTGCTCGGGGTCCTGCGGGATGACGCGTCCGCCGGCCAGGCGCCCCGTGAGCCGCCCGCGGACGGCGCCAGCCTTGGGAAGCTGCTGGACGGCTTCCGGACCGCGGGACTTCCGGTCCATTACTCGCACACCGGCCCGGCGCTGCCGGAGGACGTGGCCTTGCAGCTGACCGTGTACCGGATCGTGCAGGAATCGCTGACTAACGTGCTGCGCTATGGCCGGGCGCTGAGCCGGGTGGACGTGCTGGTGGTGCGCGAGGATTCCACGGTCACTATTGAAGTGCTCGACGACGGCCGGGGCACCGTTGACGCAGGCCCGCTCGGCGGGGGCAGCCCCGGCGGCGCCCTTGCTGCCGCGCCGCTCGGAACGGGACAGGGCCTGACGGGGATGAAGGAACGCGCCGGAATCTACGGCGGTACGGTGGAGGCAGGCCCGGCCGCCGGCGGCGGTTGGCGCGTGCGGGCTGTCCTGGCACTAAACGGCGGCACGCTGAACGGCAATATGCGGACCCGTGCCACGCCGGCAGCACGCTGACCGGCAGGATGCGGGACGGCAACTTGGAGAACTGCAAATGGGGGAACAAAATGAACGAGTCCGGACGCCTCCGGGTCCTGCTGGCGGACGACCAGCCGCTGCTGCGGATGGGTTTCCGGCTCATCCTGGAGGGTGAGGACGGCCTCGAGGTGGTGGGCGAGGCCTCCGACGGGGCCGACGCCGTCCGCCAGGTGGGCCACCTCGATCCCGACGTCGTGCTCATGGACGTCCGGATGCCCACGCTCGACGGGATTGAGGCCACCCGCGCCATCATCGGTTCAGGCTCGCGTGCCAGGATCATCATCCTGACCACCTTCGACCTGGACGAGTACGCCTTCGCCGGTCTCCAGGCCGGCGCCTCGGCCTTTCTGCTCAAGGATGTGGCACCTGCTGAACTCGTCCAGGCCGTGCGTGTGGTGGCGAGCGGGGACGCCGTTGTGGCGCCCCGGGTCACGCAGCGGCTACTTGAAACCTATGTCCGCGGGGCCGGCCCCGCCGCCGCGTCGGATGGTCCGGGAACGGCGGCCCCGCCGGCCGCGGCTCCTGCTCCGCGCGACCCGCTGCTGGAGGACCTGACGCCCCGGGAAACCGAGATGCTGGAAGCGATGTCCGAGGGGCTGTCCAATGCGGAGATCGCTCACCGCTATTTCCTGTCCGAGGCCACCGTGAAGACCCACGTGCGGCGGATCCTGACCAAGCTGCACCTCCGCGACCGCGTCCAGGCCGTGGTGTACGCGTACGAAACAGGCCTGGTGACCCCGAGCAACCCCGACTACTGAACTGGCTATTCGGTGAAACAGGCACAGCTTCGGCACAGGGAGCCCCTATGCAGGCCATAGCCCGCTGGAGTTGGATGGTGCCATGACAACCGCATTCCGCATCCCCGGCGGACAGCAGCCACAGCACGAGCCGCATCCCAACCATGACCGCGGGCTCGAATTCGATCTTTCCACCCTGATGTCGCGACGTTCGCTGGGCATATTCCTCGGCGCCGGCACGGTGGCCGCGCTTGCAGCCTGCACGCCCGGCGGGCCGTCGGGATCGCCGTCGTCGGCTTCCGCCAGCGCAACCGCCACCGCCACTGCTTCGGGCACCACAACGACGACGGCGCCGGCAGCTTCCGCTACCGCCTCGGCTTCCGCCACCGTGACCCGGGCGATCGCCGAGTGCGGCGTGGAGATTCCGCAGGAGACGGCCGGGCCGTACCCGGGCGACGGATCCAACGGACCGAACGTCCTGGAAGCCTCCGGTGTGGTGCGGCAGGACATCACCTCAAGCTTCGGAACGTCCACCACGAAAGCGGACGGCGTGCCGCTGACCGTGACGCTGACCCTGCTCGACAACGCCAACGGCTGCGTCCCGCTGGCCGGTGCGGCCGTCTATGCCTGGCACTGCGACAAGGAGGGGCGGTACTCGCTCTACGATTCGGGGCTGGAAAACGAGAACTTCCTGCGCGGCGTGCAGGAGGCGGACGCCAACGGCCAGGTCAGCTTCAAGACCATCTATCCCGGCGCCTACAACGGCCGCTGGCCGCACATCCACTTCGAGGTGTTCGAGTCCATGAACAACGCCACGGCAGCCGGGCAGGTGCTTGCTGTCTCGCAGATCGCCCTGACCGACGCCGCCTGCCGGGAGGTCTACGGCTCCGCGGGCTACGAAACCAGCGCCCGGAATTTCCCCAACACCACGCTGCAATCGGACAACGTGTTCGGCGAGGACGGCGGCATCTACCAGCTGGCCACCATGTCCGGTGCCGTCTCCGGCGGCTACACGGCAGGGCTCAACGTCACCATCTAGGGCAACGCTAGACTCGGAGCCATGCCTCTCCATTCCTCCGCCGCAGAGCACATCCGGGACCTGGGCGACTACGTCAGCGCCTCGCCGTCGAGCTTTCATGCCGCGCACGAAGGCGCCCGGCGCCTGGCGGAGGCGGGGTTCACCGGCCTGGACGAGCTGCAGCCCTGGGATGCCACGGCAGGGAAGTTCTACGTCATCCGGGACGGTGCGCTCATCGCCTGGGTCACGCCCGGGGATGCCGGGCCCACCACCGGCTTCAACATCCTGGGCGCCCACACGGATTCGCCGTCGTTCAAGCTCAAGCCCAAGCCGACCACTGGCCGCTTCGGCTGGCTCCAGGCCGGCGTCGAGGTCTACGGCGGACCGCTGCTGAACTCGTGGCTGGACCGGGAACTGCAGCTGGCCGGGCGCCTCGTGATGCTCGACGGCACGCAGCACCTGACCGCCACCGGCCCGCTGCTGCGCTTTCCGCAGCTGGCCATCCACCTGGACCGCGCCGTGAATGAAGGCCTCACCCTCGACAAGCAGCAGCACATGAACCCGGTGTTCGGGCTCGGCGATCCTGGCGGAGAGGACCTGCTGGCGGTACTGGCCGAGCGGGTGTCCGGCGAGGGCTCGCCGGTCGATCCGGCCAAGATCGGCGGGTACGACGTCGTCATCGCGGACACGCAGCCGCCTGCGGTTTTCGGGGTCAGGAGTGAGTTCTTCGCCTCCGGACGCCTGGACAACCTCTCCGCGACGCACGCAGGCATCACGGCGCTGATCGCGCACGCTGACGCTTCCGACGGCGGCCCGGACGCTTCCGGCCAGACCGCACCGATTGCGGTGCTCGCCGCCTTCGACCACGAGGAAATCGGTTCGGCGTCCCGGTCCGGGGCCTGCGGGCCGGTGCTTGAAGACATTCTGGTCCGGATCTCGGACGGGCTGGGCGCCTCGGCGAGCCAGCGGCGGCAGGCGTTCGCGGCGTCGTTCTGTGTATCCGCGGATGCCGGCCACGCCGTCCACCCCAACTATGCCGAACGGCACGACCCGGTCAACCGCCCTGTCCTCAACGGCGGGCCGCTGCTGAAGATCAACGCAAACCAGCGGTACGCCACCGACGCCGCCGGGGCTGCACTCTGGGCACGGCTGTGCGGCGAGGCCGGGGTCCCGTTCCAGGAGTTTGTCTCCAACAACGTGATGCCGTGCGGCTCCACCATTGGCCCGCTGACGGCTACCCGGCTGGGTGTCAGGACCGTGGACGTGGGTGTTCCCCTGCTGTCGATGCACTCGGCCAGGGAACTCTGCGGCGTCGAGGATCCGCACCGCCTTGCCCGGGTGACTGAGCTGTTCTTCGGAGCCGCGGCACACGCCTAGCGAACACGGGACACATTTCCGCGCCGTTACAAAAGTGCCTCCCAGGCAACCTTTGCTGCCCTGTTGGGTGCGCGGTTGGAAAGGTGCCTCTTTTCGGTCGCCGTAAACTGTATCTTTGCACAGCCCGGACCAGCCCCTGGCTCCCTTAGTGTGAAACGCACAGTGTGGTCCCCGGCACAGCCTCCAGCCTTTGCCGCCCGGCCACCGCCCAAAACCTGCAATCAAAACGAGGATGGCGCAGCCATGCACGCTGACCAACAACTGTCGAAATCCCTAAAGCCCCGGCACCTGTCCATGATCGCCATTGCGGGCGTCATCGGCGCCGGCCTGTTCGTCGGCTCCGGCGCGGCCATCCAGCAGGCCGGTCCCGGCATCCTGCTGGCCTACATGGCCGCAGGCATCGTCGTCATCCTCGTCATGCGGATGCTTGGCGAGATGGCGGCCGCGAACCCCGAAACCGGATCCTTCTCCACCTATGCAGACAAGGCACTGGGCCGCTGGGCCGGCTTCAGCATCGGCTGGCTCTACGCGTGGTTCTGGATCATCGTGCTGGGCATCGAGGCCACGGCCGGTGCCGCGATCATGCACCGCTGGGTGCCCGGCATCGACCAGTGGGTCTGGGCCCTGGCGCTCATGATCCTGCTCACGCTGACCAACCTGGGCTCGGTGAAGTCCTACGGGGAGTTCGAGTTCTGGTTCGCCTCCATCAAGGTCACGGCCATCATCCTGTTCCTCCTTTTCGGCGTGGCGGCAATCCTCGGCCTGGTTCCGGGCGTTCCGGCGCCCGGCCTGAGCAACCTCACGGGCAACGGAGGTTTCCTGCCCAACGGCCCGGGAGCCGTCCTGGCCGGAATCCTCGTGGTGGTCTTCGCGTTCTTCGGGGCGGAGATCGCCACCATCGCCGCCGGTGAATCCGAAAACCCGGTTGAAGCGGTCAAGAAGGCCGTGAAGTCCACCGTCTGGCGCATCCTTGTCTTCTACATCGGCTCCATCGCGATTGTTGTCACGCTGCTCCCCTGGAACTCCGCCAACGTGGCCAAAAGCCCGTATGTCGCGGTCATCGAGCTGTTCGGCATCCCCGGCGCGGGAACCATCATGGACGTCGTGGTGCTGACCTCGGTGCTGTCCTGCCTGAACTCGGGCCTCTACACGGCCAGCCGCATGCTGTTCTCGCTCTCGCAGCGCGGTGACGCCCCGAAGTCCTGGACCCGCATCTCCAAGCGTGGCGTACCCGCCGCAGCGGTGCTGGCCTCCACCGTGGTCGGCTTCATCACCGTGGGACTGAATTACATCGCCCCGGACACGGTCTTCCTGTTCCTGGTGAACACCTCCGGCGCCATCGCGCTGTTTGTCTGGCTGGTCATTGCCGCGTCCCAGCTGGTGCTGCGCCGCCGGATGGGGGCCGCGGCCAAGGACCTGTCGCTGAAGATGTGGTTCTTCCCCTACCTCACGTGGCTGGCGATCGGCAGCATCGTGGCGCTGATCATCGGCATGGTGATCCTGGATTCCACCCGCGAGTCGCTCCTGCTCTCCGTGGCCCTGGCCGCCTTGGTGGTCGGCATCGGCGTCTGGCGCTACCGCAAGGGCGGTCCGGGCCGGGCTGGGGTGCCGGCAGCCTCCGGAACGTCCCTCGAAACCGCGGATGCGGGCGTGGGGTCCGGCCCGGCGTCGTAATCACGCCTCCACACTCTGCGCACTCTGAAGAACCATCCGCCCGGTTGGCCGTTCACGGCCTGACCGGGCGGATGTCTCTGTTTGGGGGTCAGCCCTGCCTGGGGGCGAACATGATGACGGCAACGCCAACGAGGCAGACGGCGGCACCGATGAGGTCCCAGCGGTCGGGCCGGAAGCCGTCCAGCAGCATGCCCCATGCCAGGGAGCCGACGATGAAGACCCCGCCGTACGCTGCCAGGACCCGGCCGAAATGGGCATCGGGCTGGAAGGCGGCAACAAAGCCGTAGAGCCCCAGCGCCACGATTCCGAGTCCGGCCCACCACCACGCCTTGTCCTCCCGCACGGCCTGCCAGATCAGCCAGGCTCCGCCGATCTCCGCAACGGCAGCCAAGGTGAAAAGGAGCACGGATTTCAGGATCGTCATTGCTCCAGTATTCCGCGCCGGGAGTTGTCCACAGCGCCGAGTCATATGACTGGCGCCGCCGCCCGATTCCCCCTAGATTCACAGCATCAGTGAGAGTCCGACAGAAATCTGGGGAAAATGTCGCAACAGCCACCTGTTTCCGCGCCCGCCGTGCCCGACCTTCCGGCGCATCAACCTGGAACACCTTCCGGCCCACAACCGGGCAATTCATTCTTCGATTTCCGCCTGCTTTGGACCGGCGCTGCCGCCGCCGCTGCCTCCTACGCCACGGTGTACCTGTTCAGCCTCGCAACCGTACTGCTGTCCCTCGCAGGCATTGCCGCCAGCCAAGGCAACCCGATTCCGGCACTGGGCGGAGCAATTGCCACGGAGCAGGCACCGGACGCCTGGTCCCAGCTGGGCCAGCTAACCGCCCAGTTGGTGGCCATGGCGCATTTTGGCAGCGTGGGTATAGCCGTCGCAGGTGTGGTGCCATTTCTTGGGTCCGTCCGGGGTGAGGGCCACCTCTATGCGGTCCCGTTGGCGGTGCTGCTGGTCAGCGCTGTGGGCATCTATCTGGCCAGCCGTTTGGCCGAGCTGCGGTTTCCATCCGCTGGCCGGCCGCAGCTCCTGCTTCAGTCCGCAGTCAGCGGCGCGGTTTTCGCACTGCTGGTCAACGGTGTGGCCGCGGCCGCTGCCGTCCGTTTCCCCGCCACGGGCGGATTCAACGTAGACCCCATCTCAGCAGCCGGCGGATGGTCTGTTTTGGTCGCCTTCCTTCTCGGTGCCGGGCTGTCTGCGCTGTCGCGGGCTGCCATATATTCGCGGCGTACGGCATCCGCTGGTACACCACTCCTTGGCGGAGAACTGAACCTGTCGCTGGCCGTCGTCGCTGTGCACGCGGCAGTTTTTTCGGTCATCGCCATTCCCGCGGCATGGATCACTGCGGCCGTCTCCGGCGGCTGGGCCGCCCTGTTGTCCGGTCCGCTGCTGGTGGGCAACGCGGCCGGTTACGGCCTTGTAGCCGGCCACCTCGGAGGCCTCCACATGCTGTCAGAAACGACGGCGATTTTCGGAGCACAGCAGAGCCGGAACGAGGACCAGACAATTTACGGTTTCGGTGCTGACGCAGCAGGAACGGATGCCGCGGTCGCTGCGTGGGCGGCGCTGGCACTGGCATTGGTCTGCGCGGTCATTTCCGGCCTTTGCGTTCTGCTGCGCAGGGGACCGGTTTCCAACGGGGACCTCCGGTCGTGGGCGCCCGTGCCCGCCGGGTTCCTCGTATTGGGGCTGCTGCTGCTGCCTCTCCTGACGGTGCGGGCAGCCTTTGATGCACCGGGACTCGCTGCTGGTCAGTACGTCCTGGCGCCTGCGTGGTGGTCGCCGGCCGTCTTCCTCGGCTGGGGGCTGCTGGTTGAGATTTCGGCACGCTTTCTGGCGCCCTACCTGGTGGCTGTCGTGCCGGCCAGGCTGCAGCGCCTGCTCCGTGTCCTGCCCGCCAGGCCCCAGGGCTATGCGGGAGCCGCCTACCCAGGCCCGGCAGCAGGCGGCGCGGCTGGGGAGATGCAGCCGACTACGGAAAGCCGGCCGGGTGTAGCCGGTCCTGCGGCACCCGCTCCTGCTGAACGGCAGCTTACGGCCAAGGGCAGGAAGCGCCTGCTGGTGTCAGCCGCCGTCGTTGGTGCGGTCATGGTGCTCGCAGTGGGTTCGGTGGTGACAATCAATGCGGTCAAGCCCGGCCCGGACCAGCCGGTGAAGGACTACGCCCAGGCACTCGTGGACGGCGATGCGCGGAAAGCCTTGGAAATTCTGGATCCCGACGTGCCCAATGAGGAGCGGACCCTCCTGACCAATGAGGTTCTCGGCGCCGCGGCGAACCGCATTGAGGGCTTCTCGATAATTTCCACCAGGATTTCCGGTGAGTCGGCGCAGGTTCGTGCCGAACTGAGGCAGGGAGGGCGCAAGTACGAGCAGACGTTCGCCCTCGTCAAGAACCAGCCCGAGCTTCTGGACGACCACTGGAAACTTGAGGCGTTCCCTCTGCAGCAGGTCACTGTTTCCGCCGATGTTCCCCTGGCGGCCGTCTCGGTCAACGGAGTACCTGTCGCCGCGGGCCAGAATGAGGCCACTGCTTTCGGCACAAACATCAGTCTCCCGGCGTTTCCCGGGTCCTATTCGGTAGGTCTTCCCGACAGCGAGAAGTACCTCTCAGCCGAGGACCAGCAGGTGGTGGTCTCGGGCGGGTCGCTGCCGCAGGCGCCCGGGACTGCCAGGCTCACGGTGAAGGCCTCGGATGCGCTTGTGGCGGAAACGTCCCGCCAGGTGGCCACTGCCCTTGCCGCGTGCGAGAAATCCACGGACATTGAACCGGAGGGATGCCCGTTCTCACGGTTTGCCTTCGGCGATGTCCGGAACGTTAAGTGGTCGATCACCGCGGATCCCGACTACGGGCTTAGCCGGTCGTTTGACGGCACTTGGCGCCTCAGCGGGGGTAAGGCCGGCGAGGCCACGGTGAGCTATGAGAGGAATGCCTCCTTCAGCAAGACGAACCCCGAGTGGGAGAAGGAGACCGACCAGGTGCAGTTCTATGTCAGAGGCAACGTCTCGGTCGAGTCGGACAAGGTGCTGGTGAGTCTTTCGCGCTTCTGACGCCGCGGTTTTCCACATAGCCGGGCTGCCACTTCCGGCGCGGCATTGGGGGCCAGTAGCGTTGGGGCTGTCCGAATCGCGGAACTCCTCCCCGATGCACTAAGATAGTGAAGTCTGTGCTGCGCCCTGACCCATTTTTTGGAAAAAGGCGTGCACGGCATCGCAAATGAACCTCCTGTTACGGAAATACCGTAACCGCTTAGCCCAAAGGAGGTGGGTTCACATATGCGTCCTTACGAATTGATGGTAATCATCGACCCCGAGGTCGAAGAGCGTACCGTAGAGCCGTCGCTTCAGAAGTTCCTGAACGTCATCACCAACGATGGTGGAACCATCGAAAAGGTTGACATCTGGGGCCGTCGCCGTCTGGCTTACGACATCAAGAAGAAGTCCGAGGGTATCTACGCCGTGGTGAACTTCACCGCGACGCCGGCTACCGCCAAGGAACTTGACCGCCAGCTGGGTCTCAACGAGACCATCATGCGCACCAAGATCATCCGCCCCGAAGAGCAGAAAGTTGTTGCTGAATAATTTCAGCTCGCAACTTTCATTCTTTACACCGCAGGAACGAACAAGGAGGCAGTAGATGGCAGGCGAAACCACTATTACGGTCATCGGTAATCTCACCAATGACCCCGAACTGAGGTTCACACCGTCAGGTTCGGCAGTAGCGAACTTCACCATCGCGTCCACGCCTCGCACCTTCGACCGCCAGTCCAATGAGTGGAAGGACGGGGAAACCCTGTTCCTCCGCGCTTCGGTCTGGCGCGAGGCAGCAGAGAACGTCGCCGAGTCCCTCACCAAGGGCACCCGCGTGATTGTTTCCGGCCGCCTGAAGAGCCGTTCCTACGAAACAAAAGAGGGCGAGAAGCGCACCGTTATCGAGCTCGAAGTCGACGAAATCGGCCCGAGCCTGCGTTACGCCAACGCCAAAGTCAACCGCACCCAACGTTCCGGCGGCCAGGGCGGTTTCGGCGGCGGCAACAGCGGCGGCAACAGCGGTGGATTCGGTGGCGGCCAGGGTGGAAACCAGGGCGGCAACACCGGAGGAAACTGGGGCGGCAACCAGCCCGCAGCGCAGGAAGACCCCTGGGCCACGCCCGGAGTCAGTAATGCGGGCGGCGGCTGGGGCAACGGCCCGGATTCCGAACCTCCCTTCTAAACAACAAAACAAAGGTCCGGCGCAGCATCCGCCACAGCGTTCCATATGGCACGTTAAGCGCACGCCGCGGTCGGACCACCACCATCCCGTGGATCATGATTCACGGGCTCCCTAGAATAGGAGCTCCACGATGGCTAAGGCTGAACTCCGTAAGCCCAAACCAAAGTCCAACCCCTTGAAGGCCGCTGACATCACAGTCATCGACTACAAGGACGTAGCATTGCTGCGCAAGTTCATCTCCGACCGCGGAAAGATCCGCGCCCGTCGCGTCACTGGCGTTACGGTGCAGGAGCAGCGCAAGATCGCCCAGGCAATCAAGAACGCCCGCGAAGTTGCCCTGCTGCCCTACTCCGGCGCTGGCCGGGGCTAAGGAAAGGGATTAACTAACATGGCAAAGCTCATTCTGACCCACGAAGTAACCGGTCTCGGTGCTGCTGGCGACGTTGTCGAGGTCAAGGACGGTTACGCACGTAACTTCCTGCTGCCCCGCGGTTTCGCCCTGACCTGGTCGAAGGGTGGCGAGAAGCAGGTTGAGTCCATCAAGGCTGCCCGTGCCGCCCGCGCGCACGCTTCCCTGGAAGATGCTCAGAAGCAGGCCGCTGCACTCTCCGCCAAGCCGGTCAAGCTGGTCGTCAAGGCCGGCGAAAGCGGACGCCTGTTCGGCACCGTCAAGCAGGCCGACGTCGCCGATGCTGTTGAGGCCGCTGGCCTTGGCAAAATCGACAAGCGCAAGGTTGAACTGCCGGCTCACATCAAGTCGGTTGGTTCCTACCAGGCCAACGTCCGTCTGCACGACGACGTTGCCGCTGTGATCGAACTCGACGTAGTCGCAGGCAAGTAGTAGATCCCGGCGTTCGCCGGATCACTCCGCAGTCCTGAACTGCTGACGGCCCCCGCCGTCGGACTCCTCCGGGAAGCCGACGGCGGGGGCTTCGTCGTTGTTAACGGCGGCTTGCGGCCGGCCGCCTACAGGCCGTGCAGGACCGTGGTGCAGTAGCGGTGGCCGGTGCCGATCAGCTCGGCGAGCACGGCTTCCTCGACGTCGGCCAGCTTGTTGATATAGAGGCAGCCGGCGCCGGTCTTGTGCTTTCCCAGACGGTCGAGGAGCGCGGCCGACTCCGGCGCATTCGTCAGGCCGTACAGCGAGAGGCTGGCTTTGCGGGGAGAAAACCCCCTGTTTTCCGCCATGGACGCAGTGTATTGGGCGGTTTGCGGGTAGGCGGAATAAAGAACGGACCTGCCCGGTTGACCGAGTAGATGCAAATGCATATACAGGGCCAATCAGAGGAGACCGTCATGGAGACCCGCCGCATTACCGTTCTGTCCGCCGGACTGGGAGTGCCGTCATCGACCCGCCTGCTGGCCGATCAGCTGGCCGCCGCCGCCACACGGGAGCTGGCTGGCGCCGGCTACGAGGTGACCACCGACGTCGTGGAGCTCCGCGATCTGGCCGTGGACATCGCCAACAACTTCGTCACGGGTTTTGCCCCGCCCCGGCTGGCAGAGGTGATCGCCGGCGTCGAGGCCTCTGACGGCATCATTGCGGTTTCACCGGTGTTCAGCGCGTCCTACAGCGGGCTGTTCAAGTCCTTCATTGACGTCCTCGACCCCAAGTCCCTGGACGGCAAAGCGGCCCTCCTGGGGGCCACCGGCGGCACGGACCGCCACCAGATGGTGCTCGACCACGCCATGCGCCCGCTCTTCAGCTACCTCCGCACGCGGACCGCCGCCACGGCCGTCTTCGCCGGCCCCCAGGACTGGGGAAACACGGACGACGGCGGAACCCCCCTTTCGGTGCGGATCGAACGGGCGGCGGCCGAGTTCAGCCAGCTTTTGGAAGGGGGCCAGCCGGGCCGCAAACCGGCCCTGCTGGAGTCACTGCCCTTTGAACAGCTGCTGGCCGGGATCTCAGGCGGGCGGTAACGCGAACTAATCGCAGCACCCGCTCGTTGTGCCGGACATGAAATGTCCCATTGATTCTTCAGACCTGGTCATGAGCGAACGCAGCGGCGTGGAAATTGACTACTGCCCGCAATGCCGGGGTGTGTGGCTGGACCGCGGCGAACTGGACAAAATCATCGACCGCATCAACGCCGGGGCGCCTGCGGCACCCGTTCCCCCTGCTCCGGCGTCGCCCGGCACGGCACCTCCGCCGCTGTACCGCAACTTCGAGCCGCGGCGTGACGAGCCGCGGCGTGACGAAGCGCGGCGTGACCAGCCGCGCTACGACGACCGGAACTACGGCAAGGGATACGACCGCGACCATGACCGCCGCCACCACAAGAAGGAGGAAGGCTGGCTGGGGGATCTGTTCGACTTCTGAATGGCTCCGGGCAGCCAGCGGTAATTAGTCGTCCAGCAGAGCGATGAATTCGCGGGCCTGCTTCATGGTGATGTCCGAGTGCCGGGTCAGCGCGGTGGCTGCGGCTTCGATGTTGCCGCTCTTAGCGAGCGTGCGGATGCGGCCGTAGATCTCGTCATTGAGCATGTTGCTGCTGACCTCCCGGGTGACATCGCCTTTGCTGGCAATGGCCCGGTACCGGTACGGGAACCGCTGCGGGGGCTCGTCGTCGTCCTCGGGTTCGCTCGATTCCTGGGCCGGTGAGGAGCGGAAAGGCTGCGGGTGGGCTGCCAGAGCGGCCACCGCGTCCCGCGATGCGCGCAAACCCTGCCCTGACGCCTCGTAGTACAGCTTGATCGCTGCCATGGCCTGGCCCTGGGCGATGAGCGCGTACAGCCGCCGGTGTTCATCCTCGGACAGCTTGGCTGCGGCTTCCCTTGCCAGCTCTGCGGACTCCGTCGGCGGTTTGGCCGGCTCCCTGACCGTCCGCCGGCGGCGGCCCAACGCGCGTGCTGTGAGGGCCACAGCCACAGCCACAGCCACGAGGATCAGGAAGGGGATCAGGAGCGATTCCATGGTTACAGCCGATCTACATATCGCTTGGCGGTCAAAAGGTTGGAATGGGTGGCCTGGCGCAAAAGCCTTATGGCCTGGAGCTTCTGACCGTTGCGCACCAATGTCTGCAGCTCCAGCGCCAGCTGCGGGTTCAGTGTGGTCCCGGTCGCAAGTGCCGCAGGGTACGAGCCGTGCGGGTAGTCGGCGTGGCCAGGCGGAAGTGCCTGTCGATGGTCATGCTGCTGGATCTGCTGTTGCCGGTTCTGGCTTGGCAGGGCCGCAGCCTCCAGGCGTGCCCGGGCCGCCATCGCTGCCTGAACCTGGGCAGCGTAGTGGGCTTGGGAACGCCTTGCCAGATCCAGCTGGTAGCGGTCCGCGTCGGACATGCCCCCGTCACGCGGCTTCAGTGCCGTAGCGAGAGCCCAGAGGGCTGCGGCGAGGATAAGGGCAGGAATCAAGACTGTCAGAACGTCGCCCATACCTAGAGCTTAACGCCAGATCCGCGTTATCCACAGCATATGCCCGGCTGCGCATGGTGCGGGCCGGCCCGTGATGCCGATCATGACCCTGAGCGAGATGATTCGTCAGCGCGGCATGCATACGGGGACGGTCCCGGACATATGCCGGTGATCAGAATCACAAGGTGGGAATGTAGGGAGCCAAAACGCCCCCCGCCGCTGTAGTTACCGGCCGGTATCCCCAGCGGACGGTTAAGGCTGTGGATGAAGGTTGGTACAAGAATTAATTTCATCCACAGGAAAATTCTGACGTTTTCGCAGGTCAGGCCGCATATATGCGCAAAAGAAAATTTCTATCCACAGCTTCCCCCACAGGCTGTGCACAAGCAGCCGTATCTTGTGCACACGTTATCCACAGAGGTGCGAAACCGCGGGCTTTGTGAGTGGGCAGCCGGGGGCTAACGTAGCGGAGACACCCCATTCGGGTGAGTTTTCCCTTCCGGCCTGAACACCGGAGCCCGCGGACAGCTGGACTCCGGAAGATTCGTGCTGCCCTGTGGAAAACCTGTGGATGAGGCGTCGCCGGGGTTCAATGGCCCGGACCAAAAAATGTCAGGGCCTGCTGGTGTAGTTGCATTAGCCCGGGCAGCAGACTTTGCTGTGCGGCCCACACACGGCACACGGCACATGCGCCGCAGTCCTCTTGCACGGACCGCGGACACAATGGAGGACGGCAGCTTTGTCAGTTACGCACCTGGACTCAATCGAAGGTACCCGCGGATCCGAAGGCAGTCGTAAACCTCCCCAGGACATCCCCGCCGAACAGTCCGTCCTGGGTGGCATGATGCTCTCCAAGGACGCCATTGCGGACGTGGTGGAGATCCTGCGTGGCCAGGACTTCTACCGCCCGGCCCACGAAACCATCTACGAGGCCGTCATCGACCTCTACGGCCGGGGAGAACCCGCGGATGCCGTCACGGTGTCGGACGAGCTGACGAAGCGCGGGGAGATCAACCGGATCGGTGGTCCGGCCTACCTCCATGAGCTCATTCAGACGGTACCCACGGCAGCGAACGCCGGCTACTATGCCGAGATCGTGGCCGAGCGTGCCGTGCTCCGGCGGCTGGTCAACGCCGGCACCAAGATCGTGCAGCTCGGCTACGGCCAGGACGGCGAAGTGGAAGACCTGGTCAACCAGGCCCAGGCGGAGGTCTACGCTGTCGCCGAACGCCGGACCGCGGAAGACTACGTCGTCCTGAAGGACGTCATGGAGTCCACGGTGGATGAGATCGAGGCCTCCGGCCACCGCGGCGAGGGCATGGTGGGCGTTCCCACCGGCTTCTACGAGCTGGACGAACTGACGCACGGGCTGCATCCGGGCCAGATGATCGTCATTGCCGCCCGGCCGGCCGTGGGTAAGTCCACCTTCGCGCTGGACTTTGCCCGCTCGGCCGCGATCAAGAACAACCTCGCCACCGTGATGTTCTCCCTCGAAATGGGCCGCAACGAGATCGCCATGCGCCTCCTCTCGGCCGAGGCCACCATCGGCCTGCAGGACCTCCGCAAGGGCACCATCAAGGATGAGCAGTGGTCCAAGATCGCCACCACCATGGGGCGTATGAATGATGCCCCGCTGTTCATTGACGACAGCCCCAACATGTCCCTCATGGAGATCCGGGCCAAGTGCCGCCGGCTCAAGCAGCAGCACGACCTCAAGCTCGTGATCCTCGACTACCTGCAGCTCATGAGCTCGGGCAAGAAGGTGGAGTCCCGCCAGCAGGAAGTCTCCGAGTTCTCGCGTGCGCTGAAGCTGCTGGCCAAGGAGCTTCAGGTCCCCGTCATTGCCCTGTCGCAGCTGAACCGTGGTTCTGAGCAGCGCCAGGACAAGCGCCCCATGGTCTCCGACCTGCGTGAATCGGGGTCCATCGAGCAGGACGCCGACATGGTGATCCTGCTGCACCGTGAAGACGTCTATGACAAAGAGTCACCGCGCGCCGGTGAGGCGGACATCCTCATCGCCAAGCACCGTAACGGCCCCACCAAGGACATTGTTGTGGCCTTCCAGGGCCACTACTCGCGGTTCGCCAACATGGCGGGGGATGCCGGAGGCGGTGGCGGCTTCTAGGCTGCGCTGCTAGTGCGGTTGTGACTGCAGCAGGTGGTTGGGCAGCCTGTTTCCCGGGGCTGCTGCCCTAATCTCCAGGAGCTCCCGCGCATGGGCGTGGAGCCGCTTGTCCTCCTCGGACACGGGGGTCCACGCAGGGATGGGGACCGAGGTGCCCTCGGAGTCGCGGGCAACCATCACGGTGAGGCAGTAGGTGGTCAGGTTCAGTTCATGGCCCTTGGGGTCCCCTGAGCGGACATGTACGGCAATGTGCATGCCCTTGGTGCCCGTATAGACCAGCCGGGCCTCCACCTCCACCACGTGGCCAATCAGCAGCGGCCGGTAGAAGCGGACTCCACCGGAGAAGACAGCCACCGTATCCCGGCCGCAGTAGCGCGAGGCGCAGACATATGCCGCCTCGTCGATCCACTTCATCACGATGCCGCCGTGGACTTTTCCGCCCCAATTCACGTCGGTGGGCGCCGCCATGAACCGGAGGACGACGCGCTCGGCGGTGCCGGCATCGGTATATTCCTGGGCGCTCATGGCTTCGACGATCTGCTCACGGATCCCGATCCGCGCCAGGGCGTGGTCCCGCTGTTCCAGCTCTTCCGCCGTTATCGGCTCGAACTGCTTTACCGGGATGGGTTTCCCGTCCTCGCCAACCGCCACAAAGATCACCATGCACTGGCTCCGCATGGTGGCCGGCCCACCCTTGGGGTCCCCGGACGAGACCACCGTCCGGATATGCATGGAGGAGCGGCCCGTATAGACGATAGTGGCCGTGACCTCCACCATGTCGCCGCTGTTCACCGGGTCTGCGAAGTGGATGTTTCCCACGTAGGCGGTGACGCAGTAGGACTTGGCCCAGCCCACTGCGGCCGCATATGCCGCCTTGTCCACCCACTCGAGCACCGTTCCGGCGTCAACGGATCCGCTGTGGCCCACGTCCATGGGGGCGGCAAGGAAGCGGAGGGTTACGGAGTTGGCGGCAGTCTCGCTCATGGTCGCAGTTTACTGACCGCTGTCCTGCAGTCAGATCCGGGCCTTCACAAACGCGCTCCCGCGCGCCATAAGAATGGGCGGTTTGTGCATCCGGCGTCATGAACGGGAAGAAGTCGCCCTGCCCCTATTAATAATGATTATCATTAGTGTTATGTTATCAAGACGACCCGTTCTTCCCGCCCGACTTCTTCCTGCCCGACCTACGACCCGTTGGCGCGGCCGCACGAGCGCATCCATCACCGGGCCCTTCACTCAACCGTTCACAAGGCCGCACGCAGTCCGGTTGGTGGCAGCCTGCGGAGCTGCCCTCCTCCTGTCCGGCTGCGCAGGAAGCCCTGGACAGGAGACGGCCGAAAGCTCTGCCAGCACGTCCCGGCGGGACGAAGCCGCGGAACCCACGGAGCTTCGCGCCCCTAATCCGCGCCTGGTCTACACCTACGCTGGCGGCGTCGGAGTACTGGACGCCGCAACCCTTGAGCCCGTGGCGGCGGACGTTGAGCTGGACGGCTACAACCGCATCAGTCCTGCAGGGGACGGCCGTCACGTCCTGGTGGCGGCGGACGACTCGTTCCGCGTCCTCGACGCCGGCGTCTGGACCGAGCGGCACGGCGACCACGGCCACTCCTACGCCGCCCAGCCCATGCTGACGGATCAGGCGTTCGAGGCGAGCAAGCCTGGCCATGTGGTGCGGCACGCCGGCAGAACTGTCCTGTTCAGCGACGGGTCCGGCAAGGTGGAGTCCTTTGAGTCGGCCGCTCTCGGAGAGCTGTCGGAGGACGGCCTTCCGGAGACGACGACCTACACGGCACCCGAGGCCCACCACGGCGTGGCGGTGGAGCTGGAGGACGGCAAGCTGCTGGTGACGGTGGGCGACGAGGACGCCCGCAATGCCGTGGCCCTCCTGGGGCCGGCCACGGGTTCTTCCGGGAGTGCGGGTTCTTCCAAGGAGACGGGCCGGGACCGCAAGGAGATCCTCCGCAGCCAGAACTGCCCCGGGGTCCACGGCGAGGCGGTGGCTGGCGAAAACACCGTGATCTTCGGATGTGAGGACGGGATGCTGGTGTTCAAGGACGGCAGGTTCTCCAAGATCTCCAGTCCTGACGCCTATGGTCGGCTGGGCAACCAGGCCGGTTCACCGGCGTCGCCCGTGGTGCTCGGGGACTACAAGGTGGACAAAGACGCGGTCCTGGAGCGGCCCACCAGGATTTCGCTGGTGAACACGGATACCAAGGCCCTGAAGCTGGTGGAACTCGGTACGAGCTATTCGTTCCGGTCGCTGGGGCGCGGGGCGGCCGGGGAAGCACTGGTCCTCGGCACGGACGGCGCGCTGCACGTCCTCAACCCGGTGACAGGCGCCACCGTGTCCACGATCCCCGTCGTTGCCGCCTGGCAGGAGCCCGAGGCGTGGCAGGACCCCCGGCCAACCCTGTACGTCCAGGGATCCACCGCCTATGTAACCGAACCGGCAACGCGGGAACTCCACGCCGTCGACCTGAAGACGGGCAAGACCGTCCGCACGGCAAGGCTGGCTCACACGCCGGATGAGCTGACGGGTGTCACCGGCTGACCAACTGACCGGCTGAACCAACAACAACCGGCCAAAAAACAGTAAAACAAAACGACGGCGGCCGCCCGCCGGGCACCGAAGTGCCGGGCGAGCAGCCGCCGTCGTCGTCGTATCCTGGACAGTCACCGCTCTGGAGCAGTGCTGCAGCCCGGGAAGGTTACGCGAGAACCTTGAGCTTGGAATTGCTGCGGCCGAACAGGGCTGCGTCCGCCGAGAGGCGGCCGGCTCCGGCAAGGGCGACGGCCGCTGCCCCGGCTGCAAGCAGGAGAACCAGCTCGTAGCCGCCGGTGGCGACGAAGACTCCGGCCGAGGCATGGACCAGGAAGAGGGCGCCAAGCATGTCCAGGGCGAGCAGGGCGGCGAAGACGCGGGTCAGTACGCCGAGGATGAGGGCGATGCCACCCACCAGCTCCAGGGTGGCGACGACCGGGGCGGCGACCTCAGCGGCCGGAACTCCCATCTTGGCGAAGGATGCCTGCGTGCCGGCGATGGTGAATTCGCTGAACTTCTGCCAGCCGTGCGCGGCGAAGAGGAATCCCGCGATCACTCGCAGGATCGTCAGGGCTGTGGTGGTCTGGGTGGTCTGGTTCATGGAGATTCTCACCGTTCGGTTCGATTGGGGGTTGTCTCTTTTGGGCACGCGGTTCGGAGCGTGTCGGGTGAAGCTTCCCTTCCACTGTCCCGAACTTTTGTTGAAGTGTCAACTAATGTGTCGTGGTTATCTTTTCGGCGGCGGCTAGGCTGGCTCCGTGCCCCCATCGCCTTCCGCCGCCGTTTCCACCCCCAAGCCCGACAGTCACGGCCGTGAAATCCTCCGGCTTGCCGTTCCCGCCTTCGGCGCGCTGATCGCGGAACCGCTGTTTCTGCTGGCCGACTCGGCCATTGTGGGACACCTGGGCGTTGCGCAGTTGGCCGGTGTGGGGCTGGCCTCGGCGGTGCTGCACACCGCGGTGGGGCTGATGGTTTTCCTGGCGTACTCCACCACCCCTGCCGTAGCGCGGGCGGTGGGGGATGGCCAAATCGGAAGGGCACTTGCTGCCGGGCGCGACGGCGTCTGGCTTGCCTTGTTACTCGGGACTGCGCTGGCGCTGGCTGGCTTTTTCGCCGCGGAGCCGATGATCGGGCTCATGGGGCCGAGTCCGGAGATCCGCACCTTCGCCGTGGACTACCTGCGCTGGTCCATGCCCGGGCTGGTCGCGATGCTGCTGATCTTTGCCGGCACGGGCGTGCTGAGGGGGCTGCAGGACACCCGGACGCCGTTGGTGGTGGCCACAGCGGGATTCACGCTGAACATCGTGCTGAACCTGGTGTTGGTTTACGGACTCGGACTGTCCGTCGTCGGATCTGCGGTGGGTACCAGCATCGCGCAGTGGGCCATGGCCGCGGTGTATCTGGTGATGGTGCAGCGCAACGCCCGTCACCACGGCGTCAGCCTGCTGCCCGACTGGCATGGGATCCGGGCCATGACCAAGGTGGGCTCCTGGCTCATGCTGCGCACCCTGAGCCTCCGCATCGCCATCCTCGCCACCGTGCTCGTGGTCACGGCCCAGGGTGCCGTGAACCTGGCTGCGCACCAGCTGGCCATGACAGTCTTCACCTTCCTCGCCTTCGCACTGGACGCCTTGGCCATCGCCGCTCAGGCGCTGATCGGCAAGGAGTTGGGAGCCTCCAACCCTGCCAAGGCGCGGATCCTGACCCGGACCATGATCCGCTGGGGTACCGGCTTTGGTGTGGCCACCGGCGTGCTGCTCGCCGTGGCGGCCCCGTTCGCAGGGGCCCTCTTCACGCCCGACGCCGGCGTCCAGTCGGTCCTGACCGCGGCACTGTGGGTACTGGCCGCGGGCCAGCCCCTCGCCGGGTACGTGTTCGTCCTCGACGGGGTGCTGATCGGGGCCGGCGACGCGAAGTATCTGGCGATTGCCGGCGTCGTGAATCTTGCGGTGTACCTTCCGCTGCTGCTGGCGGTGCCGCTGGCCCGGGCCGACGGCGCAGCGGCGCTGGTGTGGGTGTGGGTGGCCTTTTCGCTGGGCTACATGTGCGCCCGCGGCCTGACGCTGGGGCTGCGGGCCAGGACAGACCGCTGGATGGTGCTCGGCTCATAGCTTGCGGCCTGGATTCGCCCGCACAGCCTGGCGCACTAAACTGGAGCGGTGACTTCCCCCGCTAACCCTGCTGAATCTGACGTGCCTGCCCCCTCGGGGGAGCTGTGGAAGCCCGCCCTGCTGCGGGCCGCCGCCGCACTGGTCTTCGGTGCCGTGACCGTGTTCTGGGCGGCTCCTTCCGTGACCGGAATGTCGCTCGCGGGCGGGGTGTACCTGCTGGCCACCGGCCTGATCCTGCTGTGGGGCATTCCGCTGACCGGTTTCCGCCGCGAGGCGCCTGCCGGCCGCTTTCTTTCCGCCGCGGGAGCTGCCCTGACCGGCGCCGGCGTGGCCCTGCTGTTCCTGCAGGGCAGTCTGGTGTTCGCCGTGATTGGCGCTGTGGGGCTGGCCATGGCGTCCGCCGCCGAGCTGTATCTTGGCATCAGGTTCCGCGGGCGGCATGTCCTGGCCCGCGACTGGCTGGCATCGGGAATCATCGGGCTGGGCACGGCCGGCACCCTACCGTTCTTCCTGGGGCTTGGCCCGCACGCGCTGCTGGGCGTTGCCGGCGGCGGCGCCATCATCTCGGGCGTGCTCTGGATCCTGGCAGGCCTCTCGCTCCGGCACGATGCGCAGGCCGGCGCGTCAAAGGCCGTAAACTAGTACCAAGGGTTCTACTTCTTGTAGAACAGCCTTTGGCTGCCAGCACCCTTCATCACCAGCACACAGCATAGCGGGCAGGCCGCATCGCGCCGCCCGCACGGGAGGAATCACCTTGGCACACCAGAAACCAGGAGAACCGCGCAATCTGCGGACCTCGGTCAAGGGACCCCTGATGTTCTCCGCCTTCTGGGCTGTGGTGGCGTTCGTCGCGGTGCTGATCTTCGCCTCCGGCGGCAGTGCCCGTTCGCCGCGGTTCGACCTAGCCCTCACCGCCGCCGGCATCGCCTTCATTGTCACCCTCGTCATCGCCGCGATGCTGTCCATGAGCTATAAGGACAACGCCGCCCACCTGGGTAAAGGCTCCGGCGTGAACCTGAGCTCGGCCCGGAAGTCCTCGCAGGGACACGGCGGCCATGGGACTCAGGGAACCCAGCGCCATCCGGATGCCCCGGGTGCTGCGGGTACGGCTGGAAACGGTGAGTCCGGGCCCGACGGCGGAGCCTCCTAACGCCCGCGCCGCTGGCGCTGCTTACTCCCCGCTGGCGCGGCGCGCACGGTAGGCCGCGACATGCGCGCGGTTGGCGCAGTTTCCGGTGTCGCAGTACCGCTTGGACCGGTTGCGGCTGAGGTCGAGGACCGCCGCGTCGCAGTCATCGGCCGCGCACACCAGCATGCGGTCCATCTCCTTGCTGCGGATCACGTCCACCAGCGCCATGGCGGCTTCGGTGCCCATCCTGTCCGCCAGCGGGGCATCGTGCGTGGTGGCGTGCAGGTGCCAGTCCCACTGGTCGTGCTTGAGGAGCTGGGGGAGTGCGCGGGCTTCCCGCAGGAGGCGGTTCACAGTGGCCACGGCCGCATCCTCGTTGGAGGTCCACAGTGTTGCCAATTCTGCGCGCAGTGCGTGGACGCTGGCCAGTTCGGCGGCGTCGTGGGTGCGGGAGCCGGTAAAGCCCTCCTGCCGCAGGAACGCGTCGAGGTCCTCCACCGTAGCCAGGCTTTCCTCGCCATTAGCGGCAGAGTTGATGAGGTTCACCACGAAGCGCAGTGAGAGTTCCGTGTCAGGGGCAAAAACCACCTTGACTCCTTACAGTGCCGGGGCGTAGTGTCAGGACCAATACCCCACTTTACTCCTGACGGGAGGCATCCGTGCCCGCATCGAACAAGCGCGCCCACATGAGGCAGACGCCCTCCATCCCGTCGGCTTCCGCGCGCGACGCGGGCGCCGGGATGTACGTTGCAGCGATGGCAGGGACTCCGGCAGCCGACACGGCCCCGGCCTCCTCGGCAAAGGCCCCCGGCTTCCTTGCGTCAGGACTGGGCATCGCCCTCTTTTCGTCTGCCGTCTTCGGGCTTTCCGGCTCCTTTGCCAAGTCACTGTTGGAGACCGGCTGGACGCCCGGGGCCGCCGTGACTGCCCGGCTGACAGCGGCCGCACTCATCCTTGCAATCCCCGCTGTTCCGGCGCTTCGCGGGCGCTGGACCCAGCTGCGGTCCAACTGGGTCACGATCGCGCTGTTTGGCCTGATTGGCGTGGCTGCATGCCAGCTGTTCTACTTCAATGCCGTCGCCCGGCTGTCCGTTGGTGTGGCGCTCCTGCTCGAATACCTCGCCCCGGTGTTGATCGTCCTGTGGCTCTGGGTGGCCAGCCGGAAGCGGCCCCGCCCCCTGACAGTTGCGGGGACGCTGTTGTCCCTGGGCGGTCTCGTCCTCGTACTGGACCTCACCGGTGCAGTGAAGGTCGATGCCGTCGGTGTGTTCTGGGGCCTCGCCGCTGCCGTCTGCTTGGCCATGTACTTCTTCATCACGGCCAAGCAAAATGACACCCTGCCGCCCATCGTTCTCGCGTCGGGCGGTCTGCTGGTGGGCTCCGCGGTGATGTGGCTGACGGCAGCCACCGGACTCCTGCCCATGGCCATCAGCACGGCCGACACCAAACTCGGTCCGTGGACCACCCCCTGGTGGGTTCCGCTGGGCGGCCTCGTGCTGCTGGCCACCGTACTGGCCTACGTCTCAGGGATCATGGCTGCACGCGCACTCGGCTCCAAGGTGGCCTCGTTCGTATCCCTCACTGAGGTCCTGTTCGCCGTGATCTGGGCCTGGCTGTTGCTTGGCGAACTGCCCGGCCCCATCCAGCTCCTCGGCGGCGTGCTGATTGTAGGCGGGGTACTGTTCGTCCGGCTGGATGAGCTCCGGGGAGACAAAGCGGGGGACCAGGCAGCGGTGACTGGACCGCTTGACCTCGCGAACGACGTCGAACCCGTCCCCTAAGTCTTCAGTGACGGGCTGCTTAAATGCCGGAGGGCCGGACGCATGCTGCGTCCGGCCCTCCGCTGCGTTCCCGGTCTAGCCCTGGGAAGCGTCGGACTGCTGCTGGGCGTTGCGGGTTGCCTGCTGGCCCGCCTCTTCCAGTGCCTGCGCCACCCTGGCGAGGGCTGGAACGTGCTCGCTCTCCCACTTGCCGCGGAACTGCACCGCGTCCGGGCCCATCCATTCCGTGTTCGTGAGCAAGTTTGACAGGACGTTCTTCTGCCTCTGGATTTCAGTCGAACCAGCATTGAGCTGCCTGCTCAAGTTCCTCAGCTGTTCAACATCTGCACCCCACACATTTGCCATCAGGTTTCTCCTTTAATCAACGGACCCGATCCAGTCGGCATCCCCAGCGGCCTCCGGCTCGTCCGGAAGATCCATTGCCTCAAAACTATCCTTTTGCCCGAAACGGTGTCGATGGGCAGCGCTCCCCATGCAGTCCTCCCCATGGGCGGTGCCCTTCCGGGCGGGGTGAAAGGGTCGATCCTCGGCGCTCCAGAGCCTAGCATGGGGGTATGTGCCGGAATATCCGTACCCTCCACAACTACGAGCCGCACGCTACGTCCGAGGAGGTACACGCCGCAGCGCTGCAGTACGTGCGCAAAGTGAGCGGCAGTACCAAGCCGTCGAAGGCGAATGAGGAGGCGTTCGAGCACGCCGTGCACGAGATAGCACACGTGACCCAGCACCTGCTCGACTCCCTCGTTACCCACGCTCCCGCCAAGGACCGCGACGAGGAGGCGGCCAAGGCGAAGGCCCGCTCGGCCGTTCGCTTCGGTACTGCCTGACAGTCCGACGCCTACGTGGCCCCGCCACCCAAGTAAGTCGCAGCTGAGGGCGTTCCCAGCGCTGGGAACGCCCTCAGCTGCTACTCAGTTGGGTGTTGCTACCTGCCGAAGCGGCGGAGCCTCAGCGAGTTAGCCACCACCAGCACCGAGCTCGCTGCCATGGCCACGCCTGCGATCATCGGATTGAGCAGGCCGAGGGCCGCCAGTGGAATGCCCAGCGCGTTGTAGAAGAAGGCCCAGAAC
>NZ_JAGGPN010000020.1:0-23243 GCF_018613795.1 Arthrobacter sp. ISL-65
TTTGAGTTCGGCTTTGGCGAGTTCGATTTCCTGCCGGATCAGGGTGGACAGGTCCCGGGTGACCTCGCCGAGGAGGTCACCGAGGGAGGTGGTGTCCGCCTTGGCGTGGGCCTCCGTGGGAGGTGTATCGGGTATCTGGCTGCTCACCGGGGACGACCTCCACCCTCGGTATCATCAGTATCCCGGCGCCTCGGCTCGCCGTACCCTGGTTCGCCATAACCCGGCTCACCAATGGCCGGCTCTCCGACGCCCGGTTCGCCGTAGGCTGGTTCGCCGTAGGCGGGCTGGCCTGTCGTCTGTTCCCCATAAGTCGGCTCGCCGTAGGCAGGCTGCGTGTAGGCGGGTTCTCCCAGTTCGGCCTGGTCATAGAGCGGTGTGCCGACCCCGGCGTCAAGGCTGCTTTCGGTGACCGGCGGCTGGACGGGGTACGGCGGGACTGTGCCCGCGTATCTTGCGCCGGTTCCCGTCTCGGGGGCGCCGGCCTGCAGGCTGCGGCCCAGGCGTCCGGCAAGCATGCCCGCGCCTGCTGCGAGGAGCAGGAAGGTGCCGGGGCGCTGGCGCGCGAAGGACTTCACTTCGTCCAGCAGTGAGCCGGGGTCGCGGTTGTCCAGCCATGACGCGACCGACTCGGAACGGTCTGCGGCCTGCCGGATCAGGTCCGAGGCCACACCCTGCTGGTCCGGCGCATCGGCCATGGAGCGCAGCTGGGAGGAGATGGTGCGGATGCCTTCGGCGGCCTTGGTCTGCTGGGTGCCGGCCTGGCTGGTCAGGTCCGACTTCGCCTGGTGCAGCAGGTCCTTGGCGCTGTTCTTGGCTTCATACGCGACGTTCTTCGCCTCGGTTTTGGCCGTCCCGGCCACGTTCTGGGCGGCAACTTTAGTCTCGCCGGCGACGTTAGCGGCCTCGTCCTTCGCCACGTCCTTCTTCGAGGACGCATCGTCCTGGTAGCCCGGGCTGCCGGTGTAGCCAGTGGTGCCCGCTCCAGTTGCGCCGTATTCGGTGGTGCCGGCGCCGTAACCCGAAGTCTGTGTGGCCGGGGGCGTGGTGAGGTCTTCATCCTGCGGCCATTGGTTCTCAGTCATCTTCGCTCTCTCTTTCCGAAAGGGTCAGTTGCTGTACAGGAACCAGCATTGCTGGCATGCAATGGTAAGCATGTTTACTAATAAATAGTAAGCACCCTTGGCATTTTTTCCCACCTTTACTTCCGCCGCCCTGGCATGAAGAGGGGCGGGGGCCGTGTGATGGCGCGGAATTGCGGGTGCGCTCGGGGCCGGGCGTCAAGAAAAAAGCTAAGCAGGCTTGCCAATCTGATAGTAAGCATGCTTAGGGTATAGATGCGAGGTCGGATTATCTGCCTCGGCGCGACGGCGGATGCCCGCCACGCACGGCAGTTGCCGCTTTTTGGCGGCGATAGTGCGCCGTGTGGCGTCGCATCGCCGTCGCCGGATCAACGTGAACAGCCAAAAGTGGACAAGAAGTCAACATTCAAGGAGACAGAATGCTCGCCAAGGAACATATCGACGACCTGCTGAACAAGAACGGAAACATCCTCTCGGCGGACGGAGGCAAGATAGGTTCCATCGGACAGGTGTATGCGGACGATGACAACGGGCAGCCTACCTGGGTCACCGCACGGACAGGCCTTTTCGGCACCTCCGAATCCTTCATCCCCCTCGAAGGCGCCCGCGTTGATGGAGCCGACATCGTCGTCCCGTACACCAAGGATCAGGTTAAGGATGCCCCGCGCGTGGAAGCGGAGGGACACCTTGATCCGGCCGAAGAGGACCGGCTTTACGAGCACTACCAGCTGAACGGAACGCTAACTTACACCGAAGCTGCGAACGGGCACACCGCCGACTCCGGCCGGCCGGCCGGCCGGTCCGCTGGCGGCCTTTCGGCCACTGAGCGGGATGCGGGATTCGCTGCCGCAGGCGGCGGCGGAACGTACAGCGCGGCGGACGACAGGGCTGGTCGTGACGCGTCCGGACTGGCCGACGGTGACGCCATGACCCGCTCGGAGGAACGCGTGAATGTCGGCACGGAAAGGCAGGCTGCCAGCCGGGCGCGTCTGCGCAAGTACGTGGTGACCGAAAACGTGACCCAGACCGTTCCCGTGCAGCGCGAGGAAGTACGGCTGGAGCGCGAACCGATCACCGAAGGGAACAGGGGCGAGGCGCTGGGCGGTCCGGACATCAGCGAGGCGGAACACGAAGTGGTGCTTCACGAGGAACGTCCGGTGGTGGACAAGGAAACTGTGCCCGTTGAGCGGGTCAGGCTGGACACGGAAACCGTCACAGACGAGGTCACCGTGGATGAACAAGTCCGCAAGGAGCGCATTGAGGCCGACGGCGTAGAGGACACCCGCCGCTGACTTGCCCCACGCCGGGGCCGGTTTACCGGTCCCGGCGTTGTCGGCATTTTAGGCTGGCCATGTCGCCAGCACGGGCTCAAAGGGGAAAGAAGGTTCAAACCGATGGTCCCGAATCCTGACGCGGAGCAGTGGGGGCCTCACCAGCTGCTGTCCATGGCAGCCAGGCTCGTCCAACGCAGGCAGGACCAGGCGCTGGCCGAACTCGGCCTCACCCACGCCGCAGTCATCGCGCTGCAGGGCCTCCTTGCCGGGCCGCTGAACCAGGAACAGTTGGCCTCTGACATCAAGGTCCGCAGTCAGTCCATTGGCCGGGTCCTGTCGCGGCTCGAGGAGGCAGGGCTGGTGGCTCGCGCGTCCAATTCTCTGGACAGGCGGCACAACGAGGTTTCCATAACGGAAGCAGGCCGCCAGGCACTGGAGGCGGCCAGGAAAGCTGAGCAGGATGCGCTGCCCCCCGATGTCGTCGAGGGTACCGTCCTGGGCCGGGAACTGGCGCGGGTGATCAGCTACTTTCCCGGCCGCGCCAAGCCCGGCTCGGCCAAGAACCAGAATTCGGCCGCAGCCGGCGGCGACCCAGCGGCGGACGACGCCGCGGAAACGGGCTCTCCCGTAGCCGGTGCACCCACAGAAGGTGCGGCGATCGAAGGGGTGCTGCCCGCAGCCAGTGCGCCTACAGAAGGTGTGCCCGCAAGTGGGCAGCAGCCTTCGAGCGCAGATACTGCTGCAGAACCTGCCTTACAGGAACCTGCTTCCGGAGATGAGGTTGCCGCGCAGGACGCTGCGCGGGCGCCGCAGGACCGCGCCGGAACAAGGCAGACGCCGGACGGGTTGGGCGACTCCGGCCCTGAGTAGGCGGACTGATCATTGAGGAAGGAAAGTGTCGCCGCGCCGCGCGCGGCGACACTTTCCTTGGTTGCCGTACTCCGGTCCGGGCTCAATGTCGGAACCGTGCTCTGGCTTCGCTGGGACAGCTCTAGCGTCCCTGTTGCATCGGGTCCGGCCAGTTGCCGATGAGGCCGGACATGGGGTCGGGCCAGTTCCCGATCCGGCCGGACATGGGGTCGGGCCAGTTGCCGATCCGGCCGCTAAGGGGTCCGGACTGCGGAAGGGGCGGGCGAGGGGCAGCAGACAGCGGGGCGTGCGTAGACATGACATGGTCTCCTGATTGAACAGATGGTCCTTGCACAGGGTTGCGCAAGTGGTCTTTTCTGCCCGGAATGCGGACAGAGCTGACCTGTTCAGTCGGGGGAAGACCCCGGATCGACGGCCGGGCTGGTGGGAAGGTGCTGGGCAGCATCGAACACGCGGACGCCGGCAAACAGGGGCGCCCGGTCCCAATCTTCTGCCACCTCGGCGGCTTGGGCGCCAGAGCCTTCGGAGCCTGTGGAGGAGTTCCCCGATGTTCCCTCGCTTACGGCAAACGTCTGAAGATAGCCGTAGCCGGGCCGTGCACTGAGGTGCGCTTTGTGGGCCGCGGGCCTGGCGCCGGCCAGTTCATGTACCGGGGGCGTAGTCATGTGAAGCTCGGCCAGCGAGAGGCCCGTGCCGGCGAGCGACAGTCCGGCGCCGGTAGCCGGCGGGACCTGGACTGTTTCCACCAATGTTGCCGGCCCCGCACTGTCTCCTGCCGTCGGAGCGGTCGTCCTCGACCCAACTGCCGAGAGCGAAGCGGCATGTGGCGGCGCAGCAGGATCTGGCGCGTTCCCCCCGGCGTCGGGAACCGGCGTCGTTGGCGTGACTCCCCGTGCGAGAGCCGCGGGCAGTTCCGGCGCCGGCCCTGAAGGAATGGGCACTGAAGGAACGTGCACTGAAGAAACGTGCACTGAGGGAACGTGCACTGAGGGAACGTGCACTGAGGGAACGTGCACTGAGGGAACCGGCATTGACGGGACAGGCACTGAAGGAAGCGGTAGCGAAGGAATAGCCGGCACAGCGGGCGTTACCGGCAGCCGTGGCACCGACGAATTGTTGTCTTCCGCTGCTGAAATCAGGCTGTCCGCCTTGTCGAGCACGGGCGCCGTCGCTGTGGTCACGGAGGTGACCGCCGTCGATGCCCCGTTGACGACGGCGCGCGCCGTGCCCGCTACTGTGCCGGCGACACTCGACACAGGCTTGGTGACTGCAGCCGGGAGGCTGGGTGCCGCCTGCAGTGCAGGTGCCACCGGCAACAGCTTGCGGGCCGGGGCAACCTGGGAGACGGGGGAAGCCAGCGGAGCAGACACTGCCGACTGCGCGATGGCAACGACGGGAGCTGTGGCGAGCGAACCGGAATTGAGGGAACCGGATTTTAGGGAACCGGAATTGGGGGAACCAGAATTCAGGGAACCGGAATTGAGGGAACCAGCGCCAAACGAGTCGTTGTCCCCGGAGGCCGCGCCGGCGGATGCCGCGCCCCAGATAATCCAGGCCAGGGCGAGGAGAACGGGCAGCAGGAGGGCACGGACAAGCGCAGCCTTGTGAAGGCGCAAGCTGTTGCCCATTCGAATCACCCCCCAGCGCAATGGGAGACCAGAATATGCCCGGCGGCCGGTTCCGTCCAGAGGAAAAAACATTTACGCATGATCTGGCCCGCTGAACCGCAATAAAATTGAAGCAGAAGGTGCTAATAGGATGTCTGGATCCATCGTCGTCGTCCTTGTGCTGCTGGCCGCAATTTCCGTCGTTGCCATTGCGGCAACAGTGCTGGCCGTCCTGCGCGACGGGCGCGGCGAAGTCCGAAGCGAACCGACTGAGGAGCCGTGGACTGCCGGAAACCTGCCGAGTGAGCCCTACGCCGTGATTCGCTTTAAATAGCCGTCCCCGCTGGGACGTTCCCGGCACGTGACCCCGGGGTCCAAATCAGTGCGCGCCGATGAATTCCGCGGCAGCGCGAAGCTGGACACCGATGCGGCCGCTGAGGAGAAGGCCCCCGCGTCCACGTCCACCCGGGTGCAGCCGGCATGGCCCTGCTGGCCGCCGTGACTCTGGATGGTGTGCCGGAGAACATCGCCCTGGGCTTCTCGCTGGGGGAGGGGACAGGGGGCCTGGCGCTCCTGGCCGCGATCGTCGTGTCCAATTTGCCGGAGGCGCCGTCATTGCCTCCCTCGCGGACACCCTGATGCCGGAGGCTTTCGAACACGGCGGTCCCGCGGTGCCCGGTTGGGAAGCACACGCCCTGCCGGACACAAAGTTGGTGCAGCCGCCCACGACTATGCGTGGCCGCCTGCACCAACCGGTAGTACGAATACTCAGATTAGATATCTACTCATTCGCGGCTCCTAGTTCCCGGCGTTCGCGGTCCGGGCTATCTCCTGTCCTCGACCGAATGCCGTGAAAACATCCAGCCACAGGCAATCATCAGCACGCCAAGCACCATGTGCGTCCAGTTGTCCAGCATATTCAGCGACAGGAAGTTGGCCGCCGAATCTACTCCGACACTGAGCCCGTAGATGCTGAGGACGATGTACAGCGCACCGGCGCCCATGAGGAACCTGCGCGCGCCCATTTCGCTCCGGGACATGGCCCAGCCGGTTGCGCCAATAACCAGCTGCACGATGTTGAGCAGCATGGATACCTGGAACAAGCCGAGGAACATGGCGTGCGAATCAGGCCCAAGGAACATCAGTTCGCCATACCGCGCGGTGATGCCCGGGATGAACCCCAGCACACCGACCACCATCAAGACAATACCTACACCCATGCCAGCGTTCTGGACGTCAGTTCTGCCAAAGTGAACGCCGTGTGCATGTGGGGATGCGGTAGTCATTTTCTGCCTCCAACCACTGAATGCGGACAAGCTAATTTTACGTCCGGCCTCCTGAAAAAGCGCTCGCGGTTGAGCTTGCCCGTACTGGCGCCAGCGTAGTCTCGTCCGACTTCTCGGGCTGATGAGCCTGTCGAAAACCGGCGGGCCGGGCCTCGCATGGCACGATGGGAGGCGATGAAACTGCGCGCTGACCAGACCGGAGACCGTGGCCTCCCCATGCCCCTGTGGCTGCAGGGCGGGCTCGAGTCCGCGCAGGCGGCCGTGATTTCCGCACTGCTGGTCATCGCACCCATTGTTGCGGTGTGGGCCACCTCGGGTTTCGGAAGCAGCGGCCTCGATGCCCTGGCGCGGCTCGCCGGCCAGGCTTGGCTGGTCATCCACGGGGTGCCCCTCTACCTCACCGCGGTGGGGGAGGGTGCTGCCGCCAGGCCGGAGGCCGGCACCCTGTCGCTGGTTCCGCTGGGCCTGACCCTCATCCCGTTCCTGCTGGCCTGGCGGGCGGGCAGGCGCCTGGCCCGGGCGTCGTACACGGACCAGCTGTGGCAGGCGCTGCTCGGCTCGTGGCTGGTCTATGCGGGTTTTGGCATCGCCACCGGGTTCATCTGCCGGACCGAGGACGTTGGGGTCTTCCTGTGGTGGGCCGGGCTCCTGCCGCTGGTTCCGTTCGGCCTCGGCATGGTGATCGGCGCCCGGCGGGAGGCCGGTTCATGGAGCCGCCTGATCGGCGTTGACGCCGTGGACTGGATCGCCCGCACCAGCCAGCATTCGCGGTGGGCGGGTTCGTATCTGGCTTCCGCCGCCAAAGCAGGCTTCGTGGCTGTTATCGCGGCGCTCGCTATTTCCTCGTCGCTGCTGGCCGTGGATCTCCTCATCCACTGGAACCTTGTGGTGGCGGTTTATGAAGGGCTCGACGCCGGACCCGTCGGAGGTGCGGCCCTCACCATTGCGCAGCTAGGCTTCCTGCCCAACCTGGCGGTGTTCGCACTCGCGTGGCTGAGCGGTTCCGGTTTCGCGCTGGGAGCCGGATCGCAGGTGGGTCCGCTGGGGACCGCCGTCGGACCGCTGCCCACCATTCCGGTTTTTGCTGCGATCCCTTCCGGCCCACTCGATTTCGGACCGGTGGCGCTGGTGGTTCCGGTGCTCGCCGGGGTCCTGGCCGGCTGGTGGTTCCTGCGCGAGGGTGAAAACCACTTCGACGAATGGCTGTCCATCAAGCTCCACGTCCGCTGGCTGACCGCCGCGGCGTCCACGCTGTTCCTGGCCCTCATCGTCGGAGCGGCTGCCGGCGTTTTGGCCGCAGCCCTCGCCTGGCTAGCGCGCGGCTCCGCGGGCATCGGCCGCCTCACGGACATCGGTCCGGACCCGCTGTGGACGGCAGTCTGGCTGACGGCGGAAGTCGGCATCGGCGTCGTAATTGGGTACGCGGCGGGACCGTGGCTGGAACGCCGGCAACTGCGGGATGCCGAGCTGGGGACTGCGCCTAACAGCAGATAGCCTCCCGGGCGGACCGGCCGGGCTTGTGGCTCGCGGGGCTCTAGCGAACGGGCTGCTGAAGCGGCCCGGGCAGCGAGTTCTCCAGCTGGACCCGGCACTCCGTGCCTGCCTTGCTGGTCAGCGCCTGGCGGGAGCACTGCTGGAAGTCGCGGACCTGGTTGAAGAACAGTGCCGAGGTCAGGACCAGGAGAACCATGACGGCGGAAACCACCAGGCCGGAGATGGTGCCGAACAGCACCAGCTTGGATTCCTTGAACCGGATGGCCCGGATGAGCACGATGATCCCCAGCGCGATGCCCGCCGCCGTCAGAAGGGCCGTGAGCCAGAGGTAGGCGATGTCCAGTTGGAACACGAAGAAGGCGCCCAGCACGGCCACTATGAACATGCGGAACAGCGTGTGCGTCTTCTGGAGCGAGGCTTTGGCTTCCTCGCTGAGCGGACGCGCGGTCCGCTGCGGCCCTTGGGGGCCCGGAGTGGGGTTCATGTTTTCCAGCCTACGCGAGCAGCCGCTTAAGCTTGAGCAATGCGCATAGTAGTCCTCGTCTCCGGAACCGGTTCCAACCTCCAGGCCGTCATCGACGCCGTTCAAGCCGGGGACCTGGATATTGAGATCGCCGCGGTGGGCGCGGACCGCCCGGGAACCTACGGCGTGGAGCGCTCTGCTGCTGCCGGGATAGATACGTTCGTGGTGGACTTCAAGGCCTACCCGGACCGCACGGAGTGGAACGCCGCGCTGACGGAAGCCGTGGCCGCGTACCAGCCGGACGTGGTTGTGTCCTCAGGTTTCATGCGGATCGTGAGCCCCGAGTTCATTGGTGCCTTCGAGGGAAAATACCTCAACACGCACCCTGCCCTGCTGCCGTCCTTCCCGGGCGCCCACGGCGTCCGCGACGCCATGGCCTACGGGGTCAAGGTCACCGGCTGCACCGTGCATTGGGCCGACGCCGGCGTGGACACCGGGCCCATCATCGCGCAGGAGGCGGTGGCCATCGAGGACTCCGACACCGAGGACACCCTGCATGAGCGGATCAAGGTGGTGGAGCGGCGGCTCCTGGTTTCCACCCTCGCGTCGCTGGCTGCCGAGTACGCAGCCGCGCGCACACCCAACTAGCTCGCATTTAATGTCGTTTTGAGCCGTCAAAACGACAACAACTGCCAGTCAGTTGGGATTGCGGCACATTGGCCTGTGGATAACACTCGGACAGGGCTCTACTTTTGCGACCATGATCCCGTGAAGACCCCTCGTCCTCTTCCCGAGCCCCTGGCCTTGGCAGCTTTCACGTGCCAGGAAGCCGCCGACGCCGGTGTCAGCCTGAGGCGGCTGCGGCACGGAGCGCTGTACTCACCCAGCCGCGGCATCCGGGTGCCCAATTACGGACCCACCCTTGGGCCTGCGGAGCTGTGCACCTCGGAGAAAATCCGGCCGTTGACCAGGGTGACAGAGTTTTCAGCGGCTTCCCACGCCACTGCCTTCACCTTCTGGCAGTTCCCGGGGTTCCTACCCGGTCAACAGCATCCGCGTATCCACATCTCCCGCCCGGACACGATGGCCATTCCACGCCGCACGGGCGTTGTCGGCCATGTGGGACAGTTCTTCGACGACGAAATCGTGTGCGTTAACGGACTGCTGGTGACGAGCAGACTCCGAACATGGCTGGACATCGCACGGAAGATGAGTGTCGAGGAGTTGACCGTGGTGGCCGACCATCTCCTGCGCTTTCCCAGGCCCGAGTTTGAAGCCAGGGATGAGCCGCATGCCACCCTCGCGCAGCTGGCCGAGATGCTGGACAGACACAAAGGTACGCCGGGCATCCGAAAGGCGAGGCTAGCCCTCGACTTGGCGCGGGTAGGTGCGGATTCTGCGCCGGAAACGCGGCTAAGACTGGCATTAGAGCAGGCTGGCTTACCGGAACCGCAACTGAACGTGCGCACCGACCTCGGTTCCGGCGTCGTACGCCAACCCGACGTTGGCTATCCCGTCCACCGGGTTGCAGTGGAATACGAGGGTGAGGGCCACTCGGAAGCTGAGCAGGTTGTCCGGGATATCGCCCGCGAGGAGGACTACGGCCGTGGAGGCTGGTTGCTGGTGAGGATCTCCAAGCGGCACATGCAGAACGGAGCCATGTCCGCCATCGCGAAAGTCCGCGCCGCGCTTGTCAGCAGGGGCTGGGCGCCCAAGTGACTCGCAGTTGTTGTCGTTTTGCGGCGTCAAAACGACAACAAACTGCGAGTTAGTTGGGGGCGGGGGAACCGGGGGAGGAACCTACTCGAGGCGGCGCTGCCTGGTTTCCGGGGAGAAGAACGCCATCCACAGGACCGACAGGACCACCAGACCGCCAGCGAGGGCGAACGAGGTGGCGAGCCCCAGCTGCGGCCAGAAGTAGTTCGCAAAAATGAGCGGTCCGAAGCCGGCGCCCAGGCGCGAGAACGTGGACGCCCAGCCGAAGCCGCTGCCCCGAAGCTCCGTGGGGTACAGCTCGGAAACGTAGGTGTAGAGCACCGGGATGGCCACCTGCACCACGAACCCGAACACCAGTAGCCAGAACACGGCAGCCGTGGGCACATCCACCACGAACGCCACCACCACCAGGATCAGCGCGGACAGCGGCCCGGTAATAGCCAGCAGCCACTTGCGGCCCACGCGCTCCACGAGCAGCGCTGCCGCGACCACTCCCAAAAGCCCGACGGCGGCCATCCCCGCCGTCGTCAGGAACGCCTTGTACTCGGCGAACCCGGCGCCGATCAGGATTCGCGGCATCCAGGTCAGGGACAGGTAGTAGACGAGCAGGATGCTCATGAACAGCGCCCAGGCGGCGGTGGTGATCTTCCAGTTGAACTGCCAGACCCCGCGCAGCTGCTGCCACGCGCTGCCGGCGGAAAGCCTCGGCACGGCCTGCGGCTCCGGCAGGCTGTAGGCCCGGGCCTCGGCTCCGGTGGCCTCGACCAGGCCGTCAATTACCTGGGCGGCTTCGTCTCGGCGTCCCTTGCGGATCAGGAACAGCGGCGACTCGGGAACGCTGCGCCGCACCCAGAACACCAGCAGGGCAGGCAGCACCATGACGAGCATTGTCAGGCGCCAGTCGGCAAACGCGGCCACCAGCCAGGCGGACACGAACCCGCAGAGCGCAGCACCCACGGGCCACCAGCCGTCCATCGCGGTGAGGACCCTGCCGCGCTGCCTTCGGGGCGTGAACTCGCCCACCAGCGCGTAGTCCACGGGAATGCAGCCGCCCAGGCCGAACCCGGCCATGAAACGGAACGCACAGAACCAGAGGAAGTCGGGCGAGAAGGCGCCGAGCACCGTGAAGAGCGAGAAGATCAGCAGCGTGGCCGTGAAGGCCTTCCTGCGCCCGATGGTGTCAGCAATGGTGCCCCAGATGAAGGCACCCAGGGCCATCCCGATCAGGTTGGCCGTGCCGATCCAGCCGGCCTCGCCCGGGGTGAGGCTCCAGTGGGTGGACAGCAGCGGAATGAGAATGCCGTTGAGGGTGACGTCCCAGGCGTCGAACATGAACCCCAGGCCGCCGATCACGAAGATCCGGCCCTGCACTTTCCAGCGCCATGGCAGTTCCTGGACTACCTGCTCGCCGCTGGGCACAGCGGTATAAATATTCATCTCGGCCTCCTGCTTAAACCTTACGTTGCGGAACGCCCCGGGGCGCCGGGCCTTGTGGCGGCACCAGCCCCCTTACGCCGGGAAACGCCGGGCCGCAACGCGCGGCAAGCGCCGGGAGCCTTCACACTGGGGCCGCCAGCAGGAGGGGGTCCGCCGACACGATAAACTGGGCCGTATCCCCACCAACCGCGGCACCCACCGTGTCAAAAGACGGAGACCTTTGTGAGCTTTACGCAGCTAGACCGTGTTCCCATCCGCCGGGCCCTGATCTCGGTCTACGACAAGACCGGTCTGGAGGAGCTCGCGAAGGGCCTGCACGAAGCAGGCGTCAAGATCGTCTCCACCGGCTCCACCGCAAAGAAGATCGCCGCCGCAGGCATCCCGGTCCAGGAAGTCGAAGAGGTCACCGGTTCCCCCGAGATGCTCGACGGCCGGGTCAAGACCCTGCACCCGCGGGTCCACGGCGGCATCCTGGCCGACCGCCGCGTCCCCGCCCACATGGAGACCCTCGCCAAGATGGAGATCGAGGCCTTCGACCTCGTCGTGGTGAACCTCTACCCGTTCGTGGAGACGGTCAAGTCCGGCGCCGCACAGGACGACGTCGTGGAGCAGATCGACATCGGAGGCCCCGCCATGGTGCGCTCCGCCGCGAAGAACCACGCCGCCGTCGCCATCGTGGTGGACCCGACGTTCTACGGCAATGTTGTGCGCGCTGCCGCTGAAGGGGGCTTCGACCTGAAGACCCGCCGCCGGCTGGCCGCAAAGGCTTTCGCCCACACCGCCACCTACGACACCGCCGTGGCCACCTGGACCGCCAGCCAGTTCCTCGACGAGGACGGCGACGGCGTCATCGACTGGCCCGCCTACTCCGGCCTGGCCCTGGAACGCTCCGAGGTGCTGCGCTACGGCGAGAACCCGCACCAGCAGGCGGCGCTCTACGTGGACAAGGCAGCCCCCGCGGGCATCGCCCAGGCCGACCAGATCCACGGCAAGGCCATGAGCTACAACAACTTCGTGGACGCCGACGCAGCACTCCGCGCCGCCTACGACTTCGCCGAGCCCGCCGTGGCCATCATCAAGCACGCCAACCCCTGCGGTGTGGCCGTGGCCTCCGCCGACGCGGCCGACCCGATCGCCGATGCCCACGCCAAGGCCCACGCCTGCGACCCCGTCTCCGCGTTCGGCGGCGTCATCGCGGCCAACCGCACGGTCACCGCCGGCATGGCCCAGACCGTGGCCGGCATCTTCACCGAGGTGGTCATCGCCCCCGGCTTCGACCCCGAGGCCGTGGAGATCCTCTCCAAGAAGAAGAACATCCGCCTGCTGTCCCTCCCGGAGGGCTACGGCCGCTACCCGGCGGAAATCCGCCAGGTCTCCGGCGGCGTCCTGGTGCAGGTCACCGACAAGGTGGACGCCGACGGCGACAACCCCGCCAACTGGACGCTTGCCGCCGGCGAAGCCGCCGACGACGCCACGCTGGCCGACCTCGCCTTCGCCTGGACCGCCTGCCGCGCCGCCAAGTCCAACGCGATCCTGCTCGCCTCCAACGGCGCCGCTGTGGGCATCGGCATGGGCCAGGTCAACCGCCTGGACTCCTGCAAGCTCGCCGTCGAGCGGGCCAACACGCTGGGTGTCAGCGTGGAGTCCGACGTCGACGGTGCCGGCGGCGCCTCAAACGCCGACGCGAGCAGCGCACCCGCCCGTGCCCGCGGCGCGGTGGCTGCCTCCGACGCGTTCTTCCCGTTCGCCGACGGCCTGCAGATCCTGATCGACGCCGGCGTGCGGGCAGTGGTGCAGCCCGGCGGCTCGGTCCGTGACGAGGAAGTCGTCGCCGCCGCCAACGCTGCGGGCATCACCATGTACTTCACCGGCGCCCGCCACTTCTTCCACTAGTCCCCACCGCCTCCCTAACCTCGCTGCGCTCGGCTAGGGAACCCGGGTGGCGTGGGCCCAGATAAAGCCCGACGGCGGCTGCCCCCTTAAGGGGACGGCCGCCGTCGGGCTTTAACTTGCTTTAGTCTTCTTCCGTTTCCTCCTGATCCGGCAACCGGATGTCCCGGGGGACCGCTTCGGCCATCCGTTCCGGGGTCCAGTAGGCCAGGATCTCCTCGGGCGCCTGGTTGAGGTTATGGCTTACCTCAGCGCCGTCAGTGCTGCCCGCGTCATCCTTACTTCCGCTGTGCACTGTCGTAGACCTTCATGATGGTCGAGCCCCAGAACGGCCCGAACATCGTGGTGGAATTCGTTCCGTACCCGTAGCTGTTGACCGAGTTCTGGAAGCCGTTGGCTGAGCTTTCAGCGTCCGTGTCGCCCCGGGCAAACCAGGGGCCGCCCGAGGAACCGCCCGTCATGTCACAGGAAATGCCCTGGGAGTTGAACTGGGGGTTGATCGTGTCGTTCTTGGCTGTGCCTGTGCAGCTGACCAGGGTCTGGCCGGTGAACGGGGCCGCGGCCGGGTAGCCATAGGACTTGTATGTCAGGCCCCGGGGCTGGCTGAACTCCACACCGGAGGCGCCGACCCTGTCGGCCAGGGCCTTGCCCCCCACCCGGGCCACCACGGCGAAGCCGGTGTCGTACCGGATATCGCCGCCGGAGGTCCAGTTCCGTGCCGCGTGCAGCGACCGGGCCGGCCATTGACCATACGGGGACTGGCCATTCACGTAGCCGGGAACAAACACCCAGTTGGTGGCGAAGGCGCCAGGCCCCTCATTGACACAGTGGCCGGCGGTGGCCACGAGGCTCTTGTTCTGGGCGGCGACTGAGTTGCCGGAGCAGACGTAGTTGATTCCGGCGAGGGTGAAGAAGACCTTGCCGATGTGCGGCACCGGTGTTTCGTTTGCGTGCAGGGCTGTGGTTACCGTGGTCTGCGCGGCGGTACCGGCGATTCTCGTTGGCGCTCCCGTCTCCACGGCAGCCGAAGGCGAGGATCCTTTGTTTTCGTGCCTTGCCACGGCCTTGACGGCCAGCACATCGCCGGGAAGGGCGGCGCGCATGCGCTCGGGCGTCCAGTAGCCCTGCGGGCTGGACACGGGGGTGCTTGCGACCTGCAGCTGGGTTGAGTCCTGCGACGTTGCAGAAGAGGCTGTTGCGCCGCCGATGGCGCCCACTGCCAGCAGCAAACCTGTGGAAAGGCTCAGAAGGCTGCCGGCAAGAGTCTTTTTGGTCGTCATTGCGGTCCTACCTATTGGGTGGGGCGGGCCTGGGAGGCACGCCGGGTGACTGATTGACCTACCCGGGGAGGACGAGCTCGGTTACTAACGATTCAAGTCTTCTTGCCAGATAGGGTGATCTGCCCCTGCCGCAAGGGGTTCCAACTCAGTTCAGCCGCCGAAGCGGTGTTCCTTTATGAGAGAAAGATTAGAGCCCTACCGCGCCGGGCACAATGGATAGTGTGAGCGAAGACACGGGAACGGGGTAATCCAAGGGTATCCGGCAGCCCGGGTAAGGTTCATCCGGTTCACCTCGGGTAAGTTAAAGGTTGGTGAAATAGCCGGAATACCAGATACAAGCCGACCTTCAGGGAGACGCCCGAGCATGGCCAAAATTATCTATACCCACACCGACGAAGCGCCGATGCTGGCCACATATTCGTTCCTGCCGATCATCGAGGCGTTCGCGTCCACGGCAGGTGTGCAGGTGGAGACCCGCGACATTTCGCTGGCCGGCCGCATCATCGCCGTCTTCGGCGACTACCTCACTGAAGAGCAGCAGATCGGCGACGCCCTGGCTGAACTCGGTGAACTGGCGAAGAAGCCGGAAGCCAACATCATCAAGCTGCCCAACATCAGCGCATCCGTCCCGCAGCTGAAGGCCGCCATCACCGAGCTTCAGTCCCAGGGCTACAAGCTGCCGGACTACCCAGACAACCCCACATCCGACGAAGAGACCGCGATCCGGTCCCGCTACGACAAGATCAAGGGCTCGGCCGTGAACCCGGTCCTGCGTGAAGGCAACTCGGACCGCCGCGCACCGCTGTCGGTCAAGAACTACGCCCGCCAGAACCCGCACTCCATGGGTGCATGGACCCCCGAGTCCAAGACCAACGTGGCACACATGGACGCCAACGACTTCCGCGCCAACGAGAAGTCCGTGGTGATCCCCGCCGACGGCACCATCGAAATTCAGCTGGTCCGCGAGGACGGCTCGGTCAAGGTCCTGAAGAAGGCCTTCCCGGTCCTCGCCGGCGAAGTCATTGACGGCACCGTGATGCGCGCCGCCGCCCTGGACGAATTCCTGGCAGCACAGGTAGCCCGCGCCAAGGAAGAGGGCGTGCTCTTCTCCGCACACCTGAAGGCCACCATGATGAAGGTCTCCGACCCCATCATCTTCGGCCACGTGGTCAAGGCTTACTTCTCCGAACTGTTCGACACCTACGGCAAGCAGCTCGCCGCGGCCGGACTCAGCCCCAACAACGGCCTCGCCTCCATCCTCAACGGACTGGACGAGCTGCCCGAGGACGTCCGCGCGGGCGTCCAGGCAGCCGTCAAGAAGGGCCTCGAAGAAGGCCCCGCGATCGCCATGGTCGACTCCGACAAGGGCATCACCAACCTGCACGTCCCCAGCGACGTCATCGTGGACGCTTCCATGCCCGCCATGATCCGCAGCTCAGGCCACATGTGGGGCCCGGACGGCCAGGAAGCCGACACACTGGCAGTCCTCCCGGACAGCTCCTACGCCGGCATCTACCAGGTTGTCCTCGACGACTGCCGCGCACACGGCGCCTTCGACCCCACCACCATGGGCACGGTTCCGAACGTGGGCCTCATGGCCCAGGCTGCAGAAGAGTACGGCAGCCACGACAAGACCTTCGAGGCCCAGGTCCCCGGCAAGATCCAGGTGGTCGACGGCTCCGGCACGGTCCTGATCGAACACGAAGTTGCCCCGGGCGACATCTGGCGCGCCTGCCAGACCAAGGACCTCCCCATCCGCGACTGGGTGAAGCTGGCCGTGAACCGCGCCCGCGCCTCCCAGACCCCCGCTGTGTTCTGGCTCGACGAGACCCGCGCGCACGACGCCAAGCTCATCGAGAAGGTCCGCGAATACCTGCAGGAGCACGACACCGAGGGCCTGCAGATCGAGATCCTGTCCCCGGTGGAGGCTACCGCTTTCACCCTGGAGCGCATCCGTAAGGGCGAGGACACCATCTCCGTCACCGGCAACGTGCTCCGCGACTACCTCACGGACCTCTTCCCGATCCTGGAGCTGGGCACCAGCGCCAAGATGCTGTCCATCGTTCCGCTGATCAACGGCGGCGGCCTCTTCGAGACCGGGGCCGGCGGCTCTGCTCCGAAGCACGTCCAGCAGCTGCTGAAGGAAAACCACCTGCGCTGGGACAGTCTGGGTGAATTCCTGGCCCTGGCCGTCAGCTTCGAACACCTGGCCAACACCACGGACAACGCCCGCGCGCAGGTCCTGGCTGACACCCTGGACCGCGCCACCGGCACGTTCCTGCTCGAGAACAAGTCCCCGAGCCGCAAGGCCGGCGAACTCGACAACCGGGGTAGCCACTACTACCTGGCGCAGTACTGGGCACAGGAGCTCGCCAAGCAGACCGAGGACGCCGAACTGGCAGCCTCCTTCGCATCGGTCGCCGACGCGCTGACCTCCAACGAGGAGGCCATCGTTTCCGAACTCCTGGGAGCCCAGGGCCAGCCCGCGGACATCGGCGGCTACTACCGCCCGGACGCCGAGAAGGCTGCCGCCGTGATGCGGCCGTCCGCGACGCTCAACAAGATCGTTGCCAGCTTGAGCTAATTCGCCCGGGCCAACTCTCCGGCCCGCGGCTGAACTCGAGCCAAAGAAGCGCCCCGCCACTCGTTTGAGTGGCGGGGCGCTTCTTTGCTTGCCGGGACTGCCGGCCGGGAGTTTGACCTACCGGTCGGGAATGTCGTCGCGGCGGGTGTCCGTGTGCCGGGTTTCGGTCCGCGGCTCACCGGTGTCGTCGTCCCCGTACGGGGCGTCCACCGCCATGTCAGGGTCCGTGCTGACGGGCCGCTCGGTTGCCGAGGCGTCGTAGGCGTCGCCTGACTCGTAGCTGCGGCCCGGGACCGCGTCCATGCCGGCCCCCTCGGAGTAGCCGGTGCTCGCGCCCGGGTCGCCGTTGCCGCCAGCTGCTGTAGTCCCCATGTCGACGCCGGCCGCTCCGGCTCCTACGCCGGCCCCCGTGGTCCCGGCACCCGTGGTCCCGACACCCGATGTCCCGACACCCGATGTCCCGGCCCCCGTGGTCCCGGCACCCGTTGTCCCGGCGCCGGTGCCAGCCCCCAGGCCGGTTCCCATGCCGCCGCCTCCCGTGCCGGCCGCCGTCGGACCCGCATCACCTTCCACCTCGCCACCGCTCACGCTTTCACGCCAGGCACCGGTTTCCGTGTCGCGTTCCTCGATGAACTTTTTGAACTTTCTCAGGTCCGAGGCGACCTGCCGGGAATCGAGTCCGGTGGCTGCGCCGAGCTTCTCCATCGCAGATTCGGGCTCCCACGTCAGCTCCACATTCACCTTGGTTTCGTTGGCGCCCAGGGACTCGAACCACACAGTGCCGGCATTGCGGGGCTCGTTCAGGCTCTCCCATGTGACCCGTTGGTCCGGCTCCTGGACGGTGATCTGGGCGTCATACTCGCGCTTCACACCGGCGATGCTGGTTTCAAAATGAACAGTGGTGTCGTCGAGCTGACGGACGGCGTCGACGCCGCTCATGAAATTGGGGAAATCCTCAAACTGGGTCCATTGGTTGTAGGCCTGGCGTACGGGGACATCGACGGTGATCGATTCCTGGACAGTTGCCATGCTAGGTTCACTCCTTCGGCGTACGGGCGGACGGCCCGTGGTTCTGATTGCCCTCGTTCGGATGGAACACCTCCAACGTAGCGGGAAGCAGTCGGCATTTGAAGAGTGAAACTAAGCCTGCTGACTATGAAGCTTAGGCAGGCCAAATGACGGCCCGCGGTTGTGGGCGGCCACTCATTTTCGTAGGGTACTAAGCAGGCTTATCTTTCGGCCAGGTGCCCAGCGCCGAGGCCGAGCCCGGCTAGGCCGCCGCTTCGGAAAGGATCGTCTCTGTGCCTGAAGAACCAGCTATCAACATCCCGGGAGCGCCGGCGGGCGAGCAACCCGCCGTCGTCGAACCCACCACCCCGCGGGAACCGCTGCCGCCCAAGCCGGACCAGCAGGGGCCGGAAGCGGTGTCTCCTACCGGCAGCCCCACGGGTGCGCCGGAACACTCTCGGGCGCAGTCCGGCCAGTACCTAACCACCGCACAGGGGCTCCGACTGGCGGACACAGACCACTCGCTGAAAGCGGGGCCTCGGGGACCGATCCTGCTCCAGGACCACCACCTCAGGGAGAAGATCACCCACTTCGACCACGAGAGGATTCCGGAGCGCGTGGTGCACGCCCGGGGCGCCGGTGCCCACGGCGTCTTCCGTTCGTACGGCACGGCCGCCAACATCACCCGCGCAGGCTTTCTCGCCAAGGATGTGGAAACGCCGGTGTTCGTCAGGTTCTCCACGGTCCTGGGCTCACGCGGGTCCGCTGACACCGTCCGCGACACGCGGGGATTCTCCACCAAGTTCTACACCGACGAGGGAACCTACGACCTCGTGGGCAACAACATTCCCGTGTTCTTCATCCAGGACGGAATCAAGTTCCCGGACATCGTGCACGCCGCAAAGCCGCATCCGGACCGCGAGATACCGCAGGCCCAGAGCGCCCACGACACGTTCTGGGACTTCGTGTCCCTTCACACCGAGGCGCAGGCGCACACCATGTGGAACATGTCCGACCGCGGGATTCCGCGCTCCTACCGGACCATGGAAGGCTTCGGCGTCCACACCTTCCGCCTGGTTGACGCCGCCGGCGCCACGACGCTCGTCAAGTTCCACTGGAAGCCGAAGCAGGGCGTGCACTCCCTGGTCTGGGAGGAGGCCCAGATCATCAATGGCATGGATCCGGACTTCCACCGGCGGGACCTGGCCGATGCGATCGAGGGCGGCGCCTACCCGGAATGGGAGCTGGGCATCCAGACCTTCCCCGACACCGAAGACCAGATGTTCGAGGGAATCGACCTGCTTGACCCCACAAAGTTTGTGCCTGAGGAGCTCGCCCCGGTGCAGCCGATCGGCCTGATGACGCTCAACGCCAACCCGGTCAACTACTTCGCGGAAACAGAGCAGGTGGCCTTCCATCCGGGGCACCTCGTGCCGGGCATCGACGTCACCAACGACCCGCTGCTGCAGGTCAGGCTGTTCTCCTACCTGGACACCCAGATTTCGCGTCTGGGCGGGCCAAACTTCGCGCAGATCCCCATTAACCGACCGCAGGCTCCGGTCAACGACATGCTGCGCGACGGCATGCACCAGACCGCCGTCCACGCCGGGGTGGCGCCCTACCGGCCCAATTCCCTCGACGGTGGCTGCCCCTTCAAGGCCGGGGCAGACCTCGGGGCGTTCGTGGATGTCCCGGAAGCGGTGGCCGAGGCCATCAAGCAGCGGAAGAATCCCGCTTCCTTCGACGACCACTACAGCCAGCCCCGGCTGTTCTTCCGGAGCCTCACTCCGGTGGAGCAGGACCACGTGATCCAAGCCTACACGTTCGAGCTCGGCAAGTGCTACGAGAGGCCGGTCCGTGAGCGCCAGCTGCTCGCGCTGGCCAACATCGATGCCTCGCTGTGCGCCGCCGTGGCCCGCGGGCTCGGCATGCCCGCCCCTGAGGCCACCGAGGACGTGCCGGACGCCCAGCCCAGCCCCGCCCTGTCCCAGCTGGGGAAGACCTGGCCGGTGGCCGGCCGCGTCGTCGGAATTGTGGCGGACGAGTCCAGCGATCTGGAGGCCGTCCGGGATGCCCGCAAGGCGCTCGACGACGCCGGCATCGTGCCGCTGGTGATCGCACCCTCCGGCGGGACGCTCGGGGGAGAGGCCGACGGCGGGATCCCGGTTCAGCGGACCTACCTCACCGCCCGCTCCACCGAGTTCGACGCAGTCATCGTGGCAGGATCCGGGGCGCCGGCGGACGATGCCGAACAGGGGCTCGACGCGAAGGCCGGAGATCCCGGTGCTTCGCTTGATCCCCGCATCGTGCTGCTGCTGTCAGAGGCCTTCCGCCACGCCAAGGCCATCGGGGCGTGGGGATCCGGCTCCGCAGGGGTGGATGCGGCCAGCATCCCGGACGAGGCGGCAGGCGTGGTGCTGGGCGACAGCGCCGGGCAGGTGGTTCCGCAGGTCCAAGAGCTGCTGGCCGCCCACCGGGCGTGGGAGCGGTTCCCGGCAGCTGCTTCCTGACGGCGTAAGAAGCTTCGGATCGAGTAAGAACAAGGGCTGGTCCCCGGCGGGGACTAGTCCTTGTTCTTGCCCGAACCCTTGTCCTTGTTCCCCTCCGAGCTGCCCTTGCTGGAGTTGTCCTGCCGTCCGCTGTTCGCGGGAACCGGCACGGGGGCAGGGGCGGGAGCCGGGACCACCACTTCGGGCGCAGTCGTCGGCAAGGGTTTCGGGGCTGCCGTGGGCTTCGCGGCGGCAGCCTGGGCAGCAGCTTCCGCAGCCGCCTTTTTGGCTGCCTGCGCTGCCGTGAGGTCGGCCCGCACGGAGTTGATGGCCGCCGTTACGCTCCGGTGGCGTTTGAAGGAAACGTGCCCGGCAGCCGCCGCAGCATCCAGATCAGAGGACAGACGGTCCAGGGACTTCAGGGCGGCGGCAGGGTTGCCTCCTGCCGCGGACTTGGTGACCTCCAGTACCTGCTGCTGTAACTTTGCAGCCGCGTTCATCTCGAGCTCCGGGGCGGCGCCGGCGCAGCCTGCCAGTCCGGCTGCCAACATGCAGCCGGTGAGGATTGTCGTCGCCCGGCGCCACACGGCCGGTGCCCGGCTTGGGCTCATGGTTCAACGCTCCTTTGCAGCTCCTCGAGATGGTCGCCCAAGGTGCCGCTCACGCCGGGGTAGGGAACGACGTCGGGCGTTACAGCTGAATTGGCGGCGACGGTCACGGCGGCGGCTCCGCCCAGCAGGGCGGCCCCAGCAAGGGCGGTGCCAATGCGAAAGCCCCGGCTCCGGCGTTTCGTGCCTGCCGCGCGGCTGTTCCGGCCGGAAGTAGCTGACCGGGCCGGTGTCTTGGCTGTTGTCCTTGCGGTGGACTGCGTCCCAGAAAGCCCGACCGGAAGAACCGACGGCGGCCGCGACGGGAGTGCGGGGAGAACGCGGGTGTGCTCCTCGGCCAGGTCTCCGGGAGCGGAGTCCGGTGAAACGAGGGCGTGCCGGAGAGCCACTTCCAGATCTGCGGCGGAAGGCCGCTCCAGCGGGTCGAGGGCGGTCATAGAGGCCAGCAGGTGCTGCCATTGTGTGGGCAGGTCGGCAGGGACTTCAGGGGCCCGATGCAACCGGGCCACTGCCGATTCCACCGCGCCGCCCGGATACTCCACCGTGCCCTTGATGCATTCCAGCAGTACGAGGCCGAGCGAATAGATGTCTGACGCGGGCGAAAGCGGGGAGCCCATCGCCTGCTCAGGGCTCAGGTACGCTGCTGTGCCCACCATGGTGCCGGTGGCCGTGAGGCGGGTCCCGTCCACGATCCGGGCAATGCCGAAGTCCGTCAGTTTGGGCCGCACCGGCTCGCCGGGACGAACCTGGATGAGGAGAATGTTGGCGGGTTTGATGTCGCGGTGGATGATGCCCAGCCCGTGAACGTAGGCCAGGGCATCCGCGATCCCGGCTCCTATGACGGACAGTTCCTCGAGCGGAACGCGGCTGTGCCGGAGGCGGCTGCGCAGGTCCTGCCCGTCCACGAGTTCCATGGTGAGGAAGGGCCTGGGCTGGTCCGGGACGCGGGTATCCACGCCGGCGTCGAAAAGCGTGACAAGGCTGGGATGATTCAGCGTCGCCAGGAGCCGGATCTCGGCTTCCTGGCGTTTGAGTTCATCGGCATCTGCCGACTGGGGGGCGAAGAGCTTCAGGGCCACGTCCCTGCCCAGGTTCTGGTCCCTGGCCGTATAGACCGACGACATGCCGCCGCGTCCGATCACTCCACCCAGCAGGTATCGTCCGCCCAGTACCTCCGGTGTCACCCCGCTGTGCGTTTCTTTCAACACGTTGCCGTCCTTCTCAGTTCTGGCTCGGTGTTAAGAGTAATACGTCTACTTACTAATTGATGTCGCTGGTTGATTTCCGGGGAGTGGCCCCGGTTCCCGAACGCCCGGGTTCCCGGTGGTGGGGGTTCCCGCCGGGCCGGGGCGCGGCTTCGCCGGCGGCCCGGCACCCAGTAGTCCAGAGGACTGCCGGAATGCGGACCGCCGACGAAGGGCGGTTATTCCTGTCCGGACAGGAGCCGGACTGTCAGGCCTTCTTCCTGCGGATCACCAGCAGCGCGCCGATGGCGAGCAGGACCAGTGCGAGTGGCAGCAGCCCAGCGTCGGCTCCGGTGTTGGCGAGCATCTGCTGTGCGGTGGCCATGTTTCCCGTGGCCACGTTTGCGGCGTTTGCGGTGTTTGCCGATGCTGAGGCGCCTGTTGTCAGCGAGCCGGCGGGCAGGATGGCAGCACCCGTTGTCGTGGTAACAGTGCCATTGTCCGTGCCAGTTGCGGCTCCACCGGTGGTGTCCGTGCCGGTTGCACTACCGTCGGTGCCGGTCGTGTCGGTGCCGTCTGTGGCGTCTGTGGCGTCTGTGGCGTCGGTGCCGTCGGTTCCGGTTCCGTCTGTGGCGGTTCCATCAGTGCCCGTGCCGTCGGTTCCGGTTCCGTCTGTGGCGGTTCCATCAGTGCCCGTGCCGTCGGTTCCGGTTCCGGCTCCATCGGTACCGGTTCCATCCGTTCCGTCACCCGGATCAGAGCCGTTGCCGGTTCCATCACCCGGATCAGCGGCGGGCGGCGTTGTCACAGTTCCTGTGCCAAGTCCGATGCCCAAGTCGACACCCAGGTCCACGGATGCATCAGTTCCGGTGCCGAGCCCGAGGTCAACGGTGCCTTCGGCACCACTTCCCAGGGAACCCGTGTTGCCGAGGTTGACGTCGAGTGCGGCTGCCACGTCGGCGGCGGGGACAGTG
>NZ_JAGGPN010000020.1:23288-432861 GCF_018613795.1 Arthrobacter sp. ISL-65
TCGGCGGCGGGGACAGTGGTGCCCGTTCCCGTCACCGCGGTGTTGCCGAGGTTGACGTCGAGTGCGGCTGCCACGTCTGCGGCCGGAGTCGTGCTATCCGTTCCCGTGGTGTTTCCGAGGTTTACGTCGACCAGGGCTGCTACGTCGGCGGCGGGAACCGTGGTGTCGGTTCCCGTGCCGGTGGTGTTTCCGAGGTTTACGTGGACCAGGGCTGCTACGTCGGCGGCGGGGACAGTGGTGTCGGTTCCCGTGCCGGTGGTGTTGCCGAGGTTGACGTCTGCGGCGGCTGCTACGTCGGCGGCGGGAACAGTGGTGTCCGTTCCCGTCACTGCGGTGTTGCCGAGGTTTACGTCGACCACGGCGGTGGCGTCGGCTATGGGAGCAGCCGGGGTGGTACCCGTCGTCGTGTTGCCGAGGTTTACGTCGACCACGGCGGTGGCGTCGGCTGCCGGAACAGTGGTGTCCGTTCCTGTCACTGCGGTGCTGCCGAGGTTGACGTCTGCGGCGGCTGCTACGTTGGCTATGGGAACTGCAGTGTCCGTTCCGGGTGCTGCATTGCCGAGGTTTACGTCGACCAGGGCGGTGGCGTCAGCCGCAGGAGCAGCCGTCCCAGTTCCCGTTCCGGTGCCACCAAGATTGACGTCGACCAGGGAGGTGGCGGCCGGTGCCACGGCAGTGCTGCCGTTCGAAGTACCGGTGTTGAGGTCGGCATTGACGCTGACCGCGGAAGAATTCGACGGCGCTGGGCCACCCAGCAGACCCAGCGACGTCGAAGCATTTAGGTCCGCCGAAGCGGCTTCAGGCGCGATGTTGATAGCGCCTGTGGCAGTGGTATCCGCGCTCGCCGCGGTTGCGCCGAGGGCAAGTAGCCCGCCGGCAAAGAGGGTGCCTAATAGGCCCCTGCGAACTGTCTGGTGCATTGTGATGTCTCCTGAAAAGTTGTTGTCAGGTGCCCATGGCAACCTGATTGGCCGTGTGTCTGCCGCAGGGAGGCAGAAGGGGCCCAACTAGTCAGGAGAGGAGCCGGGGTCGATGGCCACCGGCGAAGGAACATGCTGAAGGGGTCCGCTGACAGGGACAAAACCCATGAGCGGCAGGTACTCAAAGAGGCTGTTCAGCCAGGCGGCCGAAGCGGAAGGGCCACCGGATGACGTGCCGCTTCCCGAGCCTGAGGCAGGAGCCGGAAGCAGCGCCTCCGGTGATGGCACGCGGTCTTCGCCGGATGGCGAGTCTCCGCCGGCAGGAACCTCTGGGGCGGACCCCGTGGGGTTGGCAGCTTTCGGCGCAACAGAGTGGCTGAAATGAGCGGGTGATCCGACGGCCGGGTGGACAGGCAGCGCGGACACCACAGAGGGCCCGGCGACGATGCCGAGCGAGGCCTCTGGACCTGTGGAAATTTGCCTCGCTTCGGCGAGGTCAACTGCGGGTAGCCGTTCTGGAACCGCGACAAGGCCCGCCACGACGTCCGTGACGGGCACAGTTATCGGTGTCGTCAGAGGAGGTGCCTGGGTGAGCACGTCAGTGACCGTCTCGACGGGAAGCTCAACAGGGCGAGTGTCAGTCACCGGGCTCACGACGTCGGTTACTGGTTCCACGACCTCGGCCACTGGCTTAACGGCCTCAGCCACCGGCTTCACGATAGTTTCGGCCGTGTCCGTCAGCGCTCCATCAGCAACGGAGGCTACGGGGCCGCTAACTCCAGCCATGGTGTCATCAGGAAGCGCCTCGCCCAGAGGCAGTCCGCCGAGTGCGGCATCAACGGGCTCCAGAATGTCCGCCGCAACCGGCGCAACGACGGGGACAGGGGGCGCTGGCGTGGAAGGAACGGGAGTCACAGGTGGAGGCGCAACAACCGGAGGCTGTTCGGCCGGCGCCGGCCCAGCCGCAGCCGGCAATGATGCCGGGAGGGCTGCCGGATCGATGGCCGGAAGCGGCAGGGGAGCTACAGCCGGTGTGGGCTGAGCAACCGCGCCGGCTTCATGTGCTTTCGCGGAGATCAGCGCGCCAACGCTTTCCGCCACGCTGTCCGTACTGCCTTTGGCGGACGAGACAGCCGAGGAAATGCTGCCGGCCAGCAGATCAGGTCCGTCTGAATTGTCGGCGTCGGCGGCCGGGGCGGATACCGCCAGCCAGGCCACAGCAGCGGCGCCGGCCAAAAGAACCGGGCGCAAAGGGCGCAGCGCAGACCACGACAAAGCCGCAATGGTCATGCTTACCACCCCCAGAGCTCACCGAGTGAATCGACGATCGACTACAGCCTAAGCCTGCCCCAAAGTGAGAGTCCAGACCCGGGACAACAATAATCCTTTCGATTCGATGAAGGGGCCGGAAAGGCTCCTCAATGGGCATCATTCGGATACGCGACACCGAGCTGGGCGCGCACGCCGTCGAACAGCCGCATCGTGTTGAGGGAGTCTTCCAGTGGCATGACCGGACTCTCGGTGAGGCCCTGCTGGACGCACCGGGTTACCTCACGAAGCTCGTACGTATAACCCCGCCCCGTCACCTCGAAGTGTTCCGTCCGGGGTGTCTCCTGCCCGATCCCCACCACCAGCTTTTTGGGGTTGTTGATCGAGCCGAGTGTCTGCAGGTACCCGAGGCTGCCCGCAATCGTTGCGGCGCGCGGGCCGTGGGCGAGCAGGGACGAGGTGAGCTGTGCCTGCGCGCCGTGGTGGTAACCCAGCGTAAGCGCATTCTGGGCGTCCACGCCGTCGTCGTTCAAAGTGCCCATGGCACTGACCGTCTGCGGGAAACCCAAGGTCCCGAGGGCCCACAGCAGCGGGTAGACGGTGATGTCCAGAAGCGCGCCGCCGCCGTCCTGGACGGCCCAGAGCCTGGCGGTGGGAGAGTAGGGCGCCGGGAAGCCAAGGTCCGCAGTGACCCACTGGACGGTTCCGAGTTCACCGGAATGCGCGATCTCGAAGGCCCTCTGCATGCTGGGCAGGAAGCGGCTCCACACGGCTTCCATCAGGAACAGCTTCTTTTCGCGGGCCACGTCGATAAGCTCGGCAGCCTCACGGGCGTTGATGGTGAACGCCTTTTCGCAGAGCACATGCTTGCCTGCCCGAAGCGCAGCCAGCACCACCCGGTGGTGCTGAGCGTGCGGCGTGGCCACGTAGACCACATCCACAGAGTCGTCGGCGAGGAGCCGTTCATAGCCGTGCTGTCCGCCGTCGTCCCCGTACCCCACGGCAAAGCCGAACTCGCCTGCAAATGCGTCTGCGGTGTGCTGGGCACGTGAGCTGACGGCGTACAGTTCCGCGTCCTCCAGAAGCGCCAGGTCCCGCGACACCAGGGAAGCGATCCGGCCGGTGGCAATGACACCCCAGCGCAGCCGGCGGCCCGTGGCGGCAAGGGGATCCTGGTTGGACTGGCTGAAGAGCCACGGCTTGGCGATCGGTGACGTCATGACGCCATCCTCTCACCCGGGTGGGGGAGCGTTCGGTCAAAACCGGCAGGAAGTGAGGAAGGGTCGGGTCAAAACCTGCGAAAGGTGAGGAAGGATCGGGTCGGAACCTGCGAAAGGTGAGGAAGGATACGGTCGAAACCTGCGAAAGGTGAGGGAGGGTGTTGGGCCCGCCCGCCCCCACCTTTCCGTCCCTTCTACGACGCCCTAGCTACGGCGCAGCCGCGTCGACCTAGACTGCCGCCGGCTCCGCAGCGCGGCCGCGGACGGGTTCCTCCGCCAGCCTGCCCTGCTGCAGCCGGAACCGGCGGTCCGTCTTGTTGGCGAGCGTGCGGTCGTGCGTGACCACGAGGATGGTGGTGTTGTGGTCGCGGCTGAGGGAGCTGAGCAGTTCGATGATGTGCTCGCCCGTCTGTTCATCAAGGTTGCCCGTGGGCTCGTCGGCGAGGATCAGCTTGGGTTCGTTGGCGAGGGCCCGGGCAATCGCCACGCGCTGCTGTTCACCGCCGGAGAGCCGGTTGATGCGGCGGCCGTGCTTGTCCGGATCGAGCTGCACCTGCTCCAGCAGTGCCCGTGCCCGCTCTGCCCGAGTCGCCTTCCGCACCCCGGCGAACTCCATGGGCAGCATGACGTTGTCCAGCGCGGACAGGTTGGGCACCAGGTTGAACTGCTGGAACACGAACCCGATGTCCCGGCGTCGGTATTCGGTCAGCTTGCCGTCCGGCATGCCCGCCAGGCTCACGCCGTTGACGACGACGTCTCCGCTGGTGGGCTTGTCCAGCGCGCCCAGGAGGGACAAGAGAGTGCTCTTGCCGCTGCCGCTCTTGCCCACGATGGACGCCAGCGTGCCCTGCTCCAGCTCGAAGCTGACGCCGTTGACCGGCTTGATGGTGCGGTCGCCGGACTTGAACGTGCGGACCAGATCCTTGACTTCAATCATGGCTATTCTCCTCGGAGGACTTCGATGGGGCGGATGCGGGCGGTGAGCAGGGCCGGAACCAGCGCGCCGATGATGGCGACGCCGAACACTGCCGCGATGCCGGCGGCAAGGATGCCGGGGGACACGCTGGCGGTCACGGAGGTGAGCAGCTGGGAGGCGCCGCCGAACGGTCCGCCCTGTCCGCCGGGGAATCCGTCGGCCGCCCCGGCGAACCCGCCGCCGCGCTGGCCGGCGGGGGCCGCCGTCGTGCTGGTGCTGGAGCTGACCAGTGCGGAGGCGATGCCGCCGCTGGCGAAGGAGGCGATGACGGCGCCCACCACGCTGCCGAGGGCCACCAGGACCAGTGCCTCGAGCACGAACTGCAGGCCGATGGTTCGGTTCGGTGCGCCGATGGCCTTCAGAACGCCGATTTCGCGGCGGCGCTCGCGGACCAGCATGACCATGATCAGCAGGATGATCAGCCCCGCCGTGCCGAGGGCCGCAATGAACGCCACCATGGAGATGTTCTTGACGCTGTCCAGCGACGTGACGGCGGTTTCGAGGTTGCGCTGGCCCTGCGTGACGTCTGCCTTGTCGGTGCCGAGGGCGTTCTGCAGTGCCGTCTTGGCGGTGTCGACGTTCTCCATGCTGTCCACCGTGACGATCATCGTGGACAGTTCGCCCGGCAGCTCGGCCAGGGTCTGGGCGGTGGGGAGCGTGACGTAGAGGGCGTTGTTGCCGAACGTGGTGCCGGCGTCGAACATGCCGGCGACGGTGAAGGTCTTGCTGTTGATCGTGAAGGTGGAGCCGACCTTGAGGTTGTTCTTTTCAGCAAGGGTGGTGCCCAGCAGCGCCTTGGTGGACTCCGCTGTGTAGTCGCCCAGGCCGGTGCCCGAAGTCAGGACGAGTGCCTTGCCGGTGCTGTCCACCACTGCGCCGGTTCCGGTCGCGGTGATGGGGAGGGACCTCGCCGGCTGGGTGGTCCCGGTGGTTCCCGTGGTTCCGGTACTTCCCGTGGTTCCGGTTGTTCCGGAGCTGTCCTGGTTGCGCGCGCCCAGCGTTCCGGCGTCGACTGCCGCGGTGAGGCTGGTGGTCAGCGTGGTGGTGGTCTGGCCGCCGGGGCCGCCCTGCCCGCCGCCCGGGCCGGCCAAGGTCCCGGCTGCCGTCTGTGCCGCGGCCTCGGTCGCGTTGCGCAGCCTGAGCGCCTTGGTTCCGACGACGGCGGTCACGTTCGGGACGTCCGCCGCCGTGGCCGCCTGCTCAGCGGTGAGCGGCTCGCCGCCGCCTTCGAAGCCCTGGACGCCAGCCGGGTTCACCGTCAGCACGGTCCCCACCGAAGCGTTCAGCTCCTGGACTTTGGCGCCGACGGCCTGGTTGGCCACCAGCATGGCCAAAGCCAGGCCAATGGCGACCGCCAGTACGGCCACAACCGCCGCTGTTCGGACCTTGTTTCTAAACGCATTGCCTACACTTCGGGCGAGGACGCTCACTGCACTCCTTGGGATCACATGCCGGGGATTGGTCGGCTTCGGATCCCACACTGGTGCCCGCTGCTGTGCGCGAAACGGGCCGAACCTATGTTTGCGCTGTGAAGTGACACCCGGGCGCGGCAACGCAAGAGCCCCGGCCCTCCCTGTGAACTGGTCACTTGCGGGGGAGCCGGGGCTCTGTGGCGACAGCGTCTGCGGTGTTACTTGGTGATCGGGCCGAGAACCGGATCGTCCACGTAGGCCGTCTTGACGTTTTCCTTGGTCACGATGACTGGCTCCAGCAGGTAGGCCGGAACGGTCTTGACCTTGTTGTTGTAGGACTTGTCATCGTTGATCTCAGGCGTCTTGCCGGCCTGGATGTCCTTGACCATGACGATCGAGTGCTCAACGAGCTTGCGGGTGTCCTTGTTGATGGTGGAGTACTGCTCGCCGGCCATGATGGACTTGACCGACTCAACCTCGGAGTCCTGCCCGGTGACCACCGGAAGCGGCTTGCCGGCAGCCTTGACGGCGGTCAGCACTGCGCGGGCCAGGGTGTCGTTCGGAGACAGGACACCGTCCAGCGACGCGGAGGCGTAGCTGCCGGTCAGGAGCGTATCCGCACGGCGCTGGGCGTTCTCGGCCTTCCAGCCCTGGGTGACAGCCTGCCCGAAGGACTTCTGTCCGGAGAGGACCTTCAGGGTGCCGTCGTCGATCTTCGGCTGCAGGACGCTCATGGCGCCATCGAAGAAGACCTTTGCGTTGGCGTCGTCAGGGGAACCGGCAAAGAGTTCGACGTTGTACGGGCCCTGCGGCTTCTTGGCCTTCATGCCGTCCAGCAGCGCCTTGCCCTGCAGCTCGCCCACCTTGAAGTTGTCGTAGGCCACGTAGTAGTCCACGTTCTCGGTGTTCAGCAGCAGGCGGTCGTAGGCGATGATGGTGGCGCCGGCGTCCTTGGCCTGCTTCAGCTGGGTGCCCAGCTGGGCGCCGTCGATTGCGCCCACGATGATGACCTTGGCGCCCTTGGTGATCATGGCGCTGATCTGGTTCTGCTGCTCCGAGACGCCGCCGTTGGCGAACTGGACGTCCGCCTTGAAGCCCGCCCCCTTGAGGCCGTCATTGAACAGCTTCTCCGCGAGGACCCAGTTCTCGCTGGTCTTCTGGGGAAGTGCGACGCCGATCGAGGAGCCCTTGGGGAAGGCCTCGCCGCCAGCGGTTCCGCCGCCCGTTGTGCCGGTATCGGAACGGCCGCAGGCTGTCAGCGCCAGTGCCGCAATGGCAGCGATTGCTGCCGCCTTTCCTGCTTTACCAATCATTCGCATTGCTTGGTTCACTTTCTTTAGGGGTGGGACATGCTTCCGGGGAGCGGCAGGGCTCAGGCTTCCCGGGAGATGGTTTCTTTCGTGGAAGTAACTTCGTCAGGCTGGAGCGGGGTGCCGCCGCTGGGGCGGTTGAAGCTCTGCGTCAGCATGCCGATGATGGAGCGCTTGCCCTGGCTCTTGTTGTAGACGTCGAACGCGACGGCGATCAGCAGGACGAGGCCCTTGATGATCTGGGTCAGGTCGGCGCCGACGCCGAGGAGCTGCAGCCCGTTGTTCAGCACGGCCATGACCAGGCCACCGACGATCGAGCCGATCACGGTGCCCACGCCGCCGGTCACCGCTGCGCCGCCAATGAACACAGCTGCGATGGCGTCCAGTTCCCAGCCCACGCCGTCGAACGGTCCGGAGGCCGTGGAACGGCCCACGAAGATCATGCCGGCGAGGCCGGCCAGGATGGCCATGTTCATCATGACCAGGAAGTTAACCTTCTTGGACTGCACGCCGGAAAGCTCGGCCGCGTGCCGGTTACCGCCCACCGCGTAGACGTGGCGGCCGACGACCGTCTTGGCGGAGATGAAGCCGTAGATAAGAACCAGGATGGCAAGGATGAGGCCGGGGATCGGGAACGAGGTTCCCGGCCGGCCGGTGGCGAACAGGTACGTGGCGTACAGGATGGCGCCGCAGACCAGCACGAGCTTGGTGACGACGACCCAGCCCTCGGGGACCTCGGCGCCGAGGGCCTTGGCAGTGCGGCGGGCGCGGAGTTCACTGAAGATCACGAACGCGACGCCCAGCAGGCCGAGCAGCAGGGTGAGGTTGTTGAAGCCGGTGTTCGGGCCCACCTCGGGAAGGTAGCCGGAACCGATGTACTGGAAATCGGCGGGAACGGGGATGGTGTTGGACTTTCCGACGAACTGGTTGAAGCCGCGGAACAGCAGCATGCCGGCCAGCGTCACGATGAAGGCTGGAATCCCCACATAGGCCGTCCAGAACCCTTGCCAGGCGCCGATCAGGGCTCCCAGCGCGAGTCCGAGCAGAATGCCCAGATACCAGGGGATGCCCCAGTCCCTGATGGCCAGGGCCACTGTGACGCCGACAAATGCCGCCACGGAGCCGACCGACAGGTCGATGTGGCCGGCGATGATCACCAGCACCATGCCGATGGCCAGGATCAGGATGTAGGAGTTGCCATTGAAGAGGTTGATGACGTTGCCCGGGGTGAGCGTGCGGCCTTCGGTGGCGATTTGGAAGAAAACGATCAGTGCAACCAGGGCGAAGATCATGCCGAATTGGCGGGTGTTGCCGCCAAAGAGCTTCTTGAGCGCGTTCATTGTGTCAGTCCTTGTTCTGGAAGGTTCTGGAGGATTCCAGAGGGTCAGGCGGTTTTTCTGGCGGAAGTCATGAGTTTCATGAGGCTTTCCTGGCTGGCGTCGTCTTTGTCTAGGACGCCGGTGATGGCGCCTTCGAAAATGGTGTAGATGCGGTCAGAGAGGCCCAGCAGTTCAGGCAGTTCGGAGGAGATGACGATGACTCCCTTGCCCTGGTTGGCCAGCTGCTGGATGATCCCGTAGATCTCGTACTTGGCCCCGACGTCAATGCCGCGGGTGGGCTCGTCCAGGATCAGCAGGTCAGGATCGGTGAACATCCACTTGGCCAGGACCACTTTTTGCTGGTTGCCGCCGGAGAGCTTGGCCACACCTTCCTCCACGGATGGCGTCTTGGTGCGCAGCGACTTGCGGTACTGCTCAGCCACGGTGAATTCCTTGTTGGCATCCACTACGAAGTGCTTGCTGACCTTGTGCAGCGCCGCCGAGACGGTGGTGGTCTTGATGTCGTCGAGGAGGTTCAGGCCCAGCGACTTCCGGTCCTCCGTGACGTAGCCCAGACCGGCGTCGATGGCCTGCTTAACGCTCTTGAGGTGAAGTTCCTTGCCGTTCTTGTAGATCTGGCCACTGATGAAGCGGCCGTAGGAACGGCCGAACACGGACCGTGCCAGTTCGGTGCGGCCGGCGCCCATCAGCCCGGCGAAGCCCACGATCTCGCCGCGGCGGACGAAGAAATTGGAGCTCTTGCAGACCAGGCGGTCCTGGACCTGCGGGTGCCCGACCGTCCAGCCCTTGACCTCGAACAGGACGTCGCCAATCTTGGGCTCGTGATCCGGGAAGCGTGATTCGAGCGTGCGGCCCACCATGCCTTTGATGATCCGGTCCTCGTCGACGCCGTCGGCCTTCACGTTGAGCGTCTCGATGGACTTCCCGTCACGGATGATCGTGATGGAGTCCGCGATCTGCTCGATCTCGTTGAGCTTGTGGGAAATGATGATGGACGTGATGCCGCGGCCCTTCAGGCCCAGTATCAGGTCCAGCAGGTGCTGGGAGTCGGATTCGTTCAGGGCCGCCGTGGGCTCGTCGAGGATGAGGAGCTTCACGGACTTGTTCAGCGCCTTGGCGATCTCCACCAGCTGCTGCTTGCCGACCCCGATTTCCTTGATCGGGGTGTCGGGGTCCTCGCGCAGGCCAACGCGGGCCAGCAGCTCACGGGAGCGGGTGCGGGCCTCGGCCCAGTCGATCACGCCGCGCTTGACCGGTTCGTTGCCCAGGAAGATGTTTTCCGTGATGGAAAGTTCCGGGATCAGGGCAAGCTCCTGGTGGATGATCACGATCCCGGCGTGCTCACTGGCGCGGATGTCCTTGAACTGCTGCACCTCGTTTTGGTACACGATGTCGCCGGTGTAGCTGCCGTAGGGGTACACGCCGGAGAGGACCTTCATCAGCGTGGACTTTCCGGCACCGTTCTCCCCGCAGATCGCGTGGATTTCGCCGGCCTTCACCGTCAGGCTCACATCGGACAAGGCTTTAACGCCGGGGAATTCCTTGGTGATGGAGCGCATCTCCAGAAGAACCGGCTCGCTCTGCGTGTTGAGGGACGTCATGTGCCCTTACGCCTCCAATGCATTGACTTCGTTGTCTTCCCTGCAATCCGCAGGGCCGTCTGATGAAAAAAGTAGATGGAGCATGCCCTTGTCGTCAAGTCTTTAACGCAACGGCGGGATAACGAAACACTACGTGCGCCGGATTCCGGCGTGCTGGAAGACCAGCGACGCGGCGCCGAGAGCCTCGGCCCGGTCGTTCAGCGAGGACATGGTCAGGGTGGTGGTTTCGCCGATGACCGGCACGGCGTGCCGCACTAAACCTCGCCGGATGGGGTCCAGCAGGATGTCGCCCAGCCCGGCCAGGGGGCCACCCACCACAATGACCTCCGGGTTGATCAGGTTGGCCACATTCCCGAGGGCCCGGCCCACCGCGAGGCCGGCATCGTCCACCACGCGCAGGGTGGCGGCATCCCTCGCCAGCGCTTTGCGAACGATGTCCGCGGGGGTCAGCGGGCGCTCCTCGCCGCGGCTCAGCAGCTCGATCATGGTGGTGGTGGAGGCGATGGTCTCGAGGCACCCCCTGTTGCCGCAGCGGCAGATCAGCCCGTGTTCGTGAATGGTCGCATGGCCGATTTCACCGGTGATCCCGACGTTGCCGTAGTACGGGTTGCCGTTGAGGATCAGGCCCGCGCCAATGCCGGAACCGATCTTCATGAACAGCAGGTTGCTGATGCCGCTGTGCGGTCCCCAGGTGACCTCGGACAGGGCGCCCAGATTCGAGTCATTGTCTATGAAAATGGGAAACAGGAACGCGTCTTCGAGGCGTTCCTGGATGTCGATGCCCACCCACTCGGGCAGGATCGCCCCCTGCGCCACGGTGCTGGTCCGGCGGTCGATGGGGCCGGGGATTCCGACGCCGGCACCCACCACGGCGCTGCGCTCCACCCCGCTGTCCGCCAGCAGTTTATCGAGCAGGGCGACGGCGGCCTGGATGCCCTGCTCTGCCTGGTGCCCGAGGGGCAGGAGGACCGATTCCTCGGCGATGATGTGGTAGCTGAGCGAGGCCAGAACCACCCGCAGGTGCCGCCGGCCGAAGTCGATGCCCACCGCCACGGCACCGTTGCTGTTGAGCCGGACGTTGAGTGCGCGCCGCCCGGAACTGGTGGTCGGCTCGGTGGAGGCCAGGCCGGAGTCCTGCATGATTTTGACGATGTTGGACACCGTCGCGGTGGACAGTCCCGTCTGCCGCGCGAGCTCCGCCTGGGTGGAAGGGCCGTTGAGCAGGCATTCGATGATCCGCTGCTGGTTCAGGTGCCTGAGGGCGGATTGCGACCCGGGGTTTTTGGTTCGGCTCCTCGTTGAGCGCGCTGGTGAGGGCATGGAATGAACATTGCACCATCGGCGGCCTTGTAGTCAAGAAGTTAACGCAACGACCCGGCGCGTCGAAGGGCGCGCCGGCCGGACAATACGTCCCGCGGGCAGGTTGGGACGGTGCAAATGGACCGGATCGGCGGCCGCTGGCCGCGGATACGCTGAGGGGAACGACGTCCGGTGTTGGGCAGGCGTCCACGAAGACTTGAGGTGATCACGGTGAAGCTGGCGCTGATGCAGGCGAACTCCAGTGTTTTGGACATCGAACGGAACTGCGGAGCCATTGACCGGGCGGCGCGGGCGGCCGCGGAAGCGGGTGCCGCGGTGCTGCTGACTCCCGAGCTTTTCCCGGTGGGCTACGCCCCGCTGCGCGTAAGGGCGGAGTTGGACCCCGGCATCCTGCCCGGCGTCCGGCGGACCCTCGCCGGCATTGCTGCCACGCACCGGATTGCGCTGGTCTACAGCCTGCCCGCCGTTACGGCCGACGGGCAGTGGCAGATCACGGCGACGATCCTGGACGATCGCGGGAACGAACTGCTCAGCTACGCCAAGGTCCACCTTTTTGGTCCGGAGGAGCGTAAGGCGTTCAGCCCCGCGGAAGCACCCCCCGCCGTCGTCGATCTGGGCGGCATCAAAGCCTCGCTGGCCATCTGCTACGACGTGGAGTTCCCCGAGACGGTGCGCGCAGCCGCCGCGGCCGGCGCAGACCTGCTCCTGGTTCCCACGGCGCTGGCCCATGGCTTCGAATCGGTGCCGCAGGTACTGCTGCGTGCCCGGGCTCTGGAGAGTCAGCTGACAGTCGCCTATGCCAACCACTCCGGAGAGGAGGGCGGCTGCACCTTCCTGGGCGGAAGCGTCGTTGCCGGCCCCGACGGTGAGCTGCTGGCTGCCGCCGGCGCCGGTCCGGAACTGCTGTACGCGGAGGTCAGCGCCGAGGCGGCCCGCCAGGCTCGGGATGCCGTGCCCTATCTGCGCGAACGCCGCCCTGATGTTTATCGCGCCTGGGACGAGAACGGCGGCGGCATTAATCGGGGCTAGGTGGCAGCCCGTCCACGTACTGCAGCGCAATCCAGAGTTCGGCCCGGACCTGCGCCTGGTTCAGGTCGGTGTCCAATAGCTCGGACACCGCGTTGATCTGCCGCCGGACGCTGTTCCGGTGCAGGCCCAGCGCCTTGGCGGTGGCATCCCAGTTCCCGTTCTCGCCGAGCCACGCCCTCAATACGGACAGGTGCGCGGTCCGGCGATCGCTGTCCTGGCTGAGCACCGGCTCCAGCAGCCGCCCGGCCAGCATGGTTCCGGCTTCCTGGCCCAGCAGTCCGGCGACCGTCCACGTCACTTCACCCACCCTGGCACTCTTGCCGGTGGTCTGGACGCGCTGCCGCAGCGCCGTCACCCGCTGATACGCGCTGCTCAGATCCGTTAGCTCGCTGGCGTCCCCGATAATCAGCCGCCAGCCCAGCTTCTCGACTTCGGCCAGCAGCGCGTCGTCAACCCTAAGCCGGGTGATGGCAGCGAAGCCGTAGTCCGTGAGCTCCACGAGCTTGGTGTCGAACAGGCGGCGCCACTGCAGCAGCTCGCGGACGGGGCTGTCACCGGCGCGCCCGGCAGGCTGCCCCGCGGCCTGATCTGCCCGAATGCCTTGCTCAGCCCCAATGCCCTGCGCCGCGCTGATTCCCTGCACAATGCGCAAGGCACCTGAACGCGTGGAGGAAGTGCTCTGAGCGAGCAGGTCCCGGAGCCCGTTGAGATGCCGTGCCCCGCCGGCGGACAGGCTGTCCGGGTGCAACAGCAGCGACGTCGCCAGCTGGCTCGGTGCCAGAGAGCCGCTGGTCCGTTGCCGGACCAAGAGCTCCAGAAGTCCGACGGCGGAGGAGACCACGCTGTTCTGTGCTGGGGTCAGCGGCGTGTCAGTGCCCAGCACCAGCGCCCCGAGGTTGGCATCGCGTGTGCTGCGCAGCGGATGTCCAAACACGAGCCGGGAACCCGGGCGGTCCAGGGACTCCATCTCCACGCGGGGACCGCTTCCGCCCAGGAGCCGGCCGAGCAGCGGCTGCAGGGCGGCAACCTCGACGCCGGAGCCCGCCCGGGCGCGCACCCGCCCGTCGGCACCGATCAGCATGGCCCACACCGGAACCCGCTGGGCCAGGGCGGCAAGCAGTTCGTGTTCCGGCCGGGCGGACAGGACGGCCCGCATCAGCTGCCGGTTCGTGTCCGCGAGGTGCCTGAACAGTTTCGCGTTGTCCGACTCGAGGAGCCGGGAGAATTCGAGACCGATGGCGGCGAACGGGACCGTGCTCGGCACCTGCAGGAGCGTCAGGTTGTGCCGGACGCAGGCGGCCACCACCGGATCCGGGACGGCGCTGAAGTAGGGCTCCAGGCCGAAGCCGAGTGCCACCACCCCGGCCTTCACCAGGCGCCGGACGTAGGCGTCGGCCCCAAATGCGCCGCCTCCTGGGGCGTCGCCCGCGTCGCCGCTTGCGCCGCCCACGAAGGGCAACCCCGCCGTGAGCAGGAATTCGCCGTCGAGCAGATAGGGCGTGGGGTCTTCCAGCTCACTCGGTTCAACCCACCGCAGCAGGCCCGAACCGTTGCCGCCGTCGTGCAGCAGCACCAGCTCCGCGGGCAGCTTCGCCAGGAGCTGGTCCAGGGTGACCCCGCTCCGATGTTCTCCTGCCGAACCGGCTGCCGGAGGGGTGCCTCCGACCGCCTCAGGCGCACCCGTCGGTTGTGCATTACGTCCCATGCCAGAACACTCTAGGTCATTTTGCACAGCATTGAGAGGTGACTCACACGCCTAGGCTGGAGCGACGGAAAGCCCCCAACTACTTACGAACGGACGTCAATGATGACTGTGCCCACCCAAGCAGGACAGCGGCCTCCGGTGCAGGCCGGCCGCCTAGGACTGGCAGCCCAGCTGCTCCGTCGCAAGCCGATCGGGCAGATGGTCCAGGAGGCCGAGACGGGCCATGGCGGAACCCGCCTGGTGCGCAGCTTCGGAGTCATGCAGCTGACGATGATCAGCGTGGGCGCCACCCTCGGCACTGGCATCCTGGTGATCCTGGGCGAGTCCGTGCCGCTGGCCGGGCCGGCCATCTGGATCTCGTTCGCCATCGCCGGCCTGGCCGCGCTGCTGTCCGCCGTGTCCTACGCCGAAATGGCCGGCCTGGTGCCGGCCGCAGGCTCCAGCTACTCGTACACGTACGCCACCATGGGCGAGGGCATGGCCTGGATCTGCGGCTGGTGCCTCGTGCTCGAATACGCCGTTTCCGTCGCTGCCGTGGCAGTGGGCGCCGGCCAGTACGTCAACGAAGCGCTGGCGGTCTTCGGGCTGGCCCTGCCGGATGCGGTGTCGCAGCCGCCGGGCGGCGGCGGCCTGGTTAACATCCCGGCCATGGTGATTGTGGTGCTGGCCATGGTTCTCCTGGTCCGCGGCGCCAAGGAAAGCGCATGGATCAACACCGCGATCGTGCTGGTGAAGGTAGGGATCCTGGTCTTCTTCTGCGCGGTGGCCTTCACCGCGTTCAACGGCGGCCACTTCGAGCCGCTGCTGCCGATGGGGGCCGCCGGCGTGTCCGCCGCCGCCTCCCGGGTGTTCTTCTCCTACATCGGCTTCGACGCCGCCTCCACCGCGGGCGAGGAAGCCCGCAACCCCAAGCGCGACCTGCCCCGGGCCATCATGCTCTCCATGCTGATCGTCACCACCATCTACGTGCTGGTTGCCGTTGCCGCCATCGGTGCCCGCCCCTGGGGCTGGTTCGACGGCACCGAGGCCGCACTGGTGAAGATCCTGGAGGAAATCACCGGCCAGCCGTGGATGGCACTGGTGTTCGCTGTCGGCGCTGTGCTCGCCATTGCCAGCATCGTGCTGACCGTCCTCTACGGACAGACCCGCATCCTTCTTTCCATGTCCCGCGACGGGTTGGTTCCCAGCGTCTTTGGCCGCGTCTCCCACCGCACCGGCACGCCTGTTGCCGGAACCCTGATCGTGGGAACCGCCGTCGCCCTCACCGCCGGGCTGGTCCCGCTCGGGGCGCTCGCGGACGCCACCAGCATCGGCACCCTGTTCGCCTTCGCCCTGGTGAATATGGCCGTTATCCACCTCCGCCGCACCCGGCCGGAGCTCAGGCGGACCTTCCGGGTTCCCCTGTTCCCGCTGACACCGATCCTGGGCGCGCTGATGTGCGTCTACCTGATGGCCAACCTGGGCGCCGAAACGTGGGTGACCTTCGGGATCTGGATGCTGGTGGGACTGGCCGCCTACTTCGGCTACGGCAGGCGGCACTCGCGGGTGGCCGCGCTGGGGCAGGAGGAATACCGTGAACTATCCGCCCGTGATTCTTCCCCAGCTCCCACACCTGCTGAACAGACAACTTCGCACCAGTAAGACAACAGACGAGACCACGGAGACAGACCTTCCATGACAACCGCTACCGAACTGCCGGCATCCGATCCGTCCAGCGCCACCACGGCGTCCGTCCCGCCCGGAGCACCAGGCCAGGCCCCGGTGACCATGCTGAACCCGGACTTCCCGTTCAGCTACGACCACTATCTGTCCCACCCTGACGGACTGGGTTCGGTGCCGCCTGAACTGTACGGCACCGAAGTCGCCGTGGTGGGTGCCGGGCTGTCCGGGCTGGTGACAGCGTACGAGCTGATGAGGCTCGGGCTGCGTCCGGTGCTTTACGAGGCGGATCAGCTCGGCGGACGCCTGCGCACGGCCAGCTTCCCGTCGGCACCGGATGTGGTGGCAGACCTGGGCGGCATGCGGTTCCCGGTATCCGGCAAGGCCTTCTACCACTATGTGGACCTGCTGGGACTGGAGACGCGGGACTTCCCCAACCCGCTGGCCCCGGCGACTTCCAGCACCGTGATTGAGCTGGCCGGGCAGAGGCATTATGCCGCCACCTCGGCGGACCTGCCGCCGTTCTTCCGCGAAGTGGCCGAAGCCTGGAAGGCCGCCGTGAACGACGGTGCGCAGTTCACGCAGATGCAGGAAGCCATCCGGGCGAGGGACACGGCCCGGATCAAGGAGCTGTGGAACGAGCTTCTTCCGGAGCTGGACGAACAGACCTTCTACGGCTTCATCGCCGGTAGCCAGGCGTTCCGGAAGGCGGGCTTCGCGCACCGCGAGGCGTTCGGCCAGGTCGGCTTCGGCACCGGCGGCTGGGACACCGACTTCCCCAACTCCATCCTGGAAATCCTCCGCGTCGTCTACACCGACGCCGACGACCAGCACCGCCTCATCTCCGGGGGAGCGCAAAGGCTCCCCGAGGCACTCTGGCGCCACGCGCCGTCGGGCATGGTGCACTGGCCGGCAGGGACGTCCCTGGCGTCCCTGCACTCAGGCTCCCCGCGCGGAGCCGTGGAACGGATCAGCCGTGAGGCGGACGGCAACCTCCGCATCCGGGAGCGCTGGGGGAGGGAAGCCTCCTACCCGGCGGTGGTCACCACCTGCCAGTCGTGGCTGCTGTCCACCCGGATCCACACCGAGGAGGCGCTGTTCCCGGCCGAGCTGTGGACGGCGATCGAGCGCTCGCACTACATGCAGTCGTCCAAGACGTTCGTGATGGTGGACCGGCCGTTCTGGAAGGACATCGACCCGGAAACCGGCAGGGAGGTCCTGTCCATGACGCTCACGGACCGGCTGAACCGTGCCACCTACCTGCTGGACAACGGCCCGGACCAGCCCGCCGTGATCCTGCTGTCCTACACGTGGAACGACGACGCGCTGAAGTGGCTGGCGCTCGACGCCGACGAACGCGTGGAGCTGATGCTGCACTCGCTCGAGCAGATCTACCCCGGCGTGGACATCGCCAGCCACATCGTGGGCCAGCCGATCACCGTCTCCTGGGAGGCCGACCCCAACTTCATGGGCGCGTTCAAGGCCAACCTGCCCGGCCACTACCGCTACCAGCAGCGGCTCTTCACGCACTTCAAGCAGGACCAGCTGCCGGAAAGCCAGCGCGGCATCTTCCTCGCCGGCGACGACGTGTCCTTCACGGCAGGATGGGCCGAGGGTGCGGTGACCACGGGATTGAACGCGGTGTGGGGCGTGGTGAACCACCTCGGTGGCTCATCGGCGCCAGGCAACCCCGGGCCAGGCGACCTGCTGGACGAGCTGGGCCCGATCAGCCTGGACTGAGTGGCGGTTCTCAACTGAGTAGCAGATCAGGGCGTTCCCAGCGCTGGGAACGCCCTGTGCTGCGACCTACTTGGGTGCGTGGAGTTCGCGGTGGGCCTTGGCCAGCTCGCGGTAGTGCGCCGCGTTGCGCTTGACGCCGTCGAACTCCTCGTCGGTGAGTTCGCGGCGCACCTTGGCCGGGACCCCGGCCACCAGCGAACGGGGCGGTACCACCGTCCCTTCCAGTACGACGGCGCCGGCCGCCACGAGCGAGCCGGCGCCGATCACCGCCCCGTTGAGGATGGTGGCGCTCATGCCGATGAGGCAGTCGTCTTCCACGGTGCAGCCATGGACGACGGCGCTGTGCCCGACGCTGACCCGCGCCCCCACGCTGCAGGGGAAGCCGGGGTCGGCGTGCAGCACCACATTGTCCTGCAGGTTGCTGCCGGTGCCAACGGTGATGGCGGCGGTGTCCGCGCGCACCGAAACGCCGTAGAACGCGCTGGCGTCCTCGGCGAGCGTGGCACGGCCGATGACTGACGCCGTCGGCGCCACGAAAACGGAGGGGTGGATGTCCGGCGTGTCACCGGCGAAGGGGTAAATGGGAGCCATGCCCCCAAGCCTAGGACACCGGCTTGGTTCGCCGGGTGAGCCGGAACCGTCAGTGGGCTCCGCCGACGTTCAGGACGACGACGCCGGCGACCACCAGGCCGATCCCGAGGATCTTCATCAGGTTCAGTTCCTCGCCGAGGAAGACGGCACCGATTGCCACGATGGCAACCGTTCCGAGGCCTGACCACAGGGCATAGGCGACGCCAACGGGCACACTCTTGACCACCTGCGACAGCAGGGCGAAGGCAACCCCGTAGGCCCCCAGGCACCAGACGCTGGGCCAGAGCCGGCTAAATCCTTCTGTCGACTTCAGGAAGCTGGTGCCCAGGACCTCCGCGGCGATCGCCAGTGCCAGATATACGTAGCCCAAGAAGATGTGTCCTTTCCCAATGCTGGGGCCTAACCGGCGTGCTGCCGGCGCTGCGCACCCAAGGTCCCATCCTAGGTGCGCGCGGAACGCGGACTCACCCGAGGGTCCGCGAGAGCTCCTCGCCGAGAATCCGGGTGCCTTCGGGGAAGGCGCCCGGGTTGGGGCCCGCGTAGTTGAGCCGGATGAAAGGCCCGGCCGGTTCGGCGGGGAACCACTCCGTTCCGGCCGCAATGATGACGCCGGCGCTTTCGCAGTTCCGGGCGAGCTGTTCGACGTCGGTCCCGTCGGGAAGGCGTGCCCAGAGGTTCAGTCCACCTTTGGGAACGTTCTCGACGTGCGCCTGGGGTGCGTGCTGAAGCAGGCTCGTGAGCAGGAGATCGCGGCGGGACTGGAGCTGGTGCCGGAGGCTTTTCAGGTGGGTCTGCCAGCCCGGCTGCGTGACGACGTCGAGTGCCGCCGCCTGGAGCAGGCCACTGACATACATCGACTCGGCTGCCCGGTCGGCAAGGATGCGTTCGCGCGCAGGCCCGCGGGCGATGACGGCGGCCACACGGACGGCAGGGGAGACGCTTTTGGTCAGTGACCGGAGGTATACAACGTGGCCGGAGTCGTCGCGGGCCGCCACAGGCTGGGCTGTGGTGGTGATGCCGAAGTCGTGTGCCCAGTCGTCCTCGAGGAGGAAGGCGCCGTTTTTCCGCACGACGTCCAGCACCTGTTCGCAGCGCCGGCCGTCCCACTGCGCGCCGGTGGGGTTCGCGTAGTTCGGCTGGGCATAGAACATCCGTGCCCCCGTCTCCTCGAAGGCTCGGGCCAGTTCCTCCGGGTCGGGTCCGCCGGCGCCGCTGGGCACGGGGACGACCCGGACGCCGGCCTGCGCCGCGGCCAGGATGGCCCCCCAGTAGGTCGGGGACTCGACGAGGAGCGGCTGCCCGTGGCCGACGAGCGCCCTGAAGATGGAGCTGAGGCCGCTTTGGCTGCCCGGAAGCACGACGACGTCGCTCGGGGTTGGCGGGGAAATGCCGGCTGGGGTGGAGCTTCCGAGTTCGTGGGCGAACCAGGATTGCAGCTCGGGCAGCCCTGCAGCCGGGGGACGCGATAACGCCGCCTCGCCGCGGGCCGCCCGTGTAAGCGCTGCGCGCACCAGCCGCTCGGGCAGGAGTTCGCGGTCCGGATAGCCGGAATGGAACGCAATGACATCGTTCGGTGCGGTGCGCATCGCGGCGGAGGACGGCCGAAGCGGCGCCTGTGGTGATCGCAGGGCGGCCGTCTGCCAGCCGTAATCCGACGGCCGCGCTGTCCGGACGGCCCGCGCGAATGTCCCCACGCCTGGGCGGCTCTCGATGACACCCTCCCTCGTGAGGGCCTGCAGTGCCTTCTGGACGGTAACGGGGCTGGCCTGATACTCCGCGACGAGTGACCGGGTTGACGGCAGTCTGGACCCCGGTGCCGCGCCGGCGACCCATTCCCTCAGCCGCAACGCGATTCGCGAACTGCTATCGTTGTTCATGAGAGACAATAGTAGCGCTACTGTTCCAGTTCGCCCAGTGATATCGTCGCCGGCTGGAGTGTCACCCACTGGGTCACTCACTGGATCGTCCCGCGCCGGAATATGGTGGGGCCTCCTGGGAGTAGTGGCTTTCTCGTTCACCGTTCCTTTCACCCGCCTGGCGGTAGAGGGGCTCTCGCCGTTGTTCATCGGCTCGGCCCGGGCAGTGGTGGCGGCTGTCCTTGCCGCCGCGGCCCTGCTGCTGACGCGGCAGCGCCTGCCCCGCGGCGTGCAGTGGCGTCGCCTGGCGGTGGGCGCCGCCGGCGTCGTTGTCGGCTTCCCCCTGCTCACGTCCTTCGCACTCACCTCCGCGCCGGCCAGTCATGGGGCCGTGGTTATCGCCCTGCTTCCTGCTGCAACGGCGACGATGGCGGTCCTTCATGGCCGCGAGCGTCCACGAGTAGCATTTTGGGTCGCGACAGGAGCGGGGGCGACAGCCGCTGTCGGCTTCGCCGTCGCGCAGCCCGGTGGCTTTGGCCAGCTTCATTGGACGGACCTGTTGTTCTTCGGCGCTGTGCTGGCAGCTGCCGTGGGGTACGCCGAGGGTGGACTGCTGGCCCGCGAGCTTGGCGCGTGGCAGACCATATCCTGGGCCCTCGTCCTGGCCTCGCCCCTGATGGTGGGTCTTGTGGCTTTCTCCGTGTCCCAGCAGCCGCCCTCGGGCACTCCGGTGCAGTGGGCCGCCTTTGCTTACCTCGGCGTCGTCAGCATGTTTCTGGGCTTCTTTGCCTGGTACCACGGCCTCGCTATCGGGCCCATGGCCCGGGTGAGCCAGGTCCAGCTCGCCCAGCCGGTGATGAGCATCTGCTGGGCTGCGCTTCTGCTCGGCGAGCAGCTGACGTGGGCAGCCGTCTTCGGCGGAGCCGCCGTCGTACTCTGCGCCGGCGCCGCGGTCCGCGTACGGCTCAACCGGGAGCCAGCTCCGGCGGTGGTCAGGGGAGGACGACGGCGATCGGCGCACCCGGTTCTGCCACCCGCTCAAGCTCCCGCACGACGTCGTCCGCCTGGTCTGCCGTGAGGCCCTCCAGTGACTGGACGGCCCAGACTGCCGGGAACGTATTCGCGGCGAACGGCAGGCGGGTGGGCTCCGCCACCGACACGCTCAGGCGGCGGCCCATGGCGTACCTTACGTTGCCGTCGAAGGGATCAACGCCCGTGTAGTGGATGCCGGCCTGGACGAACCGGAGACCGTCGTCGCCCGGGCCGCAGCATACATCCAGCACTGCGTGCCTGCCCTGTGCCTTGAGCAGTGCGATGAAGGGTTCCAGCGAAGTTTCCGTCAGCAGAGTCATTGTGTTAACCAGTCTTGGTTAAAACCCGCCGAGTGTGAACCGCTGCGCCCACGGGAACCCGGAACCGCCGCCGCGGGCATGCTGCCCGCGGCGGCGGTGCTCGGTTGAAGCGGGATCAGTTAAAGACGACCGTCCGGTTGCCGTCCAGGAGCACGCGGTGTTCGGCGTGCCACTGCACGGCCTGGGCGAGGGTGCGGCCTTCCACGTCCCGGCCCATCTGCACGAACTGCTCCGGCGTGCGCGCGTGGTCCACCCGGATGACTTCCTGCTCGATGATCGGGCCCTCGTCCAATGCGGCAGTGACGTAGTGCGCGGTGGCACCGATCAGCTTCACGCCGCGGGCATGGGCCTGGTGGTACGGCTTGGCGCCCTTGAAGGACGGCAGGAAGGAGTGGTGGATGTTGATGGCCTTGCCGGTCAGCTCGGTGCACAAATCGTCGGAGATGATCTGCATGTAACGGGCCAGGACGGTCAGTTCGACGCCCTCTTCGGCGATGATCTTGCGCAGCTGATCCTCGGCTTGTTCCTTCGTGTCGGCCGTCACCGGGATGTAGTGGAACGGAATGCCGTAGAACTCGGCCAGCCCGGCCAGGTCGCGGTGGTTGGAGACAATGGCCGGAATCTCGATGGGCAGGGTGCCGGAGCGCTGCAGGAACAGGAGGTCGTTCAGGCAGTGGGCGGACTTGCTGGCCATCAGCAGGGTACGCACTTTGCGGCCCACGGGGTTCAGGCTCCACTGCATGCCAAAGGCCTCGGCCACCGGCTCCAGGGCCGCGACCACCTCAGTGTGGGGTGCGGTGGTGGTGGCTTCCACGCGCATAAAGAAGGTGCCGGTGGCTTCGCTGCCGTACTGCTGGGAGTCCGTAATATTGCAGCCCCCCACGAGCAGGGCGCCGGCCACGGCGTGGACGATTCCCGGGCGGTCGGGGCAGGACAGGGTTACTACGTACGATTTGGCGAGCTGGTCTTCATTCACGAAGAACAGCCTACCCGCGCGTCGGTCCCGCTTTTTGATAGTGTGGTGGCGTCGCAACTGGCGTTTGGGTGGCTAACCACCAGGGAGCGGCATTCACGAAGACCACGGATCGTACGCCTGGGCCGAGGGTCATGTTTTGCCGGTAGCGCTGCGCTTCTCGAAGAGCGGCCACCCCATTGCGCTGCGGCGCCCTGATAGAGCTGCGCCCGGAACGCTTTCCGGATGGTGGTCTTCGACGGGCGGAGCAACGTTCCAGCCGGTAGCCTGACCTTTAGCAGTGCCCATCCCTAGCCAGGAGTTCTTCGTGACTACTTCACCGACTTCCGTTAGCACCTCCTTCGTCAGCAATCAGCCGCTGGCTGAGCTCGATCCCGAGATCGCCGCAGTACTGGACCAGGAACTCGGCCGCCAGCGCGGCACCCTGGAAATGATCGCCTCCGAAAACTTCGCCCCCCGCGCGGTCATGGAAGCCCAGGGCTCCGTTCTGACCAACAAGTACGCCGAGGGCTACCCGGGCCGCCGCTACTATGGCGGCTGCGAGTACGTGGACGTCGCCGAGCAGTTGGCGATTGACCGGGTCAAGGACCTGTTTGGCGCCGAATACGCCAACGTCCAGCCGCACTCCGGTGCCCAGGCCAACGCGGCCGCGCTGTCCGCCATGATCACCCCCGGTGACAAGATCCTGGGCCTGTCCCTGGCCCATGGCGGACACCTCACGCACGGCATGAAGCTGAACTTCTCCGGCAAGCTCTACAACGTGGCCGCCTACCAGGTGGAGCAGGACAACTTCCGCGTTGACATGGACAAGCTCCGTGAGCAAGCCATCGCCGAGAAGCCGCAGGTGATCATCGCCGGCTGGTCCGCATACCCGCGCCACCTCGACTTCGCCGCGTTCCGCTCCATCGCCGATGAAGTGGGCGCCCTGCTCTGGACGGACATGGCACACTTCGCCGGCCTCGTTGCAGCAGGCCTGCACCCGAGCCCGGTGCCGCACTCCGACGTCGTCACCTCCACTGTGCACAAGACCCTCGCCGGCCCCCGCTCCGGTGTGATCCTGGCCAAGCAGGAGTGGGCCAAGAAGCTCAACTCCAATGTCTTCCCGGGCCAGCAGGGCGGACCGCTCATGCACGTCATCGCCGCCAAGGCCGTGGCCTTCAAGATCGCCGGCACCGCCGAATTCAAGGAGCGCCAGGAGCGCGTCCTGGAAGGCGCCAAGATCATCGCCGACCGCCTCAACCAGTCCGATGTTGCCGAGGCCGGCGTCTCCGTCCTCACCGGCGGCACCGACGTTCACCTGGTGCTGGTCGACCTGCGCAACTCGCAGCTGGACGGCCAGCAGGCCGAGGACCTCCTGCACTCCGTGGGCATCACCGTCAACCGCAACGCCGTGCCGTTCGACCCGCGCCCGCCGATGGTCACCTCCGGCCTGCGCATCGGCACCCCGGCCCTGGCCACCCGCGGCTTCGGCGCCACCGAATTCACTGAGGTTGCCGAGATCATTGCCACCGCCCTGAAGGCCGGCTCCGCCACGGACGTCGAGGCCCTGCAGGCCCGCGTGGACAAGCTCGCCGCTGACTTCCCGCTGTACCCGCAGCACGAGCAGTGGTAAACCCGTCTATGGCGCAGACCGCCAAGGTTCTTGACGGCAAGGCAGCCTCGGCTGCCATCAAGTCCGAGCTGGCTGAGCGTGTCGCGGCCCTGAAGGCCCGCGGCGTCACTCCGGGCATTGCCACCGTGCTCGTGGGCGCGGACCCCGCCTCTCAGCTGTACGTGTCCATGAAGCACAAGCAGTCTGTGAAGATCGGGATGAACTCGATCCAGCGCGAGCTTCCGGCGGACGCCACCCAGGCCCAGGTTGAGGCCCTCATTGACGATCTCAATGCGGACCCCGCCTGCCACGGCTACATCGTGCAGTTGCCGCTGCCCAAGCATCTGGACACGCACGCCATCCTCGAGCGGATCGACCCCGCCAAGGATGCCGACGGCCTGCACCCGACCAACCTTGGCCGGCTGGTGCTCAACGTCAACGACGAGATCACCTCGCCGCTGCCGTGCACGCCCCGTGGCGTCATCGAGCTCCTGGAGCGCAACGGCTACAGCCTCGCGGGCAAGCACGTCGTGGTGGTCGGCCGCGGCGTCACGATCGGCCGCTCGATCGGCCTGCTGCTTACCCGGCGGGCCGTGAACGCCACCGTGACGCTGACGCATACCGGAACCAAGAACCTTTCGGAGCTGCTGCGGCAGGCGGACGTTATTGTGGGCGCGGCGGGTGCCAAGCACATCGTCAAGGCTGCTGACGTAAAGCCGGGCGCCGCGGTGATCGACGTCGGTGTCACCCGTGAAACCGACCCCGAGACGGGCAAGAGCAAGGTCCACGGCGACATCGATCCCGCCGCTGCAGAGGTAGCTGGCTGGATTTCGCCGAACCCCGGCGGCGTCGGTCCCATGACCGTGGCGCTGCTCATGACCAACGTGGTCGAAGCCGCGGAACGCCAGGCGGGCATCAGCTGAACCGTCGCTCGAGCTGAACCGCTGCTCGAGCTGAACCGCTGATCGAGCTTGTCGAGATCCAGGGTTTCGCCCCCACCCGCCCCTGACCTCGCAAGCTCGGCCAGGAGCGTAGGGAGCCTACTCCTCCGGGAGTAGGCTCCCTACGCCGTTAAGCCGACGACGGTCCGGGCGTACCCGGCTAGGCTCGGACGTATGCAGCGCCGTTTCCGGGGACCGCCCACAGCAGCCATCGTGGTTGCCGTGGCCCTCTTCGAGGTGGTGGGCACCGTCTTCGCCTCCGCCCGGCAGCCGGACCACCGGCCGCTGGATGCCCTCGCGTTCGTCCTGCTGCTCGCGGGACCGGCCTCCCTGTCGTTCCGGCGCCGCGCTCCGCTGGTGATGCTTCCGGCCGCGGCGGCGTCCGTCGCGGCGTATCTGGCGCTCGGCTACGCGTGGGGTCCGGTGTTCCTGTCGCTGGCGCTGGCGATCGTGCTCTCCGCCGCGGCCGGGAAGCGCTGGCAGACCTGGACCGTGGCCGGCGCATGTGCAGCCGTCCTGGTGGCGGGCGCGGCAGTTGGCGGCGACGAGTTCGCCCTGATCCGGGCGTTCGCCGGCACCTCGTGGCTGGCCATTCTTGTGCTGCTGGGGGAGGGCGCGCGGCTGCGCACCGAACGGGTGGCGGAACGGCGCCGCCAGCACGAGGCCCGCGAACAGGCCGCCCGCGACGAGTACCGGCTGGCGCTCGCCCGGGACATCCACGACGTCGTCGCGCACTCACTGTCGCTCATTAACGTCCGCGCCTCGGTGGCGCTGCACCTGGGGGAGAAGGACCCCGCCCAGTTCCGTCCCGCACTGGAAGCCATCAAGGCGGCGAGCAAGGATTCGCTCGCGGAGGTCCGCCAGCTCCTGGGCGTGCTCCGCGAGGACGCCCCGCTGAGTCCCGCGCCGCCGCCGCGGCTGGATCGGATTCCCGGGCTAGCCGACGACGCCCGCCGCGCGGGGCTCGAGGTCAGCCTGACCCAGCCGGAGGCAGCTGCTGTGCAGCAGCTTCCGGACGCCGTACAGGAAGCGGCGTACCGGATCGTCCAGGAGGCCTTGACCAATGTGGTGCGGCATTCCGGAGCCAGGAAGGCCGCCGTCGTCCTTGCCCTGGAGGGCACGACGCCGGTGGGGAGCCCCGGAAAGCAGCTCACCGTGACCGTTGATGACGACGGCGCCGGGGCCACCGGGGTGCCGGAAGGCAACGGCGTGACGGGGATGCGGGAGAGGGCGGCCGCCGTGGGCGGTTCGCTGCACGTGGCGCCGCTGAACCTGGCGCCGCTGCATCCGGGCTGGCGGGTCCGCGCGGTGATACCGGTAGCCTGGCCGCTGGCCGGGCCCTTGCCGGGACCCGAACGGGAGGCGCGGTGATCCGCATCCTGGTGGCCGATGACCAGACCCTCATCCGCGCCGGCTTCCGCGCCCTCCTGAACGCCGAACCGGACATGGAGGTGGTGGCCGAGTGCGGCACCGGCCGCGACGCCGTCCGCCTGGCCGCCCGGGAGCGTCCCGACGTGGTGCTCATGGACATCCGGATGCCCGAGACGGACGGGCTGGCGGCCACCCGGAAGATCATGGCGGACCAGGGCCTCGCCGGCACGCGCATCATCATCCTCACCACCTTCGAACTGGACGAATACATCGCGGAGGCGGTGCGGGCCGGGGCGGCAGGGTTCCTGGTGAAGGACACCGAACCCGAGGAGTTGCTCCGGGCCGTGCGCGTGGTCCACGACGGAGACGCGCTGCTCTCGCCGTCGGTCACCCGGCGCATCATGGCCCAGCTGGCGCTGCAGTCCCGGGCGACGGCGGCTCCGGTGTCGCTGGCGAACATCACCGAGCGTGAGCGTGAAGTCCTGCGGCTCGTGGGCGAGGGCCTGAACAACGCCGAGATTGCGGAGCGGCTGGTGATCACGCCGCTCACCGCCAAAACGCACGTCTCGCGCATCATGACCAAGCTGCTGGTCCGGGACCGGGCGCAGCTGGTGGTGCTGGCCTACGAATCGGGGCTAGTCCGGCCCGGCTGGACCGGCTGAGGCAGCAGGCTCGTGACTCCCGGCGGAGTATGCGGGGCACCCAAGGTGACTCCCGGCGTCGGACGACCCGCCGCCGTCGGACGGCCAGACTCGAACCAGAGCCGAAAGACGGCCCTTACCGAGATTTTGGGAGCACGACATGACTTCATCCCCAGCCACCACTTTCGCGGTCCAGTCCGCGCAGCTGCTGGCCGATCCCGTCGCCCACGGCCCGTGGGGCACAGGATTCTCGCCATGGTTCCTGCTGTTCCCGCTGTTCTGGATCCTGGTGATCGGACTGTTCATCTTCTTCGCCCGGCGCACCTGGCGCAGGAACCACGAGTGGGCCACTGCCCGCGGCGGCGAAAGCGTCCTGCGCGAGCGCTACGCACGCGGCGAAATTGACGAGACCGAATACCACCAGCGGCTGGAGGTCCTGCGGGGGGATCCGCGGGGGAACCGCAGATAACGCCCGCCGCAACGCGGGGTCGGATATCGCCCGATTATGCGTCCCCATTGGGCGACATCTGACCCTCCCCACCCGCCCCCTTCCCTCGCAAGTCCGATCCGGCTCCCTGCCCTCACAAGCTCGGGCCGGGGCCCTCGCCGGAGCGGCTCCACGGCCAGGGAACCCGGCGGGCGTGGGCCACGTTGCTGTTCGGGTTTTTGAGATTTAGCTATTCCTTTGGCCTCCGCCGCGTACTAGCGTGATGGGGTGCCCGAACTCCATTCCGCTGAAGGAACGTCCAAGAAGCCTGTGCCCGCTAACGAAACAGGTCCCGAGAGAGATAAAGAGCCCGCCGCGCCGCGGTACGTGATTACCGCAGAGAACCTGACCAAGACCTACGGCGACGTCACCGCCGTCGACGGCATTTCCTTCAGCGTTCCAGCGGGGGAGTCCTTCGGGCTACTCGGGCCGAACGGCGCGGGTAAGTCCACCACCATGAAAATGATCGGCGGAGTGTCCCAGCGGACGTCCGGGAACCTGACCATCATGGGGCTGGATCCCGAGCAGAACGGGCCCGAGGTGCGCGCGCACCTGGGCGTGGTGCCGCAGCAGGACAACCTGGACGAGGAACTCAAGGTCCGGGACAACCTGCTGGTCTACGGCCGCTACTTCGGCCTGCCCATGAGCTACCTCAAGCCCAAGGCCGACGAACTGCTCGAGTTCGCGCAGCTGACGGACAAGGCCAAGTCCAAGGTGGACGCCCTGTCCGGCGGCATGAAGCGCCGCCTCACCATCGCGCGCTCGCTGATCAATGAGCCCCGCATCCTGCTGCTCGACGAGCCCACCACCGGCCTGGACCCGCAGGCGCGGCACATCCTGTGGGACCGGCTGTTCCGCCTGAAGGAGCAGGGCGTCACGCTGATCCTCACCACGCACTACATGGATGAGGCGGAGCAGCTTTGCGACCGGCTGATCGTGGTGGACAAGGGCCGGATCATGGCGGAGGGCTCGCCGGCTGCGCTCATCCGGGACTACTCCACCCGCGAGGTCCTGGAGCTGAGGTTCGGATCGGAGCGCAACGCCAGCATCGGGGCCGAGCTCGAGGGCATCGGCGAACGCCTGGAAACGCTCCCGGACCGGGTGCTCATCTACACACACGACGGCGAGGCCGCGCTGGAGGAAGTCTCGGCGCGAGGGCTGCGCCCGCTGACGTCGCTGGTGCGCAGGTCCTCGCTGGAGGACGTGTTCCTCCGGCTTACCGGCAGGAGCCTCGTTGACTGAGCCGTCCACCGCCGGGCGCGCTGCCGGATCAGCCAGCGGAGAGGCCAGCGCCAGTTCGTCGGAAAGCCCGACGGCGGGACGCACCTTGCGCGCGCACCCTCCCGAGGTGTCGGCCGCCAAGGCGCGGCGCTGGGGCGCCTTTTACTACGCCGAGCAGGTCCTGCGCGTCATGAAGGGGTACGGCTGGTCCATCTTCCTGTACAGCGTGGGCCAGCCCGCCGCGTACCTCTTCGCGATGGGCGTCGGCCTGGCCACGCTGGTGGACACCAGCGCTGTCTCCGCGTTCGGCGGCGTCAGCTACATCGCCTTCATCGCCCCGGCACTGCTCGTCTCTGCCGCGGTCATGACCGCCGCCACCGAATTCACGTTCCCCGTGATGGACGGCTTCAAATGGCGCCGCGTCTACTACGGGCCGCACGCCTCCCCGCTCACACCGGAGCAGATCGCGGCCGGCCAGATCATCGCGGTGACCCTGCGGTTCCTGCTGCAGTCCGTCATCTACTTCGCCATCGTCGCCCTGTTTGGCGCATCACCCAGTGGCTGGGGCTGGGGCTCCGTGCTGGTGGCAACCCTGGCCGGGCTCTCGTTCGGCCTGCCGCTCATGGCCTACGCCACATCCATCAAGGAGGACAAGGGCCAGTTCGCCATGGTGATGCGGTTCATCGTCATGCCGCTGTTCCTGTTCTCCGGCACGTTCTTCCCGCTGGACACCCTGCCCGTGCTGGTCCGTTGGATCGGCTGGATCTCACCCATCTGGCACGGCACGGAGCTGGGCCGGGTGATGACCTTCGGCTACGAGGAATCCCCGGTGCTGACCATCATCCATGTCCTGTTCCTGCTGGGCCTGGCCTGGTTCGGCTGGGTCCTCACCAAGCGCCAATTCATCAGGAGGATGGGGCAGTGACACTCCTGACCCAAGGCCACGCCGTCACCGAGGAAGCCCGGAACCGGCGCTTCGGCCCGCTGTATTCGCGCAACGCCCGGGCGGTGATCGGGCGCGGGCTGATGGCCACCAAGAGCAGCAACTGGATGGTCATGCTGTCCGGGTTTTTCGAGCCGGTACTGTTCCTGATTTCCATGGGCGTCGGGATGGGTGCCGTGGTGGGCTCCGTCGCCGGTCCGGGCGGCCAGGAGATCAGCTATGCGGCGTACATCGCGCCGGCGCTCCTTGCGGTCTCGGCCATGAACGGGGCGGTGTACGACTCCACCTGGAACGTCTTCTTCAAGATGAACTTCGCCAAGCTCTACCAAGGGATGCTGTACACCTCGCTCGGGCCCCTGGACGTGGCCATCGGTGAGATCTTCCTGGCCCTGCTGCGCGGCCTGTTGTACGCCACCGGGTTCACGGCGGTCATGGGGCTGATGGGCCTGATCACCACCCCGTGGGCGCTGCTGATGATTCCGGCCTCGGTGCTGATCGCGTTCGGGTTCGCCAGTTTCGGCATGGGCATCACGAGCTTCATGAAGACCTTCCAGCAGATGGACTGGGTGAACTTCATCATGCTGCCGATGTTCCTGTTCAGTGCCACCTTCTATCCGCTGAGCGTCTACCCCGAGTACATCCAGTGGCTGATACAGGCCATGCCGCTGTGGCACGGCGTGGAGCTGCTGCGACAGATCAGCGCGGCCTCCTTCACGCCGGCGACGGCCATCCACGTGGGCTACTACCTGGTGATGATCGTGCTGGGCCTCATGCTCACCACCGGCAGGCTGCGGAGCCTGTTCCTGAAGTAGCGCTGCTTTCCGGGTGAGGTGTCCGCCGGCTGCACGCCTGCAGATGTTCGCCGCCGGTGGAAGCGTCCTGGTGCGGTCCGGGGATTTGAGAGAATAGCTTCATGCAATCTCTGGGCAGCTCCAAGTCTTCATCCACCCCGGGCCGGGGCGGATTTTCCATGTTCCGCATCAGCGGTCCGGGCCTGCTGGTCCTTATCACCGCCTTCCTGGTGGCAGTGATCTTCGCCGCCAACCAGAACGACGTCGTCGGCTGGGTTGTTGCGGTCATCGCGCTGTTCTGGCTGGCGCTGGCGTCCTTCGTGGTCTTCAGCATCCAGCGGGCGGCCAAGAAGGCCGGGGCGAAGATCAACGAGGCACACAACGCGTTCAATGCCGCCGCAGGCCGCGCGCCCTCCACCGTTTCGGCCGACCACGGCGGAACCCGTCTGGTCCGCGAACGCGGCGAGGTGGAGGAGATCCGGGACATGAAGCTCGACCACTCCTTCAAGATCGTGCAGGTACAGGTGCGCGTGGTGGAGCAGGAGCGGGCCAAGGGCGCAGCCGCGGACCAGGACACCATCCGCCGCGCCCTGGAGACCATCGAAATCACCGCCACCAACGCACGTGACATGATCAAGTCGTCCGGCGGCTCCGGCGAGCCCGTGACCGGAACCATCATCGACTAGAGTGGAACGGGTGAGCTCGGCATTGAAGAAGGACCACCTTCGCATCGCAACAGTCAACGTCAACGGCCTCCGTGCTGCCTACAAAAAGGGCATGTCCGAATGGCTCGCGACCCGCGAAGTGGACATCCTGACGCTGCAGGAAGTCCGGGCCCCTGACGCCATCGTCCGCCAGCTCATCGGGGAAGGGTGGCACATCCTGCACGCGGAAGCCGAGGCCAAGGGCCGCGCCGGCGTCGCCATCGCCTCCCGCGAGGAGCCTCTCGTTACCCGCGACCACATCGGCGATGACTACTTCGCCACCGCCGGCCGCTGGGTGGAGGCGGACTTCCGGGTCCGCGACGCCGAGGGCAACGCGTCCCAGCTGACCGTTGTGAGCGCCTACGTGCACTCCGGCGAGGCCGGCACCCCCAAGCAGGAGGACAAATACCGCTTCCTGGATGTCATGAGCACGCGTCTGCCCGAGCTCACCAAGCACAGCGACCACGCCCTGGTCACCGGTGACCTGAACGTCGGCCACACCGAGCTGGACATCAAGAACTGGAAGGGCAACGTCAAGCGTGCCGGCTTCCTGCCCGAGGAGCGCGCCTACTTTGACCGCTTCTTCGGTGAGGAAATCGGCTGGAAGGATGTTCACAGGGGCCTGGCGGGTAACGTCAACGGCCCCTACACCTGGTGGTCGCAGCGCGGCCAGGCCTTCGACAACGACACCGGCTGGCGCATCGACTACCACCTGGCCACCCCCGCCCTCGCGGCCGCAGCAGTTTCGGCCGTCGTGGACCGGGCGCCCTCGTGGGACACCCGCTTCTCTGACCATGCCCCGCTGGTAGTGGACTACCGGCTCTAGTTCCAAAGGCTCCGACGAATGACCTCCACTTCCACCGTGACCGACGCCGCAGCTGCGCAGCCCGAAGCAGCAAACGGAACCCAGGCGGCTGCCGGGATCCGGCACCGCATCCTGTCCGGCATGCAGCCCTCCGCCGACTCGCTGCACCTTGGCAACTACCTCGGCGCCCTCGTGAACTGGGTGCGGATGCAGGATGAGTACGACGCCATCTTCTTCATCCCGGACCTGCACGCCATCACAGTTCCCCAGGACCCCGCCGAGCTGGCACGCCGGACGCGGGTCACGGCGGCGCAGTACATCGCCGGCGGCGTGGACGTGGACAAGTGCACCCTGTTCGTCCAGTCCCAGGTTCCCGAACATGCCCAGCTGGCCTGGGTCCTGAACTGCATCACGGGCTTCGGCGAAGCGTCCCGCATGACACAGTTCAAGGACAAGGCGCAGAAGCAGGGCTCGGATCAGGCGAGCGTGGGCTTGTTCACCTACCCCGTCCTGCAGGCCGCGGACATCCTGCTGTACCAGCCCCACGGCGTTCCGGTGGGCGAGGACCAGCGCCAGCACGTCGAGCTCAGCCGCGACCTTGCCACCCGGTTTAACTCCCGCTTCGGCGAGACCTTCACCGTGCCTAAGCCCTTCATTCAGCTGGAATCCGCGAAGATCTACGATCTGCAGAACCCCACCGCCAAGATGTCCAAGTCGGCAGAATCCCCGGCCGGGCTGATCAACCTGCTGGATGATCCGAAGGTCATCGCCAAGCGGATCAAGTCGGCGGTCACGGACACGGAGACAGAAATCCGGTTCGAGCGGGAAACCAAGCCTGGGGTCTCGAACCTGCTGACCATTTACTCGGCCATCACGGGCCGGTCTGTGGATGCACTCGTTGGCGACTACCAGGGCAAGATGTACGGCCACCTCAAGGTGGACCTTGCCGAGGTGGTGACGGAGCGCCTGACCCCGATCCGCGACCGCGCGAACGAGCTGCTGGCCGACCCGGCCGAGCTGGACCGGCTGCTGGCCCACGGCGCCGACAAGGCCCGCGCAATCGCCTCTGCCACCCTCGCAGATGTCTATGCCAAGACCGGCTTCCTGCCATATGCCGGAGCCCGCTAGCGAGATGCCGGCGCCTATGCCCGCCAACAGCGGAGTCAGCAACGGAATGAGCCTAGGGGTCATTCTGGGCTTCCCGCCTGAAATCGCCGAGGAACTGCAGCGGTGGCGGGCGTCCTTCGGGGACCCCATGGCCACCGTCATCCCGGCGCACATCACGCTGGTCACCACCACGCCCACCCATGACTGGGAAGCGGCCCGTGACCACGTGCGGCAGGTGGCCCGGAAGCAGGCGCCGTTTATGGTGACCATCTGCGGAACGGGGTCCTTCCGGCCCGTCTCCCCGGTGGTCTTCATCAACGTGGAGGACGGCTTCCGGGAATGCGTCGACCTGCACGAAAAGCTCCAGACCGGGCCGCTCGAACGTGAGCTGCCTTTTGCCTACCATCCCCATGTGACCATTGCCCACGACGTCGCACCCGAGAGCCTCGATGAGGCCGAAACGGTGCTGAAAGACTACAGGGCCACCTTCCCGGTGGTTAGCATGGGACTTTACGAGCACGACACCGACGGTATTTGGCAGCTACGGGAAGAGCTTGACTTTGGTACCGAACCAGACGACGAACGGGACGCACTCCGGGCAACAAACGCCGACGGAGCCACCGCTCCCCACTGAGCGTGCGCAGCTGTTGCTGGAGGTCATCCGCAAGCAGGTGGAGTGGGGCAAGGCTCGCAGGTCCGGCCAGGGAGCGTTTCCCCAGCTCATGGCCCTGGTCCAGTGGCTCCAGGCCCGGCTGAACGCCTTCCGGCCGATGCGGGCCTGGCAGCACTTCACCCGGCAGCACGGCCCGCTGATGAGCGCGGGCACCGGCTTCAACATGTTCTTCTCCATCACCGGTCTGCTGGCTACAGGCTTCTCAATCGCGGGTCTGGCGCTCCGCGGCCAGCCCGCGCTCCTGGACCGAATCACCGCCAGCGTGGCCGAAAGCGCCCCCGGGCTGCTGAAGGTCGACGGCGGCGACGGGCTGGTGGACCCGAAGGACCTCCTGAACCCGGACGGACTCGGCTGGACGGCAGTGATCGCCGCCGTCGTCACCATCGTTACGTCCCTGGGCTGGATCGCCGGCCTCCGGGAGGGGCTCCGCGGCGTGATGATGCTGGGACCGCTCAAACTCAATCCCGTGATCCTCAAACTGCACGACGCCGGTACCTTGCTTCTGCTCGGCGTCGCCCTGATCATCAGCTCGGGTGCGTCCCTCGTGTTCGGCACCGCGGCGGGCTGGGCGATGGAGCAGCTCCGCCTGGACCCGGCCGTGGCCGGCCCGCTGGCGGCCCTGATTAAGATCGCCGTGCCGCTGGTCCTGAGCTGGATCACGGCGCTGATCATGTTCCGCCTGGCCGGCGGCCTGAAGCTGTCCCGGCGGGCGCTGCTGGAAGGAACGATCCTCGCGGGCGTGGGCACCACTGTGCTGCAGGTCTTCAGCACCGAACTGCTGGCCGGTGCCGGACGCAACCCCATCCTGGCGCCGTTCGCGATCATCATCGGGCTGCTGATCTGGTTCAACCTGGTCAGCCGGGTTTACCTTGTGGCCGCGTCCTGGTCAGCCATCCGTGAGGAGGATCTGAAGGCCTCGCCTGCAGCCAAGACCACCGGCTGGGGGTCACGGCAGGTGCAGCCCGGAAAGACGCCCGTGGAAGTGCGCCACCCGGCCGAGCACCCGCGCCCCGTGGGCGTCAGTGTCCGGCGTCGAGGTACTGGTCGGCCCACGCCGCGATAATCTTCGCCGCCCGCGCCGCCTGCCCCTTGCCGGTCAGCAGGTGGTCGCTGCCCTCCAGCGAGACGAAGTTCCGCGGATGGCGGGCGGTCTGGAAGATCGTGCTGGCGTTCTCGATGCCCACGGTGTTGTCCGTGGGGGAGTGCAGGACCATCAGGGGCTTGTGTAGCCGCTTGATGCAGTCCGTGAGGTCGGCGTTCTCGAGGTCCTCCACGAAATGCCGGCGGATCTCCACGCGCTTGCCGCCCAGGTCCACCTCGGCGCTGCCTTCGCTGAGGATCTTGTCGAGCGCCGCATCGAAGACGTGGGCCACATGCTTGGGGGAGAAGGGCGCCCCGACGGTAGCGACCGCATCGAGTTCCGGGATTTCGGACGCGGCCGCGAGGACGGCGGCGCCGCCGAAGGAATGCCCCACCAGCAGTGAGATGGCCCGGCCCTCGGCCCGCATGTACTCCGCAGCCCGGACGGTGTCCGCCACCTTGTGGCTGAAGGACCCTGCTGACCACTGGCCCGCTGAGCCGCCGAGGCCCACGTTATCGAAACGGAGCATGCCGATCCCGTTGTCCGCCAGCGCCTTGCACATCCGGGACGCCGCGGGGCTGTCCTTGCCCAGCGTGAAGCCGTGCGAAAAGACGCCCCAGCCCTTCACCGGGCCGTCCGGCACATCGAGGATGCCGGAGAGCAGTTCGCCGGTGGTGCCTTGGAACGAGACTTTTTCGGAGCGGTGCATCTGTGTCCTCCTGGTGGTTGAGCTGGGCCCACGCCCGCCGGGTTCCCTGGCCGAGCTTGCGAGGTCAGGGGGCGGGTGAGGAGAAACCGGGACCTCGACGGGCTCGATCACCAGTATCTGAAACGACGACGGCGCCGCTCACCGTACGTTTACCGTACGTGGTGAGCGACGCCGTCGTCCGCGTTAAATCCTTAGATCTTGCGGGCCAGGATGGCCTGCTTGACCTCTGCGATGGCCTGCGTGACCTGGATGCCGCGGGGGCATGCCTCTGAGCAGTTGAAGGTGGTGCGGCAGCGCCACACGCCTTCCTTGTCGTTGAGGATCTCCAGGCGCATGTCGCCGGCGTCGTCACGGGAGTCGAAGATGAACCGGTGGGCGTTCACGATTGCTGCCGGGCCGAAGTACTGGCCATCGGTCCAGAACACGGGGCAGGAGGACGTGCACGCGGCGCACAGGATGCACTTGGTGGTGTCGTCGAAGCGCTCACGGTCCTCGGCGGACTGCAGGCGTTCCTTCGTGGGTGCGTGGCCCTTGTTGATGAGGAACGGCATGACCTCGCGGAAGGACTGGAAGAACGGCTCCATGTCCACGATCAGGTCCTTCTCCACCGGCAGGCCCTTGATGGGTTCCACGGTGATGGGCTTGGACGTGTCCAGGTCCTTCAGCAGGGTCTTGCAGGCAAGGCGGTTGCGTCCGTTGATGCGCATGGCATCGGAACCGCAGACGCCGTGGGCGCAGGAACGGCGGAAGGAGACGCTGCCGTCAATTTCCCATTTCACCTTGTGCAGGGCGTCCAGCACACGGTCGGTGCCGTACATGGTCAGTTTGTACTCGTCCCAGGTGGCCTCCTCGGAGACCTCCGGGTTGTAGCGGCGGACGCGCATGGTGATGTCGAACGTCGGGATTTCCCCGCCGCCGCCAACACCGGCGGGAAGTTCGATCTTGGAGGCTGGCTCAGCAAGTTCAGCGGACATATTAGTACTTCCTCACCATCGGCTCGTAGCGCGTAAAGACAACCGGCTTGGTGGCAAGCCGGACACCGGCGATTGCCTCCTCCGCGGAACCGTCGGCCGGTGCGTGGTCTTCTTTGTACGCCATGGAGTGCTTCATGAATTTTTCGTCGTCGCGGTCCGGGAAGTCCTCGCGGAAGTGGCCGCCGCGGGATTCCTCACGGTGCAGGGCAGCAACCGTCATGACCCGTGCCAGTTCCAGCAGGAACCCGAGCTCAACGGCCTCGAGCAGGTCAAGGTTGAAGCGCTTGCCCTTGTCCTGGACGTTGATGCGCTGGTACCGCTCCTCGAAGGACTCGATGTCCCTGAGGACCTGGTTGAGCGTGTCAGCCGTGCGGAACACCTGCATGTTGGCGTCCATGGTGTCCTGCAGCTCCTTGCGGATCGCGGAAACCTTCTCCGTGCCGTTCGCGTTGCGGGCCACATCCAGCAGCCGGATGGTGAAGTCTTCCGGGTTCTCCGGCAGCTCCACGAAGTCGGCCGTCTTGGCGTATTCGGCGGCCGCAATGCCGGCGCGCTTGCCGAACACGTTGATGTCCAGCAGGGAGTTGGTGCCCAGGCGGTTGGAGCCGTGCACGGACACGCAGGCCACCTCGCCGGCAGCGTACAGGCCCGGAACCACGGTGTCGTTGTCCTGCAGGACCTCGGTGGTGATGTTCGTCGGGATGCCGCCCATGGCGTAGTGCGCCGTCGGGAAGACGGGGACCGGCTCCGTGTAGGGTTCCACGCCGAGGTAGGTGCGGGCGAACTCGGTGATGTCCGGCAGCTTGGCGTCGATGTGGGCGGGCTCAAGGTGCGTCAGGTCAAGGAGCACGTAGTCCTTGTTCGGACCGCAGCCGCGGCCTTCGCGGACCTCGTTGGCCATGGAGCGGGCCACGATGTCACGCGGAGCGAGGTCCTTGATGGTGGGGGCGTAACGCTCCATGAAGCGCTCACCCTCGGAGTTGCGCAGGATGGCGCCTTCACCGCGGGCGGCCTCGGACAGGAGGATGCCCAGGCCGGCGAGGCCGGTCGGGTGGAACTGGAAGAACTCCATGTCCTCCAGGGGGATGCCGCGGCGGAACGCGATCCCCATGCCGTCACCGGTCAGGGTGTGGGCGTTCGAGGTGGTCTTGAAGACCTTGCCGGCGCCGCCGGAGGCGAACACCACGGACTTGGCCTGGAAGACGTGCAGCTCGCCGGAGGCGAGGTCGTAGGACACAACGCCAGCCACGCGCTTTTGCTTGAACGGCGTGCCGTCTTCGCGCACGGCGTCTTCCTCGACGGTCAGGAGGTCCAGGACGTAGTACTCGTTGTAGAACTCAACGTTGTGCTTGACGCAGTTTTGGTACAGGGTCTGGAGGATCATGTGGCCCGTACGGTCGGCGGCGTAGCACGCGCGGCGCACCGGAGCCTTGCCGTGGTCACGGGTGTGGCCGCCGAAGCGGCGCTGGTCGATGCGGCCCTCGGGCGTGCGGTTGAACGGCAGGCCCATCTTCTCGAGGTCCAGCACCGCGTCGATGGCTTCCTTGGCCATGACCTCGGCGGCGTCCTGGTCAACCAGGTAGTCGCCGCCCTTAATGGTGTCGAAGGTGTGCCATTCCCAGTTGTCTTCCTCGACATTGGCCAGGGCTGCACACATGCCGCCCTGCGCCGCGCCCGTGTGGGAGCGGGTGGGGTACAGCTTGGTCAGTACTGCTGTTCGCGCACGCTGACCGGACTCGATCGCGGCGCGCATCCCGGCGCCACCGGCACCGACGATGACGACGTCGTACTTATGGACCTGCATACCAGACGCTCTTTCTCTCAAAATTCGCAATAAAACAGCGGGCGGTCTTAGCCGTCTCCGCACAAAACTGCGGCCCGCCAGTGGATGGCGGGCCGCCACGGGATGCTACGCGGGGCAGAAGCCGCCGGGCAGCTGGACGCCGTCCACCACCGGGCACGGGTTGAAGGTGAAGATCACCAGGGTGCCGAGGATGATGATGACGGCAGAGGCTGCGTAGAGGACCATCTTGAGCCAGAAGCGGGTGGAGTCCTTCTCGGCGTAGTCGTTGATGATGGTGCGCACGCCGTTGGTGCCGTGCAGCATGGCGAGCCACAGCATGGCCAGGTCCCAGAACTGCCAGAACGGATCTGCCCACTTGCCGGCTACGAAGCCGAAGTCGATGGCGTGGATGCCTTCGCCCACCAGGAGGTTCACGATGAGGTGGCCGAAGATCAGCACGACCAGGACCACGCCGGAGAGGCGCATGAACAGCCAGGCCAGCATTTCGAAGTTGCCGCGCGAGTTGCCGTTGCGGCGGTATTTCGGGGCGATCTTGCCGGACTCGGGCTTGCCGGCGATCTGTCCGCTGCGCGGGGACTGGATCTCAGTTGCAGACATGGCTTAGTGACCTCCGAGCGCGAGGGACAAGTGGCGGATGGCGAAGGCGACCATGGTGACGACCCACAGGCCCAACACCACCCAGAGCATCTGACGCTGGTACTTGGCGCCCTTCTTCCAGAAGTCGACAGCGATGATCCGCAGGCCGTTGAAGGCGTGGAATACGATCGCTGCGACGAGGCCCGTTTCACCCAGGGCCATCAGCGGGTTCTTGTAGGCACCGATTACTGCGGTATAGGCCTCAGGCGACACCCTCACCAGGGAGGTGTCCAGCACATGGACCAACAAGAAGAAAAAGATCACTACACCAGTAATGCGGTGTCCAACCCAAGACCACATGCCCTCACGGCCGCGGTACAAGGTGCCAGCTGGTTTCGTCGGCACTGAATAAACCTCCCTGCAAAACAGTGGCGCTGGCGTGGGATCCACGCGGGGGGAACGCCTACTGCGAGAGCACTCGTAGCTCAGGCCTAAATCTAGGCTTCGCTCACAGCTTATTCAATTCAGGCGTTCCTTGCCCGCCACGTACTGTACGGATTTTCGACTATTTTGAGACGAAGACCACATCTATTGCCACTGTATCCACATGCTGGCGGGCCGCGAAAGACCGCCCTGAGGTGCGTCGGCTAAAGTAGGGCGTGATGAGTAACGACAAAGTGATAAGCCAGGATTCACCTCTCAGCCGTTTTATCGCTGTGATTCCTGCAGGCGGTGTGGGGACCCGCCTCTGGCCTCTGTCACGTGCAGCAGCTCCCAAATTCCTTCATGACCTCACCGGTTCCGGCAGCACGCTCCTGCGTGCCACCTACGACCGTCTTGAACCGCTGGCAGGCAACCGCGTCCTCGTGGTCACTGGCGTGGCGCACCGGAACGCCGTGTGCAGCCAGCTGCCCGAGGTTCAGGACGGCGACCTCGTGCTCGAGAGTGAACCCAAGGACTCCGGGGCCGCCATCGGTCTGGCCGCAGCCATCCTGCACCAGCGGGACCCGGACATCATCATGGGTTCCTTCGCAGCGGACCACGTGATCAGCCCGGACGGTCTCTTCCAGGACGCCGTCCGCGAAGCCATCCACACCGCCGCAGCCGGCAAAATCGTGACCATCGGCATCAAGCCGACGCACCCATCCACGGGCTTCGGTTACATCCGGTCCGGAAACTCGCTGAACATCCCCGGCGCGCCCAGCGCCCAGGCGGTGGTGGAGTTCGTGGAGAAGCCGGACGAGGAGGTCGCCCAGCAGTACGTGGACAGCGGCGAGTACGTCTGGAACGCAGGCATGTTCGTAGCGCCCGTTTCCCTCATGCTCAAGCACCTGGAAGCGAACCAGCCCGAGCTGTTCAACGGCCTCCAGGAAATCGCACAGGCCTGGGACACCCCGCAGCGGGACGAAGTCACGGCCCGGATCTGGCCCACCCTGCCCAAGATCGCCATTGACTACGCGGTGGCCGAGCCCGCAGCGGTGGCCGGGGACGTCGCCGTCGTGCCCGGCTCCTTCCGCTGGGACGACGTCGGTGACTTCGCCTCTGTGGGCCGGCTCAACAGCGCCAAGGAAGTGGACGAGGTGACCGTCCTCGGCGAGGGCGCCCGCGTCTTCACCGAAAACGCCAGCGGCGTGGTGGTCTCGGACACCAAACGCGTCATCGCGCTGATCGGTATCAAGGATGTCGTCATTGTGGACACCCCGGATGCGCTGCTGGTCACCACCAAACAGCACTCCCAGCGGGTGAAGCAGGCAGTGGACGCGCTGAAGGCCAGCGGCGACACCGACGTTCTCTAGCAGGCCGACCATATTGGAGGGCGCCGCAAGCAATCCGGCGCCCTCCAATAATGCTTTAACCAGAAATCCGGCGCCCTCCAGCCCTAGCTAAAGCCGAGACGGCGAACACGTAACGCGGAGAAGGCGATGCCGCTAATTTTCGCGGCGTCGCTACAGTTGAGATGTGCGCAATTACACTACTGAAGCTGAGCCCACCGCCCTGGTGGGGCCGTGGCTAGAGCCCCTGCTGCCGGAACTGATCGATTTTCGCCGTGACCTGCATGCGCACCCCGAACTGTCCTTCAGGGAATTTCGGACCACCGACAAGCTGGCGGAGCGGCTCGAGGCTGCAGGCCTCGAGCCCCGCCGGCTGGAGGGCACCGGCCTGACCGTGGACATCGGCGAGGGCCCGATCGCCACGGCGCTGCGCGGCGACATCGATGCGCTCCCGATCATCGAGGAAACGGGACTGCCCTTCGCCTCGAAGAACCACGGCGTCACGCACGCCTGCGGCCACGACGTACACACCACCACCATGCTGGGCATCGCACTGGTGTTGCACGGCATGCACCAGGAGTCCCCGCTGGGCGGCACCGTGCGCATCATCTTCCAGCCCGCCGAGGAAACCATGCCCGGCGGGGCGCACTCCTGCATCGAGCAGGGCGTCCTGGAAGGTGTGCCCCGCATCCTGGCACTGCACTGCGACCCGCGCATCGAAGTCGGCAAGATCGGCACGCGCATCGGCGCCATCACCTCGGCGTCGGACACCATCAGGATCGAACTGTCCGGCCGCGGCGGGCACACCTCGCGCCCGCACCTGACCGAGGACCTCGTTTTCGCGCTGGCGCAGATCGCCGTGAACGTGCCGGCCGTCCTGTCCCGCCGGGTGGATGTCCGCAGCGGCGTCTCCGTGGTGTGGGGACACATCTCCGCGGGCTCGGCGCCCAACGCGATCCCCGGCACCGGATACATGGCAGGGACCATGCGGTGCCTGGACCGCGACGCCTGGCACAGCGCCGGTGAACTGCTGGATGAAGTGGTGCACCAGGTGGCCGCGCCCTATGGCGTCGACGTGAGACTGGAGCACACCCGGGGTGTTCCTCCGGTGGTCAACTCCGAGCATGAGACGGCACTGATCGAGGCCGCGGCGCGCGCCGAGATCGGTGAGGGTGCAGTGGTGCTGACCCCGCAGTCCATGGGCGGGGAGGACTTCGCCTGGTTCCTCGCCGAGCTGCCGGGAGCCATGATGCGCCTCGGCACCAAGACTCCCGGCGGCGAGGAGTACGACCTGCACCGCGGCGACTACATCCTGGACGAGCGTGCCCTCGGCTTCGGTATCCAGGTCCTCACCGCCGCAGCGCTCCGCACCATCCGCGACCTCTAGGCGCACCACCTTCCAGCGCGAACGGACACCTAAGCCCCGATTCCAGGGCAGCAAGTGTCCGTTCGCGCTTTCCTTTGCCCAAGGTAAGTTGTGCGCAATTGAATTGCCCGCTACCGTTGTGGGTATGCCCGATGCTCCCCGTCTTGACCGCCAAGTGTGCTTTGCCCTCTACTCCGCGTCGCGGGCTGCCACCGCCGTCTACCGCCCGCTCCTGGAGGAGCTGGGCCTGACGTACCCGCAGTACCTTGTCATGCTGGTGCTCTGGGAAAACGAGCCGCGCGGCGTGCGGGAACTGGGGGAGGAGCTTGGGCTCGACTCCGGAACCCTCTCGCCCCTTCTGAAGCGGCTCGAAGCGCTGGGACTCGTTGAGCGGCGGCGCTCGGCCGCGGATGAACGCCGCGTCGCGGTGCACCTGACCGACGCGGGCAAGGCCCTGAGCGGCAAAGCCTCCGGCGTGCCCCAGCACCTCGCTGCCGCAGCGGGCCTGAGCCCCGGCGAGCTTGACCAGCTGCGCGAAACCCTCGGCAAGCTCACAGCAGCCCTGCACGATTCGCTCTAACGCAGCGCCCAGAACGACAAACCACCAGACTTCCCCAGGAAGAAGGAAACACATTGAAGACTCTCTACACAGCCGAGGCCCTGGCGTCCGGCGAAGGCCGCGACGGTTCCGCGCGAACCAAGGACGGCAAACTCGACGTCAACCTCGCCAGCCCGGTGGAGCTGGGCGGCAGCGGCCAGGGCACTAACCCGGAGCAGTTGTTTGCCGCCGGCTATGCGGCATGCTTCCACTCCGCGCTCCGCGTGGTCGGCCGGCAGGCCCGGGCAGACCTTACGGACTCCGCTGTCGCCGCCAAGATCCACTTCGGCGCCCTCGAGGACCGCGACGGCTACGGCCTGGCCGCAGAGCTGGAAATTGCCCTCCCCGCACTGGACCGCGGCACTGCCGAGAGCCTCATGGCCAAGGCGCACACCATTTGCCCGTACTCCAACGTGACGCGCGGCAACATGGACGTCGCACTCACGCTCGTGGAGTTCGCAGCGTGAGCGCGGGCGCAGCAACAGCATTGCCGGTGACCACCCGGGAGATCCAGCTGGCCTCCCGGCCGGAAGGGCGGCCGGTCCCGGACAACTTCAGGCTTGCCGAGACGGCAGTCCCGGCCCTCAAGGAGGGCGAGGTCCTGGTCCGGAACCTGTTCATCTCGGTGGACCCCTACATGCGCGGCCGCATGAACGACGCCAAATCCTATTCAGCGCCGTTTGCGCTGGACAAAGCGCTCGACGGCGGTGCGGTGGGTGAGGTGATCGCGTCCCGGTCCGATGAGCGCAAGGTGGGGGACGTCGTCGTACATCAACTCGGCTGGCGGGAGCATGCGGTGGTGGACGCGGAGCGGACAACTCCCGCGGACACGGACCTCGCCCCGGCCTCAGCCTTCCTGGGTGCATTGGGCATGACGGGACTCACCGCGTACGCAGGCCTGCTGAAGGTTGCGGAGTTCAAGCCCGGGGATGCCGTGTTCGTCTCGGGCGCCGCCGGCGCAGTGGGCTCGCTCGTGGGGCAGATCGCCAAGGCGATGGGGGCGTCAAAGGTTATTGGCAGCGCGGGCACACCGGAAAAAGTTGCCCGGCTGCTGGACCTGGGCTTCGACGCGGCGTTCAACTACCGCGATGCCCCGGTCCTGGACCAGCTGAAGGCCGCCGCCGGCAGCGATGGCATAGACGTGTACTTCGACAACGTCGGCGGCGACCACCTCGAAGCCGCACTGTCCGTCCTGAACGTGGGCGGCCGCGTGGCCATGTGCGGCGCCATCGCCCAGTACAACTCGACGGAGCCGCCGGCTGCGCCGCGCAACCTTGCCGTGGCTATCGGGAAGCAGCTCACGCTGCGCGGGTTCTTGGTGGGCGGCCAGCGCCAGCACGCCGCCGAGTTCGCCGGGCGGATGGCCGGCTGGCTGGCCGACGGCACCGTCCGGTACGACGAGACGGTGGTTGACGGCCTGGAGAACGCGCCGCAGGCCTTCATGGACATGCTCGACGGCGGGAACACCGGGAAGATGCTCGTCCGGCTTTAACCCGGGGTAACAGTCGTCACCCCCGAGCGCGGACGGACACTTAGGCCCCTGCTGAGGGGCCACAAGTGTCCGTTCGCGCTCAGCGCGTTACCCGGACAGGGAGCAGGACACTAAAGTGGGCTCATGAGTGCGCTGCGGCGCACCAGGGTGCCGGCCAGCGGCATCCCGTACGCCAAGGGGTGACGGCCGTGCAGAACGACGCCAACGAAATGGGCGCCAGCATCGACTGGCCGGCCCTGGAGGCCGCCGCGCTCGACGCCATGAAGGCCGCCTACGCGCCCTATTCGAACTTTCCCGTGGGTGCCGCGGCCGTCACGGCGGACGGCCGGATCGTGAGCGGCTGCAACGTGGAGAATGCCAGCTACGGCCTGACGCTGTGCGCCGAGTGCGTCCTCGTGGGAAACCTGCAGATGACCGGCGGCGGCCTGCTGCGGGCCTTCTGCTGCGTGGACGGCGGCGGCAACGTGCTCATGCCCTGCGGACGCTGCCGGCAGCTGCTGTACGAGTTCCGGGCGCCCGGCATGGAGGTCATGACGACGCGCGGGATCAAGACCATGGACCAAGTGCTGCCCGACGCATTTGGCCCCGAACACCTGGAGGGAACCCGGTGACCCAGAGGACCGAGGCGTTCGACGCCGTCGATATCATCCGGACCAAGCGCGACAAGGGGGCGCTGAGCCCCGAGCAGATTGACTGGACCATCGACGCGTATACCCGTGGCGTCATCGCGGAGGAGCAGATGGCCGCCCTGAACATGGCCATCCTGCTCAACGGCATGGACCGTGCGGAGATCGCGCAGTGGACCGCGGCGATGATCGCCTCCGGGGAGCGGATGGACTTCTCCGGCCTCCGGCGGCCCGACGGCAGCGTGAAGGTAACCACCGACAAACACTCCACGGGCGGAGTGGGGGACAAGATCACCCTGCCGCTGGCGCCCCTCGTAGCCGTCTTCGGAGTGGCAGTGCCGCAGCTGTCCGGTCGCGGGCTGGGCCACACCGGCGGCACGCTGGACAAACTCGAGTCCATTCCTGGCTGGCGCGCGGCCCTGAGTAACGACGAAATGCTGGCCCAGCTCCAGGAGGTGGGCGCGGTGATCTGCGCCGCCGGACCAGGGCTCGCCCCTGCGGACAAGAAGCTCTATGCACTCCGCGACGTCACGGGCACCGTCGAGTCCATCCCGTTGCTTGCCTCGTCGATCATGAGCAAGAAGATCGCCGAGGGCACGGGCTCGCTGGTGCTGGACGTCAAGGTGGGCAGCGGGGCGTTCATGAAGGACGAGGCCGGCGCACGCGAACTGGCGGAGACCATGGTGGCGCTCGGCAAGGACTCCGGCGTGGAAACCGTGGCCCTGCTAACCAACATGGGCACACCGCTTGGGCTCACCGCGGGCAACGCCATCGAAGTGGAGGAATCCGTTGAGGTCCTCGCCGGCGGCGGCCCGGCCGACGTGGTCGAACTGACGGTGAGCCTCGCGGAGGAAATGCTGCGGTGCGCCGGTGTTCCCGACGCCGATCCGGCCGCGGCACTCAAAGACGGCAGGGCCATGGACGTCTGGAACCGGATGATCGAGGCCCAGGGCGGGGACCCGCGGGCGAAGCTGCCGGTGGCCCGGGAATCTGAAACCATCTACGCGCCCGCCGACGGAGTCCTCGTGGAGCTCGACGCGTTCGCCGTGGGTGTGTCGGCCTGGCGGCTCGGCGCCGGGAGGGCCCGGAAGGAAGACGCAGTGCAGGCCGCCGCGGGCGTCCGCATGCACGCCAAGCCTGGCGCAACTGTGCGTGCCGGCGAACCGCTGATGACCCTGTTGACGGACACGCCTGAGAAGTTTACCCGGGCCAAGGAAGCGCTTGAACACGCCGTCACCATCGCACCGGTTGGCTCCAGGCCTGCCCAGCAGCTCATCATCGACCGCATCGCCTGACCGTGCAGGCCATCAATGACTTCATCCTGGCCGCCGCCGGGCAGCCCTGGGTGCTTTTCATAGTCCTGGCCTGTTGCGTCATCGACGGCTTCTTCCCGCCCATTCCCAGTGAATCGGTGGTGGTGGGGCTGGCAGCCGTGGCCGCGACGGCGGACGTCCCCAACCCGTGGCTGCTCGCCGCCGTGGCAGGACTGGGCGCCTTCACCGGCGACAACGCAGCCTACCTCATCGGCCGGAGCGTGGGCACGCAGCGCTGGGGGTGGATGCGTGGGCCGCGGATGCAGCGGGCATTCCGGTGGGCCGGGCGCGAGCTGCGCAAGCGGCCGGCGTCGCTGATCCTCGTGGCGCGGTTCGTCCCCATCGGCAGGGTGGCGGTCAACCTGACCGCCGGAGCCACGCATTATTCCCATCCGCGCTTCATCGGGCTGACTGTGCTTTCCGCCACCCTCTGGGCCTCGTATTCCGTGGCCATCGGGCTGTTCTTCGGCCAGTGGTTCGAGGAGAACCACCTGCTGGGGGCCGTGATCGCCATTGTTTGCGCCATTGTGCTGGGCATCCTGGTGGACCTCGGCATCAACCGGCTGCGGGGCCGCATTCAGGATCCGCTCCAGGAACGTTGACTTTCCAATCAAGGCGTAGCGGACTATCCTCCGGCCGTGCGACACTAAAGAGCGATTTGCGTCACTTCCTGTCCTGTTATATTGCCGAGGAGCAACACCCGCGTGGAGTTTATTAATGAGGCCGTGCTCCATGCAGCGGGGCAGTGGTGGATTTATCCCGTTCTCCTCATGTTCTTCTTCGTTGACGGGTTCGCGATGGTGGTCCCCAGCGAGACGCTCATCGTGGCGCTGGCGGCCTTTTCCCGGCACAGCGGGGAGCCCAACCTGTGGATCCTCGGCCTGACTGCCCTGACCGGCGCCATGGCCGGCGACAACATGGCCTACATGCTGGGCCGGAAGATCGGCCTGGAGCGCTGGAAGTGGATGCGCCGGCCCAGGGTGCAGAAAGTCTTCGGCTGGGCGCGCTACGAACTGGAGAAGCGCGGCGCCGTGCTGATCTTCACGGCGCGCTACATCCCGTGGGGACGCGTGGCGGTGAACTACGTCGCCGGCACCACCGGATACCCGCACCGCCGGTTCTTCCTGCTGGACGCCCTGGCCTGCTTCACGTGGGTGGGTTATTCGATCGGGATCGGCCTCGTCGCCAGCTCTTTTCCGTGGCTACACAGCAACCCGCTGCTGGGCGCCGGCATCGCCGTCGTGTTCGCCATCCTGCTGGGCATCATCATTGACCACGCCCTGCGCTGGTGGCACAAGCGGCTCGGCCGCAATGATGCCGCCGCTGCGCCGGAGGAGAGCCGGGCGGCGGAACAGGGCAACGTCCCGGAAAAGACCAGCCGCGTGGCTTAGGGCCGTTGCTTAGCAGCACGGCTGAGCGGCCTTTCAGTCCGCCTGTCGCCATGCAGCGCGCGCGTTGGCATTGCCGCCCGTGCAACCCTAGAGTTGGTACGTGACTGAGCCAATCGTTGACGCCGCCCCTGCCCTTGACTTCGACCTGAAGAGCCTGCCCAAGGTATCCCTTCACGACCACCTGGACGGCGGCCTGCGCCCTGCCACCATCATCGAGCTGGCGGAGGCCGTGGGGCACGCCCTCCCGTCGACAGACCCGACCGCGCTGGGCGAATGGTTCCGCGAATCCGCCGACTCCGGCTCGCTGGTCCGCTACCTTGAGACGTTCGACCACACGGTCGCCGTCATGCAGACGAAGGAAGGCCTGTTCCGCGTCGCCAAGGAGTTCGTGGAGGATCTGGCGGACGACGGCGTGGTGTACGGCGAAGTGCGCTGGGCACCTGAGCAGCACCTCCAGAACGGACTGACGCTGGACGAGGCTGTCGAAGCCGTCCAGGAAGGTCTCGAAGCCGGCGTGGATGCCGTGGCCGAGACCGGCCGCGAGATCCAGGTGGGCCAGCTGATCACGGCCATGCGGCACGCCGACCGCGGTCAGGAGATCGCCGAACTCGCCGTCCGGCACCGCGACAAGGGCGCTGTAGGGTTCGACATCGCCGGCGCCGAAGACGGCTTCCTGCCCTCGCGCTTCCGGGACGCCTTCACGTACTTGGCTGAAAACAACTTCCCGGCCACGGTGCACGCCGGCGAAGCCGCCGGACTGGACAGCATCCAGTCCGCCCTGGTTGACGGCCGCGCGCTGCGCCTGGGCCACGGTGTGCGCATCGCCGAGGACATCATGGTGGAGTTCGACGAGGACGACGCCGACGACGAGGACAGCGACAACATCGGCCTGGTCACCCTCGGCAACCTGTCCAGCTGGATCCGCGACCGCGGCATCGCCCTGGAAATCTGCCCGTCCTCCAACCTGCAGACCGGCGCGGTTGCCGGCTTTGGAGAGGGCATCGAAAGCCACCCGCTGGACATGCTGTACCAGCTGGGCTTCAACGTAACCATCAACACGGACAACCGCCTCATGAGCGGCGTGACACTTACCGACGAGTTCGAGCTCCTGGTGGAGACCTTCGACTACGACCTCGACGACCTGCTGGAACTCACGCTCAACGCAGCCGAAGCGTCCTTCCTGCCCCTGGAGGAAAAGGAAGCCCTCGTGGAGTACATCAACGACGCGTACGGCGACCTTGGCTGAAATCCGTGAACCCGCCAGTGAAACGGCGGACCTGCTGGGTGGGACCACGGCAGCAGGGGTCCCCGACCGAGCTTGCGAGGTGGGGGACCTGCTGGGTGGGACCACGGCAGCAGGGGTCCCCGACCGAGCTTGCGAGGTGGGGGAGCTGCTGGGGAGGATCGCCGCCCTCCGCGAGCACTGCCCCTGGATGGGCGCCCTGACTCACGAGTCGCTCGTGGAGTACCTGCTGGAGGAGGCCTATGAAGTGGCCGAGACCATCGAGACGGGTGCGGACGAGGCTGAACTGAAAGGCGAGCTGGGCGATGTGCTGCTCCAGGTGGTGCTGCACGCCCGGCTCGCCGAGGAACGAGGCGTGTTCGGCTTCGGCGACGTCGCCCGCGGCCTCACCCAGAAGATGATCCGCCGCAACCCCCACGTGTTTCGTCCGGACGGATCCCTCCAGGACTCCTTTCCCGCCACGGTGGAGGAGATCGTGCTCAAGTGGGACGCCGTGAAAAAGGCCGAAAGCCCACAGCGCAGCACGCCGTTCGAAGGCATCCCGGCGGCTCTGCCCGCGTTGGCCCGGGCCCAGAAAACCCTTGACCGGGCCGAGCGGGCCGGGCTGCAAGCCCCGTTGGTTGAACGAACCCCGGTGGTTGAACGAACCCCGTTGGTTGAGCTTGTGGAAACCTCTCTGGCCGAAACAATAGAAACCGAAGCCGAACTCGGCGAGCTGCTGCTCGCCGTCGTCCATTCAGCCCGGAACAGGGGGTTCGACGCCGAACGCGCCCTCCGCGGGGCCGTCCGGCGATACCAGAACCGCCACCCGGAGACTTCCGCGCCCGGATCATGACGTCCGGGTTCTGGATAGGTTTCCGTAACGTGCACCACTCTCGACTACGCTAGTCACTGACGAGGACGTCGAGATTTTTTCCCCTAAAGTCCCCAGTAAATCGCCCACAAGGAGCACATCCATGGCGCTTATCGATGCCATCCACGCCCGCGAGATCCTCGATTCCCGTGGCAACCCCACCGTCGAAGTTGAAGTTCTCCTCTCCGACGGCCAGATCGGCCGCGCTGCCGTTCCGTCCGGTGCGTCCACCGGTGAGCATGAAGCCGTTGAACTGCGCGATGGCGACAAGGGCCGCTACCTCGGCAAGGGTGTCCAGAAGGCCGTTGACGCCGTCATCGACCAGATCGCACCGGCCCTGACCGGCTTTGACGCCACCGACCAGCGCAGCATCGACCAGGCCATGATCGACCTGGACGGCACCGCCAACAAGGCCAAGCTGGGCGCCAACGCCATCCTCGGTGTCTCCCTGGCGGTCGCCAACGCCGCGGCAGCTTCCGCTGATCTGCCGCTGTACAAGTACCTGGGCGGCCCGAACGCCCACGTCCTGCCCGTTCCGCTGATGAACATCCTCAACGGTGGCTCGCACGCGGATTCCGACGTCGACATCCAGGAATTCATGATCGCCCCCATCGGCGCCGAGACCTTCTCCGAGGGCCTGCGCTGGGGCGTCGAGGTTTACCACAACCTCAAGTCCGTGCTGCAGCAGAAGGGCCTCTCCACCGGCCTTGGCGACGAGGGCGGCTTCGCCCCGAACCTGCCGTCCAACCGCGCTGCCCTGGACCTGATCCAGGAAGCCATCAAGAACGCCGGCTACACCCCGGGCACCGACATTGCCCTGGCCCTGGACGTCGCCTCCTCCGAGTTCTTCAAGGACGGTGCCTACCAGTTCGAAGGCAAGGCCCTGAGCGCCGCCGAGATGAGCGCCTACTACGCCGAACTCGTTGCCGACTACCCGCTGGTTTCCATCGAGGACCCGCTGGACGAGAACGACTGGGAAGGCTGGAAGATCCTCACCGACACCATCGGTGACAAGGTCCAGCTGGTGGGCGACGACCTGTTCGTCACCAACCCCGAGCGCCTGCAGCAGGGCATCGACGCCGCCACGGCCAACTCCCTGCTGGTCAAGGTCAACCAGATCGGCTCGCTGACCGAAACCCTGGACGCCGTTTCCCTGGCCCAGCGCTCCGGTTACACCACCATCACCTCGCACCGCTCCGGCGAAACCGAGGACACCACGATCGCCGACATCGCCGTTGCCACCAACGCCGGACAGATCAAGACCGGCGCCCCGGCCCGCTCCGAGCGCGTTGCCAAGTACAACCAGCTGCTGCGCATTGAAGAGGAACTCGACGACGCCGCACGCTACGCCGGCCGCAGCGCGTTCCCGCGTTTCAAGGCCTAGTAGCCAAAGAAACAGCTGACCGGTGGCTATGGTGGAAAGACCATAGCCACCGGTTTTGTTTTAGGCGCCCACACGTTACAGGAGTGTCATGGCTACCCGCCGTCCCAAAGTTCCCAGGGTGACCCCACCAGCACAGCAGCCCTCCGCCGGCTCTGCCGGGGGAGACGTCATCCAGGCGGACTTCCGCGGCCCCCGCTCGGCGCAGGCCACCCACGAAGCCGGAACGGGAACGGGACACGAGGCCAAGGCCGCGGGCAGGGCCAACGGCGCTGGTATCCAATCTGGCGTTGCTGCCAAGACTGGCACGGGTTCCAGGGGCGCCACGGGCGCGAGTACCACAGGCGCCGGTGCGAAGGGCTCAGGTACGAAGGGCAGCGGTTCAGTCGCTGGCACTGCCCCAAAAGCTGGCGCGGGCACCAAGGCTGGCGCCGGAAAGACAGGCAGCAGCCGCGGAAAGTCCGGATCATCCGCCGTCACCGCCGGGGAAGGCAACCTCGACCCCGTTCCTGCCAAGGCGTTCTCCGGCCGCATGCTGGCGCTGGCCGTGGTGATGGTTGCCATCACCATCATGCTGGCCCCCACCGTGAAGATCTTCATCGACAAGCGGGCAGAAATCGCGGCCCTGGAGTCGGACATCTCGGACAGCAAGGCAGAACAGGACAACCTCAAACGGCAGGTCTCGCGCTGGCAGGATCCCAACTACGTCAAGCAGCAGGCACGCGACCGCATTAACATGGTTATGCCGGGTGAGACCGGCTACTGGGTTTTCGGCAGCGACCTGCCGGCCGGCGCATCAGGCAGCCAGCCCAGTGCAGCAGAAACACAAGACCCCGCCGACGTGCCCTGGGTGGATTCCCTCTGGGAGTCGATCAGGCGCTCGGCAACAGACTAGGAGCGGCGCCCGCCGCGGGACTGCCTACCGGAATTTCGGGGCAGCCAGATCCGGGCAGGAAGGACGGCCACGCCAGTGGACGACAACACGGCAACCGCCCCCGGTGACGCCAGGCAGCCATCAGCACAGGACCTCGATGTGCTCAGCCGCCAGCTGGGGAGGCCGGTGCGCGACGTTGTGGAAATCCCGGCGCGCTGCGTCTGCGGGAACCCGCTTGTGGCCGCAACATCCCCGCGCCTCAGCAACGGAACTCCCTTCCCCACCACGTTCTACCTGACGCACCCCGTCATCACGTCAGCGGTCTCCCGGCTTGAAGCCGGCGGCCTCATGAACGACATGAATGACCGGCTTGCCGTCGACGAGTCCCTGGCAGCCTCCTACCAAGCGGCGCATGAGGCATACCTGGCTGCCCGCGCCGCCATCGGGGCACGGTCGGGGATCGGCGACGTCCCGGAGATCGACGGCGTCTCCGCCGGCGGCATGCCCACCCGAGTCAAGTGCCTGCACGTCCTGGTGGGACACTCGCTGGCCGCCGGTGCGGGCGTGAATCCGCTGGGCGACGAAGCCATTGCAGCCATCAGCGAATGGTGGACCGCCGACCGCTGCTACTGCGAGGGTGCATGGGACACGGCCGGCGAGACGCCGTCCAGGGACCTCAGCCGCCACGGGCCGCAGGGGCTGCCGGATATCGTCGGCCGGCCGGCGCCCGTCCGCAAATCCAAGACGGAAGCAACCACGACGGAGGAAGGCGCATGACCCGGGTGGCCGCCATCGACTGCGGAACCAACTCCATCCGCCTGCTCATCGCCGACATTGACCGCAGCAACGGCACCACGAAGCTCACCGACGTCGTGCGTGAAATGCGCGTGGTGCGGCTCGGCCAGGGCGTGGACGCCACCGGGGAACTGGCGCCCGAAGCGCTGGAACGAACCTTCGCAGCCACGGCCGACTACGCGGCGCTCATCCGCGAGTACCAGGCCCAGAAAGTCCGGTTCGTGGCCACCTCGGCCAGCCGGGACGCCCGGAACCGCCAGGTGTTCGTGGACGGCATCCAGAACCTCATTGGGGTGGAGCCCGAGGTGATCACCGGCCACGAGGAAGCCGCGCTTTCCTTCGCCGGCGCCAGCAGCGTGCTCCCCATTTCGGCAGAGGACAAGGTCCTGGTGGTGGACCTGGGCGGCGGCAGCACGGAGTTTGTGCTCGGCGATGCCAGCGGCGTGATCGCTGCAAGGTCCGTGGATATCGGCTGCGTCAGGCTCACCGAACGCCACCTCACGTCGGACCCGCCCACGGCGGAGCAGATCGCCGCCGCGGAGGCCGACGTCGACGCCGCCATCGCCGAAGCGCGACTGGACGTTCCGCTCGAGCGCAGCACCGCCGTCGTCGGGGTTGCCGGCTCTATCACCACCATCACTGCGCACGCGCTCAGGCTGCCCGAATACCTGCCGGGGGCCATCCACGGCGCAGAACTGTCCATCTCCGCTGTCCAGGCCGCGGCCACCGATCTGCTGCAGATGACGCGGGCGCAGCGGGCGGAACTGCCGTACATGCACCCCGGCCGGGTGGACGTCATCGGCGCCGGCGCGCTGGTCTGGCGGCGCATCCTTACCCGCATGGGCGAGCTCAGCGGCGGCCGCATAATTACGGCCACCGCCAGTGAGCACGATATTCTGGACGGAATTGCCCTGAGTGCCGAGGCACCGAGTTAACCGAAAATTGGATTCTGAATGACCAGAGCAACAGCCCGGCTTCGCCGGACGGTCTCGGCCCTTCTGTCCGCGGTGCTTGCCGGTGGCATCGCCGCGTCCGCCGTCGCCACCGCACCGGCCGCGCAGGCCGATTCCTGGCGGGACAAGGAGTACTGGCTCAAGGAAGCCGGCATCACCAAGGCCTGGGAAGTCTCCAAAGGCGCCAACGTGAAGGTCGCTGTGATCGACAGCGGCGTGGACGGAAGCCATCCCGACCTCAAGGGCGTGCTGGCCGGCGGCCATGACGTCTCCGGTGCCGGCGCCCCCGACGGCGAGAAGAGCATCGGTGCCAAGCCCGAGCACGGCACACTCGTGGCCACCATGCTTGCGGGCCGCGGGCACCAGGCGCCGAAGAAGACGTCGGCCAACGCCAAGCCCTCCCAGAACGCCACCGCGACGGCATCCAAAGCCATGCCGGACGGCATTATCGGCGTGGCGCCCGAGGCGCAGATCCTCTCCGTATCCACTTGGCTGGGATCGGCCAACCCTGGCGGCAAGAGCGACCAGGACCAGATCCCGGAGGCTGTGCGCTGGGCGGTGGACAGTGGCGCAAAGGTCATCAACATTTCGCTGGGCAGCACGTCGCCGGAGTGGCCGCAAAGCTGGGACGCCGCCTTTCTGTACGCCGAGCAGAAGGACGTGGTCATCGTGGCCGCGGCCGGTAACCGCGTCGGCGGCAACGTGCAGGTGGGGGCTCCGGCCACCATCCCCGGCGTGCTGACCGTTGCGGGCCTGGACCGGACCGGGCAGGCGAGCACCGATTCCTCCTCCCAGGGCATCAGCATCGGCGTGGCCGCGCCGGCGGAGAAGCTCGCCGGCGGACTGCCCGGCGGCAGCTACGCGGAATGGGCCGGCACGTCCGGTGCCACCCCCATCGTCTCCGGCGTTGCGGCGCTGATCCGCTCCAAGTGGCCGGAGATGAGTGCCAAGCAGGTCATCAACAGGATCGTCTCCACCGCCAAGGACGAGGGCACGCCGGGCAAGGACCCGCTGTACGGCTTCGGGGTCCTCAATGCGGAGGCGGCGCTCAAGGACGATGTGGCCGAAACGAAGGCCAACCCGCTGGGTTCCATCGCGGAGTGGATCCGTGTCCACCGGCGCGGGAACTTTGCCACTCCCGCGCCCGAGCCGACGGCAGGGGTGCCCACCCCGCACGCCACGCTGCCCAAGGCGACCGTGCCGGTCGCCGTGCCGCCGTCACAGCTGGACAGTGCGTTGCCGGCGGCAGTGGTCATTGGGTTCGGCGCGCTCTTCATAGCCATTATTGTGGCGGGTGCTGTCCAGTTGCGGCGGGCCTACCGTGCGTCGGGCGGGGGAGTGGAAGAGCCGGAGACTGGCGCGGTGACGAGGGTGGATCCGGCAGACCGGCCAAGTTAGTGAAGATTTTCACAAAGTACTGTATTCTGGAGTTATGGCAACCACCCCACAGCTCCAGGATCGTCCGCGTGTGCTCGTCGTCGGCGGCGGGTACGTCGGCCTCTACGTAGCCCTCAAACTGCAGAAGAAGATCGCGAACGCAGGCGGCATCGTCACTGTCGTCGATCCGCTGCCCTACATGACTTACCAGCCCTTCCTGCCGGAAGTTGCGGGCGGCAACATCGAGGCCCGCCACGCAGTGGTCTCGCACCGCCAGCACCTCAAGCAGAGCGAGCTCATCCAGGGCCGCGTCGTCTCCATTGACCACGCCAACCGCACGGCCGTGGTTGCCCCGGCTGACGGCGGCGCCAACTTCGAGATGCCGTACTTCGACGTCGTGCTTTCCGCCGGCGCCATCACCCGCACGTTCCCCATCAAGGGCCTGGCGGACAAGGGCATCGGCCTGAAGACCATCGAGGAAGCCGTTGCGCTGCGCAACAAGGTCCTTGACCGCATCGAGGTCGGCTCCACCATGACAGACCCCGCCGAACGCGCCCGCGCCCTGACCTTCGTGGTGGTGGGTGGCGGCTTCGCCGGCATCGAGTGCATCACCGAAATGGAAGACCTCGCCCGCGCTGCGGTGAAGAACAACCCGCGCATCAAGCAGGAGGAAGTCCGCTTCGTCCTCGTAGAGGCCATGGGCCGCATCATGCCCGAGGTCACCGCGAAGCAGGCCGAATGGGTTGTGGAGCACCTCCGCAGCCGCGGGATCGAGGTCCTGCTGAACACGTCGCTGGACAACGCCGAGGGCGCCCTCAAACTCATCAACCTGCCGGACAAGACGCTGGCCCAGGAATTCGAGTCCGACACCCTCGTGTGGACCGCCGGTGTCCAGGCCAACCCGATGGTCCGCTCCACCGATTTCCCGCTGGAACCCCGCGGCCGCGTCCGCGTCCTGCCGGATCTGCGCATCTCGGGCGACGAAGGCATCATCGACAACGCCTGGGCTGCCGGTGACATCGCCGCGGTTCCCGACCTGACGGGCGCTGGCCTGCCGGACGGCACCTGCGTTCCCAACGCCCAGCACGCGCTGCGCCAGGCCAAGCGCCTGGCCAAGAACCTGTGGGCTTCCCGCTGGGACAAGCCGCTCGTCGACTACAAGCACAAGAACCTCGGTGCTGTGGCCGGCTTCGGCGAGTGGAAGGGTGTTGCCAACATCAACCTCCTCGGCCGCATCGGGCTCAAGGGCCCTCTCGCCTGGCTGGCCCACCGCGGTTACCACGGCATGGCCATGCCGACGTTCGAGCGCAAGTTCCGCGTGATCTTCAACTGGATCCTGAGCTTCTTCGCGGGCCGCGACACCACCCAGCTGCTGGACCTGGACAACCCGCGCGGCGCTTTCGTGGCCGCCGCCACCCCGGCGCCCAAGCCCGCAGCCGCGGCTCCTGCCGCACCGGTGCCGGCTGGGAAGGCTCCGGCCGACAAGCCTGCGGACCCGGCCCAGGGCGGCGCCAAGGACCCTGTCAAGGCTGAAGCCAAGTAAGTCCCCACCGCCTCCCTCGCTTCGCTCCGCTCAGCCAGGGAACCCTCGGCGGCGGTGGCCCCGCAAAAATAACGAAAGCGGCCGTTCCCTTCAAGGGGGAACGGCCGCTTTCGCGTTTCCCTGGGGCGGTTCCACCGGTGGGGGAGCCCTCCCCGACACGGCAGGGTGCACACATAGACTGGCTCCATGACGGGTGAAAAGAACCTCCAAACGCTCCTTGCCTCGATGCGTCCGGTACTCCGGGAAGGGGAGTACGTCTACGCTCTTTGGCCGCACGGCAAGCCGCTGGCGGGGCACATCGAAGCCGCCGTCCGGGAAGCCGAGGGGCTCACGGTGGTCCTGCCCCGGGCCGAAGCGGATGCGCTGGAGCTGCCCTACGATTTCGTCGCGGCCTGGGTCACTCTGGAGGTCCACTCGGCATTGGAAGCGGTGGGCCTGACCGCGGCGGTCAGCAGGGCGCTGACCCAGGCCCGGATCAGCTGCAACATGCTCGCAGGCTTCCACCACGACCATATCCTGGTGCCGGTGGGTGACTCCGCCCGGGCGCTGGAGGTCCTGTCTGAGCTCTCGGCCGCCAACGCCCCCGAGCCCGAACCGGTGCGGGAAGTGGTGCTCCGCAGCGAGCAGCCCGGGGACCGCGACGCGGTCCTTGCCCTGACCGCCGAAGCCTTTGCCGTTTCACCGGTCACCGGACTGCCCGTGGACGGGGAGCCTGTTGAGGTCAGGGTGCTCCGCGAGCTGTTCGTCGCCGAGGAGTACCTGCCGGAGTTCAGCATCGTCGCCGAACTGGACGGCGAAATCGTCGGGCATGTAATCAGCACCCGCGCGTGGGTGGAGGACCTCAAGCTGCTGGGGCTCGGGCCCATTGGCGTAACGCCCCGGCTGCAGCGCCACGGTATCGGCTCGGCGCTGATGCGCGAAACTGTCGTCCGTGCCAATGCCGCGGGGGAGAAGGGCATCGCGCTGCTCGGAAGCACCGACTATTACCCCCGGTTCGGCTTCGTCCCGGCGTCGTCCCTGGGCATCGAGGCGCCGGACAGGAAATGGGGCGACCACTTCCAGCTGCTGCCCCTCGCTCTGTGGCCTGGCGGGGTCCACGGCACATTCCGGTACGCGGGGCCCTTGGCCGCCGTCTGAGGCGATACGATTGACCGGGCGCCCCAGTAGCCCAATTGGCAGAGGCAGCGGACTTAAAATCCGCGTGTTGTGGGTTCGAGTCCCACCTGGGGTACAACTTTTCTCCTCCGCGTCGCCGGTGTTCCAATATGCAACGAGTGTTATGAGGATGTGACCTTAGTCACTTATTTTCACGCCCGAATTGCACTAGCTTGAACTTAACTCAGGAACCCCTGACCAAAATCGCATCAAAGGCCGTTCGCACCTTTCGATCGAGGAGACTCTAAATGATTTCACTCCCCCAGACGGCGCCACGGGTCGCTAAGCTCACAGTGCTTAGCATCGGCGTCGCCCTTCTGGCCACGGCTTGCGGTGGCGGTTCCACCCCGAGCGCGACAGAATCCTCCGCAGCGGCCGGCGGCATCGCGTGCCCTGCACCCAGTGATACGGCCGGGGCGTCCAGCACCGCCACCGAGGCCGGCGCCGTGCCGGCAGCAACAACAACCACCCCCACTCCGCTGAAAATCGGATCGCTTCTGCCGACGACGGGGTCGCTGGCGTTCCTTGGCCCGCCCGAGATCGCAGGCGTTAACCTCGGCATCAAGGAAATCAATGCCGTTGGTGGCGTGCTCGGCAAGCCCGTCCAGGTGGTCCACCGCGACTCGGGCGACACCAAGACCGACATCGCCACCCAGTCGACTACGGCTCTGCTGGGCCAGGGCGTCAGCGCCGTCATCGGGGCGGCCTCCTCAGGCGTGTCAAAGACGGTCATCAACCAGATCACCGGAGCCGGTGTTCTGCAGTTTTCGCCGGCCAACACTTCTCCGGACTTCACCACCTGGGACGACAAGGGCTTGTACTGGCGTACGGCTCCTTCTGACGTCCTGCAGGGTCAAGTCCTGGGTAACTACATGGCCACCTGCGGCGCCCAGACGCTGGGCATGATGGTCTTGAACGACGCCTACGGCACCGGCCTGCAGAAGAACGTGAAGGCGGCCTTCACCTCTGCCGGGGGCCAGGTCGTAGCTGAGCAGCTCTACAACACCGGCGATTCGCAGTTCAGCAGCCAGGTTGATGCGCTCGTAGCGGCTAAGCCGGACGCCATCGCACTCATCACCTTCGATGAAGCCAAGAGCATCATTCCGCTGCTCACGGGCAAGGGCATCAAGCCGGAACAGCTGTTCCTCGTTGACGGAAACCTTTTCGACTACAGCAAGGACTTTAAAGCCGGCACGCTCAAGGGTGCCCGCGGAACGCAGCCCGGGACCTTTGCCAAGGAAGATTTCAAGAAGTCACTCCTTGCACTTGACCCCGCCCTCCGAACGTTCAACTATGCAGGCGAGGCCTATGACGCAGTCAACATGACCGCGCTTGCCGCAGAGGCGGCAAAGAGCACAAAGGGAACGGACATCGCCAAGCAGCTCAAGGCAGTCTCCGAAGGCGGCGAGAAGTGCAACACCTTCCCGTCCTGCATCACGCTGCTCCGCAATGGCAAGGACATCGACTACGACGGCCAGTCCGGTCCGATCACGTTCTCGGATGCCGGCGACCCCACGGAAGCCTACATCGGCATCTACCAGTATGACGACACAAACAAGCCCCAGCCCGCGAAAGAGGAGTTCGGCAAGCTGTAAGCCTGCTTCCAAAAAAACATCACACAAAAGCCCCCGTCGAGCCTGACGGGGGCTTTTGTGTGAGTGAGGATTTCAGTCCTCGTCGGCGAGCGTTCCCAGGTACAGCTGGATGACTTTGGGGTCCTTCATCAGCTCGCGGCCCGTGCCGGTGTACGCATCCCTGCCCTGGTCCAGGACGTAGCCGCGGTCGCAGATCTGAAGGCAGCGGCGCGCGTTCTGCTCCACCATGATCACGGACACGCCTGCTCGGTTGATCTCGTGCACCCGAAGGAAGGTCTCATCCTGCTTGACGGGGGAGAGGCCTGCCGAGGGTTCGTCCAGCAGCAGCACTGCCGGCTCCATCATCAGGGCCCGTCCCATCGCCACCATCTGCCGCTCGCCGCCAGAGAGGGAGCCTGCACGCTGTGCGCGGCGCTTTCCCAGCTCCGGGAACAGGCTAGTGACGAAGTCGAAGCGCTCGGCGAAGTCCTTGGGCCGCTGGAACATGCCCATCTGCATGTTTTCCTCGATGGTGAGGGTGGCGAAGACGTTGTTGGTCTGCGGCACGAAACCGACGCCCTGGGTCACGAGCTTGTTGGCCTTCAGCCCCGTGAGGTCATGCCCCCTGACCATCACAGAACCCGAGTGAACCTTCACCAGGCCGAACATGGCCTTCAGCAGTGTTGACTTGCCGGCCCCGTTCGGGCCGATGATCCCGATCAGTTCGCCCTTACGTGCCTCGATGCTGCACCCGTTGAGGATGTTGACGCCGGGGAGGTAGCCGGCCACCAGATCGGTTACTTTGACGACGACGCCGTCCTCGACGGCGCTGCTTGCGGCCGCGGCCGCGCTCGTGGCACTCATTCCTTGTCCTTGTCTGTGCGTCCGGCAGTTGTCCGTCCGTCATCGGGACCCGGCCCGCTCAACTTCGGCAGGACGGCGTCCACGGCAATGATGCCCGCATTTTCCGTGCCGACGATGGATTCCTTGTCCGCCGCGAGTTCCCGCTCCAGAGCCTTGATCCCCTCGGTGGCGCCGAGGTCGACGTCGTGGTGCGCGCCAAGGTAGGCGTCGATGACGGCGGGGTCCTTCATGACCTCGCCCGGAGGTCCCTCAGCCACGATCTTTCCTTCCGCCATGACCACCACCCAGTCCGCGATGTGGCGGACCATGTGCATGTCGTGCTCCACGAAGAGGACGGTCATGCCCTCGGACTTGAGGTTCTTGACATGGTCCAGGAGTGATTGCGTCAGCGCCGGGTTGACCCCGGCCATAGGTTCATCCAGCATCACCAGCTTGGGGCGGACCATCAGGGAACGGGCCATTTCCAGGAGTTTGCGCTGGCCGCCGGACAGCGACGCCGCGTAGTCATCCTTCTTTGTGTCGAGCTTGAACTTCTCCAGCAGGACGTTTGCGTGCTCCGTGATTTCCTTCTCGCGGCCACCCCAGATGTTCTTGAACAGGGCCTTGGACAGCCGCTCGCCCGGCTGGTTCGCGGCGCCGAGGCGCATGTTTTCCATAACCGTCAGCTTGCCCATCACCTTGGTGAGCTGGAACGTGCGGACCATGCCCATCCGGGCCACCTTGTAAGAGGAAACACCGGCGATGCTGTGGCCCTCAAACTGCCACTTGCCGGAGTTCGGCGTGTCAAAGCCTGTGAGCAAGTTGAACAGGGTGGTCTTGCCGGCCCCGTTTGGGCCGATCAGCGCTGTGATCTTGTGCCGCGGGATTTCGAGGTATTCGACATCGACGGCGTTGATGCCGCCGAAGCTGCGGGTCACGTTTTCGGCGACGACGATCGGGTCCCGCTTCTTGCAGCCGGGGGTGTTGTCCCCGACGGCGATCGGCCGGGTGTCCGTCATGTAGTCGACGCCCTCTTCCATGGATTCTTCGCTGTGCTTGCTCATGCGAACGCGAGCTCCTTCTTATTGCCAAAGACGCCCTGCGGCCGGAAGATCATCAGCAGCATCAGGGCGACACCCACCAGGATGTAGCGCAGCTGGCCGGCCTGGACCGTGGTCAGCCAGGTCACCGCGCCGGATTCGATGAGACCGTACAGGACGCCCTGCGTAAGGGACAGGACCACCCAGAAGATCATGGCGCCGATCACCGGCCCCAGGACCGTGGCCATGCCGCCCAGCAGCAGGCAGGTCCACAGGAAGAACGTCAGCTCGGTGCCGTAGTTGGCAGGCTGCACGGCACCGCGGGGGAGCGTGAAGATCATTCCGGCCAGGGCGCCGAAGATGCCGCCGATCACCAGCGACTGCATCTTGTGGGCGTAGACGTTCTTTCCGAGCGAGCGCACCGCGTTCTCGTCCTCGCGGATGCCCTTCAGCACGCGTCCCCAGGGGCTCCGCATCAGGAGCCAGACAAGAACGCAGCCGACCGCCACGAGGCCCCAGCCAACGATCCGGATGAAGAAGTCCCTGTTATTCATGCCGAAGTAGGTGCCCTCAGGGAAGGGGTTCATCGTATAGAACCCGCCCTCGAAGGCGGCGAGCCCGTTGGCGGAACCGGTCACGGACGTGAGCTGGTTGGTGGTGACGACGTAGCGGACAATCTCCGCCGCCGCGATGGTGACGATGGCCAGATAGTCCGCCCGCAGGCGGAGGGTGGGAATGCCCAGCACCAGCGCAAAGAGTACGGAGCAGACGACGGCGATCAGGAGGCCCACAAAGAAGGGCACGCGGAAGCTGAGTGTGGAGATGGCGAAGCCGTAGGCCCCCACCGCCATGAAGCCGGCCTGGCCGAAATTCAGCAGGCCCGAGTAGCCGAAGTGCACGGCGAGGCCGAGCGCCGCGAGGGCGTAGGCCGCCGTCGTGGGGCTGAACAGTTCCGCCGCGGCGCTAAAAAGGATGAATCCGAAGTCCATGGCTGTCTCCTAACCCACGCGCTCGCGACGGCCCAGAATGCCCTGGGGCCTGAACAAGAGGACAACAATCATGATGAAGAGTGCTCCCACGTATTTGAGGTCGGCGGCCAGGCCGAAGACGGTGGTCAGTTCGACGAAGATGCCGACGATTACGGATCCGATGAGGGCGCCGAATACGGTACCGAGACCGCCAAGGGTCACACCGGCGAAGATGAGCAGTAGGATCTGCGAGCCCATGTCGAAGGTGACGCCCGGGCGGTAATAGGCCCAGAGGATGCCTCCGAGCGAGGCCAGTACACCGCCTGTAATCCAGACGATCCGGATCACGGAGTCGACGTCGATGCCGGAGGCGGCGGCCAGGGCCGGGTTGTCGGCCACCGCCCGGGTTGCCTTACCCAGCCTCGTCTTCAGCAGCACAACGCCGATGAGGGCAATCACGACGGCGCTGATAATCAGTGACCACAGGTTGTTGGGGGAGATGGAGACCGGGCCGATCTGGATTTCCGCACTCTGCGCGAACGGCAGCTGCTGGGTGGCTCCGCCAAAGAAGAACTGGATGATGTAGCGGACCGCCAGGGCCAGGCCGATGCTGACGATCATCATGGGCACCAGACCGGTGCCGCGGCGGCGCAGGGGACGCCACAGCCCCGCGTCCTGCACGTAGCCCAGGAGTCCGCCTCCGACGAGCGCCAGGATGACGGCCAGCCAGAATGGCAGGTTCATGGCACTGAATCCGAAGACCAGGACGGCGCCGAGGGTCACCATCTCGCCATGTGCGAAGTTGGTGAGCCCTGTGGTGCCGAAGATCAGGGACAGCCCCACCGAGGCGAGGGCCAGCAGAAGCCCGAAGCTGAGGCCGGCCACGAGCCTGTTGAGCAGGTTTTGGCCAAAGTCCTGCTGCTGCACCACGATGCCCTTGCCGAAGGCGAAGATAACCGAGAGGTTTGAGGTCTGGCCGAACGTGACATTGCGGGGATTGGCCTGGCCCTCGGCGAGCTTGATGCCTTCCGGGAGCGTCGATTCGTCCAGTTCGATTTCCCAGGCGCCCTGGTTGGGAACGCCTATCCGCCAGGAACCGTTGGCGCCCGAGGTTGCCTCACCGGTGAAGTCACCGCTCTTGGCGGTGATCTTGACGCCCTCGAGGGGGCGCCGTGCGTCGTCGCGGAGGAAGCCGCTGATGCTGTTCTGAAACTGCTGGTTCGACGGGGGTGGCGTCGGAGCTGGAGTGCCGGCCTGCGATGCCGGCGCTGCGGCCAGCAGAAGTGCCACGACGGCGGAGGCAATGGCCCCCCATACCTTCAGCAGCCCGGCCGGCCGCCGGATAGGCAGGCCTCTCGGTGTGCGTCTCAAATTGAAAACCTCCACGTGGGGGTGGTTGCGTCTGCTTCGTTGCAGCCGCTGCGAACGGAGGGTGGCGGATATCGGTGCTGGTGGAGCGGGTCTTGACTAACTGTGATATCCGTCACCCTGACCCGCTTATCGTACAGCGCAGGCAGTACAAACCGCGTGGGCGGAGCTGGCCATCAGATAGCGATCCGGTAACAACTCAAAAGCCCGCTGCCCGGGCGGAACTTTCCCTGCCGCTGGCGCGTAGGAATTGGTAGCGTGAGCTGTAGATTCATCACTCAACCCCATACATGGAGGACACCCGCAATGGCACTTGGCGGAAACCCGATCTTCAACGGAAAGAATTTCCGTGGAGCCACCCAGGCACCGCCTGTCCCGCAGGCGTACGGCCACAACAACTTCGGCCAGGGCCGCGGTCCCGGCCAGGTCATGGACGCCCAGTCCGGCTGGATGTCGCAGCAGCAGAACATGACCAACGACCAGCTGCAGCAGATGTACAACCGGCCTGCAGCTAGCCCCGCCGAAACCGGACGAATGACCTTCGACGACGTCATCGTCAAGACCGCCATCTGCCTTGCGGCAGTGGTGGCCGGTGCCGCCGTCACCCTGGTCGTGGGCCAGTCCCTCGCCAGCCTGCTCATGATCGTCGGCGCGCTGGGCGGCTTTGTGCTGGCTCTCGTCAACACGTTCAAGAAGCAGCCGTCGCCGGCCCTCATCCTGGCCTACGCGGCCCTCGAAGGACTGTTCCTCGGCGGCCTGACCCGCATCCTTGACGGTCTTTACCCGGGCGTCGGCCTGCAGGCGGTCATCGGCACGCTGTCCGTCTTCGCCGTGACGCTGCTGCTCTTCAAGAGCGGCAAGGTCCGCGCCACGCCCAAGGCGATGCGCTTCTTCATGATCGCCACCATCGGCTACGCGGTCTTCGCCCTGATCAACATGATCATGATGTGGACCGGTGCCGTGGATTCCCCCTTCGGCCTGCGCACGAGCTTCCAGATCTTCGGCATTCCGCTGGGCGTCTTCATCGGCCTGCTGGCGATCGGCCTCGCCGCGTTCTCGCTGATCATGGACTTCACCAGCATTGAGGCGGGCGTCCGGAGCGGAGCGCCGGAGCGCTTCTCCTGGACCGCCGCCTTCGGCCTTACCGTGACGCTCGTGTGGCTGTACGTGGAAATCATCCGCCTGCTGGCCATCCTCCGGGGCGACGACTAGCCGGCATCCCGCCGTCGTAATTCAATAGCACCAGCAACTTAACAGCACCAACAGAGAGTGGGCCCGCCAACCGGCGGGGCCCACTCTCGCGTTAAGGCTGGAGTTTTTTGTCCACTTATTGGGACTTGAGGGGCCATTTTTGGAGCCATTATCTGTACAAAAACTCCAACGGGGAGGCTAGGTGAGGCGCTCCAGCACCACGGCCATGCCCTGCCCGCCGCCGACGCACAAAGTTGCGAGGCCCAGCGTTCCGTCCGTCTCGCGCAGTCCGTTGAGCAGCGTGGTGGTCATCCGTGCGCCGGTCATGCCGAACGGATGGCCGAGCGCGATGGCGCCGCCGTGCACGTTGAGCTTCGCGGGGTCGATTTTCAGTTCGCGGGCGCTGGCCACCACCTGGACGGCGAAGGCCTCGTTGAGCTCCACCAGATCGATGTCGTCGATGTCCAGGCGGGCGCGGGCGAGCGCCTGCCGGGAGGCTTCCACCGGCCCCATCCCCATCAGCTCTGGGGACAGGGCGGTGGCGGCAGTGGAGACGATTTTTGCCAGCGGCTCGAGCCCCAGGTCCCGGGCGAGGTCGTAGCTCATGACGACCAGGGCGGCGGCGCCGTCATTGAGCGGGCACGCGTTGCCTGCGGTGACAGTGCCCTCCCGCCGGAAGACCGGCTGCAGGGCGCTGACGGCGCCGAGGGTCACGCCGGGCCGCGGCGAATCGTCCCGGTCCACCAGCGTGCCGTCCCGCCGCTCGTAGGCCGTGATTTCGCGGAAATAGAAGCCGGAGTGGATCGCGGCCTCGGCACGGTTCTGGCTCAGCACCGCCCATTCGTCCTGGTCCGCGCGGCTGATCCCGTAGGAGGTGGCCACGTTCTCGGCCGTCTGGCCCATGGCGATATAGATGTCCGGCATCCGGCCGCCCAGCCGGGGATCCGTCCAGGGCGTGTTCGACTCGGCGCGCGCGGCCGTCCGGTGGCGGGCCGGTTCGAACAGCGGGTTGTGGTTCCCTGCTCCGGTTTCGCCCGCCCCGGCCCAGTCCTGGTAGCGCGACACGGCTTCGACGCCGGCCGCCACGAACGCCTGGCCCTCGCCCGCCCGGATGGCATGGAAGGCCATCCGGAGCGTCTGCAGGCTGGAGGCGCAGAACCTGTTGACGGTGGCGGCGGGCACGTTGTCCAAACCGGCGAGAATGGTGACGACGCGGGCCATGTTGGAACCGGCCTCGCCGCTCGGTTCGGCGCAGCCGAGGTACAGGTCGTCCAGGCCCGGCCCGCTGTCCCCGGTAGGGTCGAATGCCGGCAGTTTGGCCAGCGCCGCCCTGACCATGGCCGCGGCCAGATCGTCCGGCCGCTCGTCCTTCAGCGAGCCCTTGAAGGCGCGGCCGATCGGGCTCCTGGCGGTTGAAACAATGACTGCTTCAGGCATGCGACCAGCCTACGCCCGTACGTCCGCATGAACAGCTACGCCAGCCGCATGGCCCCGGCCGCCGGAGTGACCGTGAAGATGTCCGGCGCGGTGTACCCCGCCTCGGCAAAGGACCGTACGACGGCGGTACGCACCTGCTGCTCCTCGCTCACCGGGGTCAGGGCGATGGCGGCGCCGCCGAAACCTCCGCCGGTCATCCGGGCGCCAATGGCGCCGTTTGCCCGGGAGGCCTCGACGGCGAGATCGAGTTCGGCGCACGAGATTTCGAAGTCGTCGCGCATGGATGCATGGCTGGCGTCGAGCTGGGCGCCGATAGCCGACGGGCCCTGCTGCCCCAGGAGTTCCACGGTCTGCAGCACGCGGTCGTTCTCGGTGACGACGTGCCGGACACGGCGGAAGGTGACCTCGTCCAGCAGCCCGCTGGCTTCCTCCAGGTCCCCCGGCGTGACATCGCGCAGAGCCTTGACGCCCAGCACCTCGGCGCCCAGTTCACAGGAGGCACGGCGGGAGGCGTAGCCGCCGTCGGCATGGGAATGGGAAACCTTGGTGTCGATGACCAGCAGGACGAGGCCGGCAGCCTCGGCCTCGAAGGGGACCAGCTGGACGCTCTGGTCGCGGCAGTCCAGGAACACAGCGTGGCCCTTCGAACCGCGCAGGGAGGCGGACTGATCCATGATGCCCGTGGGTGCACCGACGAAGTCGTTCTCCGCGCGCTGCGTGGCCAGCACCATGTCCTCCGGTCCCAGGCCTGCGCCGGTGAGGTCATTGAGTGCCGAAATCACCGCGCATTCAATGGCGTGTGAGGAGGACAGGCCGGCGCCGAGGGGTACGTCGGAGTCCAGCAGCAGGTCCAGGCCAGGGACGTCGATGCCGCGCTGCTGCAGGGACCAGATGACGCCCAGCGGGTACTTGGTCCAGCCCTTGGCCGCCGGGCCCGCCAGCGAAGAGGTGTCCGCCGTCGTGATTCCCTGGTCGCCGTAAGTCGAGAGCAGCCGGAGGGTGGAGTCGGGGCGGACCCCCACGGCCACGCGGGCGGTCCTGTCAATCGCGAACGGCAGCACGAAGCCCTCGTTGTAGTCAGTGTGTTCGCCGATCAGGTTGACCCTGCCGGGGGCCTGCCACACGCCGTCGGGTTGGCGGCCGAACGCCGAGTTGAACTGGGCAGCGAGGCCGGTGGTGGCGGGGGCGGTCATGCGTGGGCTCCTTCGATGAGGCCGGGGGCGGCCGGAGCGAGCGCCTCGGCCGGGGATGCCGGAACGGTGACCGAGCGGAGTAGTTCCGCCACCTGTTCGGGGGTGGTGTCGTTGATGAAGGCGCCCATGGCCGCCTCGGAGCCGGCCAGGAACTTGAGCTTGTCTGCCGCGCGGCGCGGGGAGGTCAGCTGCAGGTGCAGGTAGCCGGCGGGGCGCAGCAGGTCATCCACCGGGGCCTGGTGCCAGGCCGAAATGTAGGGCGTCGGGGTGGGGTAGAGGGCGTCGAGGCGCTTGAGCAGGTCCAGGTAGACGTGGGCCAGCTCGTCCTTCTCCTCGCCGGTCAGTCCGGCCAGGTCGGGGACCTGGCGGTGCGGAACGAGGTGGATTTCCAGCGGCCACCTGGCCGCGAACGGAACGTACGCGCTGAAGCTGTCGCTTTCCAGCACCATCCGGCTGCCGTCCTCCCGTTCGGAGCGCAGCAGCGAGCCGGTCAGCGTCTGCCGCCCGCCGGCGTCGTCATAAAACCTGCGCGCAGCGGCGCCCATGACGGAGGCGCGCGGCGTGACGTAGGGGTAGGCGTAGATCTGGCCGTGCGGGTGGTGCAGGGTGACGCCGATGTCCGCGCCCCGGTTCTCGAACGGAAAGACCTGCTTGATGCCTGGAAGGGCGCTGAGGGCTGCCGTCCGGTGCGCCCACGCCTCCACCACGGTGCGGGCGCGGGTTTCACTCAGGCCGCTGAAGGATCCCGTGTGTTCCGGGGTGAAGGTGACAACCTCGCACCGTCCGAAGGCGGGGCCCGTGGTGCCCCAGCCAGGGTTGGCGGGGACCGGGCCCAGGGCCGGGCCGAGGGAGGGAAAGCGGTTCTCGAACACCACGACGTCGTAGTCCGGGGCAGGGATCTCCGACGGGTTGGCGCCCGTGGTGGGGCAGATGGGGCACTGGTCAGCGGGCGGCAGGTGAGTGCGCGTCTGCCGGTGCGCGGCCACGGCCACCCATTCGCCGGTCAGTGCGTCGTACCGGACTTCGCCGGGCTCCCCGCGGGGCGGAAGGTCCCTTTGGTCTTGGCTCGCCTCGACGGAGCGCGGGCGGGGCGAACCGGCGTCGTCGAAATAGAGCAATTCGCGGCCGTCGGCGAGCTGGGTACTGGTGATGTGGGTCATGCGTCATTTCCTTTGTACGCGGTAGCCGACGGCGTCTGGCCGTCCGGGAGGCGGGGAGTGGAGGGGGCTGGTCTTAAGGGGTCTGGTGTTGCGGGAGCGGGGATCCCGGGGGCAGCAGTTATATGTGCCAGCCGCAGCTCGCCAACGGACTGCCGGAGCAGCTCCTCGGCGGCCGGGCCGGCGGAGCCTGTGCTGATCCGGTCGTCGGTGATGAGGATGCCGACAGCTGACAGCGGGGAGATCCCGGCGAGCCCCACGCTCCCGTACTTCGTGGCGTCTGCGAGCACTGCCACCTTGTCCGACGCCGCGATCATGGCGGCGTTGACCTCGGACTCGAGGAGGTTCGGTGAGGTGATGCCGGCCTTCGGGTCGAAGCCGTGCACGCCCATGAAGCACAGGTCGGCATGCAGGGTGTCCAGTGCGTGCACCGTTACCGGGCCCACAAGGGCCTCGGAGGGTGTCCGCTGGCCGCCCAGGACCACGGTGCGGATGCCGCCGTCGCCTGCCGACTCCAGGGCGCTAGCCACCATGAGGGAGTTGGTGGCCACCGTGAGCCCGAGGTCCCGGGGGAGCAGCCGCGCGAGCTCATGGGTGGTGGTGCCGCCGGAAACCAGCAGGGTCATGCCGGGGCGGAGCAGCGTGAGGGCCTCCGCGGCGATGGCCCGTTTCGCCTCCGTTTCCCGGGCCGACTTGGCGCCGAACCCCGGCTCGAGTGCACTGAACGCCGCAGCGCGTGTGGCGCCGCCATGAACCCGCAGCAGTTGGCCTTCGGCGTCGAGCGCGTCGATGTCGCGCCGGACGGTCATTTCGGACACGCGGAGCAGGTCCGCCAGTGCCGCCACGCGGACGGTGCCTTCGGCGTCGAGTTCCTGGAGGATGCGGTGCTGGCGCTGCGTTGCGAGCATGTTGATCCTCCTTTCCCTGCGAGCTCAGCTGGCTGTGCGCCCGGTCACTGTTTATGGCTCTTCCCATTGTGGCACAAAGCGATCAAAAACAAATACTTTCTAACAAAAGATAACAGGAGCTGCTCCTTCGAGGTGGTGCATGCGTTGTGGGGCGGGCGTTGTACGGTAGGTCCATGACTCCCGGCGCGACTTCCGAAACCAGCGATTCCCCGACGGCCAGCGATGCCCCGACGACCCAGCAGCGCTACGCCACGGGCAGGCAGTACGAGCTCAGGCGCGGCGATGCGCTCGCCGTGGTCACCGAGCTGGCTGCCGGGCTGCGGTGGTACAGCCGCGGAGATGTCCAGCTGACGGAGTCCTACGGGGACTCCGTCATTCCGCCCGGCGCCACGGGCATCACCCTGGCGCCGTGGGCCAACCGGATAGAGGACGGCGTCTGGCACCTGAACGGCAAGAAGCAGCAGCTGGATATCACCGAGGTTTCCAAAAACAACGCCAGCCACGGGCTCCTGCGCAACGCGTCGTACTCGCTGGTCGCCGAATCCGAGTTTGCCGTGACCCTCGAGGCGACCGTCTTCCCCCAGCACGGCTACCCCTTCCTGCTGCGGCACCGCGTAGAGTACGCCCTGGCCGAGGACCTGGGCCTGGAGGTGCGGCAAACGCTGGTCAACGATTCCGAGGCCGAGGCGCCGTTCGTGCTGGGCGCGCACCCGTACCTCCGGATCGGCGATGTCCCCTCCGAGGACCTCACGCTGACGGTGGACGCCGCAACGCGGCTGGTGGCGGATGAGCGGCTCATCCCGCGCAGCTCCGAACCCGTGTCCGCGGACAGCGACCTGCGGCAGGGAAGGACGGTGGGGGACCTGGATCTCGACGCCGCCCTGACGGATCTGGCGTTCGACGGCGGGATCGCCCGCCACACGCTGACCGCGCCGGACGGCCGCAGCGTCAGCCTGTGGCAGGACGAAACCTGCGCGTTCGTCCACGTGTTTGTCAGCCGCATCTACCCGGGCCGGTCCGCGGCCGTGGCAGTGGAACCGATGACGGGTCCGGCCAATGCCTTCAACTCCGGGGACAGCCTCCGCTGGCTGACGCCGGGGGACTCGTTCACCATCACCTGGGGTATCCGCGCTGACCTCGCTGGTGCCTAAGCCGAGGAGTGCCCGCCCTGGGCAGTGACTGACCCGCGCGGTGACCGACCTGCGCGGTGACCGACCTGGGCAGTGCACAGTCGGGCCGTGGCGCGTTTCCCATAGCCGGGCGGCTAGGGAAGTATTGGGCTATGACGCCAGCAAAGGACGCCACACCAGAGGACGCAGCCAACACGACAGGCAGTGGCAGTGCCACGGGCGGGGCGAGCACACCAGGCGCTGCCCGGCCCTTCGGACGCCTGGAGCCGCGGCGCATCAGGACCGACCGTGACCTTGAGCAGGACATTCCTTACGGCGTGCGCATTGCGGCGGCATGGGCCTGGCGGCTGGGGCTGATTCTGCTGATCACGGGTGCCCTGGTCTGGCTGCTGGCCAAGGTCAGCTTCCTCATCATTCCCGTCATGGTGGCGGCACTGCTTGCCGGCCTGTTGAGCCCCGTGGTGCGGAGGCTGCGGGAGTCGCGTGTCCCCAACGGGGGCGCCGTCGCCATCACGGTCCTGGGCTTCATCGGGCTCATCGCCGGTTCCCTTGCCCTGGTGGGCCGGCAGCTGGCCCTCGGTTTCCAGGAGCTGTGGAACCAGGCGCTGACCGGAATCCAGCAGATTCAGGACTGGCTGTCCCAGGGGCCGCTGCACCTGAGTGCGGCGCAGATCGACCAGTACATCAAGGAGGCCACGGCGGCGCTGCAGAACAACAGCAGCAGCATCCTCAGCGGAGCGCTCTCCTTCGGTAGCACGGCCGGGCACTTCGCTGCCGGTATGGTCCTGGCACTGTTCATCCTGATCTTCTTCCTCCTCGAAGGCAGCCGCATTTGGGCGTTCCTGGTCCGGCTCCTGCCCCGTCGGGCCCGCGTCGCCACTGACGGCGCCGGGCGGCGCGGCTGGGCGTCCATGGTCAGCTATGCGCGGATCCAGATGTTCGTGGCCTTCGTGGACGCCGTCGGCATCGGCGCGGGCGCGGCGATCATCGGGGTACCGCTGGCACTGCCCCTGGCCGTGTTGGTCTTCATCGGCTCCTTCATCCCCATCGTCGGTGCGCTCGTGACGGGTGCCATCGCGGTGCTGCTGGCCCTCGTGGCCAACGGCCCGGTCAACGCACTGATCATGCTGGGCATCGTGCTGCTGGTGCAGCAGCTGGAAAGCCACATCCTGCAGCCACTGGTCATGGGCAAGGCCGTCGCCCTGCACCCGGTGGCCGTGATTCTGTCCGTTGCCGCCGGTTCCTACCTCGCCGGCATCCCCGGGGCGCTGTTCTCGGTCCCCATCCTGGCCGTAGCAAATTCGGCGATTCGGTATATTGCTGGCAGAACGTGGGAACATGAACTTGTGCCGGCTGCCGCGGGTACCGCAGGCCCGACCCCAGCCGACGAGGACAACACCTTCAAGGATGTCCCGCTGCCGGGCTCGCAGTCCGGCCACGGCAACGCTGCCGGCACTGCACACGGCACCCCGGGCGGCAAGGCCGCTCCCGGTGCCGACGTCGAATCACCCAAAGGAGAATAGTTCGTGAACACCCCCGAAAGCCTTCCCGTCACGCTGGACGATGTCCTTGAGGCGCAGAAGCTGCTGGACGGGATTATTGCGCGGACCCCGGTGGAGTCTTCCCGGGCCCTGGGCGCCATGGTGGGCGGCGAGGTTTACTTCAAGTGCGAGAACCTGCAGCGCGCCGGCTCCTTCAAGGTGCGCGGCGCCTACGTGCGGATGGCGCGCCTCTCCGAATCGGACAAGAAGCGCGGCGTGGTGGCGGCTTCCGCCGGCAACCACGCGCAGGGCGTGGCCGTCGCCGCGAAGAGCCTGGGCATTAAAGCCCGCATCTACATGCCGCTCGGTGTTGCACTGCCCAAACTCGCCGCGACGCGCAGCCACGGCGCCGAGGTGGTCCTGCACGGACACAACGTCGATGAGGCCCTGGCAGAGGCCCAGCGTTATGCCGACGATACCGGCGCAGTTTTCGTCCACCCCTTCGACAACGTGGACGTCGTGGCCGGCCAGGGCACCCTGGGGCTGGAGATCCTCGAGCAGGTACCCAACGTCGACACCATCCTGATGGGCGTCGGCGGCGGTGGCCTGCTGGCCGGCGTCGCGGTGGCCGTCAAGGCCCGCGCCAAGGAACTCGGCCGTGACATCCGCATCATCGGCGTCCAGGCAGAAAACGCGGCCGCGTACCCGCCGTCGCTGGCAGCGGACGCCCTGGTGCCGCTCAAGAAGGTTTCCACCATGGCCGACGGCATCGCCGTGGGCCGGCCCGGGCAGCTGCCGTTCAGCATCATCCGCGAACTGGTGGATGATGTGGTCACCGTCAGCGAAGACTCCCTGGCCCGGGCCCTGATCTTCCTGCTGGAACGCGCCAAGATGGTCGTCGAGCCCGCCGGTGCGGTGGGGGTGGCGGCCCTCATGGACGGCAAGATCGAGAACCCCGGAACAACCGCCGTCGTCCTGTCCGGCGGCAACATCGACCCCATGCTGATGCTCAAGGTGATCCAGCGCGGGCTCTCCGCCGCCGGCCGGTACATGACCGTGCGGATGATGCTTGATGACCGCCCGGGCTCGCTGGCCACCATTGCCCGCATCATCGCCGAGAACGACGCCAACGTGACCGGCCTCGACCACACCCGCGTGGGCGGCTCCATCAGCATGGGCGACGTCTCCATCACCGTGAACCTCGAGACCAAGGGCCACGAGCACGGCGAACAGGTCCTCGGCGCCCTGCGCGCCGAGGGCTTCCAGCCAATCGTGGTGCACTAGGAGCCACCATGCTGGACAGCCCGGGAGAGGCACCCGCCACCAGGGAAACGGCTGCCGCCCGTGCCAAGGGCGGGCTGCTGGTGGTGGGATCGTTCGTGGCGCTCCTGTTCGCCGTCGAGCTGCTCAACACGGTGCTGCTGCACTCGCTGAACGTGTCTTCGGGCTCAGGCCCAGAAGCGCCGACGGGATCCTGGACGTGTTCACCTTCCCGCTGCTGCACGCCAACCTCAATCACGTGCTGTCCAATGCGCTGCCGTTGATCGTCTTCGGGTTCCTGGTGTTTCTGTCCGGGATCCGGGTCTTCCTCACGGCCGTTGCCTGCAGCTGGCTGGGCTCCGGGCTGGCCGTTTGGCTAATTGGCGCCGGCGGGGTCACCGTGGGCTCGTCCGGCCTGGTCTTTGGCCTGTTCGCGTTTCTCCTGGTGCGCGGATTCTTCAACCGCAGCTGGTGGCAGATCCTTCTCTCGGTGGTGCTGTTCCTGGCCTACGGCAGCATCCTCTTCGGGATCATTCCGAACATGGCAGGATACGTGTCCTGGCAGGCCCACGTCGGCGGCGCCGCAGGCGGCGTCCTGGCCGCCGTCGTGCTGCGGGCGCGGGCATCCCGGCGCTGAATGCCTTTAGCGCGTCTTAAAGCACGACGCCGGCCGTCCCCGAAAGCGGGGAGGCCGGCGTCGTGCGTTTGCTGCGACCGCGGACGGATGCGGTGTCAGCCCGAGTAGGGCTTGGCGGAAATGATCTCCACCGGGATGTCCTTGCCGTTGGGGGCGGTGTAGCTGAGCTTGTCGCCCTCCTTGTGACCCATGATCGCGGCGCCGAGCGGGGACTTATCACTGAAGACGTCCAGGTCGGAGTCGCCGGCGATTTCGCGGGAGCCGAGCAGGAAGGTCTCCTCGTCACCGGCGATGCGGGCGACGACGATCATGCCGGGCTCAACGATTCCGTCGTCGGCCGGTGACTCGCCGACGTGGGCGTCGCGGAGCAGGACGGTCAGCTGGCGGATGCGGGCCTCGATCTTGCCCTGCTCTTCCTTCGCAGCGTGGTATCCGCCGTTCTCCTTGAGGTCACCCTCCTGGCGCGCGGCGTCGATCTTTTGGACGATTTCCGCACGGCCGGGGCCGGAAAGGTGGTCCAGCTCTGCCTTCAGGCGGTCAAAAGCTTCCTGGGTAAGCCAAGCTGCAGGCGCGCTGTTAGTGGTAGACACGGACTTCTCCTCTAGTGGGTGTACAAGCGGTCATACAAACAAACACCCCGCCACGGTGGCCACCTGTGGAACTCAGTAACCATCTCAGCGGGGTAAAGGTATTGATCCATTGTAGTCAATCCCGTGGAGTAAACCCAACAGCAAAGCGGCGTGGGTCACAACCTTCTTCTGCTGCCCGTTTTCCTGCGGGCTCCAGGCGGGCCCTAGGAGGCCGAGGGCTTCGGGATCCAGCAGCTGTCCACGACGCCCGAGACGGCCTGCGATTCGGTGCGCAGGACAACCCGCTGGGCGAGGGTGCGCCCGCCGTCGGCAGTCTGCCCCTGCGCGTCCTGCTCAATGGGCGGAATGTCGACCACTTTCCAGCCGACCACGGCGAACTTGGAATCGAGCGCCTTGATGGCGCACTTGACTGCCGTGCCGGGTTCCCTCGTCACTTGGAAGTCCACCTCGGCCTGGGTGGCATCCGTGGTCCGGTAGCCGATGTCCTTGAACGTCACCGACGCGGTGGCATTGGACGTGGACACCCAGGCCAGAAAGCCCATCCCGATTGCCACCGCCGCAATACCCGCCCAGCGCTTGGCCGTTCCGGACATCCTGCGCTTGGGACGGCCATAGCGATTGGCTAGGCTAATGTCTGCAGGCTGGGCAGTGCCCGACTTGTCCTCGGTAGTCACCCTTCCAGTTTAGTGGCGATTCCCCCGGGGAAATATCCGGCGTCAGCATTGCAGTGAGTCCCAGGAGAAAGAGGAGCAGTCCCAGATGACAGCGTCCACCAACCAGTCGTCAGAGCTTCGCCTGCTGGCCGTCCACGCCCACCCGGATGACGAATCCAGCAAAGGCGCAGCCACCATGGCAATGTACGCCGCGGCCGGTGTGGACGTTATGGTCGCCACCTGCACGGACGGCTCACGCGGTGGCATCCAGAACCCGGCCATGGAGGGCGAGCCCCATCCGAAGCGCGACATGGCCGGAGCCCGCCGCCTCGAAATGAACGAGGCCGCCCGGATCCTGGGTATCCGGCAGCGCTGGCTGGGCTTCGTGGACTCGGGCCTGCCCGAAGGCGATCCGCTCCCGCCCCTGCCGGCCGGTTGCTTCGCGCTGCAGTCCTTGGAACGGGCCGCGGGCCCCCTCGTCAGGCTGGTCCGGGACTTCAAGCCGCACGTCATCGTCAGCTATGACGAAAATGGCGGCTACCCGCATCCGGACCACATCATGGCGCACCGGGTTGCGGTGGAGGCCTTTGAGGCCGCAGGGGACCCCGACAGGTATCCCGGCACCGGTGATGCGTGGGAGCCGAGCAAGCTCTACTACGACCGCGCCTTCAGCCCGGAACGCTTCCGTGCCCTGCACTTTGCCCTGGAGGAGGCCGGGCTCCAGTCGCCCTACGCCCAGCGCCTTGCCGCCTGGCTCGAGGCCGACGCTGAAGGGCACACGCCGCCGCCGCCCGCCCATGACACAACCACCCAGGTGGACTGCGGCGATTTCTTTGCAGCCCGCGACGACGCCCTCCGGGCCCACCGGACCCAGGTGGACCCGCTGGGCTTCTTCTTCGCCGTGTCAGCGGAGATGCAGGCGCGCGCCTGGCCCTGGGAGGACTACACGCTGATCCAGTCGAAGGTAGCCTCGGAGCTGCCGGAAAAGGACCTCTTCGCGGGGCTAAGATAGAGACAAGAGACATTTTCTATCCCGCGTAGAAGACAGCGTGGCGGCCGAAGCGGCCGCGGCTGCGCGCGTACCAACGGGCCAGGCGTTAGCCCACGCGGCGGACGGCGGCCCCAGCCTTGAGAAGGTTTGAACAGTGCACCATTTGCTCATCGCCCTGGCATCGTCCCCGGCACCATCGCCGTCGCTGCGCCCCGGCCTGTCCCAGGACCAGGTCACGCCCGGCCTGCTGGGATTCCTGCTGACCGCCTTCATTGTGGTGCTCACCGCGCTGCTGATCGTGGATATGGTGCGCCGCATCCGCCGGGTGCGGTACCGCGCCCAGGTGGAGGAGGAACGGATGGCTGCCGCCGAGGCCGCGGACATCTCCCGCGACGATGCCGCCAACGGCAATGCAGGCCGCGCCGACACCTGAGCCCGGATCAGGGCAGCCCGGGTCACGGGAGTCCAGGCCGGGGGAGCGCAATGCCCTTGGCACGGAACCCTCTGCCTACCTGCGCCAGCACGCCGGCAACCCGGTGCACTGGCAGCCCTTCGGGGACGCCGCCTTTGCGAGTGCCGCGTCCCGTGACGTCCCCGTGTTCCTTTCCATCGGCTACGCCGCCTGCCACTGGTGCCACGTCATGGCCCGGGAATCCTTCGAGGACCAGGCCACCGCTGACTACCTGAACGGCCATTTCGTGGCGGTCAAGGTGGACCGCGAGGAGCGTCCGGACGTCGACGCCGTCTACATGGCCGCCACGCAGGCCATCAGCGGCGAGGGCGGCTGGCCCATGTCCGTGTTCCTGACCCCGGAGGGCCGGGCCTTCCATGCCGGCACCTACTTCCCGCCGCGGCCCATGCCCGGGCGGCCCTCCTTCCGCCAGCTCCTCGAGGCCGTGCATGAGGCGTGGACGGAGCGCCGCGGCGCCGTGGAGGAGAACGCCCGCTCCCTCGCGCAGAACATGGGCCAGGTGCAGCTGGCTGCGGCCGTGGACGTCTCCCGCCCGCCGGAACTGCTCGACGCCGGACTGCTGGCCGCCGCCGTGCGCTCCCTGGCCGGGTCCGAAGACCCCGACGACGGCGGGTTCGGCACCGCCCCCAAGTTCCCGCCGTCGGCCGTTCTGGAGTTCCTGGTCCGGCACGCGGCGGTGCCCTCGGACACCGCCGAAGAGGCCAGGGAGATGGCCGGGCGCACCCTCGCGGCCATGGCCCGCTCGGCGCTCTTCGACCAGCTCGACGGCGGCTTCGCGCGTTATTCGGTGGCACGTGACTGGTCCGTTCCGCACTTCGAGAAGATGCTGTACGACAACGCCCAGCTGCTGCGCGTCTACGTGCACTGGGTCAGGCTCGGCGGAACGGCCGGGTTCCCGGCCGCCGAGGCCGCCGACGTTGCGGCGCGCACCGCCGACTGGATGCTCTCCGCGCTGGGGCTGCCGGAAGGAGGCCTGGCATCCTCGCTGGATGCCGACACCGTGGTGCACGGGGAGCACCACGAAGGGGCCAGCTACCTCTGGACCCCCGATGAGCTGGAGCGGGAGCTTGGCGCGGAGGACGCCGCGGCCGTCGCCTGGATGATGAACGTCGGTAGCCGGGGCACCGTCTCGGAGCTCGGCTCGCCGCTGCACCCGGGCCGGGCGCTGGACGGTGACGAGGCACGGCTCTGGCTGGACGTGATGCCCAGGCTCCGGGAAGCCCGGGCGCGCCGGCCGCAGCCTGCGCGGGACGAAAAGGTGGTGGCGGGCTGGAACGGGCTCGCCGTGGCTGCGCTCGCGGAAGCCGGGGCAGTCCTGGACCGGCCGGACCTCGTGACGGCAGCCGGCCGGATCGCCGGATATCTGGAACGGGTCCACTGGCGGCCGGCGCCGGAGGAGTCGGCCGCAGGGGTGCGGGCAACAGGGAAGCTGGTCCGGGTTTCACATGGCGGCGCGGCCCGGGGGATCGGCGGCCTGCTGGAGGACTATGCGTTCTGCGCGGACGGCTCCCTGGCTTTGTATTCGGCCACGGGCTCGCCGCGCTGGTACACGCTGGCCGAGGCGGTGATCCAGGCGGCGTGCACCCGGTTCGTGGACGGCGGGCGGCTCGCCGACTCGGCTGGGGAATCGGCGCAGGTGGTCAGCGCCCAGGGTGGGAAGCCCGGGCTGGACTTCTTTGACAACGCCACGCCCAGCGGGGTTGCGGCCTTTGCCGGGGCCGTGCTTGGCTATGCTGCCCTGTCCGGTTCCGCGGAACACCGGACCATGGCCGGGAGCATCCTCGTCCTGGTGCCCCCGCTCGCAACGCGGGCACCGCGGGTGGCGGGCTGGCTGCTGGCCACAGCGCAGGCCGCGCTGGCCGGACCGCTGGAGGCCGCCGTCGTCGGACCTGCCGGTCCCGAACGGGATGCCCTCCACCGCGCGCTGCTGCTGTCCCCGAGTCCGGGGCTGGTGGTGGCGGTAGGGGAGGCTGAGGCGGACGACGGCGGGAAGCCGGCCGACGTGCCGCTGCTGCGGCAGAGGCCGGCCGGGCCCGGCGGTGCGCCGCTCGTCTACGTCTGCCGCGGCATGGTCTGCGACCGGCCCGTGGCGACCGTCGAGGCGGCGCTGAAACGCGTCAGCTCAGCACTGCAATGAGGATGGCCGCGAAGTGCGCGGCAAAGGCCAGCACCGTGAACGCGTGGAACAGCTCGTGGAAGCCGAAGTGCCGGTAGCTGAAATTGGGCTTCTTGAGGGCGTAGAACACTGCCCCGGCAATGTACAGGGCCCCGCCGACGCAGATCAGCAGCGCCGCCGGAACGCTCGCCGCGAAAAAGGCGGGCAGGTAGAAGAGGGATCCACAGCCGAGGCCGATGTAGATGGGCACGTACAGCCAGCGGGGGGCGTCGGTCCAGAACAGCCGGAACAGCACGCCCAGGATTGCGGCGGACCAGATCAGCCAGAGCAGGAACTCCGCCGTCGTCCTGTCCAGGAGGCTCCACGCGAGCGGCGTGTAGCTGCCGGCGATCACCAGCATGATGTTGGTATGGTCCAGCCGTTTGAGGACGCGTTTGACGCCGGGGGACCAGTTGCCGCGGTGGTACACAGCGCTGATGCCGAACAGAAGGACACCGGTGAGGGCGTAGATGGCGGACGTGATCTTGCGGTCTGCGGTTGGCGCCACCGCAACCAGGACGATACCGGCAGCCAGGGCGAACGGCGCGGTGATCGTGTGGATCCATCCCCGCCACTTGGGCTTGATCGTCAGCAGGTCCGCGATGCGTGCCGCGGCGTCGTCCACGGGGGTGGGTTCTGCCTTCGACGGCTCCGGTCCGCCGTTCTGGGCGTTGCTTTTCATGTCATCCAGAATAACCTACGGCTCAGTAAGTTACTTTCCGGTAACATCTTGATTGCCGGGTCGTTGCGGCTCGTTCGGTGGGGATTCAGGCAGCCACCTGCACGCGGCCGCAGCCTTCGAGCGGTAGCCTAGGACTTGCACAAAAGTCGGACAGAGGAAGTCAGGTGAGTCTCCGGATGGAATGGCCCGGGTTCCTCTATGGCTTCTATGAGCGCAAGCTTCTCCGCTCCCTGGAGCCGGAGCGGATCCCCCGGCACATCGGCGTGATGGTCGACGGCAACCGGCGCTGGGCCCGGCAGTTCAATGCCCCCACCAGCCAGGGCCACCAAGCCGGCGCGGACAAGATCCATGAGTTCCTCGGCTGGTGCCAGGAGCTGGGCGTCAGGGTGGTCACGCTGTATATGCTCTCCACGGACAACATGAACCGTTCCGGCGAGGAGCTGGACCTGCTCATGGGCATAATCGCCAACACGCTGGACCGACTCGATGACGACGCCGACATTTCGGTCCACGCCATGGGCGCCCCGGAGCTGCTCCCGGATTACCTGGCGGACCGCCTGACCACGCTCACGGCCCGGACGCCGGTGCGGGAGAAGCTGCACGTGAATGTGGCCGTTGGCTACGGCGGCCGGCGCGAGATCGTGGACGCGGTACGCGAGCTGCTGCACGACGCCGTGGCGCACAAGGCGGACATCAGTGAACTTGCCGACTCCCTGAGCGTGGAGGACATCTCGCGCTTCCTCTACACCCGTGGCCAGCCTGATCCGGACCTGGTCATTCGGACCTCCGGCGAGCAGCGCCTCTCCGGCTTCCTGATGTGGCAGAGCGCCTACAGCGAGTTTTACTTCTGCGAGGCCCTTTGGCCGGCCTTCCGGAAGGTGGATTTCCTTCGCGCCCTGCGGGACTACGCGGGCAGGCAGCGGCGCTTCGGTTCGTAGCGTTGTTGGCGTCTGTTGGCATCCGCCCCCGCCGCCGTCGTTCAGCCGCCGCCGTTCACGCCGAATTCACACGCCGGCAACAGGAATCGCCGGAAGAAGACGTTGGAAATTAGTTCGGGGCGAATTACGTTGAATCCATCAGCAGGCAAACCGCCGGCTGATCGGGGAGGCCAGTACATGGAGCGATTCTTCGCACCGGTTGTATGGGAGGCCGGATCCGGCCTCGTGGCCGAGCCGCCTCACCAATAACAATTCCGGGCAGCGCCCCGGGGCTGGAGTCGATGTGGCTATTTCTGAACAACTGCCCGACGTCATCACGGACAAGGGTGAGAAGGCTACCTCTCGCGCCAAGCGAGCCAATTCAAAGACCGGTGCGGACACGAAAGACGCCGCAGCCGGTCATGCTGTTTCCGGCCCACAGACTGAATCCCAGCCATCAGTCTCCACTTTCGTCATCGACACCTCGGTGCTGCTCTCCGACCCCCGCGCCCTGCTGCGGTTCGCGGAGCACGAAGTCATTGTGCCGATCGTGGTGATCACCGAACTTGAAGGGAAGCGGCATGACCCCGAACTCGGCTACTTCGCACGGAAGGCGCTCCGGCTCCTTGATGACCTTCGCATCCAGCACGGCGGGCTGAACCAGCCCATCCCGCTGGGCGAAGCCGGCGGTACGCTCATGATCGAGATGAACCACATCTCGGCCGAAGTCCTGCCGGCCGGGTTCCGCGGCGGGGACAACGACAGCCGCATCCTCGCCGTCGCCAAGAACCTCTCCAATGAGGGGCGCAACGTCACCGTGGTGTCCAAGGATCTCCCCATGCGGGTCAAGGCCTCGGCCATGGGCCTGCTGGCCGACGAATACCGCAACGAGCTCGTTAAGGACTCCGGCTGGACCGGCGTCGCCGAGATCGATGCGAGCGACGAGGAGATCTCCACGCTCTACGGACACGAACCGGTCTTCATCCCGGCGGCTGCAGAGATGCCGGTCAACACCGGCCTTGTGGTGCTCTCCAGCCGTGGCTCGGCTCTGGGCCGTGTCGGTGCCGACAAGCAGGTCCGCCTGGTCAAGGGGGACCGCGACATTTTCGGCCTCCACGGGCGCTCCGCGGAGCAGCGGCTCGCCATCGACCTGCTGATGGACCCCGCGGTGGGCATCGTGTCCCTGGGCGGGCGCGCGGGCACCGGCAAGTCGGCCCTTGCCCTGTGTGCCGGCCTGGAGGCGGTGCTGGAACGCCGCGAGCACCGTAAGGTGATCGTCTTCCGCCCGCTCTTCGCCGTAGGCGGCCAGGAGCTCGGCTACCTGCCGGGCTCGGAGCAGGAAAAGATGAACCCCTGGGCGCAGGCGGTTTTCGACACCCTGGGCGCGCTCGTGAGCCAGGAGGTCGTGGAGGAGGTTATGGACCGGGGCATGCTGGAGGTCATGCCGCTGACCCACATCCGCGGACGCTCACTGCACGACGCCTTCGTGATCGTGGACGAGGCCCAGTCGCTCGAAAAGAACGTCCTGCTGACCGTTATGAGCCGGATCGGGCAGAACTCGAAGATCGTCCTCACCCACGACGTCGCCCAGCGCGACAACCTCCGGGTCGGACGGCACGACGGCATCGCAGCCGTCGTCGAAACCCTGAAGGGCCACCCGCTCTTCGGCCACATCACCCTCACCCGCTCCGAACGCTCGCCCATCGCGGCACTCGTCACGGACCTGCTCGAAGGGGCGTAACTTCCGGCGGGGTGCCGGCGCTGCGTTCCGCGGCGACGGCGCCCCGCCGTCGCTGGTTAGCTTGTGAGACTGCCGAACCGACGTCGGTTCGCCAAATGTGGCCAGCTCAACCAGCGGCGACCCCAAGGAGGAAGCCTGCCGTGGGTTCGTGGCCTTCCACCTTCAGGTGCCAGTCGGGCCGGCGGAAGCCTTCCGGGGTGAGGCGGACCCGTTGAACCGTCTCCTGCTTGCCGCCACAGGACACGCGGGTGACGCCGTTCAGTTCGTAGCCGAGCGACCGGGAGACGCCCAGGGAGGCGGCGTTCCAGTCGGCGGCGTCAGATTCGCCGACTTCTGCGCCAAGCCAGTCAAAGGCGTAAAGCACCACAGCGGCCCGCATCTCCTTGCCGAAGCCGCGGCCCTGCGCGCTCTTCCGCAGCCATGACCCGGTGGCGACTGTGCGGAGCGCCGTAAAGTCCCTCGCCGCGATGTCCTGGCAGCCGAGGAAGGTGTCCTCGTGCCAGACGCCCAGCGTCAGCGTCCAGGACTGGGGGATGGAGGCGGCACGGCATTGCCAGTACCAGCGGGCCATGTTGGCTCCCAGGTCGCCGGCCGGGACAGCGGTCCAGGGTGTGCTGAACGGGTTGCGGCCCTGTTCGTGGATGCCGCTGGCCGCCGCTTCAACCGCGGCAGGGATGTGGTCGTCGCGCAGTGGCCGCAGCGTGAGCCGGGGAGTGGCCAAGGTGAGCGCGAATGGAGGCCACACGGAGATCAGCTCGGTCATTCCGGAAGCCTAGCCGATGTGGGCCCCGCCTATGCCGCTGCGGCGCCGCCGTCAGCTGGTGTGGTGCGACAGGCCGAGGGACAGCCGGGTGTTGCCGGGCCCTTCCAGCACCAGGGCAATCGCCTGGTTGGGAAGCTCAAAGACCATGGTGGCGTCCGCTGTATCTCCCTGCCGGAGCTGCGCTTTCGCCGGTGACGTCCAGAGTGGATGAATGCTGTTGGCGCCCAGCCCAGTCACCGAGAACTGCGACGTGTCCAGCGTGATGCCTTCACCCTCGAGAGCGGTGAACTGCACCAGAATCCTCACCCGGTGGGTCCCCGCGGACGGGCCCTCGTCCAGGACCTGGACGCGTTCCGGCGGAAGCCAGCCGTCCTTTTCCAGCGGGATGATGCCGTTGACCCGCGCCGTTCCGCCGGGGATCACCGCGCTCGCGCCCAGCGGGGTGCTGGCCTCCGGCTTGGCCGTAAGGAAGAGATATCCCAGCACTAACCCCAGGGCGCAAAGCAGGGAAAGCGGGATCACCAGCAGCTTCCGACGGCGCCGGGTACCGGTCCTGCCGGTGGCGGCCGTGTCAGGTGTCGATACGTCTGGAGCCATGGTTGACATGGCACGAGTTTGCGGCCGACAGGTTGGAAAAAACCTGCGCGGCACCCCGCATTCCGGGTGGCCCGTCAGGCGGGGCCCGTCAGGCGGGGTTGGGACGCAGCGGCCACTGGATGTGATCGCGCACATCCGTGAGGTTCATCGGTTCCGCCACGAAAAGATCGTCCAGCATGTACTCATCCACGGCCAGGATGCGGATGCGGTGCCCGGGAAGCTGCCCCTCGGCGTCGAGCGGTTCGGCGGAGACACACACTCCGGTCCCTGCATCAATGCGGATTCTGGTCCGGCCCGGTCCGCACAGGGGTGCTGCCGGATCCAGCGGACGGTACCCCGCATTCGGTGAGACCACGGTTTCCAGCGCCGGGCGGCCTTCGTGCGCCAACTGCTGAACCGGCTCCAAGAGTTCGACGGCGTTGGCGTTGGGGAACTCGAGCGGTACCGGGGCATTTCCCGCCAGCTCCACCGGATCCAGTGCAGCAGCGAACCGGCCGTTTCCGAACGAGGGTTCGCCGTACGCGGCCTCCGGGCGGCGCCGCACCAGCCCGCCGTCGTCGTAGACCGGCGTCACCAGGTGCGCGGGAAGAAGCCACGACTTCCGGGTGGCGCTGATGTACAGGCCGTCACGGGAATCATTGATGCCCGTGGTGCTGCCCAGCAGCGTGCCGTCGTCGGACTCCAGGCGCAGCGCGCCGGGGCGGCGCAGCCAGGCGCGTACGGTGGCGCTGCCGGGAGCTTCGGCGTATTCGAAGCGCAGGGACTGCCATTTCCACGGGGACGAGCGGCAAAGGTTGCGAAAGGAGACGGCCGACGTGGGCGTCGCACCGCCGCCGTGTTCCTGCCGGTGTTTGGCGTCCCAGGTCCCCATATCCACAGTTTACGCGCGGCCCGAAGCGGCCGGCGGGGCCAATCCAGTAGCATCCGAGAGTGATCCAACGACTTGGCGGACTGTGGGAAGCGGCACCACTCGCGTTCTGGCTGCTGCTGGCCGCGTGCGCCTATTTCGCCGTGATGGCGGTGCGGCTCACGGTCATCGACGTGCGGCACCACCTCCTGCCGAACCGGATTGTCTTTCCCTCCTATGGCATCGCCGGTGTGCTGCTGCTGGGGGCGGTGCTCACCCTCGCGACGGTGGAACCGTCCGGACTGCCCGACGGCGCGGCCCGCCTTTTCGGGGTGCCCGCGCTGAGGATTGCGGCCGGGGGAGCGGTACTGTGGCTCTTCTACTTCGTGCTGCGGCTGGTGTATCCGCCCGGCATGGGCTTCGGGGACGTGAAGCTCGCCGGCGTCCTGGGGCTGTACCTGGGCTACCTCGGCTGGCCGCATGTCTTCGCCGGGACGTTCGCAGCGTTCCTGCTCGGCGGCCTTTGGAGCATCGGCCTGCTGGCACTGCGGCGCGGGACGCTCAAATCGGCCATACCATTCGGGCCGTTCATGCTGGCGGGGGCAGCCGCGGCGATGGTCCTGCTGCCCGCGGGTTAGCTGCGGGCAGGGGCACTGGTCCCGGCGCGGCGCGGGCACCGGTCCGGCTAGGCTAAACCCATGCCGGCACCCGAATTTGTCCTGAAGCTCCGCGAAAAAATCGGACACGACCCGCTGTGGGTTCCTGCTGTGCGGGGTGTGGTGTTCAACGACGACGGCCACATCCTGCTGGGCCAGAGGTCCGACAACGGCAGGTGGACCTTGATTACAGGGATGCTCGAGCCCGGTGAGCATCCCGCGCCCGGACTGCTGCGGGAGATCTTCGAAGAGACCGCCGTCGTGGCCGAAACGGAGCGGATGGTGTCCGTCGGCGTAGTAGGGCCGGTGACGTTTCCTAACGGCGACGTGTGCGATTTCCTGGACATCGTGTTCCGCTGCCGCCACGTCTCCGGTGAGGCGCGGGTGAACGACGACGAGTCCGTGGCCGTGGGCTGGTTTGCGTTGGACGGGTTACCGGATCTGCAGCCTGGAGACCGGGAATGCATCCGCCGTGCACTGCTGCCGGGGGACTCAGTCCACTACGAGCCCTGAGTTCCCCGGCAGCTCTTTTGGACCGTGGCGGATTGCCGCTGTGCCTCGAGAAGCTCGGCCTCCTCGCCGCCCACCGCCTCGCCGCGGGCCACCATGCCGGCGGTGTCCGAGAGCGGGATCTGCTTCAGCGTGATGGCCAGGAGCAGTGCAACGGCGATGAACGGGACGAGGTACCAGAACACCGGTGCCAGAGAATCGGCGTAGGCGTTGACGATCGCGTCGCGGAGCTGCCCGGGAAGCTGGCCCAGGGTCTGCGGATCCAGCGTCTTGGTTGACTGGGAGGCCTGGTCGGCCGACGCTCCGGCGCCAGTGAAGGCGTTCGTCAGGGACTCCGCCAGCCGGCTGGTGAAGATCGAGCCGAACACCGCCACGCCCAGGGCAGCCCCCACTTCGCGGAAGTAGTTGTTGGTGCTGGTGGCCGTGCCGATCTGGTCCGCCGGAACGGAGTTCTGCACCACGAGGACGATGACCTGCATGATCAGGCCGAGGCCGGACCCGAACAGGAACAGCTGGACGCAGATGACCCAGATGGGCGTCTCGGCCGACAATGTGGTGAACCACAGCATGGCGGCGATGGTCAGGCTGGCGCCGAGAATCGGGAACATCTTGTACTTGCCGGTCTTGGAGATGCGTACACCGGAGTAGATGGACGTTCCCATCAGGCCGGCCATCATCGGGAGCATGAGGAGCCCGGACTCCGCGGCGGAGGTGCCCGATGACATCTGCAGGAACGTGGGCACGAAGGCAATGGCGGCGAACATGCCCAGGCCCAGGGTGAATCCGATGGCCGTGGAGTTCACGAAGATCCGGTTCCGGAACAGGCTCAGCGGGATGATCGGATCTTCCGCACGGCGTTCGACGGCGACGAAGGCCGCTGCGGCGAGGACCAGACCGGCGCCGAAGGCCCAAGTCAGGGGCGAATCCCAGCCCTCGTCCTTCTTGCCCCCGAAATCCGTGAAGAAGATCAGGCAGGTGGTGGCAACGGAGAGGAACAGGACGCCCAGGAAGTCGATCCGCTTTTCGGCTTTCTTGTTGGGAAGCGTCAGGGTGAACCAGGCGATGGTGAAGGCGGCGATGCCGATGGGAATGTTGATGTAGAAGGCCCACTCCCAGGTGAGGTGGTCAACGAAGAAGCCGCCCAGCAGCGGTCCGGCCACGGCCGAGAGGCCAAAGATGGCGCCCAGCGGTCCCATGTACTTGCCGCGCTCCTTGGCGGGAACGATGTCCGCGATGATGGCCTGCGAGAGGATCATCAGGCCGCCGCCGCCCAGGCCCTGGATAGCCCGGAAGACGACGAAGCCCCAGAAATCCGTGGCGAAGGCACAGCCTACGGACGCAAGCGTGAACAGCGCGATGGCGACGAGGAAGAGGTTCCTGCGGCCGAGGATGTCGCCGAACTTGCCGTAGACCGGCATGACGATGGTGGTGGCGAGGAGGTACGCGGTGGTGATCCAGGCCTGGTGCTCGACGCCGCCCAGCTTGCCGACGATGGTGGGCATGGCCGTGGAGACGATGGTCTGGTCGAGGCTGGAGAGCAGCATGCCGGCGATCAGCGCGGAGAAGATAATCCAGATGCGTTTCTGGGTCAGCAGCAGCGGTCCGGCTGCGGCTTTGGAACTGACGGCGGTGCTCATGGCTGTCCTTCTGCGGAAGATGATTCAGAAAAATTGAGGGGCTGTGAAAAGAGCAGGCACGCGGAGGAGATGTTTTCCGTCAGCAGGTCCTGGTAGGAGCGGGTGTTGCCTTCGGAGAAATAGGCGATGCTGGTGTGCCGGGCAATGCTGCCCATGGCGACAACGGCCATGCGGACGACCGGGTGGTCCGGGGACACGCCTTCGCGGGCGGCGAGCACGCGGCCAAAGTGGGCTTCGCGTTCTTCGGTGGCGCCGATGATCTTGAGCATCAGCTGTGGTTCTTTTTTGATGACGCCGATCAGCTGGCGGGTTTCCTCTTCGGAGGAACTCATCCGTTCCGACATCCTCAGCGCCAGCGTCACCAGGTCCTGCAGCAAGGTGTTGGAGATCCCGCCGGGCGTGGAGGTGGATCTGGCGCCGCCGCGGATGAAATCGGTGAAGATTTCCTCGGGCATCTCGTCGTCCACGTGCCCCAGGATGGCGTCTTCCTTGGTGGGGAAGTAGTTGAAGAAGGTCCGCCGGGAGATGCCCGCCTGTTCGCAGACATCCTCCACGGTGTAGCCGCTGAGGCCGCGCTCGGACGTCAGGGAACGGGCGACGGCGGTAATCGCCGCCCGCGTCGCGGCCCGCTTGCGCTCGCGGAGCCCACCGCCAATATTTGCACTGTCATTCACATAGTACATTTTTGCACTATCATTGTTTTAGTGCAATTTAGCGGACGTGTTCTGCTGCTACGACGGGCAGATTGGGCATAGGCGCTGACCTCCTGGATCAAGCTTCGGGAGCCTCCAAGGGGCGATATCTGGACAAAGACTCCAAACAAGAACGACGGCGGCCGCCCGCCTTCGCTGGGAAGGTGGGCGGCCGCCGTCGTACTTAAGGGAGGCGGTGGGGACCTATGCCTTGTGCGCCGGAGCCGTCATGGTGGTGACGTCCAGTGCCTTGTCCAGGTCGGCTTCGGAAACCTTGCCTTCGCCGTCTCCGACGAAGCCGAGCTTCTCGGTGGCCTGGCGGACGGTCAGGCCCTCCTTGACGGCGGTCTTGGCGATCTTGGCGGCGTTTTCGTATCCGATGAACTTGTTCAGCGGGGTAACGATCGACGGTGAAGCCTCGGCGAGGAAGCGGGCACGCTCGACGTTGGCGGTGATGCCGTCGACCATCTTGTCTGCCATGACGCGGCTGGTATTGGCCAGCAGGCGGACGGACTCGAGCAGGTTCGCGGCCATGACCGGGATGCCGACGTTCAGTTCGAAGGCGCCGTTGGTGCCGGACCAGGCGATGGCGGTGTCGTTGCCGATGACCTGGGCGCAGACCATGATGGAGGCTTCGCAGATGACGGGGTTGACCTTGCCCGGCATGATCGAGGAGCCCGGCTGCAGGTCCGGGATGGCGATTTCGCCGAGGCCGGTGTTGGGGCCGGAGCCCATCCAGCGCAGGTCATTGTTGATCTTCATGAAGGAGATGGCAATGTTGCGCAGCTGGCTGGAGGCTTCGATGAGGCCGTCGCGGTTGGCCTGGGCCTCGAAGTGGTCGCGGGCCTCGGTCAGGGGCAGGCCGGTGTCGGTGGCGAGCAGTTCGATGACGCGCTCCGGGAAGCCGGCCGGGGTGTTGATGCCGGTGCCCACGGCGGTGCCGCCCAGCGGCACTTCGGCGACGCGGGGGAGTGCGGCGTTGATGCGCTCGATGCCGTAGCGGACCTGCGCCGCGTAGCCGCCGAATTCCTGGCCCAGGGTGACCGGGGTGGCGTCCATGAGGTGCGTGCGGCCGGACTTGACGACGTCCTTGAACTCGGCGGCCTTGCGCTCCAGCGATTCGGCGAGGTAGCCGAGGGCCGGAATGAGGTCGTTGATCAGTGCCGAGGTGGCTGCAACGTGGACGGAGGTGGGGAACACGTCGTTGGAGGACTGCGAGGCGTTGACGTGGTCGTTGGGGTGGACCACCTTGTCGCTGCCGGCCGCCTTCAGGGCGCGCGTAGCCAGTTCAGCGAGGACCTCGTTGGTGTTCATGTTCGAGGACGTGCCGGAGCCGGTCTGGAAAACGTCGATGGGGAAGTCGCCGTCGTACTTGCCCGTGGCCACCTCGTCGGCAGCTTCCGCGATCGCCTTTGCCAGCTCGCCGTCGAGCACACCCAGTTCAGCGTTGGCCTGGGCAGCGGCCTTCTTGACCCGGGCCAGCGCCTCAATGTGCGCACGTTCCAGGGTTTTTCCGGAGATCGGGAAGTTCTCGACTGCACGTTGCGTCTGCGCGCGGTACAGGGCGTTCACGGGGACGCGGACTTCGCCCATCGTGTCATGTTCAATGCGGAACTCTTCAGTGGAAGTCATGGGGCTAGCTTAGGACGCCCGGGCGCCGCATCGAAAACCGTGAACGGCTTGCTACAGGCGGCCCGCCCGGGCGCTTTGGGGGAGCTTCTAAAGGTCTCCGATTCCGGAAACAAGCTCCGCCCGGCCGTCAGCGAGGCTGTAGGAGAGGCCGATCACCGCTGCCCGGCCCGACTCGATTGCGTCCGAAATCACACGCGAGCTGTCCACGAGGCGCTGTGAGGTCTGCTTGACGTGCTCCACCACCATCTCATTGACCTCGGTCTGGTCATTGCGGAGCGATGTCAGGACTGAAGGCGTGATGCGCTCGACGAGGTCCCGGATGAAGCCCGTCGGCATCTGGCCGGTTTCAACGGCGGACTTCGTAGCGGTGACCGCGCCGCAGCTGTCATGGCCGAGCACCACGATCAGCGGCACGCCCAGCACGCCGATGCTGTACTCGAGCGAGCCGAAGACGGCGTCGTCAATGACTTGGCCCGCGGTCCGGACGACGAAGACGTCGCCTAGTCCGACGTCGAAAATGATCTCGGCGGCCAGCCGCGAGTCGGAGCAGCCGAAGATCACCGCGAAGGGATGCTGGGTCTCCACCAGGGATGAGCGCCGGGAAGCGTCCTGGTTCGGGTGCGAGGATTCACTGTTAACGAAGCGTTCGTTGCCTTCGCGCAGACGGCGCCAGGCCAGGGCAGGGGTCAGATAAGTGGTCACGGCCCCACCTTACGGCGCGGGGCTTGCTGAGGGGGAAACGGTGACAGCGGGGTTACTTTCCAGGGATTTGACGACGGCGGCAGCCAGGACTGCGAATTCCTCCAGGTTGGCGTCGCCGGCCAGGACCACGGTGGTTCCGCGGTAGGCGAGCACCATGCTCTTCTCGCCCTTGCCCGTGTCATGGAGTTCCCACTCCCTGCCGCCGGCGTCGCGCGTGCCGGTCACCGGAGCGTTCTTGGTCTGCTGCACGAGCCAGCTGGGGTTGGCCTTGCTGGTCTGGGTCAGGCCGATGAATTTTTCCTTCGGGGTCACGTATCCGACCTCCCAGGCCGCAACGCCCGTGCCGGCGGCCGCCGCCCAGCGGGCGTAATTCGGGTGGAATGTGTCGCCCGCCGCGGGGGCCACCGGTGTGAATCCCGCCACACCCGCGGCGTTTTCGGCCACGGCGCTGACATTGACGTTGGGCCGGAAGCCGTCCGACTTCGGGGACGGATTCATCAGGACGATGGGCAGGAACGCTGCGATGCTCACCAGCAGGGCGATGATCATTCCGATCACCGAGGCATTGGCCCGTTTCGCGGCTGCCGCGGGGATTACGGGCTTGACGGGCTGGCCGGCCGGCGAGGGGGAGGGGGCGGAAGCCTGCACGCGGCTCGAGGGGGCGGACTGGTCCTGCGTATCACTCACCCTTCTATAGTCGCCCATGCGGGGCCCGAACTCACATTCGAGCCGACGGCGGTGAGGCCCGCCGTCCGTTACGCGGCGTGGTCATCCCACCCCCGGGCACCGCGGTGGCGACTATGATCAGTTACAGAGGAATCACCGCGATGGCCGGCTCAGGCCTCGCGGGTCCAATGATCGCCACTCGAAGAAGAGGTTCACGTGTCACCAGCGTCCATGACCCAGAAGTACTCAACGCTTTCCCCGTCGCTCGCCGTCGGAATAGACGAGCCGGACCGCAACCTCGCCCTTGAACTTGTCCGCGTGACCGAAGCCGCGGCGATCGCCGGCGGCCACTGGGTTGGATTCGGCGACAAGAACAAGGCCGACGGCGCCGCCGTCGATGCCATGCGCTCCTTCCTCCAGACCGTCCACTTCAACGGCGTCGTGGTCATCGGTGAAGGCGAAAAGGACGAAGCCCCGATGCTGTTCAACGGCGAACAGGTTGGTGACGGCACCGGTCCTGAGTGCGACGTCGCCGTCGATCCCATCGACGGAACCCGCCTGACCGCGCTGGGCATCAACAACGCCCTGGCCGTCCTGGCCGTCGCCGAGCGCGGCTCCATGTTTGACCCCTCCGCCGTGTTCTACATGGAGAAGCTGGTCACCGGACCTGAAGCCGCCGACATGGTTGATCTGCGTTTACCCGTCAAGCAGAACCTGCACCTGATCGCCAAGGCCAAGGGCGTGAAGGTCAACCAGCTCAACGTCATGATCCTGGACCGTGACCGCCACCGCCCGCTGGTCGAGGAGATCCGCGATGCCGGCGCGCGCACCAAATTCATCATGGACGGCGACGTTGCAGGTGCCATCGCGGCTGCCCGCTCCGGCACCGGCGTGGACGCACTCATGGGCATCGGCGGAACCCCGGAGGGCATCGTGGCGGCCTGCGCCATCAAGTCCCTCGGCGGCGTGATCCAGGGTCGGCTGTGGCCGACCAGCGACGACGAGAAGCAGAAGGCGATCGACGCCGGCCACGACCTCGAGCGGGTCCTGTCCACCAACGACCTCGTCACCAGCGACAACTGCTACTTCGCCGCCACCGGCATCACCGACGGCGACCTCCTCAAGGGCGTGCGCTACTCCAAGGACAAGGTCCTGACGCAGTCAATCGTCATGCGCTCCAAGTCCGGCACCATCCGCTTCGTGGACGGCGAGCACCAGGCCAGCAAGTGGGAAGGCTACGCCCGCAAGAGCTAGCCCTTACGGCTTTCCCAGCGCCTTTTAGCGCGAACGTACACTTGTGGCCCCGAATCCGACCGGATCCGGGGCCACAACTGTCCGTTCGCGCTGTTTTCAGCGGACGGTGTCCCAGGTTTCCGATGCCTGGCGCTGAAGCCGTCCCTGCAACGTTGCCCTGACCTTCTAGCGAACGAAGGGCTTTTCGCCGTCAAGATCGTCCTTGAATATTCTGAGCTCCGTCCAACCAAGGTGCTCCGTGGTTTCCTTGCGCTTCCTGTCATGTGCGGCCTGGACCGGATCCGAATGGTGCCCGCCGTCGTATTGCAGCGCTAGGCGGTGTTCCGGATACGCGGCGTCCGGCCACACCGCCGGTTGGCCCCAACTATTGTGGATGACATGGTTCAGGACTGGTTCGCCGAGCTTGGTGCGGGCAAGAACCAGGCGCATTCTGGTCTCCTGCGGAGAGTCACGACGTTCCGCCGGCGCGGCTTGCTGCCGTCTCTCTCGCGCGCGACGTGGATTCGCCAATCCTCCTGCATCCACGCGGGAAGGCCGTAACCCCAGACCCGTGCTCCGGAGTGGTGAGTGAGTATGGAAGCATCATCCAGAGCGGTATAGGCACGCAGGTTCGCGCACGTGGTGGCATCCCGTCCCAGTGGAACGCGGATCCCGCGGGAAGGAATGGCCAGGTCCGGCTGCCGCTGGCGTTTCCGGGACACACCGCAGGCGGCAGCGTCCGAAGAAGTGAACGATCCTGCTACGAGATCCTGGGGCAGTGGTTTGAGACCCATGCTCCAGTTTGTACCGGGCAAAGGGCCGCGGGGAGGTTATCCACGGGCGCAAAGCTCGGGTAGAGCGCGAACGTACACTTGTGGCCCTGCACCGCGGGGCCTAAGTGTCCGTTCGCGCTCAGCGGGTGGGGCGCTTAGTGAGGGCCTTGATGCCGTCGCGGAGTTTGCGTGCCACCTGGTAGGCCGCGTAGCGGGGCCGGTTGACGGGCAAGTCCCAGGTGCCGGGGTAGGCGATTTCGCGCCCGCCGAACGACTTCTTGAACGCGGTGAACCCTGCCCACTTGTGGTCGGGCTCCTCGGCCGGGGCCACGCCCCACAGGTCCACGTGCTTCAAGCCCTTCTCCTGGGCATCGGCCATGAGCGTCACCAGGAGGGGGATGCCTGCGCTGAGCTTGCGGTGGGTGTCATCCATGGCCGCGTGGGCGTACGTCCGGGTGTCCGCCGAATCGTAGGCCAGCGCTGCCGCCACCGGGCCGCCGTGCAGGTCGGCGATGAACAGCGTCGCCGCGCCCGCGGGCATGAGGGACTCGGCCACCTGCGTCAGGTACTCGTCGCTTTGCGGTTTGAACCCGTTCCGCCGCGCCGTCATATGGAGGAAGTTCAGGAGCACGCGGATGTCTTCGGGGTCCTGCGTGGCGCGGAACGTAACGCCCTTCTTGTGGATGTTCCGGTACAGGTTGCGGTTGACCGGCTTCATCTCCGCCAGGACCTCCTTGAAGTCCCGGTCCAGGTCCACGATCCAGCTGAGTTCGGGCTGCTGGTTGACCGGGGCAGGCTGCAGGCCACGGCGCCGCAGGGCGTCCGGCGCCGAATCCGCATCCAGGCCGGCAGTGACCGGCTCGATCCGGATGAAGACGGCGCCGCAGGACGTCGCCAGGCCCCGGAGAGCCGCCAGCGCGGCGTCGAACGCCTCGACTGACTCCGCCACCGGGCCGTAGGGCGCATACAGGACCTTGCCCGCAGGATTCTTTTCCTCGATGGCCAGGAAGCTCCAGCCGGGACCGGATTGCCGGTGCACGTGGCGTCCAAGCGACTTCTGGAAATCCTCCCAGGCCTTCGTTTGCAGGAAGTACTCCACCGCGATCAGGCCTTCATCGAGGTGGTCACGGCGAAGGCCACGGCGTTCTCCAGGGCCCCGGACACGGGATGGACGTTGACGGGCGCGTCGGCGGCCGGCAGGAAGGCGCTCGCGCCGCGGTCCAGCTGCAGGTCGCCCTTCGGCGAGTCAAGGATCACGGACCCGGCCACGACAATAATCACCGCGGCGCCCGACTGTGCCAGCGGAACGGGCTCGCCGTCCGGCAGCAGTTCGATCCGCTGGAGCTGGAATTCGCGGAACGGCGGGCAGTACAGTTCCTGCCCGAGTCCGGAGGTCTCCGCCCGGAGCATGGGGACGCCTACCGATTCGAAGGCGACGGTGTTCAGCAGCTCGGGAATGTCGATGAACTTGGGCGTCAGTCCGCCGCGGAGCACGTTGTCCGAGGACGCCATCACCTCGACGCCGAGGCCGTGCAGGTATGCGTGCACGTTTCCGGCGGGCAGGTACACCGCTTCGCCCGGCTCCAGTGACAGCCGGTTCAGCAGCAGGGAGATCAGGACGCCGGGGTCGCCGGGGTACTCGCCGTGAAGGCTCAGCACCGTGGAAAGTTCCTGCTGGTAGGGCGCCATGGGTGCACCCGAGGCCAGCACATCCACCACCCGGGACGTAGCTTCCTGGATTTCCCCGCCCCCGGCGATCAGCCGTTCGAACGCCGACCTCAGCGCCGTGGCCTCCTCGGGTTGCGAGAGGTCCTCGATGACGTCCTTCAAGAGCTGCGGCACACCGTTGCCCGGGAGCTCCAGGCAGCCTGCCAGGTGGAGGAAGATGTCGCGGGACTTCTCCGGTGCACGGAAACCGCACAGTGCATCGAACGGGGTCAACGCGAAGATCATCTCCGGTTTGTGGTTGTCGTCCCGGTAATTGCGGTGCGCAGCGTCGGCCGGCACGCCGTCGGCATTCTCGCGCGCGAAACCGGCCTTCGCCTGGTCAAGGCTCGGGTGGACCTGAAGCGACAGCGGCTTGGCCGCGGCGAGGATCTTGGCCAGGAACGGCAGGCGCGGTCCGAATTCGGCCACCGACTCAGATCCCAGAAAATGTTCCGGGTCCTCGCCGATGAGCACGTTCAGCGGTGCCGTCGTGCCGTCCGGCCGGCTGGCCACCGACGGCGAGTCAGGGTGCGCGCCGATCCACAGCTCAGCTTCCGGTCCGCCCGACGCCGGCCGGCCAAGCAGGCCGGCGATCTCCGTCGTCGATCCCCAGGCATACGGCCGCAGGACGTTGTCGATTTCGTACAAAGCCAGGTGTCCTTCTCTCTTGCAGCAGGTGGGGCTTAAGGCTTAAAGGGCAGCGCACTGGCCGTTGGTGGCCACAAGGTCGCGGATGGCCTGCTCGTTGCCCTCGCGCTTGAACTGGTTCAGCATCTCCTCCGTGATTGGTTCCCCCTCAGGGGTGGTGGTCACCGGGGTGAAGTCCGACGACGACGATGGTGACGGTGAGGGGGTGGTGGCCGGAAGGCCCGCCAGGGGACCTGCTGCCCGGCCCGCAGCGGAGAGACCGCTGCCTGGCACGGAGCTGGGCTGCAGCACAGTGTCCTGGAGCCCGGTGTCATCCGCCGCGGCGGCCGGCGGCGATTCGGAGCTGGCGGAAGCGAGCAGCTTCTTGACGCGGTCATGGATCTGGCCAAAGTCGGGCACCGTGGAGAAGGACGCATCGAAGTCCGGCGGCCCGATGGTGAGCCTCTTGACTTCCGTGCCCTTGGCCTTCATGGCCAAGTCCACGAAACTGCCGAGCTGGCTGGAGGAGATGTTGGAATCAACCACCTTGGTGCCGGCGTTGGCGATGTCCTCGAACTTTGCCAGCAGGGTTCCCGGGTCCAGCTGTTTCAGCATGGCCTGCTGGACGCATTGCTGCCGCGCGATCCGGGCGTAATCGTCCACGAACTCGCGGGACCGGCCGTACCAGAGAGCGTGATATCCGTCCAGCTTCTGGTCGCCGGCCGGAATCCAGCCCAGGGGCATGCCGTGGATGCCATTGGCCTCGTCGACCATGTCGCCGCTGATGGGCACCCAGCCGCCGGCCTTGATCCGGATGCCGCCCATCGCGTCGATCAGCTTCGCAAAGCCGTCCATGTCCACCAGCACATAGGCCTGCACCGTGATGCCGAGAGTGCCGGACACCGCTTCCAGGGTTGCCTGCGCTCCGGGGTCGGCAACGCCGGGGTACAGGTCCTTGTGCTCGTTGGTGACCTCGGTGTTGATGGCGTTGATGAGGCATTCGTCGCCGCAGTTGTAGCCCTCAGGATAGATCTGCCGCATGGGCGAGCCCTCGCTGAACTGGGCGTTCTGCAGGTTTCGCGGCACCGAGATGATGGCGGTCTGGCCGGACTTGGCATCGACGCTGAGCACGGACAGGCTGTCCGGGCGGCGTCCGGTGCGGTCGGCACCCGCGTCGCCGCCCATCATGAGGAAGTTGTAGCGGCCGTCGACGGGGTCAATGGCCGGTCCGGCATTGAAGATGCTTCCAATCGCATTCCGGCTGACATTGAGCAGGTAGGCGGCGTAGCCCAGTGATCCGCTGCTCACCACCATTGCCAGAACAAGCGCAATTACGACGGCGGGCCGCATCCGGGCGGGCAGCAGCACCGGCCGGATGAGACGCAGGGTGTTGACGAACAGCACCAGCCAACCCACCGCCAGCGCGGCAAGGGCCAGGACGATGAGTAGCGAGGCCACCGGATTGGTGATGATGTTGATCAGCAGGGTCCGGTTGGTGAACAGCAGTACCAGGGCAATGACCGCGAGCAGCCAGGCGCCCAGTGTCACGCGCAGGGCGATCCGGCCGATCTTGCGGTCCCCGGCCACGATCTGCGCGCTGCCGGGCACCAGCAGCGTGAGCAGGATCAGCAGGAACGCGCGCTTGGTCCGCACAGGTTCGGCGGCACTCGACGGGTTACGGACGGGGTCCGTCAGGAGGCCCTGGGACGGCAGTTCGGTATTGGACATGGCAGATCCCTATCGGCTGCTCCGGAGAGCCACGTTTGCCTCGGAGAAGACTTCGTTGACTTTCTGGCGGAGGTTGGCACCTTTCCGGCTCGCGACGTCGTTGAGTTCCTGGGCGAAGTCCAGGAGCTCCGTGCGGAGACGGACGGAGAGGTCGTCGGTGCCGGAAGCCAGCATGCGGACGGCGAGCAGGCCTGCGTTCCGGGCCCCGGCAATGGAGACCGTGGCCACCGGAACCCCGGCGGGCATCTGCACGATGGAGAGCAGGGAATCCATGCCGTCCAGCGTCTTCAGCGGGACCGGAACACCGATCACGGGCAGGGGAGTGACGGAAGCCAGCATGCCCGGCAAGTGCGCGGCACCGCCTGCGCCGGCAATGATCACGCGGAGGCCGCGCTCGTGCGCCGTCTGTCCGTAGCGGATCATCTCGGTGGGCATGCGGTGGGCGGAGACAACATCCGCCTCGAACGGAATGCCGAACTCGGCCAGGGCATCAGCCGCCGCCTCCATGACGGGCCAGTCTGAATCCGAGCCCATGACGAGGCCTACCAGGGGAGAGGGGGCGCCGGTTTCCGGTGCTGCAGCGGATTCGGGGCTCATGGGGTCTCCTCGGTGGTGCCTGCCACGGACGGCAGTCTGCCGTCACGGATGATGTTTGCCACGGTGGTGGCGCGCTGCCGGAGGGAGTCGACGTCCGCGGCAGACGCGCCCACCAGGTTAACGTGGCCGATTTTCCGGCCCGGACGCACGGACTTGCCGTAGCAGTGGACCTTGGCGGCCGGTTCCGCCGCCAGCGCGGCGGGGAACGCGGAGAAGAGGTCCTGGTTGTCGCCGCCCAGGAAGTTCTTCATCACGGTAACCGGGCCCAGGACGTCAGTAGCGCCGAGCGGCAAGTTCAGGACAGCCCGCAGGTGCTGTTCGAACTGGCTGGTGACGGAACCGTCCTGTGTCCAGTGTCCGGTGTTGTGGGGGCGCATTGCCAATTCATTGATCAGGAATCCGGCGCCGGTGCCGGGCGTCTCGAACATCTCCACGGCCATGACGCCGGTAACGCCGAGTTCATTGGCGATCCGGAGGGCAGCCTCTTCGGCGGCTGCAGCCACCTCAACGGAAATGTTCTGTGCCGGTGCGATCACTTCGTCGCAGACGCCGTCCACCTGGATGGTGTGGACAACAGGCCAGGCACGGGACGCCCCGTCCAGGGTGCGGGCCACCAGCGCAGAGAGCTCGCGGCTGAACTCCACCTTGGCCTCGACGAGGAGCGGGCTCATGGCCTCGAACCAGTCGGCGGTTTCCGCGGCTTCCTCCGGCGAGCCGACGATGCGCACGCCCTTTCCGTCGTAGCCGCCCCGCGGGGTCTTGAGCACCACGGGCCAGCCGATCCGGTCCCCGAAGCTGACCAGGCCGGCGACGTCGTCCACTGCGGCCCACTCGGGGTTGGGCAGTTCGAGGCGGTCGATGGCCGCGCGCATGACGAGCTTGTCCTGGGCGTTGACCAGGGCGTCGGGGCCGGGCTGGACGTTCACTCCGGCTTCGATCAGGGCATAGAGGTGATCGCCCGGAACGTGCTCGTGGTCAAAGGTCATCACGTCAAGGCCCTTGGAGAATTCCATCAGGGCCGCGAGATCCTTGTAGTCGCCCACGGGGGCGTGGGGGACAGCGGAGACCGCGGATACGTCTTCGCCCTCGGCCAAAACACGGAGTTCAAAGCCCAGGGCAGTGGCGGCAGGGGCCATCATGCGCGCAAGCTGGCCGCCGCCAACCACGCCGATTACTGGAAAAGTCACATCATCCAGCCTACAGAAAAGGAGCGCGGTTGCCGTCTTTCATGGCTGTGAAGGTCCAGGAGTCGCACGATTTTGGTGGCACGGCTGCCGATCGGACCGTCCGGTGCAGGGCCGCTTTGAGGTTACTCCCGGAAAACGGGGCTAAAATGGGAGCTTGGCCCATCGGCCCCCACTATTCAGACGGCCACGGAGGGTCATGATTTACACACTTGCAGAGCGCATCCGGGGACTCGCCTCGCTTTTCTGGCGCGAGGTGGCGAAGTTCGGTGCCGTGGGCGGTGTGGCGTTTGTCATTGACAACGGGCTGACTTACTACCTGATGCACGGGCCCATGACGGACAGCGAGGCCAAAGCCCGCTTTGTGGGTGCCACCGTCGCCACCATGTTTTCCTGGATCGCCAACCGTCTCTGGACGTTCCGGCACCGCCGCCAGGCCAACGTCGTGCGTGAATTCCTGATGTTCATCCTCATCAACGGCATCGGCATCGGCATCTCCACAGGGTTTACGGCCCTGGCGAAGTATTCGTTGGGCGTCACGGACAAGAACATGCTCTTCGCTGCGGGTGTGGTGGGCATTCTGGTCGCCACGGTGGTCCGCTTCTTTGCCTACCGGTTCCTCGTGTTCAACCAGGAGCTGGACCAGGAGCCGGAGTTCTCCCACGACCACGAGATCATCGAGGTACACCACCACTCCGCCCAGCCGGCGGAGCGCGTCCTGGAACCGGACGTGGACGATCCCGAGCGGCCCGTCCGGCCAAGCTAGTCCCGGTGGCCCCCTCCAGGGCGGGCAGGCGTCACTCAGTCGCCGTGGATGCGCTCCGCTGCGAGAAGCTTCTCCGTCAGTTCCACGTCGCCATGGACCAGGACCACTGAGCCGTCGCTCTTCCACGCGCCCAGGGCGTTGGCCAGCGCCGCCTCGAGACCGTCGGCGGCGAGCACCAGGAGCCGCGCGCTCGGCTCGTGTCCCGCGGCAAACTCGGCCAGGAGGGCTTCATGCCGGACGGCTGCACCGTCCGAATTCTGAACCGCGGGAGCCCCCGGATCGGGGTCGTTGTGGGCCATGAACACGTCACCGTGTGACCGGACCTCCGCGGCATAGTCGAGAACTCCGGCGGGCAAGTCGCCGGGCCACCGCATAGCCAGGGCGGGCAGCGGAACGGCGATGACGGCGTCGAATCCGTCCTCTGCGGTGTCCGGCTCGGACGTGGCGAGCAGGTCAGCCTCACCGGATCCGAGGACGACCTCCATGCCCAGCTGCCAGGCGGCGAGGGCCCAGATGATGGATTTCCAGTGCGCGGGCAGGTCCAGCCGCAGCCGCATGCCCGGTTCGGCGTCGAGTTCGTCCTGGAGCAAATTGCTGGTCTTTGCGACCCAGTTGTCCAGCACGCGGCCGGAGAGTTCCACGCGCTCCGCGTCGGGGCCGTACCAGGTCAAACGCGGTGAGGTGGAGTGGCCCGAGCGCAGGGCAGTCATCAGGTCAGTGGCCGGGATGTTCATGGCTTCATCTTGCCACGCCTTCTTGCGTGATCTCCGGCACAACAGTTTGTAAGGTCGTTTGCCTTAACGCCCCCGCTGACGGCAGAATTGCCGGAATTGTGCGCGCGCCGGGAAGGATACTAAGGTTGCTGTCGAATTCCAGGCGCGCGCCGGGCGGCGCGGGCGAAAAATTCCCGGGCGTGGCGCGCCTGCTGTTTGGCTCGGACATTGATTATTATTCCGTCCCGGCTTGACTCCCCACTACTTACACGCGTGTAATTAGATATTGAAAAGCCGCGGCGAACTCTCAGGGACACCACGTAGTGTCCCTGAACGTCGGGCCGGGGGCCGCACTACTCAGGAGGGGACGCCATGGGGCAAGCGGAGCGTATGCATGATGATGCCGTTGTGGCCGGCCAGGCCACAGCAAAGTACAGGTCTCGGGGGGTACCCAGTGACTGGTACGTAGATCCGGCTGATCCGGACGCCGCAGAGCGGTACAACCTGGACACGTCTGCCTCTTTGCAGGACCAGGCCACAGCCTTCCTGGCCCAGCATGACGCCCTACAGAACGAATCCCTGCTGGCCGGACAGCCGCGGCAGGACGACGACGATCTCGATCCCCCCATGGAGATCCGGAACCCGGCATCCTCCACGCTGGCCCAGCCGGTGTGGATCGGCTTGCCGCTGCAGCAGGATTTCGACGACGAAGGCGAGCTCGGGTGGCAGACTGATGCCCTCTGCGCCCAGACCGATCCGGAGGCTTTTTTCCCGGAAAAGGGCGGTTCCACACGGGACGCCAAGAAAGTCTGCGGAGCGTGCAGCGTGCGGTCGCAGTGCCTGGAGTACGCCCTGGCTAATGATGAACGGTTCGGGATTTGGGGTGGCCTCTCCGAGCGTGAGCGCCGACGGCTGAGGAAGCGAGCAGTCTAATTCTTCAGGAAGTACACGTCACTGCCGTTGTGGTAGCCCACAACGGCAGTGACTATCTGCCCAGGACACTTTCAGCGCTGGCCGCCCAGACCCGGCCTGCGGACACCGTGATCGGGGTGGATACCGGCTCACAGGACAATTCGGCTGCCCTCCTGCAGCGCGCCGTCGGCGATGCCAATGTCATCACCGTCAATGGCGGCAAGGCAGGGATGGGTGCTGCAGTGCGGGCCGGACTCGCCGCCTTGGCTCCATGGAGCCGGCAGGGCACACGAGACCGGTCCGAATGGATCTGGCTGCTGCACGACGATGCGGCACCTGCCCCCGAAGCGCTGGCCGAACTGCTGTATGCGGTGGAGCGCGCCCCGTCCGTTACTGTCGCGGGCTGCAAGCAGCTGGACTGGAACGCCAGGCGGCGCTTGATCGACGTCGGGCTTTCCACCAGCCGCTGGGCCGAGCGGCTCACGCTCATCGAGGCGGACGAACTCGACCAGGGCCAATACGACGGACGTTCCGACACCTTCGCGGTCAACTCCGCCGGCATGCTGGTCCGGCGCGACATCTGGGAGCACCTCAAAGGGTTTGACCCGGCTCTCCCCGGCACCGGCGACGACGTCGACTTCTGCTGGCGGAACCGGCTGGCCGGACACCGGGTGGTGGTGGTTCCCAGCGCGAGGATGTTCCATGTGTCCCACCGGCCGCATGCCCTTGGCACGGCCTCGGCCGCGCGCAAGGCGCAGGTGCACCTGCGGCTCAAGCACGCCCCGCTGTTGGCGCTGCCGCTGCACGCTGTCGGGGCCCTCTTCGGGAGCCTCCTCCGGCTGATCTTCAGCATCGCCGTGAAGGACCCCGGATACGGCTTCTCGCAGCTCCTGGCAACAGCCGCAGCCCTCGCCAGGCCCGCAGCCCTCGCCCGGGGGCGGCGCAACGCTGCCCGCACCCGCCGTGTCCGCCGCTCCGTGGTCAAAGCGCTGCAGACCGAACGGCGCGAAGTGTGGGGCCACCGGCGCTCCCTGATGGAGGCCTTGGGCGCAGACGACGCCCAGGGCTCCGAGGACAGCAATGATCCGCTGGAGGAACAGCCCAGCGGCGACTCGACGGACGACTTCGCGGCGCTGTCGACGAACGAGCGGGGCTGGGTGGGGAACGGTGCCGTCGCCGCGGTGATTCTCGCCACCGTGGCGTCCTTCGCCGGCCTTGCAGCGCTCTTCCAGGCCGACGCTGCCGCCGGAGGCGCACTCCTGCCCGTCTCAGCGCGGCTGGAGGACATCTGGCACCACGCCTCCAGCTGGTGGATCGGACTGGGCGCCGGACTTCCGGGGCACGGCGACCCCTTCGGCTATGTCCTCTGGATCCTCGGACTGCTGGGCGGAGGCAACGCGAACGGCGCCGTTATCTGGCTGCTCCTGCTGGCCATGCCGCTCTCCGGCCTGGCTGCCTGGTTCGCCTCCGGCGCCCTGACCTCCTACCGCCGGTTCCGGCTGGCGGGTGCGCTGGTCTGGGCAGCAGCGCCCGCCCTGCAGGTGGCTGTCAACCAGGGGCGCCTCGGGGCCCTGCTGGCGCACGTCATGATGCCGCTGCTGGTCCTGGCGCTGCTGCGGGCCACCGGTTCCGCTCTCGGACGCGGCCGCTTCGCCCCCGTTCCGGCCGGCAGCCTCGCGGACCAGCCGCCGGCCAAGCCCGGAGTCAATGGCACGCCGTCCTGGACGGCAGCCGCAGCTGCCGGGCTGGCGCTGGCGGTCATCACCGCCGCAGCCCCGTCGCTCCTGCTGCCGGCCGCCGTCGTGATCATTGTCCTGAGCCTGTTGCTGGGCAAGCGCGGACGCACGCTCTGGTGGGCACTGCTGCCGAGCGCTGCGCTGTTTGTGCCGTTTGCGCTGTCCACCCTCGACCGGCCCAGGGCCCTGCTTGCCGACCCCGGACTGCCGCTGCCCTTCGAGGCCGCTGCGGTGTGGCAGCAGATCCTGGGCCAGCCGCTCGGTTTCGACCCGGCCGGCGGTCTCTCCGGGCTGGCGCTCTTTTCCGGCGGTTCCGTCCCCTGGGCGTTGCTGCTGGCCCTCCTGATCGGAGCCCCGCTCCTGGCGCTGGCTATAGCCGCGCTCTTCATTCCGCTCCGGATCCGCCCGGACCGCCGCGGCCGTGTCGCCAGGGCCCTCTGGGTCGCAGCGCTGGTGGTGCTGGCCGGCGGATGGCTGGCAGCCCACGTCGCCACCGGGGCCGGCCCAGAGGCCCTCGTGGCGCCTTTCACCGGTCCGGCAGTCTCGGCCGCCGTGTTTGGGCTGCTTGGAGCGGCCATCATCGGCGGCGACGGCCTCCTGGCGCTTGCCGGGTCCGGATCTGACAACGTGTCCCGCGGCGGGGGAGTGCGGCACGCCGCCGCCGCCCGCGGTGCCGCGGCGCTGGCGCTGGTGCTCCTGCTCGCCGGACCGCTGGCCGGGCTGGCGGTCTGGACGGTGCAGAATGTCGTGCAGCCGGCCGACGCCGCGGTGCACGCTGACACTGCCGACCTCGGGGCGCCCCGGCTCGTGGGTCCCACGGACCCGCGGATGCTGCCCGCCACCGCTGTGGACCGCGGTGAGGGACCGGAGCAGACCCGGACGCTGCTGATAAGCACCGGCGAGGACGGAACGTACAGCGCCACCCTTATGCGCGGCGGCGGCACCACGCTGGACAGCCTCTCAACCATCGCGGCCGCCCGGGACATCCTGGGCAACCCCGGGCAGGAATCGGTCCGCGACGACGACGAGGTCACTGCGGCGCTGCGCACCAGCGTGGCAACCCTGGTGGCTGCCCGCGGGGTCGACCCGCGGCCCGAACTGGAGCGGCTCGGCGTCGGATTCGTCGTCCTGCGCGCCGCTGACACTGCGGCCCAGCTGACCGCCAGCCGGATGGACGCGGTCCCCGGGCTGACAGCCGTAGGGCCCACTGACTCGGGCTGGCTCTGGCGCGTGACGCCGCTGAACGACGCCGTCCTGCAGCCTGCCGACGTCGCACACCGTGTGCGCATTGTGGACAGCAAGGGCGCCACGATCGGGCTGGTCCGGTCGGACCTGACCGGAGCCCAAGCCTCGGTGCCCAAGGGGCCTGAGGGCCGGCTGCTGGTGCTCGCTGAGCGGGCAGATCCAGGCTGGACTGCCTGGCTCGACGGCCGCAAACTGACCTCCACCACCTCCGGCTGGTCCCAGGCCTTCACGCTGCCTCCGCAGGCCGGCCAGGTGACAGTCCGGTATGAAAGCCCCTGGGCGCTCTGGTCCGGGATCCTCCAGGCCGCCGTCATTGGCCTGACGGTCCTGCTGGCGCTCCCGATGCCGGCACGGCGCCCCAACACCGGCCTGTCCAGGGACGAAGGCTCCCTGCGTAAGGAATACCAGAATGCATGAGGAAGAGAACGACGGCGGGACGCCGGCGAAGCGGGGCAGCGGACCGGTAGTCCCGGCGACTGCAAGCAACGCTTCCGGAACCCGCGCCTCCGGAACCCGAACCAGGTCCAGCGGTGCCAGCCGGATCGCCGGCCGCCGCGGCATCGTGGCCGGAGTGCTCTCCGGTGTGGCCATCCTCGCCGCCGGCGGAGGCCTTGCTGCCGCAACCGCCCTCGCGCCGCAGCCGTCGGCAGCCAAGCCGCTCGACGCTGCGGAAGCGGCTGTGCCGGCCGGAAGCGTCCAGGACGTCTGCCCTGCTCCGGCGCGGCTCCTCGAAGGAACGCCGGTAGGGACCGACCCGCAGTTCAGCCCCGAATCCGCCACGGCCAAGAGCGCCGTGTCCGCAGCCGTGGTCAGCTCGGCGGGCGGCAGTCTTCCCGGCAGCGCGCTCTCCGCCCTGAAGGGGCCCGAGCTGAGGCGGATCGCCAAGGCACCGGGCTCGGCGACGGCTCCCGGAGGCTCCTCCGGAGTACTTGCCGGGGTTGTAGAAGGGGAAGCCGTGGACGGCGTCAGCGTGCTGTCCGCGGACGCGCTGGCCAACCGGCAGCCGGCGGCGGCAGCCCTCATGGCCTACACGGCAACCGATGGGGACCTGCAGGGTTCGGCGGCAGCCGCCTGCCAGACGCCCTCGAACGACCTCTGGCTCGGTGGCGCCAACACTGCGGTGGGCCGCAGCAGCGTCCTCAATCTCACCAATGCCTCCACCACCCCTGCAACGGTGAACCTCGAGCTTTACGGGAAGACCGGCCAGGTCAAGGCCTCCGGCAGCCGCGGCCTGCTGGTGGGACCGAAGTCGACGCGCGCCATCATCCTGGCCGGTCTCGCTCCCGGGGAAGAACGGCTGAGTGTGCACGTCCGGAGTACGGGCGGGCCCGTCAGCGCCTTCATCCAGCAGAGCGTGCTGCGCGGGCTGACCTCCGGCGGCGTAGATTTCATCGCACCGGGGGTTTCCGCGGCTCCGTCCCAGGTGATGACTGGCATCGACATCCAGGACGCCGGGGACGTGAAGTCACTGACCGGCGAATCCGGTTTTGGCGACGCCGGCCCGTCGCTGCAGATCACTGTTCCCGGGCCGTCGGACGCCGTGGTGGAGGTGAAGCTGTTTGGCCGCGCCGGCCAGCAGGCCCTTCCGGGAGGAGGCGTTGTCACGGCCAAGGCCGGCACCGTCACCGAGGTTCCCTTGTCCGGCGTTCCAGCCGGCCAGTACACCGTTTCGGCCACGTCGGACGTCAGCATCGTGGCCGCCGCGCGCGTGAGTCGGGGGCTCAAAGCCAGCCAAAGCCTGGACTTCGCATGGTCGCCCGCCACGGCCCAGCTGGGCAGCCAGCACGTGGTCCCCCTTCCCCAAGGCGGGGAGCGGCTGCTGGTCTTCGGAGCCCTTGACGGCAGAGCCACCATTTCCTACGCCCCGGTTACGGCCGACGGGAAACTCCGTACGGCAGCTACCGCGGACATCGCCGCCGGCACCACCACCACCCTCAAGGCAGCCGACCGTATCGGGAACTCCGCCGTCGTTGGCTATCTGGTGTCCGCCTCCGGCGGAGCCGCCTACGGCACGGTGCTGCTGGAACGGGAAGGCCGGAACGATGTCTCCACCGTGGCCATCGCCCCGGGCGCAGAAGGACAGGAAAAAGTGCCGGTGACGCTGGGCTACTAGCCGCGGATTTCGCCGTGGGCTGGAACTGCTGGTGCCCGGCCTAATAGCGCCGGCGGTAGACGGGGTCCAGCGTTTCCGGTGCCACACCCAGCATCTCGGCGGTGTGCTCCACCACCACATCATGCACCAGGTCCTGCAGTTCCTCCTTGACGGGGCAGGCCTGTTCAACCACGCGGCGGTACAGCGTGATCGTGGGGCCCTCCTCCTCGGTGGCGGGGGTGTAGCAGCCCAGGGGAGCGGGCGAGCCTTCGGCCAGCAGCTGTTCCAGGTTCGGCGGGATCTCATCAACGGCGAACCGGACGCCGTCGAGTGGCTTGCCCCAGATGTCATGGAGCCGCTGGGCGGAGTCCATGACGAGTTCATCAAACCTGTCCGACCGGCTCCGGTAGCCGGGGAGGGTGGGCAACAGCAGTTCGCCCCGCAGGCCGCGGCCGTGCCGGTTGCGGCGGCGTTGAGCGAAGCTCCGGCCAGCCGGAGTGCCGGCAGCGTCCCGGGGCGCACCCGGGTCAGCCAACCGGACCGTGAAACCCGACGAATGGTGCGATGACTGCATATACAGACTCTAAACCCGCCGCATGATTTGCGCGACATAACCGGACCGGAGCCCCGCTGCCGTGGCGTGGGCCGGCGTCAATGTCGGGAAAACGGCCGGAGGCGGAGTATTCTGTGTTTTCGTGGGTGCCATACGTCAGTGTTCCAGATCAGCCTGCCGCCAGTCAGCGGTGGCCACTTTGACGTACGTATACGCAGACTCCACCGCCGTCCTCGGCCCGCTGGCCACCTACGCGGAGCCGCATTGCTACGACCTTTGCGCGCAGCACGCCGGTTCGTTGACCGTCCCGCGCGGCTGGGAAGTGCTCCGCCTCGCCATGCCCTCGCAGCCGCCCCAGCCCGGTCCCGACGACCTCCTCGCCCTGGCCGACGCCGTCCGTGAGGCTGCGTCCCGCCCGGCGTCCCCGGCCCCGGGGCAGCGAGCCGCCCACTCGGCGCTGGAAGCGCCCGCCGCAACCGAAGGCACCCGCCGCGGCCACCTGCGCGTCCTGCGCGAACCGTCCTAATTCTGCACAAAGCTTCCCCGTACCGAACTGGCGGTAGGCTGGAAGCTGAAATCCGTCAGCCACAGCGCTTGTGCCCAGCAGGGAGCATCCACCATGCCAAAGATCAGTCCTGAACTGTTGTCCGTTCTGCGTTGCCCGGTCACCGGATCGGATCTGACCCAGGAAGGCGAGGAACTCGTCTCGACATCGGCGGCGGAGAGCGGCGAACGGCTGCGGTACGCCATCGAAGACGGCATTCCGCTGCTGCTTCCCCCGGAGCTCCGCGCCGCAGCCACGGCCGCCCGGTCTGACCAGCACGACGCCGGCCCCGCAGCGGCCGCCCCCACCGCCTAACACCCAGCCAGCACCGCAGAAGGCTAGACGCCGGATACAGCAAAGGATTCCCATGACGTTCGATTACAAGGTTGCCGACATCTCCCTGGCCGAAGCCGGGCGCCACCAGATCCGCCTCGCCGAGCACGAGATGCCGGGACTCATGTCGCTGCGCCGGGAATTCGGACCCACCCAGCCCCTCCAGGGCGCCCGGATCGCCGGGTCGCTGCACATGACCGTGCAGACCGCGGTGCTCATCGAGACCCTCACGGCACTCGGCGCCGAGGTCCGCTGGGCCTCCTGCAACATCTTCTCCACCCAGGATGAGGCCGCAGCCGCCGTCGTTGTGGGCACCGGCACCGCGGAGGACCCGCAGGGCGTTCCCGTGTTCGCCTGGAAGGGCGAAACGCTGGAGGAATACTGGTGGACCGCTGAGCAGATCCTCACCTGGCCCGGTGCTGACACGAATCCTGAGCTGGGCCCGAACATGATTCTCGACGACGGCGGCGACGCCACGCTGCTGCTGCACCGTGGCGTGGAGTTTGAGGCAGCCGGCGCCGTTCCGGCCGCCGCCGCCAACGACCCCGAAGAATACGGGATTGTCCTTGACGTCCTGCGCCGGACGCTCGCCGAGGACCCGAAGAAGTGGACCCGGCTCGCCGCCGGCATCCACGGCGTCAGCGAGGAAACCACCACGGGCGTGCACCGCCTCTACCAGCTCGCGGAACAGGGCAAGCTGCTTTTCCCGGCCATCAACGTCAACGACTCCGTGACGAAGAGCAAGTTCGACAACAAGTACGGCATCCGGCACTCCCTGCCGGACGGCCTCAACCGCGCCACCGATGTCCTCATGGGCGGCAAGGTCGCTGTCATCTGCGGTTACGGCGACGTCGGCAAGGGTGCCGCCGAGGCGCTCCGCGGCCAGGGCGCCCGCGTGATCGTCACCGAAATCGATCCCATCTGCGCACTGCAGGCCGCCATGGACGGCTACCAGGTGGCCAAGCTGGAGAGTGTGCTGGACCAGGGCGACATCTTCATCACCACCACGGGCAACAAGGACGTCATCATGGCCGAGCACATGGCCGGCATGAAGAACAAGGCCATCGTGGGCAACATCGGCCACTTCGACAACGAAATCGACATGGCGGGCCTCGCCAGGATCCCCGGTATCCGGAAGGTCGAGATTAAGCCCCAGGTCCACGAATGGGTCTTCGGTGGAGACCAGGCCGACGACACCCGGTCCATCATCGTCCTGTCCGAAGGGCGCCTGCTGAACCTGGGCAACGCCACCGGCCACCCGTCGTTCGTCATGAGCAACTCCTTCGCCAACCAGACCATCGCCCAGATCGAGCTGTTCACCAAAAAGGACCAGCCCGAAGGCGAGCGGGAATACGAAAACCAGGTCTACGTGCTGCCCAAGATCCTGGACGAGAAGGTGGCGCGGCTGCACCTCGGCGCCCTGGGTGTTGAACTGACCGAGCTGTCCAAGGACCAGGCCGAGTACCTGGACGTGGACGTGGCCGGCCCGTTCAAGCCGGAGCACTACCGCTACTAAAAGTGGCCCGCCACGGCGCACCGCAGTGCGCCGTGGCCGCCGCTGCGCTTCATGGCAACCCGGCGCGCCGTGGGTCTCCGCGTCAGGGGCAGCACCGTCGTGCGATAAAATCAACTGGTCAGCGTTGCCGCTGGGCACACGGACGGCTGCCGATCGGCAGCCCGGTGGGACACGGAGAAACCAGTCATGACGGAAAAGAATAACCGGAAAACCGGCAAGATCACCGCCGTCGTTGCTATTTGCGCTGCGGTTGCCGCCGGCGGAATCGGCGTCGCCACCGCTCCTGGCTGGGCCAACCCCGCGCCCCAATCCGAGGCCTCCAGCCCCGTGCGCAACGAGCCGGGCCTAGCCACCCCCGTGGTCAAGGCCGTGGAACTGGGTGTGACACCGCTCGATGGCGCCAAAAGCGTAAACCCCGCGGTGGCGCCCTCCGTCAAGGCGGTCAACGGCCGCGTCCAGGACGTTGTGCTGGTGCCGACCGCCGGGGGAGAGGCCGTCAAGGGCACTGTCAGCGCCGACGGCAGCACATGGACAGCCGTGGACCCGCTGCTCTTCAACACCCCCTATGACTACAGCTACACCATCGTGGACGAGGCGGGCCGGGAGACCAAGAAGGTCCAGACCTTCACCACCGTGGAGCCCGCCAATGAGGCGGATGCCGCCGTCTACCCGGAGGACGGCTCCACGGTTGGCGCAGGGCAGCCCATCGACATCGTGTTCAGCGAACCCGTCACCAACAAAGCGGCGGTTGAAAAGGCCGTTAAGATCACCGTCTCCTCCAAGCAGCCCGTCGCCTGGCACTGGTACTCGGACCAGAAGGTGCGCATTCGCCCCGAGAAGTTCTGGGCATCCAACAGCCAGGTCACCGTGGACATGAAGCTGTTCGGAGTGGACTTCGGCAATGGCATGATCGGCAACTTCGACGCCAAGGTGCAGTTCAAGGTGGGCCAGCAGCGCCTGGCAGTGGTGGACGACAACACCAAAACCATGCAGGTCTACTTCGACGGCAAGCTGGTCAGGACCGCACCCGTCACCCTGGGCGGTTCCGACTGGCTCTCCCCGTCCGGCTACGCCGTGATCATGGAGCAGGAACGGAATTCCAAGTTCAACGCAGGGAGCATCGGCCTGAAGCCCGGCGACAAGGGGTACTACCCGCCGCTGACCGTGGAGTATGCCAACAGGCTCACGTCCTCGGGCGTCTATGTCCATCAGGCGCTCGAGTCGGCATGGGGCTACGTGGGCGTATCCAACGTCTCCCACGGCTGTGTTGGGCTGTTGCCCGTGGACGCTGCCTGGTTCTTCAACAACATGAAGTCCGGCGACGTCGTCCAGGTCCTGAACACGGGCGCCGCGCCGGTGGAGCCGCTCGAGGGCTACGGCGACTGGAACATTCCCTGGGCCCAGTACGCCAAACGCTAGGCCCAGTCCGCCAAACGCTAGCTGTATTGACCCGGGACTAGCTGTCGCGCGACGCCGTGAACGGCAGCCGGTGCAGCCGTTCCCCGATCCTGTTGCTTTGTGTGCGTGCCGCGCCGAGACGGCGGAGTTCGCGGATGCGGCGTTCAGCCAGGACCGCCGCCAGGTAGTCGTCGGGAGTGGTTCCTGGCGGCGGTGACGGTGCCACATACCCGGACATTTCGGTGGCGAGGGCTGCAGCCATGCCGCTGCGTGACAGTGGCGACATCCGTGGCGCCTGGCGCATGAATTGCCCGGCACGCCGTCCCAGGGCGTCCGGAATCCGGCCGATGTCCGCGGCTTCAGCCCAGGCGGCCAGGTGCCGCGGGGTGACGGGGACGATTGAGGGTTCCACCGGAACCCGGCGCCGCAGCGAATAGGTGCCCGCCACAATGTCGCCCAGCCGGCGGGACCTGCCGTCGAAGAGGGCGACGCCGATGGCAACACCGCCGAAGGTCAGGTAGATCTCCAGGAAGCCGATCAGCGCCCGGATGACCGCGTGGCGGAAACGGATGGCCCCGCCGTCGTCACGCACTATCCTCAGCCCGGCCGCCAGTTTCCCGAGCGACAGGCCCCGGGTCAGGGTCTCCACCGTCGCCGGGACAATGACGAAACACAGCACCACGCTGACCAGGGTGAGTGCCCCGGCTGCCGCCTCGTCCAGTTCATCCCGGGCGGCGCCCAATGCCATGAGTACCGCTATCAGCAGCGAGGAATGCACCACGACGTCGAGCAACAGGCCGAGGGAGCGGGCAGCGAAGGACGCCGGACGGAGTTCAAGGACGACTGCCTCGCCTGTGATGAGTGGACTCAATTCCTGCCCCGTACGTCGTTCCGGCCACCGGTCGCCTAAAGTCTAGTTCGCCGCAGGCTAGGCTAGCAGCGTGGACATGGACGCCTTCTCCGCCGTCAACTCTGACACATGGTCGCGGCTGCACCACCTTGCGCACCAGCGGCGCCTGAGCGGTGCCGACGCCGATGAACTGCTGCGCCTGTACCAGGTGACCTCCGCCCACCTCTCCCTGCTCCGTTCCACCGGGCCGGAAAGCGGCCTGTCCGCATCCCTGTCTGCCACTTTGGCGCAGGCGCGCACCCGCTTCACCGGGGCACGGTCGAACTTCATGGCGGACCTGGCGCAGTTCTTCGTGCTGGCGCTCCCGGCCGCGCTGTATCGGATCCGCTGGCTGACGGTGGCCTGTGGCGCCGCATTCTGCCTCGTTGGCTGCGCCTTCGCCCTGTGGATCGGCACTTCGCCCGAGGCCCTGCGCGCCGTTGCCACGGAATCGGAAGTCCAGCGGTATGTGGAGCAGGACTTTATTGACTACTACTCGGAGAACCCGGCGGCGTCGTTTGCCGGCGCCGTCTGGACCAACAACGCTTGGATCAGTGCGCAGGCCGTGGCCCTGGGCATCACCGGTTTCTGGGTGCCCATGATCCTGTTCGCCAACGCCCAGGGGGTGGGGGTGGCCGCCGGGATGTTCGCCGCGGTGGGAAAGACGGGCGTGTTCTTCAGTTACATCCTGCCGCACGGGCTCATGGAGCTGACGGCAGTATTCGTGGCCTGCGCGGCAGGGCTGAGAATCTTTTGGGCGATGGTGTCGCCGGGCAACCGGACCCGGTCCCGCGCAGTCGCAGCAGAAGGCCGGTCGATGATCACGGTGGCGCTTGGCCTCGTCCTGGTGCTGTTTGTCTCAGGCCTCGTGGAGGGTTTCGTTACGCCCAGCACTTTGCCGGTGTGGGCGAAGATCAGTATCGGCGCGGCGGTGCTGGCGGCATACTGGTTGTATGTGCTGGTCTGCGGGGGACGGGCTTACCGTGCCGGCGCCCGCGGCGACCTGGGCAGCCAGGACGCCGGCTATACAGAACTTGCAGCCTGATTATTACCGCCAGCTGATTATTCCTGGGGTGGCGGGGTGGCACATCGCGGTGCCGGAGTGGCTGACGGTAGGCTCTTGGGGAGATACAAAGCGCTGCCCGGCCCCGGTGTTCCCGGTGGTCACGGAGCGTGGACGCCTACGGAAGTGAAGCTGCAGTGAAAGACAATACTCCGACCCCGTCCGGACGCCTTGATCCGCGGCTGGATCCGGCGGCGCGCCCCGCTCTGGATCCCGCGGAGGACACCGACGAGCCGGCGTTTGAATGGATGCAGTCCGCGCCTGCAGCACGCGCCGCCGAGGGGGAGGGCGCCGCCGGTTCTGCAGCGGCCCAGCCGGAAAGCCGTGCCGACCGCAAGGCGGCGGAGGCGGCCGCCGCTGAGGGTGCCGGGACAGACCGGAACGCGGAGGCAGGCCAGGACGCTGCGACAGACCGGAAGACGGAGTCACGCCAACCGTCTGCGGCCGGCTCCTCCTCCATGGGCACCCACTACAGCGAGCCGCTTCCCACCTCCGCCCTGCAAGTACGCCCTCCGCAGGAGGAAGTGGAACGACGCAACGCCGAGCGCGAGCAGGCAGCCAGGGCCAAGCCCGTGCTGCCCCGGGTCCTCCAGGTACTGCTGGCCATTTTCTATCCCGTCATCCTCCTGGTCCTGGCCGTGCGCGCCGTGACCAGCCCGCTCTTCCTCTGGGTGGAGTACCACCGGCCCGGTTTCCCCGGGGACGGCTACGGCTTCAACGCGGACGACCGCATGACCTACGGCTCCTACGCCGTGGACTACCTGAGCAACTGGTCCGGTCCGCGCTACCTGGGCGAACTGGTTAACCGCAGCGGTGAAAAACTGTTCAAGGACGGCGAGGTCAGCCACATGGCCGACGTGAAGCTCGTTTTCCTGTCCGCGTTCGGAGCCGGGGCACTGTTGATCCTGATCAGCATCATCGCCATCATCTACCTGCGGCGGCGCACGCCCGGCGGAGTGCGCCGAGGGCTGTTCGCCGGCTCGATTGTGACGCTGGTGCTCATCATCGGCCTGGGCACCCTCGCCGCCCTCGGGTGGCAGCAGTTCTTCACCGAGTTCCACCGGATCTTCTTCGCTGCCGGCTCCTGGACGTTTGCGCTTGAGGATACGCTGATCCGGCTCTTCCCCGGGCAGTTCTGGATCGACGCGGGCCTGGTCATCGCCGCGCTTGTCCTGATCACAGCGGCGGTGACGCTGATCCTGACCTGGCCCACCCGCAGGCGCCGCGGGCTGGCCCCGGCCAGGAAGGGCCGCAAGGGCGCCGATGGTGAGGGCGGTGCAGAGGGCAGCGACATGAAGGACGACGCCGGCGCCGATGAGGCTCCGCAGACAGGCAACGTCCGTCCCGTGAACCTGTAGCGGCCTCTCGGCAGGGACGACTGTTCAGCCGTACAGCGCCTCGATTTCCGATTCGTAGTCTTTGACGACGGCCGCCCTCTTGAGTTTGAGGGACGGCGTCAGGTGCCCGGACTCCACGGTGAAGGCTGCATCCAGGACCCGGAACTTGCGGATGGATTCGGCTTTGGACACGAGGCCGTTGGCCTGGTCCACCGCTTCCTGGATGGCACTGCGCACCGCAGGGTCCGTGCGGGCTTGCGCGGGGCTGAGCAGCGGAATGCTGCGCGCCGTGCACCAATGCTCGAGGCCCTCGGGGTCGAGGTTGACCAGGGCAGAAATGAAGGGCTTCCCGTCACCCACCACCACGGCGTGGCCCACGAGCTGGTGTTCGCGGATCTTCTCCTCGAGCGGGCCCGGCGCGACGTTCTTACCGGCGGCCGTGACCAGCAGGTCCTTTTTGCGGCCCGTGATGGTGAGGAACCCGTCGGCGTCCAGGGAGCCCAGGTCCCCGGTGCGGAAGAAGCCGTCCCTGAAGGCTTCGGCGTTGGCCGCCTCGTTGGCGTGGTAGCCCTTGAACACGCCGATGCCCCTGACCAAAACCTCACCGTCCTCGGCGATGCGGATGGTGGTGCCCGGCGCCGGGATTCCTACCGTGCCCACTCGGGTGAGGCCGGCAGTGTTCACGGTGCACGGCGCGGTGGTCTCCGTCAGGCCGTAGCCTTCGAGCACAGCTATCCCCGCACCCCTGAAGAAGTGCGTATCGCGGGCGTTCAGCGGGCTCGCGCCGGAAACGGCGTACTCCATGTTCCCGCCGAACACCTGGCGCAGCCGGGGATACACGAGGCGGTCGAACAGTGCGTGCTGCGCCCGCAGCATGGTGCCCGGCCCGCTGCCCTTCCCGCGCCGGGCGGCATCCTGTGCCTCCGAGTAGCGGACCGCCACCCCCGTGGCTGCGCTGAAGAGCCGCGACTTTCCGGCATTCCTCGCCTTTTGCTCCGCTCCGGCGTGGACCTTCTCGAAGATGCGGGGAACAGCCAGCAGGAAGGTCGGCTTGAAGGTTCCCAGATCATCAAGCAGCTGGCTGGCTCCGGAGGTGTGGCCGAGAGTCACCCCGGCAGTGAGGCACACCACCTGGACGGCCCGGGCCAGGACGTGGGCCAGCGGCAGGACCATCAGTGTCCTGGCGTCCTCCCGCTGCAGCAGTTCGGGGAGGACGGCCACCATGTTCCTGGCAACCAGGGCGAAGTTTCCATGCGTGATCTCGCAGCCCTTGGGCCTGCCGGTGGTGCCGGAGGTATAGACGAGGGACGCCACGTCCTGCAGCGCGGCTGCCGAGCGGTGCCGCTCCAGCTCGGTGTCCGTCACCCCGGCCCCCGCGGCGGCGAGGCTGGCAAGGTTGGGGGCTTCGCCGTCGTAATCCATCCGGACCACCGGGACCAGGCGGCCGGCCAGGACGCTGGAGGCGGACAGGACCTGGTCCAGCAGCGCCGCCTTCTGGCGGTCTTCGACGAAGACCCGCCCGGCGCCGGAGTCGGACAGGATCCACTCCACCTGGCTTGCCGAGGAGGTTTCGTAGATGGGCACGGTCACGCCGCCGGCAAACCAGATTGCGAAATCCACCAGCGGCCACTCGTAGCGGGTGGCAGAAAGGACGGCGACGGTGTCCCCGGGGCCAGACCGCCCGCAATGAGGCCTTTGGCCAGGGCTGTGACCTGGTCAAGGAAGTGCCCGGCGGTGATGTTCTGCCAGCCGCTGGCGTCACGGCGGGCGTAGACGGCGTGCGAAGGATTGTGCCGGTAGCAGTCAAGGAGCAGGTCGGTGACGTTGCTGCTGGCCTCCAGTGCAACCATCAGTTCCGTGCTTGCTTCCCTCACAGGCGGGTCTCCATTTCGTTGATGATCACGTCCGGGCTCCACCTGCAATCGTGCCTCAGATCCAGGAAGGCATCCACATTCTGAGCCGCCAGTCCTGGTAGGTGATCATTTCCCCGGTCCAGACCGGGTAGAAGAAGGAGGAGATCAGGACCGCAGCCACCAGGAACAGGGCGACGCCGTACAGCCCCGAGCGCCGGCGCCACGGCGGGTCGGTGGTTTTCCCCAGTACCAGGCCCAGGCAGTACACGAGCGCCAGGACCAGAAAGGGTTCGAAGGAGACCGCGTAGAAGAAGAACATGGTGCGTTCCGGGTACATGAACCACGGCAGGTAGCCGGAGCCGACGGCGGCCAGCACGGCCCCGGCCCGCCAGTCGCGCCTGCCCGCCCACCAGAACAGCAGGATGACGAGTGCAATGGCGGCGCTCCACCAGATCAGCGGGTTGCCGACGGACAGGATGGCCGAGGTGCAGCCGGCGAAATCGCAGCCGGGGGTGCCCTGCTTGGGGGACTCGTAGAAGAACGAGGTGGGCCTGCCCATCACCAGCCAGCTCCAGGCGCTCGCCTCATAGGGGTGCTCCGAGCTGAGCCCCTGGTGGAACTTGTAGGCCTCAAGGTGGTAGTGCGCCAGGGACCGCAGGGAGTCCGGCAGCCAGCCCCATTCCGCGCTGGGATTCGTCTCCGCCCACCGCCGGTAGTAGGCATCCGTGGACCGGAACCATCCGGTCCAGCTGGCGGCGTACGTCACGGCGGCCACCGGCACGATGCTGACGAATGCCAGGAGCCCGTCCTTGATGATTCCGGCGCTGATCCAGCCGCGGACGCCGGCGGTCCGTCGGGCGCTCAGGTCCCAGACCACCGTCAGGAGCCCGAAACCGGCCACGAAGAACAGCGCCGACCACTTGGTGCCGACTGCCAGGCCCAGGCAGATACCCGCCACAATCCGCCACCAGCGGACGCCCAGCCACGGGCCGGACAGCAGCTGGAGCGGGGATGGCCTGCCGGTGGTGGAGGCGGCCGCTTGCCTGCCGAGCCGGGCTGCCAGCCGGCGCCGGCCGTCGTCGCGGTCCAGCAACAGCGCGCCGAACGCCGCCAGGACCCAGAACATCAGGAAGATGTCCAGCAACGACGTGCGTGACATGACCAGGTGGTGCCCGTCGACGGCGAGCAGCAGCCCGGCTGCGCTGCCAAGGATCAGGGAGCCGAAAAGCTTCTGGGCTATCAGCGCGAGGAGGGCCACGGACAGGGTGCCGGTCAACGCCGCGGCGAACCGCCAGCCGAAGGGGTTGTCGGCCCCGAAGAGCCACATGCCTGCGGCGATCATCCACTTGCCCACGGGCGGGTGCACCACGTATTCGGGCGTGTTCAGCAGCACGTTGGGGTTGCCGGCCACGAACGCGTCGTTGGCCTTGTCCGGCCAGCTCCGCTCGTAGCCGCTCACCAGCAGCGAGTAGCCGTCCTTGACGTAGTACGTCTCGTCAAACACGAGGCCGCGGGGCACATCCAGCCGGACGAACCTCAGGACACCGGCCACGGCGGCCGTCAGGGCGGGAACCAGCCAGAACCAGAGCCGCAGCGACGGCGGGTAGTCCCGCCAGGTGCGCATGCCGCCGATCAGGCGCCGGGTGAGGGCGTCTGCCGTGAATGCCTCCGAGGGACGGCTGATCCAGCGCTTCCCGTGCGGGCCACGGTCTTCTGTGGCGGGTGCGGAAGCCGGGGTAATTGCTGGTTCGGCCCCGTCAGGCCGCACGGAGGTCTGCGTCACGAGCCCATGCTACCGTTTGCGGTTGGAGAACGCCGGACGGCAGTAGGCTGGATCCGTGGACCATGAAGCGAGCACCGCCCCTGACAGCAGTTCCGACACCGCCAGCAATTCAGAGGCTGCCGACACCGCCGGCAGAAGGGAGCAGGACCTCCGCAGCGGGGGTCCGGGACGGATTGTCCTGGCGGCAACACCCATCGGCAACGTGGGCGACGCTTCCGCCCGGCTCGTGGAGCTGCTGGCGACGGCGGACATCGTGGCTGCCGAGGACACCCGGCGCCTGCACCGCCTGGTGCAGAGCCTGGACGTCGCCGTGAGCGGGCGGATCATCAGCTACCACGAGCACAACGAGGCCACGAAGACCGCGGAACTCCTGGAGCAGGTCCGCTCCGGAAAGACCCTCGTCATGGTCACCGACGCGGGCATGCCCGCAGTGTCTGACCCCGGCTTCCGGCTGGTCGAAGGCGCGGTGGCGGCGGGCCTCACCGTCACGGCCGTACCCGGGCCGTCGGCCGTGCTCACCGCCCTGGCACTGTCCGGCCTGCCCACCGACAGGTTCTGTTTCGAAGGGTTCTTGCCCCGTAAGGCCGGCGAACGCGCCGCCCGCCTGGCGGATCTCGACGCCGAACGCCGCACCATGGTCTTCTTCGAGGCGCCGCACCGGCTTGAGGCCATGCTGCGGGCGCTGCACGAGCGCTTCGGCCCGGACCGGCGCGCGGCGGTGTGCCGGGAACTCACCAAGACTTACGAGGAGGTCCTCCGCGGCCCGCTCCGCGAGATGCTGCAGTGGGCGGAGGCCAACGAGGTGCGCGGCGAGATCGCCGTGGTGGTGGCAGGTGCGCCGGAGCGTGCGCCTGGCTCGCCGGAGGACGGCGTCGCCGCCGTCAATGAACTCGTGGCCAAGGGTGTCCGGCTCAAGGAAGCCGTCGCTGCCGTCGCCGAAGAAACCCGCGTGAGCAAGCGGGAACTGTACTCCGCCGTCCTCGCGGCGCGGTGACATACCCGCTCTGATGAGCCCGTTGCAGCTGAACGGCGGTGCGCTCCCAGCGGCCCTGCGCCACGCTCCCAACCGCCCGGCGAGACGGGCGGAGCCGCCGCCGCAGGGGCTGTGCAGCTGCACAACGAATGGCGGGACGGGCAGTGCGCCGATGCGTAGACACTGCCGAGACACGGGCAGTACCGTGGCTGTTAATCCAGCCAAGCGAGCAGCGGGCGGCAGGCGGCGGCACGCCGTGTGCAGGAGCTGCACATAACCGGCAATCCGATTGCTGACGAGGGAGTCACCGTGTCTGTTACTACACAGTCCACTGCTACCGCAGAACGCGAAAGCGAATTGCTCGCGTCTGTTCCCACCGGCCTGCTCATCAACGGCGAGTGGCGTCCAGCGGCGTCCGGCAAGACGTTCGACGTCGAGGACCCGGCCACGGGGAAGACGCTGCTGAGCATCGCCGACGCCGGTCCTGAGGACGGCAAGGCGGCGCTGGACGCGGCCGCCGCTGCCCAGGAGTCCTGGGCCAAGGTGCCCCCGCGGGAGCGCGGGGAGATCCTGCGCCGCGCGTTTGAACTGGTCACGGAGCGGGCCGAGGACTTCGCGCTGCTGATGACACTGGAGATGGGCAAGCCGCTGGCGGAGGCCCGTGGCGAGGTCACCTACGGCGCCGAGTTCCTGCGTTGGTTCTCCGAGGAAGCCGTCCGTGCATTCGGCCGCTACTCGGTCTCCCCGGACGGCAAGTCGCGCCTGCTGGTGACCAAGAAGCCGGTGGGCCCGTGCCTGCTGATCACGCCGTGGAACTTCCCGCTGGCCATGGCCACCCGCAAGATCGCCCCGGCCGTCGCTGCCGGGTGCACGATGGTGCTGAAGTCCGCGAATCTCACCCCGCTGACCTCCCAGCTGTTTGCCGCCGTCATGATGGAAGCCGGCCTGCCCGCAGGCGTCCTGAACGTCATCCCCACCTCCACTGCCGGTGCCACCACCGGCCCGCTGATCAAGGATTCCCGGCTGCGGAAGCTCTCCTTCACCGGCTCCACCGAGGTTGGCCGGCGCCTCCTGTCCGATGCCTCGGAGACGGTCCTGCGGACCTCGATGGAGCTCGGCGGTAACGCCCCGTTCGTGGTGTTCGAGGACGCCGACGTCGATGCCGCCGTCGCCGGCGCCATGCTGGCGAAGCTGCGGAACATGGGCGAGGCCTGCACCGCGGCCAACCGCTTCATCGTGCACGAGTCAGTCGCGGACGAGTTCGCGGAGAAGTTCGCCGCGAAAATGAAGGAGATGACCACCGCCCGCGGGACCGAACCCGAGTCCAAGGTAGGCCCCTTGATCGACGCCAAGAGCCGGGACAAGGTCCACGAGCTCGTCACCGATGCCGTTGCCTCCGGCGCGAAGGCTGTCTTGGGCGGCGCGCCGGTGGACGGACCGGGTTACTTCTACCAGCCCACCATCCTCAAGGGCGTCACGGAGGGCACCCGGATCCTGTCCGAGGAGATCTTCGGCCCGGTCGCCCCGATCATCACGTTCTCCTCCGAGGACGAGGCCGTGCGCCTGGCCAACAACACCGAATACGGGCTGGTGGCCTACGTCTTCACAAGGGACCTGAACCGCGGCATCCGGATGGGCGAGCGGCTCGAGACCGGCATGCTGGGCCTGAACGCCGGCGTCATCTCCAACGCCGCCGCACCGTTCGGCGGCGTCAAGCAGTCCGGCCTGGGCCGTGAAGGCGGCCTCGAGGGCATCGAGGAATACCTCTACACCCAGTACATCGGCATCGCCGACCCCTACGCCGGCTAACAAGGCAGGCGCCGCATACACCGGACACACCGAGCGCAACAACACAACGCACTGGCCCGCTGGAATCCTGCGGGCCAGTGCGTTTTCTATGACGGGTAGTTGCCGCGGCGTTTAGCGGGCCGCGGCCCGGACGCTTGCGTACTCCTCGCGGGAGACCGGAGTGGCGTCCGGTGATCCCAGCTCGTTGAGCGGAATCCGGTGCGTCTCCCTGGCGGACCAGGCCGCGATTGCCCCGATAACTGTGATGCCGAAGCAGATGGACCCGACGGTGAGCGGAACGTTTGCCGAACCCGGGGGAGCGACCACCGCGAAGAGGCTCGGCAGGAAGGACGTGATCAGGAGCCCGATGTTCTGGGAGATGGCGAACCCGGTAACCCGCGTCCGGGAGGGAAAGAGCTCCTGGAAGAAGCTGGCGAAGGTGGCGTTCCAGACCTGGTACAGCGTGCCCCACATCAGGATGGCCAGGACGATGGTCAGCGGCACATTGTTTTGGCTGACCGCATACAGGTACCCGTAGGCCAGCGCGCCGGAGCCCAGCGAGCCGACGATCATCAGCGGCCGGCGTCCGAAGCGGTCCGAGAGGTCCCCGAACCAGGGGATGAGGGCCAGCGCGACGACGTTGGCAAGCACCGGGATCCAGAGGTAAACCGTGGTGCCCATGCCGATGCCGTACCCCGGCTGCGTGGCGTAGGCTGCGCCAAAGACGGCCACGGTGACGCCCACGACGTTGACCAGCGTCATGCAGACCGCCCGCACGACGTTCAGCCCACTTTCCCGCAGCACCTGGACCACCGGCATCTTGGGAACGTCCCGGTGCGCCTTCTCCTCCACAAAGACGGGCGTCTCCTCGACCCGGCGGCGGATGATGTAACCGGCGAACACCACCAGGGCGCTGAGGAGGAACGGGATGCGCCAGCCCCAGGCGTGGAAGTCTTCATTCGACAGCACAGCTGAGAGCGGAAGGAAGACGGCGGCGGCGATGATCTGTCCGGCCTGGGTGCCCTGGAGGGCGAAGCTTGCATAGAAGCCGCGGCGGCCAAACGGTGCATGTTCCACAATCATGGCGCTGGCCCCGCTCAGCTCCCCGGCCACTGCGAATCCCTGGATGAGGCGAAGGACCAGCAGCAGGGCCGGGGCCAGGATGCCAACCTGGTCGTAGGTAGGCAGCAGGGCGACCGCGAAGGTTGAGACGCCCATTAGCAGCATGGCCAGGACCAGGACGTTCTTGCGGCCGTGCTTGTCGCCCCACTGGCCGAGGACGAATGCTCCGATCGGGCGGGCGATGTATCCCACTGCGTAGGTGCCGAGCGACGCGATCAGCGCGACGGTCGGGTTTCCGGCGGGGAAGAAGACGGTGGGAAACACCAAGGCGGCGGCCTGGGCGTAAATGAACCAGTCGTAGTACTCAAGGGCGCTGCCCACCCAGCCGCTGGCGGCAGCCTTCCTGGTGCTGCTCGACCGGCGCGAGCCGGACTGTTGCGGTTCAGCCAAAGTCCGCGGCTTGTGTGTGTCGCTCTTCATGTCGTCCTCCTTTGGACAATCGTGTGCTCCGCCGTATCAACCCCGTCGCTGGGTGTCGGATCAGGCGGGAAGGTCGCGCTCGCGTCGCCAAAGCCGTTGCGGTCCGCAGGCATTTTGTATGGGCGCCACACCTTGGAAACAGTTTGGAATGCGCTTTCCCGTCTCTCAAAGATAAGGTGGCGCCGGTCACATGTCAAACGTCGATGGTGTGGTGGCAGGCGGTGCCTCCGCGGGGAATGACCTAAGGGCGTTCCGTAGGCGTTAAGCCTTTGCGCGGGCGGCTAGCCTGCCCGGAGGCGGCGGAGTCCGCTGCGGGTCCTGCGCCACAGCACCGATGCGGCGTGTCCCACCCGGGACGCCGCCCGGCCCAGGACGCCGAAAGGCCATCTGGCCACGGATCCCCAGCGGGAGAGGACCGACGGCGGCAGCCAGTCGGCGCGGAGCCGGCCGACTATGCCGGCATTGCGGCGCAGCGACTGCCGCACTTGGCCGATATGTTCGACGGCGGCTTCCTCCGGAAGGCCGTAGCGCGTGGCGTCCTGGCCCGCCGGCCGGCCGTACTGATGCCGTTCGTAGGCATCCGTCAGGACCGTCACGGCATGGACAAACTGGGCATGGAAAGTCCCGGCGTCGTCCCCGGGTCCGCTGCCGGTGTCTGGTGCGCCGCCGGGGTCTGACTCGTCCCGCAGGCGCATGGCCGGGGAGCCGCGCAGCCGGGCCGAGAATGTCCGCGGAGTCTCGCTAGGCTCAGGACGCACGCCGTAGTCAGTGGCCAGGTCCTGGAGCTCCGACCAGACGAGCGGCGGCTCGGCCAGCCGGTTCCTGCCGGTGTCCGTTCCCCTCAGGCGCCTTGCCCGGATGCCACCGCGCACCAGCCGGGGTGAGGCGGCCAGGAGGACCAGGAGCAGAACCCCGGCGGCGGTGTAGAGAGCGGGCGCCAGCTGGTTCCCGGCGTCGGCGGTTCCGCTCCCCGGAAGGGGGAGGGGGGCCGGAGCCGGCGCCGACGACGGTGCTGTGGCGCCGCTGCTCGGCACCAGGCCGTCATTGTTCTGTTCGTTGGTGCTGGCTCCGCCGGACGCCGAGGAGTCCTGCGCATAGGGCGGCACTACGCCCCGTGAGGGAGTGGGCTCGAACGGAACCCAGCCGAGGCCCTGGAAGTACAGCTCGGGCCAGGCATGGGCGTCGCGGGCGTCGACCTCGTACTCCGGGAGTGCTCCCTGGCCGGCGACGGACACCGTGGCGCCGGTCTGCCTGCCCGGCGCGTAGCCGACTGCGATCCTGCTCGGGATGCCTTCAAGCCGGGCCATCACCGCCATGGCGGAGGCGAAGTGGATGCAGTAGCCGCTCTTCTGGGTCAGGAAATCCGCCAGGACCGACAACCCGTTTCCGTCATACCCGCCCTGGACGGGTGACTCCAGGGAATAGGTGAAGTCCGGGCCGCGCAGGAACCTCTGGATCGCCATCGCCTTGGCATAGGCCGTGCGGCTGTCTGCGGTGACGGACTCGGCGGTGGTCCGGACGATGTCCGGAACATTCGACGGCGGCCGGATGAACTCCTCCGGCACGCCCTGGACGGGAGCGGAGGACGCATCCAGCAGCTCCGTGGTCAGCTTCGGCACCGAGGACTGCACCACATACTGCTGGTCCCGGGAGTTGGTGTCGGTGCCTTTGATGCTCAGGGTCGCAGGGTCCCAGCTCCACCGCCCGGTCAGCCCGTTGACGGATTCGGGGGCGTACGGGGCGGGAAGGTAAGGGCTGGTGAAATCCCCGGTGTTGACCACCGTCACCTGCCGGGTCTGTTCGGGTGCCAGGATCTCGTGTCCCGCGTCCATCCGTCCGGTGCCTGCCCGGCGGTTCGCATTGCGGTCGTCCGGGGACCAGGACTCGCCGTCGAAGCGGTCCACCGTGACGGAGCGCAAGTAGAGCGGTGCAGTGGAGTTGGTGGCGTAGGTGATCCTGCCCTCGCCCGTCGGGGTGCGCAGGCTGTTGCCGAGGCTGATCATGGGGTTCAGTCCTGTGGCTGTGCCCCAGGGGTTCAGCCGGGAGCCCTGGGGGAACATGCCCTGGTCGAAGCCGGGAACCACAAGCTGCAGCAGCAGTGTGACCACCAGCGCCACGCCTCCGGTTAGGGCGGCGCGCCGGACCTGGCCAGGGTTGCGGGCCGTGTCCGCCTGCGTCCGGGCATCGGGGGCAAACCACTGGCTGCATGCGAGTATCACCAGGTAGCCGGCCGCCGTCGTCACGAATCCCAGCCATCCGACGCTCTGCGGTTTGATCATGGCTGGAACAACCAGCACCGCCAGCAGGCCAAGTCCGCTTGTGGCCGGCATGCCCAAGGGGAGGGCCAGCGCATCCACGAGGATGACGACGAGTCCGAGCGCGGCGCATGCCACCAGGACGATGCCGGCATTGGGTGCTACCGGCGAGCTCTCGGCCAGCACCGTTTCGCTGGCCCGGCGGAGGTGCCTGCCCAGCGCGTCGAAGGTGGCCTGCGAAGGGAGGAAGCCGGCAATGCTGTCGCGCCGGAAGAAGGTGAACGTCAGGATGAGGGCCAGGGATGCAAGGCCTCCCGCGGCCACCAGCAAGGGCTGGGCCCGGAACGTGCGGAGCAGGGCCATGGTCAGCGAGACCACCACCACAGTGGTCAGGACAGGGAGGAACCATGCCCAGCCCCTCAGGACCCCGTTGAGGGACAGTGACGCGCCGCAGACGGACAGCGCCACTGCGCCGGACATGACCCAAGGAAAACCACCGGCCCCGAACCTTCCGCTGCCGGGGGAGTCCGGAACGGGCTGCGGCTGCACTCCGGTTCCCGCCTGCGGCTGTGATGTCAGCGTCATCGCCCCACCGCCGCCCCGCGGCGGACGTCCGCCGCAGCCGTCCACATAGCGGCCTCGCCCTCGTCGAAATACATCCAGGCGGCCGGCAGCGAGGTGGAGGCTTCGACGGCAACAGCGCGCCAGCCGCCGGCTCGCAGGGCCTCGAGCACATCGTGGCACTCGGCGGGTTTGTCCGTAATCACCACGGCAAACGCGTTGGCGGCGTAGCCGGCTGCGGGGGCGAGGGCCCGCGCCTCCGCGAGTGGAATCTTCCCGAGGAGCGCCAGGAGCGGGCCGCGCATCCGGTGGGCCGCGAGTTTGTCCATGAGCCGGTCATCAAAGACGGACTGGGCCGGATCGGCACTTCCTGCATGTTCGCGGCGGGCAGGGTCGTGTTCCCTGCGCGGGTGGTGCGGGCCGGTCAGCTGGATCGCCGCGAGGCTTTCGGCGATGGACTGGAGGCCGGCCGCGCCACTGTACTCTTCGTTGTCAGGCTCCGGGGCCGAGGACGAACGGTGGAAGGCAGGCTCGCCCGCCGCGTCCAGGAACCGCAAGGAGTAATTGAGTTCGGCGAGGTGGGCGCCCACGGACATGGCCGCCGTGACAGCCCACTCAAAGGTGTCGCTGGTGACGAGGTCGCTTCCGTCGTCAGCCGGGCCGCCGAACACCGAGCCGTAGCCCGAGGAATGTGCCACGAACCGATGGTCCAGGATGACCGTGGCCTCAGGGGTGGTGACCGATTCCTCCTGCCGGACCATCAGGGCGCCGTGCCGGGCGGTGGCCGGCCAGTGCACCCGGCGCATCGGATCGCCGTGCCGGTACTCGCGTGTCATGACGTCGTCGTCGCTGGGATTGGCCCTGGTCCGGGTGGCCGTGATGCCGTCGTTGCCGCGCGCGCCGGCAAGGCCGGTGGACGGGAGTTCGACGGCGGCCGGCGTCACGGTGAGGGTGTCGCCGTCGTCGATCGAATGCCGGTGCAGTGACAGCCCGAACGGATCCGTAAACTCGGCGGTGACGGGGCCGATGGTGAACTGTCCGCGCTTTCCCGACCGCAGGTGGTACTCATACCGGCTGGTGCCGCCCGAGGCGGACCTGGCGGGGAAGCGGAAGGCCGGGGATTCACCGAACCGTGGCGGCAACCGCTCCTCCATGATGACCCGGCCTGTGCCCAGCCCGGTCCGGGCGACGGCAAGCCGGACCGTGGTGACCGAGTCTGTCTCGACCGTGGAAGGGCTGAACTCCCGGTACACCCGGAACCGAGGTTTGACCACCCTGATGCCGGCCAGTGAAACGAGCGGCAGGACAAGCAGCAGGACGCCGAGGGCAAGAAGGTCGCGGCGGCCCATGACCTGGGCGCAGAGCAGCGAGACGGCGCCGGCCGCCAGGAGTCCCCAGCCCCGGGAGCTGAAGAGATGTCGGGGGAGGCTGTCCAGCAGTGCCACGGTGATGGTCCTGACTAACGGCTAGGGCGGAGTTCGGGTGCGGTCCGCCCAGAGTTTGCCGTGTCCGTCATCTCCTGGCTGACGGGGATCCTGGCAAGCACGCCGCGGATCACGCCCTGCGGGGTCTCGCCAGTGCTGGCGGCTTTGCGGTCCAGGATGATCCGGTGCGCCAGCACCGCCTCGGCAACGGCGACGACGTCATCCGGCAGCACGAAATCCCGGCCGTCCAGCGCCGCCGTCGCCTTCGCGGCCCGGAGCAGCTGCAGCAGGGAGCGCGGACTCGCGCCCAGGCGCAGCATGGCGCTGTCCCTCGTGGCCCGGCCGACGGCCACGGTGTACTCCTTCACGGCTTCGGAGACGAACACCTGTTGGACTGTGGCGATCATGGCAGCCACATCCGCTGCCGTGACGACCGCCTTGACCCGGGCAAGCGGCGACGTGGCCTGGTGGGTCTCGAGCATCTCGATCTCAGAGTCCTTGTCCGGGTATCCCATGGAAATCCGGGCCATGAAGCGGTCCCGCTGGGCCTCAGGGAGCGGATACGTCCCCTCCATCTCGATGGGGTTCTGGGTGGCCACCACCATGAACGGCTCGCCGAGCTTGTAGGAGTGTCCGTCCACCGTGACCTGGTGCTCCTCCATGCATTCGAGCAGGGCAGACTGTGTCTTGGCGGAGGCCCGGTTGATCTCGTCGCCAATGACGATGTTCGCGAACACGGCGCCAGGGCGGAACTCGAACTGGCGCGAGGACTGGTTGTAAATGGAGACGCCGGTGACATCCGAGGGGAGCAGGTCGGGTGTGAACTGGATCCGGCTGACGGAACAGTCGATGGTGCGGGCCAGGGTCTTGGCCAGCAGCGTCTTGCCCACCCCGGGGACATCCTCCAGCAGCAGGTGGCCCTGGGCGAGCAGGACCGTCAGCGCCAGCTTTGCAGCCTCGGCCTTGCCGTCGATGACCGTATTAATGGCCGAGAGGATGCGCTCGCTCGCGGCGCGGAAGGCCGGAGCTTCCAGGGGAACAGACTTGTGGCCGTTATAGGGGTTGACGCCGCGCGCAGTACTTCCACTGAAGCCCTGTCCGCCCGGAAGTGCTTCGTCGATTGTGATGCGTCGGTGCGGTTCCATCGGCAACCTTTCAGCCCAGAGTGAAGCGGAACGAAGCGGCGGAAGCCTGCCGTTGCCCTCGTTGGGCGCTCACATCCGTCCATACCAGCGTACTAACACAACTGCCGTGGCTAACAGAGAGTTCCCTGTAAATCTCCCGGTAATCCCAAGCGTAATCTCCGGGTGGTGCCAGGCGGGAAGAGGCAGGGCGGGGCGGTGGGAAAGGCGCAACCGGGTGGCCGCTAGGCTGGAGGAATGCGGCATTCCCTGACTCCCCGGCCCTACCGGGCGCCCGGCAGCGACGGTTCCGGCAAGCGCGGGTTCCCACCGGCACCCGAACCGTTGCCCGTTCCCGTGATGGACAACCACACGCACCTGGACTTCCCGACTGATGATGTCCGGGTGGACATCGCGGCTGCCCTCGATGCAGCCGAAGCGGTGGGTGTCTGTGGCGCGGTGCAGGTGGGCTGCGACCTCGAATCCTCGAGGTTTACCGTGCGCGCCGTCGACCTGGATCCGCGCCTTTTGGGGGCCGTGGCCCTCCATCCGAATGACGCGCCGGGCTATGCGGTCCGCGGTGAGCTTGAGGACGCCCTGGCGGAGATCGAGGAGCTCGCGGGCCACCCCCGGGTACGCGCCATTGGCGAAACCGGCCTGGATTTCTACCGCACGGAAGGGGAGGGGCTGGCGCATCAGCGTTACTCCTTCCGCCGCCACATCGACATCGCGAAGCGGCTGGACCGGACCCTGCAGATCCACGACCGCGACGCGCACCAGGACGTGGTCCAGGTCCTGCGCGAGGAAGGCACCCCGGAGCGGGTGGTTTTCCACTGCTTTTCCGGGGACGGGGAGCTCGCCCGTATCTGCAACAACGAAGGGTGGTTCATGTCCTTCGCGGGGACACTCACCTTCAAGAACGCCACCAACCTCAGGGAGGCGCTCGCCGTGGCGGATCCGGAGCTGGTGCTGGTTGAAACCGACTCGCCGTTCCTTACCCCGCACCCGCACCGCGGCCGCCCCAACGCGAGTTACACGGTGCCGTACACCGTGCGGGCGATGGCGGAATTGACAGAAACGGACCTGGCCGCGCTGTGCGGCCAAGTGAGTGCAAATACCGTGCGGGCGTACGGATCCTGGGTGTGAGCCACGGCGGAAACTGGGCCATAGTATGCATACCTGGTATGCATGTATTTTGGAGGGTTTATAACGCTTCGGTTACAGTGAAAAAACTATTAGCCGGGGTCGGGGAAGGCCTCCGGATGATGTAACTCACTTTCGTAACAGGCAGGGCGCCCCTGGATGCCCTGCCATGTGAGTATGGCGACGCACAAGCCTGCGGCGTGCTCCGGCCTGTCCGGAGCCCACCATCCCGGTGACCGCCGCGGGTCCCCCTGTGCGTTTTTCCCCGTGCCCGGATGGCTCAAAAGTTACGGGCAATCGTGGTCAACTTCTTCTCGTCAGACGGCAAGTTCAGTTTCATCAAGGTCGGCACGCAACTGGTGGTGCTCTCGGCCCTCGTACTGGGGCTCGTTGCCTTTGTGGGCAGCAACAAGACAGTCACCCTGAACGTCGACGGGAAAGTAAGCTCCGTCCAGACCTTCGGCGGCACCGTCGAACAGGTGGTGAAGAGCGCGAATGTGGAGCTGCACCCAGCCGACCGCGTGTCTCCTGCATTGGACTCCAGTGTTGCGAACGGCTCCGTCATCAACGTGAACATGGCGAAGGCCGTGAAGGTCAGCCTGGACGGTGCAGAAAAGACCGTGAGCACCACGGCGCAGGACGTGGCGGGGCTTGTGACCCAGCTCGGCGTTGCCAGTGCCTCGGAGCTCTCCGTGCCGAAGGACGCGCAGCTGGCCGTGGACGGTTCGTTCGTGGCCATCTCGACGCCGAAGACCGTCAGCATCATCGCCGACGGCAAGGCCAAGAAAACCACCACCACAGCCGCCAACGTCGGTGAGGTCCTCAAGGACGCCGGAATCAGACTCGCCGCCGCGGACCGGACGTCGCAGCCGGCACACGCCCCGGTGGTCAACAACATGGTCATCAAGGTGTCCCGCGTTGCCGGCAAGACCACTACCGTCACCGAAAAGGTCGCGTTCCAGACGCTCACCGCGGACAGCGCCACCCTCCCCAAGGGTGAGGAGAAGGTGACCCAGGCCGGCGTGCCCGGTGAGACCACCCTCACCTATAAACTCGTCCTGGTCGATGGCCGTGAAGCCTCCCGGACGCTCGTCTCCAAGACCACCACCCGCGAGCCGGTAACCGAAAAGATCACGGTCGGCACCAAGGAAGAGCCCAAGCCGGCAGCAGCCGCCGCCGAGGCCGAAAGCGGGAACACCGGGGCAGCGGCCCCCGCAATGATGAACGTGGCCATGTGGGACAAGATCGCACAGTGTGAATCGGGCGGCAACTGGTCCACCAACAGCGGCAACGGGTACTACGGCGGCCTGCAGTTCGACGTCCAGACCTGGATTGGCTCCGGCGGGGGCGCCTATGCTCCGAACGCCAGCCAGGCTACCAAGGCACAGCAGATCGACATCGCCAACCGTGTCTATGCCGACCGCGGCCTTCAGCCGTGGGGCTGCGGCTGGGCAGCCAGCAGTTAGCTGCCGGCAGCAACAACCACTGGCGCAAGTAAAGCCTTGCCGCTGCGGCAGCTGACCACAGCCGCGGCGGCCGCGAAGGCCGGGTCCGGAACCTCCGGGCCCGGCCTTCGCCGTCCCCGCGAACATGGGTCCCGTGCCATATGCGACGCCGGGATAGGATACCTAGGTGACTGACCCGACCCCCTACGCCTCCGGCACTGCGCCCGCTCCACTGTTCGGTGCCTCCGATATCCGCAGGCTGGCCGGGGAGATCGGCGTCCGCCCCACCAAGACACTTGGCCAGAACTTCGTCATCGACGGCAACACCATCCGCAGGATCGTGGCAACCGCCGGCGTCGGACCCGACGAGACGGTCCTCGAAATCGGACCCGGGCTGGGGTCACTGACGCTGGGGCTCCTCGACGCCGCCAAGGCGGTGGTCGCCGTCGAAATTGACCCCGTCCTGGCCGCGAAGCTCCCGGAGACCATCCGGCAGTGGCGGCCCGACTCCGCCGGTGATTTCCACCTGGTCCTCGCCGACGCCATGAAGGTGACTGAGCTGCCGGCCGAGCCCGAAGCGCTCGTCGCCAACCTGCCGTACAACGTCGCGGTGCCGGTGGTGCTCCACCTGCTGCAGCACTTCCCGTCGATCCGGCACGGCCTTGTGATGGTGCAGGACGAAGTGGCGGACCGGCTCGCCGCCGGCCCCGGCTCCAAGATCTACGGCGTGCCCTCGGTCAAGGCCGCGTGGTACAGCAGCATGCGCAAGGCCGGCATCATCGGCATGAACGTCTTCTGGCCCGCGCCCAAAATTCAGTCCGGGCTCGTGGCCTTCACCCGGCGTGAACCCCCGGCCACCACCGCCCGCCGCGAGGAGGTCTTTGCCGTCATTGATGCTGCGTTCGCGCAGCGCCGCAAGACGCTCCGTGCAGCCCTGGCCGGGTGGGCCGGCAGCGCCGCCGAAGCGGAACGCTGCCTGGTAGCGGCCGGGGTCGACCCCACCGCGCGGGGCGAAGTGATCGACATCGCCGCGTTCTCGAGGATCGCCGAAGCCCGCGCGGCCGCGGACGCCTGATGGCGGTCCAGGGCGTGCGGGGGCGCTTCGCGGCACGGACCGTCCGGGTCAAGGCTCCGGGCAAAGTGAACGTCTCGCTGGATGTCGGGCCGCTGCGGCCGGATGGCTACCACTCAGTGGCCAGCGTCTACCTTGCTGTGTCGCTGTACGAGGAAGTTGCGGCCACCAGCACAACATCCGACGGCATCACGGTCAGCATCAGCCCGGACAGCACGCTGGACCTCGACGGCGTGGACATCCCGCTCGACGAACGGAACCTCGCCTACAGGGCAGCCGCCATCATGGCCGATGTGTCGGAACACTCCACCGGGGTGCATCTTGAAATCACCAAGCGGGTGCCCGTGGCAGGTGGCATGGGCGGCGGTTCCGCGGATGCTGCCGCCACGCTCCTGGCCTGCGACGCGCTGTGGAACAGCGGCCTGTCCCGGGACGAACTCGCCCAGCTCGCCGCCGAGCTCGGAGCGGACGTTCCGTTCGCCCTGCTGGGCGGCACGGCCGTGGGGCTGGGCGTGGGTGATGAACTGTCGCCCGCGCTGGCAAAGGCCCAGACGGACTGGGTGCTGGTGACGGCCGAGTTCGGGCTGTCCACGCCGGAGGTGTTCCGTACGCTGGACCGGCTCCGCGATGCCGAGGGCGTGGACGGCGACGAGCCCACGGCTGTGGACCCCAAGATCCTGCAGGCCTTGCGCAGTGGTGACGCCGATGCCCTGAGCCGGGTGCTGGTCAACGACCTCCAGCGGGCGTCCATCGAACTTGCCCCCGGGCTCCGGGACACACTGGGCCTGGGCGAGTCCTGCGGAGCCATTGCCGGGATCGTTTCCGGCTCCGGGCCCACCGTGGCCCTGCTGGCGCACAATCCCGAAGCGGCGGAGAACCTCGCCGGGGAGCTGCAGCACAAGGGGCTCAACGCACTGGCCGTCCACGGCCCCGTGCCCGGCGCGCGCATCATCTCCGATACGCTCCTTTAATACCTTCCAACCAACACATCAGAAAGCAGTTCCCCGTGGCACACCTGCTCGGCGGCGAGAACCTCACAGTCTCGTACGCAACCCGCACCGTTCTTGACGGCATCACCCTTGGACTCGAAGAGGGTGACCGGATCGGGATGGTCGGCAGGAACGGTGACGGCAAGTCAACGCTGATGCGGCTGCTGGCGCTGCGGTCCACCCCTGATTCGGGGCGCGTGACCAAGCGCAGCGAGGTCAATATCGGATACCTGGACCAGAGTGACGTACTCGACGGCGACCTGACGGTTGGTGCCGCCATCGTCGGCGACCAGGCTGACTACGAGTGGGCGCGTAATCCGCAGATCCGCGAGGTCATGGGCGGACTGGTGTCCGACGTTGACTGGCACGCCAATGTGCACGCACTCTCCGGTGGCCAGAAACGGCGCGTGGCCCTGGCAAAGCTGCTGATCGAAGACCATGACGTGATCATGCTCGACGAGCCCACGAACCACCTCGACGTCGAAGGCGTCGCCTGGCTGTCCCGGCACCTGAAGACCCGGTGGCGGGCCAACCAGGGCGCGTTCCTCGTGGTTACCCACGACCGCTGGTTCCTCGACGAAGTCTGCAACAAGACCTGGGAAATCCACGACGGCATCATGGACCCGTTCGAGGGCGGCTACGCAGCCTACGTCCTGGCCAGGGCCGAACGTGACCGCGCCGCGTCGGTGATGGAAGGCAAGCGCCAGCAGCTCGTCAAGAAGGAACTCGCCTGGCTGCGCCGAGGCGCCCCCGCCCGCACTGCCAAGCCCAAGTTCCGGATCGAGGCAGCCAATGCCCTGATCGCCGACGTCCCGGAGCCGCGCGACTCGATGGCGCTGAGCAAGATGGCCACGGCGCGCCAGGGCAAGGATGTGCTCGACCTCGAGCACGTTTCCCTGGATTTCCTGGGTGGCGACGCCGGGCAGAAGCTTTTCGACAACATCACCCTTCGCCTCGCACCGGGCGAGCGGCTGGGGCTGGTCGGTGTCAACGGCGCCGGCAAGACCACACTCCTGAAACTCCTCAACGGCGAAATTCAGCCCACCTCCGGCAAGGTTAAGCGCGGCAAGACGGTTGTCACCGCCGTACTGACCCAGGAGGTCAAGGAGCTCGACGACGTCGAGGATCTCCGCGTCATCGAAGTGATCGAACGCGAAAAGCGGTCCTTCAATGTTGGGGGCAAGGAATTCAGCGCCGGTCAGCTCGTGGAACAGCTTGGCTTCACCAACGAGAAGCAGTGGACCCCGGTCAAGGACCTCTCAGGTGGCGAACGCCGCCGGCTCCAGCTGCTGCGCCTCCTGGTGGGCGAGCCGAACGTGCTCATGCTCGACGAACCCACCAACGACCTCGACACGGACACCCTGGCCGCCGTCGAAGACGTCCTGGACGGCTGGCCGGGCACGCTCGTTGTGGTCAGCCACGACCGCTACCTGCTGGAGCGCGTCACGGACCACCAGATGGCGTTGCTGGGCGACGGCAAGATCCGCGCCCTGCCCCGCGGCGTGGACCAGTACCTCGAACTGCGCGAAGGCACCCTGGCCGGCTCCACCATCACCGGCGGCGGCAATCCCGTCACCGGTGCCAGCGGCAGTTCGGCACCGGCCGCCACCTCCGGCGCATCCGAAGCCGAGAAGCGCGACGCCCGGAAAGCTAAGAACCGGATCGACCGCCAGCTGGGCAAGCTGACGCAGCAGGAAGACAAGATCCACGCCCAGATGGTCAAGAGCACGGCCGACAACGACTTCGACGCCATGGCCGAGCTGAACAAGAAGCTGAAGGCCCTGGCCGAAGACCGCGAAGCCCTGGAACTCGAGTGGCTCGAGGCCCTGGAAGTCCTCGGCGAGTAGGGTCCTGTGCTCGCTTTTGGGCGCCGCAGCCGGCCCTTCCGCGTCGCTTAGCGCGTAGGTCCCTTCCCAACACTCGCAAGCTCGTGTCGGGTCCCTCGGGACGCCGCTGACGACACATAGGGAGCATTCCGGTCGCTGGGCGACCTGCGCGCTCCGATGTGCCGCGATGCGCTCCTTTCGGAAGAACCGCCTCCGGCGGTTATTGTGCGCGGGAGCCTAAGCCTCGCTGCGGAGTTCCGGGTCCTTTTTGAGGCCGGTCAGGCCGTTCCAGGCGAGGTTGACGAGGTGCGCGGCCACGGCCCGTTTGTCGGGCTGGCGGGCGTCCTGCCACCACTGGCCCGTCATCGCCACCATGCCCACGAGCATCTGCGCGTACATGGCGCCGTCGGCTGCGCTGAACCCGCGGCGGGCGAATTCGTCGGACAGGATGTATTCAACGCGCGCGGTCACGTGTGAAAGCAGCGTGGAGAAGGCGCCTTCCGGCTGGGACGGGGGAGCGTCCCGCATAAGGATGCGGAAGCCGTCGGTGCGTTCCTCGATGTAGGTGAGCAGGGCCAGGGCAGCGCGCTCCACGAGGACCCTCGGCTTGGCTTCCTGGGTGAGTGCGTCATTGATGGCGGCGAGCAGGATCCGGAACTCGTACTCGACGACCTGCGTGTACAGGCCTTCCTTCGAGCCGAAGTGCTCGTAGATCACGGGCTTGGAGACGCCGGCGGCGGCCGCAATCTCCTCGATGGTGGTGCCGTCCAGCCCCCGCACCGCGAAAAGGGCCCGCCCTACTTCGATGAGCTGGGACCGCCGCTGGGGTCCGGTCATCCGCGACCGGGGGATGCGGCCCGCGGCTGCGTCGGGCCTTGCTGGCAGGTTCCCCGGACCGTCAGTTGTCCCTGTGCTGTTGCTCACGGTCCAATCATGCCTTATGTCAAGCGGTGGGCAGGGGTGGCGGCGGGTCCCGGCGCGGTGCCCCGACCGGCGCCGGTGCACCCGAAGCGCCGAGGTCGCACGAGCGTCAACGTTCGTGGCAGAATTGGTTCTCGTGCCCGGGCTTAGCGCCGGGTATGGTCCGCCCTGGTGTAATGGCAGCACCCCGGCCTTTGGAGCCGTGGAGTATAGGTTCGAATCCTATGGGCGGAACAGCTGCATCAGAGGCGTCCAGTAGGATGAACCCTGTTGCCGGTTCCGGGCACGGGCCCGGACACCGCCGCGCAGGCAGCCGCGGATGCAGTACAGCGCAACCGAGCAAGGAGAGCCCGTACGTGAGCCCCGAGAAGTCCGGCCCAGCCGCCGTTATCGTCCTAGCTGCAGGTGCCGGTACCCGGATGAAATCCCGTACCCCCAAAATCCTCCACGAAATCGGCGGCCGCTCCATGGTGGGCCATGCCCTGCTCGCCGCCCGCAGCATCAGCCCCGAGCGCCTGGCCCTCGTGGTCCGGCACGAGCGGGACCGCGTCGCAGCCCACCTCACGGAACTTGATCCCGACGCCGTGATCGTGGACCAGGACGAGGTCCCCGGCACCGGACGCGCCGTCGAAGTTGCCCTCGAAGCCCTGGACGCCAAGGAGCCTGTGGCCGGAACCGTCGTAGTCACCTACGGCGATGTGCCGCTGCTGACCGGCGAAATGCTCGCCGAACTCGTGTCCACGCATGAGCGCGAAGGCAACGCGGTCACGGTGCTCACCGCGATCCTGGACGACGCCACCGGCTACGGCCGCATTCTCCGCGGCGAAGACGGCACGGTCACGGGCATCCGCGAACACAAGGACGCCACCGACGCCGAGCGTGCGATTCGCGAGATCAACTCCGGCATCTACGCCTTTGACGCCGCTGTCCTCCGGGTCGCCCTCGGCCACGTCACCACCGACAACTCGCAGGGTGAAAAGTACCTGACCGATGTCCTCGGGCTGGCCCGCGAGGCAGGCGGCCGCGTGGCCGCCGTCGTCACCGCCGACCGCTGGCAGGTGGAAGGCGCCAACGACCGCGTCCAGCTGGCCGCCCTCGGCGCGGAGCACAACCGCCGGATCGTGGAAGCATGGATGCGCGCCGGTGTTACCGTCGTTGACCCCGCCACCACCTGGATCGACTCCACGGTGACCCTGGCGGAGGACGTCCGGATCCTGCCCAACACCCAGCTGCACGGCGCCACCACGGTGGCGCGGGACGCCGTCGTCGGCCCCGACTCCACACTGACGGATGTCAGCATCGGCGAGGGCGCCAAGGTGACCAGGACCCACGGATCCGGTGCGGAGATCGGCGCGGGGGCCAGCGTTGGCCCCTTCACCTACCTGCGCCCGGGAACTGTCCTGGGCGAGACAGGCAAGATCGGCGCCTTCTACGAAACCAAGAACGTCAGGATCGGCCGCGGCTCCAAGCTGTCCCACCTGGGCTACGCCGGGGACGCCGAGATTGGCGAGGACACCAACATCGGCTGCGGCAACATCACCGCGAACTACGACGGCGAGAAGAAGCACCGCACGGTGATCGGCTCGGGCGTGCGCACCGGCTCCAACACAGTATTCGTCGCTCCGGTCACGGTGGGGGACGGTGCCTACAGCGGCGCCGGAGCCGTGATCCGCAAGGACGTGCCCGCCGGTGCCCTGGCGCTGTCCATGGCAGCACAGCGCAACGCCGAAGGCTGGGTCGCGGCCAACCGCCCCGGCTCGCTGTCCGCGGAACTGGCAGAAGCCGCCGCGGCCCGCGAAGGCCGCACTGAGACCTCAAATTCCCCCGCATCTACAGAAGAGGGCTAGCAACCATGACCGAAATTACGGCTCACGGCGAGAAGAAACTGGTGCTCGCCGCAGGGCGTGCACACCCGGAGCTTGCCCGGGAGATCGCCAAGGAGCTGGGCACGGAACTGCTGCCTGTGGACGCCTACGACTTCGCCAACGGCGAGATCTACGTCCGCGCCGGGGAGAGCGTCCGCGGAACCGATGCCTTCGTCATCCAGGCGCACCCCGCGCCGCTGAACAACTGGCTCATGGAACAGCTGATCATGATTGATTCGCTGAAGCGTGCCTCCGCCAAGCGGATCACCGTTGTTTCGCCGTTTTACCCGTACTCGCGCCAGGACAAGAAGGGCCGCGGCCGCGAGCCGATCTCCGCCCGTCTCGTGGCCGACATGTACAAGACGGCAGGCGCCGACCGCATCATGAGCGTGGACCTGCACACCTCGCAGATCCAGGGCTTCTTCGACGGCCCGGTGGACCACCTCATGGCCATCCCGCTGCTCGCGGACTACATCCGTACCCGGGTCAGTGCCGACAACATCACCGTGGTCTCGCCCGACACCGGCCGCGTGCGCGTGGCCGAACAGTGGGCCGAGCGCCTCGGTGGCGCTCCGCTGGCATTCGTCCACAAGAGCCGCGACCTGACCGTGCCCAACCAGGCCGTGTCCAAGACCGTGGTAGGCCAGATCGAGGGCCGTACCTGCGTGCTGATCGACGACATGATCGACACCGGCGGAACCATCTCCGGCGCCGTGCAGGTGCTTAAGAACGCCGGTGCCAAGGACGTCATCATCGCCGCGACGCACGCGGTGTTCTCCGACCCCGCCGGCAGGCGCCTCTCCGAGTCCGGAGCCCGCGAAGTAGTTGTCACCAACACGCTGCCCATCCCCGCCGACAAGCGCTTCCCCGAGCTCACCGTCCTGTCCATCGCGCCGCTCATCGCCCGGGCCATCCGGGAAGTGTTCGACGACGGTTCGGTCACCAGCCTGTTCGACGGCAACGCGTAAGGCCCCTGCTTGAGCTGGGCCCGCGCCGGCGCCCGGCCCGTTTTCAGTAAACGGGCCGGGCACTGGTAAACTTTTCCCGATACCTTGGCGAGGGAGAGCACCGGAAATCCGTATGCGCGGAACACCGGACTGCTGGTCTCCGTTATCGACTGGGTCTGAATCACCCTTCTGGTGGGGCCGCCTTCGGGCCGCCCGGCGTTGAAGGTCACTCCAGACCTCCGCCCTTGCTGAAACAATAATTGCTACCAGGAGATTCATATGTCTGAGCAGAAGCTCGCAGCAGAAGCCCGCACCGAATTCGGCAAGGGCTTCGCCCGCCGCGCCCGCATGGCCGGTCAGATCCCCGCCGTGATCTACGGCCACGGCGCAGAGCCCATCCACATCACCCTCCCCGCCAAGGCCACCACCCTGGCCGTGCGCACCGCGAACGCCCTGCTGTCCCTTGACCTCAACGGCGAAGGCCACCTGGCCCTGGTCAAGGACATCCAGCGCGACCCGATCAAGCAGATCATCGAGCACATCGACCTCCTGACCGTCCGCCAGGGCGAGACGGTGACCGTGGACGTTCCCGTTCACCTCGTCGGCGAGCTGGCTCCGGGCAACGCCTACAACCAGGAAATGACCGTCATCTCCCTCGAAGCCGAGGCAACCCACCTCCCCACAGCCGTCGAAGTCGACATCGAAGGCCGTTCCGCCGGCCAGCACATCCACGCCTCCGACCTCGTGTTGCCCAAGGGCTCGGTCCTGCTGGCCGACGCAGAGGCCCTGGTTGTCCACATCTCCGAGGCTACAGCCACGGCCGAAGAGGGCGAAGCCGAGGAAGGTGCCGCGGCAGCGGCTCCGGCCGCAGAAGCTGCTGCCGAGTAATACGGGCACAACCCTTCCCGCGCCACACACGGCGCGGACCGGTGGCCGGGTCCTTTCGGGCCCGGCCACTGCCGTCCCGGCCCCGCTTGTGTGCAAAACCCCCGCCTTAGGATTGATTCATGACTGACACCTGGCTGATCGTAGGCCTTGGCAACCCCGGACCCGAGTACAGCGGCAACCGGCACAACGTCGGCCAGATGGTGCTGGACGGGCTGGCCGGGCGCATCGGTGGGAAGTTCAAGGCGCATAAGGCCAGGGCCCTTGTCCTGGAAGGCCGGCTGGGTATCGGCGGTCCGCGGGTGGTGCTGGCGAAGCCGGGCACGTACATGAACGTCTCCGGCGGCCCGGTGTCCGCGCTTGCCAGGTTTTACGACGTCGAGCCGTCCCGGGTGGTGGCCGTCCATGACGAGATCGACATTCCCTTCAATACTGTGAAGCTGAAGATCGGCGGCGGCGAGGGAGGGCACAACGGTCTCCGGGACATGTCCAAGGCCCTCGCCACCAAGGACTACCTCCGCGTGCGGGTGGGAGTCGGACGGCCGCCGGGCCGGATGGACACCGCCGACTACGTGCTCCGGGATTTCGGCACTGCGGAAAAGAAGGAACTGCCCTTCCTGCTCGATGACGCCGCCGACGCCGTCGAGCTCCTGATCAGGGAGGGCCTGACGGCCGCGCAGCAGCAGTTCCACACCGCCAAGGTCTAGCGCCCCCCGCCTCGGGTTTTCCTCCCCGCCGCACGACTCCTCAAGGTCGCATCAAGGTCTGCGAAATGTGAACGCAGTGCCCTGTATCCCTGCAAAGTAACGGGGTAGTCTACTTTCTAAGCGGGGGAGGCGATGGAGCCTTTATCCTGCCGGGCGGGATGTAAGGAAAAAGTTCATGTCAATTGAGCCACTGAGCTGGGGACGTGGGTCTACGGCGGGCGTGCTTGCGGGACCGTCGGGCGTCGCGGGCGGAACGGACCTCCAACGATGGTCGGTTCCGGCGCGCAGCGCAGACCTTGAATCCATCCGCACTGCCCTGACAGATCCCGAGTCCCTGGGCGTAGTTATCACCGGTGCCCGCGGTGTGGGGAAATCCTCGCTCGCGCGCACCGCCGTGGCTGAGTTGGGTCCCGACGCCTGGGCGCTTCAGCTGCGCAGCCCCCTGACCGGCTCACAAACCTCGTACGGCTGCCTCGCCTTCCTCCTGGCCAGGCTTCCGCAGTCGGCGCTGGCTTCCCCGACCGCCATCCTCCAGGGCATCACCTCCCTGATCCGGTCCGACGCCGCGGGCCGGGATTGCGTCATCACGCTGGACACAACCGGCCAGATCGATGATATGAGTGCCGGCGTCATCCTGAACATCATGCTGACGCACACCGCCCGCGTCATCGCCATCGCCCCCAGCACCAGCGACCTTCCGGCGGACTTCCACTGGCTGCTCACCGACCGGCGGCTGACGGAAGTCCGGCTGGACAACCTCAACGAACTGCAGACCCGGCAGGTGCTGCTGACGCTGCTGGGCCACCGGGTCTCGGCCTCGCTCGTGAGCACCTACCACGCCATCGTGGGCGGCAATCCGCTCCTGCTCAAGGCGCTCGTCACCGAGCAGCGGCAGTCAGGAAACCTCGTCCTGTCGGATTCCGTCTGGACCCTGCGGGACAGGGTGGTGCTCGACGGCGCCACCGGGCTGGATGACATCGTCCGGTCCCGCTGGTCCCGGGAAGAACCGGAAACCCGCGAGGTCATCGAGATGCTTTCCTGTGCGCGGCGTGTCTCTCTGGCAAGGCTGACCGAAGTTTACGGCACCGCCACCGTGGCCGACATGGAGGACGCCGGGCTGCTCACGGTCGGCGTCACAGGGGACCGCTGGGTCTCCCTGCGGGAGCAGTACCTCGGGGACGTGGTGCGGTCCTGGCTGAGCATCTCCCGCCGTCGTGAACTCCGGACCCTGTTGCTGGGCGGCCACGAACCCGAGTTGTCCGTGCTGAGCATGGAGGAGCGCATAGAGTTCGCCGCCTGGACCAGGGAATGCCAGGCCGAACTGAGCCCCGCCATGGCGGTGGCGGCTGCTGAGGCGGCGGTGCAGCTCTTTGACCCGCGGTTCGCGATCTCCTGCGTTGAAGGCATCAAGAAAACCGATGACATGTGGGTCGAAGCACAGCTGCACAAGGCAACCGCCTACCTGCTGCTCGACCTGCCGGTGCAGGCCATGGCCGCGCTGGAGGATATTTCCCGGGTACAGCTGGACGCGCTCGAGCAGGAGGCTTTCGCCCGGGTCGTGGCAGCCAAGACCCGGGTCATGGTCTGGCTGCCGGAGCTGTGCGACAAGGTGCCGGACGAGCTGGCAGCTGCCCGCAAGCGGCTGGACGTTGCCACCGGAGTGGCATCCAGCTGGGCCGGTCCGCTTGGCGCGGCAGCCAACATCATCACGCTGGCCGAATTCGAATACAAATCGTTCATCGGCGACTACGCCTCCATGGTCGGGGAGCTGGAGGAAGCCACCGACCCCGCGGTCAACAAGGACCCCGGCTTCAGGATCCAGGCGGCTCTGATCCTGATGCACGCCTTGTCGGCGGTCGGCCGGGAAATGGACGCCCTCCAGCTGATGCGCCGCGTGGGAGGACAGCTCTCGGACGCAGAGCCGCTGACTGGACTGCGGGAGCGGTTCGCCATGACGGCGTTCAACGTGCTGCTGCAGGCCGGCCAGTGGAAGCGGTGCCTGGAACTCGTCGGCCCGCCCAAAGGACAGGAGGAGCGCCGGCTGGCCTACCGGACGTCTGCCACGGAACTGGCCGCCGGCATCGCCTACCTTTTTTCCGGCCGCGGCGCTGTGGCCCTGGATTCGCTGCTGTCCGCTGTCGCCCAGCTTGAGCTCCGCCCTGTACTGAACATGCTGCAGGCCGCCTATGCCGCCACCGCCTTCGCCTACGCCCAGATCGGCAACGCCGGGCAGGCGCACAAGTATCTCGACAAGCTCCGCGGGGTGCGCGGGCACTGCAACTTCGGCACCATGTTCCTCACCGAGTTCTGCGCGGACATGGCCGGACGTTGGCTGGGCGACACCGACGCCGTGAAACGTCTGCTCGGGGCAGCACGCCGCGACATCGATGCGGGCCGGTACACCCTGGCGGGCATCAGCCTGCTCGGAGCGACCGTGAACGGGACCGATGAGGACTTCCGCCTGATGGAGGAGGTGGCGGGCCACCGCCAGGGGACCCTCGCCGAGATCTCACGCCTCATCGCCGTAGGCACCCGCACCAAGGACGGCAAGGTTCTCTTGGAAGGCGCGCACCTGTGCGCGGAACTGGAACTCGACGCCGTGGAGGCCCGGTGCGTTGCGCTGGCCGTCGACTTTGCCCGCCACTCCGGCGATTCCGCCTCCGCCCGCGTTGCCCAGGCCCGTCTGGACAGCCTCACCGCCACGGTGCCCAGCCTTCCGATCGTTCCCAGCAGCGGAAGCCCGCTCCTTACCGCCCGCGAACGCCAGATCTCCAGGCTGGCCGGAAGGGGCGTCTCCAACCGGGACATCGCCCTGGAGATGGGCGTATCAGTCCGAACGGTGGAGGGTCACCTCTACCAGGTCTTCACCAAGCTCGGCGTGACATCCAGAGGTGATCTGCCTGGCCTCGTCTAATAGCTCCTCAGCACACAGCGCTTCGTTCAACACTTCGTCCCACGGCGTCGCGTCCAATGGCGGGGGCGCTAAACCGGAATCCGAACTCCGGCAGCTAACCGGCCGCGGTGAGGCGATAGAGCATGTCTGCACCGTCATCCGCAGCCGTGCCAGCCAGGCGGTCTACCTCATGGCAGGCCCCGGTGTCGGAAAGACATCCGTGACTGACGCCGTGCGGGAGAAATTGGCGGCAGAGATGACCGTGCTCCGCATCCACGGCAGCTCCTCGCTGGCCAAGGTCCCCTACGGTGTGCTGGCGCCCTACACCTCCGGGCTCGCCCCCGAGGAAGCCGACTCCCCGGTGGCGGTGCTACGGGCCGTCTGGGCCCACTTCCAGGAGCTGAAGGGAATCAGCGACCTCAACGGGGGCACCGACGCCCCCGTGCTCCTGGTGGTGGACGACGCCCACCACCTCGATGACGCCACCGCCAGCATGGTGGTGGACATGACCTCGGCCGGCTGGGCGACCGTGCTGGCAGCCGGGCGGCCGCGGCCGGGGCTGCCCCAGGCCCTGAACCAGCTCTGGTATGACGGCCTCGCCGAACGCATCGATCTCCGACCGCTCAGCGGCGAGCAGGTCCGGGAGGTAGTGGAACACACCCTGCAGGGGACGGTTCCCGTCAGCACCGTCCAGTCGCTGTGGTCTGCTTCGGGCGGCAACCCGCTGCTCCTCGACTGCCTGCTGAGTGATGCAACAGCCGCCGGAACCCTGGTCCAGCGGAACGGAATCTGGGTGCTGCTCGGACCGTTGCCGGCCGACGGACCCAGGCTGTCGGATCTGGTGGTGAAGGATCTCCTCCGGAGAACGCCGGAGGAGCAGGATGCGCTCAAGGTGATCGCCTTGGCCGAGCCGGTGCCCAGGAGCCTGATCGAGGACGTCTGCGGCGCCGGCGTCGTGCGTTCCCTGCTGGACAACCAGGTGGTGAGCGAATCCGCCGCAAGGCATACCGAGCTGCGGCTCACCCATGCCATCCTGGGCGAATCAACGCGGCGCCAGGTGTCCGTCTCGCGGAGCCTGCAGTTGCGGCAGAAGCTTGATGCCCATCTGGATCCCGCCGCCGCAAGCGCCGAAGGCAGGCTGCGGCTGGTCGAATGGTCGCTGGAATGCGGCATGGAAGTTCCCGACCGGGACCTGCTGGACGCGGGGCTGCTGGCCGCGACGACGTTTAACAACGCCGGCGCCCGGCTCATGGCCGGTCATGTGCGGGCACCGGAGCTGCAGGCCCCTGCGCAATCAATCACCGCGCGGGCCAACTTCAATGAGGGGAAGTACCGCGAGGCCGCCGAACTCCTTGACGGCTGCTGGCTCGATCTGGCGGGGGATTCGGAAGCTCCTCAGGTCCTCATGCTGAGGGCGTCATCCCACATGGCGCTGGGCAAGTCCGTGCCGTCGCTCAGGGCTGAATCACGCCACCAGCTGGAGGAGGCCGGGATAGTCCCGGACGATGCCTGGCAGGACAGGATCCACGGGCTGCTGGAGATGGCGGCCGCCGGGGATCACGATGGCATTAACGCTGTCATCACGGCGCTGGGGACCACGGATCCGGACACTGCCTCGGGTGTCGAAGCGACACAGCATGCCGTGGCGCAGGCCCTTCTTGCGCAGACGCTGGTCGCCGCCGGCAGGTCACACCAGGCCCACGCCGCCGCGGCGGCCGCCGGCCCTTTCCTGCCCGCGCTCAGCGGCGGCCTGTACTTCTTCAACGAGTTTGTCCTGACCCGGCTGGCCATCAGCACCCTCGCTGCCGGCAACTGGGAGTCGGCCGAACATGAGCTGTCCGGTTATCCGGCGGAGCGCACCGAGGGTGCTTCGACCTTCGGCGGCGGGATCCAGGCACTGCGCGGCCTCGGACTGCTGCGGCAGGGGCAGCTGGAGCGCGCCTACCAGGTCCTCCTTCCTGCCGTTGAGGCACTCCGGGTCAATGACCCGCTGCAGGAGTTCAGGTTCGGCTCGTCGCTTGCCTTCTACGCCGCAGCACGCCTGGGCGACACGGCCCAGGCGAAGCGGCTCGAACAGGACTTCATCTCGGCCAGGCACGCCAGCGGACCCGGCTGCGACGCCGTCGCGGAGGCCTATGCGGCCGCCGCGGCTGAATACCTCGACCGGAAGGGCAGCGGCCTGGACAGGCTCCGTGAGCTCGCGGCGTCCGAGTCCGTGACGGACCATCCCGGAACCAGGATGGAGTGCCTCATTCTTTGCTCGGATCTTGGCGAGCAGTCGCTGGTGCAGGAGCTCGCCACGCTCGCCACCACCGTCGAGGGCCGGTGGGCGGCCGGCTGGCGGCAGCTGGCCCTGGCCTGGGTTTCGGAGGACGCCGACGTCCTCATGGACACAGCCGCCGCCCTGGAGGAAGCGGGCCTGCTGAACCTGGCACGCGAGGCATACGCCCGGGCCGGCGCGCTGCTGGATGCCGCGGGGGAGCGGCGACGCGCCCGCCAGGCAATCGCGCACCGGGAGAAATGCGACCAGGAGCTCGGCGAGCGGTTCCGCGAAAGCCCGTTTGTCGCTTCCGTCCCCAGCGTCCACCTGACCCGCCGCGAGCGGGATATCGTGGAGCTGGCGGTGCAGGGCCTCTCCGACCGCGAGATCGCCCAGCACCTGATGGTGTCCGTGCGGACCGTTGAGGGCCATCTGTACCGCAGCTACGTCAAGCTCGGCGTCCGCCGGCGCGACGAGCTCGCGCTCGCCCTTCCGAAGAAGTAGCACTTCCCCAGACTGATTTTTTCTGGCCCCCTCCGGGCAAGATCCGCGCGGTTGCGCGCCGGACATCACTACCTGCGGGAACCAGTAGTTGAGTACTCAGAAAAACGAGTACCTGATACTGGTGCAGCGGGCGCCAGTACGCGATTAACTAATAGTGGCAGCGGAAGCCGGGCTGATCTCCCCTCCGAAGCTGCCACCAGATTTTCCAGGTCTCGCATCAGATTTCCGGCCCCAGGGTTCGGGTAAGGCGGGGCCGGCGACGTCAGAGCCTTCTGAGACCGAGGCTCTCCCCCCAGCCGTCGCCGGCCCTCTCAAGTAGTAAGTCCGCAACAAGCGAATATCTGACGGCATGATAAGGGCGGCCCGCAGCGACGAGGGCCGCCCTTGTCACGCGCCCCGATCAGGCAGGCTCCGCACCTGCCCTGCTGCGGCCAAAGGTGCTGTGGGACAATTGAGACGTACCTCAAGGCACCCAAGGAGTCCCATTGGCCGTAGTATCAACGCCAACCACGCTGACGCGTGCCCTTTCTGCGATGGACAATGCCGAGGTCCTGCGGATCCGCAACGACTTTCCCGTGCTGAACCAGACGGTCAACGGCCGCCCGCTCATCTACCTGGATTCCGGCGCCACCTCGCAGAATCCGCTGAGCGTCATCGAGGCCGAGCAGGAATTCTACGAGCAGCGGAACGCTGCCGTGCACCGCGGCGCGCACCACCTTGCCGTGGAGGCCACCGAGGTGTTCGAGGACGCCCGGCAGACTTTGGCCGACTTTGTCGGGGCGGCCTACGAGGAGATCGTCTGGACCTCCAACGCCACCGAAGGCCTGAACGTCATCAGCTATGCGCTGTCCAACGCCGCGCTGTGGGCAGCCCAGGGACGCGGCGACTCCCGGCTGCGGGACTTGGCACTGGGACCCGGCGATGAAATCGTGGTCACCGAAATGGAGCACCACGCAAACCTGATTCCCTGGCAGGAACTGGCCTACCGGACAGGTGCCACGCTGCGTCACATCCCGCTGGACGACGCCGGGGTGCTGCGGATGGATGAGGCAGCGGAAATCGTGGGGGAGCGTACCAGGCTGCTGGCGTTCACCCACGCCTCGAACGTGCTGGGCACCATCAACCCGGTCAGCGATCTTGTGGCCCTCGCCCGGCGGGCAGGCGCCCTGGTGGTGCTGGATGCGTGCCAGTCGGCACCGCACCTTGCCCTGGACGTCAAGCAGTTGGATGTCGACTTCGCCGTTTTTTCCGGCCACAAGATGCTGGGGCCAACCGGCGTCGGCGTGCTTTACGGCAAGCAGGAGCTCTTGGACGTGCTCCCACCGGTCCTGACCGGTGGTTCCATGATCACCACCGTGACCATGGAACGCGCGGAGTACCTTCCCGCGCCGCAGCGGTTTGAAGCCGGCACCCAGAAAATTTCGCAGGCGGTGGCCCTTGCCGCCGCGGTCAACTATCTGACCGAAACCGGCATCGACCGGGTGCACCGCTGGGAGTCCGAGCTCGGCCAGCGGATGGTGGCGGGCCTGGAAGCCATCGACGGCGTCCGCGTGCTGGGTCCGGCCGCCGGCCAGGACCGCATCGGGCTGGCGGCCTTTGACGTCGCCGGTGTCCACGCGCACGACGTCGGTCAGTTCCTTGACGCGCGGGGCATAGCGGTCCGCGTGGGCCACCATTGCGCGCAGCCGCTGCACCGGCGCCTGGGCCTGACGGCCACCACCCGGGCCAGTGCCTACTTGTACAACACCACCGACGACGTGGACGAATTCCTGGACGCAGTGTCCGGAGTCCGCGCCTACTTCCGGGCCTAGCCCGGATCCCCGACGACAGGTACCTGAGCATGAGCCTCGACCAGCTTTACCAGCAGATCATCCTGGACCACTCCAAGGCCCGGCACGGCAGCGGGTTGGCCGCTACGGCTGCCCCGGACGGCGCGTCCACCGGCCAGTCACACCAGCTCAATCCGGTGTGCGGCGACGAGGTCACCCTGCGCGTGGCCGTGGACCACGGCACGGTGACTCAGCTGGCGTGGGACGGGGCTGGCTGCTCGATCTCCATGGCCTCCGCCTCCGTGCTGAGCGAGCTGGCCGAGGGCATGACTGTGGACGAACTCCGCTCGGTGATCGGGAACTTCCGCGACGTCCTGCGGTCCCGGGGAAAGATCCCTGCCGACCCGGAAATCCTGGGCGATGCCGCTGCCTTTGAAGGCGTGGCCCGCTACGCCGCGAGGGTGAAATGCGCCATGATCTCCTGGGTTGCGGCCGAGGATGCCCTGAACCAGGCAGCCTGACGTGTTTCCGGTGGTTGAGCTTGTCGAAATCAGGTTTCGACAAGCTCAACCGGCGGACCCAGCCCGTGCCAGTGAGCCCGCGCTCGTCAGCTGACGAGCGCCGCGATTCCGATGGCGGCCGTGGCAGCACCCAGCACCATGGATACCGTCACCAGGACAATATGGACGGTGAGGAACTTCGTGGCCTTGCCGGCGGCGTCCCGTGCCCGCGGGTCCTTCATGACGCGGCGCAGGAATTGCGGCCACACCAGCAGGGACCACACGCCCGAGCCGATCAAGACAAGGGCAAGGAAGGCAGGGACGTCCACGGGACTAGTGGCTTTCGAGCCAGGCCTGGGCCTGCTGCGACTGGATGTTCAGTGCCTTGCCCACAACGGGCTCGGCGGCGTCGGCAATCTTGCCGCCCAGGAACGGCACGGAGGACGTGACGTTGCCTTCCAGTTCAACCCGCGTGCTGCCGCCGTCCGCCACGAGACGCTGCACCGCGGCCACGTCGATCGGCGCGCCGGCGATCTTCAGCGAGATGGTGCTCTGGCGCGAACCGTCGGCTGCAGGGGCGTCCCAGTTTTCCACCTGGGTCACCTTCAGGCTTTCGCCGACGAACTTGCGGGCGATTTCCGGCAGGCGCGTCGTGGGGAGGGTGCGCACCGACGTGGTGCTGAATTCCCCGGCGATGTCGCCCGCCACCGTGAAGGACTCGAGGGTGCCGCCGACGTATTCGCTGGTATGGCGCTGGAAGTCCTCGTTCGCGAAGACTGCGGTGACGCTGTCGACGCCGTGGGGAAGGGTGGTGGATGCACTCAGTGCCATTGATCCTCCGTCGTTGTGGGGTCAGAACGCTTTTTGCTCACCACATCCTACGGGGTCGGCCGCGCTTCCCCGGCACCGGGACGTCGGGCATCGGGCTCTGCGACGCCGGACTTCTCCTCGGCGGACAGCCTCCGGGCCGCCGCGGTGATGTTGCGGGACATGGCCGGGAAGATGATGCTGTGGAACGGAAGAACGGCCAGCCAGTAGAGCCGCCCGCTGAGTCCTTTGGGGAAGAAAATCGCCCGCTGGCGGTAAAGGCAACCGGAGCCGTCGGGCTCCACGCAGAGCTCCAGCCAGGCGCGTCCCGGTGCGCGCATTTCTGCCCGCAGCCGGAGCAGGCGGCCGCGCTCGATCCGTTCCACGCGCCACCAGTCCACCACCTCACCGGCCACCAGATGGTGCGGATGCCGCCGGCCACGGAGCAGGCCCGCTCCGCCCGAAAGCTTGTCCAGCCAGCCGCGTACGCTCCACGCCAGTGGGAGCGAGTACCAGCCGTTGAGGCCGCCGATCCCCTCGATGATCGTCCACACATGTGCCCGGTCCACATCGCTGGCAAAGGTCCGCTCGTCGACATACACCCTGTGCCCGGCCCAGCCCGGGTCGCTCGGCAGCGGGTCGGCATCCGCTCCGGCGTTGGCCCAGATGGTTTCCACCTGGCCGTCGCGTTCCTTGCCGAGCGCCAGGGCCACGGCCCTGCGGTAGCCGGTAAGACCGCTGTCGGGCTGTTTGATGTAGGCGTCGATGTCATGTTCGGCCGAGACGGCATCGTGCTGCAGGGACTGGACCAGCGGGACGGACATGGAAAGCGGAATCGGAGTCACCAGTGCAACCCACAATCCGGCCAGCCTGGGTGCCGGCACTGGAAGTGCCAGGACCGGCCGCGGCGGCAGGCCTGCCTCGGCCGCGTATTCCTTCATCATGCCGGCGTACGTCAGGACATCCCGGGAGCCGATGTCAAAGGTGCGGTTGAGGGTTTCCGCCAGTGCGGCGGCTCCGACGAGGTAATAGAGCACGTCCCGGACGGCGATGGCTTCGATCCGGTTGCGGACCCAGCTGGGCGCGGGCATAAGGGGCAGGGTTTCGGCGAGGTGGCGGATCATTTCGAACGACGCCGAGCCAGAGCCGATGACCACCCCGGCCTGGAACACGATGGCGTCCACCGGGCCGGAGAGAAATACCTCGCCCACCGCCTCACGGGAGCGCATGTGCGTTGACAGTGCCGTGTTGCGCGGGTGCAGGCCGCCCAGATAAACGATTCGCCGGACGGAGGCCTCCGCGGCGGCACCGGCGAGAAGCTCGGCCATGGCCTTTTCCTTGGCCTCGAAACCGGAGCCCGCCGCCATGGAATGGACCAGGTAATACAGCACGTCTACGCCCTGCAGGGCTTCCTCCAGTGCCGCGGAGTCGTCGAGGCTGCTGCGGACCACCTCCACGTCGTCGAACCACGGCACGCCGGCGATTTTCTCCGGGGACCGGACCAGCACCTTGACGCGGTGGCCGGCGTCCAGCAGCCGGGGGACCAGCCGCCCGCCGATGTACCCAGTGGCGCCGGTGACAAGCACTGTCCGGGCCTCGGCTGCCCGGGCCTCGGGATTGGCGCCGGCCCCTGCCGTGCCGCCACTGCTGCTGTCATTTCCGCTGCTGTCATTTCCGGTCTGGTCGCTCACTGGAGTCTCCTTGGGGCGGCGGCATGGCTGTGCTGAACTTCAAGATGTGCTGAACTTCACCTGCTCAGCAAGCTTAGCAATGCGGCACCCGGGGCCCGGCTGCCGCGTGCGTGCCCGCAGGGGTAGGCTGGAAGCCCCGGCATTCGCAAGAATCTGGGCTTTTCGTGTTGCCTGCATTCGAATGAGATTCCAGGAGATCCTGCCCATGAGCTCCAAAGGCCAGCGCCCCACCGGCCAGCCCTCCAACGGCCTGCCCCTCACCGGCCTGCGCGGCGCCCTTCATGCGGACAGGACGTTCGCCCGGGTGCAGGCCGAGGCGGCGCGGAGCTTCAGCGTCCGCAGCGAGGACTACCAGATCAGCGCCCCGGCAGGTTTGCGGCCCGTGCTCCTGGCGGAGATGGCGGACGGCCTGCTGAACGCAGCGGAAAATGACGGCCCCGCCGCGGATCACGCCGCTCCGGGGGTGGTCCTGGCCGTCACCGCCACGGGACGCGAGGCCGAGGACCTTGCCGCCGCGCTCCGCGCCTACCTGCCGGCCAACGCAGTGGCCGAGTTCCCCAGTTGGGAAACCCTCCCGCACGAGCGACTGTCCCCGCGTTCGGACACGGTGGGCCGCCGACTGTCGGTCCTGCGGCGCCTGGCGCATCCTGAAGACTCAGCCCGCAGTGATAGCGCAAGGCACCCTGATAGCGCAGCCCACCCGGAAAACGCAGCTGGCCCCCTTCGCGTGGTGGTGGCTCCCGTCCGCGCCGTGGTCCAGCCGATCGTGGCCGGCCTGGGGGAACTGGTTCCGGTGACGCTGAAGGTCGGCCAGGAGGTCCCGTTCAATGACGTGATCCGGAACCTTGCGGCCGCCGCCTACTCCCGGGTGGACATGGTCACGCACCGCGGCGAATTTGCCGTCCGCGGCGGCATCCTGGACGTGTTCCCGCCCACTGAGGACCACCCCATCCGGGTGGAGTTCTTCGGTGACGAGGTGGACCAGATGCGCTGGTTCGCCGTCGCCGACCAGCGCTCGCTGTCCGCCCCCGGCGTGCATCACCCCACCGAACTCCACGCCCCGCCCTGCCGCGAAATCCTCATCACCCCCTCGGTCATGTCCCGGGCTGCCACACTGAAGTCCCAGCTGCCCTCGGCTGCGGACATGCTGGAGAAGATCGCCGGCGGCATTGCCGTGGAGGGCATGGAATCCCTGGCGCCTGTGCTGGTGGACGCGATGGTCCCGTTCATGGAACAGCTGCCCGCGGGCTCCATCTCGGTGGTCATCGAACCTGAGAAGGTCCGCACCCGCGCCCACGACCTCGCGGCCACCAACGAGGAGTTCCTGGAAGCGGCGTGGTCCACGGCCTCCGACGGCGGGAGCGCACCGCTGGACCTGAGTTCGCAGGCCTCGGCAGCCCTGCATTCAGCCAGCTTCCGGTCGCTGGCCGAGACCCGCTCTGCGGCGCTGGGGCACGAGGTGTCCTGGTGGTCCATCACGTCGCTGGCCACGGACGAGGAACTGACGCCGGACATCGACGTGCTCAACCTCCACGCCCGCGAACCGCGCGGCTACCAGGGGGACGTGGCGGAGATGATGGACTTCATCGGCTCGCACGTGCGGGACCAGTGGCGGATCGTGGTGGCCACCGAAGGCCCGGGCCCGGCGCAGCGCCTGGCCGAACTGTTCCACGACGCCGACATCCCCTGCGCCCGGGTGGACACACTGGACCACGAACCCCAGGCGGGGATCATCGAGGTGACCACTGCCGCCGTCGGACGCGGTTTTGTCCTGGACGGGCTGAAACTCGGTCTCCTGACCGAGGCCGACCTGCTGGGCCGCACCTCCGCAGGCTCCACGAAGGACATGCGCCGCATGCCGTCCAAGAGGCGGAACGCCGTGGATCCGCTGCAGCTGGTGGCCGGCGACCATGTGGTGCACGAACAGCACGGCATCGGCCGGTTCGTGGAACTGATCCAGCGCAAGGTGGCCGGCGGCGGTGACGGCGTCCGCGAGTACCTCGTGCTGGAGTATGCGGCATCGAAGCGCGGGGCGCCGGGGGACAAGCTGTTCGTCCCCACCGACCAGCTGGACCAAGTGACCCGCTACGTCGGCGGCGACACTCCCGTGCTCAGCAAGATGGGCGGTGCGGACTGGGCCAGCACCAAGTCCAAGGCACGCCGGGCGGTCAAGGAAATCGCCGGCGAGCTCATCCGCCTCTACTCGGCCCGGATGGCCTCTCGCGGCCATGCCTTCGCGCCGGACACGCCGTGGCAACGCGAGCTGGAGGAGGCCTTCCCCTACGTGGAGACCCCGGACCAGCTCACCACCATCAACGAGGTCAAGGCCGACATGGAGCGGGAGATTCCCATGGACCGGCTGGTCTCCGGCGACGTCGGCTACGGCAAGACCGAGATCGCCGTCCGCGCGGCCTTCAAGGCGGTGCAGGACGGCAAGCAGGTGGCGGTGCTGGTGCCCACCACGCTGCTGGCCCAGCAGCACTATGAAACGTTCACCGAGCGGTTCAGCGGCTTCCCGCTGCGCGTCAAGCCGCTGTCCCGGTTCCAGGCGTCGAAGGAAGCCAAGGAAACGGCCGAGGGCGTGAAGAACGGCTCCGTGGACGTGGTGATCGGCACGCACCGGCTGCTGTCCAAGGACTTTGAGTTCAAGGACCTGGGCCTGGTGATTGTGGACGAGGAGCAGCGCTTCGGCGTCGAGCACAAGGAAGCGCTGAAGAAGATGCGCACCAATGTCGACGTCCTGGCCATGAGCGCCACCCCGATTCCACGGACCCTGGAGATGTCCCTGACCGGCATCCGCGAAACGTCCACGCTGGCCACCCCGCCGGAGGAGCGCCACCCCGTGCTCACCTATGTGGGCCCGTACACGGACAAGCAGACCTCCGCCGCCATCCGCCGCGAACTGATGCGGGAGGGCCAGGTGTTCCTCGTCCACAACCGCGTGTCCACGATTGAAAAGACCGCAGCCAAAATCCGCGAACTTGTCCCCGAAGCCAGGGTCGAGGTGGCACACGGCAAGATGTCCGAGAGCCGCCTGGAGCAGATGATCGTGGACTTCTGGGAGAAGCGCTTCGACGTCCTCGTGTGCACAACCATCATCGAAACGGGCCTGGACATCTCCAACGCCAACACCCTGATTGTGGACGGCGCGGACAAGTACGGCCTGTCGCAGCTCCACCAGCTGCGCGGACGCGTCGGCCGCGGACGCGAACGTGCCTACGCCTACTTCCTCTACCCCTCCGAGAAGCCCCTGGGCGAGGTGGCACTGGAACGGCTGAAGGCCGTGGCCACCCACAACGAACTCGGCGCGGGCATGCAGCTGGCCATGAAGGACCTGGAGATCCGCGGCGCCGGCAACCTGCTGGGCGGTGAACAGTCCGGCCACATCCAGGGCGTCGGCTTCGACCTCTACATCCGGCTGGTGGGCGAGGCCGTGGCAGAGTACCGCGGTGAAGCCGAGGAGAAGGCAGCCGAGATGAAGATCGAGCTGCCCGTGAACGCGCACCTGCCGCACGACTACGTGCCAGGGGAGCGGCTGCGGCTGGAGGCCTACCGGAAGCTGGCGTCGGCACTCACCAACGAAGCCATCGACGAAGTCCTCGCCGAACTGGTGGACCGCTACGGCGAGCCGCCACTGCCCGCACAGAACCTCGTCGCCGTGGCACGCTTCAGGGTGGGTGCCCGCGAAGCCGGGCTCTCCGACGTCGCCCTGCAGGGGAACTTCATCAAGTTCTCCCCGGCGCAGCTGCCCGAATCGAAGACGATGCGGCTCAACCGCATGTACCCGGGCGCGCAGTCCAAGCCCGCCCTCAACGCCGTCCTGATCCCCAAGCCGAAGACGGCAAGGATCGGCGGCCGTGACCTGCAGGACGCCGAAATCCTGGCATGGGCCGACGGCGTCATCCGCAATATCTTCTCGGACGCCCCTGTCCCGGCCGAAGCCACGAAAGGCTAGCCGTGATGGGAGGACACCACGCCGCGTCAGGTGCCGCGGCGTGGGTGGCTATTGCCTCGACGGGGCCGTACACCCTGGGCTGGTATCCGCTGGACGCCGCCGGAGTGCTGATCGGCGGCATGGCGACGGCGGGCACCGCCCTCGTGTGCGACTGGGACCACCGCTCCAGCACCGTGGCGCACTCGCTGCCGCCGCTGTCCAACATGATCGCGGTGGGCATCGAGAATGCCAGCGGCGGCCACCGGCAGGGCACGCATTCGGTACTGGGGGCGGCCATGTTCGTGCTGCTCGCCGCGGTTGCGGCGCAGATCCAGGTGGACACGCCGTGGGGCGTGCTGTCCGTCGGCGCCGGGCTGCTGTGCATGTTCATGATCAACATCGCCGCAAAGGCCCTGAAGCTGTTTCCGAAGTCCGGCTGGATCACCAACTGGGTTTTCGCCCTGGTCATGGCCGGCCTGGTGACCTGGTTTGCACCGCACCAGTGGACCTGGCTGCCCATGTCCATGCTGATCGGCGTCGTGGTCCACATCGTGGGTGACATGGTGACCACGGGGGGTGTTCCGCTTCTCTGGCCGCTGGTGATCAAACCGCCAAGGTTCCTGCGCCGGTTGTGGGTGTTGAGGAACTTCTGGCGGCCCAACGGCGCCTTCTCCATCCCGCTGCTGGGCCGGGCCGGGTCGCGGCGGGAGTGGCTGGTGCTGATCCCGGTGAGCGGCTACGCCATGGTGGGAATGTGCCTGGCGGCCTGGTCGCTGGCCGGCACGCACTTTCCTGCGGCGCTGGCCCTGGCCGGCCGGCTGGCCAGCAGCCTGCTCGGACTAACCTGAGACCCGGACTTTCCGTGGTTCACGGTCTGCGTCCGGTGCTCGCCGTGGAGTCATTAGTTGCAGCCTTTGCCCCCACATCGTGTCGGCCAGGGTCAAGCCGATGACCGCTGCCCATACCGGCTCGGTTCCGAGCAGGAGGCTAACCCTGGTGGGGGAAGAGTCGATGCTGCTGGCCTGGGAGGGGCCTCGATCAGCCACTGCTCAGCCCGCCCAGGATGAGTTCCTCAGAACGCACGGCACGGCGTTCCTTTCCTGTTAAAAAGCTGAAGCCCCGGAACGTTCCGGGGCTTCAGCTTTAAAGTCTGCGTGGCGTTTAGTACTCGCCGGCCGAATCCGAGCGGCCGGTGATGGTCTGCGGGATCCAGAAGGCGAGGGCGAACAGGCCGAGGCACACTGCCATAGGCCACGGGTTGCCCAGCGTCAGGAAGGACAGCGAGTAGATGGCACCCAGGAACAGGGCCATGAGCACCACGAAGAGAACGATGCTGCCGGCCAGGGCGTTCTCGTTCTGGGGCGTCTTTACCTGCTGGTCAATCTTGCTGGACATTCATTCCTCCTCGGCCCCGCGGGGCTCAAACTGTGGCTGCCGCCGGTCAGTACGCAGACGAACCGTGTTCGCCTTTGACGATTGCAATACCGGAGCTGGCGCCAATACGTGTTGCACCTGCAGCAATCATAGCCTGTGCGTCCTCGAGGGAACGCACGCCGCCGGAGGCCTTGACCCCTAAATCCAGGCCCACGGTGCTCCGCATGAGGGCAACATCCTCGACGGTGGCGCCTCCGCCGTTGAAGCCCGTTGAGGTCTTGACGAAGTCGGCGCCGGCCTCCACGGCCGCTTCGCAGGCCAGGACCTTCTGGTCATCGCTGAGCAGGGCAGTCTCGATGATGACCTTGAGGATCGCCTCGCCCTGGTGGACGGCCTCGGCGACAGCCTTGATGTCGTCCACCAGGGCGCCCTTGTCCGAGGCTCTGGCCGCGGCGATGTTGATGACCATGTCCACTTCGTCGGCGCCGTCCAGCACGGCCCCGCGGGCCTCGAACGCCTTGACGTCGCCGGGCGTGGCGCCCAGCGGGAAACCCACCACGGAACACGTGAGCACACCGGTGCCCTTGAGCGCTGTCTTCACCGTCTTGACCCACACCGGGTTCACGCACACCGACTTGAATTTGTACTCGGCGGCCTCGGCACAGACCTTGAGGATTTCCGCCTCGCTGGCCTCCGGCTTCAGCAGCGTGTGGTCGATAAAGGAAGCGATGCCCGTCGCCCCGCTACCCTCCCCGGGAGATCCTGCGGGGCTGGTCGCGGTGCCCGTTCCGGGGCTGGCTTCGTTGCTCATGCTGGTCCTTTCCATGGGACTTTGGCCGAAGGCGCCCCGGGTGTCGCGGCGCCCTTGCGAACCATCCTGCCACAGCAGGAAAGCTACGCGGCCGTGGCCAGCTGCCCCACGGAAAGCTCCGCCATGAGCTCGGCGGCGCAGGCTCCGGCAGCGGACCCGGACGCCACCAGCAGACCCAGCCGCACGCCGTCGAACGCTGCCGCATCCCCGATGGCCCAGATGCCTGGCATGGAGGAGCGGAAGTCACGGCCGACGACGATCCCGCCGGACGCCGCCGTCTGCACGCCGGCGGCGGCTGCGAGGCCGTCCCGGGGCGTGCGGTCCTCGGCGAGGACCACGAGGTCGCCGTTCATGCGGCTGCCGTCCTCGAACACGACGCCGGCAGCCGGCAGCACTGAGCCGGCAAGAGTTGGTACCACGGCGGCGGGCCGAGCGGTGGTGCGGACCGGCCGGACGCCGCGGGCGCGGAGCACCGCCTCGGCCTGCCCGGCGGCGGGGCCGGTGCCCACCAGGATGCCCAGCGGCCTGCGGCCGAGGACCCGGGTGACTTCCTTGACGGCGCGGCCGATCTTCGCGGCGTCATCGATGGTGGAGTAGCTGAGGCAGCGGCCGGAGCCATCGACAGGGGAGTCCACCGGGGCCGAGCCGGTAGCGATGACCAGCTGGTCATAGCCGAACTCCATGCCGTCGGCGGTGGTGACCACCTTGGCGGCGGCGTCGATGTGGCTGGCAGGCTGGCCGAAGCGCACGGAGACGGACGGCAGTGCGGCCAGTTCCATCAGATCGGCGGGGGCGTCGTCCCGGCTGCTCAGCACCGTGACGGTTCCGGGGAACTGTGCTGCGGCCAGCTGGGCCACGAGGGCCTGGGCGGCGGGGCCTGCCCCGGCGATCAGGATCTTGGCGGCAGGGGTGGCGGTGGACGGAAACTGTGCCGGAGCGGACATGTGCGGGCCCTTTCGAATGCTGCACCAGGCGGGCCGATCGGGGGCCCTGTTGTGCTGATGGGACCCAGCCTAGGGGGAACGTTTTTCGCGGGTGTTTCCCTGCCATTGCGGAATAATCCCCGGCTGTTCGCTGCTTTTTACCACCCGGTAACAAAAGGGAGTTTTTGTACAGATATCGCGCCCTAAACCACGTTTTGAGGCCAATATCTGTACAAAAACTCCCTCTGTTATTCGCATCACACGCGTAATTGCATGACACCGGGGTGTTCTCCGGCCGCTAGACGCGGATGCGGTACCCGCGCTTCACCACGGTTTCCACGAGCTTGCCGTCGGGCAGGGACGAGCGGAGCCGGCTGACCGTCATGTCCAGCGCGTGCACCGAGCCGCGGAGTTCCAGCAGTTCGGAGAGGGACTCCCGGGAAAGGACCGCACCGCCGGCGCCCAGGAGCGCGCGGAGCAGCAGCAGCGGCGCCGGGGCGATCTCCACCGGCTCGCCGTCAATGCGCAGCGACCGGCCACGAAGTTCCACGTTTCCGGACCGCGTGTCGAGGCGGCGCACATGGTTCAGCGCGAGGTGCTCGCACACCAGCCTGATCAGCGCGCCCATCCGGAACCGCTCCGGCACCAGGGGCGTGATGCCGGCGTCCAGCAGCGGCTGCGCCGTCACCGGACCAACGACGGCGGTTGTCACGGTGGTCTTGAGGCTCTCCACGAGCTGCTTGTACAGCCCCATCTCGTGGGCCGTGCTCCACATGGCGTCCACGGCGGGGGCACTCGTGAAGGTCAGGACGTCCAGGTTGCCGCTGCACGCGGCCTCGATCAGGCGGGGGAGCCGGTCGGCGCCGTCGGGCTTGACCCAGCGGTACGGGGTGACGGTGAGGACAGTGGCGCCGGACATCCGCAGCCGTTCCAGCTGGCGGACGTCCGTGTAGCCGTGCAGCTGCACTGCCACGGTCTTGCCGCGCACGCCCTCGGCCAGCAGCATGTCCACCAGCGTTGCGGTGGTCTCGTCGCTGCTGATTCCGACGTCGGCCAGGCCGGCCGCGCGCACGGCGCCGCGGGCCTTGGGTCCGCGGACGAACATCCGGCAGGCGCCCAGCGTTTCCAGCAGCTCCTCACCGATCCCCGAAGCGTCCGCCGCCTCGCACCAGCGGCGCATGCCGTAGGCGGTGGTGGCGATGCAGAGGTCGGGCTTGGCCGCGATGATCGCCTTGGTGTCCTCGATGAGGCTGATGTCCTCGTTCACGGGGGCGATCTTCAGTGCCGGGGCATGCAGGATCTCGGCGCCGCGGCGTTCCAGGGCCTCGATGAGGTCCCGCGAACGGCGGTGGGACGTCACACCGATCCGGAAACCCTCCAGCGGGGCCTCTGCGGCCGCCTCCGGCGCTGGCTCGGTGAGCGCGGTCTCGGTGGGTGCTGTTTCAGTGGGGGCTAGTACATTCATTGCGTTCATGCCTATCACGAACCCAGCAGCGAGGCCGCCAGACGGTCGAGTTCCGCCTCGGCCTCGGCATGCCCGCGGTTGGCCTCAGCCACCCGCACCACCTCGCCGATCACCAGGACGGCGGGATTGCTGCAGCCGGCGGCGGCAGTTGCGATGGTGCCCAGTTCGGCGATGGTGGTCTTCTGGCCCGGCCGGTAGCCGCGCTCCACCACAGCCATGGGCATGTCGGTGCGCATCCCGGCGCGGCGCAGGCCGGCGGCGAGGTGGTGCAGCGTGCCGATGCCCATCAGCACCACGATGGTTCCGCCCAGGCCGGCCAGGTGCGTCAGTTCCTTCTCCGTGAGCGGCGCGTGGCCGGACACTACGGTGAACATGTGGCTGACTTCACGGTGCGTCACGGGGATGCCGGCGGCAGCCGGCACGGAGATGGCGCTGGTGACGCCGGAAATCACCCGGACGGGGACGCCGGCGGCGACGCAGGAGGCAACTTCCTCGCCGCCGCGGCCGAAGACGTACGGGTCGCCGCCCTTGAGGCGCACCACGTTCTTACCTTCCAACGCGGAAGCGACCATGAGCTTCTCGATGTCGCCCTGGCTCACCTTGTGGTGTCCCGGGCGCTTACCGACGTCGACGAGCTCGGCGGAGGTGAGCGACGCCAGCTCCTGGTACGGGGCCAGCCGGTCGTAGAACACGACGTCGGCATCGCGCAGGGCCTTGACGGCCGCCACGGTCAGCAGCTCGCCGGTGCCCGGGCCGCCGCCAACCAGCGTGACGTGGCCGGCCCGGCCGGCGGCCGGCTCGGCCGCCACCGGAATGCCGGCGGCGCGGCAGCGGTCCAGCAGCGGCTCCCAGCCGGTCTGGCCGTCGTCGACTGCCGCGACCAGGAACGGGCGCTCGGGCAGGGGACCGTCGTGCCCGGCACCCTGCGGGGTGCTGAGGCGGGAGACGACGGCGCCGGCTGCCTCGTAGCGGCGGACGGCCTGGCGGGCGGCAAAATCCGAGCCGGTGACCAGGACCTCGCGGCCGGTGAGATCAATGCTGAGCTGCATGCCTATACCTCGTTCTCATCGCGGGGCCGCAGGGGGATGGAGGCCCCGATCAGCACCTTGCCTTTTTCCTCAGCCGTGGCCGGGCGCATCTGGCCGCGCTCGTCCGGGACGAACGTGATGGAATCGTCCTTCTGGTCGGGGGCGTTGACGAAGGAGCGGAACCGGCGGAGGCGCTCGGGGTCCTTCAGGGTGTCTGCCCACTCATCTTTGTAGGTGTCGACGTGCTTGGCCATGGCTGCCTCGAGGTCCTCGGCGATGCCGAGGGTGTCCCTGACCACCACGTCCTCGACGTGCTTGATGCCGCCGTCGAGCTCTTCCTGCCAGCGTGCGGTGCGCTGCAGGCGGTCGGCGGTGCGGATGTAGTACATGAAGTAGCGGTCGATGTACTTGATCAGGGTTTCGTCATCGAGGTCCTTGGCCAGGAGCTGGGCGTGGGCCGGGGTGGCACCGCCGTTGCCGCCGACGTACAGGTTCCAGCCGTCCGCGGTGGCGATCACGCCGACGTCCTTGCCGCGGGCCTCGGCGCATTCGCGGGCACAGCCGGAGACGCCCATCTTGAGCTTGTGCGGGCTGCGGAGGCCGCGGTAGCGGAGTTCCAGCTGGATGGCCATGGCCACCGAGTCCTGGACGCCGAAGCGGCACCAGGTGGAACCGACGCAGGACTTCACCGTGCGAAGGCTCTTGCCGTAGGCCTGGCCGGACTCGAAGCCGGCGTCCACCAGTTCCTTCCAGATTTCCGGGAGCTCCTCCAGCCGGGCGCCGAACATGTCGATGCGCTGGCCGCCGGTGATCTTGGTGTACAGGTTGTACTTCTCGGCGACGGCGGCGATGACGCCCAGCTTCTTCGGGGTGATCTCGCCGCCGGCGATGCGGGGGACCACCGAGTAGGTGCCGTCCTTCTGCATGTTGGCCAGCGCGCGGTCGTTGGTGTCCTGCAGGGTGCCGCGGCCCGCGTCCAGCACGTAGGCGCTGTTCTGGCTGGCGAGGATGTTGCCGATGGTCGGCTTGCAGATGTCGCAGCCTGCGCCGGTGCCGTACTTGGCCATGATCTCCTCGAAGGAGGTCAGCTCCAGGACGCGGATGGCGTCGAACAGTTCCTGGCGGGACAGTTCGATGTGCTCGCAGAGGGCCTTGGAGACCTCGACGCCGGACTTGGTCAGCTCGGTTTCCAGCAGCTTCTTGAGCATCGGCACGCAGGAACCGCACTGGGTGCCGGCGCGGGTGCAGCCCTTGAGTTCGCCGAGTTCCTGGACCGGGGCGTTGCCGTCGCAGGCGCCGCAACCGTTGATGGCGTCGCGGATGGTTCCGGCGGTGACGTTGTTGCAGGAGCAGAGGGTGGCGTCGTCCGGCAGCTCGGTCTCGGGGGCTTCCCCGCCGCCGGCGGCGGTCAGGTAGGCGCCGGGCTCTGCCGGGAGCTCGCGGCCCAGGAGCGGGCGGAGGCTGGTGTAGGGAGTTGCGTCGCCCACGAAGATGCCGCCCAGCAGGGTCTTGGCGTCGTCCGTGGTGACAATCTTCTGGTAGACGCCGCGGGCGGGGTCCGCGTACACGATTTCGAGGGCGTGCTCGGTCCGGGCGAACGCGTCGCCGAAGCTGGCTACGTCCACGCCGGAAAGCTTCAGCTTCGTGGCGGTGTCGAAGCCGGGGAACGTTGCCTCGCCGCCGTGCAGGCGGTCGGCCACGATTTCGGCCATGGTGTTGGCCGGAGCCACGAGTCCCAGGCACATGCCCTCGAAGTTTGCTACCTCACCGATGGCCCAGATGCCCGGCACCTGGGTGGCGCAGTAGTCGTTGATGACCACGCCGCCGCGTGGGCCCAGGTCAAACAGCGGTTCTTCGCCTTCCGCGGTGCGGAAGAGTTCGTCGCGGGGCTTGACGCCAATGGCAACGATGACGATGTCGGCGGGGATGGTGCGGCCGTCGGCCATCAGTACACCGGTGACCTGGCCGTCGTCGTCCGCGAGGATTTCTGAGGGGAACACCCCGCCGTGGACCTCGAAGCCCTTCGCCTCGATGAGGCGGCCCAAGGCCTGCCCGGCGCCTTCGTCGAGCTGGGTGTTCATGAGCCAGGGGGCGCCGTTGATGACGACGGGTGTGGCGCCGAGCTGTTCGGTGCCGGCCGCGGATTCGAGGCCGAGGAGGCCGCCGCCGATGGTGACGGCGTTGACCTTGCGGCCGAGCTTTTCGGTGAGTTCGGTGATGGACTTGTTGATGGCCCAGACATCTTCGAGGGTGCGGTAGACGTGCACTCGCTCGGCGCCGGGCAGCGGGAGCCGGGCGGCGTCCGAACCCGTGGCGACCACGAGTTCGTCGTATTCATAGGTGTTGCCGGCTGCGGTTTCAACGGACTTGCCCGCGGAATCGATCTTCACCACGCGCTCGCCCGTCTGCAGGGTCAGCGACTCGTGGTCCCACATGGAAGTCGTACCCAGCGTCAGGTCAACGGTGCTGTCCGTGAGGGCCTTGCTCAGGGCAACGCGGTCATAGGGCAGGTGGGCTTCTTCGGTCAGAACAGTTACCTGCCAGCCTTCGAGGCCACGGGCATGCATTGCGTCCGCAAAACGGTGGGCCGCCGGGCCGCCGCCGGCGACGACGATGCGGCGCGGAGTCTCTGTGCTTGAAGTCTGTTCGGTCACTGTGGGCCTTTCGCATGGGCCGCAGACGGTGCTCTGCAGCTTGTCCATCCAGACTAGGGAGCCGCAGTTTCGCTTCAGTTTCCCAATTGTTTCGTGAACTTAACTTCTGCATCACGGGATTGTTTCGGGCCATGTGAGGTGTCTTTTACGTACGCGACACATTGACTGCACCCCTTCGAAACACCGTCGCCCTAGCTTTGGAATACGGCCGCAGCGACGGCAACAGCGGGCGCACTACACGCCTTGCAGGACCGGCAAGCGGCCGGAAAGCACGCAAAAAGGGAGAGGAGCCGGACATGACGGCAACACTGGAACTTGAGGATCTCGCCACCGGATATGCAGCAGGCTGGCACCGCGTCTGCGCGGTGGAGGACCTGGAACTGGCCTGGGGCGAAGCGGCACTCGTGGCCGGCCGGCAGGTGGCCCTGTTCCGCACGGGCCCCGGTGAGGTTTTCGCCGTAGCGCAGGAGGACCCGGCCACGGGCGCTTTCGTCATGGCGCGCGGCATCCTCGGATCACGCGGCATGCGCCCCACCATCGCCTCGCCGCTGCACAAGGAGGTCTACGACCTCGAGACGGGCGAGTGCTTCGGCAACGGGGACCTGCGCCTCGCCGCGTTCAGCACGCGCATCGTGGACGGCTTCATCGAGGTTGAACTCTAAAGCCCCCGGGCCCTAACAAGGCCCACGACAAGTTACAGCCCCAGGGCCTCGCGCACGTCAGTGAGTACCTGGTCCAGCGCGGCCCTCGCCGCCAGCCGGGCCTCGGGCAGTTCAGCGGCCGAGCCGACGCTCTGGATGACCTCCAGGTAGCACTTGAGTTTCGGCTCCGTGCCGCTCGGCCGGATGATCACGCGGCTGAGGTTGCGGGTCAGGTAACGCAGCCCGTCGGTCGGAGGCAGCTGTTCGCTGCCTTCGGCCAGATCCACGAATGACTCCACGGCCGACCCGCCAAACGATTCGGGCGGGTTCACGCGCAGCCGGTTCATCATGGCATCCAGCAGGCCGAGGTCACCCACGCGGATGCTCAGCTGGTCACTCGCGTGGAGCCCGTGCACCAGATACAGCTCGTCCAGGGTGTCGAAGATCGTCTTGCCCTCAGCCTTGGCTGCGGCCGCCAATTCCGCGATCAGCACTGCGGCGGACAGTCCGTCCTTGTCACGGACCAGATCCGGCGCAACGCAGTAACCCAGCGCCTCCTCATAGCCGTAGACGAGGCCCGGCACCCGGGAAATCCACTTGAACCCGGTCAGCGTTTCCTCGTGCGCATACCCGGCTGCGGCGGCGATGCGTGAAAGCAGCCGCGACGAAACAATCGAATTGGCGAACACGCCGCCGCCCGGCTCCACGCCGCCACCCGCCTCCACTCCGGAAGCGTTCGCTCCGGTTGAGTCCGCTTTGGAGGCGGCCAGGCGCGCTACGACGTGCGCTCCCAGGAGGGCGCCCACCTCATCGCCCCGCAGCATCCGCCACGCACCCGTGTCCGGGTCCTTCGCGGCCACGGCGGCACGGTCGGCGTCCGGGTCGTTGGCCAGCACGATGTCTGCGTCCGCCTGCATCGCCTCACCCAGGGCCAGGTCCAGGGCGCCGGGTTCCTCAGGGTTGGGAAAACTGACGGTGGGGAAGTCCGGGTCCGGCTCGGCCTGTTCGCTGACCAGCGTCACGTCGGTGAATCCGGCGGCCCGGAGGACGGAGACAGCCGTCGCTCCGCCTACGCCGTGCAATGGTGTCAGGACGATTTTCAGGTCCCGCGCCGGGAAGAGCCCGCGGTCGGCCAGCCCTGCCGTGGCGGCCCCGTAGTCCTGGACGATCCCGTCCTCCAGGACCGTCCAGCCGTCCTGGGCCAGGGGGATCGAGGCAAGGTCGCCCACCTTGCTGATTTCGGTGGCGATCAGGGCGTCGTACGGCGCCACGATCTGCGCGCCCCGGCCGCTTTCCTCCACCGCATGCCGGCCGAGGTACACCTTGTAGCCGTTGTCCTGCGGGGGGTTGTGGCTGGCTGTGACCATCACGCCGCCATCGCACTCCAGCGCCCGGACCGCATACGCCAGCAGCGGCGTCGGCAGGGGAGCCGGCATCAGGAACGTCTCGATTCCCGCCGCAGTGAACACCGCCGCCGTCTCCGTCGCGAAAATGTCGGAGTTGTAGCGGGCGTCATAGCCGACGACGGCGCGGGGCCGTGTTCCGGGCGCAGCCTCCGACACCGCGCGGACCAGGAAATTGGCGAAGCCCGCCGCTGCGCGGCGGACCACGACGCGGTTCATCCGGTTGGGCCCCGGGCCCAGGGCGGCACGTAGGCCGGCCGTTCCGAACTGCAGCGTTCCCCGGAAGCTGTCTTCAAGGTCCTGCCGGGCGGCGGGCGTGCCGGCCTCGGTGAGCTTCACGAGTTCGGTCAGCGTTGCCGCGGTCCGGGGATCCGGATCCTGGGCGGCCCAGGCCCGGGCGTCGTTGAGCAGCTGCAGATCGGCTTCGGAAGGCGTCATGGAAACCAAACTATCGTCAAAGTGCGCCGGAGCGGTGCCGGACGGGGCTGCGGACCGGTCACAACCTCACCGGTTCATGGCGGCCGGAGCGCTTCTTGACAGGAGATTCTGGACACGTACTGTCTTGGATGTGAAGTTGAACCAGGGGGTGGAGTGGGCCCTCCACTGCTGCGTCAACATGGCTTGGGCGCCCGCCGGGGAACCGATCAGCAGCGGCCGGCTGGCCGAGCTGTATAAGCTGCCGCCGGCGTACCTGAACAAACAGCTTCAGTGCCTGGTGCGGGCAGGCGTCCTGAAGTCCGTGTCCGGCCCCAGGGGAGGGTTCCAGCTGGCGCGGCGGCCTGACCGGATCTCGGTGCTGGACGTGGTGCTGGCCATCGAAGGCCGGGACCTGGCGTTCCGCTGCGACGGCATCCTGGCGAACTGTCCCGGCGGTAATGCGGGCGAGGACTACTTCCGCAGCTGCATCATCTCGCAGTCCATGCGCCAGGCGGAGCTGGCCTGGCGGACCGAACTCGCACGCCAGACCGTGGCAGGCATTGCGCAGTCCCTCGAACGGCGGTTCCCCGGGGCCCGGGCCAGCTCGCTCGCACAACTCCTCGCCGCAAACGGCGCGCGGGACTAGAGGGGCGGGACTAAAGCCGGCCGATGATTTCCGCCAGGAGCTTGGAGATGCGCGGCCCCGCAGCGTGTCCGGCTTCGAGCACTTCCTCATGGCTCAGCGGCGTCGGGCTGATGCCGGCCGCGAGATTGGTGACCAGCGAAATGCCGAAGACCTCCATGCCGGCGTGCCGGGCAGCGATGGCCTCCAGCGCCGTGGACATGCCCACCAGATCGGCACCGATACGCTTGGCGTACTGCACCTCGGCCGGCGTCTCGTAGTGCGGGCCGGTGAACTGGGCGTAGACACCGTCGTCCAGGGACGGGTCCACCTCGCGGGCCAGGTCCCGGATCCGCGACGAGTACAGATCGGTCAGGTCCACGAAGGTGGCGCCCTCGAGCGGGGACGCCGCGGTGAGGTTTATGTGATCTTTGATGAGCACGGGGGTGCCGGGTGCCCAGTCTTCGTTGAGCCCGCCGCAGCCGTTGGTGATCACCAGGGTCCGGCAGCCCGCGGCGGCCGCGGTGCGCACGCCGTGGGCCACGGCCCGGACGCCCTTGCCCTCGTAGTAGTGGGTGCGGGCGCCGAGGACCAGTGCGCGCTTGCCTTCACGCGTCAGCACCGACCGGATGGTGCCCACGTGACCCTCTACGGCGGGAGCCGAAAAGCCGGGGACCTCCGACGCCGCCAGCGTGGCAGTGGTCTCGCCGATGAGGTCGGCAGCCTCGGCCCAGCCCGAGCCCAGGACCAGGGCGATGTCGTGCGCTTGGACGCCGGTCTCCGATGCGATGTAGTCCGCGGCCGTCCGTGCTGCCTCGAAGGGGTCCGTGTCCAGGAATTCTGTTGTGCTCACCCGGTCCAAGCTACCGTGCCGGAGACTGTGGTGGCAGCAGAAACGCGCCCCTGCGGGCTGCCCGGCCAGCCCCGGAAGGTTGGTGGTCCGGCGCCGGATGCAGGAGAATGACTTCTTGTGACTATGCATCCTGATTTCAGCGCCCCCCGAATCGCAATTCTCGGCGGAGGTCCGGGTGGCTATGAAGCCGCCATGGTGGCCGCCTCGCTGGGAGCCATAGTCACCATCATCGAGCGGGCCGGCCTCGGCGGCTCGGCGGTGCTGACCGACGTCGTGCCGTCCAAAACGCTGATCGCGACGGCGGACCTGATGACCCGCGTCGGCGGTGCCGGTGAGCTGGGGGTCAAGTTCGACGTCGACGGCGGGGACTTCGTTCCGGTCATGCGCGCCGATCTCAAGCACATCAACGACCGCCTGCTCGGCCTCGCCCGCCAGCAGTCCCTCGACATCCAGACCGGCCTGGAGCACCAGAACGTCCGGATCCTGAACGGCTCCGGCAAGCTGGTGGACAACCACACCATCGAGGTCCTGACGGCCGATGGAACGGAAACCGTCGAGGCGGACGCCATCCTGTTGACCGTCGGGGCGCACCCGCGGGAACTGCCCACGGCACGGCCGGACGGCGAACGGATCCTGAACTGGGCCCAGATCTACAACCTGGACGAGCTGCCGGAGGAACTGATCGTGGTGGGTTCCGGCGTGACCGGCGCCGAGTTCGCCTCCGCCTACAACGGCCTGGGCTCGAAGGTCACCCTGATCTCCAGCCGCGACCGCGTGCTTCCGGGTTCCGACACGGACGCCGCCGAGGTGCTGGAAGAGGTTTTCGAACGCCGCGGCGTGAAGGTGCTGTCCCGTTCGCGCGCCGAGACGGTGGAACGGACCGACGACGGCGTGGTGGTCACCCTCGGTGACGGCTCCAAGGTCACGGGCAGCCACTGCCTGGTCTGCGTGGGCTCCATTCCCAACACGGCCGGCATCGGCCTGGAGGAAGCCGGCGTCGCACTGACCGAAAGCGGCCACATCAAGGTCGACGGCGTCTCCCGCACCACCGCCCCGAACATCTACGCCGCCGGCGACTGCACCGGCGTCCTGGCCCTCGCCTCCGTCGCGGCCATGCAGGGCCGGATCGCGATTGCGCACTTCCTGGGCGACCAGGTGACCCCCATCAAGCTGCACCAGGTGGCGTCCAACATCTTCACCTCGCCCGAGATCGCGTCGGTGGGCGTGTCCGAGGCGGAGATCGAGTCCGGCAAGTACCAGGGCGACATCATCAAGCTGTCCCTGAAAAGCAACGCCCGCGCCAAGATGCGCAACGTCAAGGACGGCTTCGTCAAGATCTTCGCCCGCAAGGGGTCCGGGACAGTGATCGGCGGCGTGGTGGTGGGCGCCAACGCGTCCGAGCTGATCTTCGCCATCTCCATCGCGGTGAAGCAGAAACTGCACGTCGACGACGTCGCCAGCACCTTCACGGTGTACCCGTCGCTGAGCGGCTCCATCTCCGAGGCTGCACGCCGGCTGCACGTGCACATCTAAGCGGGGCCGGCTGGTCGGGCCTGTTCCGCGTGTCGGGCCTGTCGAGACCCGGGGTGCGGCACATCCTGTGAATGGCGGCTTGCTCCTAGTCGCCACCGGCAGAGCTGAGTAAAATTCAGACTGTCGATCCCCGGGGTTGGCGGCACCGGGCTGCGACAGACCGATCACGTGCGGTCAGCCAGGCGGAGGGTACTTCCGGACGGTCGGACCGCGGAAGCCAGGAGCATGCCATGATCACTGTTCAAAAAGCCGCAATCAACACCGCCCTCGTCGCGGCCCTCGTGGGCGGCGGTGCCTACCTCGCCATGGGCTATCCCGTCATTGCCTCGTCGACCGGAAGCCAGTCCAGCACGGACTCCGCCAAAGGTGGCCACCAGGCCAACGGGATTACCGAGCAGCTGCTGACGGGGACCACCGCCACCAGGGTGAAGAACGCGGTGCTCGCGGCCAACCCCGGCGCGACGGTCCACCGGGTTGAGACCGACGCCGAAGGCGCGGTCTATGAAGCACACATCACGAAGGCTGACGGCTCGAGGGCCACAGTGAAGCTGGACGCTTCCTTCAACATCGCCGCCACGGAAACCGGGCTCGGACGCAGGTAAGTGCCGGTGGCTCAGGAACAGGCGTAAGGAGGAACGGCGTCGCCGGGCGCGAAGGGCTCGAACCAGTGCCGGATATCCAGCTTGCCAGTACCCTGTTCGCCGGCGCCGTCCGCGTGGAGTGCGCCGTCCGCGTACAGGGTTCCTGAGTCGGCGTCTTCCAGCAGGACCTCCTCAACGACGGCCCGCCACTCCTCGGGGAGGTCCAGTTCGTAAATGTCCTCGGTGATCCTGGCCTGGTCGAGCAGGCAACGGACGGCGAGCTCGCCTGCGAGGCAGCCGGGAGCAGCCCAGCCGCGGGCAAAGGACGCGGTGACGTCCGCTGCCACCACAATGAACCGTTGCGTGAACTTCGCGTCATAGTTGGAAGCGAACTGCGGGGGCAGCGAGGACAGCACGGACGTTCCGGCGATGGCCTCAGGGGTGACAGTGTCCAGTTCGTGCAGCGTGCCAAGGTCGCGGAACAGCTGGTCGATGAGGATGCTGGACGAATTCCACAGCAGGCCGGCCAGCAGCCGCGTCTGGCGCGCGGACCGCTCCCGGTCGTCGGAGCCGACGGAGGCCATCTCGGCCAGATCCTCGGGGTCGAACTGGAGCCGCTGTTCGGCGGTCATGTCGTCGGGATGCGGGTCCAGCCCCAGGAGCTCAAGGCTCAGCCCGGTCAGCTTTTCGGAATCAGCCAGCAGCTCTTCGGTGATGTCGTCGTCTTCGTCGGCATTCATGCCACCGATGCTACCGGCCAACCGCGGCCAGCCCGATTTGTGTGACGCGGCAGCTCAACGGTACGTGCAAGGTCCGGTCACCCGGCAGCGGTCTTAGGCGGCAGCCCCCTGAAAGTGCTTCTCGATCAGTCCCTTGATGTCCTCGTGGCAGCCGCCGCAGCCGGTGCCGGCCCGGGTGGAAGCGGAGACCTCGGCTACGGTGGAGCAGCCGCCGGTCACGGCTTCGGCGATCTTGCCTCCGCTCACGCCGGCGCAGCGGCACACCGTGCTCTCGGGGTCGTTGGACGCACCGGCCGAGGCCAGCTGGTCGGGTCCGTCGAGGCGCAGGAGCAGGGACCTGTCCGCGGGCAGTTCGGCGCCGCGTTCGAAGAGCTGCACCAGCTCTCCCGCAGTGCGCGGCATGCCCACGCTGACCAGGCCCTCCAGCACACCGCCGCGGGTGGTCATCTTGACGTAGCGCCCGTGCTCGGGGTCGGCCCACTGTGCAATCTGCAGGCGCGGCCTGCCATTGACGGCTCCGGCTGTCAGGACTTCCTCATCCCAGGGTTCGGCGGAGTTTTCGCCGGCCACCGCCATGTTCATGCCCCGGGCCTTCAGCACGATTACACCGGGCTTTTCCTGGGGGAGCGGGGGCAGCGAATCGGCGTCCTCCGCGGCACCCTCGGACAGGAGCAGGAGGTATTCGGCGAGCCATTCGGCCTGCCGCCAGCCGGGACCTACCAGGCCGGACGGTCCGCGGGCGGTGCGGCACTCGATGCAGGCAGGATCCGGGCAGCGGACCTCGGCGCAGTCGCCGATGGCGAAGATGTGCGGCTCGTGGTGGGCGCGCAGCCGGTGGTCCACCAGGATGCCTGTCGCGGTGGAGAGCCCGCAGCCCTCGGCGAGCTCAATGCGCGGGCGGACGCCGCAGGACAGGACCAGCAGGTCGCCGTCCACCGCCGATCCGTCGTCGAGCAGCAGAGCCGAGAACCCGCCGTCGGGGGCGTTATGCTCAACGCCCGTGGAACGGGCGTTGCCGGCCACCCGGACGCCGCAGTTGCGCAGGCTGGCGGCCAGCACGGCGCCGCCGCCGCGGTCGATGTTCCGGCCCAGCGGGTGGGGCCCGTTGTGCACCACCGTGACCGTGGCGCCTTCCTCTGCAGCCGCGAGGGCTGTCTCAAGCCCCAGCACGCCGCCGCCCAGCACCACCACGCGCTTGCGGCCAGCCACCGCCTGGCGCAGCACCTCGGCGTCGCGGAGGTCGCGGAGCGCGGTGACACCCGGCGGGAGGACCGGGGATGCGGGGTCCGGGTTCAGCCCTGTGAGGTTCGGGATCACGGGCCGAGAACCGGTGGCGAAGACCAGCCGGTCGTAGTGGGCCGAGCTGCCGTCGGAAAGAATAACGGACTGCCGAGCGCGGTCCACGCGCCGAACCTTCACGCCCAGCCGGACATCCACGCCGTCGGCCACCAGGGCTGCGGCGTCTGCGAGGGCCAGCGCCTCAGCGGTGGTGCGTCCAACCCCGAGGTCGGCCACCAGCACCCGGTTGTAGGCTGCCTCGGCTTCCTGGCCGATGACCGTCAGCCCCACCTGACCGGCGCGCAGTGCCGGCAGGAGTTCGTCGACCAGCCGCGCGGCCACCGGACCGAATCCGACAATTACAATCTGCTCGCTCATGAGGCCTCCGATGTCTGCAGAACACTGGTGATCGGGGTGGCCGCTGCCAGCCGGACCCAGACGTTGTTGAACTTGAATTCGGGCATTCCCGAGATGGGATCCGTGGCCGCTTCCGTCAGCCGGTTCGCGCTTTCCAGCTCGGGGAAGTGGAACGGCAGGAAGACGGTCTCGGGGCGGATGGCCGTGCTGAGTTCGGCGCGGCAGACCACCTCGCCGCGCTCGTTCGCCACCGAGACCTCCGCGCCGTCCGTGATGCCCATGGCCGCGGCGGCTGCCGGATGGATCTGCATTCTGGCTTCGGGCTGGGATGCCAGGAGCTCTGCCACCCGCCGGGTCTGCGCGCCCGACTGATAGTGCTCCAGCAGGCGGCCGGTGATGAGGGTCATGGGCTTGGCGGCCGGGTCTGGATTCGCCATTGGAGTACGACGGCGGCGGGGCGTCACCGGCGTCATGACCGCCTTGCCGTCCGGATGGGCAAACGCCTCCAGGAACATGCGTGGCGTTCCGGTGCTGCCGGCGGGGTAGGGCCAGTACGCGGCTGCGCCGCTGTCCAGCATGGCGTAGTCGATGCCGGAGTAGTCGGCCGCCCCGCCGGCGGATGCCAGGCGCAGCTCTTCGAAGACGGTCTCCGGATCGTCGCTGTAGGTGGACGGTGCGTCGAGTGCCTCGGCCAGCCGGGCCATGATCCACAGCTCGCTGCGGGCACCGGCGGGCGGCTGGATGGCCTGGCGGCGGCGGAGGACGCGGCCTTCGAGGTTGGTCAGGGTGCCTTCCTCCTCGGCCCACTGCAGCACCGGCAGGACGAGGTCGGCCTCGGCTGCGGTCTCGGACATGAAGAAGTCGCAGACCACCAGGAAATCCAGGCTGCGGAGCCCGCGGATTACTGCGTTGGCGTCCGGCGAGGCGACGGCGATGTTGGAGGCATGCACGAAAAGGCAGCGGACGCCGTCGGGCTGTCCCAGTGACTTGAGCAGCTGGACGGCCGGCAGGCCGGGGCCCGGGATGAGGGACTCGGGGACGTTCCAGACCTTCGCCATGTGTGCCCGGGCGGCGGGGTCGGTGATCTTGCGGTAGCCGGGCAGCTGGTCGGCCTTCTGGCCGTGCTCGCGGCCGCCCTGGCCGTTGCCCTGGCCCGTGAGCGTGCCGTAGCCGCTGCGGGTGCTGCCGGGCAGGCCCAGCAGGAGGCTGAGGTTGATGGCCGCCGTGGCGGTGTCGGTGCCGTCCACGTGCTGCTCCACGCCACGCCCCGTCAGGATGTAGCTGCCGCCCCGGCGGGCGCCGGCGGCCAGCCGCCGGGCCGTCTCGCGGATGAGGTAGGCGGGTACGCCGGTGATGGATTGGACCCGCTCCGGCCAGTAGGCGTTGACGGACCGGACCACGGCGTCGAAGCCTGTGGTGCGCGCCTGGATGTAGTCGGCGTCGAGGAGGCCCTCGTGGATCACCACGTGGGAGAGGCCCAGCAGGAGGGTGAGGTCGGTGCCGGGAAGGGGCTGCAGGTGCAGCCCGCCGCCGTCGGAGGTGAATGCGGCGGTGGCGGAACGCCGAGGGTCCACCACGATGAGGCCGCCGGCGTCGCGGACGCCCTGCAGGTGCTGGACGAACGGCGGCATGGTCTCGGCCACGTTGGAGCCGAGCATCAGGATGGTGCTGGCGGTGTCCAGTGCCTCGAGCGGGAAGGGCAGCCCGCGGTCCAGGCCGAAGGCCCGCATGCCCGCGGCAGCCGCCGACGACATGCAGAACCGGCCGTTGTAGTCGATCCGGGAGGTGCCCAGCGCGAGGCGGGCGAACTTGCCCAGCTGGTACGCCTTTTCGTTGGTGAGGCCGCCGCCGCCGAACACGCCGACGGAGTCCGCGCCGTATCTGGCACGGGCGTCCTTGACGGCGGCGGTGACGCGGCCCAGGGCCTCGTCCCAGGAGATGGGGCGGAAGACGCCGTCGGGCCCCTTGAACATGGGCTCCGTGACGCGTCCGGGGTGCTGCAGGAGCGATGCCGACGTCCACCCCTTGCGGCAGAGGCCGCCGCGGTTGGTGGGGAAGTCGCGGCCGCTCACTTCAAGGGCCGGCACAGCCGGCACGGGGTCTGACCCCGGCTGCACAGCCGGGGTCAGCCCTGTTGCGGCCGGGGCCGCAGGGGACTTGAGCGTCATGGCGCACTGCAAAGCGCAGTAAGGGCAGTGCGTGTCGGCGCTTTTGGTCATGTTAGACGTGTCCCATCGCGTTTCGGTTGGCGTTGCGGATGTAGCAGAACCAGCAGACGGTGAGCATCAGGGCGTACGCTCCGACGAATCCGTAGAAGGCCGGGGTGTAGGAGCCGCTGGCCGTGTTGGAGGCGTTCAGCACCTGCGGGATGACGAACCCGCCGTAGGCGCCGATGGCGGAGATCAAACCGAGCGCCGAGGAGGCCAGTCGCTGGGTCTGCACCGAGCTGGCTCCGGAGCGGGCCGCGCGGCTGGACGTCGCGAAGATCACCGGGATCATGCGGTAGGTGGCGCCGTTTCCGAAGCCGCTGGCGGTGAACAGCATCAGGAACAGGACCAGGAAGAGCCAGAAGTTCTTCAGCGGCAGCGTCCAGATCATCGTCAGCGTGATGACGGCCATGGCGGCGAAGGCTGACACGGTCATCCGGGCCCCGCCCATGCGGTCAGCCATGCGGCCGCCGTAGGGGCGGGCCAGCGAGCCGACCAGCGGTCCGAGGAAGGCCAGGGAAAGGGCCACAGCGCCGACCGAGATGGAGGAGAAGGCCGGGAAGTAGTCCTTGATGAGCTTGGGGAACACGCCGGCGAAGCCGATGAAGGAGCCGAACGTTCCGATGTAGAGCAGTGCCATGACCCACAGGTGGGGTTCCTTGATCGCTGCGAGGGATCCGGCCACGTCGCCCTTGGCGCTCGTGAGGTTGTTCATGTACTTGTAGGCACCGAAGGCTGCGAGCAGGATCAGCGGAGTCCACATGAGGCCGGCGACGGGAAGGTTGACGCTGCCGGCGGCCAGCAGCGTGATGGCGATCGGGACAGCAAGCTGTGCCACAGCTGCGCCGAGGTTGCCGCCGGCGGCGTTCAGGCCCAGGGCCCAGCCCTTTTCACGGGCCGGGTAGAAGAAGGTGATGTTGGCCATCGAGCTGGCGAAGTTGCCGCCGCCGAAGCCTGCAAGGGCCGCTACGAACAGCATGACGCCGAACGGTGTTTCCGGGTTGGAGACGCACAGGGCGAGCCCGGTCGAGGGGATCAGCAGCAGCAGGGCGGAGACGATCGTCCAGTTCCGGCCGCCGAAGCGCGGAACCATGAACGTGTAGGGGATCCGGAGCGTGGCGCCGACGAGGCTCGGCATGGAGATCAGCCAAAAGATTTCGGACGTGCTGAACGTGAATCCTGCGGCGGGGAGCTGGACCACCACGATGGACCACAGCTGCCAGACGACGAAGCCAAGGAACTCGGCGAAGATGGACCAGTTGAGGTTGCGGCGCGCGATGGAGCGGCCCTGGGATTCCCACTGGTGCTTGTTCTCGGCGTCCCAGTTGGCGATCCAGCGTCCGGGACGCTCTTCAAGGGCGGGTGCCTCGGTGGTGGTGGCGGCGGCAAAATCGAGGGAATTGTGGGTCCCGGCGTCTGCGGTGCGGTCAGCAGTCACGGTATACCTCCTTGGGGAATGTTGTCCTTCCAAGGTAGGGAAGGCGCGTTTCGCAGACGGTCGCCGTTTGTTAACGTGCTGTGACATTTGCCTATCAGCCCGCTGCGGGCGGCGTTAGGCTTGTCGGACGACCTCATGGTGAGACAACTGAGTAAGTCCGTATTCTGGAACGCTTGTCCGTTGCTTGGACGGCGGGAACTAAGATTGAACTCTGTTTTATCCCTATGTTTGGAGGGCTTCCGAGCGAGGTCCGTCCAGTTCTCATGAAAGCGTCCCCACATGTCATCGCCTGCAACGTCAACGGAACATGGCACCGCCAAACCGGTGAACTCCAAGGGCAAAGTGATCTTTGCCAGCCTCATCGGAACGACGATCGAGTTCTATGACTTCTACATCTACGCCACTGCGTCGGTGCTGGTCTTCCCCAAGCTGTTCTTCCCCCAGGCCACGGAGATCAACGCCCTCCTGAGCTCTTTCGCAATTTTCGGCGTCGCGTTCGTCGCCCGGCCCATCGGTTCGGTCCTGTTCGGACACTTCGGCGACAAGTTCGGCCGCAAGGGCACCCTGGTGGCCTCCCTCCTCACCATGGGCCTGGCCACCTTCCTCATCGGGCTGCTGCCCACAGCCACGGTTGCCGGCTGGGGCGTCCTGGCGCCGCTGCTGCTCGTGCTGCTGCGCTTTGCCCAGGGGCTTGCGCTCGGCGGTGAGTGGTCCGGCGCGGCACTGCTGGCCACGGAGAACGCCCCCGAAGGCAAGCGCGCCATCTACGGAACGTTCCCGCAGCTCGGTGCCCCCATTGGCTTCATCCTGGCCAACCTGCTCTTCATCTGGTTCAACGCCGCCCTCAGCCCGGAGGAATTTGCGGCCTGGGGCTGGCGAGTTCCGTTCCTGCTCAGCGCCGTACTGGTGATCGTGGGCCTGTATGTGCGCCTCAAGCTGGTGGAAAGTGTCTCGTTCCAGAAGGTCCTGAAAGAAGACAAAGTGGTAAAGATTCCGTTCGCGGCAACCTTCAAGAACCACTGGCGCCCGGTGCTGGCCGGAACCTTCATCATGCTGGCCACCTACGTGCTGTTCTACATCATGACCTCCTTCACCCTGACCTACGGCACCAAGCCCGCCTCCGTTGAGGCCGCCCAGGCCGCTGCGGAAAAGGCCGGCAAGCCGATGTCCGCTGCCGAAATCGCCAGCTTCGTTCCCGGCCTGGGTGTTTCCCGCGGTGACTTCCTCTGGATGCTGATCCTCGGCGTCGTCTTCTTCGGTATCTTCACCCTCGTGTCCGGCCCGCTGGCCGAGAAGTGGGGCCGCCGCAAGTTCCTCATGGGCGTCACCGCAGGCATCTTTGTGTTCGGCGCGCTCTGGTTCACCATGTTCGGCCCCGGCCCGGGAGCAGCAATCGTCGGCCTCATCGTCGGCTTCACGCTGATGGGCCTAACCTTCGGCCCGATGGCGGCGATCCTGCCGGAGCTGTTCCCGTCCAACGTGCGCTACACCGGCTCGGCCGTGGCGTACAACCTCTCCAGCGTCATCGGCGCCGCTCCGGCGTCGTTCATTGCCATTGCCCTGTGGCAGGCGACTGGCGGCAGCACCTGGCTCGTCGGCGTCTACATGGCGGCCGCTGCCGTGCTGACGTTCATCGCGCTGTGGATCACCCGCGAAACCAAGAACACGGACTACGAGAACAACGTGGCCTGATTCCCAGGTTTAGATGCACAAACGAAAATGCCCGGTGTGGATCACACCGGGCATTTTCCTGCGCTGTTTCAGTTTTCGATCGACTGAGTCTTCAGTCGCCTTAGTCTTCGATCGTCGCGATCACGGCGCCTGCTGCCACCGTCTGGCCGGCCGCGGCGGACAGGCCGGTGATGGTGCCGGCGCGGTGAGCCGTGAGCGGCTGCTCCATCTTCATCGCTTCTAGTACGACGACGAGATCACCTTCGGCGACGACGTCGCCGTCGGCCACGGCCACCTTAACAATGGTTCCCTGCATGGGGGAGGTCAGGGCGTTGCCGCCCACGGCGGCGGTGGCGCCGCCGGTGCGGCTGCGCTTCTTGGACTTGGCCGGCTTCGCGCCGGCGGCTGCGGCCCCGCCGAAGCCGAGGCTGGCGGGCAGTGCCACCTCGAGGCGCTTGCCGCCCACTTCCACCACCACGGTGCGGCGCTCGGCGGCTTCCTCACCCTCCGGCGCGGCGCCGTTTGGCGTCCAGGCGGGAAGATCGTTGACGAACTCGGTTTCGATCCAGCGCGTATGGACGCTGAACGGACCCTCGGCGGGCGCGAACGCAGGGTTGCTGACCACGGCCAGGTCGAAGGGGATGACGGTGGGAATGCCTTCCACCACCATCTCCTCAAGGGCGCGGCGGGCCCGCTGCAGGGCCTGCGGGCGGTTCGCTCCGGTGACGATCAGCTTGGACAGCATGGAGTCGAAGTTGCCGCTGATCACATCGCCCTCTTCGATGCCGGAGTCAATGCGGATGCCGGGCCCGGTGGGATTCTTCAGGGTAGTCACGGTGCCCGGTGCGGGCATGAAGTTGCGGCCCGGATCCTCGCCGGTGATGCGGAACTCCAGGGAGTGGCCGCGCACCTCGGGGTCGCCGTAGCCAAGCTCCTCGCCGCAGGCCAGGCGGAACTGCTCGCGGACCAGGTCGATGCCGGTAACTTCCTCTGAGACGCAGTGCTCCACCTGAAGGCGGGTGTTGACCTCGAGGAAGGAGATGGTGCCGTCCTGGCCGACAAGGAACTCGCAGGTTCCGGCGCCGAGGTAGCCGGCTTCCTTCAGGATGGCCTTGGACGATTCGTAGAGGCGCCGGTTCTGCTCCTCCGTCAGGAAGGGGGCCGGGGCCTCCTCCACAAGCTTCTGGTTGCGGCGCTGGAGTGAGCAGTCGCGGGTGGAGACCACCACCACGTTGCCGTGGGCGTCGGCGAGGCACTGGGTCTCGACGTGGCGGGGGGCGTCGAGAAACCGCTCAATGAAGCACTCACCGCGGCCGAAGGCAGCCGTGGCCTCGCGGACGGCGGAATCGAAGAGCTCAGGGATTTCCTCGCGGGTGCGGGCCACCTTGATGCCGCGCCCGCCGCCGCCGAAGGCGGCCTTGATGGCCACGGGCAGGCCGAACTTGTCCGCGAATTCCAGGATTTCCTCGGCGGACTCAACGGGGTCGGCGGTGCCGGGGACCTGCGGGGCGCCCACCTTTTCGGCGATGTGGCGGGCCCGGACCTTGTCGCCCAGGGCGGAAATGGCCTCCGGTGACGGGCCGATCCAAGTGATGCCGGCGTCGATGACCTTGGCCGCGAACTGGGCGTTCTCGGACAGGAACCCGTAGCCGGGGTGGATGGCGTCGGCGCCGGACTGGCGGGCTATCTCGATCAGCTTGTCCATCACAAGGTAGGACTCAGCTGCCGTGTTCCCGCCCAGGGCATATGCTTCGTCGGCGAGCCGGACGTGGAGGGCATCCCGGTCCGGATCGGCGTAGACGGCGACGGAGGCGATGCCCTCGTCCCGGGCTGCGCGGATGACGCGGACGGCGATCTCACCGCGGTTCGCGATCAGAACCTTGGTGAGTTTTGAATGCACTGGACCTGCGGACTGCTCCGGCTTTACTGACAAGGCGTCTCCTTCTTTCCTTCAGGGAGCCTAGCCTGATTTTGAGGATTCCGCCGATATTACTGGCGGAATCCGCGGGTAAGAGACCCGGTCTTTGTAGGGAAGCTACAACTCGCCGGGAATTGCCGAGTCCGGCAGGTCCTGCCAGAACTCGGTGATGCTCACGTTCGCCTGGGCCAGCAGGGAGCGCAGGGTGGATACCGACAATCCGACGACGGCGTGCGGGTCGCCGTCGACTTTCCGGATGAAGGCGCCGCCAAGGCCGTCGATGGTGAAGGAGCCGGCGCAGTGCAGCGGCTCGCCGGTGGCGATGTACGCGTCGATCTCCGCGAGCTCCATCTCCATGAAGTGCACCTCCGCGGAGGCGACGCTGCCCAGCGTGGCGCCGGAGCCGCCGTCGTCGTCCGTGTCGCGGCAGTCCACCAGCCAGTGGCCGGTGTGCAGGACCCCGCTGCTGCCGCTCATCCGAAGCATCCGCTGCCGGGCAACGTCCACGGTGTACGGCTTGCCGTGCGACTCGCCGTCGAACTCGAATACGGAATCGCAGCCGAGCACCAGGGCCCCCTCGGCTTCCGGCAGCGACGCGACGGCCTCAGCCTTGGCGCGGGCCAGGAGCAGGGCGGTGTCGTGCGGATCGGTGACGCCGTAGCGTTCCTGCACGGCGTCCTCGTCGACGTCGGACACAAGGACCTCGTGTTCGACGCCGGCCTCAGTCAGGAGCTTGGTGCGGGCGGGGGACTGGGAGGCAAGGATGAGGCGGGTCACGGCTCCAGCCTAATTCATCCCGGCAAAGCAACGGGGGCCCACGCCCGCGGGGTTCCCTGGCCGAGCTTGCGAGGCTAGGGTGCGGGTGGGGAGGGTCACCCAGCGCCCAATCGGAGGGCTTGTGTGGGCGCTAAGAGACCCCGCGTTCCTCTGGCGGGCGGCAATCTCCTAGTGGGCGGCGACCCCGGCGGGCTCGGCGTCCGGCTCGGCCGCCTTGGCGGCTGATGCGTGCTTGCGGAGCTTTGCCCCTTCAACGTCCACGTCCGGCAGGATGCGGTCCAGCCAGCGCGGCAGCCACCACGCCTTCTCGCCGAGGAGGTACATGACTGCCGGAACGATCGTCATCCGCACCACGAAGGCGTCAACCAGCACGCCGAATGCCATCGCGAAGCCGAGCGGCCGGACCATATTCAGGTGCGAGAAGATGAAGCCCGCGAAGACGCTGACCATGATGATGGCGGCGGCAGTGACCACCGCGGAGGCGTGGCTGAAACCGGAGCGGACGGCGTGCTTCGCGGACTCGCCGTGCATGAAGGACTCACGCATGCCCGAGGCGATGAACACCTGGTAGTCCATTGCCAGCCCGAAAAGCACGCCGATCAGGATGATCGGCAGGAAGCTCAGCACGGCGCCGGGGTTGTCGACGCCGAACACCCCACCCAGCCAGCCCCACTGGTAGACCGCAACCACGGCGCCGAATGCGGCCGCAAGCGAGAGCAGGAAGCCGCCGGTGGCCAGCAATGGCACGACGATCGAGCGGAACACCAGCAGCAGCAGGATCAGCGAGAGTCCGACGACGATGGCCAGGTACGACGGCAAGGCGCCGCCCAATTTAGTGGAAACGTCAATGTTGCCTGCCGTCTGGCCGGTCAGGCCGATGCGGACTCCGGTGGAGTCCTCGATTTCGGCGCGCTCGGCACGGATGTCGGACACCACGTTCACGGTGCTGGCGCTCGCCGGCCCTTCCTTCGGGATGACCTGAAGCACCGCCGTCCCGCGGTCCTCACTCAGTGCCACCGGAATGACTGCAGTCACGTTCTCCGTCTTGCGCAGGATGTCCGCAACGTCCAACTGCTTGGCCTGTGCCTCGGTTGCACTCAGGCCTTTCGGGAAGTCACCCACCACGATGATCGGTCCCGTCATGCCTTCGCCGAAGCTGCGCTTGGTGGCGTCGTATGCCTTGAAGGCCTGGGAATCGGCAGGTTCCGAGCCGCCGTCGGGCAGCGCGAGCCGCAGCTGGGCAGCGGGCAGCGCCACAATGCCCAGCGCCAGGACCCCGGCCAACATGGCTAGAACGGGGTGTCTGGTGACAAGTCCGCCCCAGCCGTGGCTGCTGCGGTGTTCGTCCTTGGCGCGGTCCTCAGCCTCACGGTTAGGGTCGGCGTTGTGCTTCTCGGCCTTGACCCAGGCCCGCCTGGAGATCAGCCTCCTGCCCACGAGGGAGAGGATCGCCGGGGTCAGCGTCAGGGCAACGAGGACGGCAACCGCAACGGTCCCGGCCGCGGACACGCCCATGACCCCCAGGAACGGAAGCCCCGGGACGACCAGTGCCGCGAGGGCGATGATGACCGTCAGGCCGGCAAAGAGCACGGCATTGCCGGAGGTTCCCGTGGCACGGGCCACTGACTCTTCCGCGTCCATGCCTGCCAGCAGCTGCCCGCGGTGGCGGTTGACGATGAACAGCGAGTAGTCGATGCCGACGGCGAGGCCCAGCATGAGCGCGAGCATCGGGGAAATGGAACTCATGTCAATGAGGCCGCTCAGTGCCATGGTGGCACCAACGCCCACCGCCACGCCGATCACGGCCATCAGCAGCGGCAGCCCGGCGGCGACCAGTGTGCCGAGCATGATGATCAGGACCAGCGCCGCCACGCCGATGCCGATGATCTCAGCCACGCCGAAGATCTCGGAGACGTCCTCGCTGATTTCCTTGCTGGGCAGCGCGGTAACGCCAGCCGAGGAGACCTCCTGCACGATGTCCTGGACTTCCTGGCGCACTTTGGGGTCCAGCCCGTTGATGGAGGTCTTGAACTGGACCTGTGCAATGGCCGCCTTGCCGTCCTCCGAAACGAAACGCAACCCCTGGGAAGCCTCGACCTGGCGTTTGGCCAGCTCCAGCCTGGCCGCGCCGTCCTGCGCTTCCTTTGTGCCGGCGTCGAGCTTTTCCTGGCCAGCGGCCAGGGCGGCCTTCTGCTGGCCCAGCTGGGCCTCGATGGCTGACGCCGGGAGTCCGGCATCAGTCATCTGCGCCTCGGCCGCGGCCAGCTGTTCCTTGCCGGCGGCCAGTTCGGCCACGGCCTTGTCCAGTGCGGCCTTGCCCGCGGCTGCCTGGGCTTCGCCGCTGGCGAGATCCGCGGCGGCCTTGTCCAGCTGGGCCTGCGTGGCGAACGGGTCGACGGTTTCCCGGACGTCCGGGAGGACCTCGAGCTTGGTCAGGGCAGCGGACACCGCGTCCTTGCCCGCCTGGCTGAACTGGGCGTCATTTGCCTGGAAGACAACCCCGGCCGAGCCACCGGATGACGCCGGCAGCTCCTTTCGGAGCTTGTCGGCCATCTGCTGGGTTTCCGTGCCTGGAATCTGGAAGTTGTTGGACAGCGCGCCGTGAAAGGCTGCCGCTGCGCCGCCGACTGCCAGCAGGATCGCCAGCCAGAGCGAGACGACGAGCCATCGGTGGCGGTAGGAAAACTTGCCGAGGCGGTACAGGAGAAGTGCCATGTCAGGACCGTTCTGCGTTGCGGGTGGAGGGTTTGGCGGAAGATTCATTCGACGGAGGAAGCGATGCCGGCCCGGCGAAACCGGATCCGAGCAGGCCCATCGAATCGATGAGCAGCTGGCGGAGGATCGCCAGCGATTCGGGGGAGAGGTCGGGGCCGCAGCGGCGGAACCACACGTCCATGGCAGCCTTGCCGCAGGAGACGACCGAACCTGCGAGGGCCCGGACGTAGAGCTCGTCCGGATCCGTGCCCGGGCCCTGTGGGGAACGCTCGCGGGCCGCAGCAACAATCTGCTCGGTGCAGTGGTCCCAGGCCTCAAGCTCGGAGCGCGCCATGAGCGGATTGCCCTGGGTCAGGCCGAACAGCTCGGCCAGCGGCGCCACGGTCATGGGGTCTGCCAGTTCCACCAGGGCAGCGCGGGCGGATTCGAGGATGGGTTCGTCAGCGGGCCGCCGCCGGAACTGTTCGAGGGCGCTGTCCAGGAAGCCGTTGGTCACGGACGCAATGGCGGCCTCGGTGCTGCTGAAGTAGTTGAAGAAGGTCCGGCGTGAGATGCCCGCCGCTTCTGCGATGTCCTCCACCGTGAAGTTGCCGGGGCCGTGCCGCCGCAGAAGGGCAAGCGTGGAGCCGGTAATGGCCTGCCGGGTGGCAGCCTTGTTCAGCTCGCGCCGCGAAAGGGGCCCGCCGGCGTCGGTCGGCACAGAACCCGGCGACGACGAAGACGTAGAGGAAGAACTGGAAGTAGGCACCAAGTTACACTACGTGCAAGTTTGCACTCTGCGCAACCGCACGTGTTCACAGCTGGCCAGTCAAACTCACAGCGTCTTCACAGCCAGCCGAAAGCAGTTCTTGAGGGGGATGGTGCATTCTGATGTCGTAGCCGGCACGGCGGCAATGGAGCCTCAAGGCCGGCGGAGCGAGGAGCGGACCATGGAGCGTTCAAAGAAGGTGGCTCTCGGCTTGGGCGCCACTGCCTTGGCACTGGGTGCCGGGTTTGGTGTCACCGGGATGGCGGCCGCAACAACAGGCACTCCCACGCCCACGCCACCATCAAGCAGCCCATTCAGCGGTCCCGATGACGGACCGCGTTTTGACGGCGGCAGGCACGGGCGTGGACATGGGCGCGGCCACGGTGCCGTCAAAGCGGACGCAGCGGCGCTCGCTGCCAAGCTCGGCGTGGACCAGGCCAAGGTGGAGGATGCCCTGAGGGCATTCCGCGAGGCCAACCGTCCGCCGGGCCGCCGCGCCGACGGCACCAAGCCGGACAAGGCAGCCGAGGAAGCGGCACTGGCAGCCTCGCTGGCCAGATCCCTGGGGATCGATGAGGCCAAGGTCAGGGCCGCACTTGAGGACCTCCGCAACCAGGCGCAGGCGGACCGGGCGGCTGCCCTGAAAGGCCGGCTGGATCAGGCGGTGAAGGACGGCACACTCACGCAGGCGGAAGCCGACGCGGTCGCGAAGGCCGTGGAAAAGGGAGTGATCGGCGGCCGCTAGCCGCCTTACTCACGGCCGCAACGCCCGTTGGTGGCGGCAGTCAGGCTGTGCGCTCGACGGCGGCGAGGATTGCCGCTCCGAGCTCCGCGGGCTTGGTGAACTGGGGCCAGTGCCCGGTGGGAAGGTCCACGAGTTCGACGTCGCGGATGCGGGCCAGCTCTTCAACGTAAGGGTGCCCGGCATCCATCCACTCTGTTAACAGGGAGGAGGGGAACTCGCAGGCGATCACCGTGGCAGGGACGTCGTACCGGCGCACGTCCTGAAGGTGCTGCTTGTCGCAGGCAACGCCCTTGGGTTGCGGAATGGCGCGCTCGCGGAACGCGGCCCGCAGCCCGTCGTCAAGATCGGTGAGGTCGGCGTCGTCGAAGACGTCCCACGAGGGCAGGGGGATCTCATCACCTTCAGCAGGCAGCTCATCATTGATGACGCCGCCTTCCCCGAGCGGTCCGCTGTCCACGTAGACCGCCCGGACCACGCGGTCCGGCCGCTCGTCCACAGCGCCATGGATGATGGCGCCTCCGCCGGAGTGGCCGACGAGGACCAACGGGCCCTCGATGCCGTCAATGGCTTCCACAACGGCGTTGATATGGTCGCGAAGCCCGATGTCAGCCCTCTTGGCGTCCTTCGCCTCGAGCCCCGGGAGGGTCAGCGCATGGATCTGGTGGCCGGCCTCCACCAGCGGGGGAGTGACGCCGGACCAGGATGAACCATCGAGCCAGAAGCCCGGAACCAGAATGATGTCCATGCCGGTACCCTACCCTTGCTGCCTGCCGCCGGGGCCGATTTGGGCGGCCGGTATTAAATGCGTGTGCCCCGGGAAACTCGGGGCACACTCATTCTGCGAAGGTCAGGCCTTCGACTCAGCCAGCTCACGCTCGACGGCGGCGGGTGTCTCTTCCTCGCGGAAGGCCTCCCCGGTGCGCGGTGCGTTGTAGAGGGTTTCGTCGAGGATCCCCTGGCGCTTGGCCACGATGGTGGGCACGAGTGCCTGGCCGGCCACGTTGATTGCCGTGCGGCCCATGTCCAGGATCGGGTCGATGGCCAGTAGGAGTCCGACGCCCGCCAGCGGCAGTCCCAGCGTGGAGAGGGTCAGCGTCAGCATGACGACGGCGCCGGTGGTTCCAGCCGTCGCAGCGGATCCGAGGACGGAGACCAGGGCGATCAGCAGGTACTGGCTGAAGTCGAGCTGGATTCCGAAGAACTGGGCCACGAAGATTGCCGAAATGGCGGGGTAAATTGCTGCGCAGCCGTCCATCTTGGTGGTGGCGCCCAGCGGAACGGCGAAGGAGGCGTAGCCCCGGGGAACGCCGAGGTTGCGCTCGGTGACGCGCTGGGTCAGTGGCAGCGTACCGATGGAGGAGCGGGAAACGAAGGCCAGCTGGATGGCCGGCCACGCGCCGGAGAAGTACTGCTTGACCGACAGGCCGTGGGAGCGCACCAGGACCGGGTAGACGCCGAACAGCACCAGGGCGAGGCCGATGTAGATGGCAACCGTGAACTTGCCCAGCGAGCCGATGGTGTCCCAGCCGTAGACGGCCACCGCATTGCCGATCAGGCCCACGGTGCCCAGCGGTGCGATGCGGATGATCCACCACAGCACCTTCTGGATGACGGCCAGCGCAGAGGCGTTGAGGGCCAGGAAATGCTCGGCCTGCTTGCCCACCTTGAGGGCGGCAACGCCGACGGCGATGGCGATCACCAGGATCTGCAGGACGTTGAAGCTGACGGACGTGGTCACGGCGCCGGAGTCGGTAACCGTGGAGCTGGCGCCAAGGCCCAGGAAGTTCTTGGGGAACAGCCCGACGAGGAATGCCCACCAGTCGCCCTGCTTGCCGTCGTACTCCGCGTCGCCGGAGATGCCCGTGTTAGCGCCCGGCTGCAGGAACACGCCCAGGCCGATCCCGATCAACACGGAGACCAGCGACGTGATGGCGAACCACAGCAGAGTGTTCCAGGCAAGCCGCGCCGCGTTGGAGACCTCACGCAGGTTGGAAATGGAGCTCACCACGGCGGTGAAGATCAGGGGCACGACGGCGGTCTGCAGCAGCGACACGTAGCTGGAGCCGATGGTCTGCAGCGTGGCGCCGAGACCGTTGGGGTTGGTCTTGGTGCTGCCCGTGTACTTGGCCAGCAGGCCGAGGCCCAGCCCGACGATCAGGGCGGCGATGATCTGGAAGCCGAAGGAGCCTGCCCACCGGGGCAGCTGGAAGCCGGAACGCCCGGCCGTCGATGAAGTGGTTTGATTGCTCACAACAACAAGGTATGACGCACAAAATACAGCTTCCACTCGATATTGAGAAATATTACGCGTCCGAATAGTCCGGTTAAGGCGAGAATGCCCGGAAAAACAGCGTCATACGGGACTTTTATGAAGTTATTCCCCTGACGCGTGTGGCAAGCATCTCCAGCGGGACTTGATTTCGACAAGCTCAATCAGCGGCGTGGCTGGCTTCCGGAAGCGTGCGTCAAAGCGACGAAGGAGCAGCACGCGGAGGAAGGCGGACACTCCGGGTAGAGCGGAGGGTGTCTAGTCGAGCATGGCGCGCTTGAGGGTGTCGAGGCCTACGGAGCCGATGTTGAGAGCCTTGGTGTGGAAGGCCTTGAGATCGAAACCGGGACGCGCTTCGAGCTCCGCGCGGATCTGCTCCCAAAGGCGCTGGCCCACCTTGTAGGACGGGGCCTGGCCCGGCCAGCCGAGGTAGCGTGCGAACTCGAACTGCAGGTTGCCCTCGCTGATGTCCAGGTTGGCCTTGAGGAAGTCGAAGCCCTTCTCCGGCGTCCAGGTGCCCGTTCCCCAGCGTGCGGGAACATCGAGTTCCAGGTGGACGCCGATGTCGAACACCACCCGGGCGGCCCTCATGCGCTGCATGTCCAGCATGCCCATGTGGTCGCCCGGATCCTTGAGGTAGCCGAGTTCCTCCATGAGCTTCTCGGCGTACAGGGCCCAGCCCTCGCCGTGGCCGGAGGTCCAGCAGACGTTGCGCCGCCAGCTGTTGAGCAGTTCGCGCCGGTGAACGGCGGTGGCGATCTGCAGGTGGTGGCCGGGCACGCCCTCATGGAACACCGTGGTGGTTTCTGCCCAGGTGGTGAACGTGTCCTCGCCCGCGGGCACGGACCACCACATGCGCCCGGGCCGGCTGAAATCGTCCGACGGCCCCGTGTAGTAGATGCCGCCCTCGTCGGTGGGCGCGATCCGGCATTCAAGTGTCTTCATGACGTCGGGAATCTCGAAGTGGATGCCGGCAAGGTCGGATACGGCGCGGTCGGACAGCTCCTGCATCCACGCCGTCAGGGCTTCCGTTCCCATAAGCCGGCGGGCTGGATCGCTGTTGAGGATCTCCTTGGCCTCCGCGATGGAGGCGCCCGGCTTGATTTGCCCAGCCACCTGTTCCTGCGCGGCAATGATTCGCTCGAGCTCCTCAACGCCCCAGGCGTAGGTTTCTTCGAGGTCGACGGCGGCGCCGAGGAACACCCGCGAGGCGAGGGCGTAGCGCTCCCGGCCCACGGCGTCCTTCTCCGGCGCGACGGGCAGCAACTCCTCCTGCAGGAATGCGGCCAGCCCGGCGTATGCCGCCCGGGCGGCGGCAGCACCGGCGTCGAGCTTCTCCTGCAGTTCCGCCGGGAGCGGGCCGTCCGCTTTTTTGGCGTCGGCGGCGAACTTCGCGAAGAAGCCGTCCGCCGCGGCGTATTTGTTGGTCTGCTCGATCACGATCGACACCTGGCGCCGGGCCGAGACCTTGCCGCTGTCCCTGGCCGTACGCAGCGACTCGATGTAGCCGCTGACGGCCACCGGCACGCTGTGCATGCGGCCCGCGATGTTAGCCCAGTGCTCCTCGGTGTCCGTGGGCATGAGGTCGAAGATCGACCGGATGTTCTGCGCCGGGGAGTCGATGTTGTTCAGTTCGGCGAGGCTCCAGCCCGAGTCGTGGATCTCAAGCTGGAGTCCGAGGCGTTCGCGCAGGGCATCGAGGGTGACGGCGTCGACGTCGTCAACGGGTTCCAGCCCCTCGAGGGCCTCCAAGGTCTTTCGTTCCGCCGCTGCGAACCTGCTAAGTCCGGCAGGGGAAAAGTCCTGGAGCTCAGTGTCGTGCCCCGGGATGCCGAGCGTGGTGGCCAGGCTCGGATCCAGGGCGAGAAGCGTTTCGGTGTGGGCGTCGGCGACTGCGTCGATGGCGGTCCGGGGGCGCGCAGGGGCGGCAGATTCAGTAGTCACCCCACGAGACTAACCGCGGCGTTCCGGTTATGAAAGACTTACTGAATTTTCGTCAGCCCCGGCTCCGCTTCCAGGCGCCTGGACCCGGCGTCGGCGCCAGCCGCAGCTGCTGGCGCCGCACCCAGTGACGCGTGCTGGGCTTCTCCGGGCCGGCTGTTTCGCCCGGCTCCAGGGAAAGTACGACGGCGGTAAGCGCCGCCAGCTCCTCGGGCGTCGGTTCGCCCTTGGTGACGGAGAACAGGGCCGCGGCCGGCCCAACTGACTGGGCGGGGTCAACCGCCGGATTCTGGGCGCTCACAGCGGGATGTTTCCGTGCTTCTTCGTGGGCAGGCTCGCACGCTTGTCGCGTAGCGCCCGCAGTCCCTTGATGATCTGCAGCCGCGTATCCGAGGGGGCGATGACGGCGTCAACATAGCCCAGCTCCGCGGCCTGGTACGGGTTGAGCAGCTCTTCCTCGTACTGCCGGATCACATCGGCGCGCTTGGCCTCGACGTCGCCGCCGGCCTCGGCAACGGCGGCGAGATCGCGCCGGTAGAGGATGTTGACGGCACCTTGCGCGCCCATCACGCCGATCTGGGCCGTGGGCCATGCGAGGTTCAGGTCAGCTCCGAGCTTCTTGGACCCCATCACGATGTAGGCACCGCCGTAGGCCTTCCGGGTGATCACGGTCAGCTTGGGCACGGTGGCCTCTGCGTAGGCGTACAGGAGCTTTGCGCCGCGGCGGATGATGCCCTGGAACTCCTGGTCCTTGCCGGGCAGGAAGCCGGGAACATCGACGAGGGTGATGATGGGAATGTTGAAGGCGTCGCAGTGGCGGACGAAGCGGGCCGCCTTTTCCGAGGCCGAGATGTCCAGCGTGCCGGCGAACTGCAGCGGCTGGTTGGCCACGATGCCGACGGTGTGGCCTTCGACCCGGCCGTAGCCGATCATCACGTTCGGTGCGTACAGGGACTGCATTTCAAGGAAGTGCGCGTCGTCGACGATCTGCTCGATGACCTTGCGCATGTCGTACGGCTGGTTCGCGGAGTCCGGGACCAGCGTGTCCAGGGCAAGGTCGTCGTCGTCGAGCTCGAGCTCCTGCTGGTGCTCCTGCACCGGCGCCTCGGAGAGGTTGTTGGAGGGCAGGAAGTCCAGAAGTTCGCGGACGAACTCGATCGCGTCGGCTTCGTCGGAGGCCAGATAGGTGGAGGTGCCGGTGGTGGCGTTGTGCTGCCGGGCGCCGCCGAGGGTCTCCATGTCCACGTCCTCGCCGGTGACGGTCTTGATGACGTCCGGGCCGGTGATGAACATGTGGGAGGTCTTGTCCACCATGACCACATAGTCGGTCAGGGCCGGGGAGTAGGCTGCGCCGCCGGCACACGGGCCCATGATGAGGGAGATCTGGGGTACCACGCCGGAGGCGTGGACGTTGTTGCGGAAGATGTCCGCAAACATGGCCAGCGAGGCGACACCCTCCTGGATCCGGGCTCCGCCGCCGTCGTTGATGCCCACCACCGGGCAGCCGTTGCGCAGCGCAAACTCCTGGACCTTCACGATCTTTTCGCCGTTGACCTGGCTCAGGGAGCCGCCGTAGACGCTGAAGTCCTGGCTGTAGAGGGCCACGAGCCGGCCGTCCACGGTTCCGTAACCCGACACGACGCCGTCGCCGAGCGGCTTCTTCTTCTCCATGCCGAAGGCGGTGGAGCGGTGGACCGCCAGGGCGTCGAACTCCACGAAGGAGCCTTCGTCCACGAGCAGGTCGATGCGCTCGCGGGCGGTGTTCTTGCCGCGCGCATGCTGCTTCTCGATGGCTTCAGGGCCGGACGGCTGCTCAGCACGGGCCTGGCGGTCGCGGAAATCGGCAATCTTTCCCGCCGTCGTGGTCAGATCGTGGCTCATGAAGTGTCTCCGGCTCTGTAGCTGTTGTGCTGTGGCTGTTCTGCTGCGGCAGCGTGACGCGGGCCTTGGTTGCCGGTTTAAGTAGCATCCGTACAAATCCAAAGCCCTGATGGCTAGTCTAGTGACGCCAATTTCCGGGACCGCTGTAGGGTTCCTACAATTTTCGTCCGTGGCGCCGACGGAAACGCCGATGTTACTCGTGGGTAACAAAGTGCGGCTAGAGTGTCCCTATGACTTCGAGCAGCGACGCTTACTCCTTTTCGGCCACGCCTTACCGGGCCACCGGCAGCCTTCAGGGCCGGACCATCCTGATGTCCGGAGGAAGCCGCGGCATCGGCCTGGCCATCGCCCGGCGGGCAGCGCGCGACCGTGCCAACGTGGTGCTGCTGGCCAAGACCGGAGAGCCGCATGCGAAGCTCGAGGGCACTGTCTACAGCGCCGCCGAAGAACTGGAGGCCGCCGGCGGCAGTGCCCTGCCTCTGGTGGGGGACGTCCGGAACGACGACGACGTCGCGCGCGCCGTGGACGCCGCCGTCGGCCGTTTCGGGGGAATCGACGTCGTCATCAACAACGCCTCCGCGATCGATCTTTCGCCGACGGACACGGTGGACATGAAGCGCTACGACCTCATGCAGGACATCAACGTCCGCGGCACCTTCCTGCTTTCCAAGCTGGCGCTCCCCGCACTGCGCAAATCCTCCGGCGGCCACATCCTCACGCTCTCGCCGCCCCTGAACCTCGACCCTAAGTGGGCCGGCCGGCACCTGGCATACACCATGGCCAAGTACGGCATGAGCCTGATCACCCTGGGCCTTGCCGAGGAGCTCAGGAACGATGGCATCTGCGTCAACTCGCTGTGGCCGCGGACGCTGATCGATACGGCCGCCATCCGGAACATGGCCGGCGGTGAGTTGATGGTCCGGGCTGCCCGCGGACCCGAAATCATGGCCGACGCAGCCCATGCCGTGCTCACCGGTACTGAGAACCGTACCGGCAACATCACTGCCGGCACCATCAACACGGGCAACTTCTACACGGACGAGCAGGTCCTGGCCGCCGCCGGCGTCACGGATTTCAGGCCCTACAGCCTGGGGGCCGCCGAAGCGGACCTGGTCCCTGACATCTTCCTATGAGCCGGCATCTTCCTATGCGCCGGCTTCTGACCACGGGCCTTCCCGGCCGTGCGGCCCGGCGAGTCGCTAGGATTCAACTATGGATGCCGCACGCCCTGACGATAGCCGTGGACCGCAGGAAAACCTGACCGGAGCGAAGGGGCTGCCCGAGCGGCCCGCCCTGGACCGGGAAGCCCTGTCCGACGCGAACTTCCTCGCCGCCACCGGCATCGCGCAGCTGACGGTTGTGGAGACAACCGGGTCCACCAACGCCGACCTTTTGCGGGCCGTGACCGTGGACCCCAAGGCCTGCCCCGATCTGGCAGTCCTGACGGCGGAGCACCAAACTGCGGCCCGTGGCCGGCTGGACCGCGCCTGGGAAGCGCCCGCCCGCAGCTCCGTCCTGGTCTCGCTGGTGCTGCGGCCCGTTAATGCTGACGGCCGCCCCCTGCCCACCCAGACCTACTCATGGCTGTCCCTCCTGGCCGCCGTCGCGCTGCGCGACGCGCTGGACGAGACGGCGGGAATTCCGGCTGAGCTGAAATGGCCGAATGATGTCCTGGTGCGCGGCGGAAAAATCGCCGGCATCCTCGCCCAGCTCGGCCCCCTGGGCGACGGATCGGTGCCGCCCGTCATTCTGGGCACCGGGCTGAACGTCACGCTCACCGAGGACGAGCTGCCGGTGCCCACTGCCACGTCCGTCCAGCTGCAGGGTGCCGGAACAGTGGACCGCACGGCGCTCCTGAAGAGCTATCTCTCCCGTTTTTGCACGCTCTACCGCAGCTTCTGCAACGCCGACGGCGATGCCACGGCCGGCCTGGCCGGCGGCCCGTCGCTGCACAAGCGCGTCGAAACGGCGATGGTCACCCTCGGCCAGCAGGTCCGCGCCCAGCTTCCCGGCGACCACGAAATCATCGGCCACGCCTCCCGGCTTGATGACTCAGGCTCCCTGCTGGTGGTGGATGCCTCTTCCCACGAGCATGTAGTGACTGCGGGGGATGTGGTCCACCTGCGGCCATGGTCCCCGCAGGGCTCTGAGAAGCATGGGGCTGCCAAGCACAGCACTGAGAAGCACAGCTCTTACCAGCAGGGGTCCGGCGAAAGCGGTTATGCGTAAAGAACTCCTCCCGGGCGAGCAGGTCATCGTGGTGACCCGCCCGCAGCCCAGGGTGCTGTTCCTTCCGGCGGTGGTTTTCATTGTGGTGCCCGCCCTGGCGGCATTCGCAAGCGCGTGGATTATCCGCGGCGGCCTGTCCGCGCTGGCCCCGGCCATCACCGGGGAATGGACGTTCTGGGCGGTGGCCGGCTGCGTGCTGGCCGGTCTGTGGATCCTCCTGGGGTACTGCCTGCCCCGGCTGCTGCGGTGGCAGGCGACCAGGTATTTCCTGACCAGCCAGCGGGTCCTGGCCCGTTACGGCATGCTCCGGCGCCGGGACCGGCAGGTTTTCCTGGCCTCGGTGCGTAATGTCACAATCAGCCAGTCGATGCTCCAACGGATGTTGCGTTCGGGGAATATATCCTTGGATGCCGGGCACCATTTCGGCAACGTGCTGAAGGATGTGCCGGAAGTTGCCACCTTCCACAGGTTCCTGCTGGACGCCCTTGATGAGCTTCCGGACGACGAACCATTTGGATTTGGTCAGGCGCCGGAGGAGCCCGGTGCCCGGTTTCCGCGGGATGTGAGAGAAGGTGGAAGAGATGAACGATGAGGATCAGCGCGGCGCCCAGCAGACAGGCACCCACGAGGCCGGCACAGAGGGGTTTGGCACAGACGGGTCTGGCACAGACGAGTCCGGCGCGCAGGACACCGGTCACCGGGAGGTGACGGACGCCGTCGTCGAAAATCCGGCCACCGGTACCCTGTCCGCGGAGCGCATAGCGGCCAAGAGCCTCGAATCAAGGCTCTTGGGCGGGGAACGCAAGCTGCGCCGCCGCGACGTGGCGGGCGGTGTGGGCCTGTCGCTGCTCTCGGCGCGCAAACTGTGGCGAGCACTCGGCTTCCCGAACTTCGGTGACGACGACGTCGCCTTTACGGAGCGCGACCAGGCGGCCCTGTCCACGGCTGTGGGCATGGTCCGGAACGGAAAGCTCACCGAGGAGGCCGCCATCTCGGTCACCCGTGCCATCGGGCAGATGACGGACCGCATGGTGGTGTGGCAGATCGAGGCCCTGGTTGAGGACATGGTCCACGAACAGGGGCTTACCGACGCCCAGGCCCGCAAGCGGCTGGTCCACGAACTGCCTGCCTTGGTGGATCCCCTCGAGGAGATGCTTGTCTACTCTTGGCGGCGTCAGCTCAACGCCGGTGTGCAGCGGCTGGCTGTCCGGGCGGAAGCCGGCCTGCAGGCCAGCGAGGAGGGCCGCGAAGGCGACGAGGACGATGCGCCGCTTCCGCTGGCGCGTGCCGTTGGCTTCGCCGACCTGGTGTCCTACACGAGCCTTTCAAGGCGGATGAACGAGAAGACGCTCGCCAAGCTGGTGCAGCGGTTCGAGAACAAGTGCGCGGAGATCATCTCGGTGGGTGGTGGCCGGCTGGTGAAGACGGTGGGCGACGAAGTCCTCTACATCGCCGAGACACCGGCTGCGGGCGCCGAAATATCGCTTGCCCTGGCCGAAGCCTTCACCCGGGACGAGATCCTGCCCGAGGCACGGGTTGCCATGGTCTGGGGGCGGATCCTTTCCCGTCTGGGCGACATTTACGGGCCCACCGTCAACCTTGCTGCCCGCCTCACCACGCTGGCCGATCCGGGGACCGTGCTGGTCGACTCGATGACGGCGGCGGCACTGGACCAGGACGAGCGGTTCGTGCTCATTCCCCAGGACGTGGAGAACGTCCGGGGATTCGGGGAGATCCAGCCGGTCACCCTGGCACGGGGACAGGGCAAGGGCCTGGTCCTGGACTGAGGCAGCGTGGGCAGTCCTCCCCATCGCCGGGACAGGACTGCGCGGGTAGGCTGGCAGGGTAACGGACGGCCCCGGCGGCTGTTCTTGGACAAGCCGCCAGCGCCCATGTAATAGTCGAGGCTCAGAATTGTTCCGGCGTCTCTACGGGGGAGTGGCGGAATGTCACCGGCCCGTGATGAACATCAGGGGCTAGTAAGCCGCGCTCAGGCGGCTGTGATTTCAGGGGAATAATAGCGCTGTGTCAACTTTGTTCGGCAAGCTGGGGCTGAGGAACCGCCGCAACAAGATCGTCACCGGAACCGTCTTTTCCGCTGCTGCTGCGGCGCTGGTGGCCGGTGCCGTGATCTACCCGGGGTTCAAGACAACCGAGGTTGACCTTAACGACGGCGGCGTCTGGGTGGTCAGCAAGGCCCGGAACGCAGTCGGCCGCCTCAACTACCCCTCGCGGGTCCTTGACGGTGCGGTAACCCCGGCCAGCACCACGTTCGATGTCCTGCAGAACGCCGGAAAGGTATTCGTCGACGACGAATCCGGCTCCACCCTGAACCAGGTGTCCGCCGCCAACATGAGGCTCGGCGGAGACAAGCAGCTTCCCGGCTCGGCGCAGGTTAGCTTCGGCGCCGACACCATCTCGGTCACCGACACTGCCGCCGGGAAGATGTGGGCGATGTCCCCGTCGACGGTCAACGCCTTCGATGAGGAGTCCAGTGAGCCCGCCGTGGCGGGTTCCGAAGGGCTGGTGTCCGCCGTCGGCTCCGATGACCGGATCTATTCGGCGGATCCGAAGACGGGTCAGGTGACAGTGACCACGGTGGACGCCGCGGGGGCAGCCATCGACACCGAGTCCAGCACGTGGGACGGGCTGAAGGGCGCCGGGGACCTCCAGATCGCCGTCGTGGGGGACCAGGCTGTGGTCCTGGATGCAGCCGCCGGAAAACTGTTCCTGCCCGGCGGACGCGAGGTGCCGCTGGCTGACGCGCGGGAGGCGAAGCTCCAGCAGCCGGGCCCGGCGTCCGACTCAGTAGCCGTGGCCACCGGCAAGGCACTCCTCAGGCAGCCGCTGAACGGTGCCGCCGCGAAGGCCGTGACGTTCGGCGGCCAGGGGGTACCGGCGGCGCCGGTGCAGCTGGGCGGCTGCGTCCACGCGGCATGGTCCGGAGCCAACAAGTATGTCCGGGACTGCGCGAACGACGCGGACAACAAGAACGTGGCCGTGCCCAAAGCCAGCGCCTCGCCCAGCTACGTTTTCCGGGTCAACCGGGACCTCGTGGTCCTGAATGACGTGAACTCGGGAAACGTGTGGCTGGTCAACCAGAACATGCAGCTGGTCAACAACTGGGACGACGTTGTTCCGCCCAAGAACCAGGCTGACGACCCGGACGAGGAGTCGGCAGACGACAACACCATCAACGTCCTGCCCGACCGCACCAAGCCGAACCGTCCCCCCGAAACGAAGCCCGACGTCGTCGGCGTCCGGCCCGGCCGCACCACTGTCCTCAGCGTCCTCGACAACGACTCCGACCCCGACGGCGACGTCCTGACCGCCTCGCCCGGCGCAGAAGGGCCGCGGGCCGGCAGCATCGAAAGCATCTATGGCGGGTCCGCCTTCCAGATCACGGTGCCGGCCGATGCCGCGCCCGGAACCGAGACGTTCGATTACACCGCGGCGGACGGCCGCGGGCTCTCGGCCGGCGGCAAGGTCAACCTGAGCGTCGTGGGCCCGGACGAGAACAGGCCCCCGGCCTTCAAACGCGGAGACCCCACCACACTCCTCGTGGAGCAGGGCAAGACCGTCAGCCAGAACATCCTCACCGACTGGGCCGATCCCGACGGCGACGACCTCGTCCTGATGTCAGCCACCGCCGACAATGAGCAGGACCAGGTCAAGGTCCGCCGCGACGGCCTGCTCACCTTCCAGGACTCCGGCGCCTCGGCCGGCAAGAAAAGCGTCACCGTGTCCGTCTGGGACGGCCGCGCCACCACCACCGGCAAGGTGGTGGTCAACGTCCAGCCGCCGGGCGCACTCGCTCCCGTGGTCAACGCCGACCACGTCACCGCAGTGGTGGGCCAGGACCTGGTCATCGCGCCGCTAAAGAACGACGTCGACCCCAACGGTGGCGCGCTGCGCCTCGCCCAGGTGGAAGCCAGCGGAGCCGCAGAATTGGGCCCGGTCACCGACGGCGGCACCTTCACCTTCCGAAGCCGCACGCCGGGGCCGGTGTACCTGACATACCTGGCCAGCAACGGACCGCAAAGCAGCCAGGGCCTCATCCGGGTTGATGTGGAATCCGGCAAGGACTCAGGAAATCCCGTCGCCGTCCACGACGTGGCGCTCCTTCCGGTGGGCGGCAGCGTCCTGCTGGACCCGCTGGCCAACGACTCGGACCCGTCCGGGGGCGTCCTGGTACTGCAGTCCGTTGCGGTGCCGGAGAACGCGACGGCGTCGGTAAGCGTGATCGACCACAGCGTCCTGCGGATCACCGACATCGCCAGCACCAAGGACCCCTTCCTGTTCCGCTACACGATGTCCAACGGCAAATCCTCCGCCACGGGAAGCGTCTCGGTGGTGCCGGTTCCCGCCCCGGCTGTGGTGGAGGCGCCGCAGCCCAAGCCTGATGAGGTCAACGTCCGCGTCAACGACGTAGTGACCATACCCGTCCTGGACAACGACACGCACCCGCAGGGCGAAAAGCTGACGGTTGACCCGGTCCTGCCGCAGGCCGTCCCGGCGGCGGACGGCAAGAGCTTCGTCTCCGAGAACACACTCCGGTTTATCGCCGGCAGCCAGCCCAAGACCGTGCGCGCCATTTACAACGCCGTGGACCCGCAGGGCCAGAAGAGCGCCGCCGCCGTCACCATCCACATCCTGCCGCTGGAGGGCGCCGAAAACTCCCGGCCGCAGCCCAAGAACCTGACGGCCCGGGTGGTGGCTGGCGGCACGGTGCGCATTCCGGTGCCGCTGGACGGCATTGACCCCGACGGCGACTCCGTCCAACTGACGGGCATCGACAGCACGCCCGGCATGGGCACCGCGACGGCGGGCAGCAGCTTCATCGACTTCGTCGCGGCCGGCAACGGTGCCGGGACCGATACGTTCCGCTACAAGGTAGTCGATCGGCAGGGCGCCGTGAACACCGGCACCGTCACCGTCGGCATCGCACCGCGCAGCGACACCAACCAGAAGCCCACGCCGGTCGACGACCAGGTCAAGGTCCGGCCCGGGCGGCAGATCGCCGTCGACGCAGCCGGCAACGACACCGATCCGGACGGGGACCTGATCAGGATTGTCAGCGACGGCATCGAAGCCGATGCCGCGTTGAAGGCCACTGTCAGCAAGCAAAGCGGCCGCATCCTGCTGCAGGCACCGGCCGCCGAGGGCACCGTCAACGTCCGCTACACAGTGGCCGACGAACGCGGCGCCTCCGCACAGGCAGCCATCCGGATGGTGGTGGACAGCAACGTCCCGCTCCAGGCACCGGTCGCCCGGGATGACCGTGTGACCTCCGCGCAGACGCTGGGCAAGACCGCCGTGGACGTCCCCGTCCTCAAGAATGACGAGGACCCTGACGGCGTCGGTGAGAACCTGAAGATCAGCAGCGCCGCCGAGACCGCCCGGCCAGGGCCGGAGGGCAACATGATCGTCGAACTGACCGGCCAGCCGCAGCTGGTGCCCTATACGGTTGAGGACGTCGACGGCCAGAAGTCGACGGCGATCATCTGGGTGCCTGGCCTGGGCCAGCAGGTTCCCACCCTTGCCAAGGACGAGGTCCTCGACGTGGTCGCGGGCCAGTCGGTGACCGCGAACCTCGCCGAATGGGTCAAGGTGCGGGGCGGACGTTCGCCCCGGTTGACTCAGACCGACCGGATCAAGCTCATCGGAGCGGACGGCAGCAACCCGGTGGCCGGCAACGGCACAGCCGTCAGGTACACCGCGGACAAGGACTACGTGGGCCCCGGGTCCATCACCTTCGAGGTGACGGACGGTTCCGGCCCGGACGACCCCGCCGGACTCAAATCCACGCTGAGCATCCGCACCAGGGTGCTGCCCGACCCCAACCGGAACAACCCCCCGGTACTGCTCGGCGGCGCGGTGGATGTTCCGCTGGGTGACCCCGCCGCCGCAGACCTGGCCAAACTGACCACCGACCCGGATGGCGACGACGCCGCGAACATGAAGTACGAGATCGCCGGCGCAGTTCCCCAGGGCTTCAACGTGGCCATCGACGGCGCGTCCCTGAACGTCTCCGCCAAGGACGGGCTGCGGCCTGGCGACGGGGGCGCCGTGCAGGTGAAAGCGAAGGACCCGCGCGGCCTTGACTCCACCGCCACGTTCCGACTCGCCGTTACGGCGACCAACCGGGCCAAGCCGGTGGCCAATGACGACGTGGAGGCAAACGCCGCGGCGGGCAAGCCGGTGACTGTCAACGTACTGGCAAATGATGCCAACCCGTTCCCGGATACCACCCTGAAGATCATCGGCGTTGCCACGGAAACGGGCCAGGGCACGGCCGCCATCCACGGCGACTCGGTGACGGTCACGCCGTCGGCCGGGTTCTCCGGCACCCTGATTGTGTCCTACACCGTCGGGGACAAGACCGAGGACTCGTCCCGGTACGCCACCGCCCGCATCCGGCTAACGGTCAAGGACAAGCCGCTCGCACCCACCACGCCGCAGGCCCAGAGCGTCGCCGACCGGACTGCGCTGCTGAATTGGACGGCCCCCGCGGACCGGGGTTCGCCAATCACCAAGTACACCGTGTACGGCGAAGGCGGATACAAGCAGGACTGTCCGGCCAACTCGTGCACCCTGAACAACCTGGTGAACAACACGAAATACCACTTTCAGGTGACGGCGACGAACGAGTTCGGCGAGTCCGAACGCTCACCGGCGTCGGCTGAGGTCCGGCCGGACGTCAAACCCGAAATGCCGCTGGCGCCGGGTCTGAAGTTCGGCGACGAGGAGCTCTCCATTGCCTGGAAGGCACCGGCCAGCAAGGGCTCGCCGATCAAGTCCTACGATTTGGAAATCTCACCGGCGCCCAGCGGCCAGAACCCGCAGATCCAAAACCTGACGGCCACCAGCTACGTCTGGAAGGGACTCACCAACGGCGTGGCCTACAAGGTACGCGTCCTCGCCCGGAACGATGCGAAGGACCCCTCGGAGTGGAGCACCTACTCCGCGGCCGAGGTGCCGGCCGGCGTGCCGGTGACGCCGGCAGCCCCGAGCGTCTCGGACGTCGCGCCGGTAGGGGCCCAGAGCCAGCTGCAGGTGAACTGGACTGCTCCGAACAACAACGGGGATGCCGTTTCCTCCTACACACTCACCACGCTGCACAGTGGGTCAGTGGTTAAGAGCCAGCAGGTGGCCTCCGGCACGTCCCAGAACGTCACCGTGGACAACTCCGAGGCGGACTATGCGTTTACGGTTTCCGCTACAAACAAGGCCGGCACATCCGGAACCAGCGCCCAGTCCGCTCCCATCCGGGCCGCGGGAAAACCCGGTTCGGTCAGCAGCGGTACTGTTCACGCCCCTGGAAACACCGGCCAGCTGAAGGTCACTTTCACCCCGCTGACCCAGGCCCAGCGAAATGGATCGCAGGCATCGGAGATTGGCTACCGCTGGTCCACTGCCTACGGCTCCGGCCCCATCAATGCACCCGGCGGCACCATCTACGGGCAGCCGAACGGCAAGAACATCACGGTGAACATCATTGCCTTCTCCACCAAGAACAACGTTTCAGGTGATGCCAAGGCCATTGGCTCTGCAGTTCCCTACGGTGCGCCCGCAACTCCTGAGGTTACCGGCGAGACGTCAGCCAAGGGGGACCCGCGGGTTCACTGGACCTGGAATGAGCCATACGACAACGGCCGGGTCATCAACCGCTACGAGGTCAGCTTTGACGGCGGCGGGTTTACGTCGGTGGGGCTGAACCGCCAGTACAACCGTGACGGCGGAGGCTGGAACCAAAACCATAGGCTTCAGGTCCGTGCCTGCAACGGCACCGACGGCGACAAGGACTGCGGACAGCCGGGCTCTGCCGTTGCCACGTCAGGTGCTGATCCGACTCCGCCCCTGACCGAGGTCCGGGTCAAGCGGTCCGACAACAACAGCTGCCCCGGCAAACCCGGCGTCCCGGACCGGTACAACGCCGCCACACGCAGCTGCGGCGGCAGCGACGCCAACTGGGTGTCCTATTCCGACGGCTGGATTCCCACCACCTGCTGGTCCGACATCTACAACAACGGAAGCCGCTGGTATCTGATGGACGGCGGGCCGCACAGCGGCTGGTACGTCAAGGGCGTCACGGTGGACATCAGGGGACCGGGCGTGGGGCAGTGCTGACCATTCCGCCCCACCGCTTTTTCACGCCGCCGGCTGCTGAGAATGAATATGCCTGCAATGACACAGAAGAGGAACAATCATGACAATGACTAGCGAGCAGGCCGCATGGTTTGCAGGGACGTTCGAGAAGCTCGTCGCCAATGTGGGCCAGGCCGTCCTGGGCAAGGCGCACGTCATCCGCCTGACCTTCACCGCGATGCTTGCCGAGGGCCACGTCCTCTTTGAAGATGCACCCGGTACCGGCAAGACCTCGCTCGCCCGGGCCCTCGCCGCCACCGTCCAGGGGTCCAACAACCGCATCCAGTTCACTCCGGACCTGCTGCCCTCCGACGTCACCGGCGTGACCATTTACGACCAGAAGACCCAGAAGTTCGAATTCCACAAGGGACCGATCTTCAGCAACATCGTGCTCGCCGACGAAATCAACCGCGCCTCGCCCAAGACGCAGTCGGCTCTGCTGGAAGTCATGGAGGAGTCCCGCGTAACAGTGGACGGCACCACCTACGAAGCCGGGCGGCCGTTCATGGTGCTGGCCACCCAGAACCCGATCGAGCAGGCAGGCACTTACCGGCTGCCCGAGGCCCAGCTGGACCGCTTCCTCCTTAAGACCTCCATCGGCTATCCCGACCACGCCTCCACCGTCCAGCTCCTGGGCGGATCCAACCTCAAGGACCGGTCCCGGGATCTGCAGCCTGTCATCACCACGCAGGCCGTGGCTGACATGGCGGACCTTGCCGCCACCACGCATGTCGATACCGCGGTGCTGGAGTACATCTCCCGGCTCTGCGAGGAAACCCGCAACGCTCCGGAGACCCGCCTGGGTGTGTCGGTCCGCGGCGCCCTTGCCATGGTCCGGGCGGCCAAGGTCTGGGCCGCGAGCCAGGGGCGCAACTTCGTCCTGCCGGACGACATCAAGGACCTCGCCGCCGTCGTCTGGACCCACCGTTTCGTGATGGACCCCGAGGCAGAGTTCTCCGGAGCCACGGCGGAAGCCGTTCTGGGACGTGTCCTGGCTGATGTCGCAGCGCCGCAGCAGCGCGCCGCCGTCTAGCGTGAAGCGGTTTAAGGTGCGGCTGCCTAAGGTGCGGCTGTCTGGCGTGCGGCGGCCCGGGCTGCAGCTGCCCACGGTGCAGCACCAAATCCGCCCGTCCAGGGTGTGGTCCGAGGTCAGCAGCATCGCGCGGCTCGCGCTGGGCCCCGCCTGGCGGATGGCCGAAGGCGTGTGGGGCCGCCGCGTCCGGCCTGTCCTGTCCGTGGTCAGCGTCCTGGGCTGGTCCGTGCTGGCCGGTGCAATTCTCCTGTGGGCGGCCGGGAGCGCCTACGGCTGGCAGGAGGCCAAGGCTGCCGCCATTGCGGCGGTGGTTCTCTTCGTCATCGCCGGTGGCTTCATCCTGGGCAGGTCCTCCTATGGGGTCCTGCTTGACCTCGCGCGGACAAGGGTGGCCGTGGGGGACAGCGCCGTGGGAAGCATTGCGGTGTCCAACACGTCTGCCCGGCCGCTCCTGCCGGCTGACCTCGAACTGCCCGTCGGGGCAGCCACCGCTGTCTTCCACCTCCCGCGGATGAAGCCGCAGCAGGTGCACGAGGATCTTTTCACTATCCCGACGGCGCGCAGGGCCGTCATCGTGGTGGGTCCTGTGCGCTCCGTCCGTGCCGATCCGCTGCACCTGCTCCGCCGGCAGGTGCTCTGGACGGAACCGCAGGACCTGTACGTGCATCCCCGGACCGTGGCGCTGGCCGGTTCCGCCGCGGGGTTCATCCGCGACCTGGAAGGCATGCCCACCACGGAGCTGTCCAGCGCGGATGTTTCCTTCCACGCGCTGCGCGATTACGTCCCGGGGGACGACCGGCGGCACATCCACTGGAAAACCACGGCCCGGACCAACAAGCTCATGGTCCGCCAGTTCGAGGAAACCCGCCGTGCCCACCTGGCGATTTCGCTATCCATCAACACCGACGAATACGCCTCGGAAGAGGAGTTCGAGCTGGCCATCTCGGCAGCCGCGTCGATCGGACGCCAGGCCATCCGCGAGCAGCGCGAGCTGGACGTCCTGACCCAGGCGGGTCCGCTGCGCTGCGAGACCGGCCGCAACATGCTGGACGACATGACCCGGGTCGTCGGCACCCCGCTACGGAAGACCGCCGTCGACCTCGCCCGGACGCTTGCCGACACGGTACCCAACGCCTCCGTGGTCTTCTTCGTGGTGGGCAGCCAGGTGACGCCCACCCAGCTGCGCTCGGCCGCCGCCTCAGTGCCGCCCGGCGTCCGAAGCCTCGCTGTGCTCATCGACCTGGGCGCCGCCCCGGCCCGCGCCAACATCGGCGACCTCACAGTCCTCACCGTGGGTGACCTCTCCGACCTTCCCTCCGTCCTGCGAAAGGCTGCAGCATGAGTGAGGCCACAGGTCTCCGCCCCCGCCGCTCAAACCGGACCGGCCTCCCGGTCACGCCGGCCGTTCAGTCCGCCTTCGCCGATGGCCGGCCGCTGTGGCATTTTGTGCTCGACTGCGGTGCCCTCACCGTTCTGCTCGGGCTGGGTGTCCTCGGGTTCAGCCTCAGCTTCGGCGGTGACCCGTATTACCTGATTGCCGGTTTTGGCGGGATCATCCTGGGCCTGGCCATCGCTGCCTGCAACGCCCATTTCCGGCTGGGGCTGGTGATCACCACCGCTGCGGCCTTTGGCGGTTACCTGGTGCTGGGGACAGTCCTCGCCGTTCCCGACGCCGCGGTGGCGGGATTCCTCCCCAGCCTGGAATCCCTGCGGACGCTGTTGCTCGGCGTCGTCTTCTCGTGGAAGGACATGCTGACCGTCGGAGTGCCCGTGGGCACCGCTGGCGGGGTGCTGATCGTTCCGTTCCTGAGCTCACTCATCACGGCCGTGGCGGCCGGTGTCCTGACCTGGCGGATCCGGAGCCCTTACTGGCCGCTGCTGCCGGTCCTGGTCCTGTTTGTCACGGGCATCGCCTTCAGCACCAACGCCGGGTTCCTGACGGTGGAAAGGGGCATCGCGCTGACGGTGGTGGGTATCGCCTGGGCCACTTTCCGGCGGGACGCCCTGCGCCGGCGCGACACCCGCAAGGTCTCGGTGAACCGTCCCCAGTACGACGCGGGCACCGCCGGTAAGGCACGCATGCGCCGCCTGGCGGCTGGAGCCGCGGTCCTGGCGGCAACGGTGGGAATTACCGCTGCCGTGTCGCCGCTCATCGCCGCCGGTGACGAGCGGCGCGTCCTCCGCAACGTCGTCGTTCCGCCCTTTGATCCCAAGGACTACGTCACGCCGCTGGCGAGCTTCCGAAACTTCGTCAAGGACAAGAAGGACGACGCCCTGTTCACGGTCAAGGGGCTGCCCAAGGACGCCCGGGTCCGGCTCGGGGCACTCGATTCCTTCAACGGCACCAACTACACGATGGATCCGAACGGCTCCGGCAGCTTCAGCAAGGTCGGTGACGCGAAATCGATCAACACGCTTGCCGACTCCACGGACACGGTCCCGACGAATGACTACAGCCTGGACGTCACCATTGATGACTACCAGGGCTACTTCGTTCCTGGTGGTCGGAAGACCACCGGACTCAGCTTCGGCCAGGACTCGTCCGGCGCTGCTTCAGGGCTGTACTTCAACTCAGGAACGGACACCGCGGTGACCACCCAGGGCCTGTCCCGGGGTGACTCCTACACTGTCCAGGTCTCGGACCCGGTGAAGCTGGAGCACGGGCAGCTGACGCAATACGATTTCGCCAGGATCAGCCTGCCTGACACCAGCGACGTGCCGCCGGTGGTGGGCGCCCAGGCCAACGACCTGGGCGCGGACGCCCCCACCGCTGTGGACCGGGTCCGGCAGATCGAGGCCCATTTCCAGAAGAAGGGGGCCTTCAGCAACGGGCTCATTGCCGACGGGCAGCTTCCCAGCGTCTCCGGGCACGGTGCGGGGCGCATCCGCGACCTGCTGACCTCCAAGCAGATGCTGGGCGACGATGAGCAGTATGCCGTGGCGATGTCCCTGATGCTGCGGCACCTGGGCATTCCCTCGCGCGTGGTCATGGGGTTCTACCCCGATCCGAAGAGCCCGGAGAACGGAGCCGGCGAGATCAAGATCATGGGCAAGGACGTCCACGCCTGGGTGGAGGTGGCGTTCGACCGGGTGGGCTGGGTGGCCTTCGACCCCACACCGCCCAAGGACAACATCCCCATCCCGCCCGACCCGGAAAGCAAGTCCAAGCCAAAGCCCCAGGTCCTGCAGCCGCCGCCACCGCCGCAGGAACCCGCCGACCTGCCGCCGGACTCCTCTCCCGACGCGCTCGACGCCGACGAGAAGAAGAACAATCCCTGGCTTCTGTGGGGTCCCATCCTCACGGCCATCGGCATCGCCATGATTCCCGTAGGCATCCTCGCCCTGCCGCTGCTGCTCATCGCCCTGCTGAAGTCCCGGCGCCGGAAGGCCCGCTTTACCGGCGGCGATCCTGCCCAGCGCGTCGGCGGCGGCTGGAACGAGGTCCTCAGCCTGGCAACGGACATGGGCGCCGCCGTGGACAGCCGTGCAACCAGGCGGGAAACCGCGGCGGTAGTTGCCGAGGCGTTCCCCGCCACCGGCGCCACCACCACTGTGCTGGCGCACCAGGCTGACGCCTCCATTTTCGGGGCGGGCCAGCCGAGTGAGGATGAGGTCCGGGAGTACTGGGATGTGGTGGATGGCTCGCTCAAAGAGATGACCGGGACGGTCGGCTTCTGGCGGCGCCAGCGGGCGCGGTTCTCGCCCCGGTCGCTGTTGGCCGAGGCCCGCACCGCCCTGGCCGCGCGGGGGTTCCGGCGGTGAACGGTTCGCATGTCACCGGTGGGGGACCCGCGGCTGCTGCCGGGGGACCTGCGGCTGCCGGGGGAAGCGGGCCGTGCCCGCGCTGCGGGCAGCCTGTCCGCGCCGGGGCTAGCTTTTGCGGCGCGTGCGGGACGCCCCTGCCTAACCGTGGACCCCGGCTCGATCGGGGAGTAACGCGCAATCCGGGAGTCACGCCCGACCCGGGCGGGAGGCAAGCGGCTCGGATTCCCGGTAGCATCCCGGTAGGGCTGGGGGAAGGAACGGATATGTCAGGCACGCTCACGCTGGTTCCAGCGGCGCCGGGCAAGCGTCTCGGTGCCGCCGTCCTCGATTGGCTCGCCCCGGTGGCCATCCTGACCGTTCTGATGTCCTTCGGGTTCGCTGGCATCACCAGCACGCGGAGCGCCGGGCTCATCATCTACGACACAAGCCTGCTGGCCATCCTGGCGGGCATCGGCGCCGGACTGGCGCTGGTCTACGCGTTCGCCGTCGCAAGTGTCGAGGGCCGTTCCGGCAACACCATCGGCAACCAGTTCATGGGCATCCGCAGTGCTGACAAGGACGGTTACGCCCCTGGCCTCGGTGCTGTGTTCCTGCGGGGCATCGTGACCGGAGCCGGCATCCTGCTGGCCGTCCTTGCCGCAGTTCTGGTGGCTGTCTTCAGGTGGTTCGACGCCGCCCTGCTCATCCTGGGGCCGCTGCTGCTCCTTGGGACGGCCTGGGCTGTGGTGGTGGTGCTCTCCAGCGCCTGGGACCGGAACGGCAGGCTCCGCGGATGGCATGACCGCGCGGCCAAAACCCTCGTGTTCGACGTCGTTCGTGGCCGCAACCCCGTGGCCACCGGGGGTATTGAAGGCCCGTACAGTTTCGCGCCCCTGGACCTGCCCCCGGTGCAGCAGGTGGCCTCCCCGGTTGCCTCCCGCACCCCGGTTGCCTCCAACACCACCGTTGAGCCGGCACCGCCTGCAGCCCCGGACGCCACCGATCATCCAGTCAACGCCGTTCACCCGGATGACGCCATGGACCGCACCCAGGTGCGCGCCGGGGCGCGCCAGGACGCCCGCGAGGCGGTGCTGAGGATAAGGCTCGACGACGGCCGCGACTTCCGCCTGGAACGGACCGTCCTGATCGGCCGGAACCCTGCCCCCGCTGCTGGAGAATCGCAGGCCCAGCTGCTGCCGGTCCCGGACCCCGGCAGGACCATTTCCAAGACCCACCTCCACCTGCTCACGGACGGCACCGGCGTCTGGATAACCGACCGCCACTCGACCAACGGCAGCGCCGTCACCACACCCGACGGCATGCGCACGGCGCTGCAGCCGGGCGTACCCGCATTTGTCAGCCCCGGAACCACAGTTCACTTCGGGGACCGCACCTTCAACGTAGGACACGCATGAATTCACAGCAGGCGGCCGGAACCCCAGGAACCGGCAGCGAGCCCGGCCTCAAGCTGAGCTATGGCTACGGAACGGACCGTGGCCTTCGCCGCGAGCTCAATGAGGACTCCTACATTGCCTCCGATCCTGTGTTCGCCGTCGCGGACGGCATGGGCGGCCATGAAGCCGGCGAGGTGGCCAGCGGCATGTGCGTGCGGGCACTGGCACAGCTGCCACAGCTGGCCACGGGGGAACGGACAGCCACCGCGGGAGTGGTGCAGCATTACCTGGCCATTGCCGACGAATCGATCCGTTCCGCCACCGGCTCGCGGGCAGGAACCACGCTCAGCGGCGTGGTGGTGGTGGAACAGATGGGCGTTCCCTACTGGCTGGTCATGAACATCGGGGATTCCCGGACGTACCGGCTGAGCCAGGGGCGGCTCAGCCAAGTCAGCGTGGACCACTCCGAGGTCCAGGAGCTCGTCGAGAGCGGCGAGATCACCGCCGAGGAGGCCGCAGTGCATCCCCGCCGGCACGTCGTGACGCGCGCGCTGGGCGCGGGCGACGAGACCGAGGCCGACTACTGGCTCCTGCCCATAGAGGAAGGCGACCGGGTGATGGTGTGCTCCGACGGGCTCAACGGGGAACTGACGGACGGACAGATACTGGACGTCCTCAGCACTGTCGAGGACCCGCAGGAGGCGGTGGACGCCCTGATCCAGGCGGCATTGCGGCGCGGAGGCCGGGACAACATCACGGTGATCGTCGTCGATGCAAGGAACGTGTTCAACGATGCCGGCGTGGCCACGACCGCACCCCGGACTGCCGCCGACGCGGAAGAGGAGGACACGCTGCCGCGTGCCGGAAGCGAGGATGCTGTCAATGGCCGCAGCTAGCTATGTCCCCGGCGGATGGCTAGGCCTCATCCGCTCGGGAACTGCGGTGATCCTCGACCCCGCCACTCCGGCCCCGCTGGTCAGCACGGTGTGGGATTTGCTGGAAAAAAGCCCGGACGCAGCCGAGGTTTTGCACGCCGTGACGGGAGGGTTCGGTGCACCGCTGTCCGCCAGCCCGTGGTTCGGGATCATCGGTTTCAGCGACTCGCTGCGGGTATTCCTGCGCGGCGACATCGATCTGACGGTCCAGCTTCCGTCGGGTCCCGTGAACCTCGACGGCCGGAACGTCACCACCTGGACCGAGCGGTGGCTGGACGCCCCCGAGTGGTTCAGCGTTTCGGCGCCGGCCGGGGCGGCATCCCGGCTGTCAGAGCTGCCTGTAGTGGAAGGGGCCGTCCTCCTGCAGTCACTGCGGGTCAGTGTTGCCGGATCATTACGTGCCCTGCCGGTCGGTGCCCCGCCTGCCGGCGCCCTGCCTGGCGGCACGCACACTGCCGCCGCCCTGCCTGCCGGCACCCAGACTGCCGCCGCCCTTTCCGCCGCGCCGGAGGCTGAGCCCCCCTACTCTGAAGTGTCGGCTGAGACCATGGTGGGCCTCACCGAGGACGCTTCCGTCGAGGCGGAGGAACCGGAGGCTGCCGCGCCTGCGATAGAGCCGCCGGCCCAAGGGGATGAGCACGAGCCCGCCGCCGAACTCACCGGTTCAGCCACCGAATTCACCAGCTCGTACGACCATCTTTGGGACAAGACCGTGGTGCGCAGCATTGAGGACGCCGCCGTGCGGACCGGCGAGGAAGACGACGGCGGCACTCCGGCCACCAGGGAGACAGCGGTTCCGGACACGGCAGTTCCGGAGACGGTGGACCAGGAGACAGCAGACCAGGAAACAACGGGTCAGGACGCTGAATCTCAGGAAGCCCGCCAGCCCGTCATTACCCGTGCAGCAGCGGCCCCGGCGCCCCCGTCAGCCCCTTCACAGGCAGGACTGATCGACTCGGTGCCGTGGGCGACCGGAGGGGATCGTGCCCCGGGATCTGAGGTCCCGGCGCCATTCTCCGAGCCCCAAGTCCCGTCGCCGTTCACCGGCCCCCAGGTCCCGCCGTCGTTCATCTCCATGCCCGCCTCCCGTGATGCGGCCGAAGGGGACCACGACGGTCAGACCATCCTCAAGAGCGATCTCCCCGCCTCCGGAGCACAGCAGGCAGGACACGGACCGGAAGGTGGCCAGGGCACAGAACCCGGACAGGGCGCGATGGCAGGCAACGGACCACTCGTGCTCGCCCGGGCGTGCCCCGGCGGCCATGCCAACCCTCCCACCAGCAGCCAATGCTTCACCTGCGGGATGCAGTTACCGGACGTGGCCGTGCAGGTGCCGCGCCCCAGGCTCGGCCGCCTGCGGCTGTCCACGGGAGAGCTGATCGACCTGGACGAGTCGATAGTGATCGGGCGGCAGCCATCCGTGTCGCGGGTTCAGGGCGGCACCATGCCCCGGCTGGTCCAGGTGGCCAGCCCCGGCGGCGACATTTCGAGGTCGCACGTGGAGGTCCGGCTGGAGGGCTGGCACGTGATGCTGTGCGACCTGAAAGCTACCAACGGCACCGTGCTGGTCCGCGAAGGGCAGCCGCCGCGTCGCCTTGCCCAGAATGAAATGGCCATTATCTTGGACGGCGACATCGCAGAACTCGGCGATGACGTTTCCTTGCGCTTTGAGGAGATCCTGTGAGTTCCAAGCGGCCGCCGGCCCCACCGCCCCGCATCCCCGGTTTCAGCTATGTGAGCCTGCTCGGCTCGGGCGGCTTCTCTGACGTCTACCTCTACGAGCAGGACCGGCCGCGCCGCAAGGTTGCGGTTAAAGTGCTGCTGTCCGGCCTCAAGACGGAGGGCGCGCGGCGCCGGTTTGAGTCCGAGGCCAACCTGATGGCCCAGCTGTCCTCGCACCCCTTCATCGTCACCATCTTCGAGGCCGAGGTGACCGAGGACGGGCATTCGTACCTCGCCATGGAGTACTGCTCGCGGCCCAGCCTGGACGTGCGGTACCGCCGGCAGCGCTTCAGCGTCGACGAGGTCCTGGCCGTCGGCATCCAGGTGGCATCCGCCGTCGAGACGGCGCACCGGGCCGGCATAGCCCACCGGGACATCAAGCCCGCCAACATCCTGGTTACGGACTACAACCGCCCGGCACTCACCGACTTCGGCATCTCCGGCACGCTGGCCGGGGACGTTGATGAGGACGCGGGGATGTCCATCCCGTGGTCCCCGCCGGAACAGTTCCGCGATGGCAACGTCGACGGCGTGATGGTGGACGTGTGGGCCCTCGGCGCCACGCTGTACACACTGCTCGCCGGACGGTCGCCCTTCGTGCTGCCAGGGGCCGACAACTCCCAGCGCGAGCTCATTTCGCGCATCACCAGCATGCCCGTCCCGCGACTGGGCCGCGCCGACGTGCCGGAATCCCTTGAACTGGCCCTGGCCACGGCAATGGCCAAGTCGCCGGCGTCACGCTATTCGTCGGCTCACGCTTTCGCCCTCGCGCTGCAGCGGATCCAGGCCGAGCTCAACCTGTCCGTTACGCCGTTCGAAGTGCTCGAGGAACGCCACCAGGAGGACGTGGACCTGGACGACGGCGTCGAGGAGACGCGCGTCCGCAACGTCGCCTCCATCGACCCGGACCGGACCGGAAGCGCCCCGACGTTCCCGGCCCGCACCAAGCCGCTGGACGGGGGAGGTGCTGCCGCCGGCACCCCGCCGGGGCGGGCGCCGGCGCCTGCTGCACCAACGCCAGGGCCAGCCCGCGTGGCGCCCCAAGCCACCTTTTCGACGGCGGGTACCGCGCCGGCCCCGGAGCCTGCGGCGGTGGTAACGGCTGCGGACGACTGGGCAGGCGCCACGGTCCTGCGAAGCAACCAGCCCAAGGCAGCGGAGGATGATGCACCCGGCCAGGCCGGGGACCAGCCGGCCGATCATGGGAAGCGCAACCTGTGGCTCGCCATCTCCGGCGGAACGCTCCTGGTGCTGGCGGTCATCGTGGGCATTGTGGTGGCATCAGCTGCGCCGCAGCCGCAGGCCCGCCCCACCGAAACGGTCAGCAAGCCGCCCGCCGACGCCGTCGACGACGGGTCCGTGCCCGACGTCGCCAAACTGGCCGGCAGCGCAGGCGCCCAGGGGAAGGTCCGCTTCACCTGGACCAACCCGCAGCCGAAACCGGGGGACGCCTACAAATGGCGGATCAAAACGGTCAAAGGCGGCGGAAGCTATCTGTCGACGTCGGCAACCCGGGTGGACGTCACGGCGAATCCGGCGGAACCCACCTGCGTCCAGGTGATCCTGGTCCGCAGCGACGGAACCGCATCACCGGCGGGCGAGGATTCCATCGCCTGCCTTTAGCCCCGGCAGCTTTAGCACCCGGCAGCGGCAGACGCGTAAGGCGTCAACAGCTGCCCAGCATCAACCAGCACCGACGACAAGACAGGGAAACATGGGAGACCTGGCCATAGATTTCTGCGGCGAGTGGTATGAGCCGACCGATGAGGACATCTTCAGCATCGGCCGCGAAGGCGACCTGGAAGTGGACGACAACCCTTACCTGCACCGACGCTTCCTACAGATCGCCAGGTATGACGGCATCTGGTGGCTCAGCAACGTGGGCAGCCGCCTCTCCGCCACGGTGGCCGACGGATCCGGCGGCATGCAGGCCTGGCTCTCGCCCGGCGCCCGGCTGCCGCTGGTCTTCAACCACACCAGCATCATCTTCACCGCCGGACCCACTACCTATGAATTCGCCGTCCACCTGAAAACGCCGTCGTTCCGGCAAGAGGCCAGCAGCGAAACCAGCGGCGGCGACACCACCATCGGCCCGGTGGTCTTCACGGACTCGCAGAAAGCCCTCATCGTGGCGCTAGCCGAACCCATGCTCCGGCGCGAAGGCACCGGGTTTAGCGCCATTCCCTCATCCTCGGAGGCGGCCCGGACCCTGGGCTGGGCCCTCACCCGGTTCAACCGCAAGCTCGACAACGTGTGCGACAAACTGGACCGTGCCGGAGTGGCGGGCCTCCGGGGTGGCGGCGGGAAGCTGGCCACCAACCGCCGGGCACGCCTCGTCGAGCACGCCGTCACCTCGCACCTGGTCACCGCCAGCGACCTTCACCTCCTGGAAAAGATGCGCGGAGACAGCGAAGCATGAGAATCCGACTGACCCTGCGCCGGGACCCCGCCGAGGCCAAGGACCTGGCAGTCACCGTGGACGGCCGCGCCACCGTCGCCGACATCGCCACCGAGCTGTGGACGGCCGACCCCGCCCGACGGCAGCAGCCTGCCCCGCCGAACCTCTCGCTCCGGATCGACGAGGCATTCGTTGCCGGCGGCATGCGCGGCATCGTCCTGGACCGGGCGGACAACCTCCTCGAGTCGGGGCTGCGGCCCGGGTCGGTCGTTTCGCTCACCCAGGTCAGCGACCAGTTCGGGAACCCGAACGACGCCGGCCCGGCCGCAGACCGCGGCCCCGCCGCGGCGACGCTGCGCATAGTCTCCGGGCCCGACGTCGGACGGGAATTTTCCCTGCCCACCGGCACCAGCTACATCGGACGGGACCGGGGCGTGGACGTCCGGCTCACCGACCCCCTGACGTCGAAGCGGCACGCCCGCATCACCGTGGGGGAGAGCATCGAAATCGTCGACACGAACTCCGCCAACGGACTCCAAATGGACGGTCTGCCGGTCACCCGTGCCACGCTGAACTCCTCGGACACCGTGACGCTGGGAGACACCGAGCTCACCGTGGTGCCGCTGGCGCGCAGCGGTGCGGCAGCTCCGACGTCGCCCCTGGTGGACTTCAACCGCTCCCCGCGGGTGATCCCCCGGTTCGCCCCGGCCAAGCGCGTGCCCCCGGCCGGGCCCAAGCGGCAGGACCACCATCCCTTCCCCTACATCATGCTGATCGCCCCGCTGATGATGGGCGCGGTGCTGTTCGCGGTGACCCAGAGCTTGGTGTCAATACTGTTCATGCTGATGATGCCGCTGTTCATTGTGGGCCACTACGTGGACCAGAAGCTGCAAAGCCAGCGCGAGCGCAAGGAACAGCTGAAGCAGTTCCGGGCGGGCATGGCCGCCTTCCGGCAGGACACGACCGAGCTGCAGCGCGTTGAGCGGGCCGTCCGGCTCCAGGAGGCGCCGTCCGTCAGTGACACCGTCGACTCCATCTACAAGCTGGGTCCGCTGCTCTGGACCCACCGGCCGGAGCACTCCGGGTTCCTGACGCTCCGGTTCGGGCTCGGCACAGTGCCGTCCAGGATTCCGTTCGAGGAGCCGAACTCCGCGGAAACCGAGACAGAGTACCGGCGCGAAATTGAGGGCTGCCTGGACCAGTTCCGGCTGATCGAGGGCGTGCCGGTGGTTTCACAGCTGCGGACCGCCGGCTCGTTCGGCCTCGCCGGGCCGCGCGGACTCGTCGATGACGTGGCGCGGGGAGTGGTGCTCCAGCTCGTGGGCCTGCATTCCCCGGCGGAAGTAGCTGTTGCCGCCATCACCTCGGCCCGGTCCCGGGAACGCTGGAACTGGCTCCAGTGGCTGCCGCACGTCGGCTCGAGCCACAGCCCGGTCAGCGGCGACCACCTTGCTGCCGGCTCGGCAGGCGGCACCAGCCTGCTGTCCCGCCTCGAGGATCTCGTGGAACTCCGGGAGGCCGCCCAGCGGTCGCAGGGTCCCGTGCACCGGCCGGGCATCTCCGTGGAAACCGCGGATGTTCCGCCGCCGGTGCTGCCGTCCGTGCTGGTAATCGTCGAGGACGACGCGCCGGTGGACCGCGGCCGGCTGACCCGGCTCGTGGAGCGCGGACCCGACACCGGTGTCCACGTCCTGTGGGTGGCTGCCGGCGTCGAATCCCTTCCGGCCGCCTGCCGTGACTTCATGGCCGTGGACGGCGAGCACGGCAACACCACCGGCCAGGTCCGGCTGGGACGCCACACCTACCCCGTGAGCTGTGAAAGCCTCGACGCCGAACTGGCAGGCCAGCTGGCCCGCATGCTCTCGCCCGTGGTCGACGCCGGTAAACCGGTGGAGGACGACTCGAACCTGCCCCGCGCCGTGTCTTATGCGACGCTTATCGGCAAGGACTTCCTGGAAAATCCGCAGGCCGTGGCGGAACGCTGGCAGGAGAACAACTCCGTCCGCTCCACCGCTGTCGCCAACCGCAAGGACAACGGCTCGCTGCGTGCCCTTGTGGGTTCCAAGGGTGTGGAACCTCTCCACCTCGACCTCAAGAACGAGGGGCCGCACGCGCTGGTGGGCGGCACCACCGGCGCCGGCAAGTCCGAGTTCCTGCAGTCGTGGGTGATGGGCATGGCTACCGCGTACAGCCCGGACCGCGTCAGCTTCCTGTTCGTTGACTACAAGGGCGGCGCCGCGTTTGCTGACTGCGTCCACCTGCCGCACACCGTGGGCCTGGTCACCGACCTCTCGCCGCACCTGGTGCGGCGCGCCCTGACGTCCCTGCGCGCTGAGCTCCACTACCGGGAACACCTGCTCAACAGGAAAAAGGCCAAGGACCTGCTCTCGCTCCAGCGCGAGGCAGATCCCGAGGCCCCGCCCTACCTGGTGATCGTGGTGGACGAATTCGCTGCCCTGGCCACCGAGGTGCCCGAGTTCGTGGACGGCGTCGTCGACGTCGCCGCCCGCGGCCGGTCCCTCGGGCTGCACCTGATCCTCGCCACCCAGCGCCCCGCCGGCGTCATCAAGGAAAGCCTGCGCGCCAACACGAACCTTCGGGTGGCGCTGCGGATGGCCGACGAGGACGACGCCACGGACATCCTGGGCGTGCCGGACGCCGCGTACTTCGACCCCTCCATCCCGGGCCGCGGCGCGGCGAAGACCGGTCCGGGCCGCATCCAGGGTTTCCAGACCGGCTACGCCGGCGGCTGGACCACGGAACGCCCGCAGCGTCCGCAGATCGACATCGTGGAAATGGCCTTCGGGTCCGGTCCTGCCTGGGAAACGCCGGCCCCCGACACTGCGGTGCAGGACGAACCGGCCGGGCCCAACGACATCGCAAGGATGACCGCCAACGTCATCGCCGCGGCGGACCTGCTGGCCATCGAACCGCCGCGGAAGCCGTGGCTGAACGAACTGGCCACCACCTACGACTTCTCGCTCCTGCCGAACCCACGCACCGATGAACGGCTCCTGCTGGGCGTTGCGGACGACCCCGCCCGCCAGGACCAGCCCACCGTCTTCTACGAACCGGACAGAGACGGCAACATGGCCATCTACGGCACGGGCGGCTCAGGCAAGTCCGCGGCCCTGCGGGGCATCGCCATCGCCGCTGCCGTCACCCCGCGCGGCGGCCCCGTCCACGTCTACGGAATCGACTGCGGCTCCGCCGGGCTCAAAATGCTCGAAGAACTTCCGCACGTGGGCGGGATCATCAACGGCGACGACGTGGAACGCGTGGGCAGGCTGCTGCGCTGGCTTAGCGACCTCGCCGAGGACCGGGCAGCCCGTTTCGCCGAGGTCCGCGCCTCCACCATCGGGGAGTACCGCAAGCTTGCCGGCCTGCCGGATGAAAAGCGCATCTTCGTGCTGGTCGACGGCATGTCAGCCTTCCGTGAGGCTTATGAGTACAGCAAGCTCTCCGGCCTATGGGACCTCTTCCTGCAGTTGGCGACCGACGGCCGTCCCCTGGGCATCCACCTCGTTGTTACCGGTGACCGCCCCAACTCCGTCCCGGCGTCGTTGCTTGCCTCCATCCAGCGAAGGCTGGTACTCAGGCTGTCCGCCGAAGACGACTACCTGACCATGGACGTGCCAAAGGACGTCCTGGGCCAGGCCGCGCCTCCGGGACGGGGGCTGCTGGGCGGCCACGAGGTGCAGCTCGCCGTCCTGGGCGGCAACTCCAACCTGGCCCTGCAGGCGCGCGAAGTCCACAAACTCAGCGAAGCCATGCTCCGCCAGGGTGTGGAACGGGCTCCGCGCATCGAGCGGCTGCCCGAGCAGATCGACCTGGACATCCTGCCTGCCGGGCTGCCGGATCTGCCCGTGGTCGGCGTGGACGACGAAACGCTGCAGCCCGCCACACTCATGGCCAAGGGCCCGCTGCTGCTCGCCGGCCCGCCCGGCTCCGGCCGGACCGTGGCCCTGGTGACCATGGCCTACGCGCTGCGCCGGTCCAACCCCGGCACCGAACTGGTTTACCTTGCCGCCAGGAAGTCCGCCGTGGCGTCCCTGCCGGTCTGGGACCGCTCGCTGGTGGGGGCCGACGACGTCGAGGAGGCGGTGGAAGCGCTCACGGACCACGCCTCGGCCAATCCGGGCAAGGTGGCCATCTTCATCGAGGGACTCACGGAGTTTACGGACACCCTGGCCGAGTCCGGCATAGGAAGGCTCGTGGCGGCGTCCATCAAGGCCGACCAGTGGGTGGTCGGGGAATCCGAAACGTCCACCTGGTCATCGGCCTGGTCGCTCGCGCAGCCGTTCAAGTCGGGCAGGAGGGGGCTGCTGATCAACCCGGGCGACATCGACGGCGACAGCCTCCTCAATACGTCACTCGGACGGGTCGGCGCCGGCTTCATTCCGGGCCGCGGCTACATCGTCGGGCGGGGCAAGGTGCGCAAGCTCCAGATCGCGCTGCCGCCGGAAAACCGGCAGTAGCCAATTTGGCGCGCCGGGCGGGACTGTAGGAAGATACCCGGGACAAAACTCGACGCGGGAGGGTCCCGCGCGGCTGCAAAGGTACTCCATGATCCGTCTTCCTCTTCTGCGTGGCGCGCTTCTGCCCGGAACTGCCGCTGCCATGCTGGCCTTCACGGTTGTGACCGGCGCCGCCGGAGCTGCCCAGGCGGCCTGCCTGCCGGAGGGACCGTGCTCGGAGTCGCCCGCGCCTGTCGCTCCGCCGTCGTCCGGTTCCCCGGCGCCGATGACGACGCCAACCGCCTCCGCGACGGCGCCGCCGCCGGCCCAGAAAGCGCCGGCACCTTCGCCGGCTCCGGCGCCCCCACAGCCGGTGCAACCGGTGGCACCTGCTGCGCCGGTGGTGCCTGCGGCGCCGGTGCGGCCGGTGGCGCCCGCGACCCGCATGGCTCCTGCACCGGTCACACCGGTGCCCGCTCCCGCCGTCGTCCCGGCAGCGAATGACGGGATTGTGGCCGCGGTCCCCGCTGCAACACGGCCGGTGACCACCGCCTCCGCCAGCGCGGACCCGTCGCCGTCCGTGTTTTCTGCGGAGTCCAGCTGGACTAAACCGATCGCCACCCCCGCCGCCAGCCAAGCCGCCGCCGTCGTAGTCGCGGACAAGGGGTCCGGCCTCGGCATTTTCGGCCTGTTCGCCGTCATGGGCGGCGTCCTCCTGGTGGGTCTGGGCGGACTGGCCTTCGCCCTGTGGAGCCGGAACCGCCCCGGTCACTGGTAGGGGCTTTCGCCGGCGGCGGTTCTGACCGGCACCCCCGGCATCCCCGGCACGGGAGGCCTGCCGCCTCGGCAAAATGTCCTGGCTGTAAGGCAAGATAGGTCTGTGAGCACACCATCAGGCCCCACAGACAGCGCAGCCACCGGAACTGACCAGCTTGAGCCGGAAGCCATTCCCTCTGAGTCGGTACGGGATGAGTACGAGAACCTGGCGGACCTCGTCCGGAAGTACCGGTTCGCGTACTACCAGGAGGATGAGCCGCTCGTTTCCGATGCCGAGTTCGACACGCTCTTTCGCCGGCTGGAGGAACTTGAGGCGCTGCATCCGAAGCTCGTTTCCAATGATTCGCCCACCCAGGAGGTTGGCGGGGAAGTGTCCGCGGCGTTTGCCGCCGTCGAACACCTTCAGCGCATGTACAGCCTGGAGGACGTGTTCTCCCTTGAGGAACTGCAGGCCTGGATCGCGAAGGCGGAGGCCGGGGTTGCCAAGTCCGGGAACCCCGAGGCCGCCTGGCTGACCGAGCTGAAAATCGACGGCCTCGCCGTGAACCTGCTCTACCGGGACGGCAAGCTGGTCCGGGCCGCCACCCGCGGCGACGGCACCACCGGTGAGGACATCACTCACAACGTGCTCACCATCAAGGAGATCCCGCAGCAGCTCAGCGGCAGCGGTTTTCCTGCAGAAGTGGAAATCCGCGGCGAGGTGTTTATCCCGTCCAAGGCGTTCGCCGAATTCAACGAGGCGCTGATTGAGGCGGGCAAGGCGCCGCTGGCCAACCCGCGGAATGCCGCGGCCGGTTCCCTCCGTCAGAAAGATCCGGCAGAGACTGCCAAGCGCCCGCTCCAGATGTTCGTACACGGGATCGGCGCGCGCGAGGGCCTCCAGGCCGCCAGCCAGTCGGAGACCTACCGGCTTCTGGCAGAGTGGGGACTGCCGGTCAGCCCCTACTTCGAGGTTCTCGCCAGCCCGGCGGAGGTGCTGGACTTCATCGAGAAATACGGGGACAAGCGGCACAGCCTGCTCCACGAGATCGACGGCATCGTGGTGAAGATCGACGACTTCGCCACCCAGCGTGCCCTGGGCTACACCACGCGGGTTCCGCGCTGGGCCGTCGCCTACAAGTACCCGCCCGAGGAAGTGCACACCAAGCTCCTGGACATTGCCGTGAACGTCGGGCGCACCGGCCGGGTCACGCCCTTCGGGATCATGGAACCGGTCAAGGTGGCGGGCTCCACCGTGGGAATGGCGACGCTGCACAACCAGGACGTCGTCAAGGCCAAGGGCGTCAAGATCGGCGACATTGTGGTGCTCCGGAAAGCCGGGGACGTTATCCCGGAGATCGTTGGCCCGGTGCTGGCGCTCCGGGACCAGCAGGACCCGCCGGTGCGTGACTTCGTCATGCCCACGGAATGCCCGTCCTGCGGCACGCCGCTGGCTCCCGGGAAGGAAGGCGACGTGGACATCCGCTGCCCCAACGCCAAGTCCTGCCCGTCGCAGCTGCGTGAGCGCGTGTTCCACGTTGCCAGCAGGGGAGCATTCGACATCGAAGCCCTCGGCTGGGAGGCTGCGATCGCGCTGACCCAGCCGACGGAGCCTGAGGTCCCGCCGCTGGTCAGCGAAGCGGCCCTTTTTGACCTGACTCCGGAGGACCTTGAACCGGTGAAGATCCGGCGCGAGAAGCGGTCCAAAGGCGTTGCCACCGGCGAGTTCGAGCTGGTGCCCTACTTCTACAGCAAGGGCACGGCCAAGACGCCGTCTAAGCCGACGGCCACCACCGGAAAGCTCTTCAACGAACTCGAAAAGGCCAAGACCCAGCCGCTGTGGCGCGTCCTGGTGGCGCTGTCCATCCGGCACGTCGGCCCCCGGGCGTCGCGCGCCCTGGCCAACCACTTCGGCACCATGCACGCCATCCGGCAGGCATCCGAGGAGGAGCTCGCGAGTGTGGACGGCGTTGGCCCCACCATCGCAGCAGCGCTCAAGGAGTGGTTTGCCGAGGACTGGCATGCCGAAATCATCGACCGCTGGGCGGCAGCCGGGGTCCGGATGAAGGACGAACGGGACGAGTCCACTCCGCGCACGCTCGAGGGACTGACCGTGGTGGTCACCGGAACCCTGGAAGGCTTCAGCCGCGACGAGGCCAAGGAAGCCATCCTGGTCCGCGGCGGCAAGGCGGCAGGATCGGTGTCGAAGAAGACCAGCTACCTAGTGGCCGGGGACAACGCCGGCACCAAGCGGGACAAGGCCGAGCAACTGGGCGTGCCTGTGCTGGACGAGGACGGGTTCCGGGAGTTGCTGGCCAACGGGCCCGCCAGGGCTGACGAGGATGGAGCTGGAGCTGAAGCCCCGGCTGAGGATCCTGAGGCAACGCCACTCCCGGCCGACGGGGAGGATTCCGAGTGACACCGGATACCGCAAACACCTTGAACGTGACCGGGCTCCTCGCCGTGGCCAAGGCCGCCGCGGCTGCTGGTGCCGGTGTCCTTGGCGAACGCAGCAACGGCGCCCTGGACTCGGGGACTGTGACCAACAAGGGCGAAGCCGGCGACTGGGTTACCGCCTTCGATGTGGCCGCCGAAGAAGCCGTTCGCACCGCCATCCGCAGTGCGCGGCCCGACGACGTGATCACCGGCGAGGAGCACGGGACAACACGCCCCGAGAAACCGACCGGGCTGCGGTGGTCCATTGATCCGCTCGACGGGACCACCAACTTCATCCGCAATATCGTCTACTATGCCACCTCAGTGGCTGTTGCCGATTTCGACGGCGTGTGGCTGGCCGGCGTCGTGCACGCGCCCGCGCTGGGGCGTGTGTATTACGCCTCGAGGGGCCAGGGCGCGTGGCTGGAACAGGACGGGAAGCGGGTGCAGCTCACTGGTCCTGTTCCCGGCCGCGCCGGCCAGATCCTGTCCACCGGCTTCAGCTATGACCCGGAGGTGCGCGCGGAGCAGTTCGCCGCGCTGGGCAGCTTCGTGGACGGCTTTGCGGACGTGCGGCGGCTCGGCTCGGCTGCCCTGGACCTGTGCATGGTTGCCGACGGAACCGTCGACGCCTTTGGCGAGCGGGGCCTGAACGAGCACGACTTCGCCGCGGGCGCGCTGGTGGCGGAGGAAGCCGGATGCTGGGTGCGGCGCCCGCGGCTCACCAGCCCGCTCCAGGGAGGGCCCTCGGCGGTGGAACGGCTTTCGGCCTGGACATGCGCGGGCACCCTCGAGATGTCCGGCAAGTTCCCGCTGTAACAGGGTGCTTCCCGGGGCCGGCTCGGAGCGCTGCCCGGGCCGAATGCGGCCCGGGTGGTTCACATTTGCGGCGGTGTCAGGTTGTAGCGCGCAATGATGTCCGGCAGCCAGGGCGCTTCGGCGAAGCGCAGGCCGAAGTGGGCCGCGAGTTTCTCGACCGTCTCGGGGTCCGGCAGTCCGGCTTCGATGTGGTTGGCAAGGCCCCAGAAGAAGTGCTCGAATCCCGCGGGGCTAATCACCTCAATCATGCGGGCGGGCACCTTTCCCGCGTTCCACATGGTGTGAAGTTCATTCCGTGGCTTCGTGATGTACCCGCCTGCACCCAGGACCGCCTCGCGGTCACCGGAGCGGAACCCTATTTCGCCCTCGATGACGATCGAGTACTCGTCTTCACGGGTGTGGATATGCGGCGGTACCAGCGCGCCAACGGGGAACGGATGCTCCACGATGGACAGTTGCTGGTTGGTGTCCTCGCCAAGGAGCTTGAACACGACGCCGATGCCGCCGAGTTGCGCTTCCCTGCCCTGTCCGGGCTGCACGACGGTCAGCCGCGGAGCCCCTTCCTCGTTCATGGGCTATTCCCTTCCTTGCCACGGAGTTTGCGGTGCAGGAATTATCGTCCCGCCAACCGTGCCGGTCTATAGGGAAAACAAAGCAGAGGGAGTCAATCCTGTGAAAGCACGTACCTGATAGTTCAATCACGGAAACAGCTGTTTCGCGGGGCGCATCGGTCTGCTGGCACTACCATTGACGGGTGCAACCGCAGATCACCGTCCGTCCCGCAACCCCAGCCGACTATGCGGCCATCGCCCGCATCACCCGGGACGCCTATCTGGCGGCGGGATACTTCGAGAGCGCGGACCACCCCTACATGAAGCAGATTCAGGACGTGGGAACCCGCGCAGCCCGTGCCACCATCTGGGTGGCAGAGCGCGCCGGCACGATCGTCGGCTCGGTGACGCTGGCGCTGGCCGGCGAGAAGTATGCCGATATCGCGCTGGACGACGAGCTTGAGTTCCGCATGCTCGTGGTGGATCCCGCCGTGCAGCGCAGCGGCGCCGGCCTGGCCATGGTGGAAGCGATTATTGCGCACGCCAAATCGCTGGACGGGATCCGTGCCGTCGCACTGACCACCGGCGGGAACTGGGAGAGCGCCCACGGGCTGTACCGGAAAACAGGCTTCCGACGGGTACCGGAGCGCGACTGGTATGTGCCCGGCACCGACATAAAGCTGCTGGTTTTCAGGCTCGTCGTCCACCCCGCCTAGAGTGGAGCCGACTTAAAACCCCTAGTGAAAGGCGCAGCATGCGCAAGACGTTCGGCACCGGCTCGGTCTGGGAACAGAAGCTCGGCTACTCCCGCGCGGTCCAGGTGGACAACACGCTCTACATCTCGGCCACCTCGGCCAGCGGAGAGAACGGCATCGTCGGCAGTGACTTCTACGAGCAGACCCAGTTCATCCTGCAGAAGCTGGAGACTGTCCTGGCCGACGCCGGATTCGCGCTCGCCGACGTCGTGCAGTCCAAGCTGTACCTGACGGATATCAGCAAGTGGGAGGACGCCGGCCGTGCCCACGGCGAGGTTTTCGGCGAGATCCGCCCCACGCTGTCGCTGGTCCACGTGCTGCCGTTCCTGGACCCTGAAATGCTCGTGGAGATCGAGCTCGTCGCGCAGAAGAGCGCCAGCTAGAACGTCCCCGCCCAAGCGCGATTTGGCAGCTGACGCCCCGCATCCACGAGATTGCGGGCATTAGCTGCCATTTCGTTTTAAACCTGATTTCCTCCTGTGGATGTCGGCTGCGGCCTGATGAAATTGGGCCCGCGACCACCGGAAAAATGTCAGTGGCTCGTGAAAGGCTGCGGGTATGGAAAGCAGTGCAGCTGTCGAGACGATGGAGGCCATTGACGCCTCCACTTCGGTGCTGGCTGCTTTTGTCCGCCGCGGGACGGGCGGCCTTGCGTTCCAAGGAACAGACAACCCGGCGTCGGACGGTGGTGATCCGCTGCGGGAGCAGGCGGATGCCTGCCTGGACGGGCTGGCCGAGCTGGCCCGGATGGAGGCTCAGCTCGCGGCGCTGAAGGTGCAGCTCGTTGCCGCGTACGCCGACGCCGAGAAGGCCATGGCGTCGCCGGCCGAGTCCCCGCAGGACCGCACCGTCAGGGAGATGGCCGTGACCTCGGAGGTCGCGTGTGTCCTGACGATCAGCGAACGCGCCGCGAGTGCTCTGCTGTTCGACGCCTTGAACTGACCAGCGCCCGGCCGCTGACGCTGTTCGCGCTGCAGGCAGGGGCCATGTCGTGGCAGCACGCCCGGATTATGGTCGACGAAACCGCGAACCTCGATCCGGCGGGTGCCGCGGCGTTGGAGGCGCACTTCCTGGACCCGGACGCCCCGGACCCGGCCCGGGGCTGCCCGGCCGGGGAGCTCGTCCCGTGCCGGTTCCGGGCGAAGGTCCGGTATTGGCGGGAACGGCACCACCCGGTCAGCATCGAAAAACGCCACGCCCGCTCGGCGGCGGACCGGCGGGTGGAATACGCCCCGGACCGCGACGGGATGGCCTGGCTTTCGGTCTATCTGCCCGCGGCCCAGGCCGCCGGGATCTGGGACCGCACCACCGCCACCGCCCGGGCCATGCAGGGACCGGGCGAGGCCAGGACCCTCACCCAGCTCCGCGCCGATGTCACCTCAACCTGGCTCCTCACGGCGGGCCTCGAACCTACCCCGGCCGGCACCAGCGACGGCAGCACTGTTGGTGGCCCCCGGGTCAGCGTGATTGATGACGGGATCGCCGGTTCCGGGCTGGCCGGGGGTGTGCCCTCGCCCGGAGCCCAGGTCCTCGTCACCGTTCCGGTGTTCTCGCTGCTGGGTCTGACCGAGGAACCCGCCATGCTGGACGGCTACGGGCCGATCCCGCCGTCCATGGCCCGTGCCCTGGTTGCCGAGGAGGCCACGTCGTTCCTGCGGGTACTGATAGATCCCCGCGACGGGGCACCCCTGGAAATCGGCCGGACCAGCTACCGCATTCCCAAAGCGATGCGGCAATGGCTGCGGCTTCGGGACGCGAAATGCACGTTCCCCAGCTGCAACAACCACTCCCTGGACAACGACGCCGACCACCTCCTCGCCTGGGCCGATGGCGGCGGCACCGGGATCAGCAACCTCGGCCAACCATGCCCCAAACATCACAGACTCAAACACAACTCAGCCTGGACACCCACCGCCGCCAACGCCAACGACCCGCCCGGCTGGACCTCACCCACCGGCCGCCACTACACCAGCGAACAACCCGACTGGGAACCACCCCACTGGCCACCACCCATCCAAGCCATACTCAACAACCTGGCCGTGTTCAATGACCCAGCCGTGCCCAATGACCCAGCCGTGCCCAATGACCAAGCCGTGCTCAACAGCATTGACCCGCGCATGCCCGAACAGCCTGACGATCGCGCCAACGCCTCGCCCGACCATTCCGGTCGCGATGGTGACCGGGACGAGTATGGCTGGGGCGCCGTGGTAGCTGACGATCACCTGCCCGAAACCGAACCGGACGAAGCGGAGCCCATAGAAGACGACCTGGCAGAACTCGAACAGGCAGACTATCCACTACCCGAGGACCCGTTTCCGGAGTGGGCACTCAGTCTGTCCGCTGAGCCCTACGAGACCCAGAAGCCAGGTAGGGCAAGCACCGCAATTACCTGCGAGCCGCTTGTGACAGGCCGTGAAGCAGCCTAAAGAGGCGGCCCGCTGTTCAGAGACTGCCGCCGCTGACGGTTCACCGGTAGCTGGCGGTGGTCCAGCAGTCCGGCCGGGAGCGCTCGGTTTCCGCGCATGTGCTGCCAGTCCGCGCTATGAGGCCGGGAGGCCGTAACGGTGTTCGGGCCGGCCGGTGGTGCCGTAGCGGAGCTGGATCTCGACGGCCCCGTCGTCCGCCAGCGAGGACAGGTACCGCTGCGCGGTGGCCCGGGACACGCCCACCCGCCGGGCGACGTCGGCCGCCGAGTACTGCTCGCCGGGCACCAGCGATTCCAGCACCGCCGCCTCGGTCGCGGATTTCGGCTTGGCCGACGGCGAGACGTCACCCGGAATGAGCGCCCGCTTCGCCCGCTCCACGGTGTCCTGGTCCAGGGAACCGGACTGGCCGAGGATCCGCCGGTACCGGGCATAGGAGCGGAGTTGCTGCGACAGGGATTCGGCCGTGAAGGGCTTGAGCAAGTACCCGAGGGCGCCGCGCCGGAACGCGGTCCGCAGCGACGCGGCGTCCGACGCCGCGCTGAGAATCATCGTGTCCACGTCCAGCTGATGCAGGAGGTCAAGGCCAGAGGCGTCCGGCAGGTACACATCCAGCAGCACCAGGTCCGGGCGCAGGCTGTGGATGGACTGCAGCGCCAGCGACGCCGAACCCGCCGGGGGCAGCGCCAGGAACCCAGCCACGGAATCCACATAGGCGGCGTGGAGCTTGGCGACGTGGAAGTCGTCATCCACGATCAGCACCCTGAAATCCTCAGACATCCTCGTCCTTCCGTCCGGCATTCATAGTCTTTGCGCGCGCAATCAGTCTTTCCGCGCCGTGGTGGTGCCCGGCAGCATGGCCATGAACACGGCGCCAGGTCCGCCGGCGTTGCCGGGTTCAAGCACCGTGACGTCGCCCCCGCGCCGCCGCGCCAGCTGACGCGCCAACGCCAGGCCCAGGCCCTGGCCGCCGGCGCGGCCCTGTCCCTGGAGAACACTGCCGCCCGCCGTCGTAAACCCCTCGGCGAACACCGCCTCGGGGTTGCCGCCGTCCGGCAGCCCGTCGCCGGAATCGGCGACGACGACGTGCAGGGTGCCGCCGCCCTCGTCATCCAGCAGCTCAAGCTCCACCCAGCGCTCGGCGGCCGTGCCGGCCACCGCCGCGTTGACCGCGTTGTCGATCAGGTTTCCGAGCACCGTGGTGACGTCCTGCGGCTCCGTCACCTGGCCCCGCACCAGGGTTTCCGGCCCGATCCGCAACGATACCCCCCGCTCGTCGGCCTCCACGCCCTTCGCGCCGATGAAGGCCTGCAGATACGGGTCCTGCAGCAGTTCGGCCTGGTCCACGGGGAACTTCAGCGGGCCTGTGGCTGCGATCCGCTCGAGGTAATTGCGCGCCTGCTGGTGCTGGCCGATGCTCATGAACCCCGCGATCGTGTGGAGCTGGTTGGCGAACTCGTGCCGCTGCGCCCGCAGGGCAGTGGACATGGTTCCGACGGCGTCGAGCTGCCGGGTCAGGTGCTGGAGTTCGGTGCGGTCACGGAGCATGACCACCCAGCCCAGATCTTCGCGGCGGTGCAGTGCCTTCCGGGCGCTGGCCACGAGGACCCGTTCCCCGGCCACCAGTTCCACGGCCTCGCCCTCACGGGCGTCGGGCAGAGTGAGGGCCTTGAGCCGGGCCGGTACCGGGGCGTCCTGCCAGAGCTGGCCGGAAAGGTCGGGCTGGCCAAGAAGACGTTGGGCCGCGGCGTTGAACACGCTGATCCGGCCGTCAGCGGAGATGCCCACGACCCCCTCGTCCACCCCTTCCAGGACCGCCACCTGGTCGTGCACCAGGGCGCCGATTTCCTCCGGTTCCAGGCCGAGCGTGAGCCGCTGCAGCCGGCGCCGGAGCAGGAATGACGCGAGGACCCCGGCGGCCAGTGAGCCGGCCGCTGTCAGCACGATCGGCACGATGTCCCGGGCGAGGCTCTGGCCGATGGACTCGGTGGAATAGCCGACGCTCACCTCGCCCACCACGGTCCCGGAACCCGAACCCGAAACGGAACCAGAACCCGAACCCGGTGCGAATACAGGAACCTTCGCGCCGGCCGACGGGCCCAGCGTGCCGGTGTTGCGGGTGGTCACCTCGCGGCCCGCCAGCGCTTCGGACGGGTCGGTACTTACGCGCTCGCCCAGCCGGTCGGCGTCGGGATGGGCCAGCCGCATCCCCGCTTCGTCGGTGATCACCACGAACAGGGCGCCGGTGCTGGCCCGGGCGCCCTCGGCCACCGCCATGAGCGGCCCGGCCTTCAGCTCCGCCGGCGGGGGAGTGCCCGCCTGCCGGCTGATGGCCTGCACGTTGGCGCGGACCGAGGGGTCCGAGGCCACGGTTCGGGCCAGGGTCAGGGCCTGGTTTTCAGCCTCGCGGCCCAGCCGTTCGAACGTCAGCCACGCATGCACCGCGCCGCTGAGGAGCACGACGAGGAGCACCACGCCCAGCTGCAGGAGCAACGTCTGGGTGGAGAACCTGAGCGGAAGCCTGCCGGCGGGGCTCATCCTGGCACTCCTTCGTGGGTCGGGCGGGCTGCCGGGCGGTTTGGGCTGGCAACGGGGCGTTTGAGCAGAATGAGCAAAATGCTCCCAATAAGCAGTATGCCAATCAATTGAGCCAAAGGCACTGCCGTGACCGGGGCCACTCTAACGTCTGTAGTACGCATCACACCGGGGTGGTGCTGTTCACTAGAAGGAGCCGGCTGTGCTGGTATTACTTGGATTCGCCATGATCGCGGTTTTCATGGTGCTGATCATGACGAAGAAGTTGACGCCAGTGCTGGCGCTGATCATCGTCCCCACCGTTTTCGGTCTGTTCGCGGGTGCCGGCCTCGGCATCGGCGACATGATTATGGACTCGATGAAGTCCATGACCTCCACCGCCGCGTTGCTGATGTTCGCCATCATCTACTTCGGCCTGATGATCGACGTCGGACTCTTCGATCCGCTGGTCCGGTTCATTCTGCGCAAGCTCGGCAATGACCCCGCCAAGGTGGTCCTGGGCACCGCGCTCCTGGCTGCTGCCGTGTCGCTCGACGGCGACGGCTCCACCACCTTCATCCTCACCACCGCCGCCATGCTGCCGATCTACCTCCGCCTGAAGATGAGCCCTGTGGTCCTCACCTGTGTGGCCGGCCTGGCCAACGGCACCATGAACATCGTGCCCTGGGGCGGCCCCACCGCCCGCGCCGCCAGCGCCCTGAAGATCGACGTCAATGACGTCTTCGTCCCGATGATCCCATCGCTGATCGCCGGCCTCGCCGTCGTCCTGGTCTTCGCCTGGGTGCTGGGCCTGCAGGAGCGCAACCGCCTCCGCACCACGCAGCCGGAAATCTGGGGCGTGCCGGAAACCGCTGAAGGGTTCGACGGCGGAGCTCCCGCCGGCGGCGGCCGCACCGGTTCCGGCCGCACCGGTTCCGGCCGCGGTGGTTCGGGCCGGGGTCCCGCACCTGTTCCCGCAACCGGCGGCCCCGCCGTCGGCGGTTCCTCCGACGGTTCGTCGGTGGCAGTCCTGGAACGCACCGAGCTCCTGGTCGACGACAGCGACACCGCCATGGCGGACACCGCCCTGGACCCCAACCGCAAGACCCTGCGCCCCAAGCTGCAGTGGTTCAACCTGGCCCTCACCGTCGCCGTCATGGGCATGCTCATCGCTGACCTCGTGCCGCTGCCGTACGTCTTCATGGTTGGCTCGGCCATCGCCCTGCTGGTGAACTTCCCGCACGTCAAGGACCAGGGCGCTCAGCTCGTGGCCCACGCACCGTCGATCGTCGCCGTCGTCAGCATGGTCATGGCCGCCGCAGTCCTCACCGGCGTCCTGACCGGAACCGGCATGGTCGAGGCAATGTCCGCCTGGCTGGTCCAGATCATCCCGTCCAGCATGGGTCCGCTCATGGCAGTCATCACCGGCGTCCTCAGCATCCCCATGACGTTCTTTATGAGCAACGATGCCTTCTACTTCGGCGTACTGCCCGTCCTGAGCGAGACCGCTGCCCACTACGGCATCAGCGCCGCCGAGATGGCCCGTGCCTCCATCACCGGCCAGCCGTTCCACATGCAGAGCCCGCTGGTTCCCGCCATCCTGCTACTGGTCTCCCTGGCCAAGGTGGACCTGGGTGACCACCACAAGAAGGTCCTCTGGAGGAGCGCAGTAGTAGCCCTCGTCATGCTGGCAGTAGCAGTCCTGACCGGAGCAATCGGCATCGGCTAGAGACGCAGGAACGCGACTAGTAACAAAACAAAAGGAAGCAGAGTGCGGAAGATTTCCGCACTCTGCTTCCTTGCTGTCTGTAATCGTCACGAACAGGAAAAGGGGCACGCCGGCAACGGGACGGACATCCGGAAGCGTGCGTCAAAGCGAGGTACGAGCAGCACGCGGAGGATCGTCCGGCCCGGGGCCGGAAGGTGACCAGTACTGCCGCCAGGAGTGCGGAGACACAACAGCAAGCCACGTAGACTAGTCCGGAAACCCATTCCGAACTTGCAGGGAGATCCATGGCTGCGATCAACCGCGACGATGTCGCGCACCTAGCGCGGCTCGCGCACATTGAGATGAGTGCTGAAGAGCTGGACAGGATGGCCGGCGAACTTGCCGTCATCGTAGACGCGGTGAAATCCGTGAGTGAGGCCGCAGGTGACGGTGTTCCCGCAACTTCGCACCCGATTCCGCTGAGCAACGTGTTCCGCGAGGACGAGGTGGGCCACACCTTCACCGCTGAGCAGGCACTCTCCGGCGCTCCGGACTCGGACGCAGACCGCTTCAAGGTCCCGGCAATCCTGGATGAGGACTAGAACATGACTGAAACCAACAGCACGGAACTCATCCGTCTTTCCGCTGCCCAGCTGGCCGCGAAGCTCGCCGCCCGCGAGGTAACCGCCGTCGAAGTCACCCAGGCGCACCTCGACCGCATCGCCGCCGTCGACGGGGGAGAACGCGGCGTCAACGCGTTCCTGCACGTCAACACCGAGGAAGCACTCGCCGTCGCCGCCGAGGTGGACGCCATCCGCGCCGCGGGCGGGCAGGCCGCACAGGAACTGCACGAGCTCGCCGGCGTTCCGATCGCCGTCAAGGACCTCATCGTCACCATCGGCCAGCCCACCACCGCCGGCTCCAAGATCCTCGAAGGCTGGTACAGCCCGTACGACGCCACCGTCGTCAAGAAGCTGCGCGCCGCGAAGATGCCGATCCTGGGCAAGACCAACCTGGACGAGTTCGCCATGGGCTCCTCCACCGAGCACTCGGCCTTCGGCCCCACCCGCAACCCGTGGGACCTGGACCGCATCCCCGGCGGTTCGGGCGGCGGGTCGGCAGCCGCCGTCGCAGCCTTTGAAGCGCCGCTGGCCCTGGGCACGGACACCGGCGGATCCATCCGCCAGCCCGGCGCCGTCACCGGCACCGTGGGCGTCAAGCCCACCTACGGCGGCGTGTCCCGCTACGGCGCCATCGCCATGGCGTCCTCGCTGGACCAGATCGGCCCGGTGTCACGCACCGTCCTGGACTCGGCTTTGCTGCAGCAGGTCATCGGCGGCCACGACCCGCACGACTCCACCTCCCTGCCGGACCCGCTGGGCGACCTTGTGGCCGCTGCGCGCCTCGGCAACGTGGACGGCATGAAGATCGGCATCATCAAGGAACTCCACGGCGAGGGCTACCAGGCCGGCGTCGAAAACCGCTTCAACGAATCGCTTGAGCTGCTTAAAGAGGCGGGTGCGGAGATCGTTGAGGTGTCCTGCCCCAACTTCCAGTACGCCCTGGGCGCCTACTACCTGATCATGCCCTCCGAGGCCTCCTCCAACCTGGCCAAGTTCGACGGCGTCCGCTACGGCCTGCGCGTGCTCCCCGAGGAGCCGCCGCTGACCATCGAGCGTGTCATGGGCGCCACCCGCGCCGCCGGGTTCGGCGACGAGGTCAAGCGCCGGATCATCCTGGGCACGTACGCGCTGTCCGCCGGCTACTACGACGCCTACTACGGCTCCGCCCAGAAGGTCCGCACGCTCATCCAGCGCGACTTCGAGGCTGCCTTCGCCAAGGCCGACGTCCTGATTTCCCCCACGGCGCCCACCACGGCGTTCAAGCTGGGCGAGAAGCTGGATGACCCGCTGGCCATGTACCTCAACGACGTCGCCACCATCCCCGCCAACATGGCCGGCGTCCCCGGCCTGTCCCTGCCCGGCGGCCTGGCCGACGAGGACGGACTGCCTGTCGGCATCCAGCTGCTGGCACCTGCCCGCGAGGACGCCCGCCTCTACCGGGTTGGTGCTGTCCTGGAATCCCTGCTGGAAGCGAAATGGGGCGGTCCGCTGCTGGACAAGGCCCCGTCGTTGGTTGAGCTTGTCGAAACCCAGGAGGCAAAATAATGAGCACTGACGCAACCCTGAGCTTCGAAGAAGCCATGGAGAAGTACGACCCCGTACTGGGGTTCGAGGTCCACGTTGAACTCAACACGAAGACCAAGATGTTCTCCTCCGCGCCTAACGTGTTCGGCGACGAGCCCAACACGAACGTCAACGAGGTGGACCTGGGCATGCCCGGCGTCCTGCCGGTGGTGAACAAGACCGCGGTGGAGTCCTCCATCAAGATCGGTCTGGCGCTGAACTGCAAGATCGCAGAATCCTGCCGCTTCGCCCGGAAGAACTACTTCTACCCGGACACCCCCAAGAACTTCCAGACGTCCCAGTACGACGAGCCGATCGCCTATGACGGCTACCTGGACATCGAGCTCGAGGACGGCACCGTGTTCCGCGTTGAGATCGAGCGCGCGCACATGGAGGAGGACGCCGGCAAGCTGACCCACCTCGGCGGCTCGGCAGGACGTATCCAGGGCGCCGAATACTCCCTGGTGGACTACAACCGTGCCGGCGTTCCGCTCGTCGAGATCGTCACCAAGCCGATCGAAGGCGCCGGTTCCCGCGCCCCCGAGCTCGCCAAGGCCTACGTTGCCGCTGTGCGTGAAATCGTCAAGAACCTCGGCGTCTCGGACGCCAAGATGGAGCGCGGCAACGTCCGCTGCGACGCCAACGTCTCGCTGCGACCGCACGGCCGCGAACGCTTCGGCATCCGCTCCGAGACGAAAAACGTGAACTCGCTGCGCGCCGTCGAACACGCCGTCCGTTACGAAATCCAGCGCCACGCCGCCGTCCTGGACTCCGGCGAGCCGGTAATCCAGGAAACGCGCCACTGGCACGAGGACACGCGCACGACGACGTCGGGCCGGGCAAAGTCCGACGCCGACGACTACCGCTACTTCCCGGAGCCGGACCTGGTTCCCGTGGTTCCCTCCCGGGAATGGGTGGAGGAGATCCGCCAGACACTGCCCGAGCCGCCGGCCGAGCGCCGCAAGCGGCTGAAGCAGGACTGGGGCTACTCGGACCTTGAGTTCCGTGACGTCGTCAATGCCGGCGTGCTGGACGAGATCGAGGAAACCATCACCGCCGGCGCCAGCGCTTCCGTGGCCCGTAAGTGGTGGATGGGTGAGATCGTGGGCCGCGCCAAGAACGCAGACGTCGACCCCGGCCAGCTCGGCGTCACACCGGCCACCATCGTCGAGCTGAGCCGCATGGTGGAAGCGGGCAAGATCAACAACAAGATGGCCTCCGCGGTGCTGGATGGCGTCCTCGCCGGAGAAGGCACCCCCGCCGAGGTCGTCGAAAAGCGCGGCCTCGCCGTGGTGTCCGACGACGGCCCGCTCCTGGAAGCCATCGACGCAGCCCTGGCCGCGCAGCCCGACGTCGCGGAGAAGATCCGCGGCGGCAAGGTGCAGGCCATCGGCGCCATCGTTGGCGGCGTGATGAAGGCCACCCGCGGCCAGGCCGACGCCGGCCGCGTGCGCGAGCTGATCCTGGAGAAGCTCGGCGTCACCGTTTAGCCGTTTGTTAACCCAACTGGGTCGCAGTTGCGGGGGTTCTGAGCGCTCAGAACCCCCTGTGCTGCGACCCAGTTGGGTTTAACCAGGTGAACTCAAGCGTGGCTGAGCCGGGCCATGATGTCCTGCAGCGCCTCGCACACCACCCGGACCGACGCGCGCTTCAGGTTTTCCGGGCGCGCCAAAATATCGATGCGGCGCCGGGTGCTGATCCCGTGCAGCGGCCGCAACACAATGTCCGGGTTCAGCACCGGCCGCGCCGTATGCCGCGGCAGCAGGCCGATCACGCTTCCGGAGGCCACCAGCGCCGCCACCGTGGAGTAGTCGTTGATCCGGTGCACGATGTGCAGCTCCCGGCTGGACACCGCGGCGACGGCGGAGAGCACGTCCGCGGGGGAGTAGCCGGCGCGGCTGGTCACCCAGGGTTCGCCGACGACGTCGGAAACGGTCAGCGCCGCCTGGCCGGCCAGGCGGTGGCCGGCCGGCAGCGCGACGTCCAGCGGCTCGTGGGCCAGCGGTATCACCGCCACCCTTTCCTCCGGCCACTTCGGGCTGTGGTCCATCCGGTGCGCCAGCACGAGGTCGTACCGCGCCGTCAGCGCGGGAAAATCCTGCTGGGCCACGTCCTCGTCGGAGAGCAGCACCTTCGGCTTGTCCGGGCCGTCCAGAAGCCGGGCCAGCGGCGCAAACAGTGCCTGCCCCGCACTGTGGAAACCGCTCACCGTCACCGGAGCCACCGTGGAGCTGTGGTACGCGCCGATCGCCATCCGTGCGTCGGCCATGGCGCTGACGACGGCGGCCCCCGCGTCCGCGAGCACCTGGCCGGCCTCCGTGAGGACCAGGTTCCGGCCCTCCTTGCGGGTCAGCGGCACCTCGACGCTTTTCTGCAGCTGGGCGAGCTGCTGGGACACGGCGGAGGGCGTGACGAGCAGGGTATCGGCCACGGCCTTGACACTTCCGAGCGCGCCCAGCTCCCGCAGCATTTCGAGCTGGTGGATCTCCATGCGCTCCATCCTATTCCTTAGCAATCACTTAATCGTCGATTGAGAAAATTCCCCTTGTGCTAATGGGTCGAAGGTGGCTCTAATGAAGGGAGAATTCCCCGCATGCCACCGCATGCCGAACGTAAGGAAGCCAATGAAGGCCCTCTACAAGGCCGGCGCACACGCCGGGTTTGAACTGACCGACCGCCCGGAACCCGAGGCGGGACCCGGCGAGGTCAAGATCCGCGTGTTGACCACCGGCATCTGCGGCACGGACCTGCACATTCAGTCGTGGGACGCCTGGGCTCAGGGCATCATCGAGGCCCCGCTGATCGCCGGCCACGAGTTCTACGGCGAGGTGGTGGCCACCGGCGAGGACGTGCGCTACGTCAATGTGGGAGACCGCGTTTCGGGCGAAGGCCACATCGTCTGCGGGATCTGCCGCAACTGCCGGGCCGGCCGCCGGCAGATGTGCATCCACACGGTCAGCGTTGGCGTGCAGCGGGACGGGGCGTTTGCCGAATACGTCGTCATCCCGGAGACCAACGTCTGGGTGCACCAGGATCCGTCCGTCACCCCGGAACTCGGTGCCATCTTCGACCCCTTCGGCAACGCCGTGCACACCGCCCTGAGTTTCCCGCTGGTGGGGGAGGACGTGCTGATCACCGGAGCCGGGCCGATCGGCCTCATGGCTATCGCCGTGGCCCGCCATGCCGGCGCCCGCAAGATCGCCATCACCGACGTCTCGGCCCCGCGCCTTGAGCTGGCCCGCCAGCTCGGCGTGGACCTGGCCATCGACGTCTCCAAGACGCGGGTCCGGGAAGCGCAGCGGGAGCTGGGCATGCGCGAGGGCTTCGACATCGGACTGGAAATGTCCGGCCATCCCACGGCGTTGCCGGAGATGATCGACAACATGAACCACGGCGGACGTATCGCCATGCTCGGTCTGCCCAGCCAGTCCATTGATATTGACTGGGCCAAGGTGGTCACGCACATGCTGACCCTGAAGGGCATCTACGGCCGCGAAATGTTCGAGACCTGGTACGCCATGAGTGCAATGCTCTCCTCCAGCCCGGCGGTGCACGCCAGCATCTCCGCCGTGGTCACGGACGTGCTGCCGGCCACCCAGTGGGAGAAGGGCTTCGAAATCGCGAAGGCCGGCGTCGGCGGCAAGGTGGTGCTCGACTGGTCGGAAATCTGACCTGAAATCCGGCCCCCTGCCCTTCCACACACTTCTGACAGTTTCCCAGCCGAGGAGAACCCGCCATGTACTCAGCCATCAAGAACCAGCTCCGCGCCGAGCTCGACGACATCCGCACCGCAGGCCTCTACAAGACCGAGCGCCACATCGACTCTGCCCAGGCCAGCCACATCACCGCCGGACAGATCGGTGAAACCGGCTCGCCCGTCCTGAACTTCTGCGCCAACAACTACCTGGGCCTCGCCGACCACCCCGAGATCATCGCCGCGGCCAAGTCCGCCATGGACGATCGCGGATTCGGCATGGCCAGTGTCCGGTTCATCTGCGGCACCCAGGACCTCCACCTCGACCTCGAAGCCAGGGTCTCAAAGTTCCTGGGCACCGAGGACACCATCCTGTTCTCCAGCTGCTTCGACGCGAACGGCGGCGTTTTCGAATCGCTCTTCGGCCCTGAGGACGCGATCATCTCCGACGCCCTGAACCACGCGTCCATCATCGACGGCATCCGGCTCTGCAAGGCGCAGCGTTTCCGGTACGCCAACCAGGACATGGCTGACCTGGAGGCCAAGCTCGTCGAGGCGAAGGATGCCCGGCGGAAAATCATCGTCACCGACGGCGTCTTCTCCATGGACGGCTACCTTGCCCCGCTGGAGGCCATCTGCGACCTCGCCGAGAAGCACGACGCCCTGGTGATGGTGGACGACTCCCACGCCGTCGGGTTCATGGGAGCCACCGGAGCCGGGACTCCCGAGCACGCCGGCGTCTCCCACCGTGTGGACATCTTCACGGGCACCTTCGGGAAGGCGTTGGGCGGCGCCTCGGGCGGCTACGTGTCCGGCCGCAGCGAAGTGGTGGCTATGCTGCGGCAGAAGGCCCGCCCCTACCTCTTCTCGAACTCCCTCGCGCCGGCCATCGTGGCGGCGACCATCAAGGCCCTGGAGCTCGTGCAGACCTCCGGCGAGCTGCGGGACAGGCTGTTCCGGAACGCGGAGCTGTTCCGCCGCCGGATGACGGAGGAAGGCTTCGAACTGCTCGACGGCGAACACGCCATTGTGCCGGTCATGTTCGGCGACGCTGTGCTGGCAGCGAAGGTGGCCGACCAGATGCTCCAGCACGGGGTCTACGTGACCGCCTTCAGCTTCCCCGTGGTGCCGCGCGGTGCCGCCCGGATCCGCGTCCAGCTGTCAGCCGCGCACAGCGCCGACGACGTCGAAACCTGCGTCCAGGCGTTCGTCAAGAGCCGGGACGCCGTGGCTGCGTAGGCTCCGGTCACCTGTAAAGTCCGGCCATCTGTAAAGATTGAGCCCATGGCATCAACGTATGACGTAGTCATTGTGGGCGGCGGGGTTGCCGGTCTGTCCCTGGCCTCCGCGCTGGCCGGCAAATGCACCGTGGCCCTCGTGGAGGCGGAGCAGCAGCTGGCGTACCACACGTCGTCGCGCTCGGCCCGGCAGCTCATCCCCAGCTACGGTCCGCCCGTGGTGCAGGAACTTACCGTCCGCACCCTCGAACTGATTGCGGCGGAGGATGCCCAACGTCCTGAGCCCGTGCTCTCGCCGCGGAGCTTTCTGCTGATCGGGGACGAGGAATCCGTCCAGGCCGAGGCCAGCGGCCAAATGCGCCGGCTCAGCCACGGTGAAGCGCTTGGGCTCTGCCCGGCCCTGAAACCGGAGTCCTTCTCCGCCGCCGGCCTGGACACCGGGTCCTTCGGCTGCAATGCCCCGGTGCTTCTGGAAGGACACCGGGCGCGTGCCGAGGCTGCCGGCGCGGACATCATCACCGGCGCCCGCGTCCACTCAGCGCAGCGGCTGGGATCCGGCTGGGAGATCGGCGCCGGGCAGGAAGGCTTCTCCGCCGGCGTTTTGGTCAACGCGGCCGGCGCCTGGGCGGACGAGCTGGCGGTGCTGAGCGGCGTCGAGAAGATCGGCCTGCAGCCGTACCGGCGCACGGCGGCGATTGTCGGCGTCGACCATCCGCTGCCGGAAGGCAGCCCCATGGTGGCTGCCGCCGACGACTCCTTCTACTTCCGCAAGGAAGGCAGCGACGTGCTGATCTCGCCGTCGGAACACGTGGCCAGCCCGGCGGAGGACGCACGTCCCCGTCCCGGGGACGTGGAGCGGCTCATCTCCCAGCTCAACACCCTGACGACGCTGGGGATCGGCCCCGTCCGGACGGCGTGGACCGGCCTGCGCACTGAGGCGGCCGACGGCGTTCCGGTCGTGGGGTTCGACGCCGAAGCCCGCGGGTTCTTCTGGCTCGCCGGCCAGGGCGGCTACGGGTTCCAGACGTCGTCCGGAATCGCGGAACTGGCCGCTGCCCAGATCCTGGCCGGGCAGGACGCCGGTACCGGGCAGGGCGCCGGCATTGGTCCGGTATCCCGGACGGAGGATGCGCTGGCTGCGACGCGCTGGTCCATCCGGCGCTGAAGAATGGAACCATGAGCACCCTGATCACCAATATCGCCGAACTGATGACCCAGGACGCGGAACACCGTGTCCTCAAGGATGCGGCAGTGGTGATCGAGGCTGAACGCATCTCCTGGATTGGCCAGGCGTCCGCCGCCCCGGCTGCCGACGACGCCGTGGACGCGGGCGGGCGCGCCGTGCTGCCCGGCTGGGTGGACTCCCACACGCACCTCATTTTCGCGGGCGACCGGACGGCGGAGTTCGAGGCCCGGATGGCAGGGGAGGAGTACAGCGCCGGCGGCATCGCCGTCACCACTGAAGCCACCCGGAACACCGGGGACTACGACCTCACGCGGCTGGCCCAGGGCCGCGTCGCCGAAGCAGTATCGCAGGGCACGACGTACCTGGAGACGAAAACCGGCTACGGCCTGGACGTCGAGCAGGAGGCCAGGAGTGCGCGGATCGCCTCGACGGTAGCGGACGAGGTCACCTATCTGGGCGCCCACCTGGTGCCGGCCGGGATTGATGCGGATGAGTACACAAAACTTGTCTGCGGTCCCATGCTTGACGCGGCCCGCCCCTACGTGACGTGGGCCGACGTGTTCTGCGAACGGGGCGCCTTTTCCGCGGAGCAGTCCCGTGCCGTGCTGCAGGCCTGCCGCGACGTCGGCCTGGGGCTGCGGGTGCACGGCAACCAGCTGGGGCACGGCCCCGGTGTCCGCCTCGCGGTGGAGTTCGGCGCGGCGAGCGTGGACCACGTCAACTATCTTTCGGAGCAGGACATCGCAGACCTCGCCGCCGGCTGGTCGGGCTGGGATGCCGCCGCAGGAACGGGCGGGCGGGGGACGGTGGCCACCTGCCTGCCGGCCTGCGACCTCTCCACCCGCCAGCCGCTGGCTCCCGGCCGGAAGCTCCTGGACGCCGGCGTGCCCGTGGCGCTCGCGTCCAACTGCAACCCCGGCACGTCCTACACGAGTTCCATGGCGTTCTGCGTCACCACCGCGGTCCTGCAGATGGGACTGAGTGTCCATGAGGCAGTCCGGGCGGCGACGTACGGCGGCGCCCTGGCGCTCCAGCGCGAGTCCGGTAACGACGTCGACGGCGAACGCGCGGTGGGCTCCATCGCCGTCGGACACCGGGCAGACCTGCACGTCCTCAACGCCCCGTCCGCCACCCACCTCGCCTACCGCCCTGGCATGCCGCTGACCCATGCGGTTTGGCGTGCAGGGGTGCGGGCACGGTAGTGTCAGGCGGTGCCCTTACTCGCTGGCGATGACGCAAGATGATTGTTTGGGGTCTGATACAATCAAAAAACGTCATTTTCCCGACGTTTTGGATCTTGAAAGGCCCTGCATGACCCGCACCGACCGACTGACGGCCATCCTTGACCTCCTTGCCGGGACCGGCCAGGTGGAAGTCGAGGAGATCGTCACCCGGCTTGGCGTGTCACCGGCAACCGCCCGGCGGGACCTGGACAGCCTGGCCAAGCGGCGGCTGCTGACGCGGACCCGCGGCGGCGCCACCACCGGCGCCCTGGCCTACGACCTTCCCGGCAGGTACAACCGGGACGACCACGCCGTGGCCAAGCAGGAGATCGCCCTGGCCGCCTCGGCGCTCATCGCCCCGGGCATGGTCATCGGCCTGTGCGGCGGCACCACGAGCACCGCCCTGGCGCAGATCCTGGCCACCCGCGAGGACCTCAACTCGCCGTCGAACCAGCCCACCCTGACCGTGGTCACCAACGCCATCAACATCGCCTCGCAGCTTGCCGTCCGGCCCAACATCAAGGTGATGGTGACCGGCGGCATCCTCAACACGCGGTCCTATGAACTCGTGGGCCCGTACACCGACATCATCATGCAGAAGGTGGTGCTGGACATCGCCTTCATCGGGGTCAACGGCGTCGACGCCGAGGTGGGGCCCACCAACACCGGCGAGGCCGAGGCAACGGTCAACGCCCTGCTGGCCAGCCGCGCCAGCGAGTCCTATGTCATCGCAGACTCCTCGAAGGTGGGACGCCGGGCGTTCGCCACCATGGACGGCTACAACTTCACCCGGCTCATCACCGACTCGGGCATCTCCGCGGCGGACAAGGCCGCGTTCGAAGCCCGCGGCACCGAAGTGCTGGTGGCCGGCGCCTAGAAGATCACCGGCGGGGCGTCCAGCACCGTTTCGTCCACCCTCCGGTCCACCCACTGGGTGAAGGGTGTGTCGAGTTCGTACTTGCCCAAACTGTTGCGCACCAGCATGCGGACCTCGGCGTTTTCGGGGTTGTTCAGCGACTCGAAGTATTCCACGGACCAGTGGAACCAGCGCATGCAGAACAGGCGCATGGTCAGCCCGTGCGTGACCAGCAGGGCGTTGGGGGAGTAGTCCGGCTTGGACCAATGCCTGTACAGGGTTTCCATGAACGAGGAGATCCGGTCGTAGACGTCGGAGCCGGACTCGCCCTCCCGGAAGCGGTAAAAGAAGTGGCCGTAGGCGTTGCGGAGTTCCTTCTGGTCCTCGATGTCGCCTGAGATCTGGAAGTTGGCCCAGTCCTGTTCGCGCAGCCGCGGCTCCTCGATCACCCGCTCCGTCAGGGGGCCCAGATTCAGCGCCTCGAGGGTCTGGTGGGCGCGCAGGTACGGTGAGACGTAGACGCTTACCTGCCGCCCGTCCAGCTCGCGCCGGATGCGTTCCCCGGCGGCCTTCGCCTGCTCCAGTCCAAGCTCCGTCAGCGGAATCCGGTAGTCGGGCACCCTGTTGTAGATGGAGGTATCCGCGTTGGCCGCCGACTGGCCGTGCCGGATCATGATGATTTTCCCGGGAGCGCTCATAGTTCCCCAGCATAGGGTCAGCCCGCGGCCGGACAGGAACCGACTGGCTGACAGGAAAGTACCAGCAGGTGCAGGCAAGATAGGAACATGTTGGTTCCCTCCCGCCGTCGGCTGCGGTTCGAAGTCTGGATTGTCCTCGGGCTGTCGCTCGGCCAGTCCGCCGTTTACTCTGTGGTGCAGCTGCTGGACAAAATGAGCCGGGCACCGCTGTCGCAGGGGACGTCCACGCTGAACCGGTCGCAAAGCACGCGCGAATATTTCGACCTGACCTACCAGCTGCTGGACATCATCTTCGCCCTGGTGCCGGTCCTGCTGGTGATCTTCTTCCTGACCGACCAGCGCCAGGCGAAGTCGGGGTCGGGGCACGACGCCGGTTCCGCGTTCCGGAAGCTAGGATTCAACTTTGCCCGGCCGGGCAAGGACCTGCTGCAGGGGCTCGGGCTGGCCGCCCTGATCGGCATCCCCTCGCTGGGCCTCTACGCCGCCGGACGTGCCCTGGGCATCACGACGGCGATCATCCCCAGCGGCCTGGACGCCTACTGGTGGACGGTGCCCGTGCTGATCCTGTCCGCCCTGCGCCACGCGGTCGTGGAGGAAGTCATTGTGGTGGGCTATCTCCTGGACCGGTTCGGCAAATTCGGCTGGTCAGTGCCCCTGGCGATCTTTGTGTCCTCAATGCTCCGTGGCAGCTACCACCTGTACCAGGGCTTCGGACCCTTCATTGGAAACGCCATCATGGGCGTGGTCTTCGCCTGGATCTACACCAGGACCCGCCGGGTGATGCCGCTCGTCGTTGCGCACGCCCTGCTGGACATCGTCGCGTTCGTCGGGTTCAGCCTGTTCGGCAAAGCGGCCGGCCTGGGGTAGCCGGCCTGGGGTAGGGATCAGCCATTCGGCGAGGCCGATGTGCCGGGCCAGCGCCAGCCCTTAAAAGTGATTCGGCCGCCATCGGCGGGTGACGTCATTGGCACCCGCTGATGGCGGCCGAAGTGAAGGGCGAAAGTGCGTCAGATGGTGACGGCTCCCGCTGCGGTTTCGAACGTGACCGAGAGGATGCCCGGCGTTCCGTGCGGGGCGAGCCAGTTCACGGCGACGTCCTCCAGCGGCCTTTCGACGGGCTCGCCGAGCCACTCGGTCACGCGCTCGGCAGAGCCCGCGATCGTGAGGCTGGACATCTTCACATTGCTGTCGTAGGCGTTGGACGGGTGCAGTTCCGGATCGCCCTCCCACTTCAGCATGTAGGGAACCTGCGGGTCCGCAATCAGGCCCAGGATGCCGATCTGCTGCCAGACAAGTTCGCGGCCGTCAGGGAACTTGCGGTTGCCTTTGACCGCGGAGCGGCCCAGGCGTTCCTCGAAGGGGGCGAGGTCGTCAACTTCGACGCACCAGCCCATCCAGCCGCCGCCCGACGCGGACCTGGCCCGGACGGCCTGGCCGAACGGCGCCTTGTCCGACGCCGGGTGGTCCAAAACCTCAACGACCTCAAGGTACTTGTGTCCGGCCAGGGGAATGATCATGTTCCGGGTCCCAAACCGGGGGTGCACTCCGCCCTTTACGGCTTCGACGCCGAGGGCAGAGGAGATACGTTCGGTGGTGGCCGCGAGGCCATCGTGTTCACAGGCGTAAGAGACGTGATCCATGCGCATGCCCTCATCTTGGCACTTTGTGACGGGGCTCTCAGCTAAGGGTTGCCTAACCTTGTGAAAAGTCCATACTTTGACGAAGTTCGTCACAAAGCTGTGCGCGTAACAGTCCCATTCCTGCGCTGGTCGCAGGTCATGAATGCCAACGAACAAAGCCCCGGCTCGCTGGCCGGCAACCCTCCAACCGCGGCGGGGTGCCCAGGGTGAAGACCTGGCTGCGCGGCGCCCGCCGTGCAGCAAGCGCGGGCCTGTGCAGGGACGGGCCAGTGCAGGGACGGGCCAGCCAAAAGGCGCCTGACTTTCCCGCGCTACCGGTGTGACCCCCGTCCCGTGAAGGGGCCGGGAGTCACACAGCCGTCACAATCTTCGCGCAGCCGTACGACTGTTTCGTAAACTGGCAGCAGGTCATGAGTGCCAGCGACAGCCCCGGCTTGCTGGCCGGCAACCCTCCTTCCGCGGTGGGGTGCCCCGGGTGAGGACCTGGCCTGCCGGACAGCTGCCGGCGGGCAAGCGCGTAGAAGAGGTTTACCTATGACGATTTCCGTCAGCACCGACGTTCCGGCCGGCAAGGCTCCGCAAGGCACCGTTCCGGACGGCACTGTTCCCGACGGCCGAGTTTCCGACGGCTCTGTCCAGCACCTCAACATCGGCAGCCTGGAACTTGAGGCCGGGGGATTCCTGCCGGACGTGACCCTGGCCTACGAAACCTGGGGAACGCTCAACGAGGACGGTTCCAACGCCATCCTCGTTCAGCATGCCCTCACCGGGGACACGCACGTGACCCGGGGCGGCGCGGGGACTGAAGAAGGTTGGTGGGAACAGCTCGCCGGGCCCGGTGCGCCGGCGGACACCGACAGGTTCTTCGTCATTTCCATCAACATCCTGGGCGGCTGCTACGGGTCCACCGGGCCGTCGTCGACCGCTCCGGACGGCAAGCCCTGGGGTTCACGCTTTCCGCTGGTGACGCTGAGGGACTCCACCGTTGCCGAGGCGCGGCTGGCTGACCGGCTCGGCATCAGCAGCTGGCACGCCGTGGTGGGCGGGTCCATGGGCGGGGCACGCGCCCTCGAATGGGCAGTCACTTTCCCGGAGCGGGTGCGCCGCTGCGGTGTCATCTCCGTTGGCGCCAGGAGCACGGCCGAACAAATCGCCTTCGCCCAGGCGCAGACGCTTGCCATCCGGCAGGACCGCCATTTCAACGGCGGTGACTACTACGGCGGACCGGAACCCGCGGATGGCCTGGCGCTCGCACGGCGGATTGCACACATCACCTACCGGTCTGCCTACGAACTCGATTTCCGGTTCGGCAGGAACGCCCAGGCCGCTGAAGAGCCGCTGCAGGCCGATGCCCTGGCGGGCCGCGGCCGCTACCAGGTGGAGAGCTACCTCGACCACCAGGGCAACAAGCTGGTCCGGCGCTTCGACGCCAACAGCTACATCGCCCTGACGGAAGCACTCATGAGCCATGACGTCACCCGCGGGCGGGGAACGCTCAAGGAGGCCCTCGCCCGGACCACCGCCGACTTCTTCGTTGCGGCCGTGGAGTCAGACCGGCTGTACTTTCCCGCCCAGTCGCTGGAACTCGCCGAGTCCCTGCCGGGAAACGTGGATGTCCACATGATCGATTCGCCGATCGGTCACGACGGCTTCCTCACGGAGATCGGCCAGTTGAACGCCCAGCTCAGGGCACACCTCCTCAACTGACTTTAGGCCCGGTCCAGGCGGCCGAAGCCGACCGTAACGTGGCAACGCCCATGCCCTATGTGTGCATTAATGCAGATGCGCCCTGCACTATTCGGCGTTGAGCTTGCTTCATTGGCAGACCATACTCGTTGAATCCGGCGTTAGTGGTGCGCATCACACACCCTTCGCCATCGACCGGTCCCCGTGGCGTCGAGGAAGACGCCGAAGGAGTTTGCAATGAGTACGGAAAGCTCCGCCGCAAGGCGTGTAGAGGAAACCGACGTCAAGGCCTCAGGCCTCAAGAAAGTTGTCACGGCATCCATGGCCGGCACCGTCGTGGAGTGGTATGAGTTCTTCCTCTACGCTTCGGCTGCCACGCTGGTCTTCGGCAAGGCCTTCTTCCCCAACGCCGGCACCGAGCTGGACGGCATCATCGCCGCCTTCCTCACGTACGCGGTCGGATTCGTTGCCCGCCCGATCGGCGGCATCGTCTTCGGTCACTTCGGCGACAAGTTCGGCCGCAAGCAGCTGCTGCAGCTGAGCATCATCCTGGTTGGCGTCTCCACCTTCCTGATGGGCTGCCTGCCGACGTTCCAGCAGATCGGCTACTGGGCGCCCGCGCTCCTGGTGTTCCTGCGGTTCGCGCAGGGCTTCGCCGTTGGCGGTGAATGGGGCGGCGCGGTTCTCCTCGTCGCAGAGCACAGCCCCAGCAAGTCCCGCGGATTCTGGGCCAGCTGGCCGCAGTCGGCCGTGCCGATGGGCAACCTGCTCGCCACGGCCGTGCTGTTCATCCTGTCCTCGACGCTGACCCAGGAAGCCTTCCTTGGCTGGGGCTGGCGCGTGGCGTTCTGGCTCTCCGCGGTGATCGTCGTGATCGGCTATTACATCCGCACCAAGGTCAACGACGCCCCGATCTTCCTCGAAGCCCGCAAAGAGGTCGAGGCCGGGCACAAGGGCTACGGCGTTGCCGAGGTCTTCAAGCGCTACCCGCGCGGCGTCTTCACCGCCATGGGCCTTCGCTTTGCAGAAAACATCCTCTACTACCTCGTGGTGACGTTCTCCATCACCTACCTCAAGACCGTGGTCCAGGCCGACACGACGCGGATCCTGCTACTGCTGCTGATGGCCCACGCCGTGCACTTCGTGGCCGTTCCGCTGGTGGGCAAGCTTTCGGACCGCTTCGGCCGCAAGCCCGTCTACATGGCCGGCGCAATCCTGGGCGCCACTTGGGGTTTCTTCGCCTTCCCGATGATGGACACCAAGAACGACCTGATCATCCTGGCTTCCATCATGATCGGACTGCTGTTCCACGCGCTCATGTACGCCGGCCAGCCTGCGATCATGGCGGAAATGTTCCCCACCCGGATGCGCTACTCCGGCGTCTCCCTGGGCTATCAGGTGACCTCCATCGTCGCCGGCTCACTCGCTCCGATCATCGCCGCCTCGCTCCTTTCCACCTACAAGTCCTCCGTTCCGGTGGCCATCTACCTGCTCATCGCCTGCGCCATCACCGCCGTGGCGGTGTTCTTCCTGAAGGAGACCCGCGGCGTCTCGCTCCACGACGTGGACGCGGCCGACGCCCAGGGCACCGCGGACCTGCTCGCGGCCGGCAAGAAATAAACAAGGCGCCCTGGCCCAGACACCTACGAGCATTCAGCAGCTGCCCGGACCGCCATGCACGCGGGCCGGGCAGTTGCCCGTTCACCGACCCCAAGGATTTCCATGAAAGCAGCAGTCCTCTACTCGACCGTCCCCAGGACCGGTACTGCACCGCAGAAGCCCAGCTACACGGACGCCCGGCCCCTGGTGGTGCAGGAGCTGGATGGGCCGGAACCGCGCGCCGGTGAGCTGGGCGTTGCCATCACCTACTCCAGCCTGTGCCACTCGGATCTTTCTGTGGTGGACGGTTCACGGGTCCGGCCCCTTCCCATGGCGCTGGGCCACGAGGCGGTGGGGCGCGTCGTGTCCGTCGGCGCCGGCGTCTCCGACGTGTCGGTCGGCGACCACGTGGTGCTGGTCTTCGTCCCGAGCTGCGGGGACTGCCGCGCGTGCCGCTCCGGCCGTCCTGCGCTCTGCCACCGGGCGGCGGAGGTCAACGGCTCCGGCGACCTGCTGCACGGCGAGGCCCTGCTGCGGACGCCCTCGGGGGAGCGGATCAACCACCATCTGGGTGTCTCGGCCTTCGCCGACTACGCCGTGGTGGCCCGGGAATCGGTGGTGGTGATTGACGACGACGTCCCGGACACCGTTGGGGCGATGTTTGGTTGCGCTGTGCTCACCGGAATGGGAGCGGTGCTGAATACGGCCGTTGTCACGGCCGGCCAGTCGGTGGCCGTCTTCGGGCTCGGGGCGGTGGGCCTTTCCGCCGTCATGGCCGCCTCCCTCACGGGGGCCGGCAGCGTGATCGCCATCGATCCCAATCCCGGCAAGCACCAGCTCGCCCTCGATTGCGGTGCCACAGCCGTAGGGACGCCTGACGACGCGGCCAGACTCATCAAGGAAGCCGCCGGCGACGGCGTCGACGTCGCCATCGAAGCCGTTGGCTCTCCCGGTGTGATCGCCGCGTGCCTCGGGCACGTGACGCGGGGTGGCGCCGTGGTTTCGGTTGGCCTGCCCCATCCGTCGGCCGAGCTGACGGTGCCGGCGCTTCAGTTCGCCGGAGCCGGCAAACGGCTCCTCGGGTCGTACATGGGCGACGCCGTTCCCGGGCGCGACATCCCGCTCTACCTGGGTTACTGGCGCGAGGGCAGGCTGCCGGTGGAGCTGCTGCACACCGACACCAGGCCTCTCACCGAGATCAACGAGGGGCTGGACGCACTGGCATCAGGGCAGGTGGTACGGCGCCTGTTCCAGGCCTGACGGGGGCACGGCCTGACGGGGGCACGGCCTGACGGGGGCACGGCCTGAACTGGGTCAGGGCCTGAGGGCTGGGTGCCGGTCTGCGCCCGCTTCAGCCCGCCAGCACCGCTGCCCGGGCCTTCACTTCCTCCTTGAGGGACGCGACGACGGCCTGCACCGCGGCCGAGCGGAGGGATTCCGGCCGTGCCACCGCCCAGATGGGGAGCTGGCGCTCGAAGTCGTCGGCGAGCACGGGAACGAAGTCCGGTTGCCCGGCCAACATGAAATTCGGCAGCAGCCCTATGCCTGCGCCCTGCCGCACCGCCTCCATCTGGGCGAACACACTCGTGGCCTGGAAGCTCGAGCTGGGCATGGGCAGTTGCGAGGACCAGCGGTGCCCCAGCTCCGCCACCTGGAGCGCGGACTCAACGTAGGAGACAAAGCCGTGCTGCCCGACGTCGTCGAGCGTTTCCGGCAGACCGTGCTCCGCGGCGTAGCCGGGGCTGGCGTAGAGGCGCAGGTAGTAGTTGCTCAGGAAGATGGTCTGGGCGTTGCTGACGTCAGTCCGGCCCACCACGATCTCCAGGTCCACGCCGGATCTGTTCTGGCTGACCTTCCGCGTGGCGCTCAGCATCTCGATGTTCAGCTGCGGGTTCTGCTGCTGCAGCCGGACCAGCGCGGGCGTGACGAACACGGCTCCGACACCGTCCGTCGTGGCCACGCGCACCAGCCCGGACAGGGCGCTCTGGTCCTGGCTGATCAGGCCGGAGAGCGATCCGAGGGTGCTCTCGATGGCCTCCGCCGCCTCCACGGCGGACGCGCCGAGCTGGGTCAGTTCCCAGCCGTGCGGGCTGCGTTCGAGAGTGCGCCCGCCAAGCTGCTTGTCCAGGGCGAGGATCCGGCGGGAGATGGTGGTGTGGGTGGTGCCCAGCGTTTCCGCCACCGCGTTGAACCTGCCCAGGCGCGCAACTGTCAGCAGGATCAACAGGTCGTCCGGGCTGGGAAGGCGCCTTTGGTCCACGGCGAGCCTTTCGTCCATGTGCATCAGTGCACATACCGTCTGTAGTTTTTCCCCTTGATTGCACTCTAGCAGGGTGTGATGGTGGACACAGACCCTTCCGGCCCGTGCGGCCGGATCCGAAGCAAAGGAGCTTGCGAAATGGCAGTCATCGGTTGGATCGGCCTCGGCAACATGGGCGGTTTTATGTCCGCGAACCTGGCGAAGGCCGGGCACGACGTCCGCGGCTTTGACCTCAACCCCCCGGCGCTTGCCGCCGCCGAGGAGGCCGGCGTCAAGCCGGTTGGCAGCATTGCCGAGGCCGTCGACGGCGCTGACGTCGTGTTCACCATGCTGCCCAAGGGTGAGCACGCCCGTGCCGTATACCTGGGCCACGACGGCGTGCTGGCGCACGCTGACACCCGCACGCTGCTCGTGGACTCTTCCACCATCGATATTGCGTCCGCCCAGGAACTGCACGACGCCGCTGCTGCCGCCGGCTTCCACTTTGTGGATGCCCCCGTGTCCGGCGGCATGAGCGGGGCGAAGGCCGGGACGCTGACCTTCATGGTGGGTGGCGAGGAGGGGGCCGTCGCAGACGCCACCGGCTACATCGGGCCGATGGCAGCCAACATCATCCCCACCGGTGGCGCCACCACCGGGCAAGCGGCCAAAATCTGCAACAACCTGATGCTCTTCATCAACCTGGCGTCCACCGCCGAGGGGGCCGTCCTGGCAGACCGGCTGGGCCTGGACAAGCAGGTCTTCTGGGACATCGCGTCCGTTTCCTCGGGTGACTCCTGGGCGCTGCGGACCTGGTACCCGGTGCCCGGCGTGGTCCCCACCGCCGCCTCCAACAACGACTTTGCGCCCACCTTCACCACCGAACTGGCCAACAAGGACATCGGCCTTGCCATCAGCGCCGCCGAGGACACCGGCACGCCGCTCGAGATCGGCAAGCACGTCCAGCAGCTGTTCCAGCAGCTCATCGACGCCGGCGAAGCGGGCAAGGACTGCTCAATGATCATCAAGCTCGCCGACGGCTCGCTGGACTCCGCCAAGTAGCCCCTGCCACCGAATCTTCCCCACTCTGAAACACGAAAAGAGACTTCCCTTGGAAACCATTCCGCATTTCATCAACGGCAGCCGCGTCACCGACGCCGAACGCTTCGGCCCTGTCTTCAACCCCGCCACCGGCGACCAGGAGAAGCAGGTTGTCCTCGCCTCGGCGTCGAGGACCGAGGAAGCCATCGCAGCCGCCCGCGCGGCGCTGCCCGCGTGGCGGGCCACCAGCCTGGCCAAGCGCACCAACATCTTCTTCCGGGTCCGCGAGATCCTGAACCAGCGCAAGCCCGAGCTCGCGGCGATTCTCACCAGCGAGCACGGCAAGGTTCTCTCCGACGCTGCGGGTGAAATTTCCCGCGGCCTGGAAAACATCGAGTTTGCCACCGGCCTGTCCCACATGCTCAAGGGTGAGCGCTCCGAGCAGGTCTCCAACGGCGTCGACGTCCACTCCGTACGCCAGCCGGTGGGCGTCGTGGCCTGCATCACCCCCTTCAACTTCCCGGCCATGGTGCCGCTGTGGATGATCGGCAGTGCGCTGGCCTGCGGCAACACCGTGCTGCTGAAGCCAAGCGAGAAGGACCCGTCGGCCGCCATCTTCATCGCCGAGGCCTTTGCCGAGGCGGGGCTGCCCGCCGGCGTGCTGAACGTGGTCCAGGGTGACAAGGAAGCCGTTGACGTCCTGCTCGAGCACCCCGACGTCAAAGCCGTGAGCTTTGTCGGCTCGACGCCCATCGCGCAGTCGATCTACAAGCGGGCGGCCGACCACGGCAAGCGGGTCCAGGCCCTGGGCGGCGCGAAGAACCACATGGTTGTGCTGCCCGACGCCGACCTGGACATGGCGGCCGACGCTGCAGTTTCCGCGGCCTACGGTTCGGCGGGTGAACGCTGCATGGCCGTCAGCGTCCTGGTGGCGGTGGGTAACATCGCCGACGACCTGGTGCAGGCGATCTCCAGCCGCATGGCGGGCCTCAAGATCGGCCCGGGAACCGACCCGGCCTCCCAGATGGGTCCGCTGATTACCGCGGAGCACCGGGACCGCGTGGCCTCCTACGTTGCGGGAGCGGAAAACGAAGGTGCCACCGTCGTCGTCGACGGGCGCTCCCAGCAGTTCGATTCGAACGGCTTCTTCATCGGCGTCAGCCTGGTGGACCACGTAAAGCCGGGCATGAAGGTCTACGACGACGAGATCTTCGGCCCGGTCCTGTCAGTCGTCCGCGTCGACACGTACAGCGACGCCGTCCGGCTGGTGAACGAGAACGAGTTCGGCAACGGCACGGCCATCTTCACCCGCGACGGCGGCGCCGCACGGCAGTTCGAGTTCGACGTCGACGCCGGCATGGTGGGCGTAAATGTGCCCATCCCGGTCCCGGTGGGCACCTTCTCGTTCGGAGGCTGGAAGAACTCCCTGTTCGGCGACACCCACATGTACGGCCCGGACAGCATCCGGTTCTACACCCGCGGCAAGGTGGTCACCACGCGCTGGCCGGACCCGTCCACCTCGGTCATTGACCTCGGCTTCCCGCAGATCGACTGACCTCGAAACTCGGTTCCCGGGCCGGTCAAGACCGGTCTGGGCCTCAGCCCGCGTCCCGCAGCCACAAGCAGCGGCACGCGGGCTGTCGCCATTCCTGTGCGAACGGACACTTGAGGCCCTGCGGATGCGCGCCGGGGAGCTTGTAGCCGCTGCCTAGCCGTTCATGATGTCGTTGCGCCGGGCCATGTACTCCTCCATGGAGAGTTGGCCGTCGCTGTACTGCTGATCCAGCTCAGCCAGTTTCCGTGCACGGAACCCTTGCGGAGCCGACGGCGGCGGGGGAGCCGAGGGCGCCGGTCCAGAGGAAGGGGCCGGGTTCTGCTGTGGCTGGGGCTGGTTAGGGTACGGCTCGTTCGGGCCGGGCTGGTTCGGGTATGGCGGGTATTGCTGATCCGGGTATGGCTGATTCAGGGGCGGAAGCTCTTCCCGGCCACCGCGCTGGGGGAATCCCAATCCGCCGCTGAAGTAGTCCTGCTGCGTGTAGCCGTCCCGCGGCCGGTTGTCCGGACGGCCCTGGAATGGGCCTCCGAACGGGCTGCCCGGCTGATTGCCGAACTGGTCGGGTCCCGGATTGGGAAGCTGGCCCGGGTACTGTCCGGGCAGGCCGGGCCCTTGGTTCCGCTGTTGGACTGACCTCCGGTACATCCGCATGCCCATGGGAATCAGGACGGCCAGAATGATGATCCAGAAAAACAAGTCGAACACGGTGTAGCCTCCCGGTGAGTGTCCATTCCAGCTTAGTCCTGTCAGGAAACGCGCCCGGGATCCTTATGCCCACAGCGCACGGCTGCACCGGAAAGCTGCGCTGGAAGTCAGGATCCCGCCGGAATCCGGACTGTCGGTATTTCGAGGAAGTCCCCGTATTCAGCCACTGCCACCGCCAGCGCCTGCTCAGCGGCATGGCCGAGCGGCCGGGTGAGACGGATGTCGAGTTCGCAGCGCTGCGCGGCGGATCCGCGCCGGACCAGCGAGTGCCGCCAGGAGCCCGCCAGCACTCCATCGGACAGGACCACGTGCATGGGAGTGTCGCCAAAGGGATAGGCGGGCGCGGTTCCGCCGAAGTAATGCCGTGAGACCGAATAGCCCATGATGTATTCGTCGTAGCACTGGACCAGATCGATCTGCGGCCGCCCATCCCCGGCCCGCTCTGCTTCCAAGCCCCGCCCCGGTCCGCCACTGTGCCCCACTGTCTCCCCTCCCGAATCCGGCGGCCGAAGATAGAAGTCAGCGCCGTCGAAGCTGGCGGCAACGATGGCGCCCGGAGCGGTCTCCTCCGCCAGCGCCAACCCCTTGCGCACATCAGTCACCGTGAGTCCGGACCAGTCCGCGCAGTCCCGGACGGTGGCAGGCCCGCGGCTCCCGAAATACCGCAGCGCCAGGGCCGCCAACGACTCCTCCCGGGAGAGCACGGCAGCCGGGGCAGCCCCGGCGACGCGCTCATCGAACGCCGCGTACGTCTGCCGCAGGGCGCCGCCGGGACTTCGGACGGGCGCGCCGCTCACCAGCACGCCGCTGATCTCGGCATGCATGATCAGGTACGCGAGGCCGAGTCCCTTGGCGGCGAAGCCGGCACCCTGAAGCCTGGCGGCCAGCTGCTCGCGGGTGAGGTGCACTCCGCCGGCCACCGCTTCCGCGAGCACGTCGGCGCTCCTGGACGCTGCCTCATTGTCGATCCCCGTGCTGCGGTAGGTGCCGCCGTTCACTTGGTGCAGCCGGGGTGCGGACAAGGCCCGCAGCCACGGCAGGTCATCGCGGTGCACAAAATGCCAGGTGGGGCGCAGGATGTGAGTCCGGAGAATGCGACCGTCGGCAAGTGCCTGCTCCACGTCGACGGCCGTCGCGCCACCAGTCCGCTGGGCCAGGGACCAGCGCGCATAGGGGAACTCCTGCGCCTGTACGGCCAGCAGGTTCTTCACGGCTTCCTCCGCCGTGGCCGCCCGCGGCCCCCTCAGCTGCTGGCCGGTGAGCCGCGTCCGCAGCACCTCAAGGGGTTCCATGCCCGACGTCGCTCCTCACCTTTGGCGGTTCAGTCACCCTTAGCAGTTCAGTCAGCTTTGGGCGGTTCAGCCGCCTGACACAGCACCCGCCGAATCAACAGCCGCTCACCCCAGCCACCCGCCGGCTACTTCCGCTCGCGCTTCCATCCTGGACCGCAAGCGCCTGGCTACGCCACCGTAGGTTGTTACCAGTGGGTAACTGTAAGAATGGAGCCATGACTTTAGCCGACTCCTTTCCCGCCCCCGTTGTTCTGTGGTCCAAGCCTGAGGAAGCCAGGGCCGGCAAGCCACTGCTCGTCCTGCTGCACGGCTACGGCGCGAACGAGCAGGACCTCCTCAGCCTGGCTGACATGCTCCCGGACGAGTTCACGGTTGCGTCGGTCCGGGCACCCATCGCCATGGGACCGGGCTTTTCCTGGTTCCCGCTGACCGGCTCGATCGAATATTCCGTCGACGCCGTGAAGGCCGCGTCGGCGTACGTGCTCGACTGGCTGGACACGGTCAAGGCCAACCACCCGTCCGTGACCCTGCTTGGGTTCTCGATGGGCATGGCCATGGCCACCACGCTGCTGCGTCAGCGGCCCGCTGACTTTGCCGCTGTCGTCGGCCTTTCAGGCTTTGTGGTCAACGCTGAGTCCGACGGCGAGTTCCGTGACGCCGAGCTGGACGGAACAGTGCCGCTGTTCTGGGGCCGGGACCAGCAGGATCCGGTCATCACGCCGGACAAGATCGAGTACACGATGGGCTGGGTCCGCAAGCACGTGAAGCTGACCAAGGTGCTCTACACCGGCATGTGGCACGGCATCAACGCCCAGGAAGTAGGGCACGTGTCCGAGTTCCTCACCCACGAGGTACTTGCGAAATAGGCCCTCCTACAGAAGCAAGCTTTTACGCCTGGGGAGCGCTGACCCGGACGGTCTGGCCGTTCACCGTCACCGTGTCCCCGTTGTGAAGCTGCCGGCCGCGCCGGTCGTCGATCTCACCGTTGACCTTGACCAGGCCGTTCTTGATCAGCTCCGTAGCCTCCACGCCGTCCTCCACGAGGTTGGCGAGCTTCAGGAGCTGGCCCAGGCGGATCATGGTGTCGCGGATGGGGATCTCTTCGATTTCCGGGTTGCTCATACCAGTAATGATGCCTGACGTAAGGTGAAACCAATGACCCATGCACCCCGGCTGCCCCTTGCCGTGGGCCTTCCCATGGCCGTGGCCTCGGGCCTTGCCATTCCCGTCCAGGGGCGGATCAACGGGGCCCTTGGTGCACGCCTCGGTGACGGCATCGCCGCCGCCGTCGTCAGTTTCAGCACCGGGCTGATCGTGATGGTCGTCGTGTCCCTGCTGGCTCCCCGCGGGCGCGCCGGCCTCGCGCGGATCCTGCCCGCGCTGCGTGAACGCCGCTTCCCGCCGTACTACGCGCTCGCGGGCGGCATTGGTGCGTTCTTCGTCTTCGCGCAATCCTTCACCGTGGGGCTGCTGGGCATCGCCCTCTTCACCGTGGCGACCGTCACCGGACAGACCCTCAGCGGCCTCCTTGTTGACCGCTTGGGCATCGGCCCGGCGGGCAAGAAGTCCGTGACCGGTATCCGGGTCATTGGCTGTATCCTCACCATCGCGGCCGTTTCGTGGGCGGTGTCACCCCGCTTCGCTTCCGGCGCGGCCGGTGCGTCCGGTGGCGCGGCAGGCGCCGGGGCTGCCGACCCCGCAGCACTCCTGCTGCCGATCATCCTGCCGGTTCTCGCAGGCTTCCTTATGAGCTTCCAGCAGGGCATGAACGGCACCGCCACCGTGCACTACGGCACCCCGATCGCGGCCACGCTGGTGAACTTCATCGCCGGCACTTGCGTGCTGTGGGTGGCCTGGTCCATCAAGGTGGCCGTCGCCGGGCCGGCGAACCCGCTGCCGGCGGAATGGTGGTACTATCTCGGCGGGCCCATGGGCTGCGTGTTCATTGGTCTCGGCGCGCTGCTGGTGCGCAGCCTCGGGGTGCTGGTGACGGGCCTCGGCATGATCGCCGGCCAGCTGCTGGGGTCGCTCGGCCTGGACCTGCTGGTGCCGACGCCGGGCACCGTGGTGGAGGCTGCCACCGTTCTGGGGACCCTGCTGACCCTCGCTTCCATCGTCGTGGCCACACTGCCCTGGCCGCGGGGTGCCCTTCGAAGGTGAGGGGCGCCTTCCGGGGGCAGCTCCCGGTAGGCTAGGTCTCGCAGCTTCCTGCACTGTTTTCCCTTTCCCACGCCCCCGCCCGGCATCCAGCCGCGGTCCAGGGCCAGAGACACCGCGGACCGCACCCAGCGGCCCTGTAGAAATTGGAGTTCCCATGGCAGCAAAATCCGTCCTCGACCAGGTCATTTCCCTTTCCAAGCGGAGAGGTTTCGTTTTCCAGGCCGGCGAGATCTACGGAGGCTCGCGTTCCGCGTGGGACTACGGACCCCTCGGTGCCGAGCTGAAGGAAAACATCAAGCGCCAGTGGTGGCAGTCGGTGGTGCGCGGCCGCGAGGACGTGGTTGGCCTGGACTCCTCCGTGATCCTGCCCCGCCAGGTATGGGAGGCCTCCGGCCACGTGGAGGTCTTCTCTGACCCCCTCGTCGAGTGCCTGTCCTGCCACAAGCGCTACCGTGCCGACCACCTCGAAGAGGAATACGAGGAGAAGAAGGGCCGTCCCGCCGAGAACGGACTCAAGGACATCGCCTGCGCCAACTGCGGAACCCGCGGTGAATGGACCGAGCCGCAGGAATTTTCCGGTCTCCTGAAGACCTTCCTGGGCCCGGTGGCCAGCGAGGAAGGCCTGCACTACCTGCGCCCCGAAACCGCCCAGGGCATCTTCGTGAACTTCAACAACGTGCTCACCACCTCCCGGAAGAAGCCGCCGTTCGGCATCGGCCAGATCGGCAAGTCCTTCCGCAACGAGATCACGCCCGGAAACTTCATTTTCCGCACCCGTGAGTTCGAGCAGATGGAAATGGAATTCTTCGTGGAGCCGGGCACGGACGAAGAGTGGCACCAGTACTGGATGAAGGAGCGCATGTCCTGGTACACCGGCCTGGGCATCCGCGAGGAAAACCTCCGCTTCTTCGAGCACCCGTTGGAGAAGCTCAGCCACTACTCCAAGGGCACCACGGACATCGAATACCGCTTCGGCTTCCAGGGCTCCGAGTGGGGCGAGCTGGAAGGCATCGCCAACCGCACGGACTTCGACCTCTCCACGCACGCCAAGGCCTCCGGGACGGACCTCAGCTACTTCAACCAGGCCACCAACGAGCGCTTCACCCCGTACGTGATCGAGCCGGCCGCCGGCCTGACCCGGTCCTTCATGGCGTTCCTCATCGACGCCTACACCGAGGACGAGGCCCCCAACGCCAAGGGCGGCGTGGACGTCCGCACCGTGCTCAAGCTTGACCCGCGGCTCGCCCCGGTCAAGGCTGCTGTGCTGCCGCTCAGCCGCAACGAGGACCTCTCCCCGAAGGCCAAGGACCTGGGCACCCAGCTGCGCAAGAACTGGAACATCGACTTTGACGACGCCGGGGCCATCGGCCGCCGTTACCGCCGCCAGGATGAGATCGGCACCCCGTTCTGCATCACCGTGGACTTCGACACGCTCGAGGACCAGGCGGTCACCATCCGTGAACGCGACACCATGAGCCAGGAACGCGTGTCCCTGGACAAGGTGGAGGGCTACCTGGCCGCCCGGCTGATCGGCGCCTAGGCGTGGCGATCCAATACCGTGAATGGCGCGAGGGCGACGACCTCGCCCTGCTGGAGGTCTGGGGCGACCCGGAAACCGACCAGGCGGGCCAGTTCCGCGGCACCCTCGCGCCCTCGGGCAACGCGCCGTGGCGGCGCTGCATCGTGGCCGAGGACGTCGTCGACGGAGTGGCCATCCCGGTTGCCGCTGGCGTGGTCCACGAGGCCAGCCTGCACCCGGAGCGGCTGTGGGTGTACGTCGAAGTGGCACGGGACCACCGCCGGTCAGGCATCGGTTCCACGCTGCTCATGATGCTGCGCCGCGAGGCGGAGGGATCGCCGTCGGGCGTTACCCGGCTGCGCTGCAAGGTGGAGCCGGGTACCTCCGGTGCCGCCTTCGCGGAGGCCGCGGGGCTCACCCCGATCCAGCACACCCGGCTCGTCGTGGTGGAGCCGGCGGCCCTGAAGCTGCCGGTCTTCGGCGACGGTTCCGAGGAAGCGGCGTCGGAGCGCATCGAGGACCTGGCCACCGGCTCGGTGGAGCTTTCAGACGTCGTGGGACGGTACTACTCGTCCGTCCACGGCTGGGACAGCCCGGGTGAACTGGGCATCGGCACGGTGCAGCGGCTGTTCCTGGACGAGCTCAGCGGTGCGCACGGCGCGATCGTGCTGCGCGCCCCGAAAGCCAGCGCCTTCGGGTCCGGCGTGCCGGCAAGCCGCAAGGGCAGGATCCAGGCCTTCGCGATCAGCTATGCGCAGGGGAATTCCGATCACCCCTCCGATGTGTTCGTCGGCCATGAGCCGGAGCTGGATGCCGACGAGGCGCAGGCCGCGGTCCGCGACCTGCTGGCACTCATCGCGTACCAATACCCGGTGCTCATGGAAGTGGACGATTCAATGACAGCGCTGCGCGCCGTCGTCGGGCCCCTGATGGAAGCGGGCAAGGCCCGGCGCCAGGGCTCCGAGACGTTCGTCGTCTCCGACTGACCCAACCCAGTAGCAGCACAGGGGGTTCCCAGCCTTGGGAACGCCCTGTGCTGCTACTCACTTGGGGTGTTCCCCTCCGGGGCCGCTGTTGTTCGGGAAGTACGACGGCGGTCCCTCGCCAGATCGGCGGCATCGAGCCTTTGGCGTTCCGCCTCGGACATTGCGCCGCCCCCGAGATCCGCCGGCAGCCACCAGTCGCCCGGCCGCACCGCCACGGGGAAGCTGGCGATGGCGGCGTCGATTCCGGCCTGGAGCGTCCTGCGGAGCCGCGCCGTTTCGGCGTCGGCATCGATACCCGTGGCCAGATGCAAGGGCTCACCGATGTGCACGCGGACCGGCGCGCGGCTGACGCTGTGCAGCGGAAGGCCGTTGCCGCGGGTCAGGATCCGGTGGGCACCCCAGACGGATACCGGAATGAGCGGCACGCCCGCCTCGGCCGCCATCCTCACGGCCCCGGTCTTGCATTCGCGGACCCTGAAGCTGCGGCTGACCCCGGCCTCGGGCAGGACGGCCAAGTATTCACCGGCGCGGAGTCTGGCCACTGCGTCGTCATAGGCCGTAGTTCCCGAACCGTAGCCCACCACCACCTGGCCCGCTGCGCTGATGAAAGGACCCGCCAGCCAGTGGTCTGCGGCTCCCTGATGGATCATGAACCGCAGCTGCCCGCGGTTGTGCGCCCAGAACACAAGCTCGGCGGCCGCGAAGTCCAGATAGCCGAAGTGGGTGATGGCGACGACGGCACCGGCTTTCCCGTCCGGCAGGTTTTCCTGCCCGGTCACAATCAGGCGGATCCGGAACAGCCACCGCAGGAATAGCCCTGCCCGTACGAGGAGGCGGTAGAAGCGGTCGCTGGCAGCGGGGGTCCAGGACATAGGGTTCCTGCCGCCCTTCAGTGGCGCCGGGGCGGCCAGGGGATGAAGCCGCTGGTGGACTGCATGTATTCACGGTAGCCGGGGCGGCCTGACATGGCCCTCTCCGTGAGCGGCTTCCCGGTCTTGGCGGCCAGCGTCCAGATCATCAGCGCGGGGGAGAGGACAGTCAGCACCCCAGGCCAGGACTCCGCCACGGTGAGGAACAGCCCTGCCCAGACCGCGGCGTCGCCGAAGTAGTTGGGGTGCCTCGTATAGCGCCGCAGTCCGGTGTTGAGGACGGTTCCCCGGCGGGCCGGATCATTCTTGAACTGCTCCAGCTGCCGGTCGCCCACTGACTCGAAGACGAACCCGGTCAGCCACACAGCCGAACCCGCCACGGCCAGCGGCCCCAGCGGACCGGTCGAGAACATGCCCACCTGAATGGTCAGCGAGACGAAGAACATCACGAGGCCCTGTGGCAGGTAGACCCGGCGGAGGGCATAGGCGTTCCGGGACCCGCGTGCTCCTTTGAGTAACGCCACGTAGCGGGGGTCCTCATGGCCGCCGCGCGCCCGGCGACCGATATGAGCGCCGAGCCGGATTCCCCAGATACCCGTCAGAACCAGCAGGAGTACCCGCCTGCCGCTGTCACCGTCCGAGGCCGAGAGGACAAACGAGATCACCGCGACGACGACAAAGCCCGGACCCCACGCCACGTCCATCACCGAATGCCGCGCTTGGCCGACGGCCCCGGCACCGATGGCAACGGCGTACGTGACGGCAAGCACGAGCACCACGCCCAGTGCTGTCCACGGCAGGCTGGCCATGAACGCCTCCAACGGAAACGGGCTCATGAAAGTGGTCGCCTCCCTAAAACCGCCGCCTCAAAACTGCCCGTAACAACTCTCACAGGGCACCAACTGTTAGAGGACAACGGGCAGTGCCTCGCCGGACGGGGGCAGCACCCTGTCCAGGGCTGCGGCGGACGCGGAGGACCCCGCCTCGGGAACTCCGGTCCGTTCCAGGAAGGCCTTCATCAGGAACCCCGTGGCCAGCCTGTGCCACAGCCAGACCCTCCGGAACATGAAGTGCCCGGCCCCGCGGAGCGAGACGTACCTCATCTCCGCCGCTCCCGCCGCCGCTCGACGCGCGAACCGCAGCGATGCCGCCGGGCTCGTCCACCGGTCCTCGTCCCCGTGCACGATCAGCACTTTACGTCCGGTGACCGCGGCGGCGGGAGTGGCACCGTCGAGCCACGGAGCCAGCGCCACCACGGCATCCACGGCCGGTTCGTCCGCCGCGCAGATGGCGGTGAGGCCGCCCATCGAATGCCCCAGCAGGTAGACGGGCACGCCGGGGTGCTCCGCGCGGATTTTGGCCAGCGCCCAACGCGCATCCTTCAAAGGGGTCATGTCCTCGCCGTTCCAGCCCCGCACGCTGTTCCGCAGGACCCAGACCTCCAGGCCGTGCTTTTTGCCGGCACCGTGCAGGTGGCGGGCGAACGGGACCATCCGCGCCGGGCTCAGGTGCCGGGCCTGGACGGGCTCAAAGCTGCGCGACTTGCCGCCATGCAGCACCAGGGCCACACCGCGGGTGGGACCGGATGGGGCCAGAACCGTCAGCACCGCTTCGTGGTCAGTTCGGTGGTGGCTCACTGCTGCATCCTCCGACACTTCGTCGTTCATTTATCAACCCTATGGCGGCCGCCGTAGAGTTCAAGCATGAGGTTTAGCTGCTGATGGGTGCAGGTCACTCCCACGGTCACACAGAGCATTCGGAGCCAACCGCTGAAGCGATGGCCGCCCGCAGGAAAGCAAACAGGATCCTGGCTGCGGTGCTAATCCCGCTGACCCTGCTGACCCTTGCGGCCATGGCGGCTCTCTGGCCCTCGGGCAGCAAGGAAGGCCTGACCCTGGCCAACCCGTATGCCGCAGCTCCGGGCGTCACTTTCGACACGGGACGGATCCAGCGTGTCGTCACCGAGAGCTGCACGCAGGCGTCAGCCGGAGAGGGCACACCCGGAGACACGACAGCCCAAGACGGCACGGCCCAGGGCAACACGGACGGCGGCTCGCAGTGCACCTTTGCGTTCACCGAGCCGGACAAGGGCGGCAACCCGGTCAAAGTGGTGATCAACCCGGATATCGCCAAGTCGCACGGCGTCAAGGTGGGCGACAACATCCGCTACCTGAACCTGTCCCACGCCCAGGCGGCTGCCAGCGGTGCCGATGCTCCGGCGGCCCAGGGGTCGCCGTCGTACATCTTTGTGGACTTTGTCCGCACCATGCCGATCATCCTGCTGGCCATCCTCTACGCCGTCGTGGTGGTGGCCGTGGCGCGCTGGCGAGGGCTGCGCGCCCTGATTGGCCTCGTCGGCGCGTACTTTGTGTTGGGCAGCTTCATGCTCCCGGGCCTCGTGGAGGGGAAACCGCCGCTCCTGCTGGCCCTGGTCGGCTCGACGGTAATCATGATCGGGGTGCTGTACTTCGCGCACGGATTCTCGGCGCGGACCTCGACGGCGCTGCTGGGCACCATTTTCGGGCTGGGCATCACCGCCCTGCTGGCGGCCTGGGCCACCGACGCTGCGAATCTCGCAGGCGTGGGAAGCCACGACGCAGCCACGCTGGTGAACATCTCGGACAGCATCTCCATCTCCGGCATCATCCTGTGCGGACTCATCATTTCCGGGCTCGGCGTGCTGAACGACGTCACCATCACCCAGTCATCCGCGGTGTGGGAACTGTATGAACTCGCTCCCAACACGAGTGCGCGGAAGCTGTTCTCCTCGGCCATGCGGATCGGCCGCGACCACATCGCCTCCACCGTGTACACCATTGCGTTCGCCTATGCGGGGGCCGCCCTGCCCATCCTCATCATCGTGATGCTCTACAACCGTCCGCTGGGGGAGGCGCTGACCAGCGCCGAACTGTCCGAGGAGGTCATCCGCACGCTGGTCGGCTCCATCGGCCTGGTCCTGGCGATTCCGGTCACCACGCTGATCGCCGTGCTGGTGGTCAAGGCCACGGGCGTCCGGTCGGCTGAACTGCCCCGCCCGTCGGATGCTGGTTCCCACCCGGGCGGCCATGCCGCCATAACGGCCGACGACGTCGACGACACCGGCGCGCTCGCGGCGGCCGCGGCGGTGGCTGGCCGGGAACGTGCCGAAGCCGATGCGCCGTCGGCGACCCGGCGGGGACGGCGTTCCGCGCCACGTGAATGAGTACAGCGGGAGTGGGCAGAGCGGGATCACGCGCAGGGGGATTAAATACAGTGGGACTCATTGCCGCCGTCGGCATCCCGCCCGGAATTCTGCCCGATTTGTCCGGCTTTGAGACAATGGACGGGTGACTGTTGTAGCAACGCCTCCCGCCCCCCGGCTGGAACTTCCGCCGCTGAAACTCGGCCCCATCACCGTGGACACCCCGGTGGTGCTCGCCCCCATGGCCGGAATCACCAACACCGCCTTCCGCAGGCTCTGCCGTGAATACGGCGGCGGCCTGTACGTGGCGGAGATGGTTACCTCCCGTGCCCTGGTGGAGCGCACGCCGGAATCGCTGCGCATCATCTCGCACGACGACGACGAGAAAGTCCGGTCCGTCCAGCTCTACGGCGTGGACCCGGTGACCGTGGGTGCGGCCGTCCGCATGCTGGTGGAGGAGGACCGGGCGGACCACATCGACCTCAACTTCGGCTGCCCGGTGCCCAAGGTCACCCGGCGTGGCGGCGGATCGGCCCTGCCCTGGAAGATCGACCTCTTCACGGCCATCGTGCAGACCGCCGTGAAGGAGGCGTCCAAGGGCGGCATCCCGCTGACCATCAAAATGCGCAAGGGAATCGATGATGACCACCTGACGTACCTCGACGCCGGCCGGATCGCGCGCGATTCCGGGGTTTCCGCCGTCGCCCTTCACGGCCGCACGGCGGCGCAGTTCTACTCCGGCCAGGCGGACTGGTCCGCCATCGCCCGCCTGCGCGAGGCCCTTCCGGACATTCCGGTGCTGGGCAACGGCGACATCTGGTCCGCCGAGGACGCCGTCCGCATGGTCCGCGAAACCGGCGTCGACGGCGTCGTTATTGGCCGCGGCTGCCAGGGCCGGCCCTGGCTGTTCGGCGACCTGCAGGCAGCGTTCGATGGCAGCGACCAGCGGCACCGTCCCGGCCTGCGCGAGGTGGCCGAGGGCGTCTACCGGCACGCCGAACTCATGGTCGAAACCTTCGGCAACGACGAATACAAGGCGCTGCGGGAGATCCGCAAGCACATGGCCTGGTACTTCAAGGGCTACGTGGTGGGCAGCGAACTGCGGACGAAACTGGCCACCGTGCCCACGCTCGAAGTGCTCCGCGAACTGCTGGACCAGCTGGACACGGACCTGCCGTATCCCGGCGTCGATTCCGAAGGGCCCCGCGGGCGCGCCGGTTCACCCAAGAAACCGGCCCTGCCCAAGGACTGGCTGCTCAGCCGCCAGCTGAACGAGGACCAGTCGCGGGACATCGCCGCGGCGGAACTGGATGTGTCCGGTGGCTGAAAGCCGGCTGGCGGAAGCCCGCACCACACCGCAGGCGCTGCCGGGCTACGAAGCCCGCGATACCGCCCGGTGGGTGGAGGAGCCACCGAAGAGCACGTACCGCTCCGACTTCGAGCGCGACCGCGCCCGCGTGCTGCACTCCTCGGCGCTGCGCAGGCTCGGCGCCAAGACGCAGGTGGTGGCCCCGGACACCGACGACTTTGTCCGCACCCGGCTGACGCACAGCCTCGAAGTGGCGCAGGTGGGCCGGGAACTGGGCCGCGCCCTCGGTTGCGACCCCGATGTGGTGGACACCGCCTGCCTCAGCCATGACCTCGGCCACCCGCCGTTCGGGCACAACGGTGAATCGGCGCTCAACGAGATGGCCCACGCGATCGGCGGGTTCGAGGGCAACGCCCAGACCCTGCGGCTGCTCAGCCGGCTGGAACCGAAGGTGCTCGACCCGGAGGGCAGGCCCGCCGGCCTGAACCTCACCCGGGCCAGCCTTGACGCGGCCGCGAAGTACCCGTGGTCCGCCCTGGACGCCCCCGTGATCCACGGCCAGCGGACCAGCAAGTTCGGCGCGTATGAGGACGACCTGCCCATCTTCAACTGGATCCGGGAAGGCGCCCCCGAACGGCGGTCCTGCCTCGAGGCGCAGGTCATGGACCTCGCGGACGACATCTCCTACTCGGTGCACGACGTTGAAGACGCCATCGTGGCCGGGCACTTCCAGCTGCGCTGGATGGACAACCCGGACCACCGGGCACGCGTGGTGGGCTACGCCAAGCAGTGGTACCTGCCGCACAACGATCCTGCCGCCATCGATGCGGCCCTCGCCCGGCTGGAAGCCACCGATGTCTGGGTGCGCGAGGCGGACGGCAGCCGCAAGTCGATGGCGGCGCTGAAGGACATGACCAGCCAGCTCATCGGCAGGTTCTGTCAGAGCGCGCTGGAAACCACCCGTGCCGTCTACGGCCCGGCGAACCTGACCCGCTACAACGCCGAACTCATGGTCCCCGACGAGACCGTCATGGAGATCGCGGTGATGAAGGGCCTGGCCACCACGTTCGTGATGACTACGGACCACCGGCAGCCCATCTACGAGCGCCAGCGCGAGGTGCTCCACGCCCTGGTGACGGCGCTTAACGCCTCCGGTGACCGCCACCTTGAGCCCATGTTCGCCGCCGACTGGCGCGAAGCAGCCGACGACGCCGCCCGGCTCCGGGTGGTCATCGACCAGGTGGCATCGCTGACGGACGGCTCCGCGCTGGCCATGTACGAACGGCTCGTGGGCAGCCTTCCGTCCCTGTGGTGAGATTGGACGCACCAGTCCACATACGCCCCGGAAGTGCTGCTCGTGGCAGTGCACCGGAGACTAGGATTGCTTCGTGGCTGGGCTGATTAAACGGGAAGACATCGATGAAGTCCGCCAGCGCACGGACATCAAGGAAGTCGTCGACGGCTACGTCACGCTCAAGGGCGCCGGCCTCGGCTCCTACAAGGGCCTCTGCCCTTTCCACGACGAGCGCTCGCCGTCGTTCACCATCCGCCCGCAGGTAGGCCGTTACCACTGCTTCGGCTGCGGCGAGGACGGCGATGTCATCTCCTTCGTGCAGAAGCTGGACCACACCTCCTTCCATGAGGCCGTGGAGAAGCTGGCCGCGCGGATCGGGTACGAGCTCCGCTACGAGGACGGCGGCACCGGTCCCAGCCGAGAGGAAGTCGGCAAGCGCCAGCGGCTCCTCGACGCCCACAAGATCGCTGACGAGTTCTTCCGCGCCCAGCTGCTGACAGCCGGTGCCGCCGAGGGCCGGAAGTTCCTGCAGCAGCGGGGCTTCGACCGGGCAGCAGCCGACCACTTCGGCGTCGGCTACGCACCCCAGGGCTGGGACGCGCTCCTCAAGCACCTGCGCGGCCGGGGCTTCACCGATCCGGAACTGAAGCTCACCGGGATGTTCTCCGAAGGCAACAGGGGAATCTACGACCGGTTCCGGGGCCGCCTGATCTGGCCCATCCGGGACATCGCCGGCGACACCATCGGCTTCGGCGCCCGCAAGCTCTACGAGGACGACCAGGGCCCCAAGTACCTCAACACCCCGGAAACCACGCTCTACAAGAAGTCCCAGGTGCTGTACGGGATTGACCTTGCGAAGCGGAACATCGCCAAGGACCGGCAGTTGGTGGTGGTGGAGGGCTACACGGACGTCATGGCCTGCCACCTTGCCGGAATTCCGACGGCGGTTGCCACCTGCGGTACGGCGTTTGCCGCCGACCACATCAAGATTGCCCGCCGCCTGCTGTCCGACGACGGCACCGGGGGAGAGGTCATCTTCACCTTCGACGGCGATGCGGCCGGCCAGAAGGCGGCCCTGCGGGCCTTTGAAGAGGACCAGCGCTTCGTGGCCCAGACCTACGTGGCCGTCGAACCCACCGGTGCCGACCCCTGCGACCTCCGCCAGACGCGAGGTGACGCCGCCGTCCGCGACCTTATCGCCTCCCGGCGCCCCCTCTTCGAATTCGCCATCCGCGCCACCCTGCGGCGGCACAACCTGGACACCGTGGAGGGACGGGTCGCCGCGCTGCGGGAGTCCGCCCCCGTGGTGGCCCAGATCCGCGATGCCGGGCTCCGGCCTGGCTATGCCCGGGAACTGGCCGGGTGGCTGGGAATGCCCATTGAGGACGTCACCAGGGCTGTGGGGGCCGCCGCGAAGCGCGGGGCACCCAGTGCACAGGCGCCTGGGTCGCAGGCTCCCGGTGCGCCGGCGGGCGGACCGCAAGCCAGCGGGGGCGCTCGATCAAACGGCGCCGGATTCAACTCAGCCCCGGGGAGTGGCCAGAACGTGCCCGGCGTAGCGGCGCTCCCGCCGTCGGGCGTCCTTCCATCCTTCCACCGTCCCGACCCCCGGGACCCGGTGGCGTCCATGGAGCGGCAGGCCCTCGAGGTGGCGCTGCAGGAGCCGGCAATGCTGGGTGGTGCGGCCTGGGAGCGGTTCGCGACAGCCCGGTTCGCCACGCCCGCCTACCAGGCCATCCACGATGCCATCCGCGCCACGGCTCCAGGCTTCTCCGGCGATGCCGTGCAGTGGGTGGAAGCTTTGCGTCAGGAGGTTCCCGAGCCGCTGCAGCCGCTGGTTTCGGAGCTCGCCGTGGTTCCACTGCCTGCGAACACCGCCGAAGCGGTACAGAAGTACTGCCGGGACATCCTCGCCAGGCTGTTCGAGCTGCAGATCACCCGCGTGAAGGCAGACAAGCTGGGGCAGTTGCAGCGGCTCGATGCCGGCGCCCATCCCGAGGAGTTCCAGCAGCTGAACCGGGAACTCATGATGCTTGAAATGGAGCGCCGGTCGCTGCGCTCCGATGCCTAGGTTGCGCCTGCCAGCGTCTTCAGGCCAGCGTCTCCAGGGCCGGGTCGGCGGGACAGTCAAAACGCCGATTTCGTTTCCGGGCCGGGTGTTTGCTAGGCTAGTACCCGCTTCATTCCTCCTTAGCTCAATTGGCAGAGCATTCGACTGTTAATCGAAGGGTTGCTGGTTCAAGTCCAGCAGGAGGAGCGCACAGTCCCCGTTCCGGGTTCCGGAACGGGGACTTTTTTATACCCCGGAGGGGTAATTGTGCGCGGCGCTGGCGCCGATTTCACATTGCGGCAGAACGTTTGCTAATGTCATACCTGCTTCATTCCTCCTTAGCTCAATTGGCAGAGCATTCGACTGTTAATCGAAGGGTTGCTGGTTCAAGTCCAGCAGGAGGAGCGCGCAGTCCCGCGGTTGGCCCCAGAGCCGGCCGCGGGACTTTTTTGTGTCGTCAGTGCGGTGCCAGACGAAGCGGCGTCAGACGAAATCCATCTCCACCTGGAGGAAGCGCTCTGCCTCGGCTATGGCGGCTTCAAACGCTTCCCGCTCGGTGGGAGACTTCCGCGGCTCGCGGGGGTGCCATTCGTGGGGCGAGGAGTGCACGCGCGTGAAGCCGCCGTCGGGCGGGGCGTAGAAGATGCCGAACCGCTGGACGGGCCATTCGGGAGAGGTTTCGGGGGCCACCAGCAGGGCGGCATTGAAAGCCGGGTTGAACCACTGGGCTATGGGCCGGCGACGGTCCTCGGTGAAAAGTCCCGCCGCATAGAGCGCTGCCGACTGCGCACTGGTCTGTGTGCACAGCCGGTCCCACCACAACGGCAGAATGCCGGAGTCGCACCGCTGCCACGTGGCCGGAAGCGGGGGGTGATCCTGCCAGTGGGGCACGTAACAACTTTATCGCGCAGGTACCCCAGCGAACAGATGGCCCGGCGTCGATCGCCCCCGGCCTGGAGGTGCGGCGCGGTTTAGGGGAAGCGGCGGGTCAGGGCCGGTTCCACGGTCCCGGATTGACGCGGTACAGCAGAGCAGAACCGACGACGGCGCCCACCAGGATGCCCAGCGCCGCGTTGCCCATCATCCTGCCGGCGAAGAAGCCGGCCACGGCGCCGAGGATGGCTCCAAGGAACAGTCCTCGGCCGTTGCGGTGGGGTTTGCGGGTCATGGTGCCAGCCTACCCGGCGTGGCCGCAGCGGAACTCAGTGGATGGAGGGCACTGTCCGGGGCCGGACCACAAGCCACAGGGCGGCTGCGGCGAGGAAGATGCAGTAGGCCTGGACCGCGCCCATGGGAGTGGCGGAATTACCTCCCAGCCACCCCACGACGGGGGAGATGATGCCCGCCATCAGGAACGTGGACGCCCCGAGCAGGGACGCGGCCGTGCCGGCCTGCGCTCCGTGGCTGGCCAGGGCCAGGACCTGCACGCAGGGGAAGGTGAACCCGGTGCCCAGGATGTAGAACCACAGCGGAACCATGACGCCCCAGAGCCCGAACCCCAGCTGGTCGAACACCACGATCAGCACGGCCATCAGGAACATCCAGGCGGTGGAGCAGGCAAGGATCCACTGCGGCGGGACGCGCCTTATCAGCCGGGAGCTTGTCTGCACCCCCGCGACGATGCCCAGTGAGTTGATGCCGAAGAGGAGGCCGTACTGCTGGGGGGAGAACCCGAAGATGTCCTGGAACAGGAAAGGGGACGCCGAGAGGTAGGTAAACAGGCCACCGAAGTTCATCCCGCCCAGCATCAGCAGCCCCACGAAGATCCGGTCGGAGAAGAGCACACCGTACCGCTGCCGGGCCGTCAGGCCGGACAGGCCCCGTTTCTCCCGCGGCAGTGTCTCCCGGACCAGCACGACGGCGGCGAGGATCACCGCGGTGCCGTAGCAGGCCAGGAACACGAAGATGCCCGGCCATGGCATGACCAGGAGCAGCTGGGATCCAATAACGGGCGCCAGGATGGGCGCGAGCCCGTTGACCAGCGCCATCCGGGAGAACATCCGGACCATGGCGTACCCGCTGAACAGATCGCGGACCATGGCCATCGCCACCACGCCGCCTCCGGCCGCGCCGATACCCATGAGGACGCGGAACACGCCCAGGGTCGCGATGTCGGTGGAGAGCGCCGCGCCGAACGAGGCAGCGATGTGCAGGGCCGTGGCCAGGATCAGTGGCAGCCTGCGCCCGAACTTGTCGCTGAAAGGTCCCACCACCAGCTGCCCCAGGGCAAAGCCGACAGTGGTGCCGGTCAGGGTCAGCTGGACGGCAGCTTCCGAGACGTTGAGGCTCGCTTCCAGGGCAGGGAAGGCGGGCAGGTAGAGGTCCACGGTGAAGGGCCCAAGGGCGGTGAGCGCGCCGAGTAGAAGGATGTACAGGAATTTCTGCCGGCGGCTGAGCGCATCGCCCGGGTTGGTGGTGGTCACAGAGAACCATCCTAGGGCTGACAGATCAGACTTTTACAGCGTTGGAGGGCTCGCCGGGGCTAATTCCAGAAGTTCAGGCTGACCCTGAATGATAGTTTTGTCAGCGGGGGCGCGCGGACGTACCGGAAACCCCCGCAGCAGCGAAAAAATCGACGACGGAACCAGTAAGGCGGAACCTATGAGCGGGCGTCACAGCGGGCGGACCAACCAAGGACTGCGTATCACTGCGCTGCCAAAGACAGTGAAGCTGGCCCTCAAACTTGCGCCGCGCCAGCTCAATGATGAGATCGCCCTGGCCAAGATCGAAGCGAAGCGCAAAGGCAAGCAGCTTGGCGTCGCCGGAGCCTTCTTCGGCGTGGCCGCCGTTTTCCTGGCCCTGCTGGTCACCGGCCTGATCGTGGCAGCCATCATGGGCCTGGCCACCATCATGCCGGCCTGGCTGGCTGCGCTGCTGGTCAGCGCGGTCTTCCTGCTCATTGCACTCATTGGCGGGCTCATCGGCCTCCGGAAGTTCAAGCGCGCCATGCCGCTGATTCCGGAGGACACGCTCCGCGGTCTCAAGCATGACCTGGGCATTGCCAAGGAGGGCTCGGACTTCGACGCCGCCGTGCTTGATCCCAACTCGCCCCAGGCCAAGGCCGCGGCCGAAGCAAAGGCTGCCGAGAAGGCCAGGGCCAAGGCTGATAAAGAAGCCAAGAAGGCGGCTGAAGCAGTGGACGTTCCCGTGGCCACCGAGCCTGAACTCCGCCGCCGGCTGAAGCAGCGCCGTGAACACCTGACCGGTGTGCGGGATGAGCTTGGCGAGGAACTGGACGTCAAGACCCAGGCCCAAGCCCTCCTGGGCGTGGCGAGGCACCGCGCCGCGGAGGGCAACGAGAAGTTCCAGGACGCGCGCGGACGTGCCGCCGAACGCTTCGCCGCCCTGTCGGCATCGGCCCGCTCCGGGGCTTCGGAGGCCTCGCTGCCCGGCCAGTTGGAGGCACGCTGGAAGCCGCTGCTTGCCCTCGCAGCCTCAACCGCCGTCCTGCTCGCTCTACTGCGGAAGCTCTTCAAGAGCTGAGCCTTGCCCTGAACGAAGACTGTAAGAGGCCCGCCGGCCGTGGAGAGGGAGGCCTGATGAGATTCATCGGTGCTGGTTCCCGTCCGGGCCGGCCGCATGTCGATCGCGATCTGGTCTTTACCGTCCCCAACCTCCTTACGGTACTGCGCTTCATGGGCGTGCCGATCTTCATCTGGCTTGTGCTGGCCCAGAAGGAGTACGGATTGGCCGTGCTGGTGTTGGCAATCATGGGCAGCACGGACTGGGTGGACGGCTACGTCGCCAGGCGGTTCAACCAGGCCTCCAAACTGGGGCGAGTCCTGGACCCCATCGCCGACCGGCTGGCCCTGATAGCCGTTGCGGTCACCCTGGTGATCGCCGGCGTCGTGCAGTGGTGGTACCTGGCAGCGCTGGTGGTTCCCGATGCCGTCCTGCTGGGCATGTCCCTGTTCTATTTCCGCAGCCACCCCGACCTTCCCGTCAGCCTGGTGGGCAAGGCCCGCACCGGCCTGCTGCTGCTGGGAACTCCGCTCCTGGTGCTGTCCAAGCTGTCCATTCCGTTCGCCGGAGCATGGTTGGTCGCGGCATGGGTGGTTCTGGGGCTGGGGCTCGTTGGCCACTGGATTGCTGCCTACAACTATTTCTGGGCGATCCGGCGCAAAGGGAAAATGCAGACGGCTGACGACGGCGGGAACGGCTGATGGTCTGGGTTGCGGTTTTGCTTGCGGTCATTGGCGCCTTTTGCCTGGCCTTCGGTGCCCAGCGCCAGGGCAGCGCCGTCAAGGCGGACACCGGCGGTCTTGCGCTGAGCTCCCACGGTTTCCTGCGCCTCCTGCGGAACCCCCGGTGGGTCTTCGGCCTCCTCCTGCTCTGCCTCGGCATGGCCATGAACTCCGTAGCACTGGTCACGGCACCCCTCACCGTGGTGCAGCCCATTGGCGCCATCGCCCTGGTGGTCACCACCGTGGTCAACTCCAAGGACCAGGGAGTGACCATCAACCGCGCCACGGTGGTGGCGATCACCGCGTGCGTGACGGGATCGGCGCTGTTCGTCCTGCTGGCCGTCAACGTCACGCAGGAAAGCCACCACGTCTCGCCTGAAGACGAACTCACCGTCGTGCTGCTGCTTTCCCTGGCGGTGGGCATCTTCGGCAGCCTCGCCGCCATGTTCAAACACCGCATGAGCGCGTTTATTTACATCCTGGGTGCCGGCATCCTGTTCGGCTTCGTGGCCGTGCTGACGCGGATCATCGGCAAACACCTGCTGGACCCGAACGGCCTGGTCCTGCTGAACGTACCGTGGTATTCAGTGGTTGCCATCGTAGCGGCCGGGGGACTGGGCTCCTGGTTCGTCCAGAGCGCATACTCCACCGGTCCGCCCGATCTGGTGATTGCCGGCCTCACCGTGATCGACCCCATTGTGGGCATCGCGATCGGCATCACGATCCTTGGCGAACTGCGCCCCGATGTCCACGCCGTCTTGGCTATTGCCATGGGTACGGCGGCAACCCTTGCTATCGTGGGGGTAATTGCCCTTTCAAGACACCATCCCGAGGTCACCAAACGGAAGAAGGACGTTCGGAAGGCCACGGGCAAGGCGTCCCACTAGCCGGTTATTACTGCGGACCAGGCAAGAATGTGCCGGTGCATCACGTGCCGGCACCGGCCGGTGTGGTCAGCCGCAGCCGACCACCATGACCACCAGGAGCTTTCTACGTGACCATGCCCGACGCCCAGCGTCCACTGACCATCCTTATCGCGGCCGACACGTACCCGCCACACGTTAATGGAGCCGCCCAGTTCGGCTACCGGCTGGCCAAAGGCATGACGGCTCGCGGACACGATGTCCACGTGTTGGCCTGCCGGCAGGATAAGGGCAAGAGCTTTACGGAGTTCCGCGCCGAAGCCACTGTCCACCGCCTCCGCTCGCACGGCGTTTTCACGCACGAATACTTCAGGGTCTGTTTCCCGTGGGAGATCAAGAAGGAAATCAGCCTCCTGTTTGACAAGGTCCAGCCGGACGTAGTGCACATCCAAAGCCACTACATGATCGGCGAGCACGTCCTGTATGAGGCAGTGAAGCGCGGCATCCGCATCGTCGCCACCAACCACTTCATGCCGGAGAACCTCAACCCGTTCCTGCCGTTCCCGCAGTGGTTCAAGGACATCATCGGGAAGATCTCCTGGAAGGACATGGGGAAGGTCATGGGCCAGGCGGACGTCGTTACGACGCCCACGCCGCTCGCCGCGAAGGCGATGCACCAGCATGCCTTCCTGCGCAAGGTGCTGCCCCTGTCCAACGGCATCGACTCCGCAGCGTATGAGCCCAAGCCGGATGAAGTCATTGAGCCCCACGAACACCCGACGGTGCTGTTCGCGGGCCGCCTGGCTGAGGAGAAGCACGTTGACGTGCTGATCAAGGCGGTCGCCGCCACGCCTGCCGACCTGAATGTCCATCTTGAAATCGTCGGCGGCGGTGAGGTGCGCCCGTCGCTCGAGGCCCTGGTGGAACGGCTCGGACTGCAGAACCGGGTGAAGTTCCTGGGCCTGGCCAGCGATGACGAACTCCGTGAGGCCTACATCCGGGCCGACCTGTTCTGCATGCCTGGTACCGCGGAACTGCAGTCGCTGGTGACGCTGGAGGCCATGTCGGCATCAACGCCGGTCCTGCTGGCGGACGCCATGGCCCTTCCGCACCTTGTGCGCGACGGCGAAAATGGCTACCTGTTCACGCCGAATGACAGCGCGGACCTTTCAGCGAAAATCACCCGGATTTTCCGCTTGCCGGCCGAGGAGCGGAAAGCCATGGGAGACGCCAGCCGCTGCATGGTGGAACCGCACAGCATCCAGGGGACGCTGCAGACGTTTGAGGATCTGTACTACGGGGCGAACTACGAGGACAAGGTCGTCTAGCCTCCAGGTCGTCTGAAGGCCAGCGGTGTCTGAAGTGGTCTGAAGCCCTCCGGCGGTTTGCTAGAGTGAATTTGCCCCACCGACGACGGGCCCCTCGCGGGCCGCCGCTGGCCGGGCGCACCCTCCCGGTATGCGGGGCCGGTGCACGGGGCTATAGCTCAGCTGGTTAGAGCGCGGGACTCATAATCCTAAGGTCCTCGGTTCAAGTCCGAGTAGCCCTACCTTTAGAGCCCTGATCTGCGTCTACGCGGATCAGGGCTCTTTCCCTTTTCCGCAGTGCTGCGATATGTTACTCACCAGTAACTGTTCCGCCGGCGTCGTGTTGTTCCGCGGCTGTCGGCCACTGCGAAGGAGCGCCATGTCCGCCGTTGAAACCGACATCAACAGCCTGCCCTACGCCGATGGCGACTTCTTCTTCTTCGAACAGCTGCTCAGTCTCAAGGAGCGGGATAGGCTGGCCGAGGTCCGCTCCTTCCTGACCCGGGAAGTGAAGCCGATTGCTGTGGACTGCTGGAACCGCGGCGAATTTCCCATGGACCTGATTCCCAGGCTGGCCGAGCTCGACCTCGTCAGCCCGGTACGGCGCCAGGGCTATTCCAACCTCTTCGCCGGCATCGTTCACGCGGAGGTCACCCGCGCAGACACGTCCATCGCCACCTTCATGGGTGTGCACGACGGGCTTTTCACCGGCTCCATCGAAGCCCTGGCTTCCCGGGAACAGCAGGATGCCTGGCTGCCTGACATCTACTCGCTGCGCAAGATCGGGGCCTTCGGGCTGACGGAGCCCCTGGGTGGTTCCGACGTCGCCGGCGGCACGCGCACCACTGCAAGGCGGGACGGCGACCGCTGGATCCTCAACGGCGCCAAGCGCTGGATCGGCAACGCAACATTCTCCGACTGGGTAGTGGTCTATGCGCGCGATGTGGCCGACAACCAGGTCAAGGCCTTCCTCGTGGACACGGCGCTGCCGGGGTTTAGTGCAACGAAGATCGAGAACAAGATCTCGCTGCGGACCGTGCAGAACGCGGACATCACGCTCGAAAATGTGGTGGTGCCGGACTTCTTCAAGCTGGCCAACGCCAACAGCTTCCGCGATACCAACAAGGTCCTGAAGGTCACCCGCCTCGCTGTGGCCTGGCAAGCAGTGGGCCAGCAGCTCGCCGCCTTCGACGTGGCCCGGCGCTACGCCGTGGAGCGGCACCAGTTCGGGCGCCCGCTGGCCTCCTTCCAGCTGGTGCAGAGCCAGCTGGTCCAGATCCTGGGGAATGCAGTCAGCTCCATGGGCATGATGGTGCGGCTCGCCCAGCTCGAGGATGCAGGCCAGGCCAAGGATGAGCAGTCAGCCCTTGCCAAGGCCTTCACCACCGCGCGGATGCGGGAAAGCGTCGCAATCGGCCGCAGCCTCCTCGGCGGAAACGGCATTGTGACGGACTTCGAAATGGCAAAGATCTTCGCCGACGCCGAGGCGATCTACTCCTACGAGGGCACCCACGAGGTGAACACGCTGGTGGCCGGCCGGGCCGTCACTGGCGTCTCCGCGATCGTCTAAGTCAGTTCAGCGGCAGCAGCACCGAGGGCCGCAGGTCCAGGATGAAGGACAGCGGATTGAGGTACTCCTCGCCGCGGCGGACGCCCCAGTGCACGCAAGGTGAAGAGCCGCAGTGGCCGGCCAGCAGGGTGCCCACCACGGCGCCCTTGGCCACGGAAGCGCCCTTTTTGAGCGTACTCCGCACCGGTTCGAAGCTGCTGCGCAGGCCATTGCCGTGATCAATGGTGATGACGGGCCGGTCCACCACCACGCCCACAAAGCTGACGGTGCCGGACTCCGGGGCGGTGACCGGACCGCCGTCGGACGCGGATCCAAGGTCCACGCCCCGGTGCCCGCTCAGCCACGGCTTGTCCGGGGGATCGAACGGGCGCAGGACCGCCGGCCGTGGCGCAAGTGGCCAGCTCCAGCCCGATGGCGCCGGCGTAGTGGCCCGGGCGGGTGAAACTGTTGGTAAAGCGAACGGTGCAGGTGCAGCGGAAGGTGCGGCGGCCGCCGTCGTGAGCAGGAGCAGTGCCGCCATCACATAAGCTCTCATGTTCTTAGCATGGGCACCCGATCCGCCGGCCGGAACGGGGCCTCCGGCCTATGTGGAAAACGCCGCCCGGCGCGGCAGGACCGGTGCATTTGCCGCGGTCCGCTGTAGTACACTTGGTGGAGCAGTTTGCTGTGCCCTCAACGCATTCCATTTCGTGGCTAGCGTCAGCACGCCCCATTCAGGAGTGCGGGGGAGCAGCAGCTGACTACGCGTATCCAGCCCTCCACAACCGGTAAGCAGTTGCTTGCTGCTGCGGAGGATTGTGCCTCTTTCGGTCAGGCCCGGCAACGGTCCTGATGAGATGTGCAATGGATGCCAGGAGCTTGTGCCCTCCGGGCCAGGCTAAATAACCGTCAACTATTGGCAGGGTAAGAGCGGCCGCGGCCGCTCTCATGAATGACCTGCCGGAAGGAGCGTCGGCATGCCCGTCGTAACTATGCGCCAGCTGCTTGACAGCGGCGTCCACTTTGGACACCAGACCCGCCGTTGGAACCCGAAGATGAAGCGCTTCATCTTCACCGAGCGCAACGGCATCTACATCATTGACCTCCAGCAGTCGCTGTCCTACATCGACCGCGCCTACGAGTTCGTCAAGGCCACCGTTGCCCACGGCGGCACCGTGCTGTTCGTCGGCACCAAGAAGCAGGCTCAGGAAGCCATCGCCGAGCAGGCCACCCGCGTTGGCCAGCCGTACGTCAACCAGCGTTGGCTCGGCGGTATGCTCACCAACTTCCAGACTGTTGCCAAGCGTATCCAGCGCATGAAGGAACTCGAAGAGATCGACTTCGACGACGTCGCCGGCTCCGCTTACACCAAGAAGGAACTGCTGCTTCTGCGCCGCGAGCTCACCAAGCTCGAGTCCAACCTCGGCGGTATCCGCAACCTGACCAAGGCACCGTCCGTGCTGTGGGTTGTTGACACCAAGAAGGAGCACCTGGCTGTTGACGAGGCCAAGAAGCTCAACATTCCGGTTGTGGCCATCCTGGACACCAACTGCGATCCGGACGAAGTCGACTTCCCGATCCCGGGCAACGACGACGCCATCCGCTCCGTGAACCTCTTGACACGCGTTGTTGCTGACGCCGTTGCTGAGGGCCTGATCGCCCGCAACCAGCGCGCAACCGGCACCACCGAGACCCCGGAAGAGCCGCTGGCTGAGTGGGAGCGCGAGCTCCTCGAAGGCAGCAAGACCGAGGAAGCTCCGGCTGCCGAGGCTGCTCCGGCCGCTGAGGAAGCTCCGGCTGCCGAGGCTGCTCCCGCCGCTGAGGAAGCCCCGGCTGCCGAGGCTGCTCCGGCCGCAGAGGAAGCCCCGGCTGCCGCCGAGGGCACCGACTCCGCGAAGTAAACAACTTCATCGGGATTTCCGGGCGCTGTCCGCAGCGCCCGGGCAACTGACAGGATGGCAGCTCACCAAGTGAGCTGCCGTCCTGTCGGTCCGTACACACAAAAATTTTCTAGACAGAGGGGTTCACATGGCGAACTACACTGCCGCTGATATCAAGGCTCTGCGCGAGCGCACCGGCGCCGGCATGATGGATGTCAAGAAGGCTCTCGACGAAGCCAACGGCGACGCCGAGAAGGCAATCGAGATCATCCGCATCAAGGGCCTCAAGGGCGCCACCAAGCGCGAAGGCCGTTCCACCGCTGAAGGCCTGGTTGCTGCCAAGGTCGCCGGCGGCGTCGGCGTAATGATCGAGGTCAACTGCGAAACCGACTTCGTCGCCAAGGCTGACAAGTTCATCCAGCTGGCCGACAAGGTCCTGGCCATCGCCGTCGAGTCCGGCGCTGCCGACCTCGAAACCCTGCTCGCCACCGATGTTGACGGCAAGCCGCTGTCCGAGGTTGTCGTCGAAGAGGGCGCAATCCTCGGCGAAAAGGTCGTTGTCCGCCGCATCTCCCGCATCGAGGGCGCCACGGTCGACGCTTACCTGCACAAGACGTCCAAGGACCTCCCGGCCCAGGTCGGCGTCCTGTTCGCTGTTGACGGCGAAGGCGAAGCAGCTGCCACCGCCGCGCACGATGTTGCCGTTCACGTTGCCGCTATGGCTCCGAACTACCTCTCCCGTGAGGACGTTCCGGCCGAGCTCGTCGAGTCCGAGCGCCGCATCGCCGAGGAAACCGCAAAGGCCGAGGGCAAGCCCGAAGCTGCGATGACCAAGATCGTCGAAGGCCGCGTTACCGGCTTCTACAAGGGTGAGGTCCTGGTTGACCAGGCTTTCGCCAAGGACGCCAAGAAGTCTGTGGCGCAGGTCCTCGAAGAGGCCGGCGTCAAGGGAACCGCCTTCACGCGTTTCCGCGTCGGCTCCTAGTCTGACACGCAAGGGGGTGGCCACTTCGGTGGCCGCCCCTTTTGCATGCACCGGCCATATAAGAAATGTGAGCGCTGGCCGGATGCGCGATAACCTAGCTCAGAGTTCACCAACCGGAAGGCACCATGGAAGCCGTCAATACTCCCGTCCAGTCAGAGAAGAGCAGGCGTCGGGTTCTCCTGAAGCTGTCCGGTGAAGTCTTCGGCGGCGGCAAGCTGGGCGTCGACCCGGACACCGTCCGCGCAGTAGCTAAGCAGATCGCTGCCGCCGTTCCCGACGTCGAGGTTGCCATCGTGGTTGGCGGCGGTAACTTCTTCCGGGGTGCCGAGCTGTCCCAGAGCGGCATGGACCGTTCGCGTGCCGACTACATGGGCATGCTGGGAACCGTTATGAACTGCCTCGCCCTGCAGGACTTCCTGGAGCAGGCCGGTGTTGAAACCCGGGTCCAGAGCGCCATCACCATGGGACAGGTGGCCGAGGCCTACATTCCGCGCCGCGCCATCCGCCACATGGAGAAAAACCGCGTGGTCATCTTCGGTGCGGGCGCAGGCCTGCCGTACTTCTCCACGGACACCGTGGCCGCCCAGCGTGCACTCGAGGTGCACGCCGACGTGGTGCTCATGGCCAAGAGTGGCGTGGACGGCGTGTACACCGCCGACCCGAAGAAGGACCCGAGCGCTGAGAAGTTGGAAAAGCTGAGCTACGACGACGCACTCCGCCGCGACATCCGCGTCATGGACCAGACCGCCATGACCATGTGCAAGGACAACAAGCTCTCCATGGTGGTGTTCGGCATGGAAGGCGAAGGCAACGTCACGCGGGCCATCCGCGGCGAAAAGCTGGGAACACTGGTCACGCCCTAGTTACAGCTAGGATATTTCTAGGACGGTTCCGCCCATTGGGCGGGACCAGGATTGTGAAATGCCCCGGTTGGCCGGGGAACCAATTTCTGAGGAGAGACCGTGATCGAAGAAACCTTGCTCGAAGCCGGGGACAAGATGGACAAGGCTGTTGAGGTAGCCAAGGAAGACTTCGCCTCGATCCGGACGGGCCGCGCCACCCCCGGCCTGTACAACAAGGTCATGGTGGAGTACTACGGGACCCCCACCCCGCTGCAGCAGCTGGCATCCTTCGCGGTTCCCGATGCCCGCACCATCCTCATCACCCCCTACGACAAGACCGCCCTGCGCGACATCGAGCGGGCACTGAGCGATTCCGAGGTCGGCGCCAACCCGTCCAACGACGGCAACGTCATCCGCATCACCATCCCGGAGCTGACGAAGGAACGCCGCAAGGAATACGTCAAGATCGTCAAGTCCAAGGGCGAGGACGCCAAGGTGTCCATCCGCAACATCCGGCGCAAGGCCAAGGAAACCCTGGACCGGCTTGTCAAGGACGGCGAAGCCGGTGAGGACGAGGGCGCCCGCGGCGAAAAGGAACTCGACGTGATCACCAAGCAGCACGTCGACGGAATCGACGAGCTCCTCAAGCGCAAGGAAGCTGAGCTGCTCGAGGTCTGATGGGCCAGGCACAGCAGGCCCCAGGTGTGCGGGCCCGAACACGGACCCGCCAACCAAGGCCAAACCCCACCCCTGGGGCCGGGCGCAACCTGCCGGCCGCAATCGCCGTGGGCTTGGCCATGCTCCTCGCGGTGCTCGGCGGGCTCCTCTTCCTGCCGCTTGGCTTTGTTGCCGTCGTCACTGCCTTCGCAGCCTTCGGCGTGTGGGAGGTCTTCCGCGCGCTCGAAGCGAACGGCACGCGCCTGCCCATCGTGCCAGTCATGGTGGGCACGGTGGCCATGCCGTTCTCGGCCTACTTCGGCGGGCTGGAAAGCCTGCTGTTCGCGATGCTCGCCAGCAGTGTGGCGGCGCTGCTGTGGCGGTCGGTGGAAAGCGCGACGGGTTCGGCCCGCAGCATTTTCGCCGGGGTTTTCACCCTGGCCTGGGTGCCCTTCCTGATCAGCTTTGCCGCGCTGCCGCTTCATGTGGAAGGCGGCGCCTCCCCGGTGGGGCCGTGGCCCGGCGGAACAGTGCCGGAGGGCGCGTGGCAGATCGTCATCCTGCTGCTCCTGGTGGTTTCCAACGACACGTTCGGTTACCTCGTGGGCGCCCGGCTGGGCAAGCACCCCATGGCGCCAAAGATCAGCCCGAAGAAGTCCTGGGAGGGGTTCGCCGGGTCCATCGCGGGCGCCATGCTCGTCGGGATCCTGGCCAGCATCTTCCTGCTGAACAAGCCCTGGTGGGTGGGCGTCGTGCTGGCGATCGGCATGGTGGCGGCCGCCACCGCCGGAGACCTCGCCGAATCGATGGTCAAACGCGAACTCGGCGTCAAGGACATGAGCAGCATCCTGCCAGGACACGGCGGGGTGATGGACCGGCTGGATTCGATCGTGTTCGCGTCGCCGGTGGCCTTCATGCTGTTCGTCCTGTTTTCCGGGGCCTGAGTTTCCCCGGACTTGTTTTTCCCAGCAGGGGCTTCCCGGCAGGTGCCTCCGGCACCCGGCCCTCCTCAACGCCCTAGAATAATGCGGTTACGACCCGCGGAAGAAGTATCGAAGGAAACATGGTGAGAGTGGACAGCAAGCGGCAGATTCCGGCGTCGTTCGAACGCGTGGCGCGGACGGACTACGGCTACAACGCCAAGCAGGTGGACCAGTTCCTGCAGCAGGCCCGCGTATCACTGGAGACGCCCGAAGCTGCCATCCACCCCGTCAAAAGCGCCGATGTCCGGTCCGTCTCCTTTGACCCCGTCAAGGGCGGATACTCGGCCATCGCCGTGGACGCCGCACTTGACCGGCTTGAAGACGCCTTCGCCCGCCGGGAACGGGACGACCTCATTGCCGAACGAGGCGAGGACGCCTGGCTCCGGCAGATCGGGCAGCTTTCCGGGACACTCCGCGGCCGCCTTCACCGGCCCGACGGCGAGAAGTTCCGTCGCCCGGTCAAGAAAAACGCACGCAGCTACAACACCAAAGATGTGGACGCCCTGTGCCGGGACCTGATCGGCTACCTGGAACAGGACAAGCCCCTCAGCGTTGACAACGTGCGCCGGGCCGTCTTCCGGCCTGCCGCCGGCAAGGAGGGCTACGAGGAGACCCAGGTGGACGTCTTCCTCGACCGTGCCGTCGAGCTGATGGCCGCCATCGACTGACGGCTTGGCCGCTCAGCGTTGGCTTGCCCGCTCAGCGTTCCGTAACCAGCGGCCGCTCGGGCGTGTGCAGCCTGGTCATCACCCTGGTGATGGTCCGCGGCACCCGGGAACTGGTGGCACGCGACGTCAGGACCATCACGGTGAAGGCTGCCGGCACGCTCCATGCGGCGGGCTGTGCCAGCCACGGCGGCGTCCCCGCCATGCCGAGCACCGTCCCCGCCACCATGGCGCCGCCGCACAGCAGGCCGCCGGTCACCATCCCGGCGATCGCGCCGACGTCGGTCAGGCCCCGCCACCAAATGCCGAGCAGCAGGACCGGGCAGATCGTGGACGCAGTGAAGGCGAAGACCAGGCCCACGCTCCCGGCGAGGGCCAGTGAGTCCGTCATGAGCGCTAGGCCCAGCGGAACGATGATCGAGACCAGGGCCGCCACCCGGAAGCCGCGAACACTGCCGCCGAGGACGTCCTGGCTGATCACACCGGCCAGCGAGACGACGAGCCCCGACGTTGTGGACAGGAAGGCGGCGAAGGCCCCTGCCACGACGAGCGCGGACAACAGGTCCCCGGCCGGGCCCCCGACGAGGCGGCCTGGAAGCAGCAGCACCAGGGCATCCGCCTGCCCCGCCCGTGCCAGGTCCGGGGCAAACAGGCGCCCGGCCAGTCCGTACGCCGTCGGAAACAGATAGAAGACAGACAGCAGGCCCAGCACGATCAGCGTGGTCCGGCGCGCCGAGTGCCCGTCGGGATTGGTGTAGAAGCGGACCAGGACATGCGGCAGTCCCAGCGTTCCGAACAGCAGGGCAACGAGCAGCGAGATGCTCTGGTAGGGGCTGGCCGGGGCCGCCCCACCCGGGTTCGTGGCCACTGCCGCGAGGGCTGGAGCGCCATCCTCCGCCAGGACCAGCAAAATGAAGATGAGGGGCACGGCCAGTGCCGTGAGCTTCAGCCAGAACTGGAAGGCCTGGACGAACGTGATGGAGCGCATGCCGCCGGCCACCACGGTGAGGCACACCACCACCACGACGGCGGTCGAGCCGGCCCAGGACGGCAGGCCGGTGGTGGTCCGGATGGTGAGGGCAGCGCCGTGCAGCTGCGGGACGATGTAAAGCCAGCCCACCATGACCACAGCAAGGCTGGTGACACGGCGCACGGCCCGCGAATCGAGCCTGGCTTCGGTGAAATCGGGGATGGTGTAAGCACCGGAGCGCCGCAGCGGCGCGGCCACAAACAGCAGAAGCATCAGGTACCCGGCGGTGTAGCCCACGGGGTACCACAGGGCATCCGTGCCGGACAGCAGGATCAGGCCGGCCACGCCCAGGAAACTCGCGGCGGAGAGATACTCCCCGCCGATCGCCGACGCGTTCCACCAGGGTGGCACGGTCCGGGAGGCGACATAGAAGTCACCGGTGGTGCGGGAGATCCGTAGTCCGTAGAAGCCGATCACCGCCGTCGCCACGGAAACGGCGGCCACCGCCGCGATGCCCACTGCCGGATTCACTGGAGGGTCACTTTCCGGAGCATTACTTTCCCCCGGCGAGGTCGCGGTAACGGGCTTCGTTCCGTGCCGCGCTGCGGATGTACAGCCACGCGCTGATCCCGGTCACGGGGTAGATCCCGGCGCCCAGCAGGAGCCAGTCGAACGGGATCCCCGCAATCCGGGTTTGCGCCAGCCCCGGTGTGGCGGCAAGCAGCAGCGGAAAGGCGCCGAGGATCAGCAGGAAGCCGCCGGCCACCACAAGGGCAAGCCGGAGCTGGGAGCGGATCAGCGAGCGGACGAACACCTGGCCGACGGCCGAGTCCTCGGCGGACTCGCGCGGCTCGGCCGAGGAGTCGGCCAAACTGCGGGACGCCGAACGGGGCGCCGTGACCCTGACGCGCGTCATGGCTGCGGCCGGATCCTGGTTGCCTCAAGCTTCTCGCGGACGGCCGGCAGGTGCCGCCGGCTGATCGGCAGTTCGGCGTCCTCGACCGAGACGCTGGGGCGGACCGCGGCGAGCTTGAGGTGGGAGACGTGGGCGAGGGCCACCAGATAGGACCGGTGGGTGCGGATGAAGCCCGCGTCCGCCCACTGCTGTTCCAGGTCGGCGAGGGGAACCCGGATCAGGTAGCTGGCATCGGCGGTGTGGAGGCGGGCATAGTCACCCTGCGCCTGGACGTACGTGACGTCGTCACGCCGGATCATCCTGGTGGTGCCGCCCTGGTCCACGGTAATCATCTCTGGCGTGGCACCGCCGCCGTCGCGGATCAGTTCACTGATCCGGCCCACGGAGCGGGCCAGCCGCTCGGCCCGGACGGGCTTCAGGAGATAGTCAACGGCCGCAAGCTCGAATGCCTCCAGCGCGCAGTCCTCGTCGGCTGTCACGAAAACGACGGCGGGCGGGCGGCTGCTGCGGGAAATGGCCCGGGCGATGTCCAGGCCGGACACCGCCGGCATGTGAATGTCCAGGAAGACGGCGTCCACGGCCTCGGCTTCGAGGACACGCAACGCTTCGGCGCCGGAGGAGGCGCGCAGTATGGTGCCGATCCTCTCGTCGCGGCCCAGGAGGAAGGCAAGCTCCTCAACTGCCGGCAGCTCGTCGTCGGCGACGAGAACGTTAATCATGGTCCTAGGTTATCTTTCGGGCCCGCTGCTTCGGCCAAAACTCGTCAGGCATCAGCATATTTAGGCATCGTGGTCCGGCTGCGACTTCGGGACCCGCATGGTGATGAGCGTGCCCTCGCCGGGAGCCGTCTCGATCACCAGTCCGTGATCGTCGCCGTACACCTGCCGGAGCCGGGCATCGACGTTCCGCAGGCCCACGTGCTCACCGTCCACGTGGCCGGCCAGCATGGACTGCAGCTGCACCGGATCCATGCCCACGCCGTCGTCCTCGATGGTGACCTCCGCGAACGCGCCCGAATCGTTGGCTGAGATGGTGATGTGGCCTGGACCCTCCTTCGCCTCCAGGCCGTGCCGGACCGCATTCTCCACGAGCGGCTGCAGGCTCAAAAACGGGATCACCGTGCTCAGCACCTCCGGGGCGATCCGCAGGCTGACCTGCACCCGTTCCCCGAACCGGGCCCGCTCCAGCAGCAGGTACCTATCGATGCACCGCAGCTCCTCGGCCAGCGTGGTGAAGTCGCCGTGCCGCCGGAACGAGTACCGGGTGAAGTCCGCGAACTCCACCACGAGTTCGCGCGCCCGGGCCGGATCGGTGTTGATGAAGGAGGCGATGGCGTTCAGCGAATTGTAGATGAAGTGCGGGCTGATCTGGGCGCGGAGGGCCCGCACCTCCGCCTCCATCAGGAGCGTCCGGGAGGCGTCCAGCTCGGCCAGCTCCACCTGTGCGGCCACCCAGTCGGCCACTTCGGTGGTGGCGCGCACCAGCCCTGCGCCCGCCTGCGGTGCGAAGGCCGCCACAGCTCCCACCACGCGTGCGCCGGACCGGACGGGGGCCACGACGGCGGCGGCGACGGATCCGGACTTGGGGGAGTGGAGCTGCAGGTCGGCGGCGTTGAACACCTGGGTCCTGCCGCTGGAGAGCACGTCCGCGGCGAGCGCCATCAGACCGGGACGCAGCTCCTCGGCGGTCCCGTCCCAGGCCAGTACGCCGGATACATCCAGAATGGCCAGCGCGTCACAGCCAAGCAGGGCCCGCAGCTGGCGGCTTGCCTTGGCGGCACCCGCGGGGTTCAAACCCGTCCGCAGGTGCCGTCCGGCTTTCGACGCGGCGTGGAGGGTGTTGTAGGTGGCCCGCTCGGCGTCGGTGCCCAGCTCGCGGAAGGAGCGCAGCACCTTGAGTCCGACGGCGACGACGACGGCCACCGCGAGCGCGATGAGGGCCACGGCGGCCGCGGAACAGAGAGGGGAGTCCGGCATGCTGCCAGCGTAGCGCGTGCCGTTTGGCGCAGCAGCGACGCCGTTGGCCGACCGGCACCGCGCAACCACTGGTATATCGGCCCCACCACGGCGCACAGTGATGGCAGTCACATTGGCTGGTGAAGTGCGGCCGTGTGCGAGTCAGTCTCAACGAGGAGGAATGATGGGTAACGATGCCCGAACCCCGGCCGCGGCGGCGTCCGCGGACTTCGAGGAAGTCCAGGCCACGCAGCAGTTCCAGGAACTGCGCAAGCGCCACCGTAGCTTTGTGTTCCCCATGGCTATCGCGTTTCTGCTCTGGTACTTCGCGTACGTCATCCTCGCCGCCTACGCCGTGGACTTCATGTCCACCAAGGTGTGGGGCAACATCAACGTCGGCATCATCATGGGGCTGCTGCAGTTCGTGACCACCTTCGCCATCACCGGCTGGTACGTCAGCTACTCGAACAGGCGCCTGGACCCGATCGCCGCGGACATCCGGCACGGCATTGAAGGCCACGAGTATGACAAGTCCGGCAGCAGCGGACAGGGCGGAGGAGCAAAATGATCACCATTCCCGCAGCGGTTGACGTCGCCGCACTCAAGGACACCACGCTGCTGAACATGGGCATTTTCGCCCTGTTCGTCGCCGTCACCATGGTCATCGTTCTCCGGGCCAGCCGGAACAACAAGACGGCCGCCGATTACTATGCCGCCGGCCGTTCCTTCACCGGCTCGCAGAACGGCACCGCCATCGCGGGCGACTACCTGTCGGCGGCCTCCTTCCTGGGCATCACCGGCGCCATCGCCATCAACGGCTACGACGGCTTCATGTACTCCATTGGCTTCCTGGTCGCCTGGCTAGTGGCGCTCCTGCTGGTGGCGGAGCTGCTCCGGAACACGGGCAAGTACACCATGGCCGACGTCCTGTCGTTCCGCCTTCGGCAGCGTCCGGTCCGCATCGCGGCCGCCATCTCCACCCTGGCCGTCTGTTTCTTTTACCTCCTGGCCCAGATGGCCGGCGCCGGAAGCCTGATCTCGCTGCTGCTGGGCATCAGCGACTGGGGCGGACAGGCCCTGGTGATCATCGTCGTCGGCGCGCTGATGATCATGTATGTCCTGATTGGCGGCATGAAGGGCACCACCTGGGTGCAGATCATCAAAGCCTGCCTGCTCATCGCCGGTGCCGCCGTCATGACACTCTGGGTCCTGGCCATCTACGGGTTCAACCTCTCCAGCCTGCTGGGCGGCGCGGCCGAGGCGGCGAACAACCCTGCCGTGCTCAACCCCGGCCTGCAGTATGGCAAGACAGAAACGTCCAAGCTGGACTTCATGTCCCTGGCCCTGGCCCTGGTGCTTGGTACGGCCGCCCTGCCGCACGTGCTGATGCGCTTCTATACGGTGCCCACCGCCAAGGAAGCCCGCAAGTCGGTCGTGTGGTCCATTGGGCTGATCGGGTTGTTCTATATCTTCACGCTGGTCCTCGGCTATGGTGCCGCTGCCTTGGTGGGGGCGGATACCATCAAGGGCGCCCCCGGCGGCGTCAACTCGGCAGCGCCGCTGTTGGCGTTCCACCTGGGTGGCCCGTTGCTGCTGGGCTTCATCTCGGCCGTGGCTTTCGCCACGATCCTCGCCGTGGTTGCCGGGCTCACGATCACCGCCGCCGCCTCGTTCGCCCATGACATCTATGCCAACGTCATCGCGAAGGGAAAGGCCGACGCCGATACTGAAGTTAAGGTGGCCCGCCGCACCGTGATCGTCATTGGCATTCTCGCGATCCTGGGCGGGATCTTTGCCAACGGCCAGAACGTGGCCTTCCTGGTGGCGCTGGCGTTCGCCGTGGCCGCCTCGGCCAACCTGCCCACCATCATCTACTCCCTGTTCTGGCGCCGGTTCACCACACAGGGTGCGGTCTGGAGCATGTACGGCGGGCTCGCATCGGCCATTATCCTGATCGCGCTGTCACCTGTGGTGTCGGGCGGCGCGACCTCCATGATCAAGGGCGCCAACTTCGCCGTCTTCCCGCTGAGCAACCCGGGCATCGTGTCCATCCCGCTGGCCTTCCTGCTGGGCTGGCTCGGCACGGTCCTGGACAAGAGGCAGGAGGACCCCAGCAAGCAGGCCGAGATGGAAGTCCGGTCGCTTACCGGGGTGGGCGCCGAGAAGGCCGTGGAGCACTAGCCGCTTTCGGTTCGTTCAAACGCCGTCTTCGGAAAGCCCAAGGAGATCAGGCAGGAGCCCCCGCGCCGTGCGCGGGGGCTCCTGACGTGTTTTCGCCGCTGCCTGGTGGGGCCTGCTACTCAAGGCGAGTGGTGGCCTCCCGTGTGTTCACCGTGCGGCACCGCGAACTGGCCCGCCGTCGATGCGGCGAGTCCCGGCGTCGTGATGGCGGCAACCAGCAGCGCTCCGGCGAAGGCGGCGGCGATCAATGGCCCCGCACCCAGGCGGGCCGATGCGTTCTGGCCAGAACTGCCGGAAAGATTGGGGGACCTCCGGCTGAGCCACGATATGGCCGCGAGGATCATCAGGGTCAGCAGCAGGGCGGCGAGGTGGCTGATGGCCAGGCCCGCCATGCCGCTCCCTGCGCCCAGCACAATGGCCGCCACGTGCGCGGCGGCAGCGGCGGGCAGCAGGAGGGCGGAGGTCCGCGGCAGCGGGAAACGGTTCCTGCACAGCCCGGCAACCGTCCACCCCAGCAGGGCCGCTCCCCAGAGCAGGGCGGCCGCGGCGCCGGCCGCCCTCACTGGGAGGGCAGGGCCGGCGGCCGCAAACAGGCTGGAGGCGACGGCGAGGTTGACCGCTGCGGCGCCGAGCCCGGCAAAGCCGGCGAAGAGCCTGACGGCATCGGGGCGGAACGTTTCCTGCGCTGCCGGGACTGCCGGGGCTGCAGTGATGGCCTGGCTGCTCATCATCTTCTAGGCGCGGGCCGTGGCGGGGACCTTGTCCAGGGACAGGCCGACGCCGAGCAGCAAGACGGCGCTCGCCAGGTGGAGGACATTGTCCGCACCGTTGAGGGCAATGATGTTCAGAGGCGAGCTGAGCAGGAACAGACCGAGGATGCCCACCAGCAGATACACCGCACCCACAGCCGAGTTGACGGTGCGCGCAAGCTGGACATCCTTGACGCCGGAGTAGAGCAGCGCGGCGCCGATGGCCAGGTGGATCACGTTGTGCAGCGGGTTGACCTCGAAGATGATCAGGTTGGAGCCTTCGGTGGCGAAGAAACCGACACCCGAGGTCACGGCGAAGCCGACGAGCCCCACCAGCAGGTAGACGGCTCCGAAGACCGTGGCGATAAGACGGTTCGGTGAGTTGCGCATGGCCCAAATTCCTTCCGGTTACCGGCCGGGGCAGGTGCCCTGGCCAGATTTGCGGAGCCCCGGTCGGGACTCCCGGAAGTAATTCGGGTCCGGTGTGCGCTTGGATGGGTGCGTGATCAGATGGGAGTCAGGCCTTTGGCCGGAGCTTGATGGTGACCAGCTTCAGTTCGTCCTTGCCGGCGAAGCGGTACACCATTTCGATGTCCTTGCCCTGGCATTTGATGAGCCCGGCGACATCCGCAATGTTGTTGTCGTTCTGCGTGCTGACTTTGAGGTCGTCGTAGGCCGTGGTGCAGGACGGGTCCAGCTGGAGGCTCTTGACGCCTGACGCAAATTCCTCGGGACTCAGCTGCTCCTTGAGGCTCGGGTCCATGTAGTCGTTGTAGGCCTTGTCCGTGTCGCCGGCGATGACCAGTTTGGTGAAGGTATCGGCGAGGTCCCCGGCCTGCCGGGTGGACCCGCCCACGAGGTTCACCAGGAGCAGGACCCCGACGATTACCAGCAGGAGCACGCCTGCCACAATGCCCACGACGATCCAGAGGCCCTTGCGGCTCCGGGCCGGAGGCAGGCCCGGCAAACCGAACGGAGAAGGTGGAAGGGACCGCCGGCCGGATGGTTGCTGCGGGTAGGGCTGCTGCGGGCCGGGCTGTGGCGCGCCGGGCTGCTGCGGGGGGAGCGGGGGATTGCTCAAAGGTTGGCCTTCCCGGCACCGCACCAGCGGCGCCCCAACTAACGGGGCACAGCCGGCGCCCGGTCACTTTTGTGGAATAGCCTATAGGGGCCCGCGCATTTTGCATCGAAACGCCATGAACCGCGATGTTTCCCGTCGTTTAGAGCCTGCCGGGGCGCTCAGTCTTCCGCCGAGTTGCGATCAAGCAGCGGCTGAATCCGGAAAGGTATCAGTTCACCCATCGCCAGGGCGGTATCGGTTCTCTCGACGCCGTCGCAGGCCAGGATCTTCCCGTTGATCCGGAAGAGGTCTTCGGCGTCCAATGCCACCACGCGCAGCAGCAGGTCGGCCGAGCCCGTCAGGCCGTAACCCTCGAGGATCTCCGGCACGGCCGCCAGTTCCTCGGCAAGGGAACCGAGCTTTTGCTGCTGAACGTGGACCGAGATGAAAGCCATTAGCGGGTAGCCCAGTGACACCGGATTGATGCGCCGCTCGAACGACAGGAAGGCGTGCTTCTTCTCGAGCTGGGCCATCCGCGCCTGGACGGTGTTGCGGGAGAGGCCGAGCTTTTGGGCCAAGGCCACCACAGTACGGCGGGGATCCTGTGCCAGGGCGGAGAGCAGCCGGGTGTCTGTGCCATCCAAAGCTTGCATAATGCGCAAGGTTAGCACGGTCAGAAGGGGTCAAACAGTGCATTGTGCTCAGTTTCTGCCGCGGTGGTTGTACCACTTGAACATTGTGAGTATGGTCACAATTAACCGGGGCAAAGGCGCCCGGGAGGCCGGAAAGCGGCGGTATCACGAGTCCTGCCGCGGGATGGTTACACGACGTCAGAAGGTTGCGGCAACAGTGGTGACAGACGATGCGGGCCAGGGCGGAACAATCGCCGGCCAGGACAACAATGCAGGGCGCCGGGGTGGCGCAGGCCACAGCATGGTTCAGCTGATCACCCCTACGGGGGAGCGCGTCAGCCATCCGGAGTATGACCCCTGGGTCAGGGACGTGTCGGACGAGCAACTGTGCTCGCTCTACGAGGACCTGGTCGTGATCCGGCGGATCGACAAAGAGGCAACTGCGCTGCAGCGCCAGGGCGAACTGGGCCTCTGGCCGCCGCTGCTGGGCCAGGAGGCCTCGCAGGTGGGGTCCGTGCGATCCCTGCGGGATGACGACTTTATTTTTCCCAGTTATCGCGAGAACGGCGTGGCCTATTGCCGCGGGGTGGACCTGGCGGACATCCTGCGCGTCTGGCGCGGCGCTGCCTCTGGCGGCTGGGACCCGTACGCGGTCAACATGGCCATCCCGCAGATCGTCATCGGCGCGCAGACGCTGCATGCCACCGGGTACGCCATGGGAATCCAGAACGACGGTGCCGACTCCGCAGCGATTGTGTACTTCGGCGACGGCGCCACCAGTGAGGGCGATGTCAACGAGGCCATGGTCTTTGCCGCCAGTTTCCAGGTGCCCCTGGTGCTCTTCTGCCAAAACAACCACTGGGCCATCTCCGAACCGGTGCGCCTCCAGTCCCACACCCAGCTTGTGGACCGCGGGGCCGGATTCGGCATCCCCAGCATGCGGGTCGACGGCAACGACGTGCTGGCGGTCATGGCAGCCACGCGCGTCGCCCTCGACCGTGCCCGCCGGGGCGGCGGCCCCACCTTCATCGAGGCCGTCACGTACAGGATGGGCCCGCATACGACGGCGGATGATCCCACCCGGTACCGCGACCCCAACGAACTCGAGGACTGGGCGGCCAAGGATCCGATCGGCCGGGTCCATGCACTGCTGGACCGGAAAGGCCTGTTCACCGCGGAGTTCGAAGCCGGCGTGCGGACCAAGGCTGACGCCGTCGCCCGTGAACTGCGTGCCGGCTGCGTCGGCATGCCGGATCCCGAACCCCTCGACGTCTTCAAGCACGTCTACAGCACCCCCAATTCCTGGCTGGACCGCCAGCAGGACCACTACTCCCGTTACCTTGCCTCCTTCGGCGATCCCGCAGGGGCAACACAAGAAGAAGGTGCACGCTGATGACGCAGATGACCTTTGCGCGGGCAATAAACTCCGGCCTTCGCAGATCCCTCGACAACGATCCCAAGGTACTCCTCATGGGCGAGGACATCGGCACCCTGGGCGGCGTCTTCCGCGTGACGGACGGACTGCAGAAGGACTTCGGCAAGCACCGGGTCGTGGACACGCCCCTGGCCGAGTCCGGCATCGTGGGCACCGCCGTTGGCCTGGCCTACAGAGGGTACCGGCCGGTGGTGGAAATCCAGTTCGACGGTTTTGTCTACCCGGCCTTCGACCAGATCGTGTCCCAGGTGGCCAAGATGCATTACCGCAGCCGCGGCGCCGTGAAGATGCCCATCACCATCCGCATTCCGTTCGGCGGTGGCATTGGGTCGCCCGAGCACCACTCCGAGTCACCGGAGGCCTACTTCGCCCACACGGCAGGACTTCGGGTGGTCACCCCGGCCAGCCCGCAGGACGCGCACACCATGATCCAGCAGGCCATTTCCTGCGATGACCCCGTGGTGTTCTTCGAGCCCAAGCGCCGCTACCACGACAAAGGCGAGGTGGACGAGTCACTCGATCCCAATTCAGCCCCGCCGATGGGCCAGGCCCGGGTGGTCACCGACGGCAGCGACGTCACGCTCGTGGCCTACGGGCCGCTGGTGAAGACGGCCCGCGATGCGGCCACGGCGGCCGCGGACGAAGGCGTCTCGGTTGAGGTCATTGACCTGCGCTCGCTGGCTCCGGTGGATTTCGCCACCGTGGAGGCCTCGGTCCGCAAGACGGGACGGCTGGTGATCACCCATGAGGCCGGGCAGTCGGGCGGGCTCGGTGCAGAGGTTGCGGCCAGCATCACCGAGCGCTGCTTCTACCACCTGGAGGCGGCACCCGTCCGCATCACCGGGTTTGACGTGCCTTATCCGTATTCGAAGGTGGAAATGCACCACCTTCCGAATCTGGACCGGATCCTCGACGGCGTGGACCGCGCGCTGGGCCGGCCGAATTCGTTGAGCGGGCTGGAAGGATGACCGCCACCATGATCAGGGAATTCCGGCTGCCCGATCTCGGCGAAGGACTGACCGAATCCGAAATCGTCAGCTGGAAGGTGGGTGTGGGGGACACCGTCAGCCTGAACCAGATCATCGCGGAGGTGGAGACCGCCAAGGCCGTGGTGGAGCTGCCCTCACCGTTTGCGGGTGTGATCACGGCCCTGCATGAGCAGCCGGGAACCGTTGTGGAGGTGGGCAAGCCGATTGTCTCGTTCGAGGTGAAGGACGACGCCGGCAACCAGACCGCAGCTGCCGCTCCGGCTGAGGCGGCGCTCCCCAAGAGGGAACCCAACCTCGTCGGGTACGGCGCCGTCGTCGAAAGCACCGGCCGTCCCGTGCGACGGCAGCGCAAGCCTGTCGAAACTGCGACTCCGGTGGTTGTCGACACCAAGCCCGCCGACACCGCGACTCCGATCGTTGAGCCTGTCGAAACCAAGCCCGCCGACACCAAGCCCGCCGACACCGCGTCCGCCGAGCGGCCCCGTTCCACGCCGCCTGTACGGAAGCTTGCTAAGGACCTCGGAGTCGATCTTGAGAGTGTCGCGGGAACCGGCCCCAGCGGTCTCATCACCCGTGACGATGTGCGCAATTTCGTGGGCGGCGGGGATCTTCCCGCGGCCGCCCAGGAGCTGGCAGCACAGGAAGTGCCGCCCGCGTCGCCCCAGGGTGAGCGTGAGGTGCGTACGCCTATCAAGGGTGTCCGCAAGTTCACGGCGGCCGCCATGGTCAGCAGCGCCTTCACGGCACCCCACGTGACGGAGTTCCTGACTGTCGACGTCACCCCGGCGATGGAGCTGCTGGCCAGGCTTAAGGAAAGCAAGGCGTTCGCCGGCCACAAGCTCACGCCGCTGACCCTCGTGGCCAAGGCTGTCCTGATCGCCCTGCGGCGCAATCCCGGTCTCAACGCCAAGTGGGATGAGGCCAACCAGGAGATCGTGCAGTTCAACTACGTGAACCTCGGCATCGCGGCCGCAACCCCGCGTGGTCTCACCGTTCCCAACATCAAGGATGCGGACCGGCTGGCGCTCGTCGAGTTGTCGACGGCGCTCGCAGAGCTGACGGACACTGCCAGGGCAGGGAAGACCAGCCCGGAAGACCTCTCCGGCGGCACCATCTCCATCACCAACATCGGTGTCTTCGGCATCGACGCCGGCACGCCCATCCTCAACCCGGGGGAGGCCGCGATCCTCGCCATGGGCGCCGTCCGGAAAACCCCGTGGGAGTATCAGGACCAGGTCGCACTGAGGCAGGTCATGACACTGAGCCTCTCCTTTGACCACCGGCTGGTGGATGGCGAGCAGGGGTCCAGGTTCCTGGCGGACGTGGGCGCTCTCCTCGCGGATCCCGGTATGGCCTTCGCGATGGCCTAGCGGCGGTTTTCCGGGCTGCCTGCCGCTCACGCTCGAGCGGCAGGCAGCCCGGAACCAAACGGGGGCACTTTGAGGCCGCAATTGGCGTTTTAGCGCCGAAAGCCCGGCGTGTCCGTGTCAAAGTGCCCCGTTTTGGCGCGGGACCCAGCGCTGGAATACTCGGCCAGCAGGGTTAGCCGGGGAGCGGGCCGGCTGTCACCAGCAGGGCCGCCAGCGCCATGTTTTCCAGAAGCGGCCGCGCCGACTTGATGGCCATCCGACTGCCGTGGTTGCGGACGGAGTGCGGCGTGGAGTTGATCAGGCCGAATGTCGCGTGGGCGCGCATGCGGAGGTCAGCCGTGTCTGTTGTGCCATGGATGCCGGCGAGCACGTCGACCCACACCTCCACGTAGCTGCGCTGCAGGGCACGTACCTGTGCCTGGTCCTCGCTGGTCAGGTTGCTGAAATCCCTGTCCTGCACCCGGATCACGTCGGGGTTGCTGAGGGCAAAGTCCACGTGGAACTGCACCAGCCGGGTGAGGGCGGCGGAGGGATCGGCGGCGTCGGCAACCACATGGCGGCCGCCGTCGAGCAGGTCTTGGCTGACGGTGAGCAGTAAGGCGCCCAGCACGGCCTGCTTTCCGGGGAAGTGGCGGTACACGGCGGGTCCGCTTACGCCTGCTGCAGCGCCAAGGTCCTCGAGGGAGACCCGGTTGAACCCGTTGCCGGCGAAGAGCGTGGCCGCAGCGGACAGGAGCGCCTGCCGCCGGGACTCCTTGGCCCGGCTGCGCTGCGTCGCGCCGGATGTCTCGCGGCCGTCTGCGGCCTGGCCGGGAGAGGTGAGCTCTCCGTGATCTGTGGTGGGCACATTTCCTCCTCGGAACCCAAAGAACTCTACCAACATCCTGTGTTGGACATCACAGTTACTAGAGACTAACCTAATCTCAGTTACGAGGCACTAACCGAAATGCGGCAGAACTGCCGCCGGACGTGCCCGGGAATGGAAGCGGTCAATGGAGACACTCGCCAGCCGGCTGGATACCGCCGGCAGCGCATTCGAGGCCAACAGCCTTGCGCAGCGCGCGCTCGCCGATGAGCTGCGGAAACGTCTTGCCACGGCGGCGCTGGGCGGGCCGGAGAAGTCCCGGGAGCGGCACATGGCGCGGGGCAAGCTGCTTCCCAGGGAACGGATTGACCGGCTTCTCGACGACGGCAGCCCCTTCCTCGAGATCGCCCCGCTTGCTGCGAACGGCATGTACAACGACGATTCGCCCGGCGCAGGCATCATCGCAGGCATCGGCCTGGTGCACGGCCGCCACGTGCTGGTGATTTCCAATGACGCCACCGTCAAGGGCGGCACCTACTACCCCATGACGGTGAAGAAGCACCTCAGGGCCCAGGAGATCGCCCTCGAGAACCGGCTCCCGTGCATCTACCTCGTGGATTCGGGCGGAGCCTTCCTCCCCAGACAGGACGAAGTCTTTCCGGACCGGGACCACTTCGGCCGGATCTTCTACAACCAGGCCCGGATGTCCGCTGCCGGGATTCCCCAGATCGCCTCCGTCATGGGCTCCTGCACCGCAGGCGGTGCCTACGTTCCCGCGATGAGCGATGAAACGGTCATCGTCCGCAACCAGGGCACCATCTTCCTCGGCGGGCCGCCCCTCGTGAAGGCTGCCATCGGTGAGATCGTCAGCGCGGAAGAGCTTGGCGGCGGCGACGTGCACTCCCGGATTTCCGGCGTCACGGACCACCTCGCCGAGAACGACGAGCACGCCCTGCAGATCGTCCGCGACATCGTCGCCACGCTGCCCGGGCCCGCCGCCCCTGTTTGGGACTTGGACACCGCCGTCGAACCCGCTGCCGGTCCCGGCCAGCTATACGGCGCCGTCCCCACGGACGTCAACGCGCAATACGACGTCCGCGAGGTGATCGCCCGGCTGGTGGACGGCAGCCGCTTCCATGAGTTCAAGAAGAACTATGGCCCCACCCTGGTGACCGGATTCGCCAGGCTCCACGGACACCCCGTGGGCATCGTGGCCAACAACGGCGTGCTGTTCAGCGAGTCGGCACTCAAGGGCGCCCACTTCATTGAACTGTGCGACCAGCGGGGCATTCCGCTGCTCTTCCTGCAGAACATCTCCGGCTTCATGGTGGGCAAGGACTACGAACAGGGCGGCATTGCCAAGAACGGCGCCAAGATGGTCACCGCCGTGGCCACCACGCGCGTGCCCAAGCTGACGGTGGTGGTCGGCGGGTCCTTCGGCGCCGGCAACTACTCGATGTGCGGCCGGGCCTATTCGCCGCGGTTCCTGTGGATGTGGCCCGCCAGCCGGATCTCCGTCATGGGCGGCAACCAGGCCTCAAGCGTCCTGGCCACCGTCAAACGCGACCAGTACCAGGCAGCAGGGCAGGAGTGGTCCGCAGCGGATGAAGAGGCATTCAAGGCCCCCATCCGGCAGCAGTACGAGGACCAGGGCAGCCCCTACTACTCCACGGCGCGGCTGTGGGACGACGGCGTGATCGACCCCGCCGACACCCGCACCGTGCTGGGCCTGGCCCTCGACGTCGTCTCCCGCGTCCCGCTGCCGGAGACCTCCTTCGGCCTCTTCCGAATGTGAGCCAGCGATGACTACTAGTAGCGTGTTTCGCACCGTCCTGGTGGCCAACCGCGGCGAGATTGCCTGCCGGGTGATCAGGACCCTGCGCGCCATGGGCATCCGTTCAATTGCCGTCTACAGCGATGCCGACGCCGGTGCCCGCCACGTGCGCGAGGCCGACGCCGCCGTCCGGATCGGCCCCGCCGCGGCCGCCCAGAGCTACCTCAGCATCGACGCAATCATCAGGGCCTGCCAGGACACCGGCGCCCAGGCGGTGCACCCAGGGTATGGATTCCTGAGTGAGAACGCGGACTTTGCCAGAGCGCTGAAGGCCGTCGGCATCGCCTTCATCGGCCCCGGGGTCGAGGCCCTGGATGTCATGGGGGACAAGATCCGCTCGAAGAACCACGTGGCCGGGTATGGCGTTCCGGTGGTCCCGGGCATCGCCGAGCCCGGCATGACGGATGAGGAACTCATCACCGCCGCCCCGGCCGTGGGGTTCCCCCTGCTGATCAAGCCGTCGGCGGGCGGCGGCGGCAAGGGAATGCATGCGGTGGACCGGCCCGAGGACCTGCCGTCCGCCCTGGCAACGGCACGCCGCGTGGCTGCGAGCGCGTTTGGAGACGACACCCTTTTCCTGGAGCGCCTGGTGACGTCCCCGCGGCACATCGAGGTGCAGGTCCTGGCCGATGCGCACGGCAACGTCATCCACCTGGGGGAGCGCGAGTGCTCCCTGCAACGGCGGCACCAGAAGGTCATCGAGGAGGCGCCGTCACCCCTGCTGGAATCGCTGGCCGACGGCGAAGCCGTCCGCGCGAAGATCGGCGAGGCCGCGCGCCAGGCCGCCCGGAGCGTCCACTACACCGGCGCCGGCACCGTGGAGTTCCTCGTTTCCGACGATTCCCCGGACGAGTTCTTCTTCATGGAAATGAATACCCGGCTCCAGGTGGAACATCCGGTGACGGAAATGGTCACCGGCATCGACCTCGTCGAGTGGCAGGTGCGCATCGCCGCCGGTGAGGTGCTCACCGTCGGACAGGGCGACGTCGTTCTTAACGGCCACGCCGCGGAGGCCCGCGTCTACGCCGAGACCCCGCACCGAAATTTCCTGCCGTCCTCGGGCGAGGTGGTGCTCCTCGACGAACGCGGCAGCCTCTTGACGCCACTGGGCCGGCCGGGTCCCCAAGGCCCAGCTCCCGGCACTGGCCATCTCCAAACCCGGGACGTGCGCATCGACTCATCGTTGCTGCCGGGACTGGCAATCTCCAGCGACTACGACCCTATGCTGTCCAAGGTCATCGCCTGGGGAACCGACCGCAAGGCCGCCCTCGACAAACTGGACGCGGCGCTGGAGCGGTACACGGTGCTTGGCATCGACACCAACGTGGAGTACCTGCGGCTCCTGATCAATGACGAGGATGTCCGCGCCGGCCGCTTGGACACCACGCTGATTGACCGCAAGATGCCGGACCTGGCGTTCCGGGACATCGGCGACACAGAGCTCGCGGCCGCCGCCCTGCGGTTCTGGCTTGGCGAGGCCGGTGTCAGCGGATCAGGTCCCAGGTCGCCCTGGCACAGTGCCCGGGGCTGGCGTCTCGGGGCTCCCGCGCCGTGGCGGGTGAGCTTCGGCCTTCCCGGCGGTGCCATGGCCACCGTGGCCGTCACCTGGCCGGGAGACGGCGCGGCTGAGGCCGGCCATGTCCTGGTCACCGTCGACGGCGGGCCGGAGCGGACAGTGCGGGTCCTCGGGCCGGCCAGCGCGGGATTCAATGCTGACGGATCCGACGAACCCGGACTTGACGTCCTAACACTCGAGGTGGAGGACCAGCAGCACACGTTCGCTATCGGTGTGTCCCGGGAGAACCATTCCGACGGCGACCATCGCCGGAGGGCGCGGCCGCGGCACGTTTACGTGGGCAGCGGCGGCTGGTCCTGCGCGCTCGAAGTGCTCACCCGGGAGTCGCGCCTGGAACGGGTGCTGGCCGCCATCGAACGGGAAGAGGGCGCGGCCGATCCGGAGGTCCGGTCACCCATGCCCGGGACCGTCGTCTCCGTTGCGGTGCACGACGGAGATCCGGTGTCGACGGGCCAGGTGCTGCTGTCCGTGGAGGCCATGAAAATGGAACACCAGCTCGTGGCCGAAGTCTCCGGCACAGTCCACATCACCGTCGCCACCGGTGACCTGGTCAAGGCCGACCAGGTCGTCGCCACCATTCACGCGGCCGGCGCCGCAACACAGGATCCAACAGATGAACGTAAGGAGGCCTAGCCATGGCCGATTTTGACCTCAGCGAGGAATACCAGGACCTCAGCAAGACCGTCCGCGAATTCGCCGACGAAGTGGTGGCCCCGGTCTCCGCCAAGCACGACGAGGAACACAGCTTCCCCTACGAAGTGGTCTCGCAAATGGCGGACATGGGCCTGTTCGGCCTGCCGTTTCCGGAGGAATACGGCGGCATGGGCGGCGACTACTTCGCGCTGGCCCTCGCGCTGGAACAGCTGGGGCGGGTGGACCAGTCAGTTGCGATCACGCTGGAGGCAGGGGTGTCCCTTGGCGCCATGCCCGTCTACCGTTTCGGCACCGAGGCGCAGAAGCAGGAGTGGCTGCCGCTGCTCGCGTCCGGAAAGGCGCTCGCCGGCTTCGGCCTGACCGAACCGGAGGCCGGCTCGGACGCCGGTGGCACGAAGACCACGGCCCGGCTGGAAGGCAGCGGAGACGCAAAAAACTGGGTCATCAACGGCAACAAGGAATTCATCACCAACTCGGGAACGGACATCAGCAAGCTGGTGACCGTCACCGCCGTCACGGGCCAGCAGGAGCGCAAGGACGGCAGCATCAGGAAGGAGATCTCCACCATCCTGGTGCCCACGGACACGCCCGGCTTCAAGGCGGAGAAGGCGTACAACAAGGTGGGCTGGAACGCTTCGGACACCCACCCCCTGACGTTGCGGGACGTCACCGTTCCAGAGGCGAACTTGCTGGGGGAGCGGGGGCGGGGCTACGCCAACTTCCTCTCCATCCTGGATGAAGGCAGGATCGCCATCGCCGCACTGGCCACCGGCGCTGCGCAGGGCTGCGTGGATCTTTCGGTCCGTTACGCCAGGGATCGCAGCGCGTTCGGGACCAATATCGGCAAGCACCAGGCCATTGCGTTCAAGATCGCCCGCATGCAGGCGCGCGCCCATACGGCCCGTCTTGCGTACTACGATGCGGCCGCCCGTATGCTGGCCGGCAAGCCGTTCAAGACCCAGGCGGCCATAGCTAAGATGGTCGCAGGCGAGGCGGCCATGGACAATGCGCGGGATGCCACCCAGGTATTCGGCGGCTATGGCTTCATCAACGAGTTCACCGTGGCGCGCCACTACCGCGACTCCAAGATCCTGGAGGTCGGGGAGGGCACCACGGAGGTCCAGCTGATGCTGATCGCCCGGGAACTGGGGCTGTAGCAGGCCCGGTGGCCGTGTCTGTCGAAAGTCTGTGGAGACGCCGAAAGGATCAACGATGATTGACAAGGTTGTTGCCAGCGCTGACGAAGCGGTCGCCGACATATCCGACGGCGCGTCGCTCGCCGTCGGGGGTTTTGGCCTGTGCGGGATCCCAGTGGCGCTGATAGACGCCCTCCACCGCCGTGGCACCACGGACCTGGAGACTGTCAGCAACAACTGCGGCGTGGACGACTGGGGCCTGGGGATCCTCCTCCGGGACGGCAGGATCCGCCGGACTGTCAGCTCGTACGTGGGGGAGAACAAGGAGTTCGCCCGGCAGTATCTCGCCGGCGAGCTGGAGGTGGTCCTGACCCCGCAGGGCACCCTGGCCGAGAAGCTGCGCGCCGGCGGTGCCGGCATCCCCGCTTTTTACACCAAGGCGGGCGTGGGGACCCAGGTGTCCGACGGCGGTCTGCCGCAGAAATACGACGCCGACGGCGGCATCGCCATCGCCTCCCCGGCGAAGGAAGTTCGGACCTTCGATGGCATCGACTACGTCCTGGAGGAGTCGCTCACCCCCGACTACGGCCTGGTCCACGCCTGGAAGGGCGACCGCCACGGGAACCTGGTCTTCCACGCCACGGCCATGAACTTCAACCCGCTTTGCGCCATGGCGGGAAGGATCACCATCGCGGAGGTGGAGGAACTGGTGGAGCCGGGGGAGTTGGATCCCGAGCACGTCCACCTGCCGGGCATCTTCGTCCAGCGGGTGGTGGTGGTGCCCGAGTCCGAGAAGCGCATTGAAAAGCGGACGGTCGCACTGTCCGCGGCAGGAACCGCCGGCACTACCGAACAGGCAGGAGCGTAGCCATGGAGTCGAACAGGCCGCAGGAGGCACCGCCCCGCCCCGAAGCCGTCCGGCACGAGTACCGCCGGGCCGCCTCCTCCCACCTCGAGGGCAAGGGCTGGACCCGCAATGAGCTCGCCGCCCGGGTGGCCCAGGAGCTGAGCAACGGCCAGTACGTGAACCTGGGCATCGGCATGCCCACCCTGATCCCCAACTACATCCCGGCCGGCGTTGAAGTGGTCCTGCACTCCGAGAACGGCATCCTCGGCGTCGGGCCCTACCCCGGCGAGGACGAGGTGGATCCGGACCTCATCAACGCCGGCAAGGAAACTGTCACGGTCAACAAAGGCGCCGCGTTCTTCGACTCTGCGCAGTCCTTCGGCATGATCCGCGGCGGGCATGTGGACGTGGCCGTGCTTGGCGCCATGGAGGTGGCCGCCAACGGGGACCTCGCCAACTGGATGATCCCGGGAAAGATGGTCAAGGGGATGGGTGGCGCCATGGACCTGGTCTTCGGCGCCAAGAAAGTGATCGTGATGATGGAGCACGTGGACCGCAGCGGGAAACCGAAGATCGTGGATCGCTGCTCGCTGCCCTTGACGGGCAAAGCGTGCGTGGACCGCATCATCACCGACCTTGCCGTCCTCGATGTCACGCCCGACGGCCTGATCCTGCGCGAACTCGCCCCGAACGTATCGGTGGAGGACGTTGCCGCAGCCACCGGGGCGGAGCTGTTCGAGGAAGACCAGGAACTCACCGTATGAGCGCGGTTTCGACAGGCTCAGCCACCGGCGGTGCCCGGGTCGTCGAGCAGCGCGGACTCTACTTCGAGGAACTCGAGGAAGGCGTCATTTACGCCCACCGCCCCGGGCGGACCGTCACGGAGGCGGACAACGTGCTGTTCACCACCATGACCATGAACACGCAGGGGCTGCACCTGGACGCGGCCTGGAGTGCGGGCCAGCCCTTCGGCCAGCGGCTGGTGAACTCGATGTTCACGCTGGCGACGGTGGTGGGGCAGTCCGTCGGCCAGTTGACCCAGGGCACCATCATTGCGCAGCTGGGGCTGACCGATGTCTCCTTCCCCCACCCGCTCTACCACGGCGACACGCTCTATACGGAGACCGTCATCACCGGCAAGCGGCTGTCCGGGTCACGGCCGGGGCAGGGCGTCGTCACCATGCAGCACACAGGGCGCAACCAGGACGGAACGGTGGTGGCGCTGGCAACGCGGAGCTGCCTGATGTGGACGCGCGAGGCGCATATAGAGGCGCAGCGGGGCAAATAATCGGACAATGGCTGTATGACTTTTGTGATGGGCCCTGCCCTGCTTTTCTGCCCTGCCGACCGCCCCGAACGCTTCCAAAAGGCCGCCGAGCGCTCCGACGCCGTCATCCTGGATCTTGAGGATGCCGTGGCGGCGCCGGACAAGCAGCGGGCCCGGGGCGCCATCCTTGCCCAGCTAGGAGGTTCAGGCGACGGGCCGGAGCTGGATCCCAGCCGGACCATCATCAGGATCAACCCGGCCGGCACTGAGGACTTCGAGAAGGACCTGCACTGCCTGGCCCACACGCCCTACCGCACCGTCATGCTCGCCAAGGCAGAGAGCGCGAACCAGCTCCGGGCCCTGCCGGACTTCCACGTGATTGCCCTGTGCGAGACGGCCGCGGGCGTAGTCCACGCCCCCGCCATTGCCGCCGAACCCAACGTGGTGGCCATGATGTGGGGAGCGGAGGACCTGCTCGCCTCCCTTGGCGGCACCTCCAGCAGGAACGACGACGGCGGCTACCGCGCTGTTGCCCTGCACGCCCGTTCCGCTGTGCTCCTGGCAGCGGGCGCAGCCGGCAAGCAGGCCGTTGACGCGGTCTACGTAAACATCCCCGACCTTGACGGGCTGGCCGCGGAGGCCCGGGACGCCGCTGCCTCCGGGTTCGGCTCCAAGGCCTGCATCCACCCCAGCCAGGTGGCCGCCGTCCGGGCCGCCTACGCACCCTCGGGCGAGGACGTGGCCGCTGCTACGCACCTGCTGGAGGCCGCAAAGGAAGCCGGGACCGGCGTGTTCCAGTACCAGGGCCGGATGATCGACGGCCCCATCCTCCGGCACGCGGAGTCGGTGCTCCGCAGGGCCCGGTAGGTTCCACAGAGCCCGGCAGCCCGCCGTCGTCCGCGCTATATTCCGCACGCCATCATTTCCGTGCCCGCAGGGAGATGGGCGGGATCGCCTCGTAGAGCGGTGTCCGGATCCAGCGCTGGCCGGTCTCCCGGAACTCCGCCCGGCTGGCGAAGCGGTACAGGTAGGTGCGGGCGCGCACCCAGCGGGGGCGTTCGCCGTCGAACGGGTCATGGCGCAGCAGCCGCAGCATGGCTGCGTCTGCCTCGAGCAGCTTGCCCAGGAAGGCGTAGAACCATTCCTCGTGGACCGTGCGCAGGGGCAGGAACCACATGAGCCAGTCCAGCCGCAGATGGTAGGGCGCCCACTGTCGGGGCAGCCTGTGCACCTCGCCCGGTTTTCCCTTGAAACCGTACTCGCGCCAGTCGGCCGCCTCGTCCGGATCCTCGTCCAGGGTGCCCTCCACCGCCACCTCGATGCGCTGCTTGGTCACCGTGCCGAACGCGCCGTAGGTGTTCACCAGCTGCCAGCGGTTGAAGCTGGCGTTCATCAGCTGGTACTGGGAAAACAGGTTGCGGATGGGCCAGTAGCTGAGGACCACCAGGAGCAGGGACGCGGCCAGTGTGATGAGGAGCCACCACAGCGGCGTCTCCCCGGGGGTGTGCCATTCCAGCGGAATGAATGGCAGTACCGCGTGCGCGACGGGATCGCTGACGCCGGCGAAGGCGAGCACGATCGCAATCCAGTTCAGCCAGGCGAAATTGCCGCTGGCCACCAGCCACAGCTGGGTGAAGATGATGATGCCGGCCGCGAGGCTGCCCAGCGGCTGCGGCGCGAAGAGGAAGAACGGCACCACCAGCTGGGCGAAGTGGTTCCCCACCACCTCCAGCCGGTGGAAGGGCTTCGGCAGCAGATGCGCCTGCCGGCTTAGTGGGCCGGGCATCGGCTGCGTCTCGTGGTGGTAGTACAGGGCGGTGAGGTCGCGCCACTCCCGTCCGCCGCGGATCTTGATCATGCCGGCACCGAATTCCAGCCGGAACACCAGCCAGGCCACGAGGATCAGGATGGTCCGCGGCGGATCGGTCTGGTCCGATCCCAGGAAGGCCACCGTGAAGCCGGCCTCCAGGAGCAGCATCTCCCAGCCGAACCCGTAAAACGTCTGGCCCACGTTGACCACCGACATGTACAGCAGCCACAGGGCCAGGAACGCGACCAGCGGCAGCCAGGGCGGGCCCAGCTGGGGGAGGCCGAGGACCAGGACGCCGGAGATGACCAGCCCCACTGCACAGACGGCCCGGAACAGCCGGTCCGAGTAGCGCCAGCGGAACAGGGTGGGCCTTCGCATCCTGCCGAAAGCCTTCAGGTAGTCCGGAACAGGAAGGAGGCCGCGCTCGCCGAGGAGCGCGGGGAACTGGTTGAGGGAGGAGAGGAACGCAACGAAATAGAGTGCGGCGACACCGCGCTGCAGCACCTGCCGGGCGAATTCATAGTCCGGCGCATCGAACCACGCGGCCCAGTCCACGGGCACCACGTTACCCCGGCCCGGATGCGCGTCAAGGTGCTGCTAATTTCCCCCTTTCGGCGCAGTCTCATGCGGCCCCACAGGCGGTGCGCTCGCGGCCGTTCACCCAATTGCCAAAATTGGCCGCTCAACGCTTCGCTCAGCGGCCCTTATGGCAAATGGCGGAACACCCAGCTAAGCGAGTCCGTCCTAGGAGCCCCGCGAGCCGGGCGGCCACCGGCGGTGCGGGATACTTAAGCCATGCAGACTTCCGGCTCCAGCCGTCCAGACAGCCAGCCGCGCACCGTCGTCATTCTCGGATCCACCGGTTCCATCGGCACCCAGGCGATTGACGTCGTCGACGGCGCCCCGCACCTTTTCGAGGTCGTGGCGCTGAGCGCCGGGGGCGGCAACCTCGAACTCCTAGCCCGGCAGGCCGTGCACACCCGGGCCGCCGCCGTCGGCATCGCCGAAGGCGATCCCGGGCGCCTCCGGGACCTGATCAAGGACGCCGCCCGGGCAGCCGGGCTGGGGGAATACCGTCCCGAGATCATCGCCGGCCCCGACGCCTCAACCAGGATCGCCGCCGTGCAGGCGGACGTGGTGCTCAATGGCATTACGGGCTCGATCGGACTGGCGCCCACGCTCGCAGCGCTGGGATCCGGCGCCACGCTGGCGCTGGCCAACAAGGAATCCCTGATCGTTGGCGGTTCGCTGGTCAAGGCCGCCGCCGCGGAGGGACAGATCGTTCCGGTTGACTCTGAGCACTCCGCTATCGCCCAGTGCCTGCGCTCGGGGACCGCCGCGGAGGTGGACAAGCTTATCCTGACAGCCTCCGGCGGACCCTTCCGCGGCCGTACCCGCGAACAGCTCTTCGCCGTGACGCCGGAGGAGGCGCTGGCCCACCCCACCTGGGACATGGGCCTGATGGTCACCACCAACTCAGCCAGCCTGGTGAACAAGGGTCTTGAGGTTATCGAGGCGCACCTGCTGTTCGACATCCCCCTGGACCGGATCGACGTGGTGGTCCATCCGCAGTCAGTGGTCCACTCCATGGTGCAGTTTGTGGACGGTTCCACCATCGCCCAGGCCTCGCCGCCGGACATGCGCCTGCCGATTGCGCTTGGCCTGGGCTGGCCGCACCGGGTGCCCAGCGCGGCCACGCCCTGCGACTGGACCCGGGCCACCAGCTGGACGTTCGAGCCGCTGGACGCCGGCGCGTTCCCCGCCGTCCGGCTGGCCAAGGACGCGGCGAAGCAGGGCAGTACCTACCCTGCAGTGTTCAACGCCGCCAACGAGGAAGCCGTCATGGCTTTCCACGCGGGACGAATCCGGTTCACAGACATCGTGGATACGATCGAAGCCGTCCTCAGCGAGCATTCGGGTTCCTCCGGGCTAACGGTCGGAACCGTACTCGATGCTGAGAAGTGGGCACGTGCGCGCACCCACGAACGTTTAGCAGTGAGCAGTCTCTAGGAAGCAGCAGATCTGAAGCATGAGTCCCGTTATCCTCTTTATCCTTGGTGTCGTCTTTGTGGCGGTCGGCATCGCGGTATCCATTGCGCTGCATGAGGTGGGTCACCTGGTGCCGGCCAAGCTGTTCAAGGTGCGAGTCACCAAGTACATGATCGGCTTCGGTCCCACCATATGGTCGACCAAAAAGGGCGAGACCGAGTACGGCTTCAAGGCGCTGCCGCTGGGCGGCTACGTATCGATGATCGGCATGTACCCGCCCAACAAGGAGGACGGCTCGGTGCGCCCGTCCAGCACCGGCATGTTCCAGACGCTAGCCAGCGAGGCCCGCTCCATGGCCCATGAAGATGTGGGGCCGGGGGACGAGAACCGCGTGTTCTACCGGCTCGCGGTCTGGAAGAAGATCATCATCATGCTGGGCGGCCCGGCAATGAACCTGCTGATCGGCCTCGTGCTCACGGCCGTGCTGCTCATGGGGTTCGGCATCTCCGAGCCCACCACCACCATCGCCGACGTCTCCAAGTGCCAGGTGAAGGCGGGGGAGACAGTCGACCCGAACTCCGCCGACTGCAAACCGACACCGGCAGCTGCGTCCCAGCTCAAGCCCAACGACGTCATCACCGCCTTCGACGGAAAAACCGTCACCAGCTGGGACCAGCTCACGGGCTGGATCCGCGCTTCCGCGGGCAAGGAAGTGTCCATCACAGTTGAGCGCAACGGCTCACCGGTGACCAGCACCGTCACCCCTGTCCTCTCGGCACGCCCGGTCGTCGGTCCGGACGGGCGTCAGGCGAAGGACGACGCCGGAAAGCTCCTGTACCAGGACGTTGGCTTCCTGGGCATCGGTGCGCAGACCGCCCTGGTTCCCCAGCCGGCGTCGTCCGTCCTGCCCATGGCGGGGGAGAACATCAGGCAGGTGGCCGGGGTGGTCCTCAATCTGCCGGCCCGGGTGGTCGGAGTGGCCAAGGCGGCCTTCAGCGAAGAACCCCGCGACCCCAACGGCCCCATCAGTGTGGTGGGCGTGGGCCGCGTGGCGGGCGAAGTGGCCGCCATGGAGGAAGTGCCTGCCCAGGCCCGGCTTGCCGCCTTGGTGGGACTGCTAGCCGGGCTGAACTTTGCCTTGGCCGTCTTCAATCTGATTCCGCTGCTCCCGCTCGACGGCGGGCACGTCGCCGGCGCACTCTACGAGGCGGTGCGGCGGCGGGCGGCAAAGCTGCTCGGCAAACCCGACCCCGGCGCCTTTGACATCGCGAAACTGCTGCCGGTGACCTACGTAGTGGCCGCACTGCTCATGGGAATGGGCGCCCTGCTGATCTATGCGGACATCGTGAAGCCAGTGAATCTCTTCGGCTGATCCCTGATGCTAAACTCTTATTGGCTGATTACGGAAAGTCAGCTCCGAATGATTGATTTGCGAATATAAGCCGGATACGGTTTCTTCATGTACGTTCTGACCATCGACCAGCGTGGCAGCACCAGCGATGTGGACCGCGTGCCCGAGCTCCTCGGCGACCTCGGCAGCCATCCTGGCGTCCGCTTTGAACGCTCTGTCGGCGACGAAGTACAGGGCGTCCTGCAGGACCCTGCCCTGGTGGTCGACGTGACCCTGCATGCCCTGCGAAGCCGGCACTGGTATGTCGGAATCGGTGTCGGCCCGGGAACCCTGCCGCCGGACGCGAGCCCTCGCGAAGGGTCCGGCCCCGCCTTTGTCGCTGCTCGCCGGGCGGTGGAGCGGGCCAAGTCAGCAGCGAGCCATGTCCCCGCGGCCGTGGTTGCCGGAAGCCGCGAGCACGAGGCCGCCGTGGCGTGCGCAAACGCGGAGGCGGTGCTGCGGCTGGTCGGCGGGCTGGTGCAGGCACGGACCGAGGCCCAATGGCGCGTGGTGGATGCCCTCCGTGCGAAGAGCGGCGCAGCAACCGAACAGGGCTCCGGGCGCCACGGACTCCAGAAACAGGTTGCGCGGGAGCTGGGAATCACCGAACAGTCGGTGAGCCGGGCCGTCCTCCGGTCGGGCTGGCAGGAAGAATGGGCGGCAAGGCCGGCGGTGGAAATGCTGCTGGCAACCGCCCACCGCCTGGTCCTTGAGAACCTCACCCCTGGGACCCGGGACGGCGACGACAACCGAGGAGAAGCGTGAACGCAGTCTGGATCGCAGCCGCCCTGCTGACGGCCGGATTCGTGGGCTGGCCTGTCACGGCCCTGGTTTTCCGGCTGGCCCGCACCATCGACGACAAAGCCGATGCCGTCGCCAGCGCCGGGAGGGACGGCGCCGACGATCCCTCAGCCGACGTGACGGTGGACAGCCCGGCCGCAGGGGACAGGGTGAATACAGTGAACGGCGACATCACGGTGGACGCTGGTGGTGCTGCCGCGCCGGAGCCCGGAGGCGATGCCTCGGCCACGCGGATTCTCCGGGGCGGGGCCATCATCGGGGTGCTCGAGCGGCTGGCAGTCTGCCTCGCCATCCTGGGCGGGCAGCCCGTAGCAATCGCCTACGTGGTGGCCATCAAAGGCCTGGGCCGGTTCGCGGAACTCAAGGAAACGCCGGTAGCTGCGGAGCGGTTCATCATCGGCACCCTGGCCTCTATGCTGTGGGCGGCGGGAGTTGCCGCCCTCACGAAGGTCGTGCTCCTCGGCTAGCCCGGCCGCGGGATAGGGTATCTCTATGACTGTTTTTGCTGTTGAGTACGTATACGACGCCGAGTCCTCCGAAACGCGCGCGGCCACCCGCCCCGCCCACCGCGAATGGACTGCAGGACTCGCGCAGGACGGCCGGCTTCTGGCCAGCGGACCCTACGGCGACGGCGCAGGCGCCCTGCTTATTTTCAAGGCGGCCGACGAAGCCGCACTCAACGAGATCCTCCGGCAGGATCCCTTCGCGGCAGCGGGCGTCATTTCCGGCACGCGAACCACCGAATGGGCGCCCGTGACCGGTCTTTTGGCTGAGCACGCAGCCTAGCCGCCCCGCACCACCGATTTTCGAATTCAAGGAGTCCACGTGACCTCGGTCAGCCTGGGAATGCCATCCGCACCGCCGCCCGTCCTTGCCCCGCGACGCAAGACGCGCCAGATCAAGGTGGGCTCCGTCGGCGTCGGTTCCGATTTCCCCATCAGCGTGCAGTCGATGACCACCACGCCCACCACGGACATCAACGCCACGCTGCAACAGATTGCCGAGCTGACCGCCTCCGGCTGCGACATCGTCCGCGTGGCGTGCCCGTCCGCAGATGACGCGGAAGCGCTTCCGATCATCGCCCGGAAATCGCAGATCCCGGTCATCGCCGACATCCACTTCCAGCCGAAGTACGTCTTCGCGGCCATCGAGGCCGGCTGCGCTGCAGTGCGCGTCAACCCGGGCAACATCCGCAAGTTCGACGACCAGGTCAAGGAGATCGCCAAAGCGGCCAAGGACCACGGCACGTCCATCCGTATCGGCGTGAATGCAGGATCGCTGGAACCGGGCATCTTGAAGAAGTACGGCAAAGCCACCCCGGAGGCTTTGGTCGAATCCGCGGTCTGGGAAGCCTCGCTCTTCGAGGAGCACGGCTTCCACGACTTCAAGATCTCCGTGAAGCACAATGACCCGGTGGTCATGGTGGCGGCCTACGAGATGCTCGCCGAAAAGGGAGACTGGCCGCTGCACCTGGGCGTCACTGAGGCCGGCCCCGCCTTCCAGGGAACCATCAAGTCGGCCACAGCCTTTGGTGCCCTCCTCTCGCGCGGCATCGGCGACACCATCCGCGTGTCCCTGTCTGCCCCTCCTGTCGAGGAGATCAAGGTGGGGAACCAGATCCTGCAGTCGCTGAACCTGCGCCCCCGCAAGCTGGAAATCGTCTCGTGCCCGTCCTGCGGGCGCGCCCAGGTTGATGTATACACCCTCGCCGAGCAGGTCACCGCCGGCCTCGAGGGGATGGAGATCCCGCTGCGCGTCGCCGTCATGGGCTGCGTCGTCAACGGTCCGGGCGAAGCGCGGGAAGCTGACCTCGGCGTCGCCTCGGGCAACGGCAAGGGACAGATATTTGTGAAGGGCGAGGTCATCAAGACTGTCCCCGAGAGCCAGATTGTTGAGACACTGATCGAAGAGGCCATGCGTATCGCGGAAGAGATGGGGGAGGCCGATGGCGAAGATGCTGTCAAGGGTAGCCCCGTGGTTAGCGTCTCATAAGGACGGCGCCGCGCCGGACGGTGCCACCGTCCGGGTACTGGGTGTTGGAGACACCCGTCAGCTGCGCGAACTGGCGGGGACGGATCCCGTCGCCAACGTGTTCATCCTGGCGCACCTGGAGTCAACAGACTCTGCCGCGCCCACCCCGGGCGGAGCCAACGTCCTGGGCGTTTTCGACGACGACGTTCTGGTTGGCGCCTGCTGGGCAGGCGCCAACCTGGTCCCAGTCCAGCTGGACCCCGAGCTGGCCGGACCGGTGGCTGCTGCGGCCCACCGCTCCGGGCGGCGGTACGCGTCGATCTTCGGGCCGGCCGGCACGGTCCTTGCCCTGCACCGCCACCTTGAAGAGCTGGGCCACTTGGCCCACGAGGTACGGCCCGACCAGCCGCTGATGACCATCACCGGCCCCCCTGCCGTTGAGCCGAACTGGCGGCTCGGATACGGGCAGTACGCAGATTTCGACGCTATCCTCCCTGCCTGTGCGGCGATGTTCGAGGAAGAGGTTGGCTATTCGCCCTACCTCGGCGGCCGCGATTTCTACAGCCGCCGGGTGGCGGGCCTGATCCGGCAGGGACACTCCCTGGTCCACCTGAAGGACGGCGAAGTCGTTTTTAAGGCCGAGCTCGGTGCCGTCACTGCCGAGGTCACGCAGGTCCAGGGCGTGTGGATGAACCCCAGCCAGCGGGGACTCGGGCTGAGCGCGGGATACATGGCGGCCGTGGTGCTGCTGGCCCAGAAAATGGCGCCTGTCACTAGCCTCTACGTCAACGACTACAACTCCCGGGCGAGGGCCACGTACGAACGCGTTGGCTTCCGGCAGGTGGGGACGTTCGCTACAGTTCTCTTCTAGCTTGTGGCTCAGGCCTGCCCGGCCAAAGCCGCACCGGTCACACTGGATTTGGAATCGGTGACGGCTATCACATAGGTTCGTTCTAACCGCGTTTTCGGACTCGGGTGGTCTTTCTTGAATCTGCGGCATGACCGGCCGCGGAGCCACGCCGCCACAGGGATGACCAGCCGTAAACCGCCAGGGGCTTCTCCTGCGGGGCGTGGCTTTCCTGTTCAGCTCCCACAGGGCCCGGAACCTGTACTGCTGCCCAGCCGGTAGATTAGTACCCAGACAATCAGCACTTCCCCCAGAAATGGACACCTACCCGTGGTTCTTCGACTCTCCAAGCTTTTCCTGCGCACCCTGCGTGAAGACCCCGCTGACGCCGAGGTGGCCAGCCACCGGCTGCTCGTGCGCGCGGGATACATCCGCCGCGCGGCTCCGGGCATCTACACCTGGCTGCCGCTGGGACTGAGCGTGCTGCGCAAGGTGGAGCAGATCATCCGGGAAGAGATGGCCGCCATCGGCGCCCAGGAAGTTCACTTCCCCGCGCTGCTTCCCAAGGAGCCCTACGAGGCGACCAACCGCTGGACCGAATACGGCGAAGGGCTGTTCCGGCTGAAGGACCGCAAGGGCGGGGACTACCTGCTGGCCCCTACGCACGAGGAGATGTTCACCCTGCTGGTCAAGGACCTGTACTCCTCGTACAAGGACCTGCCGCTGAGCATCTACCAGATCCAGAACAAGTACCGCGACGAGGCACGTCCCCGTGCCGGCCTGCTCCGCGGCCGCGAATTCATCATGAAGGACTCCTACTCGTTCGACGTCGACGACGCCGGCCTGGAGGCGAGCTACAACGCGCACCGCGCGGCGTACCTGAAGATCTTCGAGCGGCTGGGCCTGGAAGTCATTCCCGTCACGGCCACCGCAGGCGCCATGGGCGGGTCCAGGAGCGAGGAATTCCTGCACCCCACCGACATCGGCGAGGACACCTTCGTGCGCTCGGCCGGCGGCTACACGGCCAACGTCGAAGCTGTGACCACGGTGGTTCCCGCGGAAATCGACTTCACCAACGCCCCGGCCGCGGAGATCCGCGATACCCCGAACACTCCCACGATCGACACGCTCGTGGCTGCCTCCAACGAGCTCGTGCCGCGCAGCGAGGCCGACGGCCCTTGGACTGCCGCTGACACACTCAAGAACGTTGTTCTCGCCGTCACCCTGCCCACCGGGGAGCGCCAGATCGTGGTGCTCGGTGTCCCCGGTGACCGGGGTGTCGACCTCAAGCGCGTCGAGGCCAACATCGGCGCCTACCTCCCGGTCGCCGGCGAAATCGCCGTGGAAGCCGCCGGCGAGGAGGACCTGGCCCGCAACCCGCTCATCGTCCGCGGTTACCTCGGCCCGGGCATGTCGCTGGGCGCACCGCTCCTTGGCCTCGAAGGCGCCGCTAAGCTCCTGTACCTGGTGGATCCGCGCGTCGTCAACGGTACGGCCTGGGTGACCGGTGCCAACATGGCGGGCAAGCACGTCTTCGGGCTCGTTGCGGGACGCGACTTCACGTGGGATGGCGTCATCGAGTGCACTGAGGTGCGCGCCGGTGATGAGGCCCCGGACGGCTCCGGTCCGCTCGAAACGGCCCGCGGCATCGAGATGGGACACATCTTCCAGCTGGGCCGCAAGTACGCCGAAGCGCTGGAACTGAAGGTCCTGGACCAGAACGGCAAGCAGGTGGTGGTCACCATGGGTTCGTACGGCGTGGGCGTCACCCGAGCCGTGGCCGCGCTGGCGGAATCCAACCACGACGCCAAGGGCCTGGTTTGGCCCCGCTCCGTGGCTCCGGCCGACGTGCATGTCGTGGCCGTCGGCCGCGGCGAGGAGATCTTCGCCGCCGCTGAGCAGCTCGCCCTCGACCTTGAGGGTGCCGGCCTGGAAGTCATCTACGATGACCGGCCCAAGGTTTCCCCGGGCGTGAAGTTCGGCGATGCCGAGCTTGTTGGCGTGCCCACCATCCTTGCCGTCGGCCGCGGACTGGTGGACGGCGTCGTCGAAATCAAGGACCGCCGCAGCGGCGAGGCTGAGAATGTGGCTGTGGACAAGGCCGTTGACTACGTGGTCAACGCCGTCCGCAGCAACTGACGCCCGACCCTCTCAGTGGTTTCGGGGTTTGAGACGATCCAGCTCACCACTATCGTCCTGATAGTGGTGGCTGGCTTCTCCGCTGGCTGGGTGGACGCCGTCGTGGGCGGCGGCGGCCTGCTGCAGCTGCCGGCGCTGTTGCTGGTGCCGGGGATCACCCCGGTGCAGGCTCTGGCCACCAACAAGATGGGTTCCATTTTTGGCACCACCACCAGCGCCGTGACCTACTATGGCCGCGTCCGGCCCGACCTCCGGACGGCCGTGCCGATGGCCGCGATCGCGCTGGCGGGCAGCTTCGGTGGAGCGCTGCTGGCCACCCGGCTGCCGGCGGAGGTGTTCAAGCCGATCATCGTGGTGGCCCTGGTCGCCGTCGCGCTGTTCACGGCACTTAGGCCCGACGCCGGCCACCTGACCGTGCTCAGGCACGACGGCCGCACGCACTACGTGGTGGCCTGCGCCATCGGCGCCGTGATCGGGTTCTACGACGGCCTGATCGGGCCCGGCACCGGATCGTTCCTGGTGATCGCGCTGGTTTCGGCGATGGGGTACGCCTTCCTCGAGGCCAGCGCCAAAGCGAAAATCGTCAACATGGCGACGAACGCCGGGGCACTTATATTTTTCCTCCCGCACGGGTCACTCCTCTGGGGAGTCGGCCTGCTGCTGGGCGCAGCGAACATGGCCGGGGGCTACCTTGGCGCGCGCACCGCTGTGAAGCAGGGGAGCAAGTTTGTGCGTGTGGTGTTCCTCGTGGTGGTTTTCGCCCTGATCGTCAAGCTCGCCTTCGACGTCTGGCAGGAGAACTTCGCCTGAGCTGGCTTCTCGGCTGAGCCAGGTTCCCGGCGAGCCAAGTTCTCGCGGGCGTTCCCGGGACGGCGTAGCATGCCTCTATGTCAGCCGGCGCGGAACCGTACAGGGAGGCCCTGGCTGCAGCCGTCCGGCATGCGACGCGCTGGCTGGAAAGCCAGCCCAGCCGCCGGGTAGGTCCGCAGCAGGCAGCGCGGGAACTCGCCGCAGCGTTCGACGGAGCGTTGCCGCAGTCCGGCATGCCCCCGGCAGACGTCGTGGATTACCTGGCCAGCCACGCCGAACCGGGCCTCATGGCCATGCCATCCGGACGCTTTTTCGGCTGGGTCATCGGCGGTACCCTCCCGGCCGCCATGGCGGCCGACTGGCTGGTCAGTTCATGGGACCAGAACTCGGGGCTCCGCTACGCCACACCAGCCATTGCCGCCATTGAGGACGCAGCCGGTCACTGGCTGCTGCAGCTGCTGGGCCTGCCGGAGGAATCCGACGTCGGCTTCGTCACCGGAACCACCATGGCCAACTTCACCGGGCTGGCGGCCGCACGGTGGCGGCTTCTGAAGGACGCCGGCTGGAACCTGGAACGTGACGGACTCTTCGGCGCTCCGCGGATCCATTGCCTTGTGGGGGAGGAACGGCACGAGACGGTGGACCTCGCGCTGCGCTACTTGGGAATGGGCAGCCCCACCGTGGTTCCGGCCGACAGCCAGGGACGCATCGACGCCGCGGAGTTGGACTGTGCCCTGGACCGGATCGCGATGGAGCGTGCAGCAACGGATAGTTCAGGCGCCGCCCAATCTGGCGTATCCCAGGGTTCGGGACCGGCCCAGGTGCTGGTGTGCCTGCAGGCCGGAAACCTCCACTCCGGAGCCTTCGACCCCTTCGCCGCAGCCATCGCGGTGTCCAAGGCACACGGCGCCTGGGTGCACGTGGACGGGGCCTTCGGACTCTGGGCTGCGGCCGTCCCGGAGCTCGCAGGGCTGACCGCAGGCGTGGAACAGGCCGACTCCTGGGCCACAGACGCCCACAAGAGTTTGAACGTGCCGTACGACTGCGGCGTTGTAGTTGTCCGGGATGCGCAAGCGCTGCGCAGCGCCATGGGGCTGCACGCCAGCTACCTTCTCCAGGATGCCGACGGCTCGGGTGATCCCAGCCAGCGGGTCCCGGAGCTTTCCCGCAGGGCAAGGGGAGTGCCCGTGTGGGCTGCCCTGAAGTCCCTGGGCAGGGACGGCGCTGCCGAACAGATCCGCCGCCTTGCCACATCCGCTGCCCAGCTCGCGGTACAGCTCACGGCCATTGACGGGGTGGAAGTCCTGAATGACGTCGGCTACACCCAGATCTCCGTGGCCTTCGGCGACGACGCCACAACCCGGCGCGTGGCGGATAGGCTCATCGCCGACGGAAAGGTGTGGATGTCCGGTTCCCATTGGCACGGCAGGGACGTGGTGCGGATATCGGTCAGCAACTGGACCACCGACGCCGATGACGTCACCACCGCGGTGGAGGCGGTGCGGACGGCCGTCGAAGCCGTCCGGTCGGGCGGGCCCTGACGGCCCTGTGCCCTCTAGGGCCCTACGACGGCGATGTGTTCATGGCATCCTCGCCGGGTTCGGGCAAGTCGTGGGCAGCCGGAAGCCCGTCCAGCGTCCGGCCGGCAAGTGTGCTGGCCACCCATAGGGACCGGGCCATGTCACCGCTGTGCCCTGGCCTCGAGGCGTAGTGCAGGGCGTTGTCCACCTCCCTGGCCAGGCTCCACTGCCGGGCCACTTCCGGGTCCAGCCCGGCCGCGAGGCTGAAGTCATGGCACCTTGCCAGCAGGCCGCCGGCGGGATCCGATGCCGGCAGGTCCGGGATCCGGTTCCACAGCACGGGAGCCACCGCGAATTCCGCCTCGCCCACCATCGGCTGGGGGTCTATGGCGGCAAAGCCGTCGGCGACAGTCTCCCCGGCGGAACGGTTCCCTGCCGCAGAGTTCGCTGGGGAGTCAGACCTGGCCAGAATGTTGAGGTAGTGGAAGTCCGTGTTGACCAGGACGTCCTCCGAGGAGCGGCGGCCCACGGCGCCCCGGGTCTGGCAAACCTCGAGTGCTGCCTCCAGCAGCCACCGGGGAAACGGGCGGCTCAGCTGTTCCCAGTCGGCGGGCAAGTCGTCGCTCCACTGTTCCGCACGGGCGGCTACGTGCAAAAATTCCTGCCACTGCGGCCGGCCGTCGGGCACGAGGCTCAGTTCCCGCATCAGCCCGCCCCACACCTCAATGGCGGTGTCCATCGGCTCTGTCCGGAGCGACCTGCCCGCATCCAGGCGCTCAAGGAGCATGGAACACGTTCCGGCGTCGGAGGCCAGCAACTTCACCGCGCCGTGGCCGTTCCACAGTGCCAGCGCATGGCGTTCAACGAGGGCTTCATCATGCGGAAAGGCCACCTTCAATGCTGCGGCCGATCCCGCCGCGCGGACCGGAACCACAACCGCGCCGTGGCCGCTCCACGGAAACGCTCCCGGTTCCAGGTCAAGCTCAAGCTGCCACTGGTCGAGCCGGCCACGGATCATGTCAGGAAGGGACGCCAGCCAGGCCCTGCCGGCGCTGCTGCGGGAGTAGCGGCGCGTCAGGTCCAGGGGGATGGGAACGTCTGCTGGCCGGCTCACAGCTCCAGCGTAGTGGAGCGGGCCTCGCGGATTGCGTAGGCCGGACAGCTCCTGCCTGGACGATGCCGCTGGCACCCCTACACAATGCCGCTGGCGCCGAGCAGGTTGCCGATAGTGAACGTCGCGGCCAGGGCGAGGCCGCCACCCACCACCACGCGTCCGGCTGCCCGGGTCTTCGAACCGCCGCCGATCCACGCGCCCACGGCGCCCGTCACGGCCAGGGCCAGCAGGACTGCTCCGAAAGTCACCGCAACGCGAATGTTTTCAGGAGGCAGCAGAATGGCCAGCATCGGCAGAATGGCCCCCAGGGTGAAGGCGATGGCTGACGCAAAGGCGGCATGCCAGGGGCTCACGATGTCCTGTTCGTCGATATTGAGCTCGGCGGACAGATGTGCAGCCAGGGCGTTGTGCTCTGTCAGTTCCCGCGCCACATTCTGGGCTGTCTCCTCGCTAAGGCCCTTGCTCCGGTAGATCGCGGTGAGCTCCAGCAGCTCCTCTTCCGGTTCCTCGGCAAGTTCGCGCCGTTCCTTCTCGATCAGCGCTTTTTGGCTGTCGCTCTGGCTGCTGACGGAGACGTACTCGCCCAGGGCCATGGATACGGCACCGCCCACGAGTCCGGCAGCACCGGCTGCGAGGATAAGGCCGTTGTCACTGGTCGCACCGGCCACGCCCACCACAATCGCAGCGACCGACACGATCCCGTCGTTGGCCCCGAGGACACCGGCGCGCAGCCAGTTCAGGCGGTGCACGATGTCGTTACCGTGGGGCTCGTTGGCGTGCTGCCCCTCAGGGGGCAACGCAGATCTGTCCGCTGAATCCATGGCTCCAGCAAACCACTTTGGGGCAGCCGGCTGCCAGTGGGATGTCACCGGCCGGCCCGTGCTTAGGGTGCGGCGGGTGTTACCGCTGCGCCGCCGTCGGTCCGGCGCGGTGCCGGCGCAGGCGGTTCCGGAAGCTCCGGCAGGAGCGCGGTGTCCAGCACAATGCCGGGTACGGGGCCGGGATCGGACCCCCAGCGCGTGGTCCGCTGGGCAGCCGCCACCAGCGAGGAGACAGCCCACCGCCGGGTCTCACCCTCACTCAGCGCCACAAGGTCGCCGTAGACCGGGAGCGTTCCTGCTTCAAGGCTGGCCAGCCCCGCAGCCGGCTTCTGCAGGAACGAGGTGCCCAGGGAGTAGCCCGGTTCACGGGGAGGAACGGACACACAACGAGCGCGGGTGTAGGCCTCGGCCTGGTTAACGAGGGTCTCATGCGTGGCCAGCAGGGCCCTCGCCTGGTCCGCGGCGGGCGCGGCCAGGCGCGTCAGCGCCACCTGGTAGCCGTACACCGTCTCAACTTCTGTCCGGACCACCCGATTCAGGGCGGCAGCGAGCGTGGCGCTGTCAGACGGGTCCGCTGATTTGGTGGACTGGTCACTGTTGCTTGGCTGGGCGTCACCGCCTGCCTCGGCGCTGTTGCCTGATTGGGCGCTGCGGCCTGAGGGGCTGGTGACGGAGCACGCCGTGGCCGCGTTTCGCTTCGTTGTCGCGGGCGCTGAAAGGGCAGGCGACGGCGTCCCGGCAACCTGTGCCAGCGTCGTCGCCTGAAGCAGCTGAGCGGTTCCTACCGCGGCGAGCAGGCGGGCCATCCCGCCATCGGCCTTCTCCGCATGGACGAGGCGTTCCTTGCCGCTCTTGGACAGTGCAGCGACCAGCGCGGGCAGCGTGGCCGGTCGCGACGGTGCTGTCCCCGATGATGCTGCGGCGGACGGACCGGCGGTTCCCGGCGCCCCGGCCGTTGAAGTGGCGGTGGCGCCACCCGGAAGAAGGAGCGCCCGTGCCTGCGTAGTCAGCAAAGTCACAGTGTGCGAAAACAGCTGCCGCCGCGCGCCCGACGACCCGTCCGCGAGGTGCTGGCTTGCAGCCCTCAGGTCCAGGGTTTGAGCGAGGGCGGCGGCGCGCGCCTGCTCGGAGAAAGGAGGAGCTGCCGGTGCCGGGGATTCCCGCGGAATCAGCGCAAAACCGAGGCTCAGCACCAGGAATGCGGCGAGAGCCAGCAGGCCATACCGGAGATAGCTGGCCGTCCTTCTTTTTCGCCCGCTGTCGTCATTCACAACAGACCATGTTGTCACGGCCGCGTGGAAGTCCGTGCACCAAGCCGCCCGGAAAATCGCTACGCTAGTAGACACAACATCATCTAACGGGAGGCGGCCGGCATCGTGAGCAATGCAGAAGCCACGACTTCATCAGACCGGACCGACGCGGGAAAGGCTGAACCCGCGGCTGTCCACAATCCCGAGGCTGAGCGCCTCCGGGCGCTGCTGGAGCCCGCGGTCCAGTCGCACCGGCTTTACCTCGAGGATGTTGCCATCCACATCGCAGGGTCCAACCGCGTGGTCCACGTAGTGGTGGATCTGCCGCAGGAAGAAACGGGAGGGGTGGGCCTTGACGTCATCGCAGACATCTCCAAGGAGCTCTCCGACATCCTGGACAGCGACCCCAGCACGGACAGCCGTCCCTATGACCTCGAAGTTTCATCGCCCGGCGTGGGCCGGCCGCTGACCGAGCCCCGGCACTGGCACCGCGCCCGCGGCCGGATGGTTGCGGTCAACGTGATCCAAGGCGAGAACGTCACGGGCAGGATCAGCTCCGTTGACGACGCCGGCGTGACCCTCGTTCCCGAAATCGCCGTGAAGAAGGGCATGAAGCCCAAGCAGGGCGACCCCGTAAAACTTCCTTTCGACAAGATCCGCAGCGGAAAAGTCGAAATTGAGTTCAGCCGCCTCGACGAGGCCGGTCTGGAAACTGAGCACAATGGACCTTCTGAGGAGGCCTGATGGATATTGACATGAGCGCGCTGAGACTCCTGGAGCGTGAGCGCGAAATCCCGCTGGATCTCCTCATCCCCACGATCGAGCAGGCCCTGCTCGTCGCCTACCACAAGTCACCGGGCGCCTTCGAGAAGGCCCGGGCGGAGCTGGACCGCAAGAGCGGCCACGTGACCATCTGGGCCACCGAAATCGACGACGACGGCGCGCCCATCGGCGAGTTCGAGCACACGCCGGCCGGGTTCGGCCGCATCGCCGCCAGCACCGCCCGGCAGATCATCCTGCAGCGGTTGCGCGACGTTGAGGACGATAACGTCCTGGGCGAATTCAAGGGCCGCGAGGGTGAACTCGTTGCCGGGCTGATCCAGCAGGGCAACAACCCGCACATGATCCAGGTCAACCTGGGCTCCGTGGAAGCCCTGCTTCCGCCGCCGGAGCAGGTGCCGGGGGAGAAGTACACCCACGGCAACCGGCTGCGCGCGTACGTGATCGACGTGCACCGCGGCACCAAGGGCCCGTCCATCACCCTGTCCCGTTCGCACCCGGGCCTGGTTCGGAAGCTTTTCGAACTGGAGGTCCCCGAGATCGCCGACCGCTCCGTGGAGATCGTCGCCCTGGCCCGCGAAGCCGGGCACCGCACCAAGATCGCGGTCAAGGCAAACACCCAGGGCATCAACGCCAAGGGCGCGTGCATCGGCGAAATGGGTTCGCGCGTGCGGGCGGTCATGACCGAACTGAACGACGAAAAGATCGACATCGTTGACTTCAGCGAGGATCCGGCCACCTTCATCGCCAGCGCACTGTCGCCGTCGCGTGTGAATTCAGTCACCATCACGGACGAGGCCACCCGCTCGGCCCGCGTCGTGGTGCCGGACTACCAGCTCTCCCTTGCCATTGGCAAGGAGGGCCAGAACGCCCGCCTCGCCGCCAAGCTGACGGGATGGCGAATCGATATCGTCTCCGACGCCGCCGCTCCCCGCGGTTAGCGCTGCGCCGGACGGAGACCAGACCGTCCGGCACAAGCCCTGACCTCGACCGATCTGCCCGCCCCCGCGGCGGGCAGTTTCAGTTTCCGGTTTCGGGTATGGGGCCCGTCAGGGGCTAGAATAGAACGTGGCCGCGCCTAGCGGCCGGCATCAGCGTGTTCGTGCGCCCGGGTTCCTGCCGCAAGCAGGTCCTGCCGAAAGGCAGTGACGGGTGGCCGGGCAGGCAGATAGGTACAGGCAGGAAGATACTCGGCAGTGGCACACGTGCAACAACTCGGGAATCAGCCGCAGCGTACCTGCATCGGATGCCGGAAAAAGGGTCCGCGGTCAGAGTTGCTCCGGCTCGTCTCCGACACCGGCGGTTCGTCCGCCGTCGTGGTGGATGAACGACGTCGGATGGCTGGCCGGGGTGCATGGCTGCACCCCAGCGAAGCGTGCCTGGCCCTGGCGGTCAAGCGGCGAGCCTTCGGGAGGGCCCTCAACGGGTCAACCGGAACCGCCGCCGTCGAACGCCGGATAACGGCAGGAGCGCACGCTGCGGACGTCCCGGCGTCTGCAGTACCAACCGTCCAACCTGAAAGCGGGTCAGAAATCTGATGGAAACCCGATGAGTTCCCAGCGATGAGCGCGTAACGATGACAACTTTGTTGCGCTCTGCAATGGGCCTTTCAGCTGTAACCGCAGCGGGGGCCCGCAGTAAGAAGTAGACGGTTCGTGCCTGGCTCGGTGCGGACCGAGACAGGAGAAATGTGGCCAAGGTCCGCGTACATGAGCTTGCAAAAGAGCTCGGTATTACTTCCAAAGATGCAGTAACCAAACTGCAGGAACTGGGCGAATTTGTTCGCTCCGCCTCTTCCACCATTGAGGCCCCCGTGGTGCGGAAACTCCGCAACGCGTTCCCGGCTGCCGCCGCTTCGAAGTCCGAAGCCCCCGCAGCCGCCCCCAAGTCCCCGGCCAAGCCGGCGGATTCCCGTCCCGCGCCGGCTCCCGGCCCCGCTGCCCCCAAGGCTGCGGCGCCTGCTCCGGCTCCCGCACCAGCACCGGCACCGGCACCGGCCCCCAAGGCCGAGGCGCCTGCAGCTCCGGCTGCTCCCGCCGCTCCGGCAGCTCCCGCTGCATCCACGCCTGCTGCGCCCTCCACCGGCGCCAAGCCGGGAGCGCGTCCCGCACCGAAGGCCGAGACCCCCTCACGTCCGGGCGGTGCTCCGCGTCCCGGTGGCCCCCGCCCCGGCAACAACCCCTTCGCCACGTCCCAGGGCATGCCCCGCGGCCGCGGTGGAGACGGCGAACGTCCGCCGCGCCCGGGCAACAACCCGTTTGCAACTTCCCAGGGCATGCCCCGTGCCGGCGGCCGCACTGACGGCGACCGTCCCGGCGGCCCGCGTCCGGCAGCCGGTGCAGGCGGACCCCGCCCCGGTGCTCCGCGTCCCGGCGCTACGCCCGGCCCGCGTCCTGCGGCTGGCGCAGGCGGCGCCCGTCCCGGCGGTCCCCGCCCGGGTGCCGGTGGAAACCGGCCCACGCCTGGCATGATGCCTAACCGCACCGAGCGTCCCGCACCTGCAGGTGCCGGGCGTCCCGGTGGCGGCGGCCGCGGTCCTGGCGGCCCCGGCCGTCCCGGCGCTCCCGGAACCGGCGGTCCCGGTGCCGGTGGCGGTGCTCCGGCCGGCGGTGGCTTCGGCAAGGGCGGCCGCGGTCGCGGTGGCACCCAGGGTGCGTTCGGTAAGGGCGGCGCTGGCCGTGGCAAGCAGCGCAAGTCGAAGCGCGCAAAGCGCCAGGAACTTGAGCAGATGAGCGCACCGTCGCTGGGTGGCGTGAGCGTACCCCGCGGCGACGGCAACACCGTTATCCGGCTTCGCCGCGGCTCGTCCATCACGGACTTCGCTGACAAGATCGAGGCGAACCCCGCCGCACTGGTTACCGTGCTCTTCCACCTCGGTGAAATGGCGACGGCAACCCAGTCGCTGGACGAGGACACCTTTGCCCTGCTCGGTGAGGAACTCGGCTACAAGCTGCAGGTTGTTTCGCCGGAGGACGAGGAGCGCGAGCTGCTCTCCACCTTCGACATTGACTTCGAAGCCGAGCTCGAAGCTGAAGGCGATGAAGACCTCGAGGCTCGTCCTCCGGTAGTCACCGTCATGGGCCACGTTGACCACGGTAAGACCCGCCTGCTGGACGCGATCCGTAATTCTGACGTCGTTGCCGGCGAGCACGGTGGCATCACCCAGCACATCGGTGCCTACCAGATCAGCCACGAGCACGAGGGCAACGTACGCGACATCACCTTCATCGATACCCCTGGTCACGAGGCGTTCACCGCCATGCGTGCCCGTGGCGCGAAGGTCACGGACATCGCCATCCTGGTTGTGGCAGCGGACGACGGCGTAATGCCCCAGACCGTTGAAGCCCTCAACCACGCCCAGGCGGCCAACGTGCCGATCGTCGTGGCTGTGAACAAGATCGACAAGGAAGGCGCCAACCCGGACAAGGTCAAGGGTCAGCTCACCGAGTACGGACTGGTTCCCGAAGAATACGGTGGCGACACCATGTTCGTTGAGGTCTCTGCCCGCCAGAACGTGAACATCAACGAACTGATCGACGCCGTGCTCCTGACCGCCGACGCCGCGCTGGACCTGCGGGCCAACCCGGACAAGGCCGCCCGAGGTATCGCCATCGAAGCGAACCTGGATAAGGGCCGCGGTTCCGTGGCCACCGTCCTGGTGCAGTCCGGTACCCTCGCGGTCGGCGACACGATCGTGGCCGGCACGGCCCACGGCCGCGTCCGCGCCATGTTCGACGAGGACGGCGAGGCCCTCGACGTCGCACTGCCGTCCCGTCCGGTTCAGGTCCTCGGCCTGTCCAACGTGCCGCGCGCCGGTGACACCTTCCTGGTGACCTCCGACGAGCGCACGGCCCGCCAGATCGCCGAAAAGCGTGAAGCTGCTGACCGCAACGCCCAGCTCGCCAAGCGCCGCAAGCGCATCAGCCTGGAAGACTTCGACCAGGCCGTCGCCGAAGGCAAGATCGACACCCTCAACCTCATCCTCAAGGGTGACGTGTCCGGTGCCGTCGAAGCCCTCGAGGACGCGCTGCTCAAGATCGACGTCGGCGAAGGCGTGCAGCTCCGCGTCATCCACCGCGGTGTCGGTGCGATCACGCAGAACGACGTCAACCTGGCAACGGTCGACAGCGCCGTCATCATCGGCTTCAACGTCAAGCCCGCCGAGCGGGTTGCCGAACTGGCAGACCGCGAAGGCGTGGACATGCGCTTCTACTCCGTCATCTACGCAGCAATCGATGACATCGAGCTGGCCCTCAAGGGAATGCTCAAGCCGGAGTACGAGGAGGCCCAGCTGGGCACCGCCGAAGTCCGCGAAGTGTTCCGTTCCTCCAAGTTCGGCAACATCGCAGGTTCCATCGTTCGCTCGGGCACCATCCGACGCAACACGAAGGCCCGCATCAGCCGCGGCGGCAAGATCATCGGCGACAACCTCACGGTGGAGACGCTCAAGCGCTTCAAGGACGACGCCACCGAGGTCCGCACGGACTTCGAGTGCGGTATCGGACTTGGCTCGTTCAACGACATCACCGAAGGCGACATCATCGAGACCTTCGAGATGCGCGAGAAGCCGCGCGTCTAATCGGTTTAGCGTTACAGAGGCGGGGCCGTTGGATTTTTCCGGCGGCCCCGCCCCTTCGCCGGACCCCCACAATCGCTACGCGCTGACGCATGTTCCATGCGTTGGCGCGCCCCAGTTTTCTATTTCCATCCAGGAGGATGTCATGGCTGATCCGGCACGCGCTGCCAAGTTGGCGCAACGGATTAAGGTTGTTGTTGCTGAGGCTTTGGGCCGGAAGGTGAAGGATCCCCGGCTTGAGGGGATTACCGTCACTGACGCCCGTGTGACCAATGACCTGCAGCATGCCACCGTCTACTACACCGTCTTCGGCGACCAGGCCGTACAGGCTGATGCCGCCAAGGGGCTGGAGAAGGCCAAGGGTGTGCTGAGGCAGGAAGTGGGCCGGAACATCACCGTCCGGCTAACGCCTACGCTGGAGTTCGTCGCGGACCAGATTCCCGTGAACGCGTCCAACCTCGAAGAACTGCTCCGCACCGCGAAGCAGCGCGATGCCGAGGTGGCTGAACTGGCCCGGAACGCCAAGCCCGCGGGCGACGCCGACCCGTACAAGAGCGACGCCCAGCCGAACGTGGAAATCGACGAAGACGACTTCGACGAAGAGGGCCTCGGCCTCGCGGATGACGACGCTATCGACGAGGACCGGAACCGCTAACGTTGCCGGTTCTGCGCCGCAGAGCCCATGCCATCATGCACTGAAAGGGTGCGGCCGGATCTAATCAATCCGGCCGCACCCTTACTTTTTTGCTGCCCTTACTTTGCTAGTCGTCGAGTGGGGCCTTCACGACACGGCCGTCCGGCGCCGCATTCGGTGCCGGCAGGGAGTTGACCGTCGCGTAGATGGTCTCGCCCCTGATGTCGACGTCGGCCGTGAGCACTCCCGGAAGCACCACCGTCTGCTCGCTTGAATGTGCAGACAGCCTCAACACGCCCTTACCGAACAGGGATGCGACGTACACATGCCCGTTGTCGTCCATGTCCAGGCCGGTGGGTGACATCACGTCATCGGCGAACAGCTTGACGCGGCCGTTGTGGGGATTGACCTTGTACACCGCTCCGCGGGCACCCAGTGCCGGGTCCTCCGGTCCGCCGGGCAGCACGGAGACGTAAAGCCAGCCGTCCGGTCCGCGCTCGACGTCGGTGGGCACGGGCTCGAAGCGGTAGGTGTGGCCGGCGATGCAGCCCGGAAGTTTCAGGGCCGCGGCGTCCTTGGCGGTAAACGTGTGCGGCCGGGCCGGCAGCACGGCTACGGTTTCGGCCTCGCCTGACTTTACGTCGACCGACACGATGCTATTGGCCCCGGCGTCGGCAACGTAGATGGTGCTCCCGTAAACCTCGATTCCGTAGGGATGCGAATCGATGTGGCCCTTGTAGGAGACCTCCACGTCCTTCGGCAGCTTGGCAGCGCAGGCGGCGGGAAGGTCCTTGAAGCCGTAGCTCGTGCCGCCGTCCGCATTGTGCTTTACCTCCAGGGCAGCGAGGTCGCCGAACGTGCGGTGCTTGCCGTCGGCGCCGATGCTTCTGATGTGTCCGGCCAGCGGTCTCGGATCCATGGGGCCGGCGCCCTGGCTCTCGGCCAGGTAAATGGTGCGGCCGCCGCGGTCGCTGCCGGCCACGTCCCAGGCTGCGTTCCCGTAAACCATCGACTTGCTGCCGTCCCGGGCAATTTTCGTCAGCTTCCCCGCGAATTCCTCACTGACCAGAACGGAACCGTCCGGTCCGTCGCTGAGGTGAAGCGGGCTCAGCAGGCCTTTGGTGAGCACGGTCGGCGGGGACTGGCTCCCTGCTGCCTTGCCTGCCGGGGCTGCGTGGCCCGCCGGGGACGCCGACAAGAGGAGTGAGGCAGCCGCGACAGCCGCCAAAAGTGCTCGTTGCTTTTCCATGCCGTCTCCAATGTCTATGGTGCGCATCCAAAACATTGAGACCGATATGTGGTCCGAAAATCGGGTCCCCCGACGCGCGTATTCTAAGCCCGGCTTTCGGGGCCTGTCGATGGGCCGGTGTTGACTTTGGAACGTCGCTCCGGGCTGTGGATTAGGACTACTCAAAAAGTTCCGGGTGGTTGCTGACAGGGCTAATAATGTCAGACCCCCTCCACAGACTGGTTCCATGGAAGCCATTGGGTGATTCACCGCAGACCGGGCCGGACGGCCCGGTGCCGGCGGGTGGGCTACCGCCGGCGCCAACGCCCTTCAAAGCACTCCTGCTGACGGCGACGCCCGCGTCCGCGAGGGGGACGTGGTTGATCAGGTCCTGGCGCTGCTGACATCTGACGCGATCACCGCCGAGGACACGGGGTTGTGGGGTTTCGGGCGGGCCGCGGATTTCGCGGACCGGCTCGAGGAGCTCTCCCAGGGTGGAGCACCTGCAGGTGATGGCCGCGGGCGCAGTGGACCGGTCCCGCACCGCCGCCCTCACCGCCGCAGCATCACCCCTCGTCCCCGTCCCCGTGGCTGACCCCTCGCCGGCGGACGACGGGTCCCGGAACAGCGTCGAGTTCCTGCAGGCCAGGCTGCCTCGGCTGCACCATCCCCGCGCCCTGGTGCGAAGCGCACCACATCACCTACTGGTCCCGGGGCGGACCCACCGGCACCGGCAACGGCGTCCTGTTCTGCAGCCGTCACCACCACCTCATCCACAAAGAACACTGGACCATCGACGTCACCGGCGAAGTGCCCTGGTTCAAACCGCCGCCGGAACTCGACCCCCAACGAAAACCACGCCGCAACAACTACGTCCGCTCACGACCCCAAAAGGAATGAACGGGAGCTGGCAGTCCCGCATCACCATCCGGCTGGCTATGATCAGACCATGCGCGCCCACCCATCTGCTGCAGACGTGACCGGATACCTGACCGAGGCGGTGGCACTGGCCGAACGGAATGTCGCGGCCGGCGGCGGGCCCTTCGGCGCTCTGGTGGTTACAGCTGACGGTAACGTCCACGAAGGGGTCAACCGGGTCACCCGGGACAACGATCCCACCGCCCATGCTGAGGTGGTGGCTATCCGGACCGCCGCCAAGGAGACCCGGAACTTCGACCTTAGTGGCGCCGTTCTGTACGCCAGCTGTGAGCCATGCCCGCTGTGCCTCGCCGCAGCGCTCTGGGCGCGGATCGACCGGGTGTACTTCGCCGCCGACCGGCACGGCGCAGCCGCCGCGGGATTCGACGACGCCGTCTTCTACGAATACTTCGGCGGCACACGGCCCGAACTGCTGCCGGTCAGCCATACCCAGGTCCCGACGTCGGGCGCCCCGTTCGATGCCTGGCGGAGCAACGCCGGACGCACCGACTACTGATGCTCGCTACCCGGCGAGCCTGCGGGGAAGCCTGCCCACGCCCTCAACCAATTCGCTTTGGTCCCTGCACAGGGCAATCCGGATCCAGCCCTCGCCGATGGAGCCAAAGGCTGTTCCGGGCGCAAAGGAGACGCCGGCCTCGGCGAGGAACTGCTTGACCCAGGCCCGGACGTTTCCGCCGCTCACATGCGAGACGTCCGCCCACAGGTAGAACGCCCCCTGCGCGCTCAGGAAGGGAATGCCCTTCTCAGCCAGCACAGCGGACGCCGCGTCGCGGTTGGCCCGGTAGTGCGCGTGGGCCTGCGACACATAGTCCTGCGGACCGGTTAACGCGGCGAGCGCCGCGTACTGGGACGGCGACGCCACGCAGGAGACAATCGCCTCCATGACGTTATTCATCCGCTGCTCCAGGCCGGGCGGGCAAATCAAGGCCCCGATGCGCAAGCCGGTGAGCCCATACGTCTTGGACAGCGTCAGTGACGTGAACACCCGCGCCTCGCCGGGGCCGGTGCTGTCGAACCGGGCAGGACTCACGTGGGGGACGTCGAACGTGAAGGCCTCGTAGCACTCGTCCGAGATGATCCACAGGTCACGGCGGCGGGCCAGTTCCACCAGTTCCCGGGTCAGATCTTCACGGAGAACGGCGCCCAAAGGGTTCGACGGCGAGTTGAGCATCAGCACGCGCGTCCGGTCCGTGATGAGCGCCTCGATGTCCGCGATCCGGGGCTGGAAATCTTGGGCGGGATACATGGGATACTCCACGGGCACGGCATGCAGCAGCCGGCTGGTCATCGCAAACGTGGGATAGCCGGGATTGGGGATCAGGATTTCATCGCCGGGGGCGAGCAGCAGGCTCATGGCGAAGTGCAGGCCCTGCTGGGCGCCGTCCACCACATATACGCGGTCCGCCCCGATATCTACGCCGGACTGCTCCCGGAACCTGGTCGCGAAAGCCTCCCGGAGAGGCGGGATGCCGGCGTTCGGAGTGTAGTTGGTCTCGTCACGGTCCAGGCATGCGATACCCGCATCCAGGACATGGCGGGGGAGCGGGAACCCGGGCTCCCCGATGCTCAGGATCAGCGCCCCAGGGGTGCGCCACGCTGCCTCGGTGATCTCGCGGATCTGGTTCACGGGTACGTCGCGTATGTGCGCGGAAAGCTCGGGCATGACTGCCATCCTAGCGCCGGGCCCTGCCGCATCGCCGATGCGTCCCGATACCCCGGCCGCGTGCCCGATATACTGATAGGCGTGCTTTCTGGACTAGTAATAGTGGACAAGCCGCAGGGATGGACCAGCCACGATGTGGTTGGACGGATGCGGCGGATCGCCGGTACCCGGAAAGTGGGCCACGCGGGAACGCTGGATCCCATGGCCACCGGCGTGCTGGTGCTCGGCATCAACAAGGCCACTCGGCTTCTCACGTACATTGTGGGCACGTCCAAGACCTACACGGCCACCATCCGGCTGGGGGAATCCACCATCACCGATGACGCCGAAGGCGAAGTTGTCAGCCGGGCGAGCGCCGCGTCCCTGACCGAGGACGCCATCCGCTCCGGCGTGGAGTCCCTAACCGGGGAGATCCAGCAGGTGCCCAGCAGCGTCAGCGCCATCAAGGTCAACGGTGAACGCTCCTATGCCCGCGTCCGTTCCGGGGAAGATGTCCAGCTGGCTGCCCGGCCGGTCACCATCCACCGCTTCGACATCCACGGAATCCGCCGGGAGCAGGTCACCGGACACGACACAGATGTCATGGACGTCGACGTGACGGTGGAATGCTCCTCGGGCACGTACATCCGTGCCCTAGCCCGGGACCTCGGTAACTCCCTCGGCGTCGGCGGGCACCTGACCGCATTGCGTCGCACCAACGTGGGACCGTACTCGCTGGACCAGGCACGCACCCTCGAGCAGCTCGCCGAAGACCTCGAAATCCTCGAGATGTCGCAGGCGGCCAGGGCGCTTATGCCCAACCGGGAGCTGAGCGCCGATGAAACCACTGAGATTTCCTTCGGCCGGCGCATCGCGGCCGGAGCCGCTGCGGGCACACCGTCCGCCGCGACAGCGGAAAAGCCCGCGGCCGCGTTCGCGCCTGACGGATCGCTTGTGGCGCTGCTCGCGGACAGCGGAAGCTTCGCCAAACCCGTGCTGGTCTTCGCCCCGGGAACGGGACCCGGCGGCTCCAACAGTTCCGGCACAGGCGGTTCCGGCGCAGGCCCAGGCGTTCCTGACGGTTCGGGTGCCGACGGCGGCGGGCAGGCCTAGCGTTGGACGCCTATTTCTACATCATCCTGGGAGTCGGCCTGCTGTCCACGCTCATCTGCGTGGCGGCCGGCATCATGAAGAAGGCTCCGAACGACGTCACCATCCTCTCGGTGGCGGCCGTCGAACTGGCCCTGTTGGTCTACCTCGTGGGCTCGATCGTGCGGGTCATCGCGGGGGAACAGATCGCGGGAGAGGCCTGGGAATTCTGGGGCTACCTCGCCACCGCGCTCCTGCTGCCGGTAGCCGCGGTGTACTGGTCCATCCTGGAACGGACCCGCTGGAGCAACTTTGTCCTGGCGGCCGTCGGCGTTACCGCCCTCGTCATGGCCGCCCGCATGAATCAGATCTGGTACTGAAGTGGAAGAAGCACGCAACGTGACTGATACGTCCAAACACACCGGCAAGCGCCCCGCCGACACGAGGAACACCGGTCCCGGCCGGCTCCTCATCGCCGTCTACGCCATCTTTGCCATTTCGGCCACCGCCCGGGCCGGCTACCAGATCCTCACCAAGTTCTCCGAAGCCCCGCTTGCCTACCTGCTGTCCGCCTTCGCCGCCGTCGTCTATGTGGTGGCCACGGTGTCGCTGGCCAAGGCTGGCCGCACCTGGTTCAAGGTTTCCCTGGTCGCCGTCCTGGTGGAACTGGTCGGCGTCATTGTCGTGGGGGCGCTGAGCCTGTTCGACTCCGTGCAGTTCCCGCACGAAACCGTGTGGTCCGCGTTTGGCCGCGGCTACGCCTTCGTTCCCTTCATCCTGCCGATTCTGGGCCTCATCTGGCTCTACCGACGGCGGCCCGCAGCCCCTGCCGCCTAGGAACCTGTTCCGGACTGCCGATACGGGACACGGCCGGTTCAGGAATACCGCCGGTCCAGTGATCCTGCCGCCTGATCTAACGGTACTCGTCGGGCAGGTCCACCTCGATCAGCTCGCCGGGCGTCACCGACCGGTGCGAGGGTGGCGCTGAATCGTTCGTCTGCCCTGAACTGTTCGTATTCGGTGCCGGACCGGACCGCGTGGATGGTTCCTCGTCCTGCCCGGTCAGCGGAGCCTGCTGCGGCTGCGAACCGCCGCCAAGAATGCCGCTCAGGATATCGCCAAGGCCGCCCGAACCAAGTCCTCCTGAACCGAGCCCGCCCGCACCCTGTCCGCCGGAACCAAGCCCGCCGAGGCTGCCACCCAGAATTCCCCCGAGGATGCTTCCCAGGTCAATTCCGCCTCCACCGGCAGGGGAGGGCTGTGCGCCGGAACCCTGTCCGCCCCCGAGGACCTTTTTGGCCAGGTAGGACATCACGATCGGAGCGAGGATCGGCAGCAGCTTGCGGACAAGGTCCCCGCCGACACCGCCGAGGTTCGCTGTCCCGGCAAGCCGGTTGGCCACCTGGTCCTGCTGGCCGCCGAAGACGTGGTCAACGATCTTCTCGCCGTCCTTAGTGTCCACCTGCGACGGGTCCACGCCGCCGTCGGCCAGTCCATTCCGGTGCCTGGCCAGCTCGGATTCCAGTGCAGCAGCGCCATCCGGCGCCTAGACGTTGCTCTGCATTCCGGCAAGCAGCGTCGGCACGGCGGCTTCTACGGCAGCCTGGGCGGATGCCGCATCAGTCCCCAGCAGGGACGCGATCTGCTGGACAGGGATCTGTCCCAATAACTCCTGGATATCACTCATGCGTGGCTCCTTCCGGCCCGCTGATCTCGCAGGCGATCCGTGCGCTTAAGACGCGAATGAAACTCAGAAAGCTCAGGGCAGTGCTGCCCGGGCCGATGCCTTTGCATCCTAGCGGGGCGTGCCTGCAGACGGTAGGCCCGCCGGGCTGCCCCCAGCGCGTTTGCCAGGCCACCTGGCCCGCCGTAACCCGGGCGTCCGTGACCGGCAGGGATTGCAGGTAACCTTAGAGAGTTCCGGCCCCGGCGCGCCGGAAGCAAGTTCTGGCAGGCAGTAAAAGGCGAGGTTGATGGTCCACATCTGGAATGATCCGACCGAGGTCCCCGAAGACTTTGGTCCTTCCGTTGTCACTATCGGCAATTTCGACGGCGTCCACCGCGGCCACCAGCAGGTGCTGTCACAGCTCATCAGGACCGCGCGGCTGAACAACGCCAAGTCGGTTGCGGTGACGTTCGACCCCCACCCGGCCCTGGTCCATCGGCCGGAAAGCGCGCCTGAGCTGATCATGGGCCTGCAGGACAAACTCCAGGCCCTCGGCGAGCTCGGACTGGACGCCGTTCTGGTCATGAAGTACTCCTTGGAGCTCGCCAGCCTTACCCCGGAAGAGTTCGTCGGTTCGGTGCTAGTGGACAGCCTCCACGCCAGCTACGTTGTCATCGGCCACGACACCCGCTTCGGCAAAGGTAACTCCGGGGACCTGAATACCATGCAGGATCTGGGGGAGAAGTTCGGCTTCGAGGTGCTGGTGATCAGCGAGTTCGGCTCCGAAGGCTTCCCGCTGCATGACGACGGCGGGACGGACCGCCGTTGTTCCTCCACCTGGGTGCGCGAAGCGCTCCGGGAAGGAGACGTCGGCACCGCCGCCGCGGTCCTGGGCCGCGCGCACCGGATGCGGGGCGAGGTGGTCCACGGAGCCGCGCGCGGCCGCGACCTCGGTTTCCCCACTGCCAACCTCTCCAGCGACGCGAGCGGCCTGATTCCGGCGGACGGCATCTACGCGGGCTGGCTCGTGGACGAGGCGGGGACGCGCTGGCCTGCCGCCATCTCCGTTGGCTCCAACCCCACTTTCGACGGCGTGAGCCGCCAGGTGGAGGCTCATGTCATCGACAGGCCCGAAGAACGCATCGAGGACTTCGATCTGTACGGCCAGACAGTAGTTGTGGAGTTCGCGGCCAGGCTCCGTGGCATGGTGGCATACCGTGGGCCTGAAGCCCTCGTGGAGCAGATGCGCCAGGACGTCCTGCAGACGCACGACATCCTGCTCAAGCGCTGACCCGCCTGCACCCCTGGGTCTGCAACACACAGTCCCGCATCACACAGTATTGGCAAGGAAGGCGACGCTGTGACCGTAGAGAAGAACACCAGGAAACTGGACAAGGGCATTGTGCGTGATTTCAGTTCCCGCATGAGTTACGCGTCCTACCTTCAGCTGCCCACGCTGCTCAGCGCCCAGCAGCCCGTCAGCGTCCCGGAACACCATGACGAATTGCTCTTCATCATCCAGCACCAGACCACGGAGCTGTGGCTGAAGCTTGTGCTCCACGAGCTCCGCAGTGCCGCCCAGTGGCTGCGTTCCGATGACCTCGGTTCGGCCCTGAAGGGCATCGCGCGGGTCAAGCACATCCAGAAGACCCTCACCGAACAGTGGTCCGTCCTGGCCACGCTGACACCAACCGAGTACGCGGAATTCCGCGGGTTCCTGGGCAACTCATCCGGATTCCAGTCCAGCCAGTACCGTGCTGTGGAGTTCGTGCTGGGCAACAAGAACAGGAAGATGCTTCCCGTCTTCGAATCCGACCCCGAAGCCCACGCCCTGCTGACCGAAGTCCTGCACGCGCCAAGCATCTACGACGAATTCCTCGCGTACCTTCACCGCCAAGGCTTCGATGTTCCCGAGGAGGTGCTCAACAGGGATGTGACCCGGGCGCATGAGTTTGAGCCAGGGCTGGTGCCTCTCTTCAAGCACATCTACGAAAACGCCGCGCAGAACTGGGGAGCGTACGAGGCGTGCGAGGAACTCGTTGACCTGGAAGACAACTTCCAGCTGTGGCGGTTCCGGCACCTGCGCACCGTACAGCGCACCATCGGCATGAAGACGGGCACCGGCGGCTCCACCGGGGCGGCGTTCCTGCAAAAGGCCCTTGAGCTGACGTTCTTCCCGGAGCTGTTCGCCGTGCGTACGGAGATCGGACAGTGACCGCCCTGGATGGCTCGGGTGACCTGACCGCCCAAGCAAGCGAGGCCCTGCTTCAAAAGGCCACGCGCCTCGATGCCGAAGACCGCCTCGCCCGGTACCGGGACCTGTTCGTCGGCGCGGACACCGAGCTGTCCTACCTCGACGGCAACTCCCTGGGCCGCCCGCTGAAGCGGACCGCGGGTGACATAACCACCTTCATCCAGGAGGGCTGGGGCGGTCGCCTGATCAGGGGCTGGGACGAGGAATGGCTGGACATGCCCCAGGCCCTCGGCGACCAGCTGGGGCGAGCGGTGCTGGGCGCCGCCGCCGGCCAGACGATCATCGCCGACTCCACCACCGTGGTGCTGTACAAGCTGATCCGGGCAGCCCTCGCCGCCGTCGGAGACCCGGCGCGGACAGAGATCGTGGTGGACACGGACAACTTTCCCACCGACCGATACCTCGTCGAAGGCATCGCCAAGGAGGAGGGGCTGACCCTGCGCTGGATCGAGGCGGATCCCGCCTCCGGTGTCCACCTCGATCAGGTGAGGGAGGCCGTGGGGCCGGCCACCGCCGTCGTCCTCCTCAGCCACGTGGCCTACCGTTCCGGTTACCTGGCGGACCTGCCGGCCATCACCGCGGCAGTGCACGACGCCGGCGGGCTGGTGGTCTGGGACCTGTGCCATTCCGCCGGGTCAGTGCAGCTTCAGCTGGACGCCTGGAACGTTGACTTTGCCGCGGGCTGCACCTACAAGTACCTGAACGGCGGGCCGGGCTCGCCCGCCTTCGCCTACGTCAACGACCGGCACCTGCCCGGACTCGCGCAGCCCATCTGGGGATGGATGGGCCGGAAGGACGCGTTCGAGATGGGGCCCGGCTACGAACCGGCCGCCGGTATCCGCGGTTTCCTGAGCGGCACGCCGGCCATCTTCGGAATGATCGCCATGCGCGGCACCCTGGACCTGATTGAAGAGGCCGGCATGGCCGCCATCCGCGAAAAGTCGCGGCAGCTCACCGCCTACGCCCTGGAACTGCACGATGCCTGGCTCGCGCCGGCTGGCGTGAGGCTTGCCACGCCGCGGGATGCCGACCGCCGCGGAGGCCACATCACCGTTGACCATCCCGCCTTCCGCGAGGTGACTGCGGCGCTGTGGGAGAAGGATGTTATCCCGGACTTCCGGGCGCCCCAGGGCATCAGGATTGGACTTTCGCCGCTGAGCACAGGCTTTACCGAACTTCACCGCGGCATGGCGGCCATCCGGGACCTGCTTCCGGAGGCCTGAACCGCAACCCCGAACGCGCTGTTGCCGTTTCGACAAGATTGCAACACGCCCGGTAAACTAAGCGGTGGATCCGGCTGCAGTCCGTGGTTGCTGGGTCCTGCCTGTTCGGAATCTTCATCGGAATACCGTCCGGCACCCCCGGCAGTGAATTACTGATTCGGGCCTCACGGCACATCTCTAGGAGTTATTGTGGCACTTGACGCCGCCGTAAAGCAGTCCATCATCAAGGATTTCGCAACGTCTGAGGCCGACACCGGTTCGCCGGAGGTTCAGATTGCGGTTCTGACTCAGCGGATCAAGGATCTGACTGAGCACATGAAGGAGCACAAGCACGACTTCCACACCCAGCGCGGTCTGCTGGCCATGGTTGGTCGCCGCAAGCGCATGCTGACTTACCTGAAGAACACCGACATCGCCCGCTACCGTTCGCTCATCGAGCGTCTCGGCCTGCGCCGCTAGTCTGGTTTGGAGGCGGCCCTTTCCTCCCGGAACGGGCCGCCTCGTCAGTACATAAAAACTAAACAGGAGGATCAACCGCATCACGCATTCGCGGTCCTCGGTAGTGATCCCCGGGAAGCTTCGCTGACTGAAGCAAGCCCGTGGGTCTCGATCGATGACCGGGTGCAGGGCCAGTAGACAGATGCTGGCTGGGTTGATGCGGCTGGACTTCCGTTAAACAAGAAACGGAGGTGACTCTCTTGGAGGGTCCCGAAATCCAGTTCTCAGAAGCAGTCATTGACAATGGCCGCTTTGGCAAGCGTGTAATCCGCTTCGAAACCGGCCGCCTTGCCAAGCAGGCAGCCGGCGCAGCCATGGTGTACATCGACGAGGACACCGCGCTCCTCTCCGCCACCACCGCCGGCAAGCACCCGCGTGAAGGCTTTGACTTCTTCCCCCTGACGGTGGACGTCGAAGAGCGCATGTACGCCGCCGGCCGCATCCCGGGCTCGTTCTTCCGCCGTGAAGGCCGCCCGTCCACGGAAGCCATCCTGGCCTGCCGCCTGATGGACCGCCCGCTGCGCCCCGCGTTCGTCAAGGGCCTGCGCAACGAGGTCCAGATCGTCGTCACCGTCCTGGCGATCAACCCGGACGAGCTCTACGACGTCGTTGCAATCAACGCCTCCTCGATGTCCACCCAGCTCTCCGGCCTGCCGTTCTCCGGCCCGATCGGCGGCGTCCGCGTTGCCCTCGTCGCCGACGAGCAGGGTTCGCAGTGGGTTGCCTTCCCGAAGCACTCCCAGCTCGAGAACTCCGTGTTCAACATGGTTGTGGCCGGCCGCGTTGCCGGTGACGACGTCGCCATCATGATGGTCGAAGCCGAAGCCACGGACAACTCCTGGAGCCTCATCAAGGAACAGGGCGCCACCGCCCCCACCGAAGAGGTTGTTTCCGAGGGCCTGGAGGCTGCCAAGCCGTTCATCAAGGCACTCTGCGAAGCGCAGCAGGACCTGGCTGCCCGCGCCGCCAAGCCCACCGTCGAGTTCCCCGTCTTCCTGGACTACCAGGACGACGTTTACGCCGCCGTCGAGGCTGCTGCCGCGGAGAAGCTCACCGCTGTCTTCCAGATCGCTGACAAGCAGGACCGCGACAACGCAGCGGACGAGCTGAAGGACGAGGTTGTTGGCTCCCTGGCCGGGCAGTTCGAAGGCCGCGAGAAGGAGCTGTCCGCAGCTTTCCGTTCCGTGACCAAGCACGTGGTCCGCCAGCGCATCCTCAAGGACCAGATCCGCATCGACGGCCGCGGCCTGACGGACATCCGCCAGCTCACCGCAGAGGTCGAGGTCCTGCCCCGCGTTCACGGCTCCGCCATCTTCGAACGTGGCGAAACCCAGATCATGGGCGTCACCACGCTGAACATGCTCAAGATGGAACAGCAGATCGACTCGCTGTCGCCGGTCACGCGCAAGCGCTACATGCACAACTACAACTTCCCGCCGTACTCCACCGGTGAGACCGGCCGCGTCGGTTCCCCGAAGCGCCGCGAAATCGGCCACGGTGCCCTGGCCGAGCGCGCGCTCGTGCCGGTGCTGCCGTCCCGCGAGGAGTTCCCGTACGCCATCCGCCAGGTGTCCGAGGCCCTCAGCTCCAACGGCTCCACCTCGATGGGCTCTGTCTGCGCCTCGACGCTGTCCATGCTCAACGCCGGTGTCCCGCTGAAGGCAGCCGTTGCCGGCATCGCCATGGGCCTGGTCTCCGACCAGGTGGACGGTCAGACCCGCTACGCCGCACTGACCGACATCCTCGGCGCCGAAGATGCCTTCGGTGACATGGACTTCAAGGTTGCCGGTACTTCCGAGTTCGTCACCGCCATCCAGCTGGACACCAAGCTCGACGGCATCCCGGCATCCGTGCTGGCAGCAGCACTGAAGCAGGCCCGCGAGGCCCGCCTCCACATCCTCGAGGTCATCAACGCCGCGATCGACACCCCGGACGAGCTCTCCGAGTTCGCGCCGCGCGTTATCGCCGTCAAGATCCCCGTGGACAAGATCGGCGAGGTCATCGGCCCCAAGGGCAAGATGATCAACCAGATCCAGGAGGACACCGGCGCGGACATCTCCATCGAGGACGACGGCACCGTCTACATCGGCGCCACCAACGGCCCGTCGGCAGATGCCGCCCGCTCCGCGATCAACGCCATCGCCAACCCGCAGGTTCCGGAAATCGGTGAGCGCTACCTGGGCACGGTCGTCAAGACCACCACCTTCGGCGCCTTCGTGTCCCTGACCCCGGGCAAGGACGGTCTGCTGCACATCTCCGAGCTGCGCAAGATCGCCGGGGGCAAGCGCGTGGACAACGTCGAGGACGTCGTCTCCGTGGGCCAGAAGATCCAGGTCGAGATCACCAAGATCGACGACCGCGGAAAGCTGTCCCTGTCTCCGGTAGTGGCTGAAGAGGAAGGCGCTGGCGACGCCGAGCGCGTCCACGCTTCAACTCCGGCAGAAGGCTCGGACGCTTCCGAGTAGTTCCAGGCTCCGGCTAGCTGCGTGCTGCCGGAACCCATAAAGGCGGGGCCGTTGGTTGTACCACCGGCCCCGCCCCTTTTAACCCACCCCAAACCCGCTTGCGGCGGCAAAACAGCCCACGTCAGAGCCACGCCGACGGCGGGGCCCGCTGGTACGATTGCAGGCAGATTTGGCTCCGCTTCCCGAAAGGCCTTGATGACTGTCGTACCCCTGCCGCTGGAGCAGAACTACCCCGGCGACACCCTGATCCACGGAGCCGACGGCGGTTCGGAAGTCCGCCGTTCGGTCCTCCCCGGTGGGGTCCGCGTCCTGACAGAGGCCATGCCGGGGCAGCGTTCGGCCACCATCGGGTTCTGGGTGGGGGTGGGATCCCGCGACGAGGCTCCCGGACAGCACGGCTCGACGCACTTCCTTGAGCATCTGCTGTTCAAAGGCACCAAGAGGCGCACCGCCCTTGAGATCGCTTCCGCCTTTGACGAGGTGGGCGGCGAATCCAACGCCGCCACGGCGAAGGAGAGCACCTGCTACTTCGCCCGCGTGCTGGATACGGACCTGCCCATGGCCATCGACGTCATCGCCGACATGATTACCGGCGCAGTGCTGGACCCCGCAGAGATGGAGCAGGAGCGGGACGTCATCCTCGAGGAAATCGCCATGGACAGCGACGACCCCACGGACGTCGCCCATGAACACTTCGTGGCCGCCGTTCTCGGCACCCATCCGCTTGGGCGGCCCATTGGCGGCACTCCGGACGCCATCCGCGCCGTGGCGCGTGACTCCGTCTGGGACCACTACCGCCGCTACTACCGCCCGGACGAGCTTGTGATCACCGCCGCGGGTGGCCTGGAGCACGACGTCGTCTGCCGGCTTGTGGTGGATGCCCTCCACTCAGCCGGGTGGTCACTTGAGTCCGGGTCGGCTCCCGTGGAGCGCCGCTCCACCGAGCGCGCAGAGATCACCGGCACCGCGGGCCTGCACGTGGTCACCCGCCCGGTGGAACAGGCCAACATCATCATGGGCTGTCCCACCATCGTGGCCACCGATGAGCGCCGCTACGTCATGAGCGTGCTGAACGCGGTGCTCGGCGGCGGAATGTCATCACGGCTGTTCCAGGAGATCCGCGAGAAGCGCGGGCTCGTGTACTCCACGTACTCCTTCGCCTCCTCCTACGCCGACGCCGGCTACTTCGGCATGTATGCCGGCTGCACGCCCACCAAGGTGCGCCAGGTCCTGGAACTCCTCGGCGCCGAACTCGACAGTCTCGCGGCCGGCGGCATCTCCGAAGAGGAGCTTCGCAAGGCGGTGGGGCAGCTCTGCGGCGGGATCGTCCTGGCCCTCGAAGACACTGGCTCCCGCATGTCGCGGCTGGGCCGCGCCGAGCTTGTCTCCGGTGAATACCAGGACATTGACGAGACCCTGCGGCTCATCAAGGCCGTGACGGCGGAACAGGTCCAGGAGCTGGCCAGTGAGCTGGCTGCGGCACCCCGGACCGTGACGGTGGTCGGCCCCTTCGACGAATCGGAAACCTTCGGGCTCTGAGTCTAGGAAGTTCCGGCGTAGGAGGAATGATGGACCAGCCGCTACCGGGCACAGCGCACGAGGCGCTCGAGATCTTCGTCGGGCGCTGGCTGGGAACCACCGAGCTGGCTGCCTCGCCGTGGGGTCCGGCACGTACCGCCACCGCGGAGGTGACATTCACCCGCGCCGCCGGAGGGTTCGCCGTCGTCCAGTCCTACCGCCACACCGAAGCCGACGGCACGCACTTTGAAGGGCACGGGGTCTTCACGGTGGATCCCGACCACGACGAAACGCTCTGGTATTACGTCGACAGCATGGGCAAGCCCCCGGCGGCGCCGGCCCGTGGTGCCTGGCACGACTCGACCCTCACGGTTGAGCGGCACAGCGACCGCGGCACCGCCCGTCACACCTTTCGGGTTGACCAGGGCGTGCTGACTCACACGGCCGAACTGCGGCTGGGGGAGGCCCAGGACTTCCAGCCGTTCATGACCTCGATCTGCCACCGCGCCTGAGGCGGGTTGCGAGCTAACTAGGCGGTGGTCAGCCAACCAGCTCGATGACCCGGGTCTGCGGGGAGCCGGACAGGGCCGGAGCGACGTCGGGGGAGTTCCACACATTTTCGCGCAGCTTGGCCAGGAAGCCTTCGGCCTGGTCACGGCGCTCAAAATCCAGTTCCAACACGATGGACCGGTCGTCCTCCACCGGGCGGCCGATCCGATGGGCTACGACGCCGGAGCCCGCACGGTCCGCGGGATCACGGTCAAAGGCCGCCTTCCACATGTCGAAGTCCTTGATGGCGTGTTCAATCTGCAGGGTGAACATTTTCGGTCTCCTTTGGCCTGCCTCCGCTCCATTCCTGGTGCATTCCATTCCCCGCGCGGTCCATGTCCGGCGCGGTGAAATGGCGAGGTAGTGCCATGGTAGGACCGGTCATCCTGCCGCACCACCCAGTGCGGTAGTACCCGACGCCGCACCACTCAACTAGGTACCAGCTGAGGGCGGTCCCACGGCTGGGAACGCCCTGTGCTGCTACACAGTTGAGTTAGCCGCCAGCGAAAGGCGGCAGGACGTCCACCACGTCGCCAACTACCAGGACGGTGGTCCGGTCCCGGACGGCGACCTCGTTCAGCAGGAAGCTGCTGCGGGCCAGGATCCTGTCCAGCGGCGGTGTCCCGGCCGGCGGTTCCGGACGTTCGACGTCGAGCACGGCGGCCAGGAGGGACTCCACCGTGGATCCGGCGGGAAGTTCGAAACGTTCTTCATCCACACCTGCCGCGGCGCGTGCGGCAGCGAAGTATCGTACGTTCAAGGATTAGCCTCCGATGGCGCTCATGCTGCGGTCCGGCTGGACGAAGTCCGGAGCGTCGAGTCCCACATGGTCCATGCCGTGGGCTTTGGGCTTCAGCCACATGGCATCCTGCCAGCGTTCGGCGAGCTGCTCGTCGCTGGCCCCTTGCCTCAGCAGGCCGAGCAGGTCGAATTCCTCGCGGGAGAAGAGGCAGCTCATGATCTTGCCTTCGGCGGTGATCCGGGTCCGCCGGCAATCGGAGCAGAACGGCTCGGTGACCGAGGCGATGATCCCCACGGTTCCCAACACCGGGCCGTCCGAACCGGCAGCGGCGTCCGGGTCAGTGGAACCGGCCGTCCGGCGTCGTACTTCAAAGCGTTCCGCCGGTGCGCCGTCCCGGGCACGCGGATCCGGGCTCAGCACGAACTCCTTGGAGAGGAGTTCGCGGATCTCAGCCGCGGTGATCATGTTCCGGCGGGTCCAGCCATGGTCGGCGTCCAGCGGCATCTGCTCAATGAACCGCAGTTCGTAGCCGCGCTCCAGCGCCCAGGCGAGGAGGGACGGCGATTCGGCGTCGTTGATGCCCCTCATCAGCACGGCGTTGAGCTTCACCGGTCCCAGGCCCGCAGCCCAGGCGGCGTCCACCCCGGCGAGTACCCGGTCCAGGAACGGCCGCCGTGTCAGTTTGGTGAAGGTTTCCTCGTGCAGCGAGTCCAGGGAGACGTTGATACGCGTCAGCCCGGCGGCCTTGAGGGCTGCAGCCTTCCGGTCCAGGCCGACGCCGTTCGTCGTCATGGAAATCGGAAGCTCGGGGTGCGCCTGGCGCAGGGCGCCAATGATGTCGGCGAGGTCGGCCCGGACCAGAGGCTCTCCGCCGGTCAGGCGCAGTTCGCGCACGCCAAGCAGGTTCACGCCGATGCCGACGATCCGCACGATTTCCTCGCCGGTCATGACTGCCTGCTTGGCCAGCCACTCCAGCCCCTCGGCCGGCATGCAGTAGGTACACCGGAGGTTGCATTTATCCGTGAGCGAGAGCCGCATATCCGTGGCCCTGCGGCCGTAACGGTCCGCGAGACCGGCGGGGGCGTCAGCCGGACGGGCGGGGACCCCCGCCAGGCGGGCAGCGGGAAGGGGCTGCGGACCGGAATCGGGTGCGCCTCCTTCGGGGAGCTGCGGCATGCCAAGCTGAACACTCATAAGTTCAGGCTACGCCACCCCGGGCCGCCGATCACACCCGCCTCGTTCCGTGACCGGCGGCTGCGGCTGCGGCACCGGATACAGAGCGGTCGCCGGGGATGACGGCAGTGCCGGAAAAGCTCTGCTGAACCTATGCTGGAAGGGTGAACGGGAGCCATGAGCCAGGCCGGCACCGGCGCCGGTGGGCGGCGGCCGCAGGCGTGGTGGCAGCCGGCACCGGACTCGTCGCGAGCGAACTCATCGCAGGCTTCGTCAGTCCTTCACTTTCCACAATGACCGCCCTGGGCGGCGCCGTCATTGACGCTGTTCCGCCGGGCGTCAAGGAGTGGGCCGTTTCCCTCTTCGGCACAGCGGACAAGCTGGCGCTGCTGGCCGGCATGGCGCTGGGTATCGCCGCTTTCGCTGCCGCGGCAGGCGTCCTCGAGCTGCGCCGGCGCTTCGCGGGTGCGGCTGTGTTTGCAGTCTTCGGTGTCGTGGGCCTGGCCGCGGTCCTGACGCGTGCCCAGGTGACCGCCGCCGCCGTCGTCCTTCCGCTGCTTGCGGGCGGGATCGGGATCGCGGTGCTGATGAAGCTCGTCAGGCGCTTTGCTGGCGCGCGGGGCGGGGAGACTGGCCCGGGACCGGCCCGTCGGGGCTTCTTCCAGCTGCTGGGAGGCACCGCCGCCGGCGTCCTGGTGGGCGGCGCCGTCGTCACCGTCTGGCGGGGCGGGGCCGCCGGCGTCAACGAGGTCCGCCGGACCCTGCGGCTGCCCGTGCCGAAGTCCCCGGCGCCGCCCGTTCCGGCCGGCGCTGACATCGGCCTGGCGGGAGTCACCCCGCTGGTCACCCCGAGTTCGGACTTTTACCGCATTGACACGGCACTGTCCGTTCCGGTGCTTGATTCCCGCGAGTGGAGGCTCAAGGTCACCGGCCTGGTGGAACGGGAGGTTGAGCTCACCTTCGAGGACCTGCTGGCGAAGCCACTGATCGAGCGGCACGTGACCATCGCGTGCGTGTCCAACGAGGTGGGCGGCGACCTGATCGGCAACGCACGGTGGCTGGGCTGGCCGGTGCGGGAACTGCTGGCGATGGCCGTCCCCAAGCCCGACGCGGACATGGTCCTGTCCCGAAGCTCCGACGGCTTTACGGCCAGCACTCCGCTGGAGGTGCTCACCGACCGCCGTGATGCGTTGCTGGCCGTGGGCATGAACGGCGAGCCGCTCCCGCTCGAACACGGCTTCCCCATGCGGATGATCGTCCCCGGGCTGTACGGGTACGTGTCCGCGACCAAGTGGCTCACCGAATTGAAGGTCACCAGGTTTGCCGACGACGTGGCCTACTGGACGCCGCGCGGCTGGTCAGAACGCGGCCCCATCAAGATCTCATCCCGGGTCGACGTGCCCCGGAACGGAGCCTCGGTCCCGGCCGGGAACGTGGTGTTTGGCGGGGTGGCCTGGGCGCAGCACACAGGAATCGGCAAGGTCGAGCTGCGCGTGGACCGGGGGAGCTGGCAGCCGGCCCGGCTTGCTCCGGGCATCTCGGTGGACACCTGGTACCAGTGGCAGCTCGGCATTGACCTGCAGCCCGGGCAGCACGAGGTCCAGGTCCGGGCCACGGACCGCAAGGGCACTGAACAGACCGAGGAACAGCGCTCGGTGGCGCCGGACGGTGCCACGGGCTTCCACACCATTAGAGTGGACGTGAAAACGTAGCCCACCTAAGGCCGGATTATGCACAGCCCTTCGCAGCCGCACGGCAATGCCGCCGTACGATCCGGCGCAACTGACGCCGGCGCTGCCGCCGCCACGGACGCCAGCGTCCGCGAGCGCAGCGCGCATGAACAGAACACCCACGATCACGGCGCCCACGATCACGGGACCCACAGGAGCGTCGCGGATCACCGCCGGGCGGTCAGGGAGCTCCTCGAACCGCTGCTGTCCCCGGAGCGGACCGAAAGGCTTCCGCTGGTCCAGGCCTTGGGCCGCGGTCTGGCGGAGGACGTCACTGCTCCGCTCAGCCTGCCCCCGTTTCCGAACTCCCAGATGGATGGCTTTGCCATCCGCTCCGCGGACGTGCCCGACGGCGGCGCGCGCCTGCGCGTCGCGGCTCCGGTTCCGGCGGGCGCACATCCCGCACCCCTGCAGCCGGACACCGCTGCCCCGATCATGACCGGTGCCATGGTCCCGGCCGGGGCAGACGCCGTCGTACCCATTGAACTGGCCGTCCCCTCCGTCTTTCCCACCGCAGGCGAAGAGGCTGAGGTGAGACTGCCGGCCACGGCTGCCGGGACGTTCATCCGAGCCGCCGGAAGCGACATCGAGGCCGGCCAGCAGGCCCTGGCCGCCGGAACCTGCCTGGGTCCCGCGCAGCTGGGTCTGCTCGCGGCGCTGGGGTTGCCGGAGGTCCTGGTCAACAAGCAGCTGTCCGTCCTGCTGGTCACCACCGGGGATGAGGTGGTGGAACCCGGGGAACCGCTGGGCGACGGCAAGATCTACGACGCCAACGGCACCATACTGGAGTCTGCGCTGCGGCAGGCGGGACTTGCCGTGACCAGGGCGGGCATTTCGGCCGACAGCCCGGACGCCCTGCGGACGCTGCTGCGCACCCACACGTCCGCGGTGGACCTGATTGTCACCACCGGGGGAGTCAGCAAGGGGGCGTACGAGGTGGTGCGGCAGGCCATGGACGGCCAGGACGTCGCGTTCCAGCACGTCGCCATGCAGCCCGGCGGCCCGCAAGGATTGGGAACGTTCGACGGCGTCCCCCTCCTTGCTTTTCCGGGGAACCCCGTCAGCTGCCTCGTCTCCTTTGAGATGTTTCTCCGTCCGGTGCTGGGCGAACTGTTTGGCGCCCCAGCGCCCAGGCCCGCAGTCCGGGCACGGCTGGCTCAACCGCTGTCTTCCCCGGCCGGCAAGCACCAGGTCCGGCGCGGGTCCCTGCAGGCTGACGGTGCAGTCCGGTTGCAGGGCGGCGAAAGCTCGCATTTGGTGCAGGCGCTGGCCCACTCCAACGCCTTGGTACACGTGCCAGTTGGCACTGCCGCTCTCGACGAGGGCGCCGAAGTGGAAGTATGGATGTTGTGACTGCAGAAAATGACCACGGCGCCCTGACTCATCTGCGCCGTGACGGCACGGCCCAGATGGTGGACGTCTCAGAAAAACCGGAAACCACGCGCGAGGCCACGGCCACGGCGACGGTCCGCAGCACCGCCGAGGTCCTCGCGCTGCTTGGCACCGGCGGCCTGCCCAAAGGCGACGCGCTGGCCGTGGCCCGGGTTGCCGGGATCATGGCGGCCAAGAAAACCCCTGAACTGATCCCGCTGTGCCACCCGCTCCCGATTTCAAAGGTGACGGTCGACTTTGAACTCGGACCGGAGACCGTGGACATCCTGGCCACGGTCAAGACCAGAGGTGTGACCGGCGTCGAAATGGAGGCCCTGACGGCGGCCTCCGTGGCGGCGCTGAGCGTCTACGACATGATCAAGGCGGTGGACAAGCACGCTGTCCTCACAGACATCAAGGTCCTGGCCAAGAGCGGCGGCAAGAGCGGGGACTGGGCCCTGTGAGCACCCCCGATTCCACAACCAGGGCACCTCACGTCCACGGCGAGGTGCAGGGCCGCAAGGCCGGCGTCGTGATTGCCTCAACGCGCGCAGCGTCCGGCGTCTACCAGGATGAGACCGGGCCGGTCATCACCGACTGGCTCACCGAACACGGCTTCGTGCCGTATCCGGTCATGGTGGTGCCCGACGGTGAAGCGGTGGGTGCGGCGATCCGCGCGCTCCTGACCCAGGGCCCCGCCGTCGTCATCACCAGCGGCGGCACCGGCCTGAGCCCGGACGACCGCACGCCGGAAATGACGCTGCCGCTGCTGGACCGCGAAATCCCCGGCATCATGGAGGGCATCCGCCAGGCCGGAACGGCCAAGACGCCGCACGCCATGCTCAGCCGCGGACATGCCGGTGCGGCCGGCCGGACTTTCATCATCAACCTGCCCGGATCACCTAAAGGGGTTATGGACGGTCTCTCCGTCCTGGACCCGGTGATCGGGCACCTGTGCGACCAATTGGAGGGCGGACATGGCCACTGAGGCTTCGTTCGAAGTAGTAACCGCGGTGCTCAGCGCCGGACCCATCTCCGTGGACCAGGCCATCGCCGCCGTGGAATCGGAGACGGCCGGAGCTGTGGTCAGCTTCAGCGGCGTGGTCCGAAACCACGACGGAGGGAAGCCGGTTGACCGGCTCAGCTACAGCGCCCATCCGACGGCCCGGAGGGTGTTGGACGAGGTCGTGGCGCAGCTGGTGGCCGAACAGGCCGCAGCGGCTGGAACGGAGGGTGCCGGCCCGGCTGGAACGGCCGGTGGCGCTGGTGCGGCTCCCCCCGTCCGGATCTGGGTCGCGCACCGGGTGGGGCCGCTGGAAATTGGCGACCCCGCCCTTGTCTGTGCCGTGGCGGCCGCCCACCGCGGGCAGGCCTTCGCCGTGTGCTCCGAGCTGGTGGACCGGGTGAAGGCGCAGGTGCCGATCTGGAAGGAACAGTTCTTCAGCGACGGCACCGTCGAATGGGTCGGGGCAGGGGAATAAGGGCCAGCAGCGCCGGGGAAAACGCCGTCCGCGCGTGAGGTAACGCATGTGCTCCGGTTCCTTCCGGCCGCGGCCCGAACGGTAGTGTTGCAACCATGACCCAACAACTTCCTGTCGCCGTTTTGGGCGCAAACGGGCGCATGGGCGCCGAGGCCGTGAAAGCTGTGGAGGCCGCTCCGGACATGGTGCTCGTCGCCGCGCTGGGACGCGGTGACTCCCTCGATTCCTTGCTCGACGCCGGTGCCCGGTACGTCGTGGACCTCACCGTTCCGGAAAGCACCGAGGAGAACGTTCGCTTCGCCGTCGAAAACGGCATGCACGCCGTGGTGGGCACCACCGGGTGGGACCTGGGCAGGCTGGAGTCGCTGGAGACCCTGCTGGCCGGCCACCCGGAAGTCGGCGTACTGATTGCGCCCAACTTCGCCCTCGGCTCTGTGCTCACGTCGGCATTTGCTGCCAAGGCGTCCAAGTACTTCGAATCCGTGGAGATCATCGAACTCCACCACCCGGACAAGGTGGATGCGCCCTCGGGTACTGCGGTGCGCACCGCCCAGCTGGTGGCAGCGGAACGCGAGGCGGCCGGCGTCGGGCCCAGCCCGGACGCAACAACAACTGAACTGGCCGGAGCCCGCGGCTGCGAGGTGGACGGCGTGCGTGTGCACAGCGTCCGGCTCCGCGGGCTCGTGGCCCACCAGGAGGTCCTCCTCGGCGGGCGGGGGGAGCAGCTGACGCTCCGTCATGATTCATTCGACCGCGCCTCGTTCATGCCCGGTGTCCTCCTGGGTGTCCGCAACGTTGCCGCCCATCCGGGCCTCACCGTAGGCCTCGACGGCTACCTGGACCTGGGGCTGTAACGCAGTGAAACCGCTACTTAGCTGGCTGAAGACCAACCGCACCAAGATCTGGGTGGGCGCGGTGACGCTCCTGCTGGTCTTCTATCTGGTGGTGTCCCTCCAGCGCTCGGTCCTGCTGCTGACCGATCCCGAGCCCGTGGCCAAGGCCATCGGCGCGGCGTACCTCGTGCTGCCGGTGATCGGCGCCTGGGCCCTGATCCGGGAACTCCTCTTCGGCGCCCGGACGGAACAGATGGCGCGGGTGCTTGAGGCCGAAGGCGGCCTGCCGGAGGACAACCTGCCCCGCACGCCGGCCGGCCGGATTATCCGGGCTGCGGCGGACCAGGAGTTCGAGAAATACCGCGCGGAAACCGAAGCGGCCCCGGACGACTGGCGCTCCTGGTTCAGGCTCAGCTGCGCCTATGACGCGTCGGGCGACCGGAAACGGGCACGGTCTTCCATGCGGGATGCCGTGCGGCTGTTCCGCGCCTCCAGCGACGCTGTGGCGCGCTAGCCGGGCAGCCGGTCTACCGGACGGGCAGCCGGTCTACCGGATCCTTGCCGGCTGGTGGCGGCCCACCTGGTTGGCGGCGTGTCCGAGCCATTCCAGCGGACCGCGCCATTTCAGGATCGCGAAGACCATGCCGATCACCACGGCCAGCGCCGCGTGGGCGAAGTACATCCCGTCCTCGGTCCACCCCACAGGCAATGGCTTGAGATGGAACGACGCCACCACGCACACATGGGCCGTGTACAGCGTCAGCGTCATGGCGCCGGGTCCGCGGAGGGGAAGCAGCAGGTCCAGCGCCAGCCACTGTCCCAGCCTGCCCACCAGAAGGCAAAGGCCGACGACGGCGGCCGCCACGCCGCTGGTATGCAGCAGGTCCAGCGTGGTTCCGGAATGTGGCGCGCTGGTGGCCAGCCACCACCACGATCCCTCCTGGCGGACGCCGGCCAGATTGACCTGCAGGAGGCTGTCCAGCGGATAGTTGGGGTCCGTGAGGATGTCCTGCAGGGCGGCGCGGCCGCCCCATCGCTCCATCGCCGCCGTGCCCAGGACCTTGGAGAATGCCGCCACCGCAGTGCCGCCGAGCAGCATCAACACGGGAACTATCGCCGTGGTCAGCGCGAGCCTGCCAATGATGAGACCCACCAACAGATATGAAATCCACTGGAACACCGGGTAGTACCCCGTCAGGAACAGGTCTCCAAGCAGCTGGCCCGGGGCGGTGAGGTCCTCCCACCCCGGGTTGTGGTTGAGCTGCAGCGGCGGATCTGCGGCCATCAGCCACGGCCGCAGCAGGAAGGCAACCAACGGGGACAGCAGGATCCAGCCCGCTGCCCAGGCGCACAGGGCCTTCAGCCGCAGCCCGATGAACGGCAGAACGCACAGGAACAGCACGGCGTAATGGACCAGGATTACCGCCACGTTGACGTCAAGTCCGCCGAGCGCGAGCCCGACGACGGCAATCACCAGGGCGCGCATCGCGATGCCGCGCCGCGCCGCGGTCAGTGCCGGTCCATCAAGAGGCTGTTGCTTGCCGGTGGACAGGGCGAGGCCGATTCCAGCGAGCACGGCAAACAGTGCGGCGGCACGGCCGGAGAATGTCAGGCCCACCCAGGTCGGGGTCAGGGCGGCATTTGCCTCGAAGGTCGGGAGCAGGTGGGTGGCCATCATGCCCAGGAGGGCCAGGCCGCGGGCAGCATCGATACCGGCCAATCGGACGCCTGTTGCGGGCCCCTTCGCTGTTTTGGAAGATGCAGCCGTGCTCCGCGAGGTCATGATGTGATCGTCTCACATCCGCATTGCAGCACTGATTTTCATGAACCGGGGTCGCCTGAGTAATCAAGCGCAACCACGCCGTTGCCGACCGATCGCGTCCCTTCGAGCCTGAGGCTCATCCGGACATCGGGCTCTTCGAGCAGTGGCCGGCCCTGTCCCAGATCCTGGTCGGCGGCGGGCCAGGAACCGGCCATCAGCTCATGGGTGATGCGCTCGGACATGAAAGCGCTCATGGTCCGGAACCGCTCGTTGAGGTTGCGGAGGAGTTCGCCGTCCACAGACGCCAGCTGATGTCCCGGTTGAGGACCTCGAAGAATCCATCCAGGGACACTGACATCATCAGGATGATCCTGCGCATTCGAGCACCTCCAGCAGGCGGCGAAAGGCGGCAGGTCGCCGTCGTTCCCCCAGCGAAGCAGTGTGGCTAAAGCACTAGGGCCGGTCTGTGGTAATGCTTCTCCGGCTCTTGTATTCGAATATATGTTCGAATATGATTTCGGCATGAAGAAGTCATCAGGGCGTTTGCCGGGTCCCCAGTCGGCAGGTCACCAGCCGGGAGGGCGCGCGCTTGGCGGAGGCCAGCTCAAGAGCGATGCGCCCAAACCTCATGCGCTCAGAAGTGACGCGCCTAAGGGCGACCCGCTGAAGGCAATGAGCCCGGGCGTCGTGGACTACCTGTTCCGGCAACTCGTGGCGGGGGAGCCGCCCGAGGACACCCAGTGGAACCGGGAAGGCATTGCGCTCTCCGTCCAAGGGCCCGGGGCAGAGCTTGCACGCCGGCTGTCCGAAACGGATCTCGATGCGCTGACGCCCACGGAGCTGTTCCACTACGTCAGGGCCGCGCAGCGCCTTTCCCAGTGGGCCGAGTCATTGCGGGAGGCGGCTGTGGAGCGTTACTGCTCGGGTCCGGAGCCCGCCTAGGATGGGCTCGTGACTGCACCCCTGACTGTATCCGCCATCCAGTATGCGGCCTTGGGCGGCGGCATCTACGCCAATGTGCCGGAGCATGTGCGCCTCATTGAGGACGCCGACTCGCACGGTGCCCGGCTGGTGCTGTTCCCCGAACTGTCCCTCACGGGGTACGACCTGCCGTTGCTTCGCGGCGGCGACCAGTCTCATGCGGGGGACCAGTGGGTGGCGCCAGGGGACCACCGTTTGGACCCCATCCGCGAGATCTGCCGCAGAACCGGGATCACCGCCGTCGTTGGCGCACCCTTCCGGGAGCCGGACGGCACGCCGCGGCTCGCATCCCTGGCCGTCCACCCGAACGGCACAGACGAGGCTGGCTTCAAGACGCACCTTCACGGCGACGAGCAGTCCTTGTTCGAGGCAGGGCCGGGGTATGAAGCAGGGCCTGGGTCCGAAGATGGGCGGTCGGAAGATGGGCGGTTCGGAGAAGGGCAGGGGGTCGAAGCAGGGCAGGAACCGCTCCTGCTGGACGTGGACGGCTGGAAAATTGCACTGGCCATCTGCTTCGATGCTGCCCATCCCGCGCACTCCGGCGCTGCTGCCGCTGCCGGAGCTGACGTGTATGCCGTCTCGGCGCTCTATACGCAGGAGGAAGGCCACCGGCTGGGGCTGCATCTCGGAGCGCGGGCCATGGACAACCGCATGTACGGCGTCCTTGCCAACCTGGGTGGCCGTACGCCGCTGGGTCCGTCCTGCGGCCTGAGCGGTTTCTGGGGACCGGACGGGCTGTCGATGCAGCAGGCTGGCGGTACCGGAACGGAAGTGGTCACCGCCGTGCTGCAGCGGGGTTCGCTGGAGAGGTACCGGTAGCCAGCCTGCTCGCCGCAATTTGACGATCATCACGCGGTGGCCATTGTCCTAACCTGCACGTGACAGGGTAACGTTTTTCCCATGGCTGACACTTCCGCGAACCTTCCTGCCCTGGGCACCCTCCTGACCGCCATGGTTACCCCGTTCACGATGGACGGCAAGGTCGATTACCAGCAGGCCGCGGAACTGGCCAGCAAGCTCGTTGACGACGGCTGCGACGGCCTGGTTGTCACCGGAACCACCGGCGAGACGTCCACCCTCACCGACGAGGAAAACCTTGGGATGTTCCGCGCCGTGATGGAAGCCGTTGGCGGGCGTGCCGCCGTTATCGCTGGCACCGGAACCAACGACACCGCCCACTCGGTGCACCTGTCCCAGGAAGCCGCCAAGCTGGGCGTCGACGGCCTGCTGATCGTCACGCCCTACTACAACAAGCCCAGCCAGGCCGGCGTCCGGGCGCACTTCGAGACGGTCGCATCCGCCACGGACCTGCCCGTCATGCTCTACGACATCCCCGGGCGGTCCTCCATCGAGATCGCGCCGGACACCATGATCCGCCTCGCCCAGCACCCGAACATCGTGGCCGTCAAGGACGCCAAGGCCGACTTCGCCGCAGCAACCCGCGTTCTGGCCGAGACCGACCTTGCCTTCTACTCCGGCGACGACGGCCTGACCCTGCAGTGGATGGCCCTGGGCGCCGTGGGCCTCGTGGGTGTCACCACGCACGTCGCCACCCGCCGCTTCCGGGAGCTCATCGACGCGATCAACGCGAACGACCTCGGCACGGCCCGCAAGATCAACTTCGAGCTTGAGCCGGTAGTGCGCGCCACGATGACCCGCGTCCAAGGCGCCGTTGCAGCCAAGCAAATTCTTAAATGGCAGGGAGTCCTGCCCAACTCGATTGTCCGCTTGCCCCTCGTGGAGCCGGACGAAGCCGAGATCGAAACCATCCGCGAGGACTTGGCGAAAGGAGGGCTGGTCTTTTCCTGACGGACTGAGACCGGCACTCTTCGTCTGGAAAGAAGTGCATTATGACCCAAGTAGCCCTCCCCGGCCTCGTTACGCCTCCCCGCCTTCCCCAGGGCACCCTGCGGATTGTTCCGCTGGGCGGGCTCGGCGAAATCGGCCGGAACATGGCTGTGTTCGAAATCGACGGCAAGCTGCTGGTCGTCGACTGCGGCGTCCTCTTCCCCGAGGAAACCCAGCCCGGCGTTGACCTGATCCTGCCCGATTTCTCCTACATCGAAGACCGGATCAATGACATCGTGGCCGTGGTCCTCACCCACGGCCACGAGGACCACATCGGAGCCGTTCCGTACCTGCTGCGGCTCCGCAACGACATTCCACTCGTGGGATCGCAGCTGACTCTCGCGCTGATTGAAGCCAAGCTGCAGGAGCACCGGATCAGGCCCTACACGCTGTCCGTCACCGAGGGGCAGGTGGAGCAGTTCGGTCCCTTCCAGTGCGAGTTTGTTGCGGTCAACCACTCCATCCCGGACGCCCTGGCGGTCTTCATCCGCACGGCCGGCGGGACGGTGCTGCATACCGGTGACTTCAAGATGGACCAGCTGCCGCTCGACGGCCGCATCACCGATCTCCGGCACTTCGCCAAGCTGGGCGAAGAAGGCGTGGACCTGTTCATGTCCGACTCAACCAACGCCGACGTCCCTGGATTCACCACCGCGGAGAAGGAGATCGGCCCCACCCTGGACCGGCTCTTCGGCCAGGCCACCAAGCGCATCATCGTGGCGTCGTTCTCATCCCACGTGCACAGGGTGCAGCAGGTCCTGGACGCTGCGGCCAAGCACGGCCGCAACGTCGCCTTCGTGGGGCGTTCCATGGTGCGGAACATGGCCATCGCCGCCAAACTCGGCTACCTGCACGTGCCGGACGGCATCGTGGTGGACCTGAAGAACATCGACACGCTGCCCGACAACCGGGTGGTCCTGATGTCCACCGGCTCCCAGGGCGAACCCATGGCCGCGCTCTCACGCATGGCCAACGGCGACCACCGCGTAGTGGTGGGCCAAGGCGACACCGTCATTCTGGCGTCCAGCCTCATTCCCGGCAACGAGAATGCCGTCTTCCGCATCATCAACGGCCTGCTGAAGCTCGGCGCCGACGTGATCCACAAGGGCAACGCCAAGGTTCATGTGTCCGGCCATGCCGCGGCGGGGGAGCTCCTCTACTGCTACAACATCCTCGAGCCGCTCAACGCCATGCCGGTGCACGGCGAAACCCGCCACCTGATCGCCAACGGCAAGATCGCAGAGGAGTCGGGAGTTCCGGCCGCAAGCATCCTGCTGGCAGACAACGGCACCGTGATCGACCTTCACGACCACCGCGCCGACATCGTGGGCCAGGTGGAGGTCGGCTTCGTGTACGTGGACGGCTCCAGCGTCGGCGAAATCACCGACGCAGACCTCAAGGACCGCCGCGTCCTGGGCGATGAAGGCTTCATCTCCATCATCACGGTCATCAACCGAGCAACCGGCAAGGTTGTCTCCGGGCCGGAGATCCACGCCCGCGGCGTTGCCGAGGACGACTCGGTCTTCGACGACATCATTCCCAAGATCAACGCCGCACTGGAGGAGGCCGTGCTCAGCAACGCTGACCACACCAACCACCAGCTGCAGCAGATCATCCGCCGGGTCGTCGGCACGTGGGTCAACCGCAAGCTGCGCCGGCGCCCCATGATCATCCCGGTGGTCCTGGAGGCCTAGCTGCCGGTGCCCGGGGGCTGAACACAGCCCCCGGAAGGCCCGGAAATCCGCTGTTCCGCGGCCGCGGTGGAGTACCGTGGCACATATGGCCACTCGTACTTCCCCGGCGCCAAAACGTACCCCCAGCAGTAAAACGGGCGCATCCGCAGGCCGCAGCGGCTCGTCGGCGGCGAAATCCGGCCGGGCCGGATCGTCCGCCGGCAGCGCCCGCACGCGCCAGCTTCCCGCCGTCGAACACCGGCAGCCCTGGCTGCTGCGGGTGGCCGGCGGGGCCTGGCAGGGCATCGGCCATCTGGTGGGCGGGGGAGTGCGCCGGATCGGCCAGGACGTCAACGACATCGCACCCGAAGACCGCCGTGACGGGGCCGCCCTGTTCAACATGGCGCTGGCGGTCTTCATCGCCACTTTCGCCTGGTGGGGTTTCCGTGGCTGGTTCCCGGACGCCGTCTACGCCGTGGTCAACGGCACGTTCGGATGGATGTCGCTCGTCCTGCCGCTCATGCTCTTCGTGTGCGCCTGCAGGCTGTTCCGGCAGCCTGTAGACGGCCGAGGAAACAACCGCGTGGGAATCGGCTTCCTCATCATGACGTTCGCAGGGTGCGGCATCGCGCACATTGTGGGCGGCCAGCCGACCGTCAGCGAGGGCTTCGACGGGCTGCGGCAGGCTGGCGGCATGCTGGGCTTCCTGGCGGCCTCGCCGTTGGCCGCCATTCACCCAGCGGTCCCGGTGGTCCTGTACGGGCTGCTGGCCTTCGTGTCCGTCCTCATCGTCACGGCCACGCCGTTCGGCGCCATACCGCGGCGGCTGCGCGGCGCCTATGAGCACCTGATGGGCATCGACCTTCAGGAGAACGACGGCGACGCCCACGACCGCAGCTACCTGTACGAGAACAGCCCTCCCGCCCCGAAGAAGAAGCGCAAGCGGCTCTTCGGCAAGGATGCGGAAGCCGATCCCCGGCTGGAAGGCTACGTCGGAGACGAAGCCTTTGAGCATGCCGTGGTCGACGACGACGAGCCGTCACCGGAGGCAGGCAAGGGGCGCCCTGCTGTGGCCCCCGGAGTCCGGCGGCCCACGCAGGCGGAGATCGCCGTCGAGAAGATCAAGGCAGCCCAGGGACTCGGCGCCAAGGGCGCCGACGCCGAGAACGCCACCGAGGCCATTCCGCTCGTGACCCCGGGTATGGCCGGTTCGGTGACTGCACCCGCTGCTGCCGTGCAGGTGCCGTCCAAGCCAGTGGCGCCTGCGCCGCCGCCCACACCGATTCCGCAGCGCACGGAGCAGCTGTCCCTCGCTGGCGATGTCACCTACACGCTGCCGTCGTCCGACGTGCTCACACCCGGCTCCATTCCCAAGGAACGTACGGAGGCCAACGACGCTGTCGTGGCCGCTTTGACTGACACGCTCCAGCAGTTCAACGTGGATGCCACTGTGACCGGTTTCAGCCGCGGTCCGACCGTGACCCGGTACGAGATCGAACTGGCGCCGGGCACCAAAGTGGAGCGGGTCACCGCGCTGTCCAAAAACATCTCCTACGCCGTCGCCTCGAGCGACGTCCGCATCCTCAGCCCCATTCCCGGTAAGTCGGCCATCGGCATCGAGATCCCCAACACGGATCGTGAGACCGTGTCGCTGGGCGACGTCCTGCGCAGCCAGAACGCCCGCCGCACGGACCACCCCATGGTCATGGGCGTGGGCAAGGACGTCGAGGGCGGCTACGTCGTGGCCAACCTGGCGAAGATGCCCCACCTGCTGGTGGCCGGTGCCACCGGTGCCGGTAAGTCCTCGTTCGTGAACTCCATGATCACGTCCCTGCTGATGCGGGCCACCCCCGACGAGGTCCGTATGGTCATGGTGGACCCCAAGCGCGTGGAGCTCACTGCCTACGAAGGCGTGCCGCACCTCATCACGCCCATCATCACCAACCCCAAGAAGGCTGCCGAGGCGCTGCAGTGGGTGGTCCGTGAAATGGACGCCCGCTACGATGACCTGGCCAACTACGGCTTCAAGCACGTCGACGACTTCAACAAGGCAGTGCGCGCCGGCAAGGTCCAGCCGCCGGTGGATTCAAAGCGGGTCATCCGGCCCTACCCGTACCTCCTGGTGATTGTGGACGAGCTTGCCGACCTGATGATGGTGGCACCGCGGGACGTGGAAGATTCCATCGTCCGCATCACGCAGCTGGCCCGCGCCGCCGGTATCCACCTGGTGCTCGCCACGCAGCGCCCGTCCGTTGACGTGGTCACCGGCCTCATCAAGGCCAACGTGCCGTCCCGGATGGCCTTCGCCACGTCATCCGTGACCGACTCCCGCGTGGTCCTGGACCAGCCCGGTGCCGAGAAGCTGATCGGACAGGGTGACGCGCTGTTCCTTCCGATGGGTGCGTCCAAGGCGATGCGCGTACAGGGCGCCTGGGTGACCGAATCCGAAATCCATAAGGTCGTCGAACACGTGAAGGGCCAGCTCCAGGCCGTCTACCGAGACGACGTCGCACCAGAGGCGCAGAAAAAGCAGATCGACGACGACATCGGGGACGACCTCGAAGTGCTGCTGCAGGCCACGGAGCTGGTGGTCACCACCCAGTTCGGCTCGACGTCCATGCTGCAGCGCAAGCTCCGCGTCGGGTTCGCCAAGGCGGGCCGCCTCATGGACCTGCTCGAATCACGCGGCGTCGTTGGTCCATCGGAAGGCTCCAAGGCGCGTGATGTGCTGGTCAAGCCGGACGACCTCGCCGCGGTGCTGGCCGCGATGAAGGGCCAGGAGGCTCCGGCCACGGCCGATTCGCAGACCGCCGCGCTCAGTGACAACGCCAACGCCAACATCGCGCAGGGCGGCTACGCGGAGGACCTCGTTGCCGCCGACCTGGACAACCGCACCCAGGGTGTCGACTATTACGACGGCGCCGACAGTTCCGGTGACGACGAGGACGGTTCCGAGGACGCCTGGTCCCTCACCGGTCGGTAGTCCTAATGACGTTCAACAAGAAAGCGGTAGCGCCGAAGACGGTAGCCTAGAAGGGTGACTAGCACCGAAGCGACCGCGGCCGGCTCCAACAGCTCCGGGATCTGGAATCTTCCCAACATCCTCACGATGCTCCGCATTGTGCTGGTGCCGTTCTTCGTGTGGTTCCTTGTCGCCGATGCCCCGGGCCTGCGAAGCGAGTCCGGCGGGTGGCGCTGGGCAGCCGTGGCGGCGTTCGCCGTCGCGATTTACACGGACAAGCTCGACGGCGACATCGCCCGCAGCAGGGGACTGGTCACCGACTTCGGCAAGATTGCCGATCCGATCGCGGACAAGCTGCTGACCGGATCCGCCCTGGTCATGCTGAGCGTCCTGAATGAGCTGCCCTGGTGGATGACGATCGTGATCCTGGTCCGTGAGTGGGGCATCACGGCGCTGCGGTTCTTCGTGATCCGCTACGGCGTCATCCCGGCGTCACGCGGCGGCAAGCTCAAGACGGTTGTCCAGACCGTGGCGATCTTCCTCTACCTCCTTCCGCTGGCATCCATCGCACCGTGGCTGACCTGGGTGGCCTTCGCGGTGATGCTGGCAGCCGTGCTGATCACCGTCTGGACCGGCGTCGAATACGTCGTGCAAGCACTGAAAGTCAGGTCGGAGGGGCTGCGCCGGCGGGCTGCGGACCGTGGCCAGCAGGAGAACGAGGAGGGCCAGCCGTGACGAATCTGCACCGGATCGCCGGAGAAGCCGTGGCTGCGGCCGTTGGGCGCGGCGTCACCGTGGCCACCGCGGAATCACTCACCGCAGGAATGGTCGCCGCTGTACTGGCCGACACCCCAGGGGCGTCCGCCATGCTGCAGGGCGGCGTGGTCTCCTACAGCAACACCGTGAAGCGGGACGTCCTTGGCGTTCCGCAGGACCTGCTGGACGCCGTCGGATCGGTGGATGGAGCAGTGGCTGCCGCCATGGCCGAAGGCGCCCGGCGGGTCTGCGGGGCCGACCTCGCCGTCTCCACCACGGGTGTGGCCGGCCCTGACGCGCACGATGGCAAAGCGGTTGGAACAGTGTTCGTGGGCGTCGCCACCGCGGACCGCGTGCAGGCCTTTCCCTACAGCTTCCAGGGCACCCGGGCAGAAATCCGCGGGCTGGCCTGTGGCGCTGCTTTGGAGCGGCTTCAGGAGGCACTGGCTGCGTTAAGCTGAGTTTCCGGCTACGCTGGCCTGGCCCACTGACTGCGCTAAGCTACCCGGAGTAAGGTTGCCGGGAACAAAAAGTGAATCCGAATAGTTGTCACATTGTGTCGCCTCTCCCTGAGGGAGGCGCCTAGGATGAAGAGAACATATGCGGTTTGCGTCACAGTGAACCGGAACCACGAGGGAGCAAGGCGATACAGATGGTAAAGCAGCCCGTGTCCGTAAACGGCGTTGTCCGCTGGAAGGACGTGGGCCTCGCCGATCAGGCCAAGAGCGAACAGAAGGAGCGCAAGATGGTTGTACTTCGTCACGAAATCGGTGATGTACTGCGCGATGTCCGCCAGCGTCAAGGGCGTACCCTCCGCGAAGTCTCGCACAGTGCCCGGGTGTCCCTGGGTTACCTGAGCGAAGTGGAACGCGGCCAGAAGGAAGCTTCCTCGGAACTCCTGTCCTCGATCTGTTCGGCGCTGGATGTTCCGCTATCCAGCATGCTCCGTGAGGTCAGCGACCGCGTGGCCGTCGCTGAAGGCGTTGCCGTGCCGGACACCGTCCCGCAGGAATTCTCCCAGCGTTACGGCCGGGACCTTGAGCGTGACCTGAGCAGCGAGCTTAACAACGAACTCGCCACGGAAATGCTCTCGGGCGCCCGGTAACGGAACCCGGAAATCCGGACTCAATAGCAACAGCGAAGGCCTCCGGCAATCCGCCGGAGGCCTTCGTCGTTCCCTGAAATCAAGTCTTAATCTAGGCGCCGTCCCGTGGGAATCCGTCACGTTCGTATGTGGCGTTGAGTTTGGCCATGTAGCCGGCCAGAGCCTCGAGGTCCTCTACCGGCCATTCGCCCAGGCGCTCCCGGAACACCTGCCGCCGGGCATCCTGCACCTGGTGCATCTTCTCTTCGCCCTCGGCTGTGAGCCGGATCGTTTGCGCCCTGCCGTCCAGCGGGTCGGCTTCCTTGAGCACCAGGCCGATGCTTTCAAGGAATGCGATCTGCCTGCTGACAGACGGCTTGCCGACGCCGATGGAGGATGCAAGTTCGGTAAGGCGGATCGGGCCGCTCTTGCGGATCACGGTGAGCAGTCCGTAGGCGGCGGGCTCCATATCCGGGTGGACCTCGCGCGACAGTTGCTGGGAAACGGACCTGGCCCGTCGCCAGAAGAGGCTGATCTGATGCTCCACGTTGGTCAGCGCCGTATCAAGCGTGTCCTCGAAGGCGGCAGTGGCTCCGGGGGCTTCAGCGGGATTGCTCATGGCAACCATTCTAGAGTCAGCGTCCGTGAGAGACTGTATTGAGTGAGGATTAGTGATTTCTGGCGGCTGATGGACGACGAATTCGGGGCCGGCTACTCGCGGGTACTGGGTGGCTCCCTCGTCCTTGCGGGAGTCGGCGGCCGGACGGCGAACCAGGCCCTCGCTGCGGGCGTCAGTCCCCGTGACATCTGGCTGGCGGTGTGCGACGTGCAGGACGTCCCCGAGGAGCGCCGCCTCGGCCGCGATATCAAGCCGCGACAGCACGGGCGAGACCTGGTCTGAGCAGATCCCGACCCGGCCTGGGAACCTGCTGACACGCCGACGGATTGTTCGAATATCTGTTCGGGTGCGACTATGCTTTTTGGCAGCGGGTTATCCACATACGTACGCCTGCCCGGTAAGAATGTCAGCGGGTGGAGCTAGCGTCAGTGATGACAGACAAAGGGCCGCAGAGGCCCCTCCAAAGCGAGAAAGTATTAGAGGTGTGAACCATGGCCGCAGCCCCGGATCGCCAGAAGGCGCTCGACGCAGCGCTTGCCCAGATTGACAAGCAGTTCGGCAAAGGCTCGGTCATGCGCCTGGGCGACGAAGTCCGTGCGCCCATCGAGGTCATTCCGACCGGCTCCATAGCCCTGGACGTCGCCTTGGGAATTGGCGGCCTGCCTCGCGGCCGCATCGTGGAAATCTACGGACCGGAATCCTCCGGTAAGACCACGGTTGCCCTGCACGCCGTCGCCAGTGCCCAGCGACAAGGCGGCATTGCCGCCTTTATTGACGCCGAACATGCCCTGGATCCGGAATACGCAGCCAAGCTGGGCGTCGACACCGACGCGCTCCTCGTGTCCCAGCCGGACACCGGTGAGCAGGCCCTGGAAATCATGGACATGCTTATCGGTTCCGGCTCCCTGGACGTCGTCGTCATCGACTCCGTGGCAGCCCTGGTGCCGCGAGCGGAAATTGAAGGCGACATGGGCGACAGTCACGTCGGTCTCCAGGCCCGCCTTATGAGCCAGGCTCTGCGTAAAATCACCGGCCGCCTGAGCCAGACCAAGACCACCGCCATCTTCATCAACCAGCTGCGCGAAAAGATCGGTGTGTTCTTCGGTTCCCCGGAAACCACCACCGGTGGTAAGGCCCTGAAGTTCTACGCCTCCGTGCGTATCGACGTCCGCCGCATCCAGACCCTCAAGGAGGGCGCGGACTCCGTGGGCAACCGCACCAAGGCCAAGATCGTCAAGAACAAAATGGCCCCGCCGTTCAAGATCGCCGAATTCGACATCATTTACGGCCAGGGCATCTCCCGCGAGGGCGGCATCATTGACATGGGCGTGGAGCACGGCATCATCAAGAAGTCCGGGTCATGGTTCACCTACGACGGCGACCAGCTCGGCCAGGGCATGGAGAACTCGCGCCGCTTCTTGCGCGACAACCCGGAACTGGCGGCCGAGCTCGAGCGCCTGATCAAGGAAAAGCTCGGCGTCGGCGTGAAGGCCCCGGCCGAGACCGAAGCTTCACCGAAGCTGAAGGCCGTTGACGGCTTCTAGCAGACGCCGGTCTTCTTCGGCCTTCGCCAAGGTCGGAGGGGACCGGCAAGCAGGACCAGGCCCCGCTCCGGATGAGGACCGGGAGGCGGACCCGGCGTCGGTGGCGCGCGCCATCGTACTGCGCCAGCTGACCGCATCGCCCAAGAGCCGGCAGCAGCTTGAACGCAAGCTGGCCGAGCGCAACGTGCCGGAGGACGTCGCCGCGGCCGTGCTGGACCGCTTCGAAGAGGTCCGGCTCGTCGACGACGCCGAATTCGCGGACATGTGGGTGCGGAGCAGGTCGCAGTCGCGCAGGCTGGCCAAGGGAGCCCTGCGCCGGGAGCTCGCGGACAAGGGCATTGACCCTGACACGGCGGCCTCGGCCCTGGAGCAGCTCAGCGACGAGGACGAAGAAGCCTCCGCGCGTCACTTGGTGGAACGCAAGCTTCGGCCGGGGACGGACCTGACTGACCGGGCGGAACGCGACAAGACCACACGGCGGCTCGCGTCCATGCTTGCCCGCAAGGGGTACCAGCCCTCGCAGGCTTTCCGGATCGTGGGGGAGGTCCTGGACGCTGCAGCCGGCGGCGCCGCGTCCGACGAGGATACTTACGAGGCCGCCGCGCACTGGGAGTGAGCGCAGCCGGTACTCTTGGCAGCCGGTACCCTTAATGGGTGAGCCTGACCTATCCTTCTCCCGCAACCGGCACCGAAAACGAACCGACTGGTGAGGCCGCTGTGCCCCGCACCTACCAGGTGCGCACCTTCGGCTGCCAGATGAACGTTCACGACTCCGAGCGCATGGCGGGCATGCTGGAAGCCGCCGGTTATGTACCGGCGGACGGTGCCCAGGCCGACGTCGTCGTTTTCAACACCTGCGCCGTGCGGGAAAACGCCGACAACAAGCTCTACGGCAACCTCGGCCAGTTGGCCCCCGTCAAGGCAGCCAACCCGGGGATGCAGATCGCCGTCGGCGGCTGCCTCGCCCAGAAGGACCGCGAAACCATCCTGAAGAAGGCGCCCTGGGTCGATGCCGTCTTCGGCACGCACAACGTCGGCGCCCTGCCTGCCCTTTTGGACCGGGCGCGCCACAACAACGAGGCGCAGCTGGAAATCCTCGAGTCGCTGGATGTCTTCCCATCCACGCTGCCCACCAAGCGCGACTCCGTCTATTCGGGTTGGGTGTCCATTTCGGTCGGCTGCAACAACACCTGCACCTTCTGCATCGTCCCTGCCCTGCGGGGCAAGGAAAAGGACCGCCGGCCGGGGGAGATCCTTGCCGAGGTCCAGGCCCTGGTGGACGACGGCGCCATCGAAGTGACGCTCCTGGGCCAGAACGTGAACTCGTACGGGGTGGAGTTCGGGGACCGCCAGGCCTTCTCCAAGCTGCTGCGCGCCTGCGGAGAGATCCCGGGCCTGGAACGGGTACGTTTCACGAGCCCCCACCCGGCCGCGTTCACCGATGATGTCATCGACGCCATGGCCGAGACGCCCAACGTCATGCCGCAGCTGCACATGCCTCTCCAGTCGGGATCGGACAAGGTCCTGCGTGACATGAAGCGTTCCTACCGGTCGGCGAAGTTCCTCGGGATCCTGGACAAGGTCCGCGCCAAGATGCCGCATGCGGCGATCTCCACGGACATCATCGTCGGCTTCCCGGGGGAGACGGAGGAGGATTTCCAGGCGACCCTGGACGTCGTCGAAAAGTCACGCTTCGCCACGGCCTTCACCTTCCAGTACTCCAAGCGGCCTGGCACGCCGGCAGCGGACCTGCCGGACCAGCTGCCCAAGGCGGTGGTGCAGGAACGCTTTGAGCGACTCACTGCGCTCCAGGACCGCATCGCGTCGGAAGAGAACGCCAAGCAGCTGGGACGCTGTGTCGAGGTCATGGTCACCGCCCAGTCCGGCCGGAAGTCCGAGGAAACCCACCGCCTCTCAGGCCGTTCGCAGGACCAGCGCCTGGTCCACTTCGCGGTTCCCGAGGGCGCTCCTGCCCCGCGTCCCGGAGACCTGGTGACAGTGACCATTACGGAAGCGGCCGCCTTCCACCTGGTCGCCGATCCGGCCACCGCAGCCGACTACTCCCTGCGCCGGTCCCGCGCCGGCGATGCCTGGGACAGGGCGCAGGCCGACTCCTGCGGCGTGCCGGCGCCTGGCGCAGCGGGGGCCGCCGGCAGAGCAGGCGTGTCACTTGGCATGCCGTCACTCCCGGTGCGGAGCCGCTGACCCGGTGGCGGGCCAACCCCCCGTCATAGCGGTTGTCGGCCCCACCGGTTCGGGCAAGTCCGACCTCGCCGTCGATCTTGCCCTGGCCCTGGACGGCGAGGTGATCAACGCCGACGCCATGCAGTTCTACCGCGGCATGGACATCGGCACCGCCAAGGTCACCGAGGCTGAACAACGGGGCGTCCGGCACCACCTGCTGGACATCCTGGACGTGACGCAGGAGGCGTCGGTGTCCGACTTCCAGCAGCAGGCAAGGGACTGCATCGCGGACATCCACCGCCGCGGCAAGCGCGCCATCCTTGCCGGCGGGTCGGGCCTGTACGTTCGCGCCGCCCTCGATGTGCTGGACTTCCCGGGAACCGATCCGGAAATCCGCATCCGGCTCGAACAGGAGAACGCCGCGGAAGGGACTGCGGTGCTGCTGGACCGCCTCCGGGCCGTGGACCCCGTCTCCGCCGGGCGCATCGGCGACGCCCGCCGCATCATCCGCGCGCTGGAGGTGTTCGAACTGAGTGGACGCCCGTTCAGCTCCTTCATGCCAACCCGCGAGTACCATCAGCCGGCCATCCAGATCGGGCTGGAGGTTGACCGTGAGCAGTTACGGGACCGGCTCGCTGTCCGCGTGCATCGGATGGTGGAGCGGGGGCTGCTGGCGGAAGTCGAAGGGCTGGACGCCCGGGGCCTTCGCCGCGGCAAGACCGCACCCCGCGCACTGGGCTACGCCCAGTTTCTCAAGGTGCTCGACGGCGAAGCGGATGTAGCGCAGGCAGCCGAGGAGACCATCGTGGCCACCAGGCAGTTCGCCCGCCGGCAGCTGACGTGGTTCCGGGCCGACCCCCGCATCAGCTGGCTGGACTGGCAGGACCCCGGGCTCGCCGCCAAGGCAGCCGGCCTGTGCCGCTGAGCCAGCACCCAACGCGCTTGAAGAAAGAGCCTTATGACTCTCGCAGTTGCCGCCGGGCCAAAGCGCACCTCGCGGCGGACCCTCACTGTTGCGATCGCCTCGCTGCTGGCAGCGACGCTGTTCTGGGCCGGCAACTACACCCGCGGCCGGCCAGGCGGATCCAAACCGTTTTTCTGGCGCCGCTGGCGGGCGGGTAACCTTGAACCATGAATGAAACCCTTGCAGAAACAGCCCGGCCCGCCGGCACCACACTGAGCGGACTGCGGTTTTCCAAGGGCCACGGAACAGGCAACGACTTCGTCCTGGTCGCTGATCCCGAGGGCGTGCACGCCATCTCCGCGGAGCAGGTCGCCCAGCTGTGCGACCGTCACCGCGGCATCGGCGGTGACGGCCTCATCCGCGCCGTGCCGTCCCGGCTTCTTGACGAGGGCCGGCAGATTCTTGCCGAAAACCCCGGCGCCGAGTGGTTCATGGATTACCGCAACGGTGACGGTTCCCTGTCGGAGATGTGCGGCAACGGCGTGCGCGTGTTCGTCCACTTCCTCCTGGCCGAAGGCCTGGCTGAGCTGCCTGCCGGCGGCTCGCTGACCATCGGCACCCGCGGCGGCGTCAAGACCATTGTCCGCACAGGTGACGGCTACGCCGTCGACATGGGCCCTTGGGAGTTCATTTTCCCGGACGAGGCAGCGGCCCGCGCCATGGATTCGCTGGTCAGCGCCGACGGACTCGAGGTGCCGCGGCCGGCGCTGTCCGTCAGCATGGGCAACCCGCACACGGTGGTCGCCCTGGCCGAGCTGTCCGAACTCCGGGACACCCGGCTCTTCACCGCCCCGCACGTCGACCCGGCTCCCGGCAATGGCACCAACGTCGAGTTCGTTGTCCCGGCCGAGCCGCTGGTGCACGACGGCGTGGGCACCGTGACCATGCGGGTCCACGAACGTGGTGTCGGCGAAACGCAGTCCTGCGGCACCGGAGCATGTGCAGCAGCGGTGGCCATCCGTCACTGGGCCGGGCAGGGCGCCCCGGACACCTGGCAGGTGAAGGTGCCGGGCGGCGTCGTGGGCGTGAAGTTCTTCACCGTTGCCGGCGGCCGCGAGCACGTGGAGCTCAGCGGCCCGGCAACGATCGTTGCTACCGGGACGCTTTCCTGACCCGCAGGATCCTGAAGGATTTGGACGTGTTTTCCCGCGTCACCGTGAAGGAGCCATCCAGAACCTCCGCCAGCCAGCGCTGAAGCGTATCCGAGCCCAGGTTCTTCTGCACCACCAACCAGGCCGAACCGCCCGGCGCCAGCCTCGGCAGCCAGAGCAGCAGGAGCGAGTGCAGTTCATCCTTGCCGATCCGGATCGGCGGATTGGACCAGATGGTATCGAAACGGATTTCCGGGTCCACATCCTCTGGCGTGCTGGCAGCGACGTTGCTCAGCCCAAGCAGTTCAGCGTTCCCGTTGGTGAGCGCGATGCACCGTTCATTGACGTCCACGGCGTAGACCTGGGCGTGCGGTGCCCGCAGCGCCATGGTCAGGGCGATGGGTCCCCAGCCGCAGCCGATGTCGAGCAGGTTCCCCTGCGGGGAAGGAGCGGGAACCTCGGCCAGCAGGATGGCCGTCCCCTTGTCGATCCCGTCCGGACTGAAGATGCCGGACGAGGTCTGCAGCTTCCGCGTTTCACCGGCCAGTTCCACTGTGAGGGGCTTGCGGGTAAACGGCCCCGCAGGTGAGGCGCTGAAATAGTGGGCAGACTCCATAACTGGCCAGATTAGTGGGCTGCCCGCCCGATGGGAAACCGGCCGATCGGAAAGCCGGCCGGCCGTTCTGGTATCCTTGAAGGCATGTTCCTGATTTTTGAGTAGCCGGTACCTCTTTTTGCCCGCGGCCTTTAGCCGCCGGCGCCGGCCCATGGCTCCCCTCCAATGCGACGCAGGTATTGCCCTTTGCAGGCACACATCTTCCGCAGGAGCGCAGCCCGAACAGCACTCAATCAGACCGCTTCCCGCCGGCCATGCCTGACGTCTGCCGGCATTTCAGGAGACCCTCCATGACCCCTCGCAGTCAGCCCAGCGCGAATACCTCCGCCAAGGGCGGCAATCAGCACTATTCTGAAGATGCAGAACCTTCAAAGGAGACCATGACCAGTCAGCAAAATCCCGGATCCAAGCCGGCGGCCCAGGACATGAGTCCTGAGGAAATCCAGGCTGTTATCGACCGGATCCTCGCCAAGGACGTCCCGGCCAAGAACGCCGCACCTGCCAACGGCAGCGGCGCCGACAGCCAAGGCGTTTTGGGCAAGGCGCAGGCCATCTCGCATCTCGACGAAGAGCACAGCACGTTCGACGGCGACCAGCAGGACCTCGAGGAACGCCGCGCACTGCGGCGCACCGCCGGGCTGTCCACCGAACTCGAGGACGTCACCGAAGTCGAATACAGGCAGCTGCGCCTGGAACGCGTTGTGCTCGCCGGCCTCTGGAGCGAAGGCACGCTGGGTGATGCCGAGAATTCGCTGCGTGAACTCGCCGCGCTGGCGGAAACGGCGGGCTCGGAAGTCCTCGACGGACTCGTCCAGCGGCGCGCCAAGCCGGACCCCGGCACCTTCCTTGGTTCCGGCAAGGCCTTGGAACTCAAGGACGTGGTGATGTCCACCGGCGCCGATACCGTCGTGGTGGACGCCGAACTCGCTCCGTCCCAGCGGCGCGGCCTTGAAGACATCGTCAAGGTGAAGGTCATTGACCGCACGGCACTGATCCTCGACATCTTCGCCCAGCACGCCAAGAGCCGTGAAGGCAAGGCTCAAGTGGAGTTGGCGCAGCTCGAATACCTCCTTCCGCGCCTCCGCGGCTGGGGTGAATCCATGTCCCGCCAGGCCGGTGGCCAGGTGGGCGGTGCAGGCGCCGGCATGGGCTCGCGTGGTCCCGGTGAAACAAAGATCGAACTGGACCGGCGAAGGATCCGCACCCGGATGGCCAAGCTGCGGCGCGAGATCGCCGCGATGAAGCCGGCACGGGAGACCAAACGTGCCAACCGCCGTCGTAATGAAGTCCCGTCAGTGGCCATTGCCGGATACACCAACGCCGGGAAGTCCTCGCTGCTCAACCGCCTTACCGACGCCGGCGTCCTGGTGGAAAACGCCCTGTTCGCCACCCTGGACCCCACCGTCCGCAAGGCCGAGACCTCAGACGGCGTTGGCTACACGCTGGCCGACACCGTGGGGTTCGTCCGGTCCCTGCCCACCCAGCTGGTGGAGGCCTTCCGCTCCACCCTTGAGGAAGTGGCGGATGCAGACCTGATCCTGCACGTGGTGGACGTGTCGCACCCGGACCCGGAGGGCCAGATCGCCGCCGTGCGCTCGGTGTTCGCCGAGGTGGACGCCCGCAAGGTGCCCGAGATCATCGTCCTGAACAAGGCGGACGCCGCCGACCCGTTTGTGGTGGAGCGGCTGAAGCAGCGCGAACCGAGGCACGTGGTGGTTTCGGCACGCACGGGGGAGGGCATTGCCGAGCTGCTCAAGGCCATCAGCGAGGCCATCCCGCGGCCAAATGTCAAGATGGAGCTCCTCGTGCCGTACCACCGCGGCGATCTCATCAGTAAACTGCACGACTCTGACGCGGAGATCCTCAGCCTGGATCACGAAGAGGGCGGCACCCGCGCCGTTGTCATGGTCCGGGAAGGCCTCGCGGCTGAACTGGAATCCTTCATCAGCAATGACTGACGGGGTGGCAGACGCCGCAGCCAGCGCCACGGCCGGCGAGCAGCATGTACTGGAGCTGCTCGACCGTGCCGTGGCGGGCATGGGCGGACAAAGCCGCAGCGGCCAGCACGAGATGGCCCGGCAGGTGGCGCGCGCCATCGAAACCGGCGACCACCTGCTGGTGCAGGCCGGCACGGGAACCGGCAAGTCGTTGGCCTACCTTGTCCCGCTCATCGCCCACTCGCTTGAGAGCAATAAACCGACCCTCGTCTCCACCGCCACCCTCGCGCTGCAGACCCAAATCGTGGGCCGGGACCTTCCGCGGCTGCTGGAAAGCCTCAAACCCGCACTCGACCGGCCTGTGAAGATTGCGCTGGTCAAGGGCCGCGCGAACTATGTCTGCAGGCACAAGCTCGAGGGCGGCTTTCCCTCCGAGGAGCCTTCCGAAGGCCAGCTTTTCTCACTGGGCGAGGACACCAGCGTCCCGCACTTCGCCGCGGCCATGGGCGGCCCCTCCTCGCAGCTGGGCAAGGAGGTGGTCAGGCTCCGGGAATGGGCGGAGCAGACCACCACGGGCGACCGTGACGAGCTCCTTCCCGGCGTCACGGACCGGGCCTGGCGGCAGGTGTCCGTCACGTCCATGGAATGCCTCGGCGCGCAGAAATGCCCCCTCGCCGAAGAGTGCTTCAGCGAACTTGCCCGCCATAACGCCACGGAAGCCGACGTCGTGGTGACCAACCACGCCATGCTGGCCGTCAGCGCCTTCGAGGGCCTGGCCGTGCTGCCGGAGTACGACGTCGTGGTGGTGGACGAGGCCCACGAACTCCAGGACCGGGTGACCGGCGCGGTTTCGGGGCAGCTGTCGGTGGCCATGGTCCACGCCGCAGCGTCCGGCGCCCGCAAGCACACCGGGATCACTGTTGACGCGCTCAACACAGCGGCCGCCAACCTCGAGGTGGCTCTTGCCGGCGTTCCCAGCGGCTTGCTGCCCAACGGCCTGAACGACGAGCAGCTGGATTGTGTGGACCAGCTTCGTGAGGCCTGCCGGGCGGCGCTGTCGGATTCCAAGGGGGACAGCAATACAACGGCCGACGGCGGGCGGCAGCTCGCGCGCTCCCGCCTGCTGGTGATTTTGGAGCTTTGTGAGCGGCTCATCGCCGCCCGGGAAAACCGCGAGGTGGTCTGGTTCTCGCGGAACAGCACGTTTGATCCCCAGCAAGGATACTCGGCGCCGGACGAGACTGCCCCGGCTCTGGTCAACATCGCCCCGCTGAGCGTGGCAGGCAGGCTCCGGGAAGGCCTGTTCGCCGGCCATACCGTGGTGCTGACGTCGGCAACACTGGCCATCGGCTCTGCCTTCGAACCCGCCGCAGGCGGGCTGGGCCTGGTCGGGGACGGCGCACCGAGCTGGACCGGCGTCGACGTGGGTTCGCCCTTCGACTACCCCCGGCAGGGCATCCTGTACGTGGCGGGGCACCTGCCGAAACCGGGCCGCGGCACTTCGCCTGAGGCGCTGGACGAACTCGAGTCCCTCATCCGCGCCTCCGGTGGGGGAGCGCTCTGCCTGTTCTCCTCACGGCGGGCCGCCGAGGAAGCGGCAGATGCCCTGCGCACGCGGCTGGATGTCAGCATTCTTTGCCAGGGTGAGTCCACCATGACGGCACTGGTGAAGCAGTTTGCTGACGAGCCTGATACCTGCCTGTTCGGCACGATGTCACTGTGGCAGGGCGTCGACGTGCCGGGCGGGTCGTGCCGCCTGGTGGTCATTGACAGGATCCCCTTCCCGCGGCCGGACGACCCCCTGATGACCGCGCGGTCCCGGGCCGTTGCCCAGGCCGGCGGCAACGGTTTCATGTCCGTATCCGCCACGCACGCGGCCATCAGGCTGGCCCAGGGGGCAGGACGGCTCATCCGGTCCACGAACGACAAGGGCGTGGTGGCGGTGCTGGATTCCCGGCTGTCCACGGAACGTTACGGCGGGTTCCTGCGGGCCGCCCTGCCGCCGTTCTGGCCGACGACCGACAGGAAGACCGCCGTCGCAGCACTCGAACGGCTCGCCGGCGCACAGGCGTAAAGAAGCCCCGGGCTATAACAGCCCGGGGCCGGAGATTTGCAGCAGCTACAGCGAGCGGAGTACGGAAACCACCTTGCCCATGACAACGGCGTGGTCGCCGAGGATGGGTTCGTACTGGGTGTTCTGGGGAAGCAGCCACGTGTGGCCGTCCCGCTGCCGGAAGGTCTTGACTGTCGCTTCATCGTCGAGCAGCGCCGCGACGATGTCGCCGTTGACCGCGTCGCTTTGTCGGCGGACCACAACCCAGTCCCCGTCGCAGATGGCGGCGTCCACCATGGAGTCGCCCGCGACCTTGAGCATGAAGAGTTCGCCGTGGCCCACCAGCTGCCGGGGCAGCGGCATCAGGTCCTCCACCATTTGGTCCGCGAGGATGGGGCCGCCGGCGGCGATCCGGCCGACCAGCGGCACCATTGCTGTGTCCATCGCGCTGGGCAGTTCGGATACGGAAGCGCCTGCGGTGCTAAGGGCGGCGGCCTTGTCCGCGCTGCCGGATTTCGCCGTTCCCCCATCAAGGGTGAGCGGCATCAGGACCTCCATGGCGCGCGGCCGCTTGGGGTCGCGCCGCAGGTAGCCAAGCTTTTCCAACTGCGAGAGCTGATGGGTCACGCTGGAGAGACTGGCCAGGCCGACGGTGTCGCCGATTTCCCGCATCGACGGCGGGTAGCCGTTGTCGTTGACCGAGCGCTGGATGGTCTCCAGGATCTTTTTCTGCCGGACGGTGAGTCCCTTGGGGATCCGCTGAGACCGCGGGCTGCGCTGGGGAGCCTTGCCGTCAGAGGCCTGTGCTGCCATGTTCGCCAACGCCTTTCCGTTCCTCCCGGCCGCGGTAGTTGCAGGGGCCGGGAACTTCCGGCCTGAAAAATGTCAGACCCTGCTGATCAACTGCAGATGTGGTTGTTCTGTGATTTCAAACGTAGGCCAGCCATAGGGCTTTTTCAAACATTTGTTCTAGCGAGTCTCGACTTAATTCGTTGATAGGTGCTAAAACTAGGAAAAGCAAAGTTCGAACATGTGTTCTAGTGAGGGCCGTTTGTCAGCCCGGTGTTCGAACTGTTTGTTCGAACGCGAGGCAGTACAACTTGGTCCAGGAGGGCTCACGCCATGTCAGCTTCAACAGCAGCATCAACTTCAACGCCACTGTCGCGGCCCGGCAAGCCGCCGCGCCTTCGCCTTACCCGCCGGGGCCGGATTGTCCTGATCGGCCTGCCGCTTGTTCTGCTTGCCGCCGTGGTCCTGTCCCTTGCCGGGCTCCTGAACTCCCCGGCCAAGGCTGCAGACAATGCCAGTGGCCTGACGGTCACGCCCACCGTTTCGGTCACGGTGCAGCCCGGCGAGTCACTGTGGGCCATCGCAGGGCAAGTCGACCCGGACCGCGATCCCCGGGACGTGATTGCGGACATCGTCCTGCTCAACGACCTTCAGGCCGGGAGGGTCATGCCCGGCCAGCAGCTGTTTGTGCCGAATAAGTAGGGGCGGTGCGCGGTTCCCCGAGTGCCGGAACCGTCACAGTTTCCGGCCAGCCCTCCAGGTTACTTAAACTGTTGAGGTGACTGACCAGCTTGAGCGACTGAACCGACTGCCCCTTCGGACCAACCTGAGGGGGCTGTCCCCCTATGGCGCCCCGCAGCTTGATGTTCCGATCCTGCTCAACGTCAACGAGAACACGCATGGCGTGCCTGCCGACGTGCGGGCGGCCATCACCGCGGCCGTAACCGAGGCCGCCGCCGGACTCAACCGGTATCCCGACCGCGAATTCACCGAGCTCCGGGAAGCCTTGGCCGAATATTTGGGCCACGGCCTCAGCGCGGACAACCTCTGGGCGGCCAACGGCTCCAACGAGGTCCTCCAGCAGATTCTCCAGGCCTTTGGCGGCCCGGGCCGGTCGCTCCTGAGCTTCCCGCCGACCTACTCCATGTACCCGCTCCTCGCCAGCGGCACGGACACCGCCTACATCGCCGGCAAGCGTGCCGACGACTACGGCCTCAGCGCCGAGTCCGCCGCGAGCCAGGTGCGCGAACTCCAACCCAACATCGTCTTCCTGTGCTCGCCCAACAACCCCACCGGCACCGGCCTGGGCCTGGATGTGGTGGAAGCCGTCTACGAGGCCGGGGAAGCCAGTCAGGCGGTGGTGGTCGTGGACGAGGCCTACCACGAGTTCGCACACGACGGCACGCCAAGCGCCCTCACCCTGCTGCCCGGCCGGGAGCGGCTCATCGTATCCCGGACCATGAGCAAGGCGTTCGCTCTTGCCGGCGCCCGCCTCGGCTACATGGCCGCGGCCCCGGAGGTGACAGACGCCCTCCGGCTGGTGCGCCTGCCCTACCACCTGTCGGCCGTCACGCAGGCAACCGCCCTCGCGGCGCTGCAGCACCGCGAGGCGCTCATGGCCGATGTCCAGGACATCAAGCGGCAGCGCGACCGGATTGTCGCGGAACTGACGCGGATGGGGCTGCGGCCCGCGGCGTCCGACTCCAACTACGTCTTCTTCGGCGGGCTGGAGAACCCCCATGAGGTCTGGCAGGGGTTGCTCGACGCAGGGGTGCTCGTCCGCGACGTCGGCATCGCCGGCCACCTGAGGGTCACAGCCGGTACTGAGACGGAAACCACAGCCTTCCTCGAAGCGCTGGAAACCATCCTGGCCCGGCAGACCGCACTTCCGGCCTAAACTTGGATATGGACCAGGTCAGGTCCGCCCCCATCCTTCGTCAAAGGACATCTATCACCATGAGCGACACCGGAATCAAGGCTGCCGAGGCACGGACTGCACGCATGGAGCGCACCACCAGCGAATCTTCCGTGCTGGTGGAGATCAACCTCGACGGCACCGGAGTGTCGGACATCAGCACGTCGGTCCCGTTCTACGACCACATGCTGACGGCGCTGTGCAAGCACTCACTCATCGACATGACCGTCAAGGCAACGGGCGACACCCACATTGACGTCCACCACACCGTCGAGGATGTTGCCATCACGTTCGGCGAGGTGCTGCGCACGGCTCTGGGCAACAAGGCGGGCATCCGCCGCTTCGGCGAGGCCACCGTGCCCCTGGACGAGGCCCTCGCGCACGCCGTCGTTGACGTCTCCGGCCGGCCATACCTGGTGCACGGCGGCGAGCCCGCCGGGCAGGAGTACCACCTGATCGGCGGCCACTTCACGGGATCGCTGACGCGCCACGTCTTCGAGGCCATTACGCTGCACGCCGGCATCTGCCTGCACATGAACGTTATCGCCGGCCGCGACCCGCACCACATTGTGGAAGCCCAGTTCAAGGCCTTCGCCAGGGCCCTCCGCGCAGCCGTCGAGCCGGATCCCCGCGTCGAAGGCATTCCGTCCACCAAGGGAGCACTGTGACCGGCAAAGTTCTGCGCGAGGGCGCGATCCTCGATCCGTCGGCCACGCTGAAGCCGGCATCCCCGGAGGGCAAGCCCACCGTCACCGTCCTGGACTACGGCTCCGGCAACGTCCGTTCTGCCGTACGCGCCCTGGAACGTGCCGGTGCGGAGGTCATCCTGAGCTCCAAACCGGAGGACGTGCTGAACGCCGACGGGCTGGTTGTGCCCGGCGTCGGCGCCTTCGAAACGGTCATGCGCGAGCTTAAGGCCGTGGATGGAATCCGGATGATCGGACGCCGCGTTGCCGGTGGCCGTCCGGTCCTCGGTATCTGCGTCGGCCTCCAGGTGCTCTTTGAGGCCGGCGTCGAACACGGAACCGAAGCCGAAGGCATGGGGGAATGGCCCGGCAAGGTGGAACTCCTGCCGGCCGAAGTGGTCCCGCACATGGGCTGGAACACCGTCAAGGTCCCGGAAGGCTCCAGGCTTTTCGACGGCGTCGAAGATGAGCGCTTCTACTTCGTGCACTCCTACGGTGTCCAGAGCTGGGACTTCGATGTGATCCAGCCCCGGATGGCGCCGCCCCTGGTTACGTGGTCCGAGCACGGCGGCCCCTTCATCGCCGCCGTGGAGAACGGCCCGCTCTGCGCCACCCAGTTCCACCCGGAAAAGTCCGGTGACGCTGGCGCGCGGCTCCTGAAGAACTGGGTCGACGGGCTCCGTGGGCCGCATTCCCGGCAGGCAGCGGACGCCTAGATGTGGTCAATCCTCCTGATGGGACTGGCCGGTCTCCTGGTGGGCGGCGGCCTGTCCTTCAGGCAGCAGCGCAAGCCGCTCTGGATCCAGATCGGTTTCTACGTGCTGGCCGCCATGTCGCTGCTGGCCGCCTACCTGCTGACGCTCCCCGGCAACTAACCAACTAACCCGCCGTGTGCGCCGCAGAAGTCGCCGCGCACGGGAACCAGCGCCTATAAGAACTGAGGACCCCTGATGACCAGCCAAAACGAGCTGCCGGTACTTGAACTGCTTCCCGCCGTCGACGTCGTGAACGGCCAGGCCGTCCGCCTGGTCCAGGGCGAGGCCGGCAGCGAAACAAGCTACGGAACGCCTCTGGAGGCGGCGCTCAACTGGCAGCAGCAGGGCGCGGAATGGGTCCATCTGGTGGATCTGGACGCTGCCTTCGGACGCGGCTCAAACGCGGACCTGCTGCGCGAAGTGGTGGGCCGGCTGGACATCAAGGTCGAGCTCTCCGGCGGCCTTCGGGACGATGAATCGCTGGAGAAGGCGCTGGACCTGGGCGTCGCCCGGGTAAACCTCGGCACCGCCGCCCTGGAGAACCCGGAATGGACCGCGCGGGCCATCGACCGCTTCGGTGACCGGATCGCCGTCGGCCTGGACGTCCGGGGAACCACGTTGGCCGGCCGCGGCTGGACCAAGGAAGGCGGGGACCTGTGGGACGTGCTGGGCCGCCTCGAAGAGGCCGGCTGCGCACGATACGTTGTCACCGACGTGACCAAGGACGGCACGCTGCAGGGGCCGAACGTCGAACTGCTGCGGCAGATGGTGGAGAAAACCGGCAAGCCCGTGGTGGCCTCCGGCGGCATTTCCAGCCTTGATGACCTGAAGGTCCTGCGCTCCCTGGTGCCGCTCGGTGTCGAAGGTGCCATCGTCGGCAAGGCCCTGTACGCCGGCGCCTTCACCCTGCCCGAGGCCCTCGACGTCGCCGGACGCCGCTAGGACGCCGCCGTGACCGAGCACCAGCGCAACTCCGCGGATGGCCGCGGACAGGCAGCGGACCTGCCCCCGGCACGCCGGCTGCCCGGTCACATCGAGTCAGCCCTCGCCGGAGCAGGTGGCGCCGGCGATTCCGCGGGACAGCCCTGGGCCGGGCGGAGCCTGGCCGGCGATGACGCCAAAATCCACAACTTCGAGGACGACGACGGCGCGGCCGACGCCGGCTACCTCACCGCAGTCTCTGCACTTGTTGCGGGCGACGGCGACGAGGCTGCGGTGGTTGCCTCGCTGGCCAGTGCCCGTGTGTTTGTCCCCGTTGTGGCACAGCTAGCGGAGGAAGCCGAGGGCGCGCACGGCGTGCACGCCGACAAGCAGGCGGACATGGCGCTGGTGACGCTCAAGGCTCCCGACGGCCGCCTCGCCATGCCGGTGTTCACTTCGGCGGAAGCCCTGGCGGCGTGGCACCCGGAGGCGCGGCCGGTGGCCGTGTACGCCGCTCGGGCCGCCCTGTCCGCCGTCGCCGAGGGGGCCGAGTTGCTGGTGGTGGACCCCGGTTCGGAAGTGACCTTCGTGGTCCGGCGCCCCGGCGTCTGGGCCCTCGCGCAGCAGCGGCAGTGGGTGCCGGCCTACCTGGACGCCGAGCTGGCCGCGGTGCTGCGTGCCGGAACGGAAAGCAAACCCGCAGTCCGCGGACTCGAGGTCCTTCCCGGCGGGGGAGTGGCCACTGCCACTGCTTCGGGCAGCCGCGTGGATGGCGGCGGCGCCGGACCGGAACTGCGGGTGGTGCTCTACCTGGAGGACGGACTTGATGCGGCCGCGGTCCAGGCCCTCGTTGCCGGCCTCCAGAGCGAGTGGAGCCGGAATGTATTGTTTGGTGAGCGCGTTGATTCGATCGAAGTCAAGCTAAGGCGCGCCGCGCAGTAGCCGCCGGCCCGGTGGGGTCCGTTCCGGCGCTGTCCGGCGGCGGAACTGAGGACCCACCTGTGAATTTCAGCCTGTACCGGGAGCTGCTGGCCGTCCGGCCCATCCGCCGGCTTCTGGCGGTCGGCATGATTGCCCGCATTCCCCATTCGGCGGCGGGCGTCCTGCTGACCCTGCACATCGTCCTGGCCCTCGGCGAGGGCTATGCGGCTGCGGGTACGGCAGCGGCCGTGATGACCATTGGCATCGCGCTCGGCGCACCCTGGCGTGGCCGCCGGGTGGATACGGCGGGCCTTCGGACGGCGCTGATACCTTCGGTGATTTCGGAAACGGTCATCTGGTCCATCGTGCCGCACGTCTCCTACCAGTGGCTGCTGCCGCTCGTGTTCGTCGGCGGCCTCCTGACGCTTCCCATCTTCAGTGTGGTGCGGCAGTCTTTGGGAGTCCTGGCGGACGGCGACCAGCGCAGGACCGCCTTCGCGCTGGACGCAGTCAGCACCGAGATGGTGTTTATGATCGGCCCGGCCGCGGGTGCCGTGGTGGCCACGAGCGGCAATTCCGTGCTGGGGCTGACCGCCGTCGGCGTCTCGACATCGCTGGCCGGACTCTTCCTCATGTGGTTCAACCCGCCCACCCGCAGTGCTGTCCGCAGCGAATCCTGTGAGGCGGACGAGCAGGTTGCCGCAGAGGTAGCCGTTGTGGCCGCCGCCCCCGCACACCTGCAGGAGGCTGCCGCGGAGCTCGGTCCGGCGGCTGCGGGCAGCAGGCGGCGGGCAGTCCTGAGGCGCAGGGTGGCCCACAGCTTCGGCTGGTTCACCGCTGCCGTGGCCGCGGTGTTCGCCGTCGCCGGCGGCGCCGGCATGGTGCTCAGCGGCACTGATGTGGGAATCGTGGCTGCGCTGGAGACAGGCGGCCGCCAGGGCGAGATCGGCGTGGTGTTCCTCTTCTGGTGCGCCGCGTCGGTGGTCGGCGGCCTGGTCTACGGGGCCATGCACCGGCCCGTTTCACCGATCCTCCTGCTGCTGGGAATGGCTGCCCTGACCATTCCCATGGGGTTTGCCACCGACACACTGACCCTCAGCTTGCTGTCGCTGCTGCCGGGGCTCCTCTGCGCGCCGGTGCTTTCGGCGGCATCCGAGAAGGTGGCTGAACTGGTTGACGAGGCCAGGCGGGGGGAGGCCATGGGCTGGTACGGGTCCGCGTTGACCGCCGGCGTGGCACTGGGGGCTCCGCTGGCCGGACTCTTCATCGACAGCATTGGCGCGGCGGGAGGCTTTGTGTCCGTCGGGGTGGCAGGGGTGCTGCTCTGCGTCGTGGGGCTTGTCCTGCAGCAGCGGCGCCGCCGCGCCGCCGCATCCTGACGGTCTCCGGTTTCGTTGGGAAGAGGTGGGTGGGGGAGCGCTTCCGGAGCTAGTGCCCCCAGAAGACAAAAACGGCGGCGGCCGGCCCCGAGGAGCCGGCCGCCGCCGTCGTAATTCAATCTTTAGTTCACTGCACCGGTGAACTTCTCACCGGGACCCTTGCCCGGGGGATCCGGAATGATGGACTCTTCGCGGAAGGCGAGCTGCAGTGACCGCAGGCCATCGCGCAACGGCCCGGCATGCTGCGAACCGATTTCCGGGGCGGCCGCCGTCACCAGGCCGGCGAGGGCGGTGATGAGCTTGCGGGCCTCGTCCAAGTCCTTCAGCTCAGCGGCGTTCTCCTCCGCGGCCAGGCCGAGCTTTACGGCGGAGGCACTCATGAGGTGTACGGCGGCCGTGGTGATGACCTCGATCGCAGGAACTTCGGAGATATCGCGGGTTTGCTGCGTGACGTCATCCCCGGCGCCGGGCGCCTGGTAGACGTGTGAATTGCTGTCTGGAGTGCTCATACTGGTAAGCTTGTCACAGACCGACTGGATGTCGTTATTTTGCCGTGGATGAGACCCACTGCCGCGAATGTGCGGTAAGCGGGCATCTTTATGTAGAATTGATATTCAGTTTGCAAGCGGAGTTCTCTCCCACCCGCGTCAGCCGTTTTCCCGGAAGATTTTAGGGAAGCAAGGTTGCCGGGTAACGGTCGGGCGGTTCACCGGGCAGGAGCCTGGGGAAGTGCGTGCAGTCCCTCGCGGGATATGCACATCCGATCTTTGAGGCCTTCGATTGCTCCGGCAATTGGGGGCCTTCTCTATTTTGCCGGTGGAACCCCATCACGAACACAGGAGCTTTAACATTAGCGAGCCAAGAATCAATGAGCGTATCCGCGTCCCTGAGGTGCGGCTGGTCGGCCCTGCCGGCGAACAGGTAGGAATCGTCCGTATTGAGGATGCCCTGCGTCTGGCTGCCGAGTCCGACCTGGATCTCGTTGAAGTTGCACCGCAGGCCAAGCCTCCGGTGTGCAAGCTGATGGACTTCGGCAAGTACAAGTACGAAGCCGCGGTAAAGGCCCGTGAGGCCCGGAAGAACCAGACCAACACGGTTCTGAAGGAAATCCGGTTCCGCCTGAAGATTGACACCCATGACTACGAGACCAAGCGCGGCCACGCCCTCCGCTTCCTCGGAGCCGGGGACAAGGTCAAGGCCATGATCCAGTTCCGTGGCCGTGAGCAGCAGCGTCCCGAAATGGGCCTGCGCCTGCTTCAGCGGTTCGCGGAAGATGTCGGTGAGGTCGGTGTGGTGGAGTCCAGCCCCCGCATCGACGGCCGCAACATGGTCATGGTCATCGGTCCGCTGAAGAACAAGGCGGAGGCCAAGGCCGAAGCGCGCCGTGCAACCCAGCGCGCTGAAGCCAAGGCCCAGAACGAAGCCAAGGCCTCAGGCCGCGTGGACACCTCCGGTGACGATCAGGCACCCCTGACACAGTCGCTTGCCGATCTTCTGCCGGAAGGCTTCCAGGTTTCCACGGAGGCCCCTGCGCAGGACGCCCCGGCAGCAGCTGAGGCAGCCGCTCCGGAAGCCGCCGTCGAAGCGCCCTCGGTTCCGGTCGAAGCAGCTCCGGCTGCCGAGGCCCCCGCCGCGGAAGCACCCAAGGCTGCCGAGGCCCCCGCCGCGGAAGCACCCAAGGTTGCGGAAGCACCCAAGGCTGCCGAGGCGCCCAAGGCTGCGGAAGCACCCAGGGCTGCCAAGGAGGCCGAGCCGAAGCGCGAGGCACCCAGGGCCGCAGCACCCAAGGCAGCCCCCGCTGCTCCCAGGGCGGCAGCCCCTGCAGCACCAAAGGCGGCAGTGCCTGCTGAGCCGAAGGCTCCCGTAGCTGAGTCGCCTGCTCCGGCAGCGCCGAAGCCTGCGGTTGCCCCGGGCCCGCCCAAGCCGGTGGCCAGGCCGGCAGCGCCGAAGCCTGTTGCACGACCCGCAGCGCCTCGGCCCACGCCCAAGCCGGCGGGTAAGAAGACCACCTAGTTCGAAACTGCGGAAGGCATCGCCTTCAGGCAGTCAGCAACCAGCATGCCGCCCGCAGGGGCGGCTGCACGATAGAACTGCGGACATTGTCCGCGGATACGTAAGGAGATCGGTTCCCATGCCGAAGATGAAGACCCACAGCGGTGCTAAGAAGCGCTTCAAGCTGACCGGCAGCGGCAAGCTCCGCCGCCAGCAGGCCAACCGCCGCCACTACCTCGAGCACAAGTCCTCCAGGCTGACCCGCCGCCTCGCCGGCGACAAGATCGTCTTCAAGGGCGACGCCAAGGTCATCCGGAAGATGCTCGGCATCTAATTTCCAAGCATTCTGACTGACTGCCACCTGGCAGCGGTCAACTACCAATAAGCCTTCTCAGGCCAGCCGGTTACCGGCAGTAGTCGCTTGGGATCAGATTTTTGAAGGAGTACGCACGTGGCACGTGTGAAGCGGGCGGTAAACGCCCACAAGAAGCGCCGGGTTATCCTCGAACGCGCCAAAGGTTACCGTGGACAGCGCTCACGCCTGTACCGTAAGGCCAAAGAGCAGCTGCTGCACTCGTTTGTGTACAGCTACGGGGACCGCAAGAAGAAGAAGGGCGACTTCCGCCGCCTGTGGATCCAGCGCATCAACGCTGCATCCCGCGCCAACGGCCTGACCTACAACCGCCTGATCCAGGGCCTGAAGGCCGCTGAGGTCGAGGTTGACCGCCGCATGCTGGCCGAGCTCGCCGTTTCTGACGCCAACGCGTTCGCTGCGCTGGTCCAGGTTGCCAAAGACTCGCTGCCCGCCGACACCTCCGCTCCGGCCGCCAAGGCTGAGGCTGCACCGAAGGCCAAGGCTACCCGCGCACGCGCTGCGAAGAAGCCGGTTGCTGCAGCTGCTGAGTAAGCAGGCAACTCCCCGTTCAAGGACCGGTGGCAACAGCCACTATGGTTTCTTATATGAACGAAACCGGGCGCCCGCAAGACTTTCCACTCTCCAATCCCCGAGCAGATCGGGTCAGGGACGTGGCAAAGCTTGCAGGGCGCCCGGCCCGTTTAAAGCGCCGGCAGTTCCTGGCCGAAGGCCCCCAGGCAGTACGTGAGGCCCTGGTGCTTCACGGCAAGCGGATCGCTGCGGGCCAGCCAGGCATAGTGCGCGAGGTGTATGCCAGCGAGGCCTGCCTGGACCGGTACCCAGAGTTTGAGGAACTGGCCGCGGGAACCAGCGCCCGGCTCGCCACAGACGACGTCCTGGCCGCCATGGCGGACACCGTTACCCCGCAGGGGATCATTGCGGTGTGTGATTTCGTGGATGTCGCCCTGGCGGACGTGCTCGACGCCGGGCCGCGGCTGATTGCCGTGCTCTGCCAGGTCCGCGATCCCGGCAATGCCGGGACGGTGCTTCGGGCCGCAGACGCCGCCGGCGCCGACGCCGTGGTCCTGACCGGTTCCAGCGTCGACATCTACAATCCCAAGGCGGTCCGCTCGACCGCCGGTTCCCTCTTCCACCTCCCGGTGGTCCTCGGCGCCGACGTCAATGAGCTGGTGGCGCTGTGCAAAAGCCGGGGGATCGGCGTGCTCGCGGCGGACGGCTACGGGCAGCTGAACCTTGACCGCCTGCAGGATGAGAACGCCGCTCGCCGCTTCGGCGCTTCGGCCGCGGGCTCGGACTACGCCCTGGAAAACCCCACGGCCTGGCTTTTCGGCAACGAAGCCCAGGGACTGTCCGAGGACGAGCTTGCGCTTGCCGACCATCGGGTGGCTGTGCCCGTGTACGGCGCCGCCGAGAGCCTCAACCTTGGAACGGCCGCCACCGTCTGCCTCTATGCCAGTGCGAGGTCCCAGCAGCCCGCCTAGCGCGCTGGCGTTTTTGTACAGATACAGGCCGCAAAAGGCACCTTTGGTCGCGATATTTGTACAAAAACTCCACCTTTAGACAGTGTCGGCGGTCCTACACGAAGGAGCGGGGGCCCACCCTGGTGGTGGGCCCCCGCTCCTGTCTGTTTGTCTGTTATGGGCCTGGGCCTGGGCCTGGGCCTGTTACGGCCCAGTGCCTGTGATTCGCACCTGTTATGGTGCCCGGGTGCTATGGCTGCGGCCGGTGATTGCGCCGTAGATACCTGCGACTACGAGGCCGCCGATGATGGCGAGGATCCAGGTGCCAAGGTCGAAGAACGCCAGGTCACCCTTGCCGAAGAGAAGGCTGCCGATCCAGCCGCCAACGATGGCGCCAACGACGCCCAGAACCAAGCTGGTGACCCAGCCGCCGCCGACCCTGCCGGGCATGACGGCTTTAACAATTGCGCCTACGATCAGGCCGAGAATAATCCAAGCAAGAAATCCCATTGTCTGCTCCTTCATATTCGTCGGGAGCGATTCTTATCAGTCCCGATATGGCTTCAAGCTAACACAGCGCGTGATTATTTGTCAGCAGGCTTAGTTTTGGCTCTTTTCGTGGCATCCGTTGCCGTGTCCGGTGTCTGTCCGGGGCCGGACGGGTACGGTATTTACTAGACGGCGGTTCCATGCCGCCCTGTCCCATCCGTTGAAATATCCACGTGAAGAGGTGAGCCTCCCTTGGCTGCAAATGGCGGTACCAAGGCGATTGTGGCGGCGCTGGCCGCCAACCTGACCATCGCTGTCCTGAAGTTCGTCGCGTTCCTGCTGACGCGATCATCGTCGATGCTGGCTGAGGCCATCCACTCAGTCGCGGACTCCGGCAACCAGATCTTGCTGCTGGTCGGCGGGAAACGCGCACAACGGGCAGCCAGCCCGGAACACCCCTTTGGCTACGGACGCGAGCGTTACATTTATGCGTTCATCGTTTCCATCGTGCTCTTCAGCGTCGGCGGCCTGTTCGCCCTGTATGAGGGATGGGAAAAAATCCAGCACCCGCACGCGATTGAAGGTGACTTCTGGTGGGTGCCCCTGGCCGTGCTGGTGGGAGCCATCATCGCCGAGTCGTTCTCGTTCCGGACGGCCATCATCGAAGCCAACCACATCCGCGGTAGCCAGGGCTGGATCAGCTTTGTGCGGACCGCCAAGCAGCCCGAGCTTCCGGTGATCCTGCTCGAGGACTTCGGTGCGCTGCTGGGCCTGGTCTTGGCCCTGTTCGGCGTGGGGCTGACCCTGCTGACCGGCGACGGCATCTGGGACGGAATCGGGACCGCGATGATCGGTCTGCTGCTGGTGGCGATTGCCGTGATCCTGGCGGTGGAAACCAAATCCCTGCTGTTGGGGGAGTCGGCGACCAAGGACGATGTCGGCCGCATCCGGCGCGCCATCGAGGCGGACGGAACCGCAATCATCCACCTTAAGACCCTGCACCTGGGCCCGGAGGAGCTGCTCGTGGCCGCCAAGATCAGCGTGGAGGCCGGTGATTCCGGGCTGGATATTGCCAAGGCCATTGACGACGCCGAAACTCGGATCCGCTCAGCAGTTCCCATCGCGCGGGTCATCTACCTGGAGCCCGACATCCGCCGCGCCCAGGTGGCCAGCGGGCCAGCCCTTGCGGGCGACTCGGGCGCCTAGCCGCTTACCGCTTGGGCCGCCGGCCCTGTGCATTTTTCCGCCGCTGGTTCCGTGACTGCTGTTACGGGGCCAGCGGCTTTTTGCGTTCCAGCAGGCCGCTCAGGAGCGCAACCATCAGGCCGAGAATGGCCAAAACAGCACCCACCAGGGCAGGCGCAACGTACCCCCAGCCCCAGGCGATCACCACGCCACCCAGGAAGGCGCCCAGAGCGTTGGCGACGTTCAGTGCGGCGTGGTTGAGCGAGGACGCCAGGGACGGCGCGTCGGGAGACGCGTCCAGCAGCCGGGTCTGCAGGGCCGGGACGAGCATGGACCCGGCGCCGCCTACCACGAACACCATGACGAAGGCTGACCACGGCCAGTGCACGGCCACGGCGTACACCACCAGTGCGACGGCGATTCCCGGCAGAACGCGGTAGATGGTGCCCATGACGGACTTGTCCGCGATTCGGCCGCCGACGATGTTGCCGGCCACCATTCCCAGACCGTACAAGGCCACCACGAGCGGCAGCAGGGCGGCGGGAATTCCGGCCACGGAGGTCATGGTGTGGGAGATGTAGGTGTAAGTGGCGAAGAACCCGCCGAAACCCACGATGCCGATGAGGATCGCCAGCCAGACCTGCCCCCGCCTGAGCGCGCCCAGCTCCCGGCGGATGCTGGCGTCTGCATGCGCCTTTTGGAACGGAACGAATTTCCAGATGAGGGCCAGGGTCACGAGTCCCAGCACTCCCACCAGGACAAAGAGCAGCCGCCAGCCGAAGGTCTGGCCGAGCCACGTGGCGAAGGGAACGCCGACCACGTTGGCAACGGTGAGGCCCGCCATGACCATGGAGATGGCCCAGCCACGCTTAGTGGGCGCCACCAGGGAGGCGGCGATCACTGCGGCCACACCAAAGAATGCGCCGTGCGGCAGTCCGGCGGCGAACCGGGAGACCAGCATGCTCGCGTAATCGGGAGCAATGAACGAGGACAGGTTGGCAACACTGAAAAACAGCATGAGGCCCAGTGCGAGGAACTTGCGCGGCAGTTTCGCCCCGACGGCGGCAAGCACGGGAGCTCCGACGACGACCCCCAGGGCGTAGGCCGAGATGAGGTGGCCGGCCTCGGGAGTACTGATCCGGAGTCCGATTTCGATTTCCTTGAGCAGTCCCATCATGGCGAACTCGGTGACGCCGATGCCGAAGCCGCCCATGGCCAGGGCCAGGATGGCGGGTCCGATGCGCGTGGCGGCCTTTGGCGTGCGGGGAGCCTGGACAGTGGAAGTCATGTGCCTGCTTTTCGAAGGGGAGTTGCGGAGTAGGCCTCGTTGCCACTGATACGTCTGATTTTAACAAGCTTTCGCGGCGGGATGGATATTCCGCCTGCGGAGGGCTACGTGCATCCGCAGGGACATGCGCCCTCGTAGACTGGGGCGGTGACTGAACTGATTAACGTCGTCGGCGGGGCCGTTGTGGACTCGCTGTCCGCCCCCGCCCGGCTTCTCGTGGCGCGCCGGACGGCGCCTCCGCAGTTTGCCGGCATGTGGGAATTCCCCGGCGGCAAGGTGGAGCCGGGGGAGGCGACCGAAAGCGCGCTGCACCGGGAACTCCGCGAGGAACTTGGCATCGGCGTCGTCCTTGGGGTCGAGTTGGAATCACCGGAGCCGGCTGGCTGGCCCCTGAATGACCGGGCAGCAATGCGGGTGTGGTTCGCCGAGGTGGCCGACGGCGACCCGCGGCCGCTCGAAGATCACGATGAACTCCGCTGGGTCAGCATCCGCGAAGGTGACGAAGCTCTCAGTCTGCCCTGGATTCCGGCTGACCTCCCGATTGTCCAGGCGCTGCTGGCCAGCGTCGCCGCAGCGACCCGCGCGGACTCCCTCCCTGGAAATTAACGCCACCGGACCCGCGGAGGGCAGGACGGTCACCGTCCTGCCCTCCGCATTTTTGGTGGCGTTTCTTGGCTGCCACGCAGAGGCTTCCGGGGGGTGGCCTGGATTTCCGGTGGCAGCATGGCCTAGTGCTCAGAACAGTGTGGGCTGGGACGTCCGTAGTTCGCTGCGCTGGCCATGCTGCCCGGACCCATGCTGCGCAGTCGGGTGTTGCGGCAGGCTTCCTTCGGGGTACGCGGCTTCTTCGCCGCGGGGATCGTCGGCGGGGGAATCCTCGACGTCCCGGTGGCTGAACCCGTGCGAGCCGGTGAAGCCGTGCCGGGCCTTGAAGAAGCGGATCCTGCCGGCAAGCCAGGTGCGGTATTCCTTGGAGGCGTATGAGCCTGTGCCGTACAGCCTGCGGTAGCGGCCCGCCAGTTCCGGATGCCGGGCGGCGATCCATTGCATGAACCACTCCCGGGTGCCGGGCTTCAGATACAGTGCACCGGCTGTGACGCCGGTGGCACCCGCGGCCGCCAGTGAGGCGAACAGGGAGTCCAGTGCCTCGTCGCTGTCCGAGAGCCACGGGAGGATGGGCATGGCCATCACCCCGCAGGGCAGCCCGGCTTCCCGGAGCCGGGATACGAGTTTGAGCCGGGCCCGGGGTCCTGGTGTGCCGGGTTCGATGGCTTCGGAGAGCTGCTCGTCCGTCATGGCGAGGGAGATCCCGATGCCCACGGGAACCTGTGCCGCGGCATGCTTCAGGAGCGGAATGTCACGCGCCAGCAAAGTCCCCTTAGTCAGGATGGACAGCGGAGTCCCGGAATCGGCCAGCGCGCCGATGATGCCGGGCATCAGCCGGTACCGGCCTTCCGCCCGCTGGTAGGGATCGGTGTTGGTGCCCAGTGCCACGTGCTGCCGGTTCCAGGAGGGCTTGGCCAGCTCCTTTTGCAGCACCTCGGCCGCGTTGATCTTGACCACCACCTGGCTGTCGAAATCAATCCCGGCGTCGAAGTCCAGGTAGGTGTGGCTCTTGCGGGCGAAGCAGTAGACGCACGCGTGGCTGCAGCCCCGGTAAGGGTTCACGGTCCACTCGAACGGCATCCGTGAGCCGGCGGGCACCTTGTTGAGCACCGATTTGGCGGTGACCTCATGAAAGGTGACGCCGGCGAACTCGGGCGTGGACACGGACCGCACCAAGCCGGCCAGGGGCAGCAGCGGTGCAGTCCCGGGCATCTCTTCCTGTGCGGGTTTGACTGCCTGCGCGTCCCATCTCATGCCCTCCATTCGAAGGTATGTTCGAACTTAAGTCAAGGTCCGCCGTTGGCGTTTCCCGCGGACGGGCGACAACGCTGGGTCCGGCAGTCTTCACTAGGGCCCCGGCGGTGTCCCTGTCCCGGAGCGGAGCTCCCACTCAACCGTGACGCTGGTGCTGACGCCGGATTCACCGGCTTCCACCGTCATGGAGCCGGCGGCGAAGGCCCGCTCCATCCCGCCCACCGGAACGGGCGCCGACGGTACCGGGTGCTGCCGCACGGAGGCCACCTCACCCAGCTCAGCGCCCGCAAGAGCGGCGAGCTGTGATGCTGCTGCCCGCGCGTCGGTCCAGGCGGCCTCGCGGGCAAGTGCCATCACGGCCGCGGCATCGGCAAAGCCGAGCTGCAGGCCATCCAGGCGCACGTCGTTGCCGCCTGCCTCCACGGCTGCCGCGATGATTCCGGAGCCCGCGGCAAGATCCAGGAGCCGGACGCTGAGCATGCTGGACGCCACGTACCCCGTGACCTGCTGGCCCAGGCCTTCCTGCCAGACGACGTCGGCACGGACGTTGAGACCCGACGTCCTGATGTCCCGGCTTTCCACGCCCCGAGTGCGCAGTGCGCCCGTCACGGCAGCGGAGGCCCCGCCGGCGGCGGCATAGGCATCACCTGCGTAGTCGCGCCGGCATTCCACGCCAATGGCGAGCGTCAGCAGGTCCGGGGCGGCCTCGGCGGTTCCGGTTCCGGTGACTGTGACAGTCCGGGCTTCCGCCCGGCCCGCGGGTTCACTCATGTCTGTGCCTCCGGCCGTGCCGGTGCCTCGGGTCCATATAGCCGCCGGCTTCCAGGCCGGCGTGCCGCTCGAAGGGATTTCCCGACGCCGGATCGCCGTACCGCGCGGCCGACCAGGCCGCGGCCGCGAAATAGAACAGCAGGAAGGGCAGCCCGGCGCACCAGGCGTACTGGGTGCTGTGCCGCTCCTCGTGGCCCAGGAGCACGCGGCTCGTCAAAGCTGTGTCGGTATCCGTCCGGAAGATGACCACGTTGCCCACCGTGAAGGCGCCAGCCACCGGCAGCCGCCAGCGGTATCCGGTGGCGACAATCAGGCCGTGGGGACCCCGGACCGTCCGGGTGCGGGCCAGCCCGGCAAGCACCAGCCCCAGCGGCGTGGAGGCGTTCAGCACGTTTGCGAGCTGCCTCAGGCGCTGTCCTCGCGTCAGCGGGCCCGGGGCCATAGGGCCTTGCATCATGAGGCCATGCTAGCCGCGGGCGGCGGTGCGTGACAGGCGAAGGGCGCCGGCCGGGCCCCTGCCGATGACAGCCCCCGGGCAGCGGGCAGCCGGGCCACCGTCAAGCAGCCGGGCCGCTGTCAATTAGCCCGGCGCTGTCAATTAGACTGGGAACAGTGCCCGCCGGCCATCCGCCGGCGAGCCTGCCCTTGTCTTGGGATGGCGTCTTTGGATGACGTCCTTGGACGACTTCATGCAATGACGTGCCAGCGACGGACGCGCTGCCTGGGAAACCGGCGCGGCTGCACCGGCCGCTGGCATCACCCGACTCGTAGCTAAGAACAGTAGATGACTGAAACTTTGCCGGGCGCCGCCGTCCCGAACCCTCTGGATGAAACCGCCATCAACGCCGCCGTGGACCAGGCCGTCGCCGCCATTGCCGGCGCGTCCACGCTCGATGAACTCAAGGCAGTCCGCCTGGCCCACACCGGCGAGAAGTCGCCGCTCAGCCTGGCCAACCGTGGGATCGGAGGCCTGCCCAAGGACCAGAAGGCCGCCGCCGGCAAGCTGATGGGTTCCTCGCGCGGACGTGTTAATAAGGCGCTCGCGGACCGCACCGCCGAGCTCGAAGCGGAGAACGACGCCCGCATCCTCGTTGAGGAGACCGTGGACGTCACGGCAGCCCCGCGCCGCCGCCGCGCCGGAGCCCGCCATCCGCTGTCCACGCTGCAGGACCGCGTAGCGGACATCTTCGTGGGCATGGGCTGGGAAATCGCCGAGGGCCCCGAGGTGGAATCCGAGTGGTTCAACTTCGACGCATTGAACTTCAAGCCGGACCACCCGGCCCGCGAAATGCAGGACACGTTCTTCGTGGAGCCGCCGGAAGCGCACCTGCTGATGCGCACGCACACCTCGCCGGTGCAGGTCCGGTCCATGCTGGAGCGGGAGCTGCCCATCTACGTGCTGTGCCCGGGCAAGGTGTTCCGCACCGATGAGCTCGATGCCACCCACACCCCGGTGTTCCACCAGTTCGAGGGCCTGGCCATCGACAAGAAGCTCAGCATGGCTGACCTCCGCGGAACCCTGGAGCACTTCGCCCGCCAGATGTTCGGCGACGAAGCCCAGATCCGGCTGCGCCCCAACTACTTCCCGTTCACCGAGCCGTCCGCCGAGCTGGACATCTTCCACCCCGGCGCCAAGGGCGGGCCCCGCTGGATCGAATGGGGCGGCTGCGGCATGGTCAACCCCAATGTCCTGCGGGCTGCCGGCATCGATCCGGATGTCTATTCAGGTTTTGCCTTCGGCATGGGCATCGAGCGCACGCTCATGTTCCGCAACGAGGTCGCCGACATGCGCGACATGATCGAGGGCGATGTACGATTCAGCGAGCACTTCGGGATGGAGATCTAACAGTGCGTATCCCACTTTCCTGGCTGCGTGAATTTGCGCAGATCCCGGCCGGAGCAACGGCCGAAGACGTCATGGCCGAACTGGTCAAGGTCGGATTTGAAGAAGAAGCAGTGCACCGCCCCACGGACGCCCTGCGCGGACCCGTCGTGGTGGGCCAGGTCCTGAGCCTGGTCAAGGAACCGCAGACCAACGGCAAGACCATCAACTGGTGCCAGGTCCGCGTCGTCCCCGAGGGCCAGGAGCAGACCCTCACCGGCAAGGGCATTGACCCTTCCGGTGTGCAGGGCATCATCTGCGGAGCCCACAACTTCGTTGAGGGCGACAAGGTGGTGGTCACCCTGCCGGGTGCCGTCCTTCCCGGCGACTTCCACATTTCGGCACGGAAGACCTACGGCCACCTGTCCGCGGGCATGATCGCCTCCGTCCGTGAACTGGGCATTGGCGAGGACCACGACGGCATCCTGGTGCTCTCCCGGATCGGCCTCGACCCCGAGATCGGGACCGACGCCATGGAACTGCTGGGCCTCTACGACCAGGCCGCGGAAATCAACGTGACGCCGGACCGCGGGTACGCCTTCTCGATCCGCGGCGTGGCGCGCGAATACGCCCACGCCACCGGCACGGTATTCACCGATCCCGCGTCGAAGGTCAACGCGCCGGCTGTCCTCTCCGGCGGCTACGGCGTCAAGATCAACGACGACGCGCCCATCTACGGCAAGCCCGGCTGCGACCGCTTCGTGGCGCGCAGCGTCCGGGGTGTGGACGCCACCAGGCCCACGCCGCCGTGGATGGCTTCCAGACTGCGCCTCGCAGGGATCCGGTCCATCTCCCTGCCGGTGGACATTTCGAATTACGTGATGCTCGAGCTCGGCCAGCCGCTGCACTTCTACGACCAGGACAAGCTGTCCGGCGACATCGTGGTGCGCCGGGCTGTTGCCGGGGAGAAGCTGACCACCCTCGACGGCAAGGAGCGCTCGCTCGATCCCGAGGACCTGCTGATCACCGACGCCTCCGGCCCCATCGGCGTCGCCGGCGTCATGGGCGGCGCGTCCACCGAGGTCTCCGACGCCACCACGGCTGTCCTGATCGAGGCTGCCCACTTCGAGGAAGTTTCCATTGCCCGCTCGCGCCGGCGCCACAAGCTCCCGTCCGAAGCCTCCAAGCGCTTTGAACGCGGCGTGGACTGGCAGGTCGCCAACATCGCGGCCCAGCGCGCCGTCGACCTTCTCGTGGAACTGGCCGGCGGGACCGCCGATGAGGCGGGCACCGACGTCGGAACCGCGCCGGATCCGGTGACCATCGCGCTGCCGGGGGAATTCCCCGCAGCCCGGATTGGCATCGACTTCACCGAAGAGCAGATCGTCACGTCCCTGGAGGACCTCGGCGCCGTTCTCGAAAAGTCCGACGCCGGCTGGACCGTCACAGCGCCGAGCTGGCGGAACGACCTGGAAACCAAGGAGGACCTCTCCGAGGAGGTAGCCCGCCTGGTGGGCTACGACCAGATCCCCGCGACCCTGCCGGTGGCGCCTCCCGGGCGTGGCCTGACCCGCGTGCAGCAGCAACGCCGCCGCCTGGTCCAGGCCCTGGCGGACGCCGGTCTCACTGAGGTCCTGGCCTACCCCTTCGTGTCGAAGGCCGCCAATGAGACGTTCGGCGTGGCCGAGGAGGGTGCACCCCGGACTGCGGTCAAGCTTGCCAACCCGATCAGCGAGGAGCAGGGCTACCTGCGCACATCGGTGCTGCCGGGCCTGCTGGAGGTCGCCAAGCGCAACCACTCCCGCGGCTTCCGCGACCTTGCCGTCTTCGAAGCCGGCATGGTGTTCCTGCCCGGTGACACGCTGGGCACGCCGTCCATCCCTCCGTTGGGCGTCAAGCCAACCGATGAGGTGCTGGACGCGCTGTACGACGGCGTTCCGGACCAGCCGCTGCACGTCGCCGCCGTCCTGACCGGCCATGATTCGCCCGCCGCCGCCGGCCACGCCCCGCGGCCATGGGACTGGGCAGACGCCCTGGACATCGCCCGCCTGGCCGGTGACGTTCTTGGTGTGGAGCTTGTGGTCACGCAGGGCCGGCACCAGGCCTTCCATCCGGGCCGAGCCGCGCAACTGTCGCTGCGCTCCGGCGAAGTGGTGGGATACGCCGGCGAGCTGCACCCCAAGCTCCTGGCCGCGCACGACGTTCCGGCGCGGTCCGTCGCGCTGGAACTGAACGCGGATGCCCTGTTCGAGGCTGCGGCCGACGTCGTGGTGGCCCGCCACATCTCAACCTTCCCGGTGGCCACACAGGACGTGGCACTCGTGGTGCCGCAGGACGTCCCCGCCGACGACGTGCTGGTAGCGCTGCGTGAAGGTGCCGGTGAGCTGCTTGAGGACGTCGCCCTGTTCGACGTGTACGCGGGCAAGGGGATCGGGGACGGCAAGAAGTCCCTCGCCTTCGGGCTGCGGTTCCGCGCCACCGACCGGACACTGACGGCCGACGAGGCGTCGGAGGCTCGGGAGCGCGCCGTCGCCGCCGCAGCCGAGCGGTTTGGTGCCGTCCAGCGCTAGATAAGCAAAAGGAAAGACCACGCCATGCGGCGTGGTCTTTCTTTTTGTCTGAGTGGCTTTATGGCGTCCCGGCTAGGGCAGCGGCGGCAGGGCCTCTTCGTACAGCCACGGATGCAGCAGCGATTCCGAGTCCAGCCCCGTGACGCGGTCGGCCGTGAGGATGAACTCGGGCGTCGACACGGAACTGTGCGCGTATGTTCGGGTCCATTCCTGCAGCAGCGCGAAGAACGCGAGGTCTCCGCAACGGCGGCGCAGGGCGTGCAGGGCCAGTGCTCCGCGCTTGTAGACCCTGTCATCGAACATGAGCTCGGGTCCGGGATCACCCACCAGAAGGTCCTGAGCGCCGGCGTTGAGCCGCCGCCAGGCCGCCAGCGCCCGCTCGTGGGCAGGCATCTCTCCGGCTTCCTCGGACCAGATCCACTCCGCGTAGCAGGCGAAACCCTCGTGCAGCCAGATGTCGCTCCACGTGCCGAGCGTCAGCGAGTTGCCGAACCACTGGTGGGCCAGTTCATGGGCGATCAGGCGCTGTGAATCCCACCCGGTATCCAGATGGTTGGCGCCGAGGATGGACAGCGACTGGGCCTCGAGCGGAATTTCCAGCTCATCGTCGGTGACCACCACCGTGTATTCGGGGAAGGGATAGGGACCGAAGCGGCTCACAAAGGTGCTCATCATGGCTTCCTGCCGGGCCAGCGCGGTCTGCGCCCGGGCCACCAGCTGCGCCGGCGCCGCAACGAACTGGGGCACGCCGGCCGAGTCCGGCAGGCTGACCAGCCCATACCGGCCGATCTGGATGGTTGCCAGATACGTCGCCATCGGTTCACGCTGCTCGTAGACCCAGGTCTGGCGGCTCGACCTCACGGCCTGCCCCACCAGGAGTCCGTTGCACACGGCGCGGTAGCCGGCATCGGTGGTGACGGTGATCCGGTAGCTGGCTTTGTTCCGCGGGTGGTCGTTGCAGGGGAACCACGTCGGCGCCCCGTTGGGCTGGCCGGCTACCAGAACGCCGTCGGTGAGCTCCTCCCAGCCCACCTCGCCCCACAGCCCCCGCCGCGGCTGCGGGTTGCCGTCATAGCGGATCTCGAGGCTGAACTCGGTGCCCGCCTCAAGGGGCTGTTCGCAGTGCACGACGAGCTGTTCTGCCCGCTGGGTGAACTTCCGCACGCGGACCCCGTTCAACTGGACCTTCAGGGCGCGGAGGCCTGTCATATCGAGTACGACGGCGGATGTGCGGCGGGCTGCCACAGCAGCCAGGACTGCGCGGCCGGTCAGCCGGTTGCTGGCGAGCTTGCAGTCCAGCTCCAGTTCATAGTGCAGGACGCGGTAGGCATCCGTACCGTGGCCCGGGACGTAGGGGTCGCCGGTTGTCGTGGCGCCGGCAGAGAGGACGGCGGCGGGGCCGGGCGATTCTCCGGAGCTCATTCTGCGTGTGACTTCCTTAGCTGTTATTTGAGTCGGGGTGCGGGAACGGCGGGCCCGGTCCACGGGCTGACCGGATTGCCCATCCAGTACGTCCCGGCCGGAACGGTCTCGCCCCGCATCACCAGGGACGCCGGACCAACGGTTCCGCCCTTGCCAATCCTCGCCTGCGGCAGAATCACGCCATGCGGGCCCATCGTCGCCCCGTCTTCGAGACTAACAGTGTCGATGCTCATGACGCGGTCGTGGAAGAGGTGGGTCTGGACGACGCAGCCGCGGTTGACCGTGGAGCCGGCACCGAGCGTCACGAGGTCCGCCTCAGGAAGCCAATAACTTTCACACCACGTGCCACGGCCGATCCTGGCGCCGAGGGCACGCAGCCACCAGACGAGGGCCGGGGTACCGCTGGCGGACCGGGCAAACCACGGGGCACTAACCATCTCGATGAAGGTGTCCACAACCTCGTTGCGCCAGATGAAGGAGCTCCACAACGGGTGTTCACCGGTTTTGATCCTGCCCACGAGCAGCCACTTGGCCGCCGCCGAGCAGCCTGCCGCCACCCCGCCCGCGGACAGGAGGACCACGCCTCCGAGTGCCGCTGCCGCACCGTAGCCGAGGGCGGTGGCGAGCCAGTCGAAGACGAGCAGCACGCCAAGGGCCAGACCCACCGTCAGGACCACCGGCACGAACCGGCACAGTTCCCAGAGGGTCCTGGCCACCTTGAGCCGGGCCGGCGGTTGGAAGGTGCGCGTGCTGTCGGACGCCACCGCGGTGCGCCGCAGCCTGACGGGAGGGCTGCCCAGCCAGGACGTGCCTGACTTGGCCTTGCCCGGTGTCGCCGAGAGGACTGCGACCAGGGAGTTCTTTGGTACGCTGCGTCCGGCCGCGGTCATGCCGGAGTTGCCAAGGAAGGAGCGCTTTCCGATTTTCGCGGGCGCAATCCGCATCCATCCTCCGCCGAGCTCATAGGGGGCCACCATGGTGTCGTCTGCGAGGAAAGCACCCTCTCCCACGGTGGTCATGCGCGGCAGCAACAGGACGGTGGAGGCCTCAACATTCTTTCCGACTTTGCTCCCCAGCAGCCTCAGCCAGACGGGCGTGAACAGGCTGGCGTAAATCGGGAACAGCAGGTCCCGTGCCATGTCCAGCACCCGCTCGGTGGCCCACACCTGCCAGCCGACGCGGCTGCGGACCCGGTAGTAGCCCTCCTTCAGGCCCAGGCCCAGCAGCCTGGTGGTGACCAGGATGAGCAGCATATTGGTGAGGAACCAGGTCACAGCGGCGAGTGGAAGCGACGCCAGCACCTGCGGCACGGCACTGAGCAGTGAGTCGCTGCCCCGAATGAACAGGAAGACCACCAAAGCTGCGGCCACGGCTGAAGCGTAGGGAATCAGGGCGAGGACGGCGGACGCGGCGGCGAAGGCCGTGAACCAGAGGCGCCCCAGGAGGGAACTGACCGGCTGCGCCGCGGGCCAGTCCTGCCGCGCCTTGCCACGCCGTTGTGCCGGGGAACCCGCCACCACCTGGCCGGACTTGACCTTGCCCAGCACCGCGGAACCCGGTTCCACCTGGCCGCCGGCGCCGATGCTGGACCCGGGCATCAGGGTGCTGCGGGCTCCCACCGTGGCCTCCGCCCCGACGTGGATATGGCCGATGCGGACGATGTCGCCGTCGATCCACCACCCGGAAAGGTCCACCTCAGGCTCGATATTGCAGCCGCGGCCGAGGGTAAGCAAGCCTGTCACCGGGGGTAGGGAATGCAGATGGACGTCGCTCCCGATCTTGGCGCCGAGGGCCCTTGCGTAGTAAGGCACCCAAGGCGCACTGGCAAGGCTCACGGCGCCGGCCAAGTCCTGGATCTGTTCGGCAAGCCAGAGGCGCAGGTGCACTTTGCCGGCCCGCGGGTAGGTCCCCGGCTGCACGTTGCGAAGCAGGAGGCGGGCGGCGGCAACAGAGAGTGCCATCCGTCCCGCCGGGCTGACGAAGATCAGCCAGGAGGCGGCCACCCACCACCATGACACGGTGGGCGCCGCCGTGAACCCGGCAACCGCGAACAGGACGTTGTTGGCAGCCATCAGATAGGTCAGCCAGCGCATACCCGCCAGAATGTGCAGCGGGATGCCCATCAGGGTCTGGAAGACCTGTGACTTCAGGGCCGTGGGGCGGACCGGCCGTTCCGGGGCAGGGCCGGCGGAGACGCCGTCGGGCAGTGACTGGCGGGCCGTCTCAATCAGCGCGCCGATGCGCGGGGTGGCGTAGATGTCTGCCACGGTGATGGTGGGGTAGCGGACCCGGAGCACGGAGACGAGCTGTGCCGCGGCCAGCGAACCTCCGCCGTGGGCGAAGAAGTCCGCGTCGAGGCCGGCCACGCTGCTGCCCAGGACGGCCTGCCACTGGTCAACGACCCACTGGGCATCCTCCGGCAGGTTCAGCGGCGCGGCGTCCGCAGCCGCGGCGCCGGCACCCGGCAGGGGCCACGGCAGCGCATGCCGGTCGACTTTCCCGCTGGTCTTGGTGGGCAACGTGTCGACGACGGTCAGCATGGGGATGAGCGGGGCCGGCAGTGTGGCGGAGAGCAGTTCACGGAACGCGGCCAGGTCCGGCGCAGTGTCCGGTGCGGCGGGAGCCAGGTAACCCACCAGGACCTGGTTGCCGGCGGCCGTCGTGCGCACAGCGGCGGCGGCGCCCGCAACGCCGGGGAGGGACTGCAGGGCTGCGTCGATCTCGCCGAGTTCGATCCGGCGGCCGCCAAGCTTGACCTGTTCGTCGGCGCGTCCCATGAAGATCAGGCCGGCGCGCTCGAAACGGACCAGGTCGCCGGAGCGGTAGGCGCGTCCCCATCCCAGCGAGGGCATGGGGGCATATTTCTCCGCGTCCTTCTGCGGATCGAGGTAGCGGGCCAGCCCCACGCCGCCGATGATGAGCTCGCCCACCTCGCCCTCGGCCACCGGGACGCCGTCGGAACCCACCACCGCCAGGTCCCAGCCGTCCAGGGGGAGCCCGATCCTGACCGGGCCGGTACCGCCCAGCGGAGCCGCGCAGGCCACGACTGTTGCCTCGGTGGGTCCGTAGGTGTTCCACACCTCACGGCCGTCCACGGCCAGGCGCTCGGCCAGCTCCGGCGGGCAGGCCTCGCCGCCGAAGATCAGCAGCCGGACGTTCTCCAGGGCTTCGGCCGGCCACAGCGCCGCAAGAGTGGGAACGGTGGAGACCACCGTGATGCCGTGATTGATCAGCCAGGGTCCCAGGTCCATGCCGGTGCGGACGAGGGCCCGCGGGGCAGGCACAAGGCAGGCGCCATGGCGCCAGGCCAGCCACATCTCTTCACAGGAGGCATCGAACGCCACCGAAAGACCCGCGAGCACACGGTCCTGCGGCCCTACCGGATCGTCCGGCAGGAAAATACGGGCTTCTGCGTCCACGAACGCGGCCGAAGAGCGGTGCTGCACCGCAACGCCCTTGGGCGTCCCGGTGGAGCCGGACGTAAAGATGACCCAGGCGTCGTCGGCGGGGGCGGCCGGGCGGGGAGCCGGGAAGGGGCGCGGCCGCTTGTGGTCCGTGACGATCTCGCCGTTGGCTCGCCGGATGCCGGCCACCAGGGCCTCACCGAACACCAGCTTGGCCCGTTCGTCCGGATCATCCGCGTCCACGGGGACGTAGGCGGCGCCGATCAGCAGGACGGCGAGGATCGCGATGTAGAGCTCGTTGGTGCCGGAAGGAATCCGCACCCCGATTTTGTCTCCCGCTCCCAGGCCGGCCTGGTGCAGACGCAGGCCCTCGGACTTTACCTCGGCCAGGAGCTGGGCGTAGCTCAGGGAGCGGCGGCCGTCGTCGAGCGCGGAAGCGTCGGGATACCGGGCGGCCGTCTCAGCCAGGATGTCCACCAGCGTCCGCTCCGGCGGGGCGGCGGCAGCGCCCGGCAGTTGCGCCGCGTGCACCTCTGCCGCTGCCGGTCCGCCGAGGGCAGAGGGAGCGGTCGTGTCCATGGTTTTGGGGAGGGGCTCAATCACGGCTGGATTCTCCCCCACCAAGGTGAACGGAAGGTGACATCGTTTCCCCTCCGTTCATCCGGGGCTGCTTTGTTTACAGGGCTGCCGCGTTCCGGGCCTGCAGGGTTAAAGACAAACGCTACGGGACCAGCAGGACCTTGCCGGTGGTGCGCCGGCCCTCGAGGTCCTCGTGCGCCCGGCGGGCCTCAGCCAGCGGATAGGTGGCGCCGATGCGGACGTTGAGGCTGCCGTCGGCCGCTGCTCCGAAGATTTCTGTGGAGCGCCACAGCCGTTCCTGCGGGTTGCCGAGGAAGTGCGCGAGCGTCGGGCGCGTCAGGGTCAGTGAGCCGCCGGCGTTAAGCCGCTGCGGGTCCACGGGCGGGACGGGGCCGGACGCCGCACCGAAGAGCACGAGTGAACCACGGGTGCGCAGGCTGGCCATGGAGCCGTCGAACGTGTCTTTCCCCACGCCGTCGTACACCACGTTCACGCCGGCACCGTGGGTCAGGTCCCGGACGGCGTCGGCGAAGCCGTCGTAGCGCAGCACCTCGTCCGCGCCGGCACCGCGGGCCAGGGATTCCTTCTCGTCAGTGGAGACGGTGGTGATGACACGGGCGCCGCGGGCTTTCAGCAGCTGGATGAGCAGCAGGCCCACCCCGCCGGCGCCTGCGTGGACCAGCACGTTGTGTCCGGGCTCAACGCGGAACGAGGAGTTGATCAGGTAATGCGCCGTCATGCCCTGGAGGGGGAGCGCGGCGGCGGTGTGGTCGTCCACGCCGTCCGGCACGGGCAGGGCCTTCACGGCGTCCAGCACGGTGTACCCGGCGTAGCACGCGGTTCCCTCAGCCGTGGCTACCCGGCTTCCCACGGGGTAGTCCTCGACGCCCTCGCCGATTTCCTCAACGACGCCGGCCGCTTCGGATCCCGGGGTGAAGGGGTAGTTCACCTTGTACGTGCCGCTGCGCTGGTAGGTTTCGATGAAGTTGACGCCCGTTGCCGCTACCTTCACCAGCAGTTGGCCGGGACCGGGGACGGGGCGGTCGATCTCCGTGATGTCCAGAACCTCTGGTCCGCCTGCCTGCCGGGCGACGATGGCGTGCGTCATGGAACCTCTCCTTTTCCGGGCCGGGACCTCCGGCACCCTTCCTCAACTCATCCTAGGGACCGGGGCGGTGCAGGCGAAGTCGGGCAGCCGCTCAGTAGCGCCGGGAGACCGCAGACATGGGGCATTCGAAGCCGCGTCCCGCAGCGAGCCCCACCTCATTGAGGTACCGGACAATGATCCCGAATGACGCGGCCAGCGTGGTCTCGGTAAAGGGAATTCCCTGTGTTTTGCAGTGCTGGCGCACCATCGCTGTTGCCTTATGCAGGTGGGGCCGGGCCATGTCGGGGAAGAGGTGATGCTCCACCTGGCGGTTCAGGCCGCCGAGCAGGATGTCCATGTACCGGCCGCCGGAAATGTTGCGTGATGTAAGCACCTGGCGGCTGAGGAAGTCAACGCGGCTGTCCGCCGGAAGGACCGGCATGCCCTTGTGGTTGGGTGCAAAAGACGCACCCATGTAGAAACCGAAAACAGCGAGCTGCACGCCTATGAAGGCGGCAGCCATGCCCAGCGGCAGGAAGGTGAAGGCCAGGGCGGGCAGGCTGCCGAGGCGGACAAGCAGGATGGGAAGCTCTACCCAGCGGTGCGTGACCTTGGCCCGGCGGAGGACGAACTTCACCGAATCGATCTGAAGTCCCAGGCCCACCAGGAACAGCAGCGGGAAGAAGAACCAGCCCTGCTTGCGGGTCAGGAAAGCGAACCTGCCCTGCCGGTCGGCCACCGCTTCAGTGTGGAACGCGATGGGACCGGGGGCGATGTCCGGGTCCTTGGAGATCACGTTCGGGTGGTTGTGGTGCGCACCGTGCTTCTGCTCCCACCAGGAGTAGCTCATGCCGGCCACGGAGGTGGCCAGGATGCGGGCGGTCCAGTCGTTGGCCCGGCGGGAGGCGAAAATCTGACGGTGCCCGGCCTCATGGGCCAGGAAGCTCAGCTGGGTGCAGAGGATGCCCACCGCGGCAGCGATCAGGAGTTGGAACCAGCTGTCGCCGATCAGCGCGAAACCGAACCAGGCCGCGGTCATCAGGAGAACCAGGCTGGAAAACAGGGTGATGTAGAAACCCACGCGGCGCTCGAGCAGCCCGGCTGCCTTGACGCTCTTAAGGAGTTCGGAATAGCTCGCCACAACGGCGTTTGGTTGCCGGACACGCGTCTGCGGGCGCTCCGAAGTGGTGGTGGGGGTCATGGACGCGGCGCCTCGTAACTGTCACGGGCAACGCTGCAGCCGACATTCGGACCGCACGGTCAAGCTCACCCTCCTGCCAGCATACGCTGACGCTCCAAACCACCGGGCAGTGGGTTTACGGGCAGAATCCATCGCATGCATAAATATCGACTTCTATGCATAGTCTTGCTGTATAGTCGTCTTCATGACTATTTCTGTTGCCGTTTCCGGGGCCAGCGGCTACGCCGGCGGCGAAGTCCTCCGCCTCTTGGCCGGCCACCCGGACGTCACCATCGGAGCCATCACGGCACACAGCAACGCCGGTTCCAGACTAGGCGAACTGCAGCCGCATCTCCATGGCCTGGCCAGCAGGATTCTCGAGGACACCAGCGTGGAGAACCTGTCCGGGCACGACGTCGTGTTCCTGGCCCTCCCGCACGGGGCGTCCGCTGAAATCGCGGCCAAGCTCCCCGAGGGAACGGTGGTGATCGACGCCGGCGCGGACCACCGCCTGGAGTCCGCCACCGCGTGGGAAAAGTTTTACGGCTCGGACCATGCCGGAACATGGCCGTACGGCCTGCCTGAGCTGCCGGGCCAGCGCGAGAAACTCAAGGGTGCCAACCGGATCGCCGTTCCGGGCTGCTACCCGACGTCGGCTCTGCTCGCTCTCACGCCCGGTTTCGCCGGCGGCCTGCTCGAGGGGAACGACGTCGTCATCGTCGCCGCCTCCGGCACTTCCGGCGCAGGCAAGGCAGCAAAGGTGAACCTCATCGGCGCCGAGGTCATGGGCTCCATGAGCCCCTATGGCGTGGGCGGCGGCCACCGGCACACGCCGGAGATCGAGCAGGGCCTGTCCAACGCCTCCGGTGAGCCGGTGACGGTTTCCTTCACGCCCACCCTGGCGCCCATGAGCCGGGGCATCCTCACCACCGCCACCGCACGGGTCAAGCCCGGCGTCGGGGCCGAGGAACTGCGCCGTGCCTGGGCGGAGGCGTACGACGACGAGCCGTTCGTCCACCTGCTGCCCGAAGGCCAGTGGCCCACCACCAAGTCCGTGCAGGGCTCCAACCACGCTGCCATGCAGCTGGCTTTCGACCCGCACGTCGGCCGCGTCATTGTCACGTGCGCCATCGACAACCTGACCAAAGGCACCGCCGGTGGAGCAGTGCAGTCCATGAACATTGCCCTTGGCCTGCCGGAGACCGCCGGCCTCAACCTGCAGGGAGTTGCCCCGTGACCGTTACCGCACCCAAGGGATTCCGCGCCGCCGGCGTCAGGGCCGGCCTCAAGGCCTCAGGAAATCCGGACCTCGCCCTCGTGGTCAACGACGGACCGTCCAAGGCCGCAGCCGCCGTCTTCACCTCCAACCGGGTGGCCGCAGCCCCCGTCCACTGGTCGCGCCAGGTGGTCTCGGACGGCCGCGTCGACGCGGTGATCCTCAACTCCGGCGGTGCCAACGCCTGCACCGGCCCGCAGGGCTTCCAGAACACGCACACGACGGCGGAGAAGACGGCCGAGGCGCTCGGCCTGTCCGCCACCGACGTCTTCGTCTGTTCCACCGGCCTGATCGGCGAGCAGTTGCCCATGGACAAGATCGTCCCGGGCATCGACGCCGCGGCAGCCGCCCTGAGCACGGACGGCGGTGCCCAGGCCGCCACGGCCATCATGACCACCGATTCGGTGCCCAAGCAGGCGGTCTTCACCGGCGCCGACGCCGGGGGAAACGAATTCACCATCGGCGGCATCGCCAAGGGCGCGGGCATGCTGGCGCCCGGGCTTGCCACCATGCTGGTGGTGCTCACCACGGATGCGGACGTCCAGCCGGAAATGCTCGACCTTGTCCTCCGCGACGCCACGCGGGTCACCTTCGACCGTGCCGACTCCGACGGCTGCATGTCCACCAACGACACCGTGGTGCTGCTGGCCTCCGGCGCCTCCAAGGCCGTTCCGTCCGCCGAGACCTTCGGCCAGGGCCTCACCCAGGTCTGCGCCGAGCTGGCCCGCAAGCTGATCGGCGACGCAGAGGGCGCCAGCCATGACATCGCGATCCGGACGTTCAACGCCGCCACCGAGCGCGACGCCGAAACGGTCAGCCGCGCCGTGGCCCGCTCGAACCTCTTCAAGGCAGCCATCTTCGGCAAGGACCCCAACTGGGGCCGCGTGCTCTCCGCCGTGGGCACCACCGACGCCGCGTTCGCACCGGACCAGCTCAACGTGTCCATGAACGGGGTCCAGATCTGCCAGAACGGCGGCATAGGCCAGGACCGCAAGCTCGTGGACCTGGAGCCGCGCGAGGTGCTCGTGGAGATCGACCTGCAGGCCGGCGATGCAGAAGCCACCATCTGGACCAACGACCTCACGCACGACTACGTCCACGAGAACAGCGCCTACTCAAGCTAGATCCGCCGGCAACCCTGGAGAACCAGCCGCATGAACACCCAGACCCGCGAGTCAACGTCCATGAGTGATGCCCAAGACAAGGCAGGCACCCTCATCGAAGCCCTGCCGTGGATCCAGCGCTTTGCCGGAACCACCATGGTGATCAAGTACGGCGGCAACGCCATGGTCAACGACGAGCTGCGCCGCGCCTTCGCCGAGGACGTCGTGTTCCTCCACCACGTGGGCATCCACCCCGTGGTGGTGCATGGCGGCGGTCCGCAGATCAACTCGATGCTGGGCCGGCTCGGCATCGAGTCGGAGTTCAAGGGCGGCCTGCGCGTGACCACGCCCGAGGCCATGGATGTGGTGCGCATGGTCCTCACCGGCCAGGTGGGCCGGGAACTGGTGGGCCTGATCAACTCGCACGGGCCCTACGCCGTCGGCATGTCCGGTGAAGACGGCGGCCTGCTGCGTGCCGTCCGCACCGGAACCGTCGTTGACGGCGAGCAGGTGGACCTCGGGCTCGTGGGCGAGGTGGTGGGAGTTGACCCCGCCGGCATCGTGGACATTCTCGACGCCGGCCGGATCCCCGTGATCTCCACCGTCGCCCCGGAGATCACCGACGCCGGCGAAGGCGTGACGGGCACCGCGCGGTTCCAGCCCACCGGCCAGGTCCTGAACGTCAACGCGGACACCGCAGCGGCGGCCGTTGCCTCCGCGCTGGGCGCCTCCAAGCTGGTCATCCTGACCGACGTCGAAGGCCTCTACGCCAACTGGCCGGACAAATCCTCGCTCATTTCCTCCCTGACGGCCTCCGAGCTGCGGGACATGCTACCCAGCCTCGAATCAGGCATGATTCCCAAGATGGCCGCCTGCCTTAAGGCGATCGACGAGGGCGTGGAGCGGGCGCACATTGTGGACGGCCGGCTGCCCCACTCAATGCTTCTTGAAACATTTACGACGGCGGGCATCGGCACCCAGGTGGTCCCGGACGAGGAGACGAACGCATGAACACCATGGAGAATCTCGACAAGCTCGATCAACGGAGCCCGGTAACGGAGCTGGTTGAAACCAGCGGCCACGCAGGCTCCGAGTGGCTGGCGCGCTACTCCTCGTCGCTGATGGGTGTGTTCGGCACGCCCCAGCGGGTGCTGGTCCGCGGCGCGGGCTGCCTTGTCTGGGACGCCGACGGCAAGGAATACCTGGACCTCCTGGGCGGCATCGCCGTCAACGCGCTGGGCCACGCCCACCCGTTCGTGACCTCGGTGATCTCCAGCCAGCTGGCCACCCTGGGGCACGTGTCCAACTTCTTCACCAGCCCCACCCAGATCGCGCTGGCCGAAAAACTGCTGGAACTCAGTGCAGCGCCGGCCGGGTCCAAGGTGTTCTTCACCAACTCCGGCACGGAGGCCAACGAGGCCGCCTTCAAGCTGGCCCGCCGGAACTCGGGTTCCTCCTCCGGGGAGGCCGGCGGCAAGCGCCGCACCCGGATCATCGCGCTCGAAGGCGCATTCCACGGCCGGACCATGGGCGCACTGGCACTCACCGCAAAAGAGGCGTACCGCGCGCCCTTCGAGCCCATGCCCGGCGGCGTTGAGCACATCCCGTTCGGGGACATCGAGGCGCTGCGCAACGCCGTCGATGACACCGTGGCTGCCGTCTTCCTGGAGCCGATCCAGGGCGAGGCAGGCGTCCGGCCCCTTCCGGCCGGCTACCTGAAGGCCGCCCGCGAGTTCACGGCGGAGGCCGGTGCCCTGCTGATCCTGGACGAGGTGCAGACCGGCATCGCCCGTACGGGCAAGTGGTTGGCCAGCGAGGACGCCGGCATCGTGCCGGACGCAATCACCCTGGCCAAGGGCCTCGGCGGCGGTTTCCCGATCGGTGCGCTCGTCACGTTCGGCGAGCAGACGTCGTCGCTGCTGTCCGCAGGGCAGCACGGCACCACGTTCGGCGGCAACCCGGTGGCCACCGCGGCGGCCCTTGCCACCCTGCACGCCATCGAAAGCCAGCACGTGCTGGACAACGTCCGCGCTGTCGGTGGGCATGTCCGGCAGTCGCTGGCCGCCGTCGATGGTGTCATCGAGGTGCGTGGCGAGGGCCTGCTGATCGGCTTCGACCTGGACGCCGACGTCGCCCCTGCCGCGGTGACCGCAGCCCTGGACGCCGGCTTCATCATCAACAGCCCCGGCCCCCGCACCATCCGCCTGGCCCCGCCGCTCATCCTGACCACCGAGCAGGCAGACCGTTTCCTGGCCGCCCTTCCGGCCATCCTGCAAACCGCAAAGGACGCACAGTGACTTCCACCGGCACCATCCGCCACTTCCTCAAGGACACGGACCTGAGCCCTGCCGAGCAGGCGGAAGTCCTGGAACTCGCGGGACGCATGAAAGCAGCGCCGTACAGCGTCCAGCCGTTCGCCGCCGAAGGCAGCGGACGCAAAACTGTCGCCGTCATCTTCGACAAGACCTCCACCCGGACCCGGGTCTCCTTCGCCACCGGCGTGGCGGACATGGGCGGTAATGCCCTCATCATCAACCCGGGAGAGGCCCAGATCGGCCACAAGGAATCGGTGGAGGACACCGCCAAGGTCCTGGAGCGCATGGTTTCCACCATCGTCTGGCGCACCGGCGCGCACTCCGGCCTCGTTGCCATGGCCGAAAACTCTAAAGTTCCGGTTATCAACGCCCTGTGCGACGACTACCACCCCTGCCAACTGCTGGCTGATCTCCTGACCGTCAAGGAGCACAAGGGCGAACTCACGGGGCTCACCATGGCCTACCTCGGTGACGCCGCCAACAACATGGCGAACTCCTACCTCCTGGCCGGCGTCACGGCAGGCATGCACGTCCGCATCGCCGGTCCCGAGGGCTACCTGCCTGCGGCCGGCATCGTGGCCGCTGCCGAGGAACGTGCTGCCGAAACCGGCGGATCCGTCCTCATCACGACGGACGCGGCGGAGGCACTCAAGGGAGCCGACGTCGTGGCCACCGACACCTGGGTTTCCATGGGCCAGGAAGCGGAAAAGGAAGCACGGATGAAGCTGTTCCGTGAATACTCCGTGGACGAGGCTGCGCTGGCGCAGGCTGCCGCTGACGCCGTCGTGCTGCACTGCCTTCCCGCCTACCGCGGCTACGAAATCTCGGCCGGCGTGATTGATGGCCCGCAGTCCATCGTGTGGGACGAGGCCGAGAACCGCCTGCACGCGCAGAAGGGGCTCATGGCTTGGCTCATGCACCAGTCCGGGCTGGCCGTCGTCGACGGACTGCGGCCCCTGGCAGGGCAGGCGTAGTTGTCCGTCCCCGCTCCCGCGCCCGGCGCGAGCCCGGCCACCAAGACGGCCCGCCAGGCGCGGATCACCGCGATCCTGACCGGCGAATCGGTGCGTTCGCAGGCCGAGCTTGCGGCGCTGCTCGCGGACGACGGCGTACAGGTCACCCAGGCCACGCTGTCGCGTGACCTGGTGGAGCTTGGTGCTGTCCGCGTCCGCGGCAAGGAAGGCGTGCTGGTGTACGCCGTCCCCGGTGAAGGCGGGGAGCGGGCGGCCAAGAGCGGGGTCAGCCAGGAAATCCTCGATGCCAGGCTGGCACGGCTGTGCGGCGAACTGCTGGTCACGGCGGAGGCCTCGGCCAACATCGCGGTGCTCCGGACGCCGCCGGGCGCGGCAAACTTCCTCGCCCTCGCCATCGACCATTCAGTGATGCCCTCGATCCTGGGCACCATCGCCGGGGATGACACCGTGCTGCTTGTGGCCCGGGACCCGCTGGGCGGGCCGGAATTGGCCGCCCGGTTCCTGCAGCTCGCCGAGGAAGCCGGCCAGTAAGCCGGCCGCTTCCTTCCAAGACAAACAAAAAACAGAAACAACAACTAAGGAGCATATTCCGTGACTGAGCGTATTGTTCTGGCCTACTCAGGTGGCCTGGATACTTCCGTAGCCATCGGCTGGATCGGTGAAGCCACCGGCGCCGAGGTCATCGCCGTGGCGGTCGACGTCGGACAGGGCGGCGAATCGCTGGAGACCATCCGCCAGCGCGCCCTCGGCTGCGGCGCCGTCGAGGCCTACGTGGCGGACGCGTCTGACGAGTTCGCCAACGAATACTGCGTGCCCACGCTGAAGGCCAACGCCCTCTACCAGGGCCACTACCCGCTGGTCTCCGCCATCTCGCGTCCGGTGATCGTCAAGCACCTGGTCAAGGCCGCCCGCGAATTCGGCGCCACTACGGTGGCGCACGGCTGCACCGGCAAGGGCAACGACCAGGTCCGCTTCGAGGTGGGCATCCAGACCCTCGGACCCGACCTGAAGTGCATCGCGCCCGTCCGCGACCTCGCCCTGACCCGCGATAAGGCCATCGCCTTCGCCGAGGAAAAGGGACTGCCGATCGAGACCACCAAGAAGAACCCCTACTCGATCGACCAGAACGTCTGGGGACGCGCCGTCGAAACCGGCTACCTCGAGGACATCTGGAACGCGCCCACCAAGGACATCTACGACTACACCGCCACGCCGGAATTCCCGCCGGCCCCGGACGAGGTCACCATCTCCTTCGAAGCCGGCGTTCCGGTAGCCATCGACGGCGTCAAGGTCACCCCGCTGCAGGCCATCAAGGAACTGAACCGCCGCGCCGGCGCCCAGGGTGTGGGCCGCATCGACGTCGTCGAGGACCGCCTCGTGGGCATCAAGTCCCGCGAAATCTACGAAGCACCGGGCGCCATGGCGCTGATCACCGCGCACAAGCACCTCGAGGACATCACCATCGAGCGCGAGCAGGCCCGTTTCAAGGCCACCGTCGGCCAGCGCTGGGCCGAACTGGTCTACGACGGCCAGTGGTTCTCCCCGCTGAAGCGCTCCCTGGACGCCTTCATCGACGACACCCAGAAGTACGTCTCCGGCGATATCCGCATGGTGCTGCACGGCGGCCAGGCGATCGTCAACGGACGCCGCTCCGAGACCTCGCTGTACGACTTCGACCTCGCCACCTACGACACCGGCGACACCTTCGACCAGTCCATGGCGCGCGGCTTCATTGAGCTGTGGGGCATGTCCGCCAAGGTTGCGTCCGGCCGCGACATCCGCGTCGCAGGAAAGTAATGGCGTCCGCAACAAACGAGGGCGCGCTGTGGGGCGGCCGGTTCGCCGGCGGCCCCGCCGATGCCCTCGCGGCGCTGAGCAAGTCGACGCACTTCGACTGGCGCCTGGCGCGCTACGACATCGCCGGTTCCAAGGCGCACGCCCGCGTGCTCCACAAGGCCGGGCTGCTGGATGCCGCCGAACTCGAAGGCATGCTCGCAGCCCTGGACCAGCTGGATGCGGACGTCGCCTCGGGCGCCTATGTGCCGGCGGAATCCGATGAGGACGTGCACGGTTCGCTGGAGCGCGGCCTGATCGAGCGTGCCGGGACCCAGCTGGGCGGCAAGCTTCGGGCGGGGCGTTCGCGCAACGACCAGGTGGCCACGCTGGGCCGCATGTTCCTGCGTGACCACGCCCGGATCATTGCCCGCGGCGTGCTCGCCACCATCGACGCGCTGGTGGGGCAGGCCAAGGCCCACCCCGGCGTGGCGATGCCGGGGCGCACGCACCTGCAGCACGCGCAGCCCGTCCTGCTCAGCCACCACCTGCTGGCCCACGCCTGGGCGCTGCTGCGCGACGTGCAGCGGCTGCAGGACTGGGACAAGCGAGCCGGCGTCTCGCCGTACGGCTCCGGTGCCCTCGCGGGTTCGTCGCTGGGCCTTGACCCCGAGGCCGTGGCCGCGGACCTGGGCTTCTTCTCCGCCGTCCACAACTCGATCGACGGCACCGCGTCCCGCGATGTCTTTGCCGAGTTTGCCTGGGTGGCCGCGATGATCGGCGTCGACCTGTCCCGGATCTCGGAGGAAGTCATCTTCTGGGCCACCAAGGAGTTCTCCTTCGTCACGCTGCACGATTCCTACTCCACGGGATCGTCCATCATGCCGCAGAAGAAGAACCCGGATGTGGCCGAACTGGCCCGCGGCAAGGCCGGCCGGCTGATCGGCAACCTCACCGGCCTGCTGGCCACGCTGAAGGGCCTGCCGCTCGCGTACAACCGCGACCTGCAGGAAGACAAGGAGCCGGTGTTCGACGCCGCCGACACGCTGGAGCTGCTGCTGCCGGCTGTCTCCGGCATGATCGCCACGCTCAAGTTCAATGCCGAGCGGATGGAATCCCTGGCTCCGCAGGGCTTCGCGCTGGCCACTGACATCGCCGAGTGGCTGGTCCGCCAGGGCGTGCCCTTCCGCGAGGCGCACGAACTGTCCGGGGCTGCTGTGAAGCAGGCCGAGAGCCGCGGCGTGGAACTGTGGGACCTGACGGACCAGGAGTATGCCGCCATTTCGGAGCACCTCACCCCGGAGGTCCGCAGCGTCCTCAGCACGGAAGGATCGCTCAACAGCCGCAACTCGCAGGGCGGCACGGCACCGGCCGCCGTCGAACGCCAGCTTGCCGCGCTGGAGGGCGAGCTCGCCGGCGTCCGCGACTACGCGGGATAGGGCATCGCCCGCCCGCCTCTGCGCGAGATGGCACTTTGCGGCAATGTTTTTCGAAAACACTGCCGTCAAGTGCCATCTCGCTGGCGTTAACCGGCGATGACGCTCGGTTAGGATGGCGCCATGACCGCGATCACACCTGACACTTTGCGCGCCGAACTCCACAAAGCGGCCGACGCCGTTTCCTCCCTGGCAGCGAAACTCACCGAGGCTGACGTCCCGGCTCCCTCGGCCCTTCCGGGCTGGACCCGCGGGCACGTGCTGGCGCACATCGCCGGCATCTCCAACGCGATGGCCCGGCAGCTCGAGTTCGCCGCGCGCGGCGAAACAGTAGAGCTGTACGACGGCGGCTATGACGGCCGCACGAAGGCCATCGAAATGAGCGCCGGGCATGCACTGGACCAGCACCGCGCAGACCTGGACTCAGCGCTGGAGCGGGCGCTGCGCGCTTTCGATTCGTTGGATGCGGATGCCGGTGGGGATGCCGGCAACGCTGCTGCGGGTGATGCCGGCGGCTGGCGCGCACCCATTTCCTACCGCGGGGGAGTGGTGCTGGACGGCGGCTTCGCGCTCTGGCGCGAGCTTGTGATCCACGCGTCCGACCTCAACACCGGCCGCGGCCCGGAAACGTGGAGCAGGCCGTTCTGTGAGCATCTGTTCACCTTTTTGGCCGCACGCGTTCCGGAGGAGCAGAAGCTGGTGCTGCAGCCGCTTGGCATGCCTCCGGTGGTGATCGGCGCCGGCGGCCGCTCCACGGTGATTAGTGGCATGGTCACGGATATCGCCGCCTGGCTCGCCGGACGGGAGCCGTCGCTGGGCAGCCTGCGCGCTTCAGCAGCGGCCGACGGCGTGGACCTGCCGGAACTGCTGCCGTGGCCTTCCGGGGTTCCGGCGAAATAGCTGGAGGTGCAGTGGTTCAGGGTGCCACAGATAAACCGGCGGCGAGCCCCTGCTTTTCGCGGGCCAGCAGACTTTCCTTGATCCGCAGCCCCCAGCGGAAGCCGCCCATCGTGCCGTCCGTGCGGACCACCCGGTGGCACGGTACGAATAGCGCGGCGGCGTTGAAGGCGCAGGCGCTGGCGGCGGCCCGGACTGCCTTGGCGTTCCCGGACAGCTCAGCGTATTCGGTGTAGGTAACCGGCGCCCCCGGGCTGACGGTGCGGAGCACGTCCCACGCGTGGGCGCGGAACGGGCCCGATTTCTGCAGGACGGGCACGTTCATGGCAGGAGCCGGATCGCCCGCGTAGAAGGCCTCCACGGCCGCGGAAATCGCCCCGAGATGCTCCACTGCCTCGTAGGCGTCCGGCAGCAGCTGCGGATGGATCTGGCCCGTCAGCTCCTGTGGGTCGGCCGTCCAGCCCGAGGCGAGCACCACGCCGTCGCGGGCGATGATGGTGAACGGCCCGTCCGGCGTTGTCATGCTGAGCAGCTGGGCTTTCATTGAACTGTCACTTTCATTTCACACTGTCGCTTTCGTTGTCTGCGCCCTGCCGGCGGCGGGAGTTCGGGACACAGCGGTTTTGGGGGCAGCTGCAGCCGCGCGCCAGAGGTGCATGGTGGCGTACGAACGCCAGGGGCTGACTTCGCGGAAGTCCGCCGACGGCGCGGCGCCCGGTCCCGGAGTGCGGGTCATTGGGCCGGCGCCGGTTATCGGGCTGGCGCCGGATATCGCCCGGAGGCCGTTGCGTACCGCAGCGTCGTTGGCGAGGTAGATGTCCGGCGCGCCGATGACCCGCATGGCCACGTATCCCACGGTCCACGGCCCGACGCCCGGCTGCGGCAGCAGCTTGGCGGAAAGGCTGGGGAGGTCGTCACCGTAGCCAGGGTCCAGCTTGTTTTCGGCCAGCGCCGTGGCAACGGCCAGCAGCGACTCTATCCTGCGCTGCGGGCCGCGCAGCAGTTCAGCACCGGCTTCGGCGATCTGCGCCGGCGACGGGAACAGCCGGGAAAGCCCGTCGCCCGCGGCCGCGCTGGGACTGCCGGCCGCGGCCAGCTGCGTGAGGGCCGTGCGCGCGGCGGCCACCGTGATCTGCTGCCCCACCATCGCCCGGATGAGCAGTTCCTGCGGATCCAGGGCGCCCGGCAGGCGGATCCCCGGCGCCGCCGCCACGGACGCCGAAAGCCGGGGATCGGCACCGAGCGCGCCGTCAATGGCGACGGGATCGGCGTCGAGGTCAAAAAGCCGACGTACCCTGCTCAGCAGGGCCGGCAGATCCCGGAGGTCCACCGCGCCGATGGTGAGCACCAGCGGGCGCCCGTGGGGCCCGCCGTCGTACTTTACAGTTCCGCCCTCTCCGTTGCCGTTCCCCGTACCGGAGTATTCGACGCCCCTGTATTCCACGCTGAACCGCGCGTCCCCGTGCGGAAGCCGCAATGTCCGGGCATAGGACGTTGCGGTGCCGATCTCGATCCCCGGAATGGCACGGACGGCGAGGAAGCTGAACACGCCGGGGTCGAACGGTTCGCGGTAGGGGAGCGCCAGCGTGAGTGAGGTGCTAGCGGCGGCTGACGGATGGTGCCGGGCGGTGCTGCGCAGCGCGGTCGGCGTCATGTCGAACACCTCGGCCACGGTCTCGTTGAACTGGCGGACGCTGCTGAAGCCCGCGGCAAAGGCGACGTCCGCAAGCTTCATCGTGGTGGAAACCAGCAGCGTGCGTGCGGTCTGGGCCCTGCTGGCCCGGGCCAGGGACAGGGGACCGGCCCCGAGCTCATGGCTGAGGATCCGGTTCAGCTGCCGGGACGAATAGCCCAAGCGAGAGGCGAGCCCCTCAACGCCGTCGCGGTTGATCACGCCGTCATTGATCAGCCGCATGGCCCGGCCGGCAATATCCGAACGGAGGTTCCAGGCCGGTGTGCCCGGCACGGCCTCAGGCAGGCAGCGCTTGCAGGCGCGGTAGCCGGCGTCGTGGGCGGCGGCGGAGGTCTCATAGAAGGTGACGTTCTCCGCCTTGGGCGTCCTCGCCGGGCACGACGGCCGGCAGTAAATGCCCGTGGTCCGCACCGCCGTATAGAACTGCCCGTCGAAACGGGTGTCCCGCGCGTCGATGGCGCGGTAGCGCTGCCAGAAGTCCATGACTCCATCCTGCCAGTCCCCAGGGGGCCCTGCTAGCGGAAATCGGACATGGCCGTGGAACGGCTCCACGGGGCAGCAAGCCCGGACAACAGGCGCTTCGGTAAAGTCGGGGCATGACCACCAGCGGCCCTGTGCGGCAGTTCCTGTCCGGCGATGCCCGCGAAATCGCCCCGCTGCTCCTTGGTGCCGTCCTGACGCACGACAGCGACGATGGTTCCGTCGCCGTACGGATCACAGAACTCGAGGCCTACATGGGACCCGTCGATTCACTCCACCCTGATCCCGGCTCCCACACCTACCGCGGACCCACCCGCAGGAACGCCCCCATGTTCGGCCCGGCCGGCCACCTTTACGTCTACTTCACGTATGGCATGCACTACTGCGCCAACATCGTCTGCGGCCCGGCGGGCCACGCCTCCGCCGTCCTCCTGCGTGCGGGTGAAATCGTCGAGGGCCGGGAATTGGCCCTCGCGCGCCGGCCGACGTCGAAAGCCGCCAAGGACCTGGCCAGCGGACCCGCGCGCCTGGCCACGGCACTCGGGCTGACCACTGAGGACAGCGGGCGGGACGCCCTGGGTTCACCGTTTGGCCTGGTGCTGCCGCCCGCATCCGCCGCCCACGTCAGCACGGGGCCGCGGGTCGGCGTCGCCGGTCACGGCGGCACGCACGATTATCCATGGCGGTTCTGGCTCACAGGGGACCCCACCGTGTCCCGCTACAAGGCGGCGAAGGCCCGCACGCCGCGGGCGTAGGCTGGACGGGTGAACCACAGCGAACAAGCCCCTCCCCCCAGGCCCGGTCCCGTGGACGAACTCATTTCGGGACTCTGCGCCACCGTTCCGGACTACCCCAAACCCGGAATCACCTTTAAGGACCTGACCCCCGTCTTCGCCGACGGTCCCGCGTTCCGGGCAGTCGTCGACGCGCTCGTGGAACCGTTCAGGGGGCAGTTCGATGCCGTGGCCGGCGTCGAGGCACGGGGCTTCCTGCTCGCCGCCGCCGCGGCCTACGCCACCGGCACCGGCGTGGTGACAGTGCGTAAGGCCGGGATGCTGCCGCGCGAGGTGTACTCCGAGGACTACGCGCTGGAATACGGCAACGCCACTCTGGAACTTCACACCACGGACCTGGCCCGCGGCAGCCGGGTGCTGATCCTCGACGACGTCCTCGCCACGGGCGGCACCCTCGGGGCAGCCGCCCGCCTGTTTGAACGCTGCGGGGTCCACGTCTCGGGCGTGGGCGTGGTGATGGAACTCGGCGAGCTGCGCGGCCGCTCCGCCCTGGCCGGGCACCGCGTGCGGTCACTGCTGCGGCTCTGACCAGCGGCCTTGTCGGTGAGTGACGGAGCCGCGCCGTCAGATAACCTGCCAAAAGCTGCTCAACAGCCGCCACGGATGCCGAAAAGGCTATAGAATGGACGGTCTGTCTTTTGCGATAGGGGAACGATGCTCGACGCCGATTTGGCCCACGAACGGGACTATGTAGCCGGTCTGTACACCCGGCTTGATGAACTGCGCGAGGAAAAGCGCGCCCAACTGGCCCAGGTGCGCCGTGCCGGAGCAATCGGCACCATGCAGAACGTCTCCGAACGCGACGCCTTTGCGGCCCTGTACGAGGACCGCCTCGCCCAGCTCGACGCCGTCGATGACCGCCTGGTCTTTGGCCGGCTGGACCTGGACTCCGGTGAGGCGCAGTACATCGGCCGCATCGGTCTCACCACCGAGGACCTCGTCCGGCTGATGGTGGACTGGCGCGCGCCGGAGGCCGGCCACTTTTACCAGGCCACGGCGTTTGACCGGCAGGGAGTGCGCCGGCGCCGGCACCTGATCCTGCAGGGCCGCGAGGTCAAGGCCATCGAGGACGACGTCCTGGATGCGGACATGCTTTCCGACTCCGACTCGCTGCAGGGGGAGGGCGCGCTGCTGGCCGCCCTGAACTCCAAGCGCACCGGCCGGATGTCGGACATCGTGGGGACCATCCAGTCCGAGCAGGACAGGATCATCCGGTCCTCCATCTCCGGCGCCCTTGTGGTCCAGGGCGGCCCCGGCACCGGAAAAACCGCCGTGGCCCTGCACCGCGCAGCGTACCTGCTGTACACCCACCGTGACCGGCTCAAGTCCGCCGGCGTGCTGCTCGTGGGCCCGTCGTCGTCGTTCATGAAATACATCGAACGTGTCCTGCCGTCGCTGGGCGAAACCGGCGTGGTCATGGCCAGCCTCGGCAGGCTCATGCCCGGCGTCAACGCGGTGCCGGAGCAGGAGGCGGACGTTGCCGCCATCAAGGGCCGGCTGGAGATGGCCAAGGTCATCGCCAATGCCGTGGCCAACCGGCAGCGCATTCCGGCCGAAAACCGGATCCTGGAAGTGGACGGCCGCAAGCTGACCCTCACGCCCCGGCAGGTCCGGCGCGCCCGTGAACGCGCACGCTCCACCGGGAAGCCGCACAACGAAGCCCGCGTTACTTTCGTCAAGATCCTGCTCCGCGAGCTGACCGAGCAGCTGACCGAGCTCGTCGAGGCCGGCAACATCGGCAACAACGCCGACCGCTCGTACCTCGCCGAGGACGTGCGGGCAGCCCGTGACGTGCGCGTCGCGCTGAACCTGTGCTGGATGCCGATGACGCCCGAGAAGCTCGTGGGCGAACTCCTCAGCAAGCCTGCCTTCCTTGAAGCCTGCACCCCCGGTCTGACCGCCAGGGAACGCGAGCTCCTGCTGCGGGCTCCGGATGCGCCCTGGACCGAGGCCGACGTCCCCCTGCTCGACGAAGCAGCGGAGCTCCTCGGTGAACTGGATCCCGCTGCAGGTCGCGGCCTCGCCCAGCAGGAGCATGACCGGGCCCGCGCCCTGGCCAACGCCCGGCAGACCCTGGTCAACATGGAGTCGGCGGGCGTCGATGTGCTGATGTCCGCCGAGGAACTCGTGGAACAGAACGAGGAACGAGAGGCCCGCCTCACCGCCGCCGAGCGTGCCACCAGCGACCGCACCTGGGCCTTCGGACATATCGTCGTCGACGAGGCACAGGAACTTTCGCCCATGCAGTGGCGGCTCCTGGTCCGCCGCTGCCCGCTCAAGTCCTTCACCATCGTCGGGGACATCGCCCAGACCAGTTCCGTAGCCGGGGCGAAGTCCTGGCAGGGAGCCCTCGCACCGATGTTCGGCGACCGCTGGCAGTTGGAGGAGCTCACGGTGAACTACCGGACGCCGTCGCAAATCGCCGAAGCGGCGGCACGCATGGCCAACGCCGCCGGCCTGGTGGTCTCCGCCCCGAAGGCCGTCCGGGAAGGCCGCTGGTCGCCGATCATCGACCGCGTGGAGAGGTCGGGCCTCGTGGACCGGCTCGTGGAGGTCCTTCCCGAGGAGCTCCAAGCGCTCGACGGCGGCCTGCTAGCAGTGATTGCCGATGGCGACCTGCTGCGGGAGGCCACCGCCGCGCTGCGCGCGAAGTATGGCTCCCGGCTCGGTACGGGTGCCGGCAGCTACGAACAGGACGTGGTGGTCATCAGCCCGCGGGAAGCCAAGGGCCTTGAGTTCGACGGCGTCGTGGTCCTGGAACCGAGCGCCATGCTGAACCACGAGCACGGCAGGGTTGGCGATCTGTACGTTGCCATGACCCGCCCCACCCAGCGGCTTCGGCTTATCGCGGCCGCGGACGTTCCGGCGGGCATCGAGCGTTAATATTTCCGGGGCAGGCCGGGCCGATCGCGGCCCGGCCTGTCTCCAGCCCTTCACGAGGGTCCAGGGGCCGCTGATCCTGCTAACTTAGAAGGCGTGCCACAACTAAACGACCTCGAATCCCAGCAGAACGACCCCAGCTTTGCCAACATCTGGCAGGAGCTCAAATGGCGCGGCCTTGTCCACGTATCCACCGACGAGGTGGAACTGGAGAAGCTCCTCGCCGGGGAACCGGTCACTTATTACTGCGGATTCGATCCCACCGCGCCGAGCCTTCACCTGGGAAACCTGGTCCAGCTCCTCCTCATGAGGCGGCTTCAGCTGGCCGGCCACAAGCCGCTGGGGCTCGTGGGAGGCTCCACCGGGCTGATCGGCGATCCGCGTCCGACGGCGGAACGCACCCTGAACACCAAGGACACCGTTTCCGAGTGGGTCGGCTACCTGCAGGCCCAGGTCCGCCGTTTCCTCAGCTTCGACGGCGCCAACGCCGCACGGATGGTCAACAACCTCGACTGGACTGCGCCGCTGAGCGCAATCGACTTCCTCCGCGAGGTCGGCAAGCACTTCCGCGTGGGAACGATGCTGCGCAAGGACGCCGTGGCTTCACGCCTCAGCTCCGACGAAGGCATCAGCTACACGGAGTTCAGCTACCAGATCCTGCAGGGCATGGATTACCTCCAGCTCCACCGTGATTACGGCTGCATGCTACAGACCGGCGGATCGGACCAGTGGGGCAACCTCACAAGCGGTACCGAACTGATCCGCAAGGTTGAGGGCAAGACGGTTCATGCCCTGAGCACTCCGCTCATCACCAACGCCGACGGCACCAAGTTCGGCAAGAGCGAGGGCAACGCCATCTGGCTGGACTCTGCCATGGTCAGCCCGTACACCTTCTACCAGTTCTGGCTGAACACCGCTGACGCGGATGTTGTGGACCGGCTGAAGGTGTTCACTTTCCTGACCCGGGCCGAGATCGAGGAAGTGGCGGCGTCTGTCGCCGAGCGCCCGTTCGCCCGCGAAGGCCAGAGGAAGCTCGCCTACGAAGTGACGGCGCTGGTCCACGGAGCCGAAGCCACAGAAAAGGTCATTGCTGCCTCCGCCGCTGTGTTCGGAAACGGCGATCTGTCGGTGCTCGACGAGCAGACGCTGGCCGCGGCGACGGCCGAACTGCCGTCAGCTTCCGTGGACGGAACGGGGCTAGGCATCATCGATCTGCTGGTTGCCTCGGGGCTGTCGGACAGCAAGTCTGCGGCGCGCCGGGTCGTCGGCGAGGGCGGCGCCTATGTCAACAACGCGAAGGTCACGGACCCGGACGCGGTGATCTCCCCGTCCCAGCTCCTGCACGGCAAGTACCTGCTGCTCCGCCGCGGCAAGAAGAACCTGGCCACGGTCCAGGTGACCGGCGCCTAGCAGCGGAACCGGCCAATTGCAGGCTCCTCCGCAGCCGATTTGCTCGGCCGCGGGGGAGCGTGTAATGTCTTCTGAGTCGCCGCCGCTGAGCGGTGACAACCCCCTTCACTGAGAAGCAATTCTTCAACTTCAAAGCATGTAATGAAGAAGAGCTTCCATTAGTGCTGGGCGGATTCATTCCATGAGGTAAATATCGGGTGAACAACCCGGATTTGCAAAGTGAAAATGAATGAAATAAGCTAGAAACATCGCAGCGAAGAAATGCGAAACATGAATTCCTGAAATTGATTCGGAATCGTTTCGAGAAGTATTCGAATGTGTCTGTTGTTTGAGAACT